>NZ_MUNY01000059.1 GCF_002002735.1 Algoriphagus sp. A40 | reverse complement strand
TTGAATAGCTCTATGTGTTTCAAAAGTTATTTTTGAAACATCTGTTATTTGAAATAATATTTTTAATGAATCACTTTTACATCAGTTTTTTTACTTATTAAATGGCGGTTTAATTTTTTTTGCTTTTTGGTGTTTCAAAATATACTTAAGTGTAATGAAGAGGTTTCTATTTTCGGCTAAAGCGCTTCAACTTTTGAAAGTTGAATTGTGTGTTAAGGGAATGCTCTTTATTCAAGGGCGAATGATAAATATTTGTCAAAATATTTTCCAGCCTGGAATTTCCTTGAAAGCACTGATTTTGGCGGTCTCTTTTCTTTTTCTCAGAATCTCGGATTTGCAAGCACAGTTTGCAGGTGGAAAAGGCATCAAAGAAGATCCTTACCGAATTGCCAATTGGGAACAACTTGCCGGGATTAAGGATAAGCAATTTTCCGTTTTTATTTTGGTCGGAAATCTGGATAAAAATAGTCCAGGATACGACGAATACGCTGGACCAAATTCAAATTCAGGTTTGGGATGGCTTCCGATTTCCAATTTTACAGGAATTTTTGATGGCAATAACTTCTCGATTTCCGACTTGGTGATCAACAGACCGGTCCAGAGTACGATCGGTCTTTTTGGCAAAGCAGGCAATGCCCAGTTTAAAAACCTTCAGCTAAACAATTTTCTGATCAAAGGGGGGAGTGATACCGGTGGTTTATTGGGTGTTGGTATAAAGGTTAAAATTTTCAATTGTTCCTTTGACGGACAGGTGGAGGGCAAATACTATGTGGGAGGCCTGGTAGGTACCATTGGTAATTCAGAAATTGCAGACAGCTACTCGCTTGGAACTATTGCAGGATACAGAAGTGCAGGAGGGATTGCAGGAAATGCATACCAAACCAATCTTAACCGTAGTTTTTCCTCAGGAAGAGTCAGTGCAAACTTGGAGGTTGGCGGATTGGTTGGGTATTTTCACTCTCAAGCCGACAACCTGATCCAAGATTCATACAGCGTTTCCCATGTCACAGCAAATGAAGTAGCAGGTGGATTGGTTGGCAGGTTTAGGGGAGCAATTCTTAAGACCTCTTATGCAGCCGGAACAGTCTTTGCAAAAAGCCAAGTTGGAGGATTAGTAGGTTGGACAGAATCCAAAGTCACTTTCATTGATTCATTTTGGGATGTGGAGAAAACCGGGCAGGATTCCAACTCCGGCGGAGGTTCCGGCATGAATACCAAGGCCCTTAAAGGAAAAGATTCTTTGGCATTAGGATATTGGAATTTTTCAGATGTATGGGAGATCAAAGAACCGACCGATTTGTTGGCAATGATTTCTTATCCTTATTTAAAGTCTATAAAGTATGATCCGGTTGGGCAAAAAGTGAGCAAAAACCCAATTCCGGGTTTGGAAAACGCTAGAGTCCCCTCCGGGCTCAATTTTCCGCAGGAAATGCTAAAAACTTATGGAGATCCGGATTACAATTTGGGGGAAGAGGTGGATCATTTGGGCCAACCGATAATTTATACCGCAGAGGACTCAACCATTCTTAGAATAAATGGAAACAGTGCCATGATTTTGAAGGCGGGCACTACTAAAGTGAAGGCTACAATTGCCACTACCTCTACTTTTAGCATTTCCAATTTTATTCCTTTGGAGCAAACAGTAACTGTGGAGCCAGCAGGCCTCCAAGTGTCTGTGGTATCCGGTCAGAAAAAGGTCTTTGGTTCTTCAGATCAGGAGTTTGGTTTTTCGGTTTCCGGGTTGAAATATGATGATAGCCAAGAAATCGTATCAGGGGAATTGCAGCGGGTCGAAGGTGAAAATGTGGGCCAATATCAAATCAACCAAGGAACTCTGAATTCCGGAGGGAATTATAAAATCGAGTTTTCACCCTCCTATTTTGAAATCATCAAGAAAGAAGTGATTCTTGAGGCTGTGGAGACGCAAAAAATCTTCGGAAACTCGGACCCTGAATTGACTTACCATGTGGTTGGCTTGGATGTTCAGGAAATTGCAAATGTTATTTCAGGAAATGTAAAAAGAGCTGCAGGCGAGAAAGTAGGAGAGTATGAAATCGGTTTTGGTGATCTGAAGGCCAGTTCTAATTATGAGTTAGATTTCAGGGAAGCCGTTTTTGAAATTGTTCCGGCAGAATTGGGTACGGTCCTTGACCCTATTGAGGTTGAAACCCCATGGGCAACCTTGCCTAATCTTCCTTCACATGTCTCCGCTTTGACCAAAGACGGGCAGATTCTTGAATTGCCGGTTACTTGGGAGAAAAGCCAGCTCAATCTCTTTGTGAAAGGCAGTTATTTAATGGCTGGAGTCTTGGGATTACCGGATGGAATCCAAAATCCTGAATTGTTAAATCCTGTACAGAAACTCACAATTTTGCCAAAATCTGCACCTGAGGATGTTCGTTTGAGCAATGATAAATTTGAACCCGCTTCTACCAAGGCAGTTTCAGAAATCGGCAAGTTAACTGTCATTGACAAAGCAGATGATTCTCATGCCATTTCACTGGTGGAGGGAAGCTTAGACAACGCCCTTTTTCAGGTCAATGGAAATTCCCTTTCCTGGAAAAACCAGGCAAATCCAGAAATCAAGAACCAGTACTCAATCTTGGTTAAAATTGAAGATAGAGGAGGAAACGTCATTCAAAAAGAATTCCTTTTGAATACGATGTTTACCCGGATCAGTGAAATTGAAGTTTTTAATACCTTCACTCCGGATCATGACGGTGTCAATGATGACTGGGGTGTACCAGCTTTGGGAACCATTGAGAGTGCCAATATCCAGATTTATGAAAGAGGCGGTTCACTGATTTTTTCTACAGAAAATCCGGATGAAAGATGGGATGGGACTTACGATGGAAAATCAGTTCCTGAAGGAACTTACTTCTGGGTCTTAAACCTTGAAAAGACTGGAGAAACCCGAAAGGGACTCTTGAATCTCCTTAGAAAATAGGGGTTGGCCCCTAGCTGGGATAGGTGTAGAGCCTTGTAATAGTCCCTTCCCAAAAATAGTTAACCATTCAAAACCCGAAGGAGAAACTTCGGGTTTTTCATTTTCAAACCCTTTCTGGCCCAAACTTTGGGTTTGAAAATAATGGGTTAAATTTGCCCCTGCGACAATCATCCCGACCCACCCGGAATCATGCGAAATCTGTTCATCATCTTTCTTTTACTTTTTTCCATTCAATTTTCAAAAGCTCAAGGGCTCCCGGAGGAATATCAAAAAGCTAAAACTGCCCTTTTGGCAAAAGATTACTGGGCTGCTATCAATGGGTTTAAACCATTGACAGATCCCAATAAATATGGAAATCTCTCCAATTATGCCGCTTTTCATTTGGCGGAAGCAGCACTTGGTGCCAATCAACCTGCTCAGGCGATAAGTGCCTTGCAGCCGGTTTATGGTAAGAACTGGAACAAATCCGATGAGTCCAAATACCTTTTGGCGATTGCTTATTTTAAAAATAATCAGAACACCGAAGCACTTAAGGTGATTCAGACCATAAAGAAAGAGGAGATTCTAATCCAGGCTTATAATGCAACCTTTGTGTATTTGAAAAATGCTACAGCAAGTTATTTGGTTGCCAATCTTGATGAATTCAAAGCCAATGAAGGATATGCCACAGCTTTAGCGGCAGTTTTGCAAAAGCAAACGATTATGTCTGCAAGTGAAATTGCCGCATTGAATCAGATAAGGTCAACTACTTCCAATAAGAATGCAGTGAAAGATGAAGTGTTGGATTTGGTGGTTATCCTGCCATTTACTAGTTCAGATGCATCTTCCGTATCAAGTGTTGGCTTCACAGATTTTATGTTTGAGCTGTATCAAGGCATCGAGTTTGGGGTGGATCAGTTGAAAAGTGAGGGGCAAAAAGTCAATTTGGTGACTTTTGATTCCAAAAGGGATTTGAACCATCTTACCAATCTTTTGAATGATCCTGCCGTAAAACAGGCCGATGCGATCATTGGCCCGATTTATCCGGAGGAAAGTGAATTTGTCAGTGCTTTTGCGGAAAAAGAACAAATTCCATTTATTCATCCACTTTCAAATTTGGGTGAAAGATTCGAAGAGTCAGAATACAGCTATCTTTTCAGACCATCGGTGATTTCCCTTTCATCTGGGATTATTTCCAGCCTCAAGTCTCAGAATTGGGGGAAGCGAGTGGCAATTGGATATAGCAGCAGTTCCAGAGATGAGAAGCTAGGCTTGCTCTTACAGTCGGATTTGGAAAAAGCTGGTTTTCAGGTGACAAAAATCCAGAAAATTGATCCCAGAAATGCCTCTACTTTTCTTCAGGGCCTTGGGGTAAGCAGGGGAAATAATCCATCCGTTGATCAGATCATTTTGCTTTCTGATGACCCTGCGATCGGGCAGTCGGTATTTGCCCTGATGGAAAGCATCACCACTGCCGTCCCTGTCTTGGTGATGGATTCTTGGTTGGGTTTTAATTTTGCCAATTACGAAATGCTGGAGTATCCTAATTTCTATTTCATCTCCAACAACACGCCTAAGTTTGATGCCGAGTCCATGAATCAGTTTCGGGACAAGTATTATGAGCAATTTCTGGCTTACCCATTGATGAACTCAGTGTTGGGTGCTGAATTAGTGTATTGGTTAGGTTCCAATTCCACTCCTTCATTTGGCTATGACCTGAGAAGAAGTCTTGACCAGCGCTCTTTTCAGCCCGGTAAATTGACTTATGGCTTTAATTTTCAAAAATCGAACAACAACAGCTACACGCCGGTTTTCAAACTCGAGGCCGGTGAGCTGATTCCATTACAATAAATCATGCAGATTTCTGAAAGCAAAAGGCTTTTTGCCAAAGCAAAAAACTTCATTCCCGGAGGAGTCAATTCCCCTGTGCGGGCATTTCGTGCCGTGGGAGGAGAGCCGATTTTTATCAAGAAAGCCGACGGGGCATATCTCTTCGATGAAGACGGAAACTCCTTCATCGAGCTGATCAACAGTTGGGGACCAATGATCCTTGGTCATAATCATCCCATGATCCGCGAGGCAGTGATCGAAGCGATGTCAAATGGAACTTCTTTTGGAGCACCAACTGCCAAAGAAGTCGAGATAGCTGAACTGATAGTAAGCATGGTTCCTTCGGTCGAAAAAGTCCGTATGGTAAATTCCGGCACAGAAGCCACCATGTCAGCCATTCGGGTTGCTCGTGGCTACACCGGTCGGGATAAATTCATCAAGATGGAAGGTCATTACCATGGTCATGGGGATTCTTTCCTGATTGCTGCCGGTTCGGGAGCTATCACTATGGGACATCCGGATTCGCCTGGAGTGACAGAAGGCACGGCAAAAGACACTCTTTTGGCTCCCTACAATGACCTCGATGCAATCGAAAATCTTGTGGCGGCGAATTATGGAGAAATTGCTGCTTTGATCCTGGAGCCCGTGCCGGGAAATATGGGACTCTGCCTGCCAAATCCCGGCTATTTGCAAGGATTGAGAGATATCTGCACCCGTGAGGGAATCGTTTTGATTTTTGACGAAGTGATGACCGGATTCCGTCTGGCGAGAGGTGGCGCTCAGGAGCTTTTTGGTGTAATTCCCGACATGACGACTTTGGGCAAAATCATCGGCGGAGGTATGCCGGTAGGGGCTTATGGAGGGAAAAAGGAAATCATGGAATTTGTGTCTCCGGCTGGTCCAGTGTATCAGGCAGGG
Source organism: Algoriphagus sp. A40 (assembly GCF_002002735.1). Lineage (GTDB taxonomy): Bacteria > Bacteroidota > Bacteroidia > Cytophagales > Cyclobacteriaceae > Algoriphagus. The sequence continues at coordinate 292,732 of NZ_MUNY01000059.1, read as the reverse complement.
ACACTTTCAGGAAATCCGATTGCAATGGCCGCTGGATTGACCATGCTGAAATACTTGAATTCTCATCCGGAAGTTTATTCAAGATTGGATGAAATCGGAATGCAAATAGCTACCGGAATCTCGACTATTAATGCAAAGCTAGGCTATGATTTTACGATCAATCAATTGGGAAGCATGTATTCTCTGTTTTTCACCGAGGAAGATGTGATTGATTTTGAATCGGCAAAAACCTCGGATACAGGTCTTTTTGGAAAGTATTTCCAAGCCATGCTGAAGCTGGGTGTTTACCTCGCCCCAAGCCAGTTTGAGACTTTGTTTTTGTCTACAGCTTTGACCGATGAATTGATCGGGAAAATCCTTCAGGCACACGAGGAAAGTATGAAAGAGATTTTCAATTAATTGAAAAGGCTGGCAGAAATGTCAGCCTTAATTTTTTGGCTTTTCACAATCCTGGATTTTACATGAGCAGAATTTTCATTTCAGCTTAATCTGCTATCTTCTCATTCGATAGTTCAGACCACCATCCTTTTTATGAAAAAGTCACTTTTGCTCGGATTGATCGCCTGTGGGTGGATCAGTTCTTCGGTTTTTGCCCAAAAAATCGATACGGAATACGGCAATAAAATCAAAGAATTTACCACCGATCCCAGGTTTTTGCCGGGTTCTGTGATGAATTTGGTCGATCATCCTTCAATTCCGTCACCACTGAAACATTTTGGAGAGATTATCGGAGCTCCCGGAGTGATGCATAATACCACTGAGATCTTTGGGTATTACCAGCTTTTGGCGGAGAAATCCCCTCATCTTCAAATCAAGCAGGTGGAAACAACTGAGGAGGGAAGGCCAATTTACATGGTGGTCATCGGCAATGATGACAGCATGGAGAAGTTGGATAACTACAAATCTCACCTTTCAAAACTCGCTGATCCGAGAACCACAAATGCAGAAGAAGCCGAAGCGATACTGGAAACGGCTAAACCTGTTTACTATCTAAATGGTGGAATGCATTCTACCGAAATGGGTTCTCCAGAAATGCTGATGGAATTAGCATATCGGCTGATCACCAGCGAAGACAAGACGATCAAGCAAATTCGGGATAATGTCATCGTTCTGATTAATCCAGTCTCCGAACCTGACGGGCGGGACAAACTGGTGGACTGGTACTACCGCTATACCAAGGCCAGAACAGAATGGGAAGACGGCTTCCCACGCTCTGCCCCCTATTGGGGAAAGTATGTCTTCCACGACAACAACCGAGACGGCTTGCAGGTTTCTCAGGCGATTACCAAAGGGATTTTCTCCATTTTTTACGAGTGGCACCCTACGGTCATGTTGGATCTTCATGAGTCAGTTCCATTGCTTTACATTTCCACAGGAACCGGCCCATACAACGAACAGGTGGATCCGGTGACGATCGGGGAGTGGCAGGTCATGGCCAATCACGATATCACCACATTGGCTACGCAAGGTATGCCCGGTGCTTTTACCTGGGCATTCTATGATGGTTGGTGGCCGGGCTATGGTATTTGGGTGGCAAATAATCACAATTCCAACGGGCGGTTTTATGAGACTTTCGGTAACGCCGGGGCAAATACCTACATGCGGGATTTATCCAATCAGAAATACGCCGGTGATCCGGCAACCACTAGGGAATGGTACCGTCCCGATCCTCCGACTGAGCGTGTTTATTGGTCGGCCAGGAATAACGTAAACTACATGCAGGCTGGGGTTATTGCCTCATTGACTTATGCTGCACAAAATGGAGAACAGCTTTTAAGGAATTTTTATCAAAAAGGAGTGAATTCAATCCGAAAGGGAAAGGAAGAAAGTCCGAAAGCTTTTGTGATTCCTGCCAAACAAAAAGATCCAGCCATGGCGGCCTACCTTGTCAATCAGCTTCGCGCTCAGGCGATCGAGGTTCATCAAGCCGATTCTGGAGAGTATGTGGTTTTGTTGGATCAACCCTACCGAAACCTTGCCGTGACTTTGCTGACGGAGCAGAAGTATCCCAAGGAAGCCAAATTCCCACCTTACGATGACATTGCCTGGACCTTGGGTTACTTGTACGGAGTGGAGGTGCAACAGAAAGACAGCATCGGATATGAGATTTCATCCTTAAAAAAAATCGAATCGGATGTGACCTATGCAGGTAAAATCTCAGGTGACGGCGATACTTTTTTCATTCACTATCAGGCTCAAAACACCGTTTTACCAGCTTTGTATTGGATAAAGGAACAGGATAAAAATGCGGAGATTCGGGTGTTGAAGTCTGAATTTGCAGTGGGCCAGGACACCTTAAATGTGGGTTCATTGATTATCAAAGGAATCTCTGCTTCCAAGGCTGAAGAACTGGGAGAGAAGTTTGGACTTGACCTACTTCGAGGCTCCTCTTCCCCGGATTCCGACCAAACCCATCTGGTCCAGCTTCCCAAAGTGGCCATTTACCATACTTGGTTCAATACCCAGGATGAGGGCTGGTCACGCTATACTTTTGAGCAGCGCGGAATTCCCTACACTTCAATTGACAAGGATGACCTGAAGGCTGGTAATCTCAATTCCAAATTTGATGTGATCTTGGTGCCGAGATCAAGAGGAACGGCTGCAGATTTTATCCATGGAATCGACGCTCGATTTGGGCCGATGCCTTATACCAAAACGGATCAATTTCCATCTCACGGCTTGCCGGATTCAAGTCCTGACATTACCGGAGGTCCGGGATTTATGGGAATAGAAAACCTCAAACAGTTTGTTGAGGCTGGTGGCGTGGTGATCACCTTGGATAATTCTACTGTCATGGTCGCTGAGACTGGAATCACTCGAGATCTGGAATCTTATAACGCATCGGGACTTTTTCATCCGGGTTCGGTGGTGACGGTAAAAGCCAAAAAATCCAATCATCCCGTACTTTATGGGTTTCCCGAGACCTTTTCGATTTTCAGGGGAAATGGACCCCTTTACCAAGTTGAACTGGCCAAAAGAGACATGATGGTGCTCCAATATGGCACTAAGCCACTGAAAGATGAGGAACCTTACACCGGCAAAATCATGGGAATGGAGAATCCCGAACCCAAAAAAGAAGAAAAGGCAGAAGCCGGAAAAGAACCGCCCTATGTCCGATCCGGAATGGTAAGAAACGAGCAAACCATAATCGGTCAGGGAGGCATTTTCAATGTTCCGGTTGGAAAAGGACGGATCATCGCTTTCACATTTGATCCGCTGCACCGCTTCCTGAACCATCATGATGCGCCGTTGGTTTGGAATACCCTGATCAATTGGAATGATTTGGGGGATTAGGGAATGAAAAAGTATTTTTGCCCCTCGTTCATTCTGAATTAAAATAAAAAAAGCCTAGCATGTCCATTAAAGTTTACGGAATCAAGAATTGTGACACGATGAAAAAAGCTTTTGACTTTTTGGAGTCAAAAGGTGTTTCCTACGAATTCATCGATTACAAAAAACAAAAGCCAAGTCAGGAGCTCATGGAAGGCTTTTTATCAAGAACTTCATTGGATACTTTGGTCAACAAACAAGGCACGACTTACCGCAAAATGGAGGATTCTCAGAAAAAAGCCCTGGAAAAAGCAGAAACAGCAATTTCGATTTTGATCGAAAATTCAAGTATGATCAAGCGGCCAGTGATCTCTTATCCGGATGGTAGTTTGACTTTGGGCTTTGTTCCTGGAAAAATCGAGGAGAAACTTTAATTTGAAATAGAATTATTTTTTTACCATTTAGAAAATTAAGTGCTGGAAATCAGTACTTTGCCTTTATTTTTTTATTTTTCAAACCTTGATTTTTGAAAGCTTAATGGTCTAAACTTCCTTAATGTTTCAAAAGATCAAATGATTGTAAACGTTTCTAATTTTTACGCATTTGATGATTAGTACACGATCGTATCTGTTGGCAATTTGGGAAGCGAGTAATTTCCTGTTTCCAACAAAAAAGGGAAACTCAGCTTTCCTGAATTAGGGAATTCAGCCGAAGCCGGGGTTTCATAGGCAAAGACCTTTTCCAGAGATTTGCTTGGAGTCAAGGTTTGAATTTGCTCCAAAGTCACTCCTGTACCGTTCAGGTAAAGCAGTTTCAGATTTGGTAATTGAGACAATTTATTCAGGGATTCCCCAGAAATGGAAGTGCTGCTGAGCTTCAAAACCGTAAGATTTGGCAAAAGTCCGATGCTGTCCAAAAGGGCATCAGATAGTTTAGTTCCTCCTAAATCAAGGTAAGCAATTCTGTTCTTGACGGGAGAAAGCTTGGCCCAATCCCCATCCTGAAAACCGGGAAAATTGGTGCAGGTGATTTTTAAAAGCCCAGAACCGGACTCCACCGCCTCGGCAAAAAATCCTGAAGCTTTCAAAGCGGCTAAAGAATCGCCGGAGATTGAAGCAATTGTATTGACCGGATAGAAGGGGATTTCATTTCTGACAATAAACTGTTCAATCAGTTTTCGTGGAATTTCGGCTTCGGCCAAGGTGCCTTTTTCGGTTCCTCCATTTTTGATCCAGCTTTCAATCAGCGCGATTTCTTCTTTGGAAGGCTGGCGTTTTTCTGCCGGAGGCATGTGATTGTCATCTTCTTTGGGCAAGATCAACCTTGAGAAAAGCTCGCTATGATCTGGATCGCCCGCTGTCAAAACCAATCCATCTTCTCCTCCGGCTAACAAACCCTTCATTGTGGTGAGATCTAGCTCACCTTTTTTGTTTCTTGGGTTATGGCAGCTTTTGCAGTTTTGGTTGAAAATGGGTTGGATTACTGCTGTAAAAAGTTCTGCGTTTTCCCAGTTTTCTTCGGCAAGTTCTGGGCCTTTTTCAGGTTGGATTTCAAACCCCAAAAGGGTTTGGAGTTCCATCGGAAGCACTTCCGCGAAATAGTTTTCTCCATGGGTCAAGGTGCCACCAAGATGCCCGGTAAGGGTCAAAATCAAACCCAAAGCAAGGGCTGAGATTTTGGTTTTTTGGGTAATTGCATCGCTTTTTCGGAGTTGGTAATAAAGCGCCAAACTTCCAAAAGCAGTAATAACTCCTGCAATCAGGTGAATCATCACGTCCTCCCAGACAAAACCTTCAAACTGGTATTGAAGAAATCCGCTGATTCCTGCACCAAATGCCGCAATTCCACCAAGCAAAAATGCCAAACGCGCTGCTGGGACTAGATTGTTTTTTTCTTTCTGAGGGAAAAAACAGAGTAGGATTCCAAATACCAGAATTCCAATCGGCAGGTGAACAAGAAGTGGATGCATTCGGCCCAAAAGTGGCCCGAGAAAATCAAACATAAATCAAAATCCGGTTTAAATTCTTCTTTTTCAATCTTTTCGGATTTTTCAAGATAGCACTGAATGAATTAACTCGCCATGAACATCGGTCAACCGGAATGGCCTTCCCTGAAACTCATAGGTAAATTTCTCGTGGTCAAAGCCCATCAACTGGAGAATCGTTGCGTGCAAATCATGGACTGAAACTCGTTCGTCAATTCCCGCAAAACCAAAATCGTCGGTGATTCCGAAGCTGGTTCCTTTTTTGACACCGCCGCCAGCCATCCACATCGTGAAGGCATCTACGTGGTGATCTCGTCCCATGAAACTTTGGACTTTTCCCTCGCGGTTTTCCTGCATCGGTGTACGTCCAAACTCTCCGCCCCAGACCACAAGTGTTTCTTCCAAGAGCCCTCTTTGCTTCAAATCCAAAAGCAAGGCAGACATCGGCCGGTCGATTTCGCGGCATTTGTTTCTCAATCCCATGTCGATTGATCCATCGTGATCAGTCCCGTGCGTATCCCATCCCCAGTCGTAAAGCTGAACAACCCGAACGCCCTTTTCCACCAGTTTTCTGGCCAAAAGGCAGTTGTTGGCAAAGGACTCCTCGCCGGGTTTAGTGCCATAAAGCTCATGAATATTCGCAGGTTCCTCGTTGATGTTCATCACTTCGGGCACCTCGATCTGCATCCGGTAAGCCATCTCGTACTGGTTGATGCGGGAGAGGATTTCCGGATCGCCAAAAGTCTCAAAATCTTCCTGATTTGCCTGATTGATGGCGGAAATGACGTTTTTCTTCAGATCTCTGGACATGCCGCTGGGATCTTCGAGGTAGAGGACCGGATCACCTTTGGAGCGACATTGTACACCTTGGTAGACTGATGGTAAAAAGCCGGAACCCCAGACACTTTTTCCTGCATCGGGAGTTTTTCCACCGGAAGTCAGTACCACAAATCCCGGTAAATTCTGGTTTTCAGTACCCAAGCCATAAGTCACCCAACTGCCCAAACTCGGTCTTCCCAGTCTGGGAGAACCTGTCTGCATAAATAATTGGGCAGGTCCGTGGTTAAATTGGTCGGTGTGGACAGCTTTCAGAAAAGCCACTTCGTCCACAACTTTGGAGAAATGGGGGAGGTAATCAGAAACCCACGCACCGGATTGGCCATGCTGCTCGAATTTGGCCTGCGGACCGAGCATTTTGGGAACGCCTCGGATAAAGGCAAACTTTCGTCCTTCCAGAAGACTTTCCGGGCAGTCCTGATTGTGATATTTGACCAACTCAGGTTTGTAATCGAACAATTCCAACTGAGAAGGCGCTCCGGCCATGTGGAGGTAGATGATGGATTTGGCTTTGCCCAAAAATGGTGGTGCCAAAGGAGCCAATGGATTTAGATCCCTTTCGCTGAGATTGAGCCCAGAGGAAGTTTTCGAGATCTGTCCCGGTTCACATCCAAAAAGCAAGGGAGCCATAGCCAAGCCTCCGACTTTGCTCACGCAATCCAGCAGGAAATGCCTGCGGGTTTGATTTTGCAGCTTTTGAACTGCAAGTTCGGCGAAGAGTTTTTCCAGGCTTTTCATCTCAAGGTTTGGTTAGAAATTCATCCAAATTCATCATGGCATTTGCCACCACCGCCATGGCTGCTACTTCAGGATTTGCTCCCGGATAGAATTCTTCCAATGCCTTAGGGTCTTTGGCGAATTCAGCTTTTGCGGCAGCAAATAATTCAAGCAAGGTTTTCTTTTTGCCATCCGAAATCTTGCTCAAAACCAATAGCTCGTAGGTTTGAGCAATTGCCTTTTCAGCATTTCCAGAGCTTTTTTCCCAGGAATTTTTCCCCAGATTTTTTGCAGCATCGAGGTAGACGGGATCATTGAGTGTGACCAACGCCTGAAGCGGTGTGTTGGTGACCAATCGTTTACTGAGGCAGACTTCACGACTTGCCGCATCGAATGTGATGAAGGAAGGGTAGGGGCTGGTGCGCTTCAGAAATGTATAAATTCCCCGTCGATACTTGTCTTCGCCTTCGCTTTCAGTCCAGGATTCTCCGTTATAAACGGTCTGCCAAATGCCTTCCGGTTGGTGAGGTTTTACACCCGGTCCGTACATTTTTCGGCTAAGGAGACCACTTACTGCCAATGCCTGATCCCGAACCTGCTCGGCAGAAAGCCGGAATCTCGGGCCTCTCGAATACCATTGGTTGTCGGGGTCTTTTTGGTAAGCTTCTGCTGTAATCTTGGAAGATTGCTTGTAAGTAGCTGAAGTCACGATTTCTCGGATCAATGATTTCATGCTCCAGTCGTAATCATTCATCGTTTTCCATGCGAGGTAATCCAGCAATTCAGGATGAGTGGGAGGCTCTGACTGACTTCCCATATCTTCAATTGTTCTGACAATTCCTCTCCCGAAAAGTTGATCCCAAACACGATTGACCAATGTTCTCGCTGTAAGTGGATTTTCAGATGAAGTCAACCAGTAGGCAAACCCGAGGCGGTTGGCAGGCCATTCATTTTGCCAGGCTCCAAATTCATCCGGGGTTTCCGGACTGACATTTTCTCCCAAAACCATCCAATTTCCTCTTTCAAACACCTTGGTTTGCCGAGCCATGTAAGGAGGATTTTCGATCAGGATGGGAAGTTTGGTTCCTTTGAACTTCAAAAGTTCTTCCCAATTGTTTTGTATCTGGGCAAATCCCGGCTTTTCTTTTCCATTCAGCGATGGGACAAAAGCAAACCAGACGATGGTGGAGGTGTTTTGCTGAGGTTCTGCTTTAGGATTTTTTGCCTCAATGTATAAATTAACAAGACCTGTAATTGGTTTGAACGGAATTGGTCTGACAATCTCTCCCTCAGTTTTATTCATGACAAAGGAGGCGAGAATTTCTCCTTCGGGCCCGTCTTTGCAGATTGTCATTTGGGTTCCGTCCAATCCGGTTCTGTAGTCCAAAAGGAGTTGATCAGATCCCTGGGTGTCGATGTTTTTATAAACAGCTGATCCGCCGGACCAAAGTCCCAGCCATTTGGTGTCGATCAGTTCCGATTTGTTAAAGTCGGTTGCCAGGTGCGCGGCATACTTCGGTTCGTAAAATTTCAAAAAGTCTGAGCGAATTTTTGCAGCTTTTTCACCTTCATTTTCCTCTACCCAATCCAAAATGGAGGCTACTTTTTCCTGATCTTCCGGTTCATAAAACCTCAGTCGAGGCTCCTCGTCATGGGTGTCTTCATCCCGGGTGTTATTGAAAAATGCCGCAGACTGATAAAATTCCTCATGACGGATGGGGTCGTAAGTATGACTGTGACACTGCACACAAGCCATGGTGGTACTTTGCCAAACTTCATACGTGGTACTAACCCGATCCAAGAGCGCCGCGATCCGAAACTCCTCGTCCTCGGTGCCACCTTCGTCATTGTTCATCGTATTGCGATGGAAAGCAGTGGCAGTCAATTGATCCTGTGTTGGATTGGGAAGCAGGTCACCTGCAATCTGCTCGACAGTGAATTCGTCAAAGGGTTTGTCGGCATTGAAGGCGCGGATGACATAATCCCGATACGGCCACATGGTGCGGGAGACGTCTCGCTCGTATCCCTTTGTGTCAGCGTATCGGGCCAAATCCAACCACCAGGTTGCCCATTTTTCGCCAAAAGAATTGGCGTTTAGCAGCTGATCGACGGCCTGATCGTAGGTGATTTTTCCCGAAGAAAAAACCGCAACCAAAGAATCCGATGGCGGCAATCCGGTCAAATCCAGGGAAACTCTCCGAAGCAGCCGAAGGGGTTGTTCTTCGGGCGAAGGACTAAGACCTTTCTCCTGGAGTTTTTCTTGTATGAAATGATCAATTGGGGAAATTTCCGGCGCATCACCATCTGCTCCAATTCCTGCAGATTGGATTTGATCTGAGATTTCAGGTTTTTGGACAGGCTCATAGGCCCAGTGTTTGCCCCATTTTGCCCCCTGACGAATCCAGGTTTTCAGCAAATCGATTTCCTCGTCGGAAAGCGCAGCTCGCTGGTAGGGCATCCGAAGTTCTGGATCGGAGTGGGTGAGGCGCTTGATCAGTTCACTGGAATTTGGACTGCCGGGGACGATGGCAGGAAGTCCTGATTCGTTCAGTGCAAAAGCTTCTTCCTCAAAAAGAACACTAAATCCACCGCTTTTCTTCACACCTCCATGGCAGGTGATGCAGTGCTTGTTGAGGATGGGTTTGATTTCTGTGCTGAAATCGACTTCTTTTTCAGTTCCAAAAAAGAAAAACAATAGGATCGAAATCCCAACAAGGAGACTGAGAAGTATGGCTATTCGATTCGGCTTCATTTTCGCGTGACTGGGTTGAAAAATAGAGATTTTCAAAATAGAATCGAAACCAAATCACTTAACCGGAGACTAAAAAATAGAAAAGCCTCCTTGCAGGCAAAGAGGCTTTGGTTAGTTTACTTCTTCGGAGGATAAAAATCCGGAAGGTTTTTCAGGATATCTGCCGTCATGGCATCGAGGTCGTAGTCCGGCTTCCATCCCCAGTCTTCTCTGGCGCGACTGTCGTCGATGCTGTCCGGCCAGGAGTCTGCAATCGCCTGTCGGAAGTCTGGCTTGAATTCGATTTCAAAACCCGGCACATGATTCTTGATACTTTCGAAGATTTCTTTTGGGGAAAAACTCATCCCCGAAAGGTTATAGCTGGAGCGGATTTTTACCGATTCCCTAGGTGCATTCATCAAGTCCAAAGTTGCCTTGATCGCATCTGGCATGTACATCATTGGAAGGTAGCTGTCTTCGCGAAGGAAGCAGCTGAACTTTTCGCCAGCCAAAGCCTTGTGGTAAATGTCAACAGCGTAATCAGTTGTACCACCTCCGGGAAGTGATTTGTATCCGATCAGTCCGGGATAACGAAGGCTGCGTACGTCCACACCGAATTTCTGAAAATAATATTCACACCATCTTTCTCCGGCCTGCTTGCTGATGCCATAGACCGTGTTTGGTTCTTTCACGCAGTATTGCGGTGTGTTGATTTTTGGAGTATTGGGTCCGAATACGGCGATGGAAGAGGGCCAATAGATTTTGTCCAGTTTCAAGTCTTTGGCCAGTTCGAGGACGAAAAGCAAACTTTCCATATTCAGATGCCAAGCAAAAAGTGGGTTCTTTTCTCCGGTTGCTGAAAGCACTGCGGCCAGGTGATAGATCTGAGTGACATTTTCTTCTTTGACCAAGTCCCTGAGTGCTTCTTTGTTCATCGCATCAAGTACCTCAAACCTGCAATAGTCAAAGGCAGCTCGTGCTGAATCCCTGAGATCCGTTGCGATAACTTGCTCTCCGCCAAATTGATCGGCAAGAGATCGGGTGAGTTCTGAACCAAGCTGTCCGGCAGCTCCGATAATGAGGATTTTTTCCATGGGTAGTTCTTTCAAAAATGCCCAAAAGTCGGCTTCTGGGTTTTTGTTTATATTTGGGTTTGCTTGCGCAAAAGTAGTAAAAATCACCTCTCCGTATCGATTTTTTGATCGGCGGAAAACCTGAAAAAACGAATTCAATTTTAAACTTTCGACCATGTACAACCAGTTTAAGCCCAAATTGCAAGAAGAGCTAAAATCCATCGAGGAAGCGGGACTTTTCAAAAAGGAGCGGATCATCACTTCTCCCCAAGCTGCTGAAATCACCATCGCAGGCGGACAGAAAGTTCTCAACTTCTGCGCAAACAATTACCTCGGATTATCTTCCCATCCCCGGGTGATCGAGGCTGCAAAAGCCGCAATTGATACCCATGGATTTGGGATGTCGTCAGTGCGTTTTATCTGCGGAACCCAGGATATCCATAAGGAACTGGAGCGTAAGATCTCTGAGTTTTTGGGCACCGAGGACACGATCCTCTATGCAGCGGCTTTTGATGCCAACGGCGGAGTATTTGAACCGCTTTTTGGTGCGGAGGATGCGATCATTTCCGATGCGCTCAATCATGCCTCGATTATTGATGGAGTTCGGCTTTGCAAAGCAATGCGCTATCGATACGAGCACAACAATATGGCAGACTTGGAAAAGCAGCTTCAGGATGCCATCGCTGCTGGAGCCAAACAGAAAATCATCGTGACTGATGGAGTTTTCTCCATGGATGGAACCATTGCCCAGCTGGATAAAATCGTGGAATTGGCTGAAAAATACGAAGCTCTGATCATGACTGACGAGTGTCACTCGACAGGATTCATGGGGAAAACAGGTCGAGGTGTTCACGAGCATCGGGGAGTAATGGGAAAGATCGACATCATTACCGGTACCCTTGGAAAGGCTTTGGGAGGAGCTTCGGGAGGATTTACTTCCGGGAGAAAAGAAATCATCGAATTGCTGCGTCAGAGATCCAGACCCTATCTGTTTTCCAATACCCTGGCACCTTCGATAACCGGAGCCTCGATTGCTGTCTTTGACTTGCTGTCGGAGACTACCGAATTGAGGGATAAGCTGGAAGAAAATACCAAATATTTCCGTACAAAAATGACCGAAGCGGGCTTTGACATCAAGCCAGGGGAGCATGCGATCGTTCCGCTGATGCTGTACGATGCGGTTCTTTCTCAGAAAATGGCCGAAAAAGTCCTTGAAAAAGGAATTTATGTGATCGGTTTTTATTATCCGGTGGTACCAAAAGGCCAAGCCAGAATCCGTATCCAAATCTCAGCAGGTCACGAAAGACATCACCTTGATCAGGCGATTGCTGCATTTGTAGAAGTTGGGAAAGAATTGGGCGTGATTAAGTAATCAAAAAGCATGAAACAAAGAAAACCGGCAGGAGAATGGGTTTAGACCATTTCTTGCCGGTTTTCTATTTGGCTTAAGATTCTGATTAAAATCCTTAAATACTTTTTTACGGTTTAGTGACAGCCAGATTTCGTTTGGCGGTCAGGTCATACTCAGAAAGATTTTCGAATCGATCATCCAAATCCTCATTGTTGAGGTAATCGTTGATGATTTCTCTGATTTCCTGGAAGGAAAGATTATGAAGGACCTTCCCATTTTTCATCATGGAGATTTGTCCTGTTTCTTCTGAAACTGCCAAAATCAAGGCGTCTGTGGCTTCTGACATGCCTATTCCGGCGCGGTGACGAAGGCCAAACTGTGCGGGAACTTCCCGTTCGGTGACGGGTAAAATGCAGCGTGCTGCCTTGATTCGGCCCTTGTAAATAATGACGGCTCCATCGTGCAATGGGCTGTACTTGTTGAAAATCGAAATCAACAATCGCTTCGATAGTTCTGCATCCAGAATATCCCCGCTTTCCGCATAGAATTTCAATTCGGTGCTGCTGGAAATCACCATCAATGCACCGGTATTGCTTCCGGCCAGGTTTTTTGCGGCATCGATGATCGGGCTTATGTTGAAGGCTGAGTTTTCTTTTTTTCTCCAAAAGAACAGAATGTCCTTCAGGATATTGTCATCCGAGAAAATGGAAGAACGGCCAACAATCAAAAGGAATTTTCTGATTTCAGGAGCAAAAATGATAATGGCGGCGATGACACCGACTCCCATGAATTGCCCCAAAATGGCGGAAAGCAATTCCATCCGGAGTGCTCTTACCAGCAAATAGATCAGGTAGAGTGAGAGAAATCCCAGGAAAATTTTGATCGCAACACTGCCTTTGAGGAGCTTATAGACTTGGTATAATAGGGCTGCCACCAACGCAATATCGATCATATTGACGATGGAGATGTCTAAAAATCCTATTTTGAAAAGCAGGCTCAAGGGTATAATTGTTCAAATAATTTAATTGTTTCTTTTGCTTCCTTAACGTCGTGAACTCTGAGGATGTTCGCTCCTTGCAAGAGAGCAAACATATTCAATGCCGTGGTCCCGTTAAGGGCATCAGTTGCTTCGATTTGCAGAGTTTTGTAGATCAATGACTTTCTTGAAATACCCACCAAAATTGGAAATCCCAAGGCTTCAAAACTTCTTAGATTTTTCAGCAGGAAAAAATTCTGCTCAACCGTCTTCGCAAATCCAAACCCGGGATCGATAATTACATCTTTGATGCCAAGTTTTCTAAAAAGATCCACTTTTTCAGCGAAATAATGCATGATTTCCGATAAAATATCAGAATAATTGGCATGCGCCTGCATAGTTTGCGGATTTCCCTTCATATGCATCGCGATATAGGGTACTCCAAGTGACGCAACCAAGGGAAGCATGTCTTCATCCAGGTTTCCAGAGGAAATGTCATTGATGATATCAGCACCGGCCGACACTGCTGCACCTGCCACTTTGGATCTGAAAGTGTCAACAGAAATCAAAATATTCGGAAACTCCCTTCGGATCAACTCCACGGCTGGGACGACCCGGTCGATTTCTTCCTGAACCGAAATATCCAAAGCTCCCGGTCTGGTGCTGTATCCTCCCAAATCCAAAAATTCCGCTCCATCCTGGATCATTTTTCTGGCTCTGGAAAGAATTTCTTCAGGATTTTTTTCCAAACGGCTTCCGACAAAAAACGAATCAGGGGTGACATTTAAAATCCCCATTACCTTGGGTTTATCCAGGCAGATAAGCCTTCCCTTGATTTGGAGTGTATATTTTTGGGGAAATAATTTATCTTCGGTCGAAGAAGACGGACTGGATCCGGGAAGCATTAAACTAAAGTATTTTGGAGACTACAACCAGCAACGAATATAAACAAGTAATTGGCCGATGTAAAGAATTATTCCGGAAGAAAACCTTGGATTATGGCACAGCCTGGAGGATTTTGAGGCTTTCGTCGATTACCGATCAGATTTTTATCAAAGCCCAACGCATCAGATCCATCCAGGAAAAGGGGAGTCAAAAAGTCAATGATCCAATTGTTGACGAATTTGTAGGTATCATCAACTACTGTATCATCGCTTTGATCCAGATCAGTCTGAAAGATGACGAACGGATGGAGATACCCTATTCTGAACTTGAGCCTGTGTATGATCATTGGGCTGAAGCGACCAGGGGATTACTCGAAAATAAAAACCATGACTATGGAGAGGCTTGGCGGGATATGCGGGTCAGTTCGATGACCGACATTATTCTGATGAAACTATTCAGAGTCAAGCAAATTGAGGACAATCAGGGAAAAACAATTGTCTCGGAAGGCATTGAAGCCAACTACCAGGACATGATCAATTATTCGGTTTTCTGCCTAATCAAACTAGGATATCATGAAATCGAGCATGTCGAAAATCGTCCTTGAGAAGAATGAATACCATCGATCCGTGATTCTCCTGAATCGAGTTCGGGACAGGCTAAGTGACCTTTAAAAAACAAAATTCAAGCACATGAATAAACAAGCGATACTTTGGATTCTCCGGATTTTGGTCGGAGGACTTTTCATTTTCTCGGGACTCATCAAGGTCAATGATCCGGTAGGTACGGCGATCAAACTGGAGGAATATTTTGATGTGTTCTCAAACGATATCGCGGGATTCTTCTACTACTTCAAGCCATTTGCCTTGTATATCGGGGTGGTATTGGTAGTTGCTGAAGTGGTGTTAGGGGTGATGTTGATTTTGGGAGTCAAGCTGAAGCAGACGGTTTGGGCATTGGGGCTGATGATTCTTTTTTTCACCTTCCTGACTTTTTATTCAGCTTATTTCAACAAAGTCACTGATTGTGGATGCTTTGGAGATGCAATCAAACTCACGCCTTGGGAGTCGTTTTACAAGGATATAATCCTGTTGATCATGATTTCTTTTCTGTTCATTTTCAGAAAAGATCTGCCTGAGGAAACTCCCAAATGGGCAAGTATTTCTGCAGTTTTGACCTTAGTGATTTCACTAGGGATTGCTTTTTGGGCGATTCAAAACTTGCCCTTTATTGATTTTAGAGCATATAAAACAGGGGTAAGTATTCCTACGAATATGCAGCCATCTGCACCGCTTCAATATACCTATGTGATGAAAAAAGGGGAGGAGACAGTCTATCTTGACCAGTATCCGACTGATGAGGGTTATGAGTTTGTGGAGATGGTTTTGAAAAATCCGGATGCACTTCCCAAAATCTCAGACTTTGCAGCATGGAATGCTGAGGGTGATCAGTCGGAATTTCTATTTGTAGGAAATAAGGTGGTCATTCTTAGCAGTAATATGGCAAAAATGAGTGAGGCCAACCTTGATGAGCTTACCGCTCTGGTCAAATCTATGGAAGGGGCACCGGTGGATGTGGTTTTTATGGCCGCAGCAACTCAAGAAGAAATCGATGCATTCCTGTCCAAAAACAATTGGAGTGTGATCGGATTACAGGCGGATGCGACCGTGGTGAAAACCATCATGCGCGCAAATCCGGGAATAATGATTCTTAAAGATGGAGTGGTGATGGAGAAATACCACCATAACAACACTCCTGAAGCAACTGATGTATTGGATTTCTTTCTATGAGTAAAAATCTGAAGGTAGTTTTGGTTGGGTTGCCGGGTTCAGGAAAAAGTACGTTTGGGCGCCAACTTGCCCTGGAATTGCGATTCCCATACTTTGACTTGGATCATCAGATTGAAGAAAAATTTCAAATGAAGATTCCGGAGATCTTTTCCATACATGGTGAGGGGAAATTCAGAGAGTGGGAAACTGAGACTCTTGCCGAACTCCTTCAAAAAGATTTCTCTTTTGTCCTGGCCACAGGTGGAGGGGCTCCATGCTTTAATGACAATATGGATTTGATCAATGAATTGTCCATTTCAGTATATCTTGATGTGCCTTTGGATGCGATTTCTGACAGACTCAGGACTTCTAAAGTTCAAAACCGTCCGATGTTTCAGGGATTGGATCAAGGAGAAATCACACTGAAGCTTAAAAGCCTTCTTTCCCAAAGGGAATATTTTTACAACCTGGCAAAAATAAAGCTCAGCGGTGAAGATTTTTCCGCTGAGCTTTTGATGTATGAATTGATCAATCGGCTTAAAAACTAAAGCCGATAGTCAATACTCCTGAGGTGATGCTGTTTTCTAATTCGGTTATTGGACCGTAATTGTTGTCATTTTCATCCAATACCTGATAGCTTCGGTAGAGTCCGTTATATTTTTGGTTTACCAGTGCAAAATCAATGTTTATTGCTTTTATTTTCACCCCAACTCCACCACTGATCTGTGAGGTGCTTTGGTCAAATCCGGGTGAATTGGAATAGGGATCCCCAAAGTATGCATAACCAGCCCTTAACCTGAAAGCGTTGATTCTGGCCTCTCCGCCGATTCGATAATTGATGGTACTTGCATAGATACTTTTGATCACCTGATTGTCCGGTCCTTCATCGAAATCATTTGAATTGATCCTTCCGGCGCTGTAATCCACCCAGTCTAGGTCAGCAGAGATGAAGCCGTTTTTCCCGATAAAGAAGGTGGCTCCACCGCCGATTTTCAGAGGGGTGTTTAGCCCATAGTTACTGATAATCAAATCAGATATTGCTTCTTCTCGCCCTAAATTTATATCTTCCGGCTCAAAGTAAAATCCGCCATAATCAGCAACAATTCCAGCTTCATATTCTTCATTTAGGGAATACCAAGTTGGAGTTTGGAAAATGAATCCCAAATTCAAGTAGTCAATTGGCTTGTAAATTAAACCTAAGTTTATATTGACTCCTGCGCCATTGATAAAAAGGCTTTCTCTTAATGAAGAATTTATCAAAGGGCCTTCATCGAAGTATTCTTCATAAGTCTTTAAAGAACTAAAGCTGAGGGTTCTAATTCCCAAAGAGCCACCAATAAACACCTTGTGATTGAAGTTTGCGCCGTACCCAAAACTTATTTGATTAGAAGAACCTTCCTGGGAAATGTTTTCCTTTTGGAGAGGACCAATTTCATATCCGATTATCGGTTCATATTCTCCAATTATAATGTTCCCATCATTGTCATAAATCGGGTTGATTTGATAGGTTTGATACCCTAGACCAGTAAGTCCATAATTACTTATTTGGTCAGTAGAATATCCAAATGCGTCTTGTAAATAAAAGTCAATTATGGACGTTGAACTGATTTCGTTGGAAAAGTACCCATATTCGGTATTGAAATTGGCTATCCGCTGGAAGCTAAAGCCAAAGGCTCCACCTTTAAAAGCTCCGGATTCAAGACTTTCTTTTGGACTTGCCATCACATAGCCGAGATTTGGCAAAGAGAAATTGGTCGTGTTGTAGGTTTTGTTTTGGCCCAAATAGCGGGTGTCTACTTTCCAATCTGCGTATCCGAAACTTAGGCTTGCTTCAGATTTCCTGAAAAAACCCAGACCCGCAGGGTTTCCAGCAATATTGGAAACATCTCCACCCAATGAATATTGAGTGCCGCCTATTCCTATTATTCTTGCTGAACCGGAGGGATTTGATCTGCTGAAGCGATACGCATCTTCGTAATATCCACTTTGGGCAAAGGCCCCGACAATAGTGAATGAGCTGAGGGTGAGAAATACTGTCAAAAACCTCATTAAGTAATTGTTTGGTTGTATGGAATAAACGGGTGCGATGATTTTTTGTGTTGATTAATCTCAAAAAAAAAGGGGAAAATTAATTTCCCCTTCCTCCTCTGGATCCACCGACACTTCCGCCGGAAGATCCTCCTGAGCTTCTGCTCGGAGTACTAAAACTGCTACCTCCACCAGTACTTGTTCTGCTCGGTGCACTGAAAGTGGAAGTGTTATCATTCGACCTGCTCGGAGTAACTGATCTGTTGTAAGATGGAGTTGTTCCTCTGTTGTAGGAAGGAGAAGTAGATCTGTTATTGTAAGAAGGTGTTGTATTTCTGTTATAAGAAGGAACAGTTCCTCTGTTATAGGATGGGCTGGAAGTCCTGTTATTTATACTGGGATTGCTGCCTCTAGATGGAGATGCATAGTTCCTGATTGCATCGCCCGAACTGTTGACTGATGGTCTAGCTGAAGGGATAGTGCTTCTTGATCTGGTATTTACAGCTCTGTCTGTAGCAGGAGAATTCGTATTTCGAGTAGTGGCTACTCTGCTTCTGCTGGAGTTGTAATAGTCATTTTGAGAGCTGCTAAAATCCCTGGTTGCACCTCTTGTATTTTCAGATGAAACCAATCTTCTTGCTGAGGAATTTACTGCTGCAGTATTTCCTCTGGCTTGAGCCCTGGCAGTGCTTGGCATAACTCCAGCCTCAGTGGCTCTGATACCTGTGTTTGTAATAGAGGATCCTCTGGTTGGTCTTGCACCATAAACCACTCTTCTGTCACCATACTCTCCGCCTGGCAGCACATAAGAAGGATAGCCAGGATAAACAGGATATCCATAACCTGGGTACATAGGATACATAGGATATCCATATCCGTAACTAGGATACATTGGATACATCGGATATCCATAACCATAGCTTGGATACATCGGATACCCAAAGCCAAATCCGATTCCTATAGACAAACCTGGCATGAAACCCATGCCATAACTCATACCCATGTATGGAGACATACCCCATCCATAAGGGCTATAGCCAAATCCCATTCCGAAATTGAAATTAACGTTCGGTGAAGAGGATCCGCTTTGCTCTCCGGCAGCTGAATAATTGTCGTAGGCATTGATATTACCAGTAGTATTTTGGTCTTGAGCTCCTTCATCGAAATAGACTACGCCGTCCTCTGAGGTAGTGGCATTTTCTGTGGCTTGGTACCGGGAGATGTATTCTGGATTGACATTTCTTGAGCTGAAATTTTCTTCAGCCAATGCCGGTTCCTCAGAAATATTTTTGAATGATTGGGGATTGTTATTTTCCACGGCGTACTGCGTGGCCAATTTCACATCCGATGCCATAAAATACAAATTGTCATCTGTACCGTTTGTAGCCAGTTTATTGGTGCTGCAGGATGTGATGACAAGTGGTGTTATAAGCAAAGAAGCGATAAGTAATGACGATTTCTTCATGGGTGAAGTTGATTGTTGCTTTGTTATACGAACTGACAATCCTGAGGTTATTCTTTTTGGATTATATTTGCCAGCCCTAATTAAGCAAATTTAGAGACATTTTAATATTCTTCCCAATCGAATGAGTAAAGGACTTCCAAAACGCAGCGAAGATTATTCCCTGTGGTACAATGAATTGGTAAAAAAAGCAGACCTCGCTGAAAATTCTGCCGTCAGAGGGTGCATGGTAATTAAGCCCTATGGGTATTCCATTTGGGAAAAAATGCAGGCCCAGCTTGATAAAATGTTCAAAGAAACGGGTCATAGCAATGCCTATTTTCCGCTTTTTATCCCCAAATCTTTTTTGAGCAAAGAGGCCAGCCACGTGGAAGGATTTGCAAAGGAATGTGCTGTAGTGACCCATTATCGACTTAAGAATGCGGAAGATGGGTCAGGAATAATCGTGGATCCGGATGCAAAGCTTGAAGAAGAATTAATTGTCCGCCCGACTTCTGAAACTGTAATCTGGAGCACTTATAAAAACTGGATTCAGTCTTATCGAGACTTGCCACTGTTGGTGAACCAATGGGCTAATGTGGTCAGATGGGAAATGAGAACTCGACTTTTCCTTAGAACTACTGAGTTTCTATGGCAAGAAGGGCATACCGCTCACGCTACATCCAAAGAAGCAATGGAAGAAACCATCCAAATGATGAATATCTACGCCCAGTTTGCGGAGGAATACATGGCTGTACCTGTGGTGAAAGGACGAAAAACAGAAAATGAGAGATTTGCCGGCGCCGATGACACCTTATGTATCGAGGCGATGATGCAAGACGGAAAGGCCCTTCAAGCTGGGACTTCACACTTTTTGGGTCAAAATTTTGCCAAAGCATTTGATGTCAAATTCGCCACCAAAGAAGGTGGATTGGAATATGTTTGGGGTACTTCCTGGGGTGTGAGTACCCGTCTGATGGGTGCGCTGATTATGGCACACTCTGATGATAATGGACTTGTACTTCCTCCAAAATTGGCTCCGATTCAGGTGGTTATTGTGCCAATCTACAGAGGTGAGGCTGAGTTGGAGGCGATTTCTGTGAAAGCAAAAGAAATCATGGCAGACTTGAGAAAAGCCGGTGTTTCTGTGAAATATGACGATCGGGACACCCAAAAGCCAGGTTGGAAGTTTGCTGAATACGAGTTGAAAGGGGTACCAGTGAGAATTGCACTGGGACCAAGAGACCTTGAAAATGGAACCATTGAAATCGCCAGAAGAGATAACTTGACCAAAGAAACTTTCGTGCTGGCATCTCAGCCGATTGCTGAAAAAATCACAGGATTACTGGAAGAGATCCAAGATGGAATCTACAAAAAGGCATTTGATTTCAGAGCCTCCGTTACCACTGAGGTGAATTCTTGGGAGGAGTTTCAGAAAGTCCTGGAGGAAAAAGGAGGATTTTTATCCGCGCATTGGGATGGTACTTCCGAAACCGAAGAAAAAATCAAAGAACTCACCAAAGCAACAATCCGATGTATTCCTTTGGACAGGGTTGAAGAAGCAGGGTCTTGTGTACTTACAGGAAGACCTTCCACAGGTCGGGTTTATTTTGCCAAAGCCTACTAAAATCCAAACCCGGAAATTACTTCCGGGTTTTTTCTTTTAAGGCAATAGGTTTACCCTTCGAATCTTGTATTTTAGGCCTGATTCTACTTGTCTTTCCAGCAGCCCAATGACCATTTTAATTTTATCCAGTCTTCTTATCATCGGATTGATATTACTTCTGATTGAAGTATTATTCATCCCTGGAACTACGGTAGTTGGAGTATTGGGATTGTTGGTTAGTGGTGCTGGAATTGCCTACGCTTTCTTAACCTTTGATTCGAGTACTGCTCTTTGGATCACGGCAATATCGGCTATTCTTAATCTCATCGCGGTTTGGTATGGCTTCAGTTCTGGAGTTTGGAACCGATTTTCGCTCAAATCTTCCATGCAGGGTGGTGCTTTTGACGGAAGGACAACCGGACTTACTGTTGGAATGAGCGGAAAAGCCATTTCAGATATCAAGCCTTACGGCAAAGTTTCTTTTGGTGAGCAAATCTATGAAGTGAAATCTGAGGAAGGATTCATTGAAGTTGGGAAAGCAGTAAGCATCGTAAAAATCGAAAACAATAAAATTTTAGTCAAATAATATGGATCCAGATAGTTCTTTGTTCGTTTTGATTGCTGCTTTTGCGGGGATCATACTATTGTTCATCTTTTTGTATTTCGTCCCGGTCAACCTTTGGATTACCGCGCAGTTCTCCAATGTCAAAATCGGGATCGGTGAATTGATTGGGATGAGAATCAGAAAAGTGCCGCCAGGAATTATTGTAAATTCCTTGATAACTGCCACCAAAGCTGGGCTCCATTTAACTTCAAATGATCTTGAAACTCACTACATGGCAGGTGGTAATGTGCCCACAGTAATCAGAGCTTTGATTTCAGCGGATAAAGCGAATATCAGTTTGACATTCAAGCAGGCAACAGCGATTGATCTCGCAGGACGGGATGTGTTTGAAGCGGTTCAGATTTCTGTAAACCCTAAAGTGATCAATACCCCTAATGTGGCTGCTGTAGCGGCTGATGGGATTCAGTTGATTGCCAAAGCCAGAGTGACTGTCCGTGCAAATATTGCCCAGTTGGTGGGTGGTGCAGGCGAGGAGACGATCCTGGCCAGAGTCGGAGAGGGAATCGTGACCTCCATCGGTTCTGCAGCTACTCACAAATCCGTATTGGAAAACCCGGATAAAATCTCCAAACTAGTTCTTTCCAGAGGATTGGATGCGGGTACGGCCTTCGAAATTCTCTCCATTGATATTGCAGATATAGATGTCGGAACCAACATTGGTGCAAAACTCCAGATTGATCAGGCTACTGCCGATCTGAAAGTAGCCGAAGCAAAAGCGGAAGAAAGACGTGCGATGGCTGTGGCTTTGGAGCAGGAAATGAAAGCCCGAAATGTGGAAATGAGAGCTAAAGTAATCGAAGCTGAAGCAGAAGTACCAAAAGCTTTGGCGGAAGCATTCCGCACTGGTAAGTTGGGTGTGATGGATTATTATCGAATGGAAAATATCAAATCCGATACCTCCATGAGAGAATCGATCGCCAGTTCGGATAAAGATTCCAAAGATACCGGGACCGGAAAATCCGAAAAGAAATAATGAAAAAGGGAGCTTCAAGCTCCCTTTTTTCTTTTTCCTTCGGTTGGTTCTTCCATCTGAATGACTACCGGGTTGTAAAGTTCCTTGACCAAAATTTGGTTTCCAGGCCAATCAGCCACAATTTCCTGATAGCTGATTGGGAATATTACATCACCTTTTTGATTCAGAACTCCGGTAAGCCCATCCTTTCTTACAATCAAAAAATCAGGTTTCTCTACCTGTATATTTTCAAATTCAACAGGAAGAATTTCATTTCCGGAATTGTCCAAAAGACCTCTTTTTCCGCTTTTTTCCACCAAAAAGTATCCCTCTTTCAATCTGCAGATCTGATCATATCCGGTTTCTTTAATTGACTCCCCGTTTTTGTTCAAAAGGAAAAATTGCCCATTGGATTTGGCAACTGCAATGCCTGAGGAAAAATCTTTGATTTCATCCCACTTGGGTTCGCTGATGATCCGGCCATCTATACTTATAAGCCCCCAGCTTAGCGTGTTTCTGAATTTTGAGATTTGTTCAGAGAAATTACCTGTTTCGGCAAATTTCGGTTCTATCACCCATTCCCCTGATGAATTTACAAAACCTGCCATTCCTCCTTTTCCGGCGGGATAAAGGCCTTCGCTTCCCGGTTTGATCCATTCCAGATCTGAAGTAGGCTGAACGAGCCACCCTTTTTTACCCAATAGGCCAAGTTTGTTTTCCCGGAATCTCACATTGAAAAGCTCTTTTCCAACGAGTTGAACAGATTCCATACCTACGGCGTCAAGAAGAATTCCGTCTTCCTCCATGACACGACGGAGTTTGCCGTGAATATATTCCAGCATTAGAACCCCTTCTTTGGATATTCTGTGGTAGGAATTATAGGCCACATCCGACTGGACTTCGTGACCTTTAATGAGCAAGTATTGGCTTTCATCAAATCCGTAAAAAAAATCGCCCCGGGTATGTTCCAGTTGATCGACCACAGGATCCATCACATAATCCCCGTCGATATTAATAATCCCATATCCTGTGGATTCTTTTGCCAACAGGTAATTGCCATCATTTTCCGAAAGAAGCTGATAGGGTCTTTCAGAATCTTTTGAAAGTGGTAAAAAATAGCTTCCTCCCTTTTGGGTAATCACCATCCCGTTTTTGGTCAATTTGGCACCGTCTAGTTTTCCCAATGGAGTAATTTTCTCTTTTCCTTTCTCAAAAAGCCAATACTCACTTCCTTTTTTACCCAAAAGGAAATTGAAATAGGTTTGGATTTCCTCATATTCTAAAGGAAAAGCCTGCTGGCCATATTCGTGAAATGCACCGATACCTTCTTGACCTTTCACCAAAATCCAAGGGGCAAGATATTGGTAAATCTCCTCGCCTTTGAGATTAACCATCGGCTTTAAGTCTCGGGAAAGCATTGAAAGGCCATTTTCATTTTTCCCGATGATGACCGACTCGCTAAGGACCTCGATCCGGTCATATATGGCTCTGGATTTTAGCTTTCCCTGCAAATCATAAACTTCCCAAGTCTGGGAAAAAAGGGTACTTGAACTCAGAAGTAAAAGGAATGGAATTATCAGGAACCGAAAGGTAATCATGGAAGGGAATTGGATTCAAATGGGCCTAAAGATAAAATGACCAAAGGATTCTGTTAGTGCCTTTGGTCATTTCTTTGGGATAAATCAGTTTATTTTTCGGCTTTGATTTTTTCCAGGTCAAAAAGGTCAGTGATGATTTCGATCATATCCATGGCCTCGTCCCGCTTGCATGCTGCCCTAAGCTGAACAACAGGCACCTTGAGGATCTTCTGCATCATGCTTTTGGTGATTTTGTCTATCAGGACGTATTCTTTTTCACCAACATTCTTGAGGTATCTGCTGAGTTCCTCCTGCCGGATTTGCTCCAGGGATTGCTTGAGCTTGTTAATGGTCGGGGAAACCATCATTTCCTTTTTCCAGCTGTAGAATTCTTCAATGCTTTCCTCGATGATTTCTTCAACTTTTGGAACAGCGGAAAGTCGTTTTTCGAGGGCTTCAGAAGCTTTACTTCGGATATTGTCCACGTTATACAACACCACTCCTGGTACATCTTCCACAAAAGTTTCGATACTTCTCGGGACAGATAGATCTACCAAAAGCTTGTAACTCTGAATGTCAAATTGCTTGACGAGTTCCTTTGTAATAAATGGCTCACTTTTCATGATTGAGCAGACAATTACATCTGCTTCATTCATGGCCTCCCGGCAATTCTCAAAAGGTACGACCTCAAATCCCAATGGAGCGGCTATTTCTTCAGCTTTGGATTGGGTCCGATTGGTGATTTTTACGATTGCCTCAGGGAGGTGCACCATGTTTTTGGCTACATCTTCTCCAATTTCTCCTACACCAATCAAAAGTATCCTGGGTTGGTAAGTATTGGAAGTAAGGCTATCTATCAGTTCAATGGTAGCATAGGATAGGGACGCTGCTCCGTCTCTGAAGGTAGTCTCCTGTACGATTCTTTTATTGGTGAAAAAGATCGTGTGCATCAGCCTGTGCAAAAACGGTCCGGCCATTTCCAGATCTGCTGAGGCTTGATAAGCCCGTTTTACCTGATTGGAAATCTGAATGTCACCGACTACCTGCGCTTCCAATCCCATCGATACCCGAAACAAATGGGCGATGGCTTTCCTGTCTTCGTTAAAAACCTCAAAATATTCCAGGTAATTGACTACATCGGCTAGGCCTTTTTCTATTCCGACGAGCTTGATTAGCTCTGTACTTAGATCCAGTTCGTGACTGTAATAAACCTCGGTTCTGTTACAGGTGGAAAGAATCAAGGCATCACCTATGCTGAAAAACTCTCTGATTTTCAGTAGAATACGCTGAATTGATTCTTCATCCAAAGAAATCAATTCTCTTATCTGTACAGGGGCGGTCTTGTGTGATAAACTAATCGCTCGAAACTTGGTCTGCATTTTTTCAAGTTTTGCAACACAAATTTAACAGACTATCCCTCCTCAAAAGTTTCTTTCGTGTAATAGCTGTTCAATTTAGAATCCGTCTAAATAATTACCGGATAATTCTTTCTATAACAAGTCTTCATTGGAATCTAAAAGCAATAATATTAACTTATCAGTTATTGAGGTTGACTTTAATTTTTTAAGCCATGATAGACCGATTTTTTTATTGGATGAAGTATTATCTCGGGTTTTCAAGCAAAGAATCCAGAGGATTTTTTCTGTTGATACCTGTTTTGGTAATCCTGAGTTTTACACCTTTTATTCTTAGGTTTTTCAAAAACAAAGAGGCTGAAAAGACTTTTCTCGAATTTCAAAGCCGAATCGATAGCCTTGAAAACCTTAGTATCCAGTTAGTGAGTTCTCCACTCCCCACTTTTAATCCTCAGGATACAGTCAGGTCCAACCGTAATCAAAAGCAGTTGGAAAATATCAACCGGATTCCTTTTTCAGAGGCAGATTCCATTACCCTTCAGATTGTTCCTGGCATCGGCCAGGCCACAGCCGGGAGAATCATTAAGTACCGCGAAAATCTCGGAGGGTTTCATTCACAAAGCCAGTTGCTTGAGGTCTTTGGAGTGAAGGAAGAAACAGCCCTTGCTCTTTGGGAATTTTTCGATTTTTATCCTCAGGTTTATAGAAAAATCCCGATCAATACAGCCAGTTTGGAAGAATTATCCGCCCATCCTTACATAAGCTATGGGGAAGCAAAAGTGTTGGTGGCCTACCGTGGTCAACATGGTGTATTTCTCTCTTCAACTGACCTTTTGAAAATCAAAATATTCAAGGCCGAATGGGTGGAAAAAATCAATCCCTACCTGGATTTTGAATAATGGAATGGAACATCCGCAACCATGAAATATTTTTTTAATCATCTTTGAGGCATGAGTTCGACTCACGATCAAAAAGTAAATCTACCTGTTCTAAATCTTCCCCCTTACGAGCCTGATTTGCTCCAATCAGATGGGAAGCTTTGGATTTTTGATTTTCTGCGGAAAAAAAATCTTGTTTTGACTCCAGAGGAATGGGTTCGCCAGCATTGGATTAACTTTTTGATCAACCATCATGATTTCCCCAGAGGACTTTTTTCACTGGAAAAAGGCATGAAATACAATCAATTACAAAAGAGGACGGATCTTGTAGTATTTGGGCGGGATTCCAAACCGTATTTGTTGGTAGAATGCAAGGCTCCAGCTATAAAAATTGACGAAAACACTTTAAGCCAGGCGATGGTTTATAATACTAAACTCAATTGCCCAAATCTTATTCTTTCAAATGGTCTTGTACACGTCTATTTGGAATATTCAATTGATGGAGGGAGGTTTGTTCAACGAAAAAAACCACCCAAAACCCCATAAACGAAAAAATCTACCCCAAACCTCCTAATAATTATATTATTTATATGATATATATCACCTTTTTTTTACATTGAATCAACAATTTTTACCCAGCGATTTAAATATGTCTAGCCATCCACATAACACACCTTGTGAACTTTGCTCCAGCAGGAAGTTTTCACTTTTTTCAGACCTTCCAGAAGCCCAGATTTGCAACATTTCCGACCATAAGAATCTGATTTCCCATCGGAAAGGGCAGATTCTCTATTACGAAGGAACAAAGCCACTTGGAATTTTCTGCATCAATTCAGGCGTGGTCAAAATTTATAAAACCGCCTCAAATGGGAAGGAGCAAATTATTCATTTGGCACAGAGAGGAGATTTCCTTGGATATGCAGCCCTTTTGGGTGAGGAAAATTATTCCAACTCAGCTATGATTTTGGAGGATGCAAAAATCTGTTTTGTACCTAAGGAAGTATTTATTAATTCCCTGCTTCACAATCCCCAATTTTTCCGTCGGGTTGCCAAATCACTCAGTCATGAGATCGGAGTGATGGAGGGAAAACTTACCGATGCGACTCAAAAAAGCATTCGGGAGCGGCTTGCTTACGTTTTGCTTCAATTGGGCAATTCTTATGGTGTGGAAGGTGGAGGTAATCAGAAAATCGACCTTATTCTCAGCCGGGAAGAAATTGCCGGAATTGTGGGTACAGCTACAGAATCAGTGATCAGATTGCTCTCAGAGTTCAAAAAAGACAACCTGATAGAACTTGAAGGAAAGAAAATCATCATCAAGGATCGACGCGGCCTGGCCCGTTTGTCAGATTTTTACGCTTGATCAGAACTACGGCACTGGAATTCGGGTTTTTCGGATATGAGCAGTATACTCCCAAGTAGGCTGGTTTTCCGGAAGGCCCGAATTCTTTTTTTTGGGCTATTGTTCCTTGCCTCTACCTCTTTTTCGCAGTCAATAGCTTATAAGACTCTTCTGGACGGATTGTATGATAAAACGTTCCCCACTGTCAAAGCAGAGCAAATCAATGATCTTTCTAATTATCAGGTGCTGGATACCAGGGAAAAAGAAGAGTTTGATGTCAGCCACCTATCAGGTGCCAAATGGGTGGGATTTGAAACTTTTAATCTAAAGAATGTCGCGGAGTTGGACCGTAATCAACCTGTTTTGGTCTATTGTACTGTGGGTGCAAGATCTCAGGAAATCGGTAAAAAACTTCTGGAAGCAGGGTTTACCCGGGTATACAATCTGTACGGAGGAATAATCCATTGGTCCAATTCAGAGAAACCTCTGGAATCTGAAGGAATACCAACCAAAAAGGTCCATACCTATACAAGGACATGGGGCGTATGGCTAAGCAAGGGGGAAAAGGTTTATTAATGGAATAAATGTCATCTTTCGGACAATGCCCAAAACCCATTTATCCGAAATTGGTTCTAGTTCGTAGATGCAAATCAAACCCTGAATTATGAAATTATTCCGCTTATTTTCTTTGGGATTAATAGCAGTTTTCTTTTTGTCCTGTCAAAGTTCCACTTTGGGAATGGCCGGCACCACTCCGCCAAGCCATCTGATTTGGGATCAGTTGGTCAAAACCCATGTCAAGCCCAATGGAATGGTAGATTACAAAGGGTTTATTCGAGAAAAGCCGAAACTAGAGCAATACCTCAAACTGCTTTCTGACAATGCTCCGGACCGTAAAACTTGGTCCAAAAATGAGCAATTGGCTTATTGGATCAATGCTTACAATGCCTTCACAGTGAAATTGATTGTGGATAATTATCCGGTGAAAAGCATCCGGGACTTGGGTCCTGAGCTCAAAATTCCCCTGATCAAGGATGTCTGGCATTACAAGTTTTTCAAGATCGGAGGAGTGGAGTCCAGTTTGGATGAAATAGAACATTCCATCCTGAGAAAAGAATTTGATGAACCCCGGATTCATTTCGCAATCAATTGCGCATCCGTTTCGTGTCCTCCTTTGTTGAACGAAGCTTTCTTCCCGGAAAAACTCGAGGCCCAGCTGATGAAAGTGACCACAGCCTTCATCAACGATCCGAGCAGGAATAAAATCACCCCGGATCAAGCCCAGCTTTCATCGATATTTTCCTGGTTCAAAGGGGATTTTACAAAAAATGGGACACTGATTGAATTTTTAAACAGGTACGCTAAAGTGAAGCTTAAGTCCGATGCCAAGATTTCCCATTTGGATTACAATTGGAATTTAAACGAATAGCTGAAACATATTCGGTAATTTATCCTCAAGAATTTAACCCATGAGCCAAACCCGGCATGTAGTTATCATCGGCAACGGAATTTCCGGAGTTACCTGCGCCAGACACCTGCGAAAGCTAGATTCTGGTGTCAGGATCACGTTGATCTCCGGCGAATCGAAATATTTCTTTTCCAGGACTGCCCTGATGTACGTGTTTATGGGGCACATGAAGTTTGAGCATACTCAGCCTTATGAGAATCATTTTTGGGAAAAAAACAGGATCGACCTGAAGGAAGCTTGGGTCAGCAAGGTGGACTTTGGAAATAAATTCGTCGTTTTTACCTCTGGCGAAAAACTGACTTATGATACTTTGGTCATAGCCACCGGTTCCAAACCCAATAAATTTGGCTGGCCTGGACAGGACTTAAAAGGTGTTCAGGGATTGTATTCCAAGCAGGATTTGGAACTGATGGAGCAAATCACCCAATCTGGTGTAAGTCGGGCAGTGATAGTCGGAGGAGGGCTTATCGGAATTGAAATGGCCGAAATGCTGGCGTACAAGAAGATTCCCGTCACTTTTTTGGTTCGGGAAAAAGGATTTTGGGACATCCTATTGCCCAAAGAAGAATCAGATCTGGTCGGTCGGCATATCCTGGAGCACCACATCGATCTCCGCCTCGCAACTGAACTGAAGGAAATTCTGCCGGATGAAAAGGGCCGAGTTCGGTCGGTCATTACTTCAACAGGTGAAGAAATTCCCTGTCAATTTGTTGGATTGACAGCAGGTGTGACACCGAATATTGATTTTCTGCGAAGTACCGAATTGGAAGTGGATAGGGGAGTGAAAATTGACGCCTTTTTCCGAACCAATATTCCCGATGTCTATGCCATAGGTGACTGTGCGGAGTTTGAAAAAGCACCGGCTTCGGATCGGCGGAAAATCGAGCAGGTCTGGTACACAGGCCGCATGCACGGCGAGACTTTGGCGTACAACCTTTGCAACAATCCAGTCCCGTATCAGCCTGGAGTCTGGTTCAACTCCGCCAAATTCTTAGATATCGAGTATCAAACCTACGGGACAGTTCCGCCAACTTGGGATGAAAGTCAAATCAAAAGCTTCTATTGGGAACATGCCTCTGGAAAAGTCTGCTTCCGGATGCTGATGGATAAGGAAGGAAGAATTCTAGCGGTAAATAATTTTGGTTTTCGGCTTCGGCATGAGTTTTTTGATCAGGCTATTCATGAAAAGTGGTCTGGAGAAAAGGTCATTTCCCGGTTGGAAAAAGCCAATTTTGACCCGGAGTTTTTTGCTCCTTATTACATTGAAATTCAGATGGCTTTTAAGAAAGAATTTGGAGGTAATTTTCATCCTGCCAAGAGATCATTCATCCAAAAACTGTTCGGAGCAAGCGTATGAAATGGATCGAAAAAATAGGTCTGGGATTGTTTTTGATCGGTTTGATTGCCTTTATCGTCATTCCATTTTTTGGGAAATACACCCTATCTGAGGAATTGGTCTTGACCAATACCAAGAACATCCATCAGGAAAAAATGGATGAAATCCTTTCCCCGATATACGGGCAGGAATTCAGTTCCAATCTCGCTTTTCTTTCCGCTTTCGGTGAAAATTTCAATACCTACAACGATAGCCTGAAATCCCAACAACTCTGGGATCAGGTCATTTGGGACGATTACAGTTTCCCTTTGGCCAAGGCTGCTTTGCAAAGTCCGGTGCGGGAAAATCCATGGCTGTATTTTGGATTTTCAATCGGATTGGCCGTTTTAGGTGGGTTTTTGTACAATTTCAGACAGCACTCCGGTGAGTCTGCCGGCATTAAAAACAACGGGATTTTTCACTCCTCCCTGAAGAACAAAGGACTTATCGGAATGCTCACTGGATCTTTTCTGATTCTTTTTTACATTGTATTGTATTGGTATCCGGCCTATCTGGTCAATCTCGTTTGGATGGTCGATCCGATCTCGGAGTTTCTGTCCGGCAATCCGGCCAGTCAGTGGTTTCTTTATGGATTGATTTACACTCTGGCGATTATTGTCATGGGAGTCCGCATGTTCCGCAAGTACCGTGGCAACAAGTATCAGCAACTCCGGACGGCTTCGGTGATGTTTTTCCAGACTGCCTTTGCATTTTTGATTCCCGAAATATTGGTTTTGCTCAACCAACCATATTTCGACTTCAAAAATATCTGGCCGCTGGATTACGACTTTTTCTACGACTATCAGATTGCCACTTTCCTTTCCGGAGGTGGAGTCGGGATGTTTATGCTGATTTGGGGAATATTGCTGATCATCGTTGGGGTTCCTGTTTTTACCTATTTCTTTGGAAAAAGATGGTATTGCTCCTGGGTATGTGGTTGTGGGGGATTGGCGGAGACTGTTGGCGATCCCTTTCGGCAGCTTTCTGACAAGTCTGTCAAAGCATGGAAATACGAGCGATGGATTATTCACGGTGTGCTGGTGTTGGCTGTGTTGATGACTGCTTTGACGATTGCCAATTACTTTTCGGGGTTCAGCTTTTTGGGAAATGTGACTAACCAGCTACATTCGTTTTACGGTTTTGCGATTGGGTCCGCTTTCGCTGGGGTGGTCGGGACAGGCTTTTATCCGTTTATGGGCAATCGGGTTTGGTGTCGTTTCGGATGCCCACTTGCTGCTTACCTCGGGATTGTGCAGCGCTTCAAGTCCAGGTTTAGAATCACCACCAACGGCGGTCAGTGCATCTCCTGCGGCAATTGCTCCACCTACTGCGAAATGGGAATAGACGTGCGCTGGTATGCGCAGCGGGGCCAAAACATCGTTCGGTCTTCCTGTGTTGGATGCGGAGTATGCTCGGCTGTCTGTCCTCGTGGGGTGTTGAAACTGGAAAACGGACCGGAAGAAAACCGCATCAATGAACTGCCGATTATCATCGGCAACAACTCCATCAAGATTAACCTGTAAATGATTTTCCTTTATTTCCTGTGTGGGCTGTACTTTTTGGGTATGCTGTTTATCCTGATTTACAGTCTGGCACAGGGGCATTTGCTTTTTCATTTCTTGAAAGCCAGAAAAGAATGGGGCCAAATTCCTCATGAAAATCCCATTTCATGGCCAAAAGTCACCGTTCAGCTTCCGATATTCAATGAACTTTATGTCGTTGAGCGATTGATTGATGCTGTCGCAAAGCTGAATTACCCCAATGATTTGCTTCAAATCCAGCTATTGGATGACAGTACGGATCAAACCGTTGGGTTGATCGAGTCCAAGCTGAAGGAGTATCCTGAAATCAATTTTCAGTATATCCACCGGGATGACCGAATTGGATTCAAAGCAGGTGCATTGAGAGAAGGGTTGGAAAAAGCTTCCGGAGAGTTTATCGCCATTTTCGATGCTGATTTTGTTCCTGATCCGGATTTCCTCCTTAAGACGATCCCTTATTTTTCCTCTGAAAAAATCGGGATGGTCCAGACCCGTTGGACTCACCTCAACCGTGATTATTCTCTCTTGACACGCTTACAGGCTTTTGCATTGGATGCGCACTTTTTCATTGAACAGATGGGCCGAAACCATCAGGGTGCATTTATCAATTTCAACGGGACGGGCGGAATCTGGAGGAAATCCTGCATTTATGATGCGGGCAATTGGCATGACGATACACTTACAGAGGACCTGGACCTGAGCTATCGCGCTCAGCGAAAGGGTTGGGAATTTGTCTATCGTCCTGAAATCGAATCTCCGGCCGAACTTCCCCCGATCATGTCCGCCATCAAGTCCCAGCAATTCCGTTGGACCAAAGGCGGTGCAGAATGCGCCTTGAAGCACGCAGGAGCGGTGAATCAGGAAAACCACCCGTTCCGGGTAAAATTTCATTCCTTCGCCCATCTGTTCAACTCAGTGATTTTTATCGCTGTTTTTGTCACCAGTTTGAGCAGTATTGGAGTGTGGTGGGCTGGGGAAAAAGGCTTGATTCCGGAAGTTTTGATCCGGATTTCCGGAATTTTCCTGATCGGATTTGTATTGATCGCAGGAGTGTATCTGGTTTCCTATTTCTATGGAAAACGGTCTTTCCTCAATTC
The DNA here is from genome assembly GCF_002002735.1 of Algoriphagus sp. A40. Taxonomy (GTDB): domain Bacteria; phylum Bacteroidota; class Bacteroidia; order Cytophagales; family Cyclobacteriaceae; genus Algoriphagus. Next base: position 259,857 of record NZ_MUNY01000059.1, on the reverse strand, counting down.
TGCTTTGGGTGTGATCTGGCAATTGCCCTTATTTCTTTCTGTTTCCATGGGCTTAGCACTTCACAATGCACAGGCAGTTTGGGAGGGACTGAGCGGTAAAAAATCACCTTTCATCCGTACTCCCAAATTCAACCTGGAATCAGGCAGAGAAAAACTTTCCAGCAACCGCTACCTCCTGCACAGAATGCCGGTTACCACATGGTTTGAAGGAGTATTAGGTTTGGTTTTTTGGGGGATGGTCTGGCTGGCTTTTCGAGAGGAAAATTTCCTGTTCCTTCCCTTTCACACGATGCTTGCTTTTGGATACAGTCTGGTTTTCATTACTTCTTTTAAATCCTATGGCCTTGGCCGATAAATCTAGCTAATGCATAATCCCCCGATCATTGACGTCATCATTCCCGCCTACAACGAAGAAAAGTCAATTCCAAAAGTCATTGCCGAAATCCCCAATATTGTCCGTCACATTGTCGTAGCCAATAATAATTCCACGGATCGGACTGGAGAAGTGGCGAAAGCCGAAGGAGCTGAGGTGGTTTTCGAACGGCAAAAAGGCTACGGAAAAGCCTGTCTGACGGCTATGGATTGGATAAAAAAACAGGCTATTCAACCCGATATTGTGGTGTTTTTGGATGGGGATTACAGTGATTATCCTGCCGAAATGCTGGAATTGATCCAGCCGATTTTGAAAGGGAAAGCTGAAATGGTTATTGGTTCCAGAGCCTTGGGACAGAGGGAAAGTGGATCGATGACTTTTCCTCAAGTTTTTGGAAACTGGCTGGCTACGACCATGATGAAGTACATGCAAGGTGCCAAATTCTCTGATTTGGGGCCTTTCCGGGCCATCGTCTGGAAGAGACTTCTTGACCTGAATATGGTTGATCAAAACTTCGGCTGGACGATCGAGATGCAGATCAAGGCGCATAAAGCGGGTTTGCAATACACAGAAGTTCCTGTGAATTATCGCAAACGAATCGGTGTCTCCAAAGTAAGCGGGACGGTCAAAGGAGTCATCGGGGCAGGGTATAAAATTATTTTTACGATCTTCAAATATTGGTAAACAGTGTGCAGTGTTCAGTCTCAGTTGGAAGAATGTAAGGCCTATATTTGAGCATTATTTTAGAATAGTAGATGAATCATTCAGCCGAAAATATCCGAAACCCGAAATCCGAATTCCGAATTCCATATCACCTAATCTCTCTTCTCCTACTCTTGGTTTTCCTTTCTTCCTGCAATTCTTCAGGTCGGGAAGGAGTGGAAGAGGAGCAATTTGCCAAGTATTGGTATCAGGGAAACGCGGAAATCAATGTCTTTGACCTGCAGCAAAGCAGATATGGGGAAGTCCGTCCGGGCAAGGCAGTAATGATTTTTGTGACGGAGGATTTTTCCAAATCCAAACAGGTCAAGCTGGACAATCCTGAAGACCGCCGATCAGATGCCCAAAAGGTTCTCAAGCTAAACATGACACGGGAATTTATCACTGGAGTCTATCCTTATCATACCATGGTTTCGGTGTTTACACCGGTTTATGAAGAAGTTTGGTCACCCAAAATTGTCGCTTCTGTGACCGAATGGTGCGGGCAGTCCTTTACCCAACTTAATTTCAAAAGCGGAAAATATACAGCAAAGCAGTTTTCCTATTTTGAATCTGAGGGAGATTCGGAAACAAAACTCGATGCACCAGCCGAGGAGGAGATTTTCAACCTGATCCGGCTAAATCCAGAATTGGTGCCAATGGGGAATCTTCGGTTGGTTCCAAGCCTGATTTTTCAGCGGTTTGCCCATATTCCTTTGAAACCTGAATCCGCCACAATTTCCAAAAAGGACATCGGTTCCAACCAATCCGAAATCGAAGTGGTTTACTCTGAAATTGGCCGCAAGCTTATCGTACGCTACCAGAATTTTTTCCCTTATGAAATCATTGCATTTGAGGAAATCTGGACCAAAGCCGATGGAAAACAAGAAGTCACCACCGCCACCCGAACAACCCTGAAAATGCTCGATTATTGGAATCAGAATGAAAAAGTGTTTGAACCGCTGCGAAAGGACCTGGGGCTTTGAATAAGACGATGATGTATGCCGTTCAGGCATTGTTGGTCCTGCTGATGCTCGCAGGCATTTATTTTCTTGGAAACTTGGTTCCAAGGACAGATTTTCAATCCACCCTAGGACTTTTTGTGCTGTTGTTTGGGTTGATGTTTTTGGTTTTTGCACTTGCCAAAGAAGAGACTCCCTGGTTTTTCATTTTCATCGCAGGGCTTTTGCTCAGATTTTCTCTTTTTTTGGCGATTCCGCAGTGGTCGGAGGATTATGCGAGATTTCTATGGGATGGGGAAGTGCTTCGGCTTGGTGAAAATCCCTATTCCGAAACTCCTGCTGAGTTTCTTGAAAAGCATCCCTTGGAGTCTTCGGCGATGCTAGATCAGCTTTTTCCCTTTCTCAATTCACCGGATTACTATTCAGTATACCCGCCTTTGAACCAGGGAATTTTTTGGATGGCAGCCAAAGCCTCCAACGGGCTTATCGCCAATGGGATTATCAGTTTGCGACTCCTGTTGATTTTGGGGGAAATCGGAGTTTTCATGCTTTTTCTGAAATTATTGAAATCCTTCCAACTTTCTCAAAAACTGCTCTGGCTCTATTGGCTCAATCCTTTGGTGATCTTGGAAGTCACTGGAAATCTTCATTTCGAAGGGCTGGTTTTACTCTTGCTTTTGGCGACCGTGTTGGCTTTGAAAAACAAACAACACTCTACTGCTGGAAGCTTTTGGGGACTTGCAATCGGGATGAAGCTTTTGCCATTGATACTATTGCCGGCTTTTATCTTTCATCCCGAAACTAAAAAGAATACCTTATTATGGTTTGGAGCTTTGGTGGCAGTGATAATTAGTTTCTTCTGGCTGATCTTCAATACGGCATCGATGAATTTCTTCCAAAGTCTGATGCTCTATCAGGGTAAATTCGAATTTAATGCCTCAGTTTATTACCTGCTTCGGGAAGTTGGTTTTTGGATTCAGGGATACAACACCATTGGTGTGCTGACAAAAATTCTTTCCTTAGTAACAATGGTTGCGATTGCCTTTTTCTCCTGGAAAAAGAAACCCCAAACCCTCACTGAATTGGTGGATCTGTGGGTTTTGATCTATCTCATTTATCTGATTTTACAGCCTGTAGTCCATCCTTGGTACCTGATTCCGGCTTTTGGTTTGAGCCTATTGACCGGACGGAATACGTTCTTGATTTGGACTTTTGCAGCTATTTTTTCTTATCGAGCCTATGGAAATGAAATTGTGGTAGAAAACCAATTGTTTCTTCTGATCGAGTATTGCTTAGTCCTCGCTGGAATTTATTTGGATTACTTTCTGCCAAAAAGAAAACCTAATTTAACCCCATGAGACCCATCCTTCGTTACCTGGTTTTCCTTGGTTTAGTCCTTCAGTTTTCCTGCGGAAAAAGTCCAGAAAAACAAGCCCGAGAGCTATTGGAAAAATCCATTGCTGCTCATGGAGATGAGGAAGGATGGGATGAAATCAGCAGTCTCAAATTTCGGAAAGTCACCAAATTGCTCAATGAGGACGGTTCTGTCGAAAGTGAGTTGGATCAATGGCACGAGTTTCGTTTCAAACCCTATTTCGAAGGAAAGATCACCTGGACCAAAGACAGCATTTCTCATGTAGCGACCTGGGACGGAACCCAGATGCACTATTTCATGGGGGAAAATGAGGTGCAAAATGCAGGATTTCTGGCTTCCAAAAAGAAAGATTTCGATGCGGCTTTTTATGCGGTCGCCCAGCCTTGGAAACTGTTGGATGAGGAAGCAAAGCTGATCTACGAGGGCCAAAAAACACTCGAAAACGGAAAATTGGTTGAAGTCATCCGGGTGGATTATGGTCCCGATTCAGATATCTGGTGGTATTATTTCGATCCGGAAACGGCTGAAATGGTTGCAAATGAAATCCAGCTTAAAGATCACCGCAGCCTAGTTTACAACCTGGGTTTTGAGGAAGTGGAGGGATTCAGACTTCATGGCAAAAGAGAAAGTTGGAGAGTGAACGAAAAAGGGGAGAAGCTGTTCCTTAGGGCAGAATACGTTTACTTAGAATATGAAATTGAATTTGAAAAATAGATGAACTGCTTTCGGATGAACTTACACAAATACGGATTTTTGATTGCCTTAGCGGCGATTTTTACTTCCTGCGATCAACGAACCGAAGCTCAAAAAATCGTTGATGCTGCGATTGAAGCACACGGAGGTGAAGCGTTTGAAAGCTCCAAAATCGAATTTGATTTCAGGAAAATCCATTACACGATTTACAAAACCTCAACTGCATTTGAATATATCCGGGAATTCAGTGATTCCACCGGAACTGTCAAAGATGTATTGAATAATTCTGGTTTTGTCCGCACTGTAAACGGGGCAAAAATCGACACCTTGACCGAGGAGCGGATAGGGGCTTTTTCACGGTCTGTGAATTCAGTAGCCTATTTTGCTTTCCTTCCCTATGGACTCAATGACGCTGCCGCAATCAAAACCTACCTTGGAGAAACCGAGATAAAGGGCGAAAAATATCACCAAATCAAGGTGACTTTTCAACCAGAGGGTGGAGGAGAGCATTATGAGGACGAATTTATCTATTGGTTTGGCAAGGAGGATTTCCTGATGGACTTCATGGCCTACAGTTATCATACTGATGGGGGAGGAATACGCATGAGAGAAGTCAGTGGAGTGGAAGAGATCGGAGGGATCCGCTTTCAAAACTATCTGAATCTCAAGCCAGAGGACAAAAATACTCCAGTCGAAAAGATGCAAGAGCTGTACATTTCCGGTAAATTGGAGAAGCTCTCCGAAATCAATCTCGAAAACATCCGGGTAGAGCCTATTTCCAAAGACTTTTAGAATCTCCAAAATCTGATGAAGCCCTGGTTCAGCAAGTATCTTTTCAGTTCCGTGGGTTTGATCCTTTTGAGTTTTTTCATTTGGTTTTTCATTCCGGCAGAGACCCTGATCACAACTGAGGAAAAGTGGAAAGGCGTCTGTTGGGTGGGTAGCCGTCAACCGCTTCAGGGTGGAGAAATCCTGGCCTTGAAATCAACAGGTGCTAATGCAATGTCCCAGACTCCTTTTGGCTGGCAAAGTGGAAAAAACGCGCCTGAAATCCGTTGGGACATGAGCAATGAGCGCCGCTGGTGGGGGGAGACTCCCGCTGGAATCCGGGCCACATTGGATTCCTCGGCTCAGCATGGGATGATGAACATGCTAAAGCCACACCTGTGGGTTCGTGAAGGCTGGGTAGGGGAGATCGAAATGCTTAACGAACAGGATTGGAAGACTTGGTTTGGAAATTACAAGGCCTTCATTCTGGATTATGCTCGTTTAGCTGAGGAACTAAAAATGCCCATGCTGTGCGTCGGAACTGAGTTGGAGAAAACTTCTCAGCGAGAAAAGGAATGGAGGGAAGTCATCGCCGCAATCCGGGAAGTCTATTCCGGAAAACTGGTTTATGCAGCCAATTTCACAGAATTCGAGAAAGTAAAATTTTGGGATGCCTTGGATTATGTGGGAATCCAGGCCTATTTCCCCCTTGCCGAAGACCATAATCCCGAGTTGGACGAACTGAAATCCTCTTGGGAAAACCACCTTCCAAAAATCGAAAAGGTGGTCAGAAAGTATAAGAAGCCTGTGATTTTCACAGAAATCGGTTATTGCAATACGGTCGATGCAGCTGTCGAGCCTTGGGTTTGGCCCAATGAGCGCAAAGAAATCCAGTTTTCCGAGGAAGTTCAGGCACTTTGCTATGAAGCATTTTTTGAAACAGCCTGGAAAAAAGATTGGATGGCTGGGGTGTTTTTTTGGAAGTGGTATCCCGAAAGGCACGAAAGGGAACCAGACTTTACCCCTCAGGGAAAGGCCGCTGAAAGGGTGATGACATCCTATTTTTCTTCCTTCTGAAAATCAGATCGTTCTGTGACTTTTGTCATAGTCAGACTGTTTTGTTGGGATTAGCTTTACCTGTGTCAGTAAGGATTTTTAATAGCCACAACAATTCAGGACATCATGAAAAAGAACATAGGAAGTATCGATAAATCAATTCGGTTGATAATTGCGGTCATCTTGGTCAGCTTATATTTTTCCGAAACGCTCACCGGGACTTGGGGTATTGTAGGACTGGTAGTAGCTACAATAATGGTTTTGACCAGTTTGGTCAATTCCTGCCCGCTTTACGGAATTTTGGGAATCAACACAGCAGTCAAAGAAAAGACGACCCAAATAAAAGGAAATGGATAATTGATAGTGCTTTCAAATTGAGGGAAAGACCGGAGGCAAATGCTTCCGGTTTTTTTTTAGGCTTTCTGGCCTAAAAGACGGACTTCATTTATTTTTTTATTAAATAGCCGAAGCAAACCCAAAAAAAGCAGGAATTATTATGAATCGTAGAAGAGAATTTTTGAAATCCACCGGACTGGCTGGTTTAGGCCTTTTCGGAGCAGGAAGCGTACTCGCAGGAGAATTCAAGACCTTGCCTCTTGAGGCAAAATATGGAGCATCCAGAATCCAATCCTTCAATATGTGTGGTTTTGCTGCACCAAAAATAGAAACCGTCCGGGTCGGAATAGTGGGCTTGGGACAGAGAGGTCCGGGTGCAGTGACACGGTTGAGCAAAATCGAAGGAGTCGAAATTAAAGCGCTTTGCGATTTGCTTCCGGAGCGTGCCGAAAAAGCAAAGAAGTCTCTCGAAGGTACTCCCCACAATCCCGAACTCTATTCAGGCAGTGTTTACGCTTGGAAAAAAATGTGTGAGCGTCAGGACCTGGATTTGATCTACATAGCCACCCCTTGGGATTGGCACGTACCAATGGCCGTTTATGCCATGGAATCCGGCAAGCATGCCGCTGTGGAAGTTCCCGCTGCACGCACATTGGAGGAATGCTGGCAATTGGTGGAGACTTCAGAGCGTACCAAAAAACACTGCATGCAACTGGAAAACTGTTGCTATGATTTCTTTGAACTGATGACTTTGAAAATGGCCCGCGAGGGATTTTTTGGCGAAGTACTTCACGTGGAGGGAGCCTATATTCATGATTTATTGGCCCACAATTTCCAAAAGGAAGGCGGTTACCAAGATATGTGGAGACTGAAGGAAAACTACAGAAACGGCAACCTTTATCCCACTCACGGTTTGGGGCCTATTTGTCAGATCTTGAATATCAACAGAGGGGATCAGATGGAATACCTCACTTCTATGTCATCCAATGATTTTCAGATGAAAGCCAAGGCTGAAGAACTTGCCGATAAGGATCCATTCTTTGGTTCATTTGCTTCCAAATCCTATCGTGGCAACATGAATACCACGGTGGTAAAGACCAAACATGGAAAAACCATCATGATTCAGCATGATGTGACTTCACCGCGTCCTTATTCCCGATTGCACGTGGTCAGCGGTTCAGAAGGCTATGCTCAAAAATATCCTGACCAAAAAGTAGCCAAAGGCCACAGCTGGATGAAAGAGGAAGAAATGAAAGACCTTCAGACCAAGTACACTCCGGAGATCGTTCAGAAAGTCGGTGAACTTGCCAAGCAGATTGGTGGACATGGAGGCATGGACTTTATGATGGATTGGAGATTGATCGATTGCCTGAGAAATGGACTTCCTTTGGATCAGGATGTGTATGATGCGGCGCTTTGGAGTTGTATCACTCCGCTAAGTGAGTGGTCAGTGGCCAACAGATCCAATTCGATTGATGTGCCTGATTTTACTGGCGGAAACTGGAAAACCAATAAACCGGTGCCGATAACCCTCGAAGGGGGTGGAAATACCAAAGTGAGAGTATAAAAATAAAGGGAGGTGTTAGCCTCCCTTTATTTTTAATTTTCGGTTAATGCCTGATGCACCGCTTCCTTTAGCTTTTTGGGGTTGTCTTTTATTCCATACAAATCCACTAATGCTACTCGTCTGAAATCGATGGGATGGCTTTCGCTCTGAAGGGAAATGTATCCTTCTTTCAGGAGCTTGCCGTCTATTTTCACTGCAGGGTCCACAGGATTCACACTTCCCCCGCCGATCTGTGGCTTGAAGTAACTGAATACTGTATCTGTTCCCACTAGATGGTAAACTTCCTCATCTCCTAAGACAATGAAATTCGCCTGAACCCATTGGTCACCATGATAGGTCTGGGATTTGGAAGTGATGCAATGAGGGGTGAAAAGGGTGTCAGCCATCACCACATTGGTTCCGGGAGTACATAGGTTGCAGGTGGTGCGGGGATCTTTCCCGTTTCCACCTAGGAATTGAGCCTCAATCGAAATCGGGAAATCCTGATCTTTCAACATCGTCTTTGGATCTTGGGAATGCAGCATCGCACCGCTGTTTCGCAAAGCCCATCCTTCTCCTCCCGGACATTGCTCACCCACAAAGCGGTATTCGACCTGGAGCAAGTAATAGGAGAAAGGCTTTTTGTAAAAAATGTGTCCGTATTGTTTGTCAAATTGTGTGTAGCCGTCGTAACGGACTTGCATCATTCCGTCTGCCACCCGGAAAGTATTTGCATAATTGTCACCCAATTCATGAGTCCGAATTTTTGGAGTCCAATCTTTCAGGTCTTTTCCATTGAAAAGCTGGATCCATTTGGTCTTGGCAGCTTCATCTTTTGATCCTTGGAAGCCAAACACCACCAAAGACAAAAGGATTGCAATAGGAAGAATTAAGGTAGATTTTTTCATTCTGGGTTTTCTTTTTTCAGTCTGAGCACTGCCCAGACAGGATAATGGTCTGAAAAGGTGATGTCGGTTAAAACTTTGTATTCCACCAGCTCCAACTTCCGTGAATCATACCAAATATAGTCAATCCTGGCCCCTGACTGTGCTGTTCCGTAGGTGTTTTGGAGATCCCCAGCCACTGCCCCAGCCTCTTTCCAATGCTCCGGAATACTTGCGTATTCCGGAGAATCCGGGGTGAAATTAAGATCTCCAACCCAAATCACAGGTTTGTTCAAGGAGTCAGCATAAGAAATAATGGAATCAAGTTGGGCAATTCGGTTTGCCTCAAATTCATGGCAGAGATGGGTTGCTCCAAAATAGAATTCATCCAGGGATTTGAGTTCTGCTTTGACCCAAGCTATGGCCCGGGTCTCTCCTCCTGCAGGATTTGGGAGTTTAATTGTATGGTAATTGGAGCCTTTTTTTACCAAAAGCCCTTCACCATAGCCACCTCCGTCATATACCATGGCCTTTCCAAAGTAACCTCTATATCCTGTTTCCTGGCTTAATTTGTAGACATAATCTATGGGTTCTCCATTTACAACAGAAGACCTTACTGTCATGCTGTCAACCTCTTGCAGAGCAATGACTTCAGGTTGAATTTGAACCAATAAATTTGCAACATCCGCTAAATTTGGGCTAGAAGGCTGATCTGCCCGTTCACCGTGGAGAATATTATATGTTAAGATTTTGATCTCTTGTGCTGAAATTGGGAAAGCAAGGATACAACTTGCAATCCAGACAATGAAAAATTGCTTCATTCCCAAATGTATTAAAATGTGATTTACCCACGTACCCAATTTTGACGAAGGGAAAAGAAATTGTTTGTAATTGGTTGTTTCTTTAAATCGGCTCGACTCTTGTCCTGCATTCCTGAGAATGAAAAATATCAAGTTATGCCAATTGGAAATTGGGCATATTTAGTGTTCTGATTGTGAAGTTTTTGTCTCCTTTTTCAAATTCGAAAAGAAATCCCAATGAAAGTTTTAAAAATTTTAGGAATATGTTTCGTCATTCTAATGGTTTTGGCGAGCATTGGAGTGTATTGGGGAAATAATTGGGTCAATCAAAATCTAGAAAGTATCATTAATTCAAAGCCCGATCGAAAATACAATTTCAGCTTTGAAAAATTTGATTTTGACTTCTTTCAGCGCGTTATTCTAATTTCAGACGTACATATTTCACCCGCTGGAGACCAGGAAGGGGTATTTGTGCAAGGGCATGTTTCTCAGGTTTTTTTGAATAAACTTAATTTGCGAAAGCTATATCTCAATCGGGAAGTTGATATCAAAGAATTGAAGTTTTCAAATCCTGAGTTTGTAATCCACATTCCCCTAGAGAATCCCAAAAAAGAAAGAGCTAGCCAAGCGCTTCAGGGTTTTTTTGGAGATATCCTGTCAAGGGGGGGAATTGAAAACTTTGAACTGGGGAATGCCAGTGCACGGATTGTTTTGGGCGAAGAACAGGTCGGGACTTTGAGCAATTTTAATATTGTTGCTACCGAACTCAGAACAGATTCTTTGAAATGGAATTATCCTATTCCGTTTGACTACGGCAGAATTTTCATTTCGATAGACAGTATGGATTACAAAATGGCCAATGGCCAGCAATTTAATGTCGGAAAAATCGGATTTGATACCCAAACCCAGCAGCTGAAATTGGAAAGCATTTCTTTGAAATATCCTGAAGGGCTTAGAAAAGCTTCAACTCAAGTGGAGTTCCAAACCGATTTAATTGATTTTGAATTGGATTCCCTGGTTTTTTCCGGATTGGAAGCCAACAGTAACCTGTTTTCCGACATAGATATCAGAGCCAGAAAACTTGAAATTGCCGGTCTGATTTTGGATGATTTTCGTGACAAAAACCTCTCGCGACCCGAAGAAGAAATCAAGCCTTTGTTTCAGGGGATGGTAAACAAAATTTCATTTCCACTCAAACTCGATACACTTCAAGTCACCAATAGTGCAATAACCTATTCGGAATCAGTTCCGGGAACAAATGACATCTGGAAGCTCAGCTTTGACCATTTAAACGGTGAATTGGTCAATATCACAACGATTCCCGAGCTTCAGACCAAGTATCTTCATTTTGGCGGAAAGTTTACTGGAAAAATTGAAAACAGCGGAATTTTGGATTTGACTTTGCAAGTGCTTTACGACAAGGATGAGTTTGTAATGGATGCCAACTTTTCTAATTTCAATTTGCCAAAGCTGAATGAGATATTGAACCCTATCATGAACGGAGAGATCTTAACAGGGAATTTGGCCAAAATGAATCTGAAGATTCATGCTGATCAGATGAAATCAACGAATAAGTTCAGATTTGACTACACAGATTTGAAAATTGAGCTTTACCAAAAAGATTCTCAGAAGAAAAACAAGCTTCTTTCCATTGCGGCCAATATTGCAATCAATACTTCGAATATGCCTGGTGAGAAAAGATACATGACTGTAGATTATAGTACCCAGCGCAACCGGTATCGTGGGCCTTTTCACCTGTTTTGGAAAAGCACAAAAGAGGGGATCATGCAGATTGTACCAGGTGGAGCCGCAAAGGAAATTCTCAAGTCCTCTGAAAAGTAAAAAAGCCGAAGACCGGCTTTTTTACTTTAATCAAATAATCTTCCAAGGTTTGCAAAACCCTCCTTGAAGGACTTGAGGGAATCCCCGAGAATTTCTTTTATTTCCTCCCACTTTTCCTCGGCGTCATCCTCAAGTCCATCTATTTTCGCTTCAAGTGCATCTTTTTTTGCCTTTATGGCATCCATTTTTTCCTGAAACTCACTTCTGAGTTCTGCTGAGATGCTGTCTTTTTTTGCATCCAGTTCCTGGATTTTTGATTTGGCATCGGCAAGTGCTTCACTTGCATTGGCTTTTATTTCCTCTTTTGTCATGATAAAAATGAGTTTAAATGAATGGCAAAAGTTAAGAAAAATTGTCCCTGGTTTTACGCCAAGACAAGCATATGAAAGTTGAAAATGAATAATCAATTAGTAATTCCTTTTTGATTTATTGAATAAGACCTCCAAAAATCAAAAGCTTAAATATGAATGAGTTGTGACTGCCTTGAAAAGAAATGCCATCAATAGGATTTGAACTTTGGATAGCTTAAATTTTATAAAGAACCTTAACCAATTTAGCCTTATGAGAAAAATTTATTCTTTGCTGTCCTTTTCAGCCCTATTGGGTTTGGCAGCATCCTGTGGAGAAACTATCATCGAGGATGATGTGGTGGCTGGAGATGCCACTGAACAATTGTTTGAACAAAGTTTTGTTCCGGGCCAACTTTTGATCAAGTACAAGTCGGCAAACAAAGGGTCCCGATTATCTCAGGATATTCTCAACATGATCCAGGCAAGCATAGTGGAAGAAATCAAAACCAGTTCTATGGAATTGGCAAATGCCCGAAAAGGGGAAGATTCAGGAGATTTGCTTCTTGTTGAATCCAAGCTTGGAACCATGGAAGCCATCGAGCGACTTAAAAAAATGCCCGAAATCGAGTATGCAGAGCCTAACTGGATTTACCACCATTACGCAACTTCCAATGACCCCTATTTCACCAATGGTTCACTTTGGGGAATGTCTGCCGGTGGAAACCAAAATGGTTCTCGAGCCAATGAGGCTTGGGCTGCCAATAAACTGGGTTCTTCTACTGTTTACATCGGAATCATCGACGAAGGCTACATGTACACCCATGAGGACCTAGCTGCGAATGCCGGAGTAAATCCAGGGGAGATTGCCGGCAATGGTGTAGATGATGATGGAAATGGATACCGGGATGATGCCTATGGTTGGGATTTCGATGGAAGAAACAACAGTGTTTTTGACGGAACAGGCGACGACCACGGTACCCATGTGGCCGGTACGATCGGTGGTGCAGGCGGAAACGGCAAGGGCGTAGCCGGAGTGGTTTGGAATGTGAAATTGATTGGAGCTAAGTTTCTTGGTACCAGAGGAGGTACCTTGGCCAATGCGATCAAGGCTGTGGATTATTTTACGGATTTGAAAACCCGTCACGGGTTGAATATCGTGGCAACCAATAACTCTTGGGGTGGAGGAGGATTTTCACAGGGTCTGAAAGATGCCATCGATAGAGCAGGTGCAGCCGGAATTCTTTTTATTGCTGCAGCAGGTAATTCCGGTACCAACAACGACACATCACCCAGCAGCTACCCATCCGGATATACTTCAGCCAATATCATCGCAGTGGCTTCGATCACCAACAGCGGAGCTTTGTCCTCATTCTCCCAATATGGAGTAACTACTGTGGATATTGGAGCACCTGGTTCTGCCATTTGGTCTACCGTTCCTATTTCCGTTGGAAAAGGTAAAAATGCAACCATAGGTTCTGGCTATGCGAGCTACAATGGGACTTCAATGGCTACTCCTCACGTATCGGGAGCGGCAGCATTGTATGCTTCATCGAATCCAGGCGCAACGGCTACCCAGATCAAGTCTGCAATCATGAGCTCCGCTACCTCAACTGCTTCTCTTTCCGGGAAAGTTTTAACGGGAGCCAGATTGAACGTTTCAGGATTCTAATTGCATAATCTCCCATAAATGAAAGAGCCCCAAATAGGGGCTCTTTTTCCTTTAAAGGGGTCTAATTTTTCTCATCTCCTCCGCTATCTCCTTATCCAATGGAAACGGACTTTCGTCCAGCTTTTTGACAATATTCTGGTAGTTGACATCATCCCTGTTTTGGGAAAGCTTCGCGCTTGCCTTTACTTCTTCGATTTTCACTTCGAATCCAACCAATGCTCTTACCTGACTTTGCACATAGGCTTCAGACATGGTTTCGACACTTACCCGGTTTGGTCGGCCAGTTTCATAGGTATTCACAAGTGATTTCAGGTGATGCATCAGCTCTTCGCCTTCGATAAACCTGATTTTCCCATAGACATGCACAGCAAGGTAATTCCAGGTAGGCACATTTTCATGATTGTACCAGGAGGAGGAAATGTATGCATGTGGACCCTGAAAAATAACCAACACCTCTTGCTGGTCGGGAATGGACCTCCACTGGGGATTGGCTCTAGCCACATGTCCGCTCAAGATAGGATTTCCCTCCCCATCCTGATCCAGGACAAAAGGGATATGAGTCGCCCAAGGTTTGCCCTCAACCTGGCTTACCAGTGTTGCAAATGCATTCTTCTTGATGAATTCAATGATTTCAGGTTCGTTTTCCCAGGTGTTTTTCGGATGGATGTACATGAAAGGAAATTTGAGGTTTGAGATTTGAAATTTAAGAATTCGCATTCAAATGTCAGGTCATTTTTAACGGTTACAAGATTGGCTTTACCTGTAAAGAATTTAATTTAGTTGAATGGAAAATCAATCGACCGACCGATTGGAGCTGGCGGCGAAGTTTATCAACAACACAGGAGCTCCGATTTTTTTGACAGGTAAGGCAGGAACGGGGAAAACCACTTTTTTGAGGGACCTCAGCAGGCTCACCCACAAGCAGTTTGTCATCGTAGCCCCGACCGGAATCGCTGCCCTCAATGCGCGAGGAGTGACGATTCATTCTCAATTTCTGTTGCCTTTTGGATCATTTCTTCCTACTCGGGAAGCAGAAGGGAATTTTACCGATCAGTTTGGCTTTTTTACACAGCAGACACTGGCTCGAAAACATCCCTTAAATCAGCTTCGAAGGAATGTACTCAAAGCCATAGACCTGCTGGTGATCGACGAAGTCAGTATGCTGCGAGCGGACATTCTGGATGCGATTGATTATCGGATGAGGAGTGTCAAGCGAAATTACAAGGTTCCCTTTGGGGGAATTCAAGTGCTTTTGATCGGTGATTTGTATCAGCTGCCTCCAGTGGTCAAAGATCAGGAATGGGCCGTCCTGAACCGCTTTTACAATTCCATGCATTTTTTTGAGGCAAAAGCGCTTCAAAACTCCGGGATGGTCTACCTCGAGTTGGACAAAATCTTTCGGCAAAGCGATGATGTTTTTATTCGGATATTGAACAATCTGAGGGACAACCGCGCTACTCCGGAGGATGTGAGAATCCTTAATCAACATTTTAAAACGCTGGATGAAATCCGGGATTTGCCGCCAACCATCACCCTGACCACCCATAATTACAAGGCCGACGAATTGAACCTGAGAGAACTTCGGGGGCTTGACAGTCCTTCTTTCTTCTTTGAGGCTGAAGTGGATCGGGAATTTCCGGAGACACTTTTTCCGCTTCCCAAATCCATAGAACTGAAAGTCGGGGCGCGGGTCATGTTTATCAAAAACGATTCCTCGGGAAATTCTTCCTATTTCAACGGTAAACTTGCCACTGTTACCAAATTGGAAAAGGAGGAGGTCATCGTGGAACTGGACGATTCCCAAGTGGAATTTGTCCTTCGAAAAGAGCTTTGGGAAAACAAAAAATACCGAATCAATCCCGATACCAAAGAGCTGGAAGGGGAAGTGATAGGGACTTTTACCCAATATCCCATTAAGCTGGCTTGGGCTGTGACGGTTCACAAAAGCCAAGGCTTGACTTTTGACCGGGCTATCATCGATGTGGGGCAGGCTTTTGCGCCGGGGCAGGTTTATGTGGCTCTTAGCAGATTGAGGACCTTGGATGGCTTGATTCTCCGTACTCGGGTTCAGCCTGAAGTGATTTATTCAGATCCCAAGGTGGTTGATTTCACCAAAGGAGCGGGCCTTCAATTGGACTTGAGTGAACTTCTTTCTCAAAATCAGGTAAACTATCTCAACCGGCTCATTCAGGAAACTTTTGAATTTGAAAGTCTGATCAAATCCATCAGCCAGTTTGACAAAGATCAGGACAGCAGCCTGGAGTTTGAAGATGAAAACCTGAGAAAGGACCTTCCAGACATCTATCAGTCCTTGGAAGCAGAGGGGGAAAATACACGGAAGTTTAGGACACAACTTCTGGTGCTGCTTCAGCAAAACCAAGAGCAAAAACTTCTCGAAAGAGTAGAAAAAGGAACCGGATATTATCTCAATTTTCTCCAGGGTATTTTGGAAAAGCTGATGCTTCATCAGGCAAAAGTGGAGGACTTCTCCCGAATCAAAACCTACCAAAACGGTCTCGAGGAACTCGAATTGGAACTGCTTCGTAAATACTTGGACATTGCCAGGTCCGGGCGCTTGATCCAGGCCATCTCCAAAGGAGAGATCACCGGGAAAATGCCGGATCTGGAGCAGCAGATTGCTCAAAAAAGGAAATCTATCCTGGATAAACTTCGGGAAAGCCTCCCTGAAAAAGCCAAAGCAAGCACCAAAACCGGGAGGAAAAAATCTGTTGAAAAAAAGACAAAAGCGCCAAAGGAGAAGAAGGGGAGCTCAAGCTTGCTCAGCGTCCAGATGTTTCTCGAAGGAAAAAGTCCGCAGGAAATCGCCACAGAAAGGGAGTATGCGCTGACGACCATCATGGGACATTTGGGAGCTGGAGTAAAATCAGGTACACTCAAACTGGAGCAACTCGTGTCGGATGAGGCCATTCGAGAGATTCAACCTTTGGCTGGAAAGTTTGATTCGCTCAAACCCTACTTTGAACATTTCGGAGGGAAATACGACTACGGCACGCTGAGATTGGTGTTGTTTTCGGGAGAGGAGAAGGAATGAGTAGAATTTTTGATTTACGAGTTACGAAGTACGAGGCTATAGAAGTTGTTGGACATTGGACATTGGACATTGGACATTGGACATTGGACACCTTTCCATTTTCGGGCTTTAAAACTTTTCAACATTCAAAAAATATCGAACATCGAATGTTGAATATCGAACGCTGAGGTGACTGAAATCCGAAATCCGAACTCCCAAATCCGAAATTCAGGGAATCCGGATTAACTCCGAACATCGAATGTTGAATATCGAACGCTGAAGTGACCGAAATCCGAAATCCGAAATCGGAAATCCTGCCTACTGTGGAACCTTAATAAATCGGCTCGCTCAGCACACTCATAATCGTCAAAATTCCCTCCTTGTAATTGCCCAATCTCAGGTTTTCGTTGGGACTGTGCTGGTTGTTGTCGGCGTTGACTGTTGGGATCGCAACTGCCGGAATTCCCAACGCATCCACAAACGGAGAAATCGGAATCGAACCTCCGGCAATTCTGATCTGAACAGGATCTTTCCCAAAAGCTCGGTACATGGCTTTTCTCAACCAAACTCCGGCTTCAGAATCCATCGGTGTGCGAAAAGCCTGGTAAGAAATTGACTTTTCCATCTTGACGATTTTGGGAAAGTTCATCCGCTCCTCATCCGTCGGATCTTTGCTCACAATGTGAAATCCCTGAGCTTTTATATGAGCTTCAATCAATCCAAAAAGGCGATTTGGGTCAGATTCAGGAACCAGCCGGATATCCAGTTCCGCCACCGCAGTGGCTGGGATTATCGTCGTGGCCTGTGCACCGGTATATCCTGAATTCATCCCGCGGATATTCAAAGATGGGTAATTGATGCTTTCCTGGTAGGATTTGCCCACTTGGTCCGTACGCCCAATTCCCAAACGCTTTTGCACCGCAGGTTCATCGTCAGGGACTTTCGAGAAAATTTCCCGCTCTGCATCCGAAAAACTGATCCCATCATAAAATCCGGGAATCACCACCCGTCCCTCTGTATCCTTCATGGAAGCCAAAAGCTGAGCTAAAAGTAGGGCTGGATTTGGGGAATAATTCCCATAATGGCCACTGTGTTGGGGTACTTTTGGTCCATAGGTGGTGAGTGTCAGATCAGCAATTCCCCGCGCACCATAACTGAGCGTCGGTTCATTGCTGGTATGGCGGGGACCGTCCATGATTAACATCAGGTCAGCTTGCAGTTTTTCCTTGTATTGTATCACAGCTGCCGGAAGTCTTGGGGAACCCTGCTCTTCCTCAAAATCCAAAATGACTTTGATATGGTAATCCGGTGCCATACCGGCCTCATTCAGTGCATCCAAAGCCGCAATAAACATCGCGATTGGACCTTTGTCATCCGAACTTGACCTCGCAAAAATCCTCCATTCGGGGTTATATTCTGATTTCAGCCTTTCCATGGGAATCGGTTCCCATTTTCCCGAAGTGTTTTGTGTTTTCAGGACAGGAACATAGGCATCCGGCTGATCCCATTTGCTGATGTCTACTGCTTGCCCATCCACATGGAAGTAAAAAAGTGCGGTTTTGGCGGCATTGGGCTGTTTTTTCTCCACAAGGAGAAGTGGAATTCCACCTGTATCCAAGCGTTCTTGGCTCCATCCTCTGGCCCCAAATACCTGTTCGCACCATTTGATATTGACTTCGATATCCTCGGGATTGACGGCGTCATTGGGCATGGAGACGATTTCAGAGAGCAGGGCAATGGCAGGCTGCCACTGCTTTTCGGTCAAGGCTTCCAACTGGTCACGGTTCGGTGTTTGGGCTTTAATCCCAATGGAAAGAAATAAGCAAAATGCAAAAGCAAGGATTCTCATAGACGGGGTTGGTTTGTGGAAAAGTAAACAGAAGTCAGGATTTTCAATCTTGTGCAACTTCGGAAGTTATTATACCTATTCAACTCAAAATCAATAGGTCAACCATTTAATTTCTGATCATCTAATTCTAGTCACCGATACTTATCATTCAGCCCAATTCCTTCCAAAATCATGGGAATGATCTTTTCCATGCGGGCGATTTGGGTTGCCTCGCGCTTGGCGGATTCCAAGTATTCGATGAATTCCTTTTTCTTAAATGGCGACAGGGCTTCAAAGGCGGCATTCAATTCTTCGACTTCATCCAACTTTTGCTGAAAGAATTCAGGAATGACCAATTCTCCGGATTTTTCAGGCTTCCAGACTTTGCCCAATTCCTCATTTCTGATCGCCTCGCGGATGTACTCCAGGATTTTTCCTTCTTCTATTTCCCCGGAATCCTGAAATCGCCAATGCCTTAGGGCTTTGGTCACCCCATCCTGAGCATTGACTAGTTTCTGATAAGGATCTGACAGAAACACCCCGTTGTAAAACCAGAGGCTGAAGTAGTTTTTGAATCCCAAAGCAGCGACCACGTTTTTCCCTTTGTAGGTGTAGACTTTTATGCCCCATTTGATGGCTGACTCTAGTCCTGCTTTCTCAATAATGGATTGTAGGCTATGGATTTCTTCTTGCCACAGTTCTTCTCTGTTCATAGGTTTTGAGTTTTTAGGTTTCGCAAAATCGGGTCTCTGGCAGAGTGGAATTTGGGAAAAGTAAGAAATTCAAGGCATGAGTTCAATTCTTAGTCAAATGCTATTGAAAGGGATATGGAGGGCTTTTGAAACTGATTAAAAAAAAGGATGTAGCCCAACTACACCCTTTGTGACTTAAAGCTTATCTGGTCTGTGAACCCTGTTGTATAATTTTTTGAAAGGTAATTTCAATAAGCAGGTTCATTGTTGAAATTTCCAGGAGGATCATAATTGCAAACCAGAATGTATTTACCATTGGGATTTACAGCCATTCCACATCCGACTTTTGTTGTATTTCTCCAGACGATCTGCGTGTAATGGCCGCAGGTAGTTCCGGGGAGGCATTTTCTGGTATTGGTGTCGAAATTCACTTTTTCTTCTTCGCCCCAACCCAACTTCACTCTCTGGGCAGGAGTATCGCCGGTGATATATCCACCCGCAATGTTTTCACCAAACCCGGATCCGGAATGCTCCAAAACCCAAGCTTCCTCTTCGTTCATTTTCGCGACCTTTTTGGCCCACTTCTGGGCTTCTTTAGCCAAATCCTCCGACCAAACCAATGGCGGCACACTAACTTCTTCCCGGAGGGAATTGTGTGCGTCAAGGACTTCCTGGATGTTGAGGGTATCGTTTGATTGATCTGTTAAGTTGACCACTTCAAATCGGTTTTGGGTCAAAAAGGATAAACCTGAAACCAAAAAGACAGCTAAACTTATAAGTGTTAATTTCATTTTCGTTAAGATTTAGTTTTATTGAAAAATTTAATTAAATGTAGCTTAAAATATTGGTTGTCAGAGAAATAAGCGCCTTTTTTGGGTTTGCAAAATTTTATGATTTATTGCAAAATTAAACAAGTATCAAGTATTGGAGCTGGAGATATTCCCTA
Source organism: Algoriphagus sp. A40 (assembly GCF_002002735.1). Taxonomy (GTDB): domain Bacteria; phylum Bacteroidota; class Bacteroidia; order Cytophagales; family Cyclobacteriaceae; genus Algoriphagus. Next base: position 240,067 of record NZ_MUNY01000059.1, on the reverse strand, counting down.
ATAGGTTTACCAATGCCGACAATGCTTACCGCTTTGCCAGAAGGAATATTCTAAGTGATCATCTCTATCGAAAGTCGAAGAAGACCTTGGAGACGGCTTAAGATTAGGAATTAATGAAAATGAAAAAGAGCTGAAGGGATGAACTTCAGCTCTTTTTTGGGTTTAAAATATACTTTTTCTGATGGTTTTTAACGTTTTGTGTATATGACTTGTGACGGTTTTCGAAGCACTTTCTTGTCGGTTGTCGGTTTACAACAAACTTACTTAAATGCTCAAAGCTTGAATTTACCTCTTTCACCGCCATAAGTTATATACGCTGTTGTGCACCTGCTTTATTCTAATTTTAATTCAAATTCTCTTATCAATTTTTCTAATCTATCTTTTGATTGGTAAAATTTTTTGCTGTCCCAAAGTATTCTGCCTGAAGCGAAGTCGAATGATTTACATTCTGTCAGTCCATCCATTAAATAGCCACGGCTTCCATTTCTTGGATCAACTGTGATGACACTTTCCTTAACTTCCACTAGTTCATATTTTTGATCAAATGATGATGGTTTGATTGCAATATTCTCGAAAGAAAGTTTGTCCTGAACACTAGGGTAGTAGATAGCTTCAATTGAACCATTTTCAAATTCATTAAATATCTTGCTAGCAAAGTATGCGCTAAAAACGTAATCAAGATGATTATTTGAAGTAATTCTTTTTGAAAATGAGTCCGCAATGAATTTGGCTAGGTCAAGAATTTGAGACTTGATATTCTTAGGATAGTCTCTTATCAACTTTTCGAACTCTTGATTTATCTCAAACGTCCGTGGGTTGATAACGTCTCCATCAGGTTGATTTCTAAAAATAGGACAAAATTTCAACGTTTGTTCAGATTTCAGTTGCCAAGTCGTTTTGGTTATTAAGTCACCAACTCGAGGCTTCAGTTCATTTAAGACAGTCATTATACCAAATGCGCCATATAAAACACTTTCATTCGGTTGATTGCAACGTCCGTATTTTTTGACTAATTCATTAGGGGGATACTTTAAATACTTAATTTCGTTAATACGTCTATTCTCTCCAAAAATTCTATTATTGATTGTCAGTCGGCAAATTTCGGGAAAGGTGTCTTCCAAGACCAAATGCGAAAAGAACTTCAAGGAAAACCCGAGCATTGATTTCACTTGTTTTTCTATCAGAGGAGTCACCCCATCATGAGATAGCCTTTTCAGAAATTCGAGCAAATTCTGAAAATTTTTTACTTCTGTTTCGTCAATTTCAACGATGCTCATTTTTTAGCTTGCTTACAACGTTTCGCGGCTCTCACAACAGTCGGCGTCGACTGGAAATGAGAATTATCTGCTAATGGAAACGAAGTTATGAAAAACGAATCGTTCAATTACTCTGAACGAGCCGATTGTGTGTAGTCGTTGTTAGCAGAAGTACTTATAATCCAAGTAAATTTATTTCCGGTAAATCAACTTCTGCTTTTTTGGCTTTAATATTTATATCATTTATGAGATCAATTAATTTGGATTTACCGTCTATTTGTCTATAATCACTGTATAAAATATGATAATTTTTTTCTCCAATGTGAGGTCGTATTATGTCTAAATTCCTCTCAATTTTTCTACATGCTTTTATAGTCGATACCTCTTTTATCAACATATCAGAATATATAATAATTATTGGTATTCCCATTACACTGATAAATACATTCATCCTTTTCTTCCTTTGCACCAAATAAGTTATTGGGTTAAATTTTCCACCAGTTTCTAATACAGGGCTATCCTGTTTAGCGTAAACTCGGTTTATCTTGTTATAAAAATAATATGGAGAGCATAAAATAATCGTGACAATAAGGACCGCTGGCAAGACTTGAAAGAATAAACCGCCTTTTCCGACATCGCTATAAAGATGATCGACATATCCACTATATATAAAGGTGGCGACACTAACGAAAATCGACCCTAAAAAGAAGAAAAAGTCTTTTAAAAGAACATCGTATAGGAGAGATCCAATTGCTCCAATTATCAGGACGCCGACGAGAGTTTTAATTTTATAATACAATTTTTATCTGTTTTTAGTTTTAGTATTTCTGCTAACTTGTTTATTTATACACCTTTGGTGCACCTATTTGCCAGAAATGGCAGCATTTGTGTTTCTTTTGGGTGAACTTTCTTTCTCAATAACGGCCTAAATCCTTCTCTCCACAATACCCAGTACTGGGTATTTTTTGATATTTTCGATAAAAAAAAAGAGCCGAAGGATTTCTCCCTCGGCTCTTACTTCTGTCTCCGGTCTTTCGTCTTAGGTCAACTCAATTTACCATCCACCCCCAAGCGCTTTATACAGCCTCACGGTAGAAGTTAGCTGATATTCCAACGCTAGAGATTTTTCAAATTCGGAGTAATACAACTCGCGTTCGGCATCCAAGACCTGCAAGAAAGACGTATAGCCATTGTCATAGAGCGCTTTGGAAAGCATCAGCGATTTCTCTGTGGCTGCCACTTGCTTGGTTCGGGCCTCGTATTCATTGGTGTAAGTTCGAATCTCAGCTAGGGAGTTTTCCACTTCAGCAAAGGCTTCGATTACAGTCTGCTCGTATTGGAAGGCAAACTGCTTTGCTCTAGCGCGTTCGGCTTCTACCCTTCGTTTATTTTGTCCAAACTGAAAAACCGGAGCTGCCAATTGACCTGTGATTGATCCCAGGACGGCATTGGGTACAAAGAGTTTGGAAATATCCGGGCTGGCGACACCAAAAAATCCGGTCAGACTCAGGGTGGGAAATCTCATAGCTACAGCCATTCCAATCCGCTCAGTTTGGGCTACCAACAGCTGCTCAGCACCCACGATATCTGGTCTTCTGGTGAGGAGTTCGGAAGGAAGTCCGCTCGGAATCTCCAATGGGAGTGATTGTTGGTTGTTTTGAAGGCCTCTTACGATAGGGGAGTAAGGTTTTCCGGAGAGAATGTTGAGGGCATTTTCCACGAAAATGATTCCCCTTTCCAGACTGTAAATTTGGGCCTTGGCATCGGCGGCGATTTGTTCGGCCTGCAGTTTGTCCAATTCAGAAACCTCACCTTGCTCGAATCTCAGATTGATGATACGAAGGTATTCCAGTCGGGATTCATAGGTTCGTTGGGTGATTTTGTACCGCTCATCCAGGCCTCTCAGATTAAAATACAACTCAGCAATCTGCGCGACCAAGCTGATGTAGATCGATTTGCGGTTTTCCTCAGTGGCCAATAATTCCGCGTAGGCGGCCCGATTGGCATGTCTCAGTTTTCCCCAAATGTCAATTTCCCAGGATACATTTCCCAAGACTGAATAGGCGTTGGAATTAAAAGCTACGCCAGCTTCGGAAGCCCGATCACCAAAATCAGATGCCCGTGCTGCCCCGCTTACCCCAAAGGCCGGGCCCATGTTGGCTTTGTTGTAACCCAAAATGGCCTGAGCTTCCTCTACCCGGGCAACAGCTGTAAGCAAGTTGAGGTTGGAATCCAGCGCATATCGAATCAGTGACTGCAAAGCGGTGTCTTGATACACTTCCCACCACTCCAGGTTGGTGATGGAGTCTGCGGAAGTAATAGCAAAAGCATAGCCCACCGGTGTTTTCGTTTCTACGGTTTCAGGTCGGGAATATTTTGGTCCAACGGCACAGCCGGAAAGAACCAACAGGATGATTATCGGTATGATTAACTTATTCATATCAATGAGTCGGTTCAGAAGGTGAAACAGCAGGAGATGCAGGTGGGATGGGTTTATTTTTCTTTCCCCCCATGCTTTCTATCAACACATACAAGCCAGGGACCACGATTACCCCAATAATTGTTGCAATCAGAGTTCCGCTGAATACGGCCATACCCATTACTTTTCTTGCTTCGGCACCGGCACCAGTTGCTGTAAGCAAAGGAACCACACCAAGCATAAAGGCAAAGGAAGTCATCAGAATTGGACGAAGTCGGAGCTTGGCAGATTCCATTGCCGCTTCGTATAATGTTTTGCCTTGCTCCTCATGAAGCATTTTGGCAAATTCCACGATCAGGATGGCGTTTTTGGCAGTCAACCCGATCAACATCACAAGGCCGATTTGGGCAAAGACGTTGTTAACATAACTGACACTCCAAAGCCCTCCCAGCCAAAGTCCCAGGAATGCTCCCAAGATAGCTGCAGGTACTCCGAGCAAAACTGAGAAAGGCAATGTCCAACTTTCATATTGTGCGGCCAAAATCAGGAATACGAAGATCAAGGCCATCAGGAACATGGTGCCTCCGGTACCTTCCGCAGCTTTTTCTTGATAGGACATATTACTCCAGGCATACCCGATTTCTTTTGGCATGCCGGCAGCTACTTCTTCCAGTGCTTTGAGTGCGGCGGCAGAGCTATATCCTTCCTTTGGTGCTCCGGATATTTCCGCAGCGCGATACATGTTGAATCGGTTGGTATAAGAAGGTCCTGCATTGTCCTCTACCGTGGTGATGGTGCTGAGGGGGATGATTTCTCCGGCTTTGCTTCTGACGTAATATTTTGCAAGGTCATCCGGTTCTAATCGGTTTTTGCCCTCGGCCTGGACAAAGACTTTGTATTGTCGGCCAAATCTGTTGAAGTCGTTGACATAGGCACTTCCTAAATAGGTAGAGATTGTACTGGTCACTTCGCTTAGATCAATGCCTAGTTTTTCGACTTTGTCAAAATCGATGATGATTTTTTTCTGAGGGACATTGGATCGGTAAAGCGAAAAGATACTCCCAATCTCTGGCCGTTTTCTGGCTTCGGCTATAAAAGCCTGAGTTTGTTCGTCCAGGTATTGTGGCGAATTTCCGGAGCGGTCCTGAAGCTGCATTGTAAAACCTGCGGATGTTCCAAGACCTTCAATCGGAGGAGGACCAAATGCAATAGTAGACGCTTCGGTGACAGTTCCTCTAAATGCCTGATTAGCTTCCTGAATCAGCTGTTTTGCAGTTTTGGTTCGCTCGTCCCATGGTTTCAGGGAAACGAACACGAAGGCATTGCTGGTAGAATAGGATTGGGTAAGCAAGCTATAGCCCAAAACCATGGTAGAGAATTCGATTTCCTCTTTTTCTCCCAGAATTGCCTCTACTTTTTTCGCCACTTCATCTGAGCGTTCCAAAGAAGCCGCATCAGGAAGTTGCACGTTGATTAGGAAGTAGCCTTCGTCCTCCTCCGGGACAAATCCGCTTGGGATTCCACCGTTAAGAAGTACAACTCCTCCAGTTACAAAACCGATAATGATCAGTGATCGGATCGACTTTTTGGCTACTGCACCGGCAATTCCGGTGTATCCTAAAGTAAATTTATCAAAGCCACGGTTGAAGGCATTGAAGAAGCGCTGGAGCAGCCCTTTGGATTCTTTTTTGGGCTTCAAAATAATGGCTGAAAGCGCTGGACTAAGCGTCAATGCGTTGAATGCAGAGAACAATACCGAAATCGCAATCGTAATCGCAAACTGCTGGTAAAGCCTTCCGGTGATTCCTCCAGCAAAGGCAACTGGAACGAAAACTGCTGCGAGAATCAAGGCGATGGCAACTACCGGGCCACCCACTTCTTTCATGGCTTTTTGGGTAGCTTCTTTGGGCTTCATGCCATGCTCAATGTTGTGCATTACGGCTTCCACGACCACAATCGCGTCATCGACGACCAGACCTATGGCGAGGACTAGCCCCAAGAGAGAAAGCACATTGACCGAGAATCCCAACATCGGGAAGATGATAAAGGTACCGATCAGGGAAACCGGAACAGTAAGCAAAGGAATCAGCGTCGCTCTCCAGTCCTGAAGGAACAGGAATACCACGATGATTACGAGCGCAACAGCCTCAAATAAAGTGTGGATGATTTCCTCAATACCCACGGAAACTGCACGCGTAGTATCAAGAGCAATATCGTATCTCAGGTCCTCAGGAAAGTATTTTTGAAGGTCAGCGACGGTAGTCTGAATTGATTCGGCAACTTCCAATGCATTGGAACCGGGCATTTGATAGACCACGATGGTGGAGGCTGCTTTGGAATTCAATCGGCTGGAAGAGTTGTAATTGTCGAGGCCAAGTTCGATCCTGCCGATGTCCTTCAATCGGATAATAGATCCTTTTTCATCCGATTTGACTATGATATTCCCGAATTCTTCTTCCGTCACCAATCGCTCCTGAAGCGTAACTGTGTAAGTATATTCGACACCTGCCGGGGATGGTGGAGCTCCGAATTTACCACCCGGAGCAATTGCATTTTGCTTTCTGACAGCGTTGGAAACGTCATTCACTGTCAGGTTAAGCTTGGTCAATTGATCAGGATCCAGCCAAATTCTCATTGAATAATCCGCGCCACCGAAGAGGATTACGTCCCCGACACCTTTGACCCGCTTGAGCTGATCGACGATATTGATGTTTGCGTAATTATTGAGGAAGGAAGCGTCATAGGTTTGGTTTGGTGATGACAAGGAAACCAGCATCAAAGGAAAGACCAGGGATTTTTTGGTAGTAACCCCGAAGTTTTTGACCTCGGTAGGCATTTTTGCACTTGCCTGTGAAACCCGGTTTTGGGTCAGCATGTTGGCGTTGTCCAGATCAGTACCCACTTCGAAGGAAACCTGAAGTGTCAGTGATCCATCTGCGGCATTGATAGACTTCATGTAGAGCATCTCTTCTACACCGTTTACCTGCTGTTCGATCGGAGTAGCCACGGCTTGCTCCACGTTGACGGCATTTGCTCCTGTGAAAGTTGTAGTCACCTGAACCATCGGAGGGGTGATGTCCGGGTACTTGGATATCGGGATTCCGCCCAGGGTAATCAGACCCATAATGATCATCAAAATTGAGATCACCATGGCGACTATGGGCCTTCTAATGAAAAACTCACTCATATAGCTAAGGAGAAAATTATTGGAAAAAGATTCGGTTTAGTTGCCTTTTGGAGTCCAGGCTTGTTCAATTACCTCGATTTTGGCATTTGCCGTAAGGCCGGCCGAACCTATTATCGCCACACGATCCCCCGGTTTCAGCCCACTTGTGATGATCCAAGCGTCTCCGACTTTCTGTCCGGCCTCTATGGTGGTTGCCTTCAGCGTGCTGGAGTCAGATACTGTAAATACCTGATTTAGATTTTGGAGCTGGAATACCGCACGTTGTGGAATCATTACCGCTGCAGATGCAGTCTTAAGCAAAACCCTTGTTTTCACAAAAAGTCCCGGGCGAAGGAGTCCGCTTGGATTTGGAAAGGAAGCCTCAATAGTAAGGGTTCCGGTCTTGGGATCAATTTCACGGTTGGCAAAATCTATTTCACCTTTTTCAGGAAATACCGTTCCATCTGCCAATAACAACTCAACGCTTTTTCTTGCATTCGAAAGTTCCTCTGGGCTAAGTTGGGCAATTCTCAAATATTCTCTTTCGCTGATTTGAAAACGAACCCTAACTCCGTCAACACTAGAAATAGTGGTGAGCACTGAAGTCCCACCAACCCGACTTACATAATCACCAACTCTCACATTGGAAATACCGATAATTCCTTCGAAAGGAGAAGTGACCCGTGTATATCCCAATTCTATTTTGGCATTTTCCAGGGTGGATTGGGTGGAGGCAACATGAGCTTTTGCTGCTTCGTATTCAGCCACCGCGTTATCCAGATCTTTTTTACTCAGGGCGTTCATCTCAGTCAGAGGTCGTACCCGGTTTAACTCATTTTCAGCTCTGACCAATTCGGTTTGGGCACGGGTAACTTCACTCGCCTGTCGATCAAGGTTGTTTTTGTATTCGATATCATCAATGGTATAAAGAAGGTCTCCTTTTTTCACGACTGATCCTTCTTTGAAATTCACTGAGGTTACCCATCCTTCTACCCGGGCACGGATATCCACATCTGATTTACCATAGACTTGGGCGACAAATTCTTCATAAAGCGGGACATCATTTTGAATGGCTTTGACCACATTGACCTGCATGGGGGGAGCTACTGTTACCACTTCTTCCTTACAGGCAACCAGCAGAAAGAGTAGTGACAAAGAACCCAAAAACTGGGTTTTTGTATTAATTGGAAATTTCATAGGAAATGGAATTAAGCTGGGTAAATGTCTCGCTCACGATATTTAAGCTTTTTTTTGTAAAAACAGGCCTTTGGTGAATATGGAAGAAGGGTTTTTGAAAAATTCTATTCCTGATTCTGAAGCCATAAACCAAAAGTTGCCAATAATTACTGTAAAAAACCTGAGAAAAATCAGGTTGCATCTTGTTTAAACTATTTATTTTAAAAAATTGAGGATTTGAAAAATTGATTTTCAGCATTTTCTCCACCTCTCAAAAACAATAACAATCGGGCACCTATCGAAGTCGAGGTGCGGTAAAATAAAATTTGGTTACCGGTATAATTCTGTATTTCCATATTTAAAAAAATTAACATGTGGCAATCGAATAATTTCTGGATGACATATAGTTTGACTTAATTTTCCCCGAGAATAACCCTCTAGGAACAATTGCAAAACCGAAGATTCCTACTCATTGAAAATAGGGTTCTATATGAATGAGCACGTGGCCAAGCTGGGGAATTTCTTTTCTTAAGGTGTCTTTAAGTTTATGTGCGATGTCATGGCCTTCTTTGACAGTCAGATCCCCCTTTACCTTGGCATGGAGATCAACATGGTATTTCATCCCTGCCTTTCGGATAAAGCACTTTTCTGTGCCTTCCACACCTTTTACACTCAAAGCAATTTCCCTGATTTCCCGTGTAAGTTCTTCGAAATTGTTTTCGTCCATTACCTCTCCCAAGGCTGGGCGGAAAATCCCATAGCAATTGTAAAGAATAAATCCGCAGGCAACCAAGGCCGCGTAATCATCCGCAACCTCAAATCCTTCACCTCCGAAAATTGCCACCGTGATTCCAATAAATGCGGCGATAGAAGTAATCGCATCCGATCGGTGATGCCAGGCTTCGGCTTTGAGTGAAGAGCTTTTGAGCTTTTTAGCCCGCCTGATGACCACCTGATAAGAGATTTCTTTCCAAAGAATAATTCCGCCAAGGACTATCAAAGTCCAGGAAGAAGGCAATTCGTGGGGAGTCTGAATGTTGATAATAGCTTGCCATCCAATCGTAAATGCAGAAACAATCAAAAAGGCGACGACCAAAAATGTGATCAAAGGTTCTGCTTTTCCATGACCGTAGGGATGGTTTTCATCTGCCGGTCGAGCGGCGTATTTCAATCCAATCAAGACCAAAAAGGAGGAAAAAATATCAACAGTTGACTCAATACCGTCTGCAATTAGTGCATATGAATTGCCAAAAATACCTGCCAGGAATTTTATTACGGCCAAAACCGCATTTCCTAAAATGCTAAAAACAACGGTGCGAATGGCTAAATCTGGCTTGGACATTTTTTGAAATTACAAATTATTAGTTGGGATTTGCAGCGTTTAGGTACTTGGAGTCTTTTTGAAAGTCGTGGGCATTGTTCAATTAATTATCAAATTTGCCTCACCTATATTCATTTCAATCCCAATGAAAAAAGTCGCAGTCGACTTGCATTATTTGCCTTCCCTCGAATTCTTTGCTGCAATAGCAGATGCTGAGGAGCTTTTGATATTCCCCAAAGCTCTTTATCAACGGCAATCCTACTTAAATCGTACCCGGATCCGGATGGCCAATAAAGTGGAAGCATTAAGTATTCCGATAGTGGGACGTCGTCCCAAACTTCCCATGGATCAAATCAAGATCGATTACAGTCAAAAATGGCAGGCTATTCATCTTCGGGGAATCCAAAGTGCATATGGTAAAGCCCCTTTTTTTGAATACTATTTTCCCTACTTCGAGGAAGTTTTTGAAATGCAGGAGGAAAGTCTTTGGATTTTAAACCAAAAACTTCTGACAATCTGTCTGAAACTTCTGCGCTGGCCTGCCAGACTTTCTGTTTTTGGTGAAGAGCCAATTCCTGTGGAGTTTAAGGATATAAGAGGGCATATTGAGCCTTCAAGGCCATTTTCTGAGAGAAACTACTATCAGTCTATCCCATATACCCAGCTTTTTGGCTTAGACTTTGAGCCTAATCTCAGCATTCTGGATTTGTTGTTTTGCGCCGGACCCGATGCCAACCGAATCCTTAGGGATTCGATAAAAAAACAGTGAACAATCCTTAAAAGGATTGTGTTTTTAAAACAAATTCGGTAACATACGTACAGGTTTATTATACAATCAGAAAGGATTTAAATGGAAGCGAAATTTTCAAATAGAGTCAAAGAGGTGATCTCCCTCAGCCGCGAAGAAGCGCTTCGGCTGGGGCATGATTATATTGGCACAGAGCACCTCTTGCTTGGGATGATTCGTGAGGGAGAGGGTGTAGCTGTTTCCATACTTAAAAAACTGGGCGTGCCTCTGGATGAGCTGCGCAATGCAATTGAACGTGCCGTGAAAGGCACCACAAATCACAACGTGAAAAATATGGCCAACATCCCGCTGACCCGTCAGTCGGAAAAGGTCTTGAAAATCACTTACCTGGAGGCTAAAATATTCAAAAGCCAACTGATAGGTACCGAACATTTGCTTCTCTCGATCCTTAGAGACGAAGATAATATCGCCACACAAATTCTAAACAAGTTTGAAGTGAACTACGACTCTGTCAAAGAAATGCTCGAAATGCAGTCTGATGCAGGATCCGCTCCCCGTGCCAAAGCTGAGGCTGAGGACGGTGATGACGACGGTTCCAAACTTTTTGGTTCCTCCGGAAGTGGTGCAGGTAGTCAGGCTAAGCCCGGTGCAGAAAAGTCAAGAACTCCGGTTCTGGACAATTTTGGTCGGGATCTGACCAAAATGGCTGAAGACGATAAGCTGGACCCGATCATAGGTCGTGAAAAGGAAATTGAACGTGTGGCACAGATCCTTTCGCGAAGAAAGAAAAATAACCCGATTCTGATCGGTGAGCCTGGTGTGGGTAAAACTGCAATAGCAGAAGGACTGGCACTGAGAATCGTACAGAAAAAGGTTTCCCGCGTACTTTTCAACAAGCGAGTGGTGACTTTGGATTTGGCTTCATTGGTTGCCGGTACAAAATACAGAGGACAGTTTGAGGAGAGAATGAAAGCCGTAATGAACGAGCTTGAAAAATCTCCAAACGTAATCCTGTTCATTGACGAATTGCATACAATTGTTGGTGCAGGTGGAGCCTCAGGCTCCTTGGATGCTTCCAATATGTTCAAGCCGGCCCTGGCACGCGGAGAAATCCAATGCATTGGCGCCACAACCCTTGACGAATACAGACAATACATCGAGAAGGACGGAGCTTTGGCGCGTCGATTCCAGATGGTAATGGTGGATGCTACATCTCCGGAAGAGACCATCCAGATCCTGAACAACATCAAAGACAAATACGAGGATCACCACAACGTAATCTATACTGCTGCGGCGATCGAGGCCTGTGTAAAGTTATCCGACCGATATATATCTGACCGATTCCTTCCTGACAAGGCCATTGACATCCTTGATGAGGCAGGTGCAAGAGTTCACATCAACAATATCCATGTTCCGGAAGATATTCTGAAGCTGGAAGCTGAAGTGGAAAACATCAAAGCGGAGAAAAATAGGGTAGTAAAATCCCAGAAATACGAGGAAGCGGCACAGCTTCGCGACAAGGAGAAAAAACTCCTCGAGCAATTGGAAGCTGCAAAGAATCGCTGGGAAGACGAGAGCAAATCCAAGCGATTTACAGTGGAAGAAGACAACGTCGCAGAAGTAATCGCGATGATGACCGGGATTCCAGCCAAGCGTATCGCTCAAAACGAAGGAGCCAAGCTGCTCAACATGAATGTCGAGTTGGGTGACAAAGTCATTGGACAAGAAGAAGCTATCAAGAAGCTGACAAAGGCGATCCAGCGCACGCGGGTAGGCTTGAAAGATCCTAAAAAACCAATCGGTTCTTTCATCTTTCTCGGCCCAACAGGTGTAGGAAAGACTGAATTGGCAAAAATGCTGGCGACCTACCTATTTGACAAGGATGACGCACTGATTAGAATTGATATGTCGGAGTATATGGAGAAGTTCTCCGTATCCCGATTGGTTGGAGCGCCTCCAGGCTATGTCGGATATGAAGAAGGTGGTCAGTTGACAGAGAAAGTCAGAAGAAAGCCTTATTCAGTCGTACTGCTTGACGAAATCGAAAAAGCCCACCCGGATGTGTTTAATATCCTCTTGCAAGTGTTGGATGATGGTATTCTGACTGATGGATTGGGTAGAAGAGTTGATTTCCGAAACACGATCATCATCATGACGTCCAATATCGGGGTCCGTGACCTGAAAGACTTTGGTGCCGGTATAGGCTTTGCCAACAAGGCAAAAACAGAAGGAATCGACGACGTCATGAAATCGACCATCCAGTCTGCTTTGAAGAAGGCTTTCAGCCCGGAATTCCTCAACCGTCTCGATGACGTGGTCGTGTTCAATTCTCTGAGCAAAGAACATATCTTCAAGATCATTGACATCAGCTTGGGTAAGCTGTTCAGAAGAATCACTGACTTAGGTTATAAGATCGAATTGACTGACAAAGCCAAAGATTTCCTAGCGGAAAAAGGCTATGATCAACAGTATGGAGCCCGTCCTTTGAACCGTGCCATTCAGAAATACCTGGAAGACGCCATCGCCGAGGAGATCCTGAAAGGGGACCTTTCGGAAGGAGATGTCATCACTGCTGATTATAGTGGTGAAGGTACTGAATTGACCATTTCCGTGACCAAAAAGGAAAAGGCAGCAGATAACTAAGTGAAATAATAATAGTAATGCGAAAGCCCCGGAATTGAAAGATTTCGGGGCTTTTTTTCTGATAGGGGATCCCGCGGGTTCTCCCAGAAAAAGCCGCAGATTTTCACGAATTTTTTTTTTGTCGTCTTAAATGGATAGTCGACCAAGTACCGTCTGGCGATGACGAAAGGGCAATGGGATTGGGAAAAGGATTACCTAATCCGATCAGGCAATATTTATTCCGGCGTCCAACATCCTTTGCTTTAGCTCTTCCATTGTGCCCTTGTATTCCCAATACATCACCCGGTCGTGTGAGGATTTGACCAGGATATATTTCTCGCTGATGGACTGTATACGGTCTATGGCTACTATTTTCTTCACAAAGTCGGATTCATTGAAGGTCTCTTCGATTTCTTTGTTTTCAGGGGTATATCCGTGAACGATAATGCCCAGTTTTACTTCTAGTTCTATGAACATGGGGTGGGTTTTTTATTGGGGTAGAATTGAAGGTTTCGGAGAAGTAGGGGTTACTATATCATCTCTTTTGATAAATGATCCTTAACCACCTTGGCAACCCTGTCTATTGTAATTCCTTTGGATATGCAATATTCGCTTTTTAACCAGTAGAACAGAAGTTTTGAGCTTTGCTTGCATTACAAGAACCGCAGCAATGCGCAATATTATCCGATTTATTCAATCTGATGTCATTGACGATATGCTCCCAAGTTGCTCTTGTTTTGTGTGTTTGAGCTGAATTGGTGAATGAGGTTCCACAATACACACAACTCAAGTCTCGTTCTCGCACAAGTGCTTCTACATCCTTCGGAATACGCCACCGGTTAGCCATAGTTGTGGATTGTATTTTCAGTAAACCGCCTTGTAATTCACGACTATATCCAAAAGTGTCCACTCGTTTTCTTTCACCGTGACAGGCTGAACATTCCCTTCTCCGTCGAAGATATTGGCAAACAGGCCACCTTCTTCAACGACAAAAACTGAATATCTCCCCGGGCTCAATTGGACGGAATACCTCCCGTTTTCGTCCGTTTCTACCTCGGTAATCGGCTTATCGGCCACAGCAGTATACAAGCCGTTTTCAATCTTCAGATCCGAAAATTTAATCAAAGGGTAAAAACGTACAAACCGTTTGATCGGCTTCGGATCAGGTTTGGAGGCAGGGTTACCGCTTTCTGTCACCATTGGCATTTGATTGCCTTCCAGCCAAGTGATAGTACCTGTGATGCCCTGGCCTTCTGGTTTGTAGGGTTTGCAGTTTTGAAACAAAATTACTGAACTCAGGATCGTAAGGATGACAAATAGCCTTTTCATGTGTTTATATTTTTTTTCAAAGGTCACATGGAATCTCGCATGCTTGATAATCATGGCTCTGTTTGGCGCTAATGTCATGCTCGATTTCATAGGAAGCTTTAGATTAGATTCCTTCGAATAGCACAAATGATTCCAAATATTGTGGGATCACCGTATTCCATCCCAATTCTTCTTTTAATTTGAAGGCAAGTGCCTCGGAACTTTCTTTTTCTCCATGCACCACAAACACCCGTTTGGGATTGTCGGTGAACCCCTCCGCCCAGGCCATTAGCTCGCTTTGATCGGCATGGGCTGACAAGCCTTCGATATGATAGACTTTTGCCTTGACTGGAACTTCCGTTCCGTAGATTTTCAGCGTGAGCTCTCCATCCAGTAGCCTTCTGCCTCGGGTGCCCTCCGCCTGAAAACCAACGATAATGATTCCGTTTTTCTCATCAGGGGCACGGTGAAAAAGATGATGCAGTACCCGGCCTCCCGTTGCCATCCCGCTGGCTGAGATAATGATGGCCCGCCCCCGGAACTCATTGAGGGACATGGATTGCTCTTGCTTCTGAACATACTGAAGCTGGGAATGTCGGAAGGCATGTTCACTTTCTTCTTCCAACATGGCCGAGAGCCGGTGATCCGAGTGGAAATCAAGATACAGCTTGGTAGCCTCAATGGCCATCGGACTGTCCAGAAAGATCGGTGTTCTGGGGATTTTCCCTTTTTCCATAAGCTGATAGAGATGATAGAGCAAAAGCTGGGTCCTGCCAACCGCAAAGGAGGGAATGACCACTAAGCCTCCTCTTTCAAAGGTATCCAATATCGCCTGGGCAAGTTCTTCTTCAGGCTTGTGAGAAAGGGTGTTTCTGTCGCCATAGGTAGACTCGATCCAGAGGATATCTGCTTTGGGAATAAGTGTGGGAGGGAAAAGTACCGGGTCATTGAAGCGTCCCAAGTCACCGGAAAAGATTAGTTTTTTAGTCTGGGAGTCGCCCTTGATCACAATCTTCACTATAGCTGCACCAAGGATGTGTCCTGCATGAAAATAGGTCACATCAATACTTGAATGGATCGAAAAGGGTTTGTCAAAAGACTGGGGCACGAACAGCGGAAAGACGGCTTCGGCATCTTCCATGGTGTACAATGGCTGGGGAATTTCGTGGCGGGAATAGCCTTTTTTGCGGGCAAACTCAGCTTCCTCTTCCTGAAGTTTGCCGGAATCCAAAAGCAGGATCTTTGCCAGCTCGGCAGTCGCTTCTGTGCAGTAGATAGGGCCTCTAAATCCCTGTTTTACCAGTTTTGGCAAATAACCGATGTGGTCAAGATGAGCATGGGTCAAGACCACGGCTTCCAATTGATCTAGGGCCATTGGGAAGTCGTCCCAGTTTCTTTCTCTTAACTCTCTTGGTCCTTGAAAAAGGCCACAGTCCACCAGAAACTCAAAATTTCCCAAATCAATCAGATACTTTGAACCGGTGACTGCTCCGGCACCGCCAAGAAATTTTACAGAGACATTCATTTTATTTTGGGTTTGTGAATTAAGGTACAAAAAAAGAGGCACCGTTTGGGTACCTCTTTTTGCCAGACTCTTAACCGGCTGCCGACGGTAGACTGTCGACAGTTAACCGAAAATTTTTCAGTCTTTCATGAAGAATGAATCGGCAAATTTAGCTCGTGAAGCACTGTCGATTTTGGCTCTCTGGAGGGAATCCATCTCCACATTATTTTCTTCCTCATTATCCCAATTTTCTGATTTTCCTTTGTCTCCCACGCAGGTAAGGCAGACCAAACCGCCTTCATTAAAAACCCAAACGGCGCTGGAACTTACATCCGAGGAGCGGTACCCGTTGGAATAAATCGTGTTTCTCAAAATATCCAACAGTGATCTTTCCATGATAAAGGGACGGTCATAAGGGATTCGAAGTGTCAAGTTTACCTTTTGGTCTCTGAATTGGTCCAAACTGCTGATGTCAAATCCTTCGTTGAAGGTCACGACCGAATCCATTACGGAATAGGAATACTTGAACTTCTGGGCATTTGCTAATGCCTCGGCCTTGGTTCTTCCTCTTGAGAAATACTCTTCTTTCAGCGAAACCAAGGTGTCTGCTTTTCCTTCGATTCTCAGATTCACATGGTTGAAAGTCGGCTCATCCTCAATTTCGTTCAGTTTAAGAATAAGAGTACCTGGAGTGACCGAAAGTTGAGATTCGGTATTGTACCAGTTATCTTCCTTAAACTGGGCGACAATTTTAGGGATCTGGAATATGGAAATTCCCACGCAAAGCAACCAAAGCCCCAAAGCGACCAATCCAAAACGGCTTCCGATCAGATTCTTTTGCGCCAGCACACTAAGGCCCAGCAAAAGGATGATTATACCCGGGATGATTACCAATCCCATGCTTGAAATAACCAGCCAAAGCGGAACCATATCCGTGAAAAGCTCCACTGGGAAATTGTCCATCAATACTCTGTAATCAGCGTCTGTGACACCAAAATAGGCTGCCAAAGCGATCAAAGGGGTAATTGTGAGGGCTAATCCGATAAAGAAGATGATCAGACCAAAAATCACCCGGATAACTGTGGCAATGAATCTTCCCAATGGTCCCAATGCAGATCCTATGGCGTCAATTATTTTCCCCAATATCCTGAAGGGAGCCATCAGGATCTTTCTGGTGGTGGATTCTGGTGCTTGAGGTATAGGATTGATACTCTCTTTGATCGTGGAATCAATGCTGTCCAGAGTGATTTCGCCCCCTTTCATTTTGATCCGTTCGGTGATCGAACTGGCCACAGGAGTGATGATCCAAAGGATCAGGTAGATCAATATCCCCGATCCACCGGCAAAGGCCAAAAGGACAAAGGCCAATCTGATATAGATGACTTCCACTCCGAAGTATGCTCCCAGGCCGCTGGAAACACCGCCCAAAACTTTGTCGTCAGGGTTTCTGAATAGCTTCTTTATTTTGGTGTCTTCCATCAGTTCATAGGACACCGGTAGGATGACCCAAAGAACGATGTAGGCAACGATAGCGAAGAAACCAAAGCTCAAATTAAAGCGAAAGTCGTCAAATGGAAAGATGTCTAGGAATCCTGGTCGGAAATTCAAATTGCCACTGAATAGCAGTAGGATAGCAATCAAACGGGTCCAAAGCGGATCCACGGAGAAGTAGTTGGCAATCCCGGCGCAGACACCACCTAGAATTTTTTTGTTTTCAAGCCGTTTTAGCTTTTTATAACCACCCGTTTCCGATCCAGGAGGAGTCACATATTTATAGAAATCTTCCTGCTTTGATTCAGTCTCTTCCTGCAGGTTTTCCTCTAGGTCTTCGACTGCGGTGAAATCAGCAATGGTTCCCATCTTTTCGATGAGTTTATCCACATTTTCGGCAGTGATTACCTGTTTGTTGTTTTTCAGATTGCTAAGGAAGATCTCCGCTATCCGGTTCTCAATATCTGAGATGATCTCATGATTGTCCTTGTAGCTGGAGAAGTGCTTGTTGATCGCGTCCAGGTACTTCCGAAGTGTATCGTAGCCGTCTTCTTCAATGTGGAAGAGGATGCCGCTGATGTTGATGCTTATCGTCTTTTTCATGGTGTGTCTAGTTTAAGGTTGCTTCGGAATCAATTCTTAGAGGTGATTTCATTTGTAGAATTGACCAGTGAAGCCCAGGTTTCTGACAGGGTAAGAAGGAAGTTTTTCCCTTCCTCGGTGATCGAGTAATATTTCCGGGGTGGTCCTGCTTCGGATTCAACCCAACGATAAGTGACAAGTTCGGCGGATCTGAGCCGATTGAGCAGGGGATAGAGGGTGCCTTCGACTACGATCATCTGAGCTAGTGTGAGTTCATCGATCAAGTCTGAAGTATAGACCTCGCCCCGGGAGATGATGTGCAAAACGCAAAACTCCAGGAGCCCTTTGCGCATTTGAATCTGTGTGTTGGCGACGTTCATGGTATGGTGATTAAGTCTCCTTGCGGAGTGTATTTTTTCATTTCACTTGTGTGGGTTGAAAGAAAAATGATACCAATCTTTTCCAAGCTACCTTGTATAACCTGATTCCTTGCTAAAACTATCCGCTCTTGATTCCATACTTCCCCAAAAGAGGCTTTGAAATCCACAGAATGCACTTTTTATAAAGCTGATAAAAGCTGCATTTTTTTTCACCACATTAGCAATGATTCTCCATTGCTTGGAAATATGTCCAGCTATGTGACATAAAAGTGTCCGATCATGTACATTTCATTGCACTTAGACCGATATAAAAGCACGAGGTTTGTCAGTAGTTTTTGAAATTGGATTATTTTGTGGTTGTGAAAATAAACTGTACCAAATTTTTGTTCATCCTTTCGTGCTCCTGCCTCCTGAATTTTTGGGCAGGCCAGTCTTTTTCCCAAGATCTTTCGCCAAAGTATTCCAATGAATTTCTGAGTATAGGGGTTGGAGCAAGGGCTCTGGGGATGGGTGGAGCTCAGGTAGGTGCAGTCCGGGATGTAACTGCCGCCTATTGGAATCCCGCTGCCTTGACAGCAATCCGGCATGAGTATGAATTTTCCCTGATGCATGCAGAGTATTTCGCCGGAATTGCCCAATATGATTACCTGGGATTCAGCACTCCGGTCGGGAATCAAAATCAGATTGGCGTCTCACTGATCCGCTTTGGGGTTGATGACATCCCGGACACCCGATTCCTTTACGATGCCAATGGTTCGATCAATTACGATAACATCCAATTTTTCAATGCAGCAGATTATGCTTTGCTTTTGAGTTTTGCCAGGGATATTTCAGATAAAATCAAACTGGGAGCAAATGCCAAAGTGATCCATCGCAACGTGGGCAAATTTGCTCAGGCTTGGGGATTTGGATTGGATGTGGGTGGGATTTACATCCAAAAACGAATGACCCTGGGATTGATGGTCCGGGACATCACCACCACCTACAATGCCTGGACTCATGATGCAGAAATGGTGAGGGACATTTACTCTCAGACAAACAATGAGATTCCACTCAACACGGTAGAAATCACCCTGCCTAAGGCAATTGCCAGTATCGCCTACGATTGGAAAATCGGTGAAAAATTCAACTTATTGACCGCGTTGGACTTGGAAACCACCTTTGACGGAGCCAGAAATACGCTGATCTCTTCCTCAACTTTTAGTATTGATCCAAAGCTTGGACTTGAGTTGGGATTCAAGGAACTCGTATTTGTCCGGGGAGGGGTGAGCAATTTTCAATACATCAAAGATTTTCAGGGGGTGGAATCGCTGAATTACATGCCTGCAGCAGGATTGGGAGTGATTCTTAACGAACGTTTTCAGATCGATTATGCCCTGTCGGATTTGGGTGATGTTTCTGAGAGTCCTTATTCACATGTATTTAGTGTCAAAGTAAGCCTGGAAAAGCTTTCATCGGATTTTAGAAAATATAAAGGTTGGGAACAATGAGCCTGAAAAAGAGCCTGCTAAGTTTGGTACTTCTGGTTTTAGTGCTGCTATCAGCAAATGCTCAGGATCCGGTTTGGTATGATTATTCCCTCACCTATTACAAAATTCCAACAGCTAAGGATGGTATTTACCGGATTTCGGCTAATTCCCTCCAAGCTTCGGGGATCAATACCGCCACAGTCGATCCGAGAATGATCCGGGTTTTTCACCGGGGAAAAGAAGTGGCAATCCATGTAGAAGGTGAAAATGATGGAAAAATTGATCCTCAGGACTTCATCGATTTTTATGGCATTAGAAACGATGCGGAGTTGGATAAAAAGCTATATTATAAATTCCCAACAGTCCCAAATCCGTACTTTAACACTTACACAGACACTACTGCTTTTTTTCTGACCGTGACTCCCGGCATACCCGGAAAGCGGATGTCTCAAAGACCTGTTCCGGCAGGAAATTTGGCTCAAATCAACAATTTCGAGGCAGAGCAACTTCAGGTCTTTTCAGACCAATACTCCCTTGGGATTGCCTATGATTTGGGTTTCAGACTGTCAACTTACGATCAGGGACAGGGTTGGATGGGAACGCAGATTACCAAAGGTGTTGCTCGTGATTTGACCTTTTCCAATTTGGGACCATTACTCAATTCGGGAACAGCAAAACTAGAAATCGGACTGGTGGGAAGGTCTGAAAATGCCCATCTGGTGGCCATTAGCGCAGGTCCGCTGACAGGCACACAGCGTGCTCTAACTCAAGCCAAATTCAATAGCTTTGAATATCCCCAGCTCTCTCTAGACCTGCAGATGAGCGATTTCAATGCCAACGGAACTCTGGTGGTGAAGGTACTTCCACAAGGACCGCAATCGGTGGATAATATTTCAATTGCCTACGCTAAAATCACCTTCCGCAAACCGATTCAGGGAGGAGATTTTTCCCCACGTCTGATGAAGTTTCCTACAGGAAATCAGCGTGCGGTTATCCCTACTGTTCAGCAGAACTATGTCGCCGTAGATGTGTCTGATCTATATTCCGCTCAAAAAGTGGTGGTTTCCAAAACCGGGACTACCTTGAGTTTTACCGCTTCTGTACCTTCTCAAGCAAGCAAAATCTGGATTCAGTCCGATCAAAGTTTGATTCAGGTAGGAACGATGCAAAGGGTAAAGTTCCGCAATTACCTGGCACAGGCCTCGAATTTTATTCTGGTTGGCCATCGGGAACTGGAAAAACCAAGCACCAAGTATCCAAATCCGCTGAAGAAATATGCCGAGCACCGTGCATCGGCACTGGGCGGAGGATTTGATACGCTGACGGTTAGGATGGAGGAGCTTTATGACCAGTTTGGCTATGGGGAAAAATCCCCGGTGGCCTTGTATGAGTTCCTAAAAGCCTATTATCCGGTCCACAAGCCAACCCACATGTTGTTGGCCGGCAGGTCTCTTGCTATTTATTCCCAGTCCAGGCTCAACAATCAGAATGTCTATTACCGCAATTCCCCACAAGCCTTTTCTTTCCAGGATTTGGTCCCGGTTGGAGGATATCCTTTTTCGGACAATGTGTATGTCCTGAATCTTGATCCCAAAAATCCCGAATTGCCGGCTATTGCAGTTGGGAGAATTCCTGCCAAAAACGCTCAACATCTATCCGATTATCTGGACAAAGCCATTGAGAAAGATCAGGTTGGAGTGAGTCAGCACTGGCAAAAAGAGTTGATCCACCTCAGTGGGGGTGTGTCCGAATTCGAGCTTGAACGGTATTTTGGATTCCTAAATGGGTTTAAAGCTATAGCCGAAGGCCCCTTTCTAGGAGGAAATGTGACCACTTACCGAAAGCGTTCCAATTCCGTAATTGAGGTGATTGATATCACAGGCGATCTCAATGAAGGGAGGTCCATGCTGACTTTCTTTGGTCACGGCTCACCGACTATTATTGATATTGAAATCGGGTTTGCTTCAGATCCGACCTTGGGCTACGCAAACAAAGGGAAATATCCTATCATGCTTTTCAATGGCTGTGACTATGGCAGTGCTTATTCCACCGTCTATACCCAAGCGGAGGATTGGGTCATTACTCCGGAAAAAGGAGCAGTTATTGCCATGGCGAATACCTCAAGCGGAGTGGATGTTTATCTCAGACGGTATTCGGATTTATTTTATAATTCGGCATTTGCTGACAGCACCAATATCTACCGAACCATAGGAGAAGTAAAACTGGATGCGGAGTGGAAATTGATAAAAACCTTCGGCACAAACCCCTTGAATTATACCCACATGGAGCAGATGGTCATGTTGGGTGATCCGGGAGTCCGGATTTTTCCTGCAAGCAAGGCTGATTATTCTGTGAAGGTGGAAGAGGTAAGTCTGGGATCTTTTGATGATTCACCGCTTTCTGCCATTTCTGACAGCTTGAAACTTTCTTTTGTCGTGAGAAATCTGGGGATTGTCAATCCGGATTCCCTGAATTTCAAGGTTGAAAGGAAACTCCCGGACGGGACCATGATCAGCTTTGATCCCGTCAGGATTTCATCCATTTCCAGGGCCGATACGCTGGTTTTTTCCGTGCCGAATTTACTGTTGGATGCTGCGGGAGACAATCAGTTTACCATTTCCCTGAACACAGAAAAAGAGGTTCCGGAAATGACCTTTGCCAACAATTCCATTACCTATTCTGCCTTTATTCCCCTGAGCGGGACTATTAATCTTTTCCCCGCCGATTTTGGGATCGTCAACCAAAAAGAAATCAAGCTGATCGCCCAGGCCCCAGGAAACCTGACTGAAAGCAGGACTTTGATCATCCAGATGGATACCACCATCAATTTCAACTCAGCATTTAGAAAAGAAATCCGGTCCACTACGGCTGGTTTGGTGGAATGGCCGGTTAACCTTTCGGCCGGGAATGACTCCACGACGTATTTTTGGAGGTCAAAATACCAGGATCCAAAAGTCGGAGAGACCGATGCCTGGACCAATTCCAGCTTTTCCTATATTCCCAATTCACCAAATGGCTGGACCCAGCGGGTCAATGACCAATTGGTACAGGGCCAGTTGGAAAATCTGGAAATGGACCCATCCCGAAAGTCTTGGCAGTACATCAGCCAGAAAATCGGCTTTGAAGTGTTCACGATAGGTGCTGGAGTGGACACACTCAGTTTCCGGAATACCCAGTTTTACTTGGATAATATTCCCCAGATCATCGATAATGTCAACAATGCCAACAGTCGGCTTTGCCCCAATGGAACCATAGGCTTGGTGGCGATCGACCAAAAAACATTGTTGCCCTATTTGGCTGTTCCGGTTCCGGGTTTTGACATTCTGGATTCCAGGGCTTGCGGACGCGTACCACAGATGATCCAAAGCATCCAAAATGCCTGGATTACTACACCGGGCAATACCATTTTGCAAGACTATGTCAGTGGGGTAAAGGAGGGAGATTATGTGGTCATTTTTACAGTGGGAAATGTCACCTTTGACGCTTGGCCAGATCGGGCTTATCAAAGTCTGAAGGAATTTGGAGCCAATGAGGCTACCCTCCGGGCTTTGGCCACGGGCGATCCGTATATTCTTTATGGCCGAAAAGGAATGCGGGCCGGAGAAGCGATTGAGATCATCGGCAATCCCAACTTTGAAGTGCCGGCATCGGAGCAAACGCTGAGTTTTGAATCAGAGGTCGAAGGATACTTTACCAATGGAGTGATCCTGACACCGAAGATTGGACCGGCATCTTCCTGGGAGCGATTCTTTCAAAATGTAAATGCACGAAACTGGATCAATGAGGAGGATTTTACCCAATTCGACATTTTGGGTGTTAGGGAAGACGGTGAAGAACAGGTTTTGGTCGCAAATGTATTGGACCAGGAAATTGACCTTTCCTCCATCAATCCACTCAACTATCCATATCTGAGGCTGAGGTATGAAATGGATGACCCAAATTCCACCCAACCAGCTCAATTAGACAGATGGCAGGTGAATTTCGAAGGTGTGCCTGAAGGGGTTCTTTTGGAGAAAAATCCAGGTGAACGGATCCGCCTGAGAGAGGGACAAAGCGCGAAAATCGATTTTGTATTCAAAAATGCCTCAGTCTACAATTTCCTGGATTCCATTCAGGTGGATTGGAAAATGACAAATCTTACCACCAAAAAGGTAGAAAATTTCACCAAAAAACTCCCCGCTGTCAAAGCCGGGGAAGAGGCAGAGTTTTCGGTGGAATTCAACAGTATCGGAAGAGTAGGCGAGACTGAATTGGAGGTTTTTGCCAATCCGAGAATCCAAAGAGAGCAGACTTATCGAAACAACCTGATTGATTTGGGGGTGGCATTTGATGTGGAAGGAGATAATTCCGTCTCCCTTCTGGATGTCAATTTTGACGGAATTTACATCATGGACGGAGACCTGGTTTCGCCAAATGTGATGGTGACGGCTTTGCTCAAAAATGATCAGACGCTGTTGTATAAGAAGGACACACTGGGAATGGAGATCTTCCTGAAGCAAAATTGCGAAGCTTGCCAGTTTAACAAAATCAACTTCTCCAATCCAAACCTGACCTGGGCTCCTGCTTCTGAGGATGAGAGTTTCCGGGTTTCGTTTGTTCCTGGACCCTTGCCGGACGGGATTTATACCTTGAGAATCACCAATGAGGATTCTCCGCAGCCCTATGAGATCACTTTCGAAGTGGTCAACGAATCTCAGATCACCAATTTCTATCCATATCCAAACCCCTTCAGTTCTTCAGTGAGGTTTGTATTCACCTTGACCGGATCGGAAATCCCTGATGAGATCAAGATCCAGATCATGACTGTGACAGGAAAAGTGGTGCGTGAGATCCTCCAAAACGAACTTGGATCAATCCGGATCGGCAACAACATCACCGAGTACGCCTGGGATGGCCGGGATGAATTCGGAGATCAGTTGGCCAATGGAGTCTACATCTATCGGGTTTTGGTGCGGAAAAACGGCCAGTTTATGGAGCATCGACCTACCGCCGGAGACAAGGGATTCACCAAGGGGTATGGAAAAATGTACCTGCTGCGTTAAGCTTTAGAGCTTTTCCAGTTTCGGTAAAGTCCCCAAAAACTCACAAGAAACAACAAAGCCAGAATTGCCCATTGCATCGGGTCGTTCATGGCTTTTTTTGCATCCAATAAGGAATTTGCCAATAGACCTGTTCCAAAAGCAATCAGTGTCCGGGGAAGCATTCCGGGAATCCCGAAAAGCAAAACTTTTTTCAATTCAATTTTGAGTGAGGCAAATAGAAAATTGGAAATCGCGAAAGGTATGATAGGGCTGATCCTCACAAAGAATATCAGACTCTGAGGATGCCGGATTCGGTTTTCAAGTTGTTCTCTGAGTTCAGGGTTTTTCATGTAGAGAAGACTTAGAAAATCCGCATTGATCACTTTGCCCAGCGAATACCCGATCACATTGGCAATGAGGTAACCAAAAAATAAACCCGGAAAACCTATCCAGCCAAAGAAATACCCGGTAGCCAGTGCAGTGAATGTCGTAGGAAGAAATGCAAGTCCAAGCAATGTCGCGAGAGTCAGGGTAAATACCAGATGATCACCTGCATTTTCCAGTCTAATTGCTTCCACCAGTTGGGGGTTTGAAAACAAAAACAAACTGCCCAACCCCGGCATCACAGTCACCCAGATCCAACTTAAAGTTGCCCCAAAATGCGCCTTGAAGTACTCTCCCAAAGTTTTGAAAATGCTGTCCTTTTTTGTCATCTTTGGCAAGCTCTTGGCAGGATAAAACTTCAATTTTCGGCAAGTTTAGCACCCAAATTCGGATTTTCCCCTATTTAATCACTTCATCCGACTATCCTGGCAAAAAGAATATAAACTCAAAGCAAATGAAATTTGGTACAAAAGCCATTCATGCAGGCGTAAGCCCTGATCCATCTACAGGGGCGATCATGACGCCGATTTTCCAGACTTCAACCTACGTTCAAAAGTCTCCTGGTGACCACCTGGGCTATGAATATAGCCGCACACACAACCCTACCCGCACCGCTCTCCAAAACAGCTTGGCTGCATTGGAAAACGGCAAACACGGACTTTGCTTTTCATCCGGTCTTGGGGCGATTGACTCGGTCGTAAAACTCTTCAATCCCGGTGACGAGATCATCTCCACCAGCGATTTGTATGGCGGTACCTATCGGCTTTTCACCAAGGTTTTTGAGCGGTATGGAATCAAATTCCATTTTGTGTCCATGGCAGATCCCGAGGGGCTTTCGGCTTATGTCAATGAAAATACCAGAATGGTTTGGGTAGAAACACCTACCAATCCTATGATGAATATCATAGACTTAAAGGCCATGGCTGCATTTTCCAAAAAGCATGGATTGCTGCTTGCAGTGGACAATACTTTTGCCTCGCCTTACCTTCAGAATCCACTGGATATGGGAGCTGATATCGTGATGCATTCTGTCACCAAATACCTGGGAGGACATTCCGATGTGGTGATGGGAGCACTGGTGGTCAATGACGACGAATTGGCTTCCAGACTGGCCTTTTTGCAAAATGCCTGCGGTGCTACTCCGGGACCTCAAGATTGCTTTTTGGTGCTGAGGGGAATCAAGACCCTGCATTTGAGAATGGAGCGGCATTGTCAAAACGGAAAGACCATTGCGGCCTATCTTAAAAACCATCCAAAAGTCGAGAAAGTCTATTGGCCGGGATTCGAAGACCATCCCAACCATGAAATTGCAAAGAAGCAAATGCGTGATTTTGGGGGAATGATCTCCTTTACTTTGGTAGGCAACAGTCTGGAGGATGCCAAAAGAGTAATGGAAAGTTTTCAGCTTTTTGCATTGGCAGAATCGCTTGGAGGAGTGGAATCACTTTGTGGACATCCGGCTTCGATGACTCATGCTTCTATTCCAAAAGCAGAAAGAGAAAAAGTCGGTTTGGTGGATTCACTGATCCGCCTGAGTGTGGGAGTGGAGGATGCCGAAGATCTGAAAAATGATCTGGCGAATGCGCTTTCAAGTATCTGAATTAGACCAATACCTTTTTGAGTAATTCAAAAGCCTGTTTTTCGATCTCGGAAGACAGGCTTATTTTTTCCTCCTTCAGCTCTTTGATCCATTCCATGTATTTTTTGGAGATGTTGTCCTTTTCTGCCAAAAAACCCGAAAGCGTCTGAAAAGCGAGATGGTTGGAATACCATGGTTTGAGGTTTTCCTTGAGTTGTCCGATTTCGTCATGGATGGAAGAGACGAAAATCGGGTTGAAACCCAGCTGGATGAGAAGGTTTTCCAGCATGATTATTTTACGGAGACTCTCGAAGAGATCCCTGAAGCCCTGACTTTGAAGCGGTGCTTTGAGATCGTGATGGAGAAATTCGAGTTCTTCCTGAACCAGCTGATTGATGGCGGTATTGATCATCAGTGGTTTGATTCCCTTGCTGGAAAGTTGGGCTTTTTGCTGAAAATCATCCCAGGTTTTGAGGGAACTTCCCACAACCAGGTCGAAGGCTTCCTTGTGAATTTTTCTTTTTTGTGCCCTCAGGTAATCCTTGTAACTGTCGTATCCCAGTTCCGATTTGGCTTTTCTGGCTTTCAGATTCCGTCCAACAAGCTTGAGATGGTGGGTTTTGCGAAGGGACTTTTTAAGCGTTTTGAAAGGTAAAAAAAGGTCTGATCCCAAGCTTTGATCTTCAAAATGGATTTTGTCCATCAGATCTGTAAAGAGTTCCAAAAACTCCAGCTTAGTCTGTAATTCAATCGCTTTTTTGGATTTTATCTGCTTCCCAAGTGCCAGGAAAAGAATTTTGGCATCTTGGTGCTGCTGCTCAAAAATCTGGTAAACCGGAGAAGTCTTCGCTTGCATGGGTTAGGAAATTCGCACCAAGGTAGCTCCATAGCCCCATTGGTCTTTCTGAGTGTCCTGAAAGTACTTAATATTTCCTAATTGGCTTAGACGCTTATGAATTTCTTTTTTGAGGATTCCGTTGCCCAGACCATGGATAAAGGTGATCTCATCCATTCCTGATGCAATGGCCTGATTCAGGTTCTTTTCAAATGCCTCCATTTGAATCCGCATTTTTTCAGCATTGCTCAGTTTATCGGGGTCGGGATGCAGCTGCTCAATGTGGAGGTCGATAGACCGTGGAGGTTTTACTGTCTTCACAGGCTCCGGTTTGGGAGTGATTTCTTTCAGTTCTGCATTGAGGCTGCGGATGTCCAGTTCTTTGGTTGTCTGCTCCATGGCAAAGAGGTAGACATTTTTTCCCAGAATAGGTGCCTTGCTGAGGTGCTTGAAAAATTGGGTTGCCTTCATTTTCAGCTGTCGCTCAAAGGGCAAAATAGCCTTCTCCAGCTTGTTTTGAATCGGGATGAAACGGAGCAAAAAAGCAGGCCACTCATCCAGTTCCTTCATCAAGCGGTCGTCAATTTTTTTACTTTCACCGGGATTCAAAACACCTGCAAAAAGGGTACGTTGATTTCCGCCATGGACTTCCGAAGTATGAGCCAAATAGGGCTGATGACTGTCGTTGATCAGGTAAAGACTCAGATTCTGATCGTTGATGGGGAGAAAAGCCAGGTAAAGTCCCTGATCTTTCGGAGCAGAAATAGGCAGCGGAGATTCTGGCTCTTTGGTCACTCCGGCATTTTCTCCGAAGTAACTTTTTTCCGCCTCGGCGATGATGACCACTTCAGATTTCATGGCTGGAATAATGAATCCGTCCTCAATTTCCACTTCTATCCGACCGCTGGCGGAGACTTTTCTTACGATTCCTTCTTCTTTTCCACGTAGTAATCTGACTTTGTCTCCGACGTTCATTGTTCCAGGGCTTTTTTGTAGGTGTCTAGTGCTCTTGCCCGGGCAAATTTATGATCTACAATGGGTTTTGGATACTTTATTGTATCTAATTCAGGAATCCATTTTTTGATGTACTTCAATTCCCTGTCAAATTTCTCCGTTTGGGAGTCGGGATTGAATATCCGGAAGTAAGGTTGGGCGTCTGTACCGGTGCCTGCGGCCCATTGCCAGCCACCGTTGTTGGATGCCAGGTCGAAGTCCAATAGCTTTTTGGCAAAATAGGCCTCTCCCCATCTCCAGTCGATCAGGAGGTGTTTGGTCAGAAAAGAAGCCACGATCATGCGGACACGGTTGTGCATGTAGCCGGTTTGGTCGAGTTCCCGCATGCCGGCATCCACGATGGGATATCCGGTCTTTCCCTCACACCATGCCTGAAACTCTTCGGCGTTGTTTCTCCAAGGAATCCGGTCGTAGGCAGGTTTGAAGGCCCTGTCCACCACCTGCGGGTTAAATGCCAGAATCATCATGTAAAACTCTCTCCAGATCAATTCATTGAGGTAGGTTTCATTTAGTCGGGCTGCCACTTGAGCCAGTTTTCGGACGGAAATCGTACCAAACCGCAGGTGGATTCCGAGCCTTGTAGTTCCGTTTTGAGCGGGGAAATTCCGGGTTTGATCGTAATGGCTGATCAGAGCCTCGTCAGTGATTTTGGGAGGAAAGGGAAGAGTTGTTTTTTCAAAACCAATTTCTTCCAATGAAGGCATTGGAAGAGCTGAGGTTTTAAAAAGGTTCTTCCAATTGGGCGTTTCCAGGGTTTGAACCTTGGTTTGCCTGTATTTCTCCAGCCAATTTCGGCTGAAAGGGGTGAAGACTTTGTAAAACTCACCAGAGCCGTTCAGGATTTCTCCCGGCTCAAAAATGACCTGATCTTTGAAGGCCAAAAATGAGATTCGGTTGCCTTTCAAAAGCGTGTCAATTCTTGAATCCCGCGATTTGGCATAAGGCTCATAATCGCGATTGGTGTACACCGTCTGAATATCAAATTTCTCCAAAAGTTCCTGAAAAACCTCCTCCGGAGTCCCAAACCTAATCAGTAAAGAACTTCCCTTTTGCTCCAATCTGGATTTGATTTCTGCCAATTGAGTATGGATAAATTCCACCCGGGCATCTGCCTTGTCATCGAGCTTTTCGAGGATGTTTCTGTCAAAAATAAAAAGCGGGAGGACGTTTTTTTCCTGCTGAAGTGCATAAAAAAGTCCCGTATTGTCTTCCAGTCTGAGGTCTCTTCGAAACCAAAACAGGGTGATTTTTTCCATGAAATCTTTATTGGAATAAAGTATTCAGCCCTCCAAAATGTTTTAATTATCTTCTTCAGGAAGGATAAAGTTGTCGGGAATTGGCAATGGAGGTTCTCTTCTTGGAGGAAGATTTTCCAGATTCAGTGGTTTCCAGTTTTCCTCACCTTGGTATTCCTCCCGCAGAAATTCATCGGTATCCGTGACATTCAAGTCTTTGTTTTTCTTACCGGTGATTTTTTTGAAAAGCTCGGAAAAAGAGTTGAACGAAACGTTTTGGGTGACAGAGGCGCCATAAGTCAGGACGTTTTGGGTCAGAGAAAGGGAGGTGAAAGTGTTATAATTGTTTCGGTTGAAGATCCGGAGGCGATATACTCCGTCTTCAGTTAGCAGGTATTCGGCCTGCCAATCTCCGATGATCGATGCCGCGCTGGCATTGCCCTGATTGTCTGTAAATCCACCATCTCTTGACACGCGAAGTCTTCCGTCCAAGAAAGTATAGGCTACGCTCAGCTGGAAGTTTTCGAGCGCATTTTCATCCAATGTGGCCAGGTCGATGTTGACTTCGAGGTTTTTGTCCATTTGGCCGATGAAGCTGTTGAGCTGGGAGGATAGCAAATTCCCCAAGCTTGATGAAATCGTAGAAACGCCGGAAAACTGACCTTCAGGTGAGAAGTTTCGGGTCATGATGACAGAGAAAACCTGCCGGTTCATTTCCTGCTCATCTGCCGCTACCCGGCTTTGGAAAGCAGAAATGGTCGTCTGCACGTCGCCGCTCGATGGAAATTCGGAAAAATCGAAGCTGAAGACTATGTCTGGTGACAGGAGTTCACCTTGCAAATCCATCAACACTTTGAGTGGATACCTTCTTCGCATTTGGCTGTTTTCAGAGGCAGAAGAAGAGGATAGAAGGGGTTGGAGCGAGATGTTTTCTTCATACACTGCCTTGAGGTTCATCACACCCTGATACGGATCGCCAAACCAGGTGATCCGTCCACCGGGTTCGATTCGGAATTCCCTTTTGACGACATTGTAGAGCGAGAAATTGTATTGTCCCTGGGTGATTTCATAGTTACCCGTCAGGTTAAAATTGCCTTGGGTATCGATGTTCATGGTGAGAACTCCGCGACCTCTGGCTTCCAGACTTTCTTCAGTTTTCGGATCGATGATGATCTGGGCAAAGGCATCGGGAGTGATGTCCAAAATGAAATTCATTCTCACATTCTCGATATCCAGTCGGTTGAGGTCTTCTGCCAGCTGCTTGATCCGCACCGTATCCTGAATGTTGATGATCTGGATGAAGTCTTCTTGGTACTGGTTATTGCTGCTGGTGAGCGGAATATAAATCCGGGTATTGGCTTGGGTAGTTGCCCTGGCGGTGATGTCCAGATTGGTGGTGCTGCCTTTGATCGCCAGGGTGCCCGAGGCAAAAGCAGTTCCATAAAAGACCTCATTGTCTTTTGCTGTCGTGTTCATCACCTGGAAGTTGCTCAGGGTGGAATTGATATCCAGGAATATATTGCCAAACCCTGTGTGATTCAATCCACCGGTGAAAGTCGCTCGGTTGCCATTGACATCCCTGAAAATCAAGTCTCTGAAACTGACCTGGGTGGGCTGAAAAAGAATGCTGCCATCCACCCGGTAATTGGTATTGAGGTAGTTGATATGGAGCTTGCCGCCATCAATCCTTCCACTTCCCAAAATTTCAGGTACATCCATGGTGCCTCGGATTTGGAGATTTCCGGTGACAGTCCCGTCCAGGTTGGTGATGTATTTGGATAGAAATGGCTCAAAAATCACGAGGTTGGCCTCTGTCATTACAGCTTCTAGATCCAGGTTTTGATATTCAAATCCAATTATTCCGTTGACGTCTATTTTCTTTTGACCGTTGATTTCATTTTCCAGATTCAAAATGAGGTCTGTACCATTTAAATTGGCCGAGGCGGAAATATTCCCAATCGGAAATTGGTTGATTTCCATGTCGTCAACGAACAATTCCCCTTCAATCATGGGCTTATCCATCAGGTTTTTTAGATGAAATGCACCATTAGCCGTGCCCAAAAACTCCTGAACGGTAATGGTGTTTAAGAAATCGATGCTGACCCCATTGAAAATCATGTCCAAGACTTCATCGGGATTTTCGCTGATTTTGCCATCTACGCCCAGAGATTGGCTTTGGTTGAGAATATTGAAATTACTAAAAGTGATTTCCCCTTGGGAAAGCAGAATTTGATTTTCCGGGTCAAAATCCCAATCCTTTCTCAGCACCCGAAGTACCGAAGGCTTGAAATGAACTTTGGTGCCGGAGGTCGAAAACTGGGTCTCTGCCTCAATTCTGGCCCTACTTTGGGTAGAATCCTGATCTAGGCTGAGCTTGAGGTCCAGATTGTTTTGATCCCAGATTGCTTCCAGACCGAGATTTTTGAATCCAAGTGTATTTCCGACTTGTTGCTCTTTGGAATACACATAGAAAGAAGCCAAAATATCAGCGCTATTGATGATTTTGGAGGTGTTGAAGTCAATATTGGTTCCGAAAGCAGTATTGCCTTGATAAGTCAGTGTATCTATGCTGGTGAAAAAATTGAATACCGTATTTTCCGGTGTTTGATAAAATGCCCCTTCCAAAATGGTGTTTTTGGAGATCGAAAGATCAGGCTGAAAAAGTTGGATTATCGGGTTCAGATTCTGCAACCTGACATTTAGATCCAAGTTGTAAGTTTCAGAGAAGTTTTTCTCCAAATCAGCAATAGGCTGGGTCTCGTTGATCAAAATGGCGAGGTACTGGCTTCCCAACATATTCAGGTCCCGCATCATTTGTTCGAGATTAAACTGACCGGAGGCTGCTGCGACCACATAGTCTGAGTTGACTGACAGTGTGCGGGTGCCACCTGCAAAAAGGGACTGGAAATAGAAATCTCCCACATCCAAAAACCGGTCTTCGTAGCCTGCTTTGATGTTGGAAAATCTGGCGATTCCCTGGATGTCATCCAGATTAATCCCTTTGGTGTCGATGTCAAGTTTGCCGCTGATGAAACTTGGCGTTTCGGTTAGGTTGATTTTATCCAGAAACAGGGTGTCCACCTGTATGACCATTCTGACGGAATCTACTGATTCCTCCAAATTGAAATAGCCTCTGGCCTGGGCTTTAAGGTTTGGGTCATCAATAGTCAGATTGCCTCTAAATAGGTTTAGTCCATAGGTTGCATCGGTATTGATATTCGAGTAGGTGTAGTTATTGATTCCAAGTTGGGAAATCTGGGCATCGAGGTCGACCAACGCATTTTTTGCGGAATTTCCCTTGAAGTTTACCGTTCCGTTCAGACTTAATTTTTGAAGTAAATCCCGATCCTCTGCCAGAATTCCCATGTCCAGATTACTCACCCGCAAGCGGGAAACGATCGAGGGAATGCCATTGACGAGGTCAAAATTCACCCTGCCGTCAAGGTCTCCGATGCTGGTTCTGAATTTTCCATTCGTAGTAAACCTGCTCAAAAGTCCTGTGAAATCCGCATCCATTCGAATAAGGTTAAACTTGTTGATCTGTTTTTCCAATTCGGGAGTCAGATAAGGTGCCAGATCCCGAGCGGATACGACCGAGTTTTTCAGAGAAAGGTTGATGTAGGTCTTGTCGATATCTGGCAAGCCATCCAATTCAAATGCACCAAAAAGAGCGGTTTTTTCTCCCAAGCGGATCAGAAATTCATCGGATTTCAAGTCCGAAACCGCTCCCATGACTTCACCGCTCAGGTAGATTTCATCCTCGAATTCAGGGAGCGAGGGCACAAAAAGGCGAAGATCCAATAAATCGATTTTGGTTTCCTCAAACCTCGCTGTCAGCTTGACCTGATTAATAAAATCAGCAAATCCCTCAGGCCCGGTCAAGTCCAGGCGGATGTAATTTTTGATTTGACTTTTTTCTGACCTCAGATTGAGTTGATCCAGTTCGAGAAAATCAGGTGAATAGGTCAGCTTGGTTTTCAGTTCCTGGATTTTCAGTCCGGAGGTGCTTTCCATCCCGGTCAGTAACTTGATGTCCAGGCCGATCTCGGAGTTTTCCAAACGAAAATCAGTGGCGTTTCCGGAAATTTCCTTTACTACCAACCTGTTAAAATCGAAGCCTTCGGTAATAGGTTCAGCATTGAAATTGATCAGTGAAAACTGGGCCTGCCTGAGTTCGACAGCACTGATGTAAAACTTGGTTTCTGTGCTTGATTTTTCCTTGGATCCGAAGCGATCGGATAATTCATCAACCCAGAGGTTGATATTCATCGATGAATCCCCGGCATGCGTAAGTAGATTTACCTTTGCTTTTTCGAGCCGGATCGCATCGATGGTCGGGTCCCCAGGAGGTATCAGAGATAGGAGGGAAAAATCCACATAAGCCAAATCTGCCCCGATCATCAGGCTGTCTTTGTGGTCCCGGATGGAGAGATTTTCCAATTCCAGAGCATCCCACCAAGAAAGTTTTATTTTACCGATCTCAGTATTAAAGCTGGAATCCTCGTTGAGGTAGCCGGTGACTTTGTCGACCAGCCAATTCTGTACAGGGGTGACCTGCAGCGCCAATCCCAATGCAATCAAAAGAAGGAGAGAACTGAAAACCACCCATAACAGCACTCGGAAAGCTTTGTGCAAAAAATCCGTAACTTTCGCGTTCTTTTCCAATGGGTACCAACGATATTTCTATACTAGCAATCGAATCCTCGTGTGACGAGACTTCTGCCTCCATTATAGTAAATGGCAAAGTACTCAATAATATTGTGGCCACACAATCCGTGCACGAAAAATATGGGGGAGTAGTTCCCGAGCTTGCCTCCCGTGCACACCAAGAAAACCTCATTCCTGTGATCCAAGAGGCAATTTTGAGTTCTGGAATCACCAAAGATCAGCTTTCGGCTATTGCATTTACACGGGGTCCGGGATTGATGGGATCTCTCCTGGTTGGGGTGAGTTTCGCCAAGGCTTTTGCACGGTCTTTGGAGATTCCGCTGATCGATGTGAACCACATGCAGGCGCATGTTCTGGCGCATTTTATCGAAGATCCACGACCTGCTTTTCCCTTCATTTGTCTGACTGTCAGCGGAGGACATACTCAATTGGTCTTGGTGAAAAGCCACCTGCAAATGGAAGTAATCGGTGAAACTCAGGATGATGCAGTGGGTGAGGCCTTTGACAAGACAGCCAAACTCCTCGGATTGCCTTATCCGGGTGGACCTTTGGTGGATAAGTATGCCAATGAAGGAAATCCCAAAGCCTTCAAATTTCCGGTTACCCGCATGCCCGGGTTGAATTATTCTTTCTCGGGAATTAAAACCGCCGTACTTTACTTCCTTCGGGATAAGCTGCAGGAAAATCCTGCTTTTATAGATGAAAACCTGCCTGACCTTTGCGCCAGCATCCAATATACCCTGATTGAGATGCTGCTGATCAAGCTGAAGGAAGCCGTGAAGCAGTATGGAGTTCGGGAAATTGCCATTGCCGGAGGAGTATCTGCAAACTCAGGTTTGCGGGAGACTTTGGGAGAACTTGCCCGCCGAAAAGGATGGAACCTCTACGTGCCCAAATTCGAATACTGCACTGATAATGCGGCCATGATTGCCATGGCAGCACATTACAAATACCTCAAGGGTGAGTTTGTCGGACTCGACGTGACTCCCTTGGCCAAAATGAAAATCTGAAATGTCTAAGCCCAACCGCTTCGAAAAAACCGTCAACATCAAGAATAAGAAAGCAAGCTTTGAGTTTGAGTTCATAGATACCTATGTGACCGGAATTATGCTGACGGGAACGGAAATCAAATCCATCCGGGAGAGCAAAGTCTCCCTGACTGAAGCTTTTTGCCTGTTTTTGGATGGGGAGCTTTATATCCGGCAGATGCACATTTCTCCCTACAGCATGGCAGCGAGCTACAATCATGTGGCGGTACGGGACCGCAAGCTGCTTTTGAAGAAAAAAGAATTGGAAAAGCTCGAAACTAAGTCAGCCGAAAAGGGGCTGGCAATCATTCCGGTTCGTATATTTATCAATGACCGTGGTTTGGCCAAACTGGAAATTGCGCTGGCACGGGGAAAGAAAATCCACGATAAACGTCAGGACCTGAAGGAAAAAGATGCAAAAAGAGAGCTCCAGCGAATGGCCTTTGATTGATGCATACGGGATATGTCGCCAGACTATCCTTCCGGTTTACCGCCAGCCAACTTTTGATTCCGCGCTGGTCACCCAGTTACTTTTTGGAGAATGTTATCAGATCAACGGCTTGACCTCCGACCGGCAATGGTTTCGGATTTACCACGAAGACACCGGAATGGGCGGTTGGGTTTGGGCCACGCTCATCAAGGAGATCACCGGAGACGAATACCAAACCTTTCTCAACCAGGATTTTCAAGTCGTGACCAGCCCCATTGCTGCGATCGAATACCTCGGATCCAGCCTTTACCTTCTTCCCGGGAGTCGGCTTCATTTTTCCGAACTTGAGCTTTTCAACTGGCAGGACCATGTCGGATTTACAGGAAATTCCCGGCCCAAAATTCTCAAGGCGGACCGCGAAGAGTTGGCCGAGATCGGACTTCGTTTCCTCAATGCACCTTTTCAGGCGGGCGGGAGGAGTATTTTTGGATTGGATGAGGAGCAGGGATTTGCGCTGATCTTTGCGATAGCGGGCTATTCCTGGAAATCAGGGAAAATTCCCGGCAAAAGTGTGACACCGGAAGAGGCACTTCCGGGTGATTTGTTTATTTTCAGGGACTTGGAAAAACAGGAGTCCCACTTTGGACTTTTTTTGGGAGCAGAAAATATACTTTGGATGGATAACAAGATGAAAGTGTCGGATCTGGATGAATGGGAAGATTTTTTGAGGAACAATACCGGTAAACAGG
Source organism: Algoriphagus sp. A40 (assembly GCF_002002735.1). Taxonomy (GTDB): domain Bacteria; phylum Bacteroidota; class Bacteroidia; order Cytophagales; family Cyclobacteriaceae; genus Algoriphagus. The sequence continues at coordinate 203,682 of NZ_MUNY01000059.1, read as the reverse complement.
TCGTTTTTGACACAAGATTGATAGTGGGATAAGTTATGGAAAAGCGGGTTTTGGTACTGAATTTAGATCATTCTCCAGTGGCAGTCGTGCCGGTGCACAAAGCCATCGTGCTTTGCCTTTTGGAAAAAGCCAACATCCTTTCCACTTACGAGCTGCTTCAAATCCGCACGGTCAGCCGTAGTTTTGAATATCCGGCTGTGATCCGGTTGACCCATTACAAAACCATTCCTTTTCGGGGAGTTTTGCTCAACCGGACCAATCTATTCAAGAGGGACAATGGAGAGTGCCAATATTGTGGAAGCAAAAGACACCTCACCATTGATCATATCATTCCCAAGTCCAAAGGCGGCAAAACCATCTGGACCAATCTGATCACGGCCTGCAACCGCTGCAATGTGAACAAAGGCGATAAAACCCCCGAGCAGGCAGGACTGATTCTCAGATCTGAACCCTTTAAGCCATCGCTTTCCTATTTTTTGGCGGAATATGCGGAAAGACAGGCTGAGGAATGGCTGCCATTCCTTTCGAGTCGGGTGATTAGTTGAGGGATTTAATAATCCGTATTTTCAGGTAGGCCAGGAGGGGTTTTGAGAATTACCATGTGACAGTAGAACTAAATAATGTAAGAATGAACTTTTCAAGGATAGTGCCTAGTGTTTTCTACATCGACATTTCAGACGGGCTAAAACTTTTTGTTGACTGCCTGCAATTTTCAATTGTTCACAAAGATTTGAAGACTTCACAGCCTTATTGTGTTTTAGAAAAAAATGGAATAAGGATTATGCTTTTTCAGGACGAGCAATTAGCTAAAGAACATTATCCAGAGCTTAGACTTGAGACGGATAATATTGAAGAAGTTTTTGAAAAAGTATCGGCTTCACATCCTCATCTTCTGCACCCAAATCTAAATAAAGTTACGCGCAGACCTTGGGGGGCCAAAGAATTTGCGATTGCAGACAATCAGGTAGGGATAAGATTCCAACAATGGTAATCAGCTAATTATAAAGTGCCAATCAGTGACCGCTAACAAATTAATTATCTGAAATATGAAGAAAGGAAATTGGATGATGATAATCGGGCTATTGTTCCTCGGATTTGGAGTTTTAGCTTTTCGGCCTGTACCCATCCCTGAGGAGAAAGACTGCTTAATTTTGAAAGGGACCGTTAGTGAGATTTATGAAGCAGGTACCAAGGATGTTGTAGTTAAGTTGAATGGACTTGACACAGAATTCTACGTTAATCGAGGACTTGAGAGAGGACTGGATTTGGAGAAAATGCGAGCTGAATTAACGAACAAGGAGGTAAGAATCAAGTACCCTGACTATTGGACTCCTTTGAATCCGACTAATTCGATGCGACACGTTTCCAAAATTGAAAGTGACGGAAAGGTAATTTTTACTGAATTGGATTGAGTATTAATTATTGGGAGCACCACAGATAGATTTTGTGCAGCTTGCAAAGCCTGTAAGAAAAGTGGTTACACTCTCTGCTCCGAATTTTTTTTTAAGGAAATCGGTCAGGTTCTTTGCTTCCGGACCTTTTGCGAAAACATAAAAACCTATTTAATGAAAGAAAAAGAGTTGTCAGAATTAACAGATCAAGAGCTGTTAGACGAAGCAAAGAAGATGAAATCTTCGGCCCTACTCAATGCGGGATTGATTGGATTTATGATTGGGGTCGTGATCTACAGTGTTGTAAAAAACAGTTGGGGACTTCTTACACTGATTCCCCTGTTTATTGCATACAAATTGTTTAATGGGTCTAAAAAAGACAAAGCATTGGAGCAGCTACTAAAGGAGCGGAATTTGAAATAAACTCTGGGCAGGGAAGCAACTGACTCCAAATTATTGCCCAAATCCGCCATCCACTTTGCTAGGTTCAATGGCGCCAATTCTGCTGACTTTTGTGCTAAAAATCCCTCTCATTGCCAATTCGTCGCGTGGCAGACATTGTTTGTAGTCAGTATAAAAATGGAGAAAATGATAACATTAAGACCCGCTACAATAGATGACCTTGAACTACTCCAATATTGGGACGCAAAGCAACATGTAATCGACAGTGACCCGGATGACGACTGGAACTGGGAAGTAGAGTTGACCCGGAATCCGGAATGGAGAGAACAGCTGATCGCCGAACTGGATGGAGAACCAATCGGCTTTTTGCAAATCATTGATCCTTTTACTGAAGAAACTCAATATTGGGGAGAAGTCGGGCAGGATAAAAGAGCTATTGATATTTGGATAGGTGAAGAAAAGAACCTGAATAGGGGATACGGAACAATGATGATGAATCTTGCCATCGAACGATGCTTTCGCAATCCTACGGTAAGTGGGATTCTGATTGATCCTTTGAAGACAAACACCGATGCGCACCGGTTTTATGAAAGGTTGGGTTTTGAAAAGATCGAAGAAAGAGAGTTTAACGGAGCCGTCTGTTTCGTCTTTGAATTGAATCGGAAGCAAGTGCTCAAGCCTCCCAAACTCTAGCTGACAAATGGAATTGCGGGAATTTTATAATTCAACCCATTGGTTGTGCCTGCAGTGACATCGATCGTCACACCGGTGATCTTGTCTGCTAAATCCGAAGCGAGAAAAAGTGCCACATTCGCAATGTCGGCCATCATGGGCAATTGTTTCAGCATGGTATCGTCTTCCAGCTTCGTAAGAAAGTCATGCACCGCATCCGGATCATTGGCCAGAGCATCCCGAAACGGACGTGAATCAGGAGATCCCGCCGACCGGATATTGATCACACGGACACCATGTGGCCCGAGTTCAGTTGCCAGACCTCTTGAAAAACCTTCGATCGCGCAGCATGCCGGGCCAAAGCCACCCACGAGCGGGTATCCTATACCACCGGGTGTAGCGGTGAGTGAAAGAATGACACCGGATCCTTGCTTTACCATGATTCTGCCTGCCGCGGTGGTGGTCAGAAATTGCGTTTGCATCGCAATGGCAACTGGCCGCACAAAATCTTCAAGGGACATGTCAATCAGTGGAATATCCTGAATATCCTGAACGCCAATTCCGTTGAATGAAATATCAACGGTACCGGCCTTTGCTACCACTGTCCCCAGATGGTCAGCAATTTCTTTTTCATTTAAGGCATCAACCTGTGCGGCTTCGGCTTTTCCACCGGCTGCGATGATCTCATTCGCGACTTTTTCTACTTTTTCAAGGGAACGGCCGGTCAGAAAAACGCTGGCGCCTTCCTTGGCAAAGGCACGGCCAAATGCTCCGGCCATTGAATCGGAGACGCCATAGATTACGGCATTTTTATTTTTCAGAAGCATAGGTTCGTGTTTTGATAGTAAACTTATTCTATTCTAAAATAGAAAAACGGTTGTAAACACGGCATTCTAGCGGGCCAATTGCGGCAGATCAATACTTGGATCACGTACCTCGAAACCTGGATCATTGGGACACTGCCCTCAACAGGATGCTCGCGCCTCAGTAGTGTCCTGCTCGGCGACATACCGGCTAATGGGTAACCTGCGACGGTTGAACTATTGTGTCGCAAACGGCCTTGAATTTGTCGTTTAGACAACTCGATTTTAGATGTATTCCTGATACTTTTATGATAAAAATTGGTGCTGGAAGACCGTTGACCGAAGACCGAAGCGTTATGAAATTTAAGACAACAATTTTTCAAAGAGGAAACAACTTGGGAATCGAAGTTCCTGAAGCTGTAATTGAGCAATTGGGTGCAGGTAAACGGCCGCCTGTTTTGGTTGAAATCAAAAACCACTCATACAGAAGCACCGTGGGGGTAATGGAAGGTAAATTCCTCATTCCTCTAAGCAGTGAACATCGTAAAAATGTTCAAGTTGTAGGTGGTGAAACAGTTGAAGTCAATATCGATTTGGACGAACAACCACGAACCGTAGAACTTCCTGAAACTTTGTCAGCCAGACTTAAAGACAATGAAATAGCAAAAGAGTTTTTTGACACACTCGCTCCAAGTAATAAAAAGAAGATTGTTGCATTGATAGAAACCGCCAAGACAGAAGAGACTCTAACTAAGCGGCTTGAAAAAATCATAGCGGACTTAAATCATAAAATCAAGCCCTGATATCTTGGCCACGAACAAGGATTAGAATCGGAGTCAGCACTGCAAAAACATCCATCAAAGTATAAAAATTGACTTATGGAAATTGAAGACTTTTTCAAAATCTATCAAAAATCTGCCTGGGATAAGGACACCTCATCTATGATCAATCTTTACGATGAGCATACCCTTATTTTTGATTTGTGGGATCAAGGTTACATTTCGAATCCATCAGAATGGAATAAGATCATCATAGACTGGCTTGGTTCGTTGGGCGAAGAAAAAGTTAAAGTTGAATTTGAAATGGTGAAAATCCATCAGTCAGGAAATGTGGGATTTGCGAGTGCCTTGATTCTGTTTCAGGCAATTTCAAGCGAAGGTGCTGTTTTAAGAAGTATGAAGAATAGAATTACCCTTGGATTCTTAAAATTTGAAGAGGGATGGAAAGTGATCCATCAGCATACCTCAGCGCCGATCAGTTCCGATGAGCTCACGGCACTATTGGATATCTAGGGTAGGGCAGGGACTCTATGAGTTCGGATAACCTGGAATCGAGAACTCAATCTCACTGAGAATTTTAGAAAAAAATTACGCCATGAATGCCGATCCATTGATGAAACTTGATATCTATATCAACTATCCGGGACATTGCGAGAAAGCTTTCCGGTTTTACGAGGAGCATCTTGGTGGAAAGATATCCATGATGATGCCCCATCCCCAACAGCTTCCCCATTTCCCAAAAGAATGGGAGAGACCAATCCTCCATGCAATCATTGAGATTGGTGGTACTCTGGTCAGGGGGGCCGACGTGGTGAATGCCGAGCCCATGCGCAGCGCCTATTTGACGCTTAGAATTGATACGCCAGAGAAAACAGAAGAAATCTATAGGCTGCTTTCCACTGATGGTGAAATTTTTATGAAGCTGGAAAAGACTTTTTTTGCGAATCGATTTGCCATGCTCCGTGATAAATTCGGGACATCGTGGATGCTGCTTAATGGGGCATAGAGATCATTTTTTCTTTTGAGTAAAATACTTGGGTAGAAAAATAGAGGGTTAGCTGAACCCATACTACCGGAAGCGCTGGACCGATTGAATCGCAGATACCGGCGTTCAATGCTTCTTTTTTTAATGTCCGATTTATTCGACTTTCGGTACTCATCGCGGAGTTCCAGTTGAGTCTTTCCTCCAGATCAACTATTTTTAGTCCTACTCCAACCCAAAATGAATCGACATTTAGTTTTTTGCCTGTCACTCCTGACTTTTCCGATGCTGAGTTCGATTTGCGAAGCGCAAATCGCTTATCAAAAGGCAACCTATAAAAACTTCTATATCGGTTCCTATGGCAGAGTTGGTGCAGACTGGTCATTTGTCAATGAAGGCTCCATTGGCCGCCGACTGAATCTCAACAACATGGGTAGCATTGGCGGAAGGATGGAAGAGCAGGACTACCTCGAGCTGGCTACGGGGATAGACTTTTCTCCTCTGGTGAAAGGCGACAGTATGAATGTGACGGTCAATACTCGTTTTGCCGTCTGGTCAAACAGCCTATCGCTTTTTGGCAACAGTACAACGACAAGTACCGGAGGACTAACGCTCGCTATCCCCGAACTCTATGTGGAGGTGAACGGAGTTGGAAAGAAAGACCTGATCAACTTATGGGTGGGCAGTCGGTTGTACCGGGGAGCAGATGTCCATATTGCAGATCACTTTTATTTCAACGATCATTCCGGGCAAGGCTTTGGGATTGAGTGGAAAAATAGAACCCGGTTTTCAGCCTTATTCGTCGCCTCAACCGACACCTCTTCCACTGTGCCACCCTATTTCTACCTGAACATCAAAACAGGAACACCTGCCTTGGCACTTCGCCAACGGACCGTAATGATTGTGGAGCATGATTTGGCACTTTCTGAAAATTCTAAACTCACCTTTCTTGGCGAGTTTCACAGGATGGGAAATCCCGACAATACCGACACACTTCCCGATCTGGCTTATCCCGGAGACAACGGATATGTGCTGGGAGCCAGATTGAATCGCAATCTGCCGAAATTTTTGAGCGGATCCTTTAATGACCTGAGCCTACGCTATGGGCGTGGAATCGCCAACGGCGGGGATGGTGGTGTGTCCCGTACCTGGCTAACTTTCGGAGCGCCGGACCTGGTGGATCAAAGCTTTCGCAACGCCTACAGCTGGTCACTTGTAGAGCATTTTCTGATGAATATATCTCCTCACTTTTCGCTCAACGGCTATGTGATCTACAATCAAAGCAAAGGGGCTGCCGCATCCAATGATCAGGCGGAGACTTTCTTTGGAAAAGAAGTGTTCAACCGAAAGGAAGATTTTACCATCGGCGGGCGGGGCACCTGGTACATCAGCGACAATTTTCACCTGTTGTCGGAGTTGCATTACTCTCAGCGCCAAGATGGAGACCAGCCCGTGAATGCAATGGGGAAATTGTCCCTTGCTCCCACCTTGTCCACCTCCGGCGAACGGAGTGTTTGGGCACGGCCACATCTCCGCTTTGTTTTCAGTTTGGCACGTTACAACGAAAATGCGAGCGAAAGCCTCTACAGTCCCTATCTGCAATTCGTTGGCCCTGAGCGATGGGGCTATTACATGGGCGTTAAGGCGGAGTGGTGGATTTTTTAGTGTAGTAAAAGAATTCTAACCCGAAGCGATTGTACGCTCTACTGGGGACGACGGCAAATTTTTTATTTGCAAGGCTCTAGGATAACGAATAAATTAACACAACTTCCTCAATATCAGGTTTCTGTGAGTTTGAAATAACGCGAGAATCCGGTAACTTAGAATATCACTCGGGGTTGGATCAATACATTGATTCTTCCTCCTCAGTTGATGAGTACTTTTTACCCGAAGAAAATAGTCTATAGTTTAATCTTCAACCATAAACCATCAAAACTATGAGAACTCTATTTCTAACCCGCCTATCCCTTCTTGCATTGTGTTCTATGCTATTCTTATCAAGCTGCGAAAAAGATCATAAAGTAAAGATCTGCCACAAGGGTAAAATTATTTTGATTGACTTCCACGCTGTGCCTGTGCACCAGGCGCATGGAGATGCAGTTGATAAAGATAATGATGGATATTTCGATATTGACAATTCCTGTAGCGAGGTAGATTGTGATGACACAAATCCAGGCGTTAATCCTGGTGCCAATAACTGCGAAGATGCTTGTAGTATTATTAGTTTTGAACTTCTTAACGCTACGTGTACAGATCCTCTTCCGACCTACGATTTGCAACTTCGTATCACTTATGAAAACGCACCACCGGCAGGCACACTGGACGTTTCAATAGATGGCGTAATTACCTCGTTCCCAATTGGTAACTCTCCTCAAACAGTTAATGTATTTGGCTTGCCTCCGACAGGTGTAGGTGTGGATGTTTCCGCTAGCTTCTCAGCTAATCCTACATGTCAATTGGCTGTGGTTGATCTATATGAAGCCCCAGATTGTGGAATATTTTAAGAATATTTGATAAAACTTAATACCTGACTGGCGCAAGGTCTTACTTTACCCAATAGTAAAGGATTCGCGTCAGTCAGTTGTTTTGTTCCCCCTCATCGAAGGTTTCGTGGTGATTGAAATTATTTTCAATTCGCTATTTCAGATCAATGAATCGCAGACTCAAAGCAATTCTCCTTTTTGACGTGATTGGTTGCATAGATAAAAATGATCCGGAACCCTCAACAGATCTCGCGGGGATTTGGGTGAGGTCACTTCCTCAGATACGCTTGAGTTTTTGACATTCGGCAATGGGAGTTCTTTGATGAATTTGAATCGGGGGAGAGAAATCTTCTTCCGATATCTACCCTTTTTATTAGGCTTTAATCTTCGATCATCCCTGCAGGACAGATGCCTCAGTTTTCTTTTCGGGTTGGCCTTTTTTTCTCATCCAAGTCAGCAAGAAGCCTACGATAAATATCGTCAGGGTTCCCATTACAATCGCCATATTGGTATGAAGCGGATTGGCCAGGGTTTCCGGAAGGCCGTTTTGGATCAAAACTGTTGATAGGCTCATCCATCCGATGACTAAAACTCCCAAGATTACCGCAGTGACAGCCTGTGGGTTTTTGGCTTTGGAAAGCAATCCCAAAAGGAAAAGTCCCAGGATTCCCCCGCTGAAAATGGAAGAAAGCGCCCACCATGCATCCAGTGCACTGGTGACACCGTTAAACGCCAATCCTACCACGATGCTAAGCAATCCCATACCCAAGGCACTTCCACGCAGGACACGAAGGGAAAGCTTGTCAGATGGGTCTTTGTGGATGTATTTTCTGAAGTGGTCAGATAGAATGACAGTTGCCGAACTGTTGATACTGGTGGAAATGGTGCTCATACCCGCAGCAAAAATGGAGGCAATCAAAAGCCCGGTAAAGCCGACTGGAAGCTGGTTTACGATAAAATAGGGGAACACTTTATCACCCGGTGTCCCTGCAGGAAGCAAATCCGGCTGGGCTTGGTAAAATGCAAACAAGGCAGTTCCGATAAAGAAAAAGACCAAAGAAACCGGCACGAAAAGCAAGCTTCCCAACCAGGTGGACTTTTTGGCTTCCTTCTCTGTTTTGGCAGTCAGATAGCGCTGCACATAACTCTGGTCGATTCCGAAATTCTGAAGATTGATGAAAAGCCCATAAACCAAAATCATCCAGAAAGTCGAGGTCGTGAAGTCCAGGTCGTAGCTTCCAAAGCTGAACTTGTCCGATTCATTGGCGATTCTGAAAACCTCAGATGCCCCACCCGGAATTTCGAAGAAAATCACAAAAACACATGCTAAAGCCCCGCCAATCAGAATAATTCCCTGTACTGCATCTGTCCAGATTACAGCTTCGATTCCACCCCACATGGAATAGATCACCACGCTGATACCTGTAATCACAATGATGGCAGGAATACTCATTCCCAAAAGGGTATTCATCGGAAGTGCCAGCAAATACAGAATCGCGCCCATTCTTGCCAATTGGGTAAGCAAATAACAAATGGATGCATAGACTCGCGCCCAAGGCCCAAATCGCTGCTCCAAATAGAAATAAGCTGACTCACTTTTTAGGCTTCTAAATAGCGGGACAAAATATTTCACTGCAACCCAGCCTGCCAAGGGGATCGAAAGGCTGAATACAAACCCGTTCCAATTGGTCATGTAAGCATTACCCGGATAAGCGAGAAAGCTGATGCTACTCACAAACGTGGCAAAGATGGACATTCCGATGGCCCAAGCCGGTAGTCTGCCTCCTCCTGTAGTATAATCTGAGGAAGATCTTTTGCGGAAGGAAAAGGAAACTCCAAAACCAACAATGGCAACCATGTAGAAAAGGAAAATGGCTAAGTCGAGAACAGGCATGAAGTCTGAAATATTGAGTTTGTAAAGGCAATAAAAGGAATAAAGGCAAAGGAGCAAATTTGGTTAGGTGAACTGGTTGAAACCTGCCCCCTGCCTTTTTTTTTAAATGGCAATCAAAATGGTTTGTTCAACCTTGTCTTTGACCATCAGGAATCTTTCGTGAAGTGCAGCTTTTTCGGCCTCAGAATAAGAGTAAAGCGGAAGTGCCAAAACATCCTGACAAAGACCCTCAAAAGAAAGGGATGCTTTGAGCCCTCTCAGGTAGCTGGATTTGTAGGTGCCGTTGGAGTAGATGTTTTCGCTGAGGAACATGATGGTTTCACACAGTAACTTGACTTTTTCCTTATCCTGCTTTTGAAATGCATCATAAAGGCCTACATAGAGTTTGGGGAATAAGTTGGCTCCACCGCAAACTCCGCCGTGACCACCCATTTCCAGGGTTTCAGCCAACATTTCTTCAGGACCTATGAACAGTCTGAAGTCTTGGTTGTCTTTGAATGCTGCACAAAGGGACCGGAAGTTGTCCTTATTTCCAGAACTGTCCTTCAAACCGATGATATTGGGATGAACTGAAAGCTTGACAGCCGATTCCACCGAAATGTTGACTTTGGTGTGAGAAGGCATATCATAAAGGAAAAGGGGCAATTGAACCGCATCGGCAAGTTTTTGGTAATAATTCACCAACTCGTCTTGATCGATATTGATATAAAACGGAGGTGCAGCTACCAATGCAGCGGCTCCTGATTCATAGGCGATAGCGGCAAGATCAAGGTTTTGAACAAAGGAGCATTCGGTGATACCTACCAGTACAGGCACTCTGCCGTTTACTTTTTTACAAACCAGGCGGATCAGGTCACTTTTGACATCTAAGCTGATGCTCGCTGACTCACCGGTAGTTCCGATGATAAATATGCCATGAACTCCGCCTTCGATGAGATGTTCGATGAGCTTTTCGGCGTGAGCCACATCCAGCGAAAAATCAGGATTCAAAGGGGTAATCATGGGAGGGAAAATGCCCTGAAATGCTTGACTAGGGTTCATAGGGTTGATGTTTGTACAGAAATTAGACTTTTAGATGAAGATATTTCACCTTGGTCCTGTTGAATGTATAGCTGATGTGAACCGTGCCATCTTTTGCCTGTATAATGGCTGGATAGCTGAATTCACCCGTACTTTCATCCTCCAAAACCAGGAGTTCTTCCCAGGTAATACCATCAGCTGATCCAAAAAGACTAATCTTGTTTCTTCCTTTTTTTAACGGATTGCAAACAAGCAGGTGATATCCGCTTTTTAGTGTGACTGCATCGATACCTGAATTGTTGTTTACCAATCCCGTTGACACCATTTTGGTCCAGGTGTTTCCGCTGTCTGAGGACCAGGAAGTTGCGATTTCACCCTGTTGGGTTCGGAAGAGCAGCTGGAGTTTTCCATTGGGATGAATGAGAGTAGTCGGCTGGATGGCGCCAAAGCCAGCTCCATCAATTTCTGATTTTTTCCAGGTTTTGAGTTCGGGATCAGTGATCTCGACATGGCTGGTCCAGACCCGGTTGATCTCAAAACTGCTGGGATGCAGCAGTCTGCCATCGGGTAGGACGATGGATTTATTTTTGACGGGGCCCAAAAAACCTGCTGGAATTTGAATATCCTTGGACCAGGTTTTTCCGCCGTCTTCCGAAACTTTATAGAGCCCCCACCATTCCCGTGGATTTGGCCCCTCTTTGTAGAACAGGACAATCTTACCATCCTCCAATTGGTGTAAGACCGGATTCCAGGTCGGATTTCGGAAGGTTTCGTTTTCTACTCCGTCCGCTACCATTTGAGGAACAGACCATGTACCGTTACTTAGTACAGAGGTGTAGATGCTCACATCCGGGTGCTTTTCTCGAGTTCCGCCAAACCATGAAGCCATTATTCCAGAGGGAGTCTCAAGGAGGGTGGAGGCGTGACACTGGGGAAATGGTGCAGTTTCATAGATAAAGCCGGAGGAAAGGATTTTCGGTTCTACTTTTTCTTGGTTTTGAGGAAAAGAAAGAAGTCCAAGGAGTGGTAAAAAGATGGAAAGGGAATTCATGTTTTTGGAGTTTAGAATGAAAGGGTAGGATTCAACCTGACAAAAAAGCCGGACTAGTTTAAAAAACTGTCCGGCTGTGACCTGATAAGTTGATAGTGGAAATTTAGAATCGGGAGAGATCTCCGATTGGCTTTTTTGATGAATTTTTTTGGTCAAAAAAAACAGGTGGGATTTTTATTTCCCACCTGTCAATTAAACAGCTTATTTGCTGCCAACAGCCACGGCTGGTTTATGTGGCACAAAAGGCTCAAATGGATATTTTCGAGGTAGGACATCTATTCCGGTTGTCACTTTCAATGGAGTTTCTCCTGCATAGGTCAGTTCCACAAAATATCCCCGGAATCCTTCTTCCGGAGTCTTCATCTCAACCTCAAATTCCCCATTTTCCGGCAAGGCAATTTCCTCAGAAGTCCATCCCGGACCAAATACGTCAATTCGGAAGTCTCGGGCCAGTGGATTATAGGCCGACCACAGTTTGACTGAAACAGGCTTTTGGTTCGGATCTGTTTTTACCATGATCTTATCGCCTTCGATTTTCCATTCATATTTTGGTCGGGAAGTATTGTTCAAAATTGATCCATAGAAGGAAATCAGATTTGGCATCGCGTCAGATTCTCCTACATCATGTCCAAAATTTGGTACATACATCACGTGTTTTTCACCCGGTAAGCTGTCATAGTAAAACTTCCAGCTGTCAGGTTGAAAAAATTCATCTCCGGCTGCATTGATCAAAAGCTTCGGCATGTCGTAATCTTTTCGGAAAGAATAAGGCTCGGTGATTTCCATCATTCGGTCAAACTCCGGCGTACCTACCCAATTCATCACCCCTTCTCTTTCATAATCTTGAACCGCAGGGGCCCAAAAACCATAATTTTTCCAGTGATGCTCAAATGAAGGCACTAAATTAAGCAGGTCGATCACCACTGGAATGATGGCTACCACCCGGTCGTCCACAGCAGCGGTCGTCCAAGTAGTCCAGCCTCTTTTGGATGCTCCACCTACTACAAAGCTGTTCAGATCTTTGTTGTATTTGTCTTTTACCACAGCTGTGACAGCGTCCATGGCCAGCTTTGCAGCTTTGGTCATCGGCAATCGAGCCAGCCAAATGGCATCTTCGTCTTTGGCTCCGCCCTCGAGGAATTTTCTCCATCCGTATGAAATGATCTCGTCCTCATATCGCTCTCCAAAGGTGTCATTGGCAAAGGTAATCGGCTGAAAAGGGACATTGTGAATCTTGGCAACGATTGAATTTGTTTGTGTGGAAGCCGCCAAGATTAGAGGATCCGGTTCCTCCGGCATTTTGGAATTGGTACTGCCGCCACTGATCCAAAGCATTCCTGTCTGGAAAGGAGTGTCTTTCGGAACCACCATAGATACCCAATGCCACCATTCGGTTTTGTCCACAATGTCTGAAGTAAGCCAATGCTGGGAATACATTTTCAATACCAGATAATCAGCTTTTTCTCCTGGTACTGTATGGACGATTTCGTATCGGAATGTGGAGTCCGGTGCGTGAACATAGTCCTTGAGAAGGGTGGCAGATCGGACTTCTGTTTCAACCGGAGCCTCGGCAGGTTTTTGACAGGAAAATAAAATAATCGTACTCAAGATCAGGGCTCCCCAATTCAGAAAGGGGAGAAAGGTTTTTTTGTTCATAGAGGGTTGGGTTTGCTTAAGTTTTTAAAATGTAAGCAGAATTCTTTTTCCCGACAAAAACTTAGAAGAATCAAGATTCGAGACGCAAGAAACAAGAAGCAGGATCTAAAATTTAAGATGCAACAATTCGAGAGGTGGAGTTGAAGAGTTCAAATCTTTTGGCAAAGAGGTGAGAAAATGGAAGTGAGTTTTGGGTTCTTCAAAATTCCCCAATTGCCAGATTGGTTTTTAATGTTCCCAGACAATTTGCTTAAAGATGATTTCCTGATAATTATCCCTTTCATAAATTATCCCCAAGGAGTTTTGCCCGAGTTTGACCAGATCAGAATAGGCAGTCCAGGGAAGTTTGGATGAGTTTCCAGTGTAATCAATAGGAATCGTCAGCTCCCAGGTTTTTCCCTCATCAAAGCTGATTTTGACAGTGAGCTGGTTTCTTTCGGTTTCATTGGCATTGTTGGAATGGGCCAAAATTGTCTTTCCATCTTTTTCTCCAAGATCCAAAATCGATCCTTGGCAGACCGGATCCGGCAAATTCTCCTCAAAATAAGCTTCGTCCCAGCTTTGGCCGCCGTCTGAGGAATAGGCCAGAATCCTGCTTCGGGTATCTCCTTTTTGATTTCTGATGCTCATAATCATCCGATCGGATGAAAGTTCGGCAGCAATGGATTCATTGGATCCGGGGATTTTGACCGACTCCGACACCTGAAAACTTTTCCCGTGATCGTCGGTGAAAAAGCCATGAGCCTGGTACTCCGCAAAGTTTTCCTGTGGATTTCCGACCGAATGATTGGCTGCTACGTAAATCCGACCTTTGAACTTCCCGTTTTTAAACTGGAATGCATGACCTGGAGTATTTGCGTAGTGCCGCCAATCTGCCGGATTTTTGTATGCTGGATTAAAGTTCGGGTTGTTGGGTTTGTGAACTTGCAGCGTAATGTTTTCTGGTTTTTCCCAACTTTTTCCAAAGTCAAAGGACTTCATCACCCAGACTTCCCGCACGCCCCGGTTCATCCTGATATCGTATTCGTGATTGTTTCCTGTGTTGTAGAAAAGATAAACTACGCCTTGGGGGTGATTTGGGTCAAAAAGATCCACCACAGGTGCTGGATTCCCCGCTTGGAGAGAATCAAAGTCCAGCAAAGTCTGGATTCCGGACCAGGAAAGTCCCTGATCTGAGCTTCTTTTCATGACCAGATTCACATTGCCAAAGTCATCACTTCCGTTGACCCGGCCTTCGGCAAAGGCAAGAAGTTCGCCGTTTGGCAGATCGATAATTGCCGGGATTCGGTAGATCGCATGGCCTTCCTTACCTCCTTTGAAAACGATCGTTTCCTGTGCTGAGGCAAATTGGATGTGAAAAAAGGCCAGGAAAAATGCGAAAATCAGATGGGCTTGGTTCATGGGTAGCTTGTTAGATCGGTTAAACTAGTGCAAGGAAAGCGAAACACCTTTTACTTGACAGATTTTCTGAATATCCAATCTGGATTTTTGTGTATCAATTCCTGCATTGAATCAAGTCATTAAATTTTTTTATTTAGATTGATTACAAATAGCTTGTTTGGAATTAATCTAATTAATAGGTTTGTGGACTGAAAATTCTAAGCCACATGAATCTTAAATTATTACTTCTTTCCGGGATTTTTTTCCTGAATATCCTTGTCGTTACAGGACAAAACGCACTGATCAAAGGGAGGGTGACCACCTCTGATGACCAGCCACTCGAATTCGTCAATGTTGGAATCAAAGGGATTTCCAAAGGATCCACTACAGATCGTTTGGGCAATTTTGAAATCAAAAATATCCAGCCAGGCACTTATACCATTTTTGCCTCTTTCATCGGAGCAGGCAAGCAGGAAAAGTCGGTTAGTCTTGCAGCAGGTGAAATATTGACTCTGGATTTTTCACTGACAGAAAGCTCTACCGAACTTTCTGAAGTGATCGTATCGGATCAGGCATCGAACAGGTTTTACTCTGACAGTGCATTTACCGTAGCAAAACTTCCCTTGAAGGATCTGGAGAATCCTCAGGTTTACAACTCGATTTCTTCCAAACTACTCAAAGAGCAGGTTGTGACCAATATGAACGATGCCTTGAAAAACGCAACGGGTGTCACACGACTTTGGGAATCAACCGGACGTGGAGGCGATGGGGCTGAATTCTATGCAATGAGGGGATTTGCAGTGCAGCCGTCCATGGTCAATGGACTTCCAAGTGTCAATAACGGGAGTCTTGACCCCTCCAATGTCGAAACTGTCGATGTGATCAAGGGTCCATCCGGGACACTTTTTGGCAGCCCGATGATTTCTTATGGTGGACTGATCAACATCACGACCAAAAAGCCTATCGATACTTTCAAAGGTGAGCTGGGATTCATCACCGGAAGCTATGGCCTCAACAGACTAACCGGAGATATCAATGTTCCACTGACAGAGGAAGTTTCCATGCGGGTAAATACCGCCTACCAATCGCAAAATACCTTTCAGGATGCAGGACAAAGAAAGTCATTTTTTATCGCTCCGTCTTTCAAACTGGAAGCAAGTGGGCGATTGACCTTTTTGATCAATACCGAGTTTTTGGATGCGGAATCTGTGAATGCACCGATGATTTTTCTCAGTAGATATGCTCCGATTTCTTTCAATTCCATCGACTTATTTGAGAAAAATTATGATCGTTCCTTCACAGGAAATGAGCTGATCATGCACAATTCCAGCTATTCACTCCAAGCTCAGGCCTTTTACAAACTTTCCAACACCTGGACTTCACAGACAGTGGTTTCCAGAAGTTCCACCAAAACTGACGGATACTACCACTACCTCTGGGATCAAACCAATGGCAATGAATTCCTGAGATTCATTTCCGATCGAAACGGGCAGACTTTGACCACGGACGTACAGCAAAACTTCATTGGCCAGTTTGATTTGGGTTCTATGGAAAACAAATTGGTTGTAGGCGTCGACTATTTTCAGTCCAATATTCTTAACAGCAGTACCGGCTGGGTAGGTAATGGAATTGTATCTCTTGAAGATGGAAAGGATACAGGAGATTTGACCCAAGCAGGAGTTGATGATTTGTTAAAGGGTTCTTTCGAAGGAAATTCCACTGCCAAAAATGAAATCCTGAGTGCTTATTTTTCGGATGTAATCCAGGTTTTGCCTCAGTTTTCTGTGATGGCCAGTGTAAGGATTGACCGATTCAGTGGGCAGACGGCCTATTGGTCTGAGGATGAAGTAAAAAGTCAAACGGCTGTTTCACCAAAATTTGGCTTTGTGTATCAACCAATCAAGGACAAGGTTTCTGTTTTTGGCAACTACATGAACGGATTTGTAAACGTGGCTCCTGCACAGGTAGCGGACATCGATGGCTCCAATCCAAGAATGCAGGCTTTTGATCCCGAGCACGCCAACCAGTATGAATTTGGAGTGAAAACCAACTTGTATCAGGAGAAAGTCTCTCTGACAGCCAGCTATTACAACATTACAGTGAGCAACAGAGTGATGACAGACCCCAACAATGTCAATAATTCCATCCAGGGTGGAGAGGTCGTCAGCAAGGGATTTGAGTTGAGCGTAATTGCCACACCGGTGGTAGGATGGAACTTGGTTGCGGGCTTTTCCAAAAATGAAGCTGAGGTCACCGAAGACAATCCTGAAAACGGCTATTTGGGCCTTCGTCCCGAGGATGCAGGACCGGAAAACCTGTTTAATTTCTGGACAAGCTATACAGTTTCCCAGGGAAGTCTCAGAGGATTTGGACTCGGTTTTGGCGGAAATACGGCCAGCGAATACCTAACTCTTAACCGTGCGGTCACCGGAACTTTTGCACTGCCGGCATATCAGGTGTTTAACGCATCCCTTTCTTACGCAGGAGCTCAATACCTTTTGGCATTAAAAATCAACAACTTGACTGATCAAAAATTCTATTCCGGTTGGTCCACAGTGACTCCTCAAAACCTTAGAAACGTTTCCCTGAGCCTTAATTACAGATTTTGATGAACCTCAAAAAATGGATCGGTAAAATTCACCTTTGGCTCGGACTTTCGTCCGGGCTTGTGGTGTTTATAGTGGCCGTCACCGGATGCATCTATGCTTTTCAGACTGAAATCAAAGATTTAACCTATTCTTTTCTGTTCGTCGAGCCACAGAATTCACCGGTTTTACCACCTAGTCAGATCAGTGCCATCGCTCAGGATGCATTTCCGGAGGGACACCTCCATGCAGTACTTTATCCCACAGCCGAGCGTTCGGCCCAAGCCATATTTTTCAGCTATGGGGAGGGTAATGACCATTTCCAAACGGCCTACATCAATCCTTATTCCGGGGAGGTTTTGAAATTGAAAGATGAGTATGCTGATTTTTTCAGATTGGTTTTGGACGGGCATTTTTACCTCTGGCTTCCTCCGGAAATCGGACAGCCTGTTGTGGCATCAATTACCCTGATTTTTTTGGTGATGGTGATTTCAGGTCTTATTCTTTGGTGGCCCAAAAAGAAGAAAAATCTTCGTCAAAGTCTGACCGTCAAGTGGAGTGGGAGATGGAGGAGGAAAAATTACGATTTGCATCAGGTATTGGGTTTTTATGTGATGATTTTCGCCTTTGTTTTTGCCGTGACAGGACTGGTTTGGGGATTTATTTGGTTTAGGGATGGCTTGTATGCTCTGACAAATAGCGGAAAGCAATTTGTGGAATATTATGCCCCGGCTTCGGATTCTACCCGGATTTCACCGGAAGAAATTCCGGCATTGGATCGGGTTTGGATGAAAATGAATGCTGAATACCCCAATGCGGACTGGATTGAAGTTCACCCTCCCGAATATGAACACGGCTCAATCGCCGCCAATGCCAACCCGGATGCCGGAACTTATTGGAAAATGGATTACCGGTATTTTGACCAATATACTTTGGAGGAACTTCCGGTCGACCATGTTTGGGGGAGATTTCACGAGGCGACTTTTGGAGACAAACTGAATCGCATGAATTACGATATCCACGTAGGTGCAATTGGTGGATTGGCAGGAAAGGTCTTGGCTTTTTTCCTGAGTGCCATCATTGCCTCTTTGCCTGTTACAGGATTTATGATCTGGTGGGGAAGGAGAAATAAAGAAAAGAAAAGCCGCTTGTCCTTGTCCAAGAAAATGGCTCTTGAAAAAGCTTGAGTTAGTTTTGAGTTTATTCCATAAAACCGGAGGTTCTATTCTTCCGGTTTTTTTATTCTTAAAAACCCTGTCAAATAGTTTGCTTTTGGTTAGACCTGGCAGGTTTTCAAAACCTGCCAGGTCTTTTTCAAGTCTGTGGATGAATACCCATAATTCATGATTGTTTTTTGACAGCTCTTCTTGTTTTGACCCTGAATTTTACCATTCGAAGAAAAATCAGGAATATATCCTGACTCCGGGAACTTTAACCAACAGGCTGTGATTGAACGTTCATTCAGTCTAAATGTATGGATCAAACAACAGGTAAAAAATCCCAGATTCTTGAAAGCGCCTTGGAGCTTATCAGAGATAAAGGCTTTCACGGCTGCCCCATCAGTCAGGTAGCAAAACATGCTTCAGTCGCTGCAGGCTCCGTTTACACTTACTTCGAAAGTAAGGACGAACTGATTTTGGAGCTTTACCGCTATGTGAAATCCGAGGTGTTGAAAGAAATAAGCAGAAAAGATGATCCCAAAAAGAACTTTGAGGAGCGGTTTTTTGATTTTTGGAATAACCTGACTTCACTTTATCAGGAAAGACCGGCATTTCAGAGCTTTCTGGATCAATTTTCAAGCAGCCCTTACAATACCGATGCGATTCAACTTGAGAATGATCCCTGGGGAGAGTGGACCCTGGGCTTTTTCAAGGAAGGTGTGGAATCTGGAATTCTGAGACCGCTCAATCCCCGGATTCTCTCGATTATGGTCATGGGGAGTATCATTTCACTGATCAGATTCCGGACTTATTTTAAAACCAAAACTGCCTCAGCATCCCAGGATCTCCACCTGATTCCCCAAATGGTTTGGGACGGAATCAAATTTCAATAGGAACCTTTTAAACCAATTATATTTTAATGCGACAAAGACGTTTTTTACTATGTGTTTTTTGGCTGACTTCAGTGGCGGGATTGAAAGCCCAGGAAGTCCCCGAAGACAGTACACGATTCACCGTTGAGGAGATGGTCAAGTTTGCCCTGCTCAACAGTCCAATGATCCAGGTTTCCGAGCTCGATGCAGAGATTGGCGACCGACAGATCAAGTCCAGCCTTTCTGCCTGGTTGCCCCAAGTGTCGGCTAATTCCGAATTGACCAACAACCTGAAGCTGCGACAGCAACCGATCGGTGACCAGGTGATCACTTTTGGCCAGCCCTACTCGGGTAACCTCAACTTTACCGTTGACCAGACGATTTTCAACCGGGACGTATTCCTGGTTTCCAAAGGCTCCAGTCTTGTGAGAGACCAACTGAGTCAAACCATGGAAACCCAAAAGATCGATGCGGTGATCACGGTAGCCCGCGCTTTTTATGACCTGCTGCTGACCATTGAGCAGATCAAGGTTTTTGACGAAAATATCGTCCGCCAAGAGAAACAATACAAGGATGCCCGTGCCCGCTTCGAGGCCGGACTTGTGGACAAAACCGACTACCAAAGAGCCAGCATTGGTCTGGCAAACATCCAGAGCCAGCGAAACCGTCTGGTGACTTCATTGGAAGCCAAATACTCCTACCTCAAGCAGGTGAGCGGTTATCCTCTGGATCGAGAACTGACACTTCACTATGAGTATGGAGAGATGGCAGGCAGGGCAGAATTGGATTTCGCACCGGACTTCATCCTTGAAAACAGAGTGGACTACCAGCTTGCCCGGACCCGCTATTCCTTGTCTGAATTGGAGACCAGCTATTCCAAGTGGGCTTATATCCCCACAGTGAAGGGTTACTACAACTACAACTTCCTGTTTTTCAACCAGAACTTCTCCGGTCTTCTGAACGAGTCTTTTCCCACCTCGGCTTTGGGCCTGACAGCATCCCTCCCGATTTTCCAGGGAGGCAAACGCTCCGATGAGGTAAGACTGGCCAAGCTGAGACAGGAAAAATCCAGAGTTTCCCTGACCGACTTCGAAAAGCAGCTCAATACAGATTACGAGTCCGCCTTGGCAGACTACAATGCCAATTACTTCGCATGGCAGGCACTTCAGGATAATCTTGACTTGGCTGAGGAAGTCTATAATACCATCAAGCTTCAATACGACGAAGGGGTCAAAGCCTATGTGGACCTGGTTGTAGCCGAGTCCGAGCTCCGCGCCGCCCAGATCAACAACTACAACGCCCTCTACAGTGTCCTGTCCAGCAAGCTGGAACTCCAGCGCGCTATGGGACTGATCAATCCATCTTCCATCGAATCCTCATTCTAACATGAAAAAATATTTTAATCCAAGCATCTTATTCTTTGCGGCAATCGGGATGGTAGTCTATGGCTGCGGAAAGCAAACCCAAGGACCGCCACCACCAGCACCTGCGGCAGTTTCAGTGTACAAAGTGGCCAGTAAATCCGTCAAAGGACTGGACACTTATCCGACCACGGTCGTCGCACTCAACGAGATCGAACTCCGTCCGCAGGTCAGTGGCTACATCACGCATATTTTTGTGCAGGATGGGCAGCAGGTCAAAAAAGGCCAAAAACTTTATCAAATCGACCAAAGCAAATATTTGGCAGCTAGGAATCAGGCGGCGGCTTCTTTGGCTTCGGCCAATGCCAACCTGGCCAGAATCCAGAAGGATGTGGAGCGATACGAACGACTGGATCAAAATGAAGCCATTGCCAAGCAGGTTTTGGACAATGCCAAAGCCGAACTCCTGGCTGCTGAAGCTCAGGTCCAGGCAAGTAAAGCACAAGTCTCAGCTGCTGAGACGGATCTGGGTTATTCCCAAATTTCCGCGCCCTTTGACGGCAGGATCGGCATCTCGCAGGTGAGATTGGGGACACAGGTCTCACCGGGCCAGCCTTTGCTCAACACCCTGTCTTCCACGGACCCAATGCAGGTGGACTTCGTGATCAACGAAAAAGAGATTCCCCGCTATTACAAGCTGGTCAATGCCCCAGATGTGCCGGATTCCCTGTTTACGCTGAAGCTTAGCGATGGAAGCCAGTATCCTTATCCCGGAAAATTGGCCACAGTGGATCGGGCTGTAGGACGACAAACCGGTACGATCAATGTCCGGGTTGAATTTCCCAATCCTGACAGAATGCTTGTGCCGGGAATGACCGGCGTGCTGCAGGTGATTAATGCTGACCATGGAGACCAACTGGTGATTCCATACAAAGCGGTGACTGAGCAGATGGGCGAGTATTTTGTGTATGTGGTCGGCCAGGATAGCACCTTGACCCAGCAAACGTTGAAGCTGGGAACTGTTTTCGGAACTGAAGTGGCCGTGCGAGAAGGACTCCAGCCAGGCCAGACCATTGTGGTGGACGGACTTCAGAAGATTCGGCAGGGTTCAAAAGTCCAAGTGCAATAGGTCGCGTTCATTTTTTTTCAAATCAAGAATCGTAAGAGATGATATCAGAAATATTCATAAAACGCCCGGTGATGGCGATGGTGATTTCCATCGTGATCGTCTTGGTTGGCGCACTGGCTGCCTTTAACCTGCCGGTGACCCAATATCCCAATATCACGCCTCCCGTGGTTTCGGTGTCAGCGATCTATTCCGGAGCGGATGCCCAGACGGTGGAGCAGACGGTAGCGACGCCCATCGAAACCCAGGTCAATGGTACACCGGGGATGTCTTACATCAGCTCCAACAACACCAGTACCGGACAGATGCAGATGAACGTGACCTTTGACGTGGGCACGGACATCGACATTGCGACCCTGGATGTACAAAACCGGGTCAGTATTGCGGAGCCGGTTGTGCCGGAAGCTGTCCGCAGGCTGGGTTTGACCGTGAGGAAAAGAAACCCGAGCATCATGATGGTGATCAGTATCTATTCCCCAAAAGGTAGCCACGACCCCAAGTTTCTCTCCAATTACACCAACATCTTTATCAAGGATGCCTTGGCACGGGTACAAGGGGTAGGAGATATCAATGCCATTGGGCAGGATTTCTCCATGCGGGTGTGGCTCCGTCCGGATAAAATGGCCCAATACGGCATCTCCACGGCTCAGGTCAATGCTGCGATTCAGGAGCAAAATCTCCAAGTAGCTGCAGGAACCGTGGGCGGTATGCCACAGTTTACATCACAGGCATTTGAATACCCGATCACGGTCAATGGCCGCTTGGTCGAGCAGGAGGAGTTTGAAAACATCATCGTCCGCACCAATCCGGAAGATGGCTCATTGGTCTATCTCAGGGATATCGCCCGGGTGGAATTGGGGCAGTTTGACTACGGAAGATACTCTACTGTCAACGGCCAGGACGCTGCGATTCTCCTCGTGTACCAGGCTCCCGGAAGTAATGCGCTGGAGACTGCCGAAGGCGTGTACAATGCTCTTGACGAGCTGAAGGCCGCTTTTCCGGCAGACATGGACTATGTAGTGCCATTCGAATCTGTGTCCGTGGTGGAGGTTTCCATCAACGAAGTGCTCAAGACATTCGGCGAAGCCTTGCTTTTGGTGATTGTCGTGGTATTTCTTTTCCTACAAAGCTGGAGAGCGACACTGGTTCCGATCCTAGCGATTCCAGTTTCGATTATCGGGACGTTTATCTTCTTTATTCCGCTCGGCTTTACCATCAATACGCTGACCATGTTTGGCTTTGTGCTGGCGATCGGGATTGTGGTGGATGATGCTATTGTGGTAGTGGAAGCGGCGCAGCATTACATCGACCGCTTCAAACTTTCTGCCCAAGAGGCCACCAGAAGGGCAATGAAAGACATCACCGCTCCGGTTATCGCGATTGCGTTGATCCTGGCGGCTGTGTTTATTCCCGTTGGTTTTATTCCCGGGATTGTGGGCAGAATGTACCAGCAGTTTGCGATCACCATTGCGATTTCGGTATTGATCTCGGCCTTTGTCGCTTTGACTTTGACTCCAGCGCTCTGTAGCCTCTTGCTGAGACCTTCAGAAGTCACCCCAGAAGGCAAAGGCTTGAACAAGTTTTTCTACCGATTCAACAATTGGTTTGAGCGGGTGACCGCTTCCTATTCCAACGGGGTAAGATCTTGGATCAAAAAGGCTCCTCTGGTGCTGGTGATCCTGGTCTGCATCTTTGCGGGGACATTTGGCCTGTTCCAAGCCAAACCAACCGGCTTCTTGCCGACTGAAGACGAGGGAAGACTATTCGTGTCTGTTGAACTTCCCGAAGGCGCTTCCAGCTCGCGAACACGCGAAATCATGGCTGAAATGAACCAGCTGATCCGCAGTACCGAAGGCATCAATAACGTAACCGGTATCGGCGGATTGAATGCGATCAACTTCTCTTTCAAACCCAATTCCGCTACTTTCTTTGTGCAGATGCATCCTTGGGAGACCCGAAAAGATCCTTCTCTTCAGCTCTTTGGGATCATTGGAGCCCTCAACCAGAAGTTTACGGCGATCAAAGGAGCGAATATCGTCGTAGTACCGCCGCCTGCAATTCCAGGTCTGGGACAGACAGGCGGATTTAGCTTTATGGTGGAGCAGCGTGCCGGGGGAGATGTGAAAGAGTTGGAAGGCGTGCTCGGACAATTCCTTCAGGCTGCCAATGCCCGTCCTGAAATCGCGATGGCCTACAGCTTCTTTACGGCAAAGACCCCCGGCTACCATGTAGAAGTGGACCGTGAAAAAATCAAAAAGCTCGGCGTATCGATGACGGATGTGTTTAGCACGATGTCCAGTATGATGGGCTCGAGTTATGTAAATGATTTCACCAAGTATGGCCGAAACTTCCGCGTGGTAACTCAGGCAGATACGACCTTCCGAAGCAGTATCGAAGATCTGCAGAAGTTCTACGTCCTCAACCGACAGGGCGAAGCTGTGCCGCTCAGTGCCTTGGTCAACTACAAAGTGGTGGAAAGTGCTCCGGTAATCTCCCACTACAACCTCTTCCGCTCGGCTGAGGTCAACGGTAACGCCGCCCCTGGATTCAGCTCCGGACAGGCGATCACTGCCCTGCAGGAAGTGGCCGCTGAGGTGCTTCCTGACGGCTATAGCTACGATTTCTCCGGCCTGAGCCGCGAAGAGATGGCTGCGGGCAGCAGCACGATCCTGATCTTCTCACTGGCGATTATTCTGGTTTCGCTCTTGTTGGCGGCACTCTATGAAAGTTGGTCTGTACCGTTTTCTGTCCTGCTGTCACTTCCTTTGGGAGCATTCGGGGCCATTTTGGCCTTGACATTTCTTCCAAAACTTGATAATAACGTCTATGCCCAGATCGGTCTGATTACCCTGATCGGTTTGGCTGCCAAAAACGCCATTTTGATTGTGGAGTTTGCCAAAGAGCGGGTGGACAAAGGCATGCCGCTTATTCAGGCGACCTTAAATGCAGTGAAACTTCGCCTCCGTCCGATTATCATGACTTCGCTGGCATTTATCCTTGGGGTAGTTCCATTGGCACTTTCCAACGGTGCAGGTGCAGTGGCAAGACAGACGATCGGCTGGACGGTAATCGGAGGGATGCTCGCAGCGACGTTCCTGGCTATTTTCTTCGTCCCGGTACTGTATGTGGTGATTACCAAGATTGCTTATGGCAAAAAAGAACTGGAGCGTTTGGAAGAAAATGCCGATTTGAGTCATTTTTCGGAGCATTAAGCTCGCTGATTGATAAAGCAAAAAGCTGCCCCACTCCAGGGCAGCTTTTTTTATTTCTGATTTTTAGTTTTTCCGGAAATACTCCCAAGTACCGTACGATTCGTCGGGAAAGGAAGGCTTTGGTTTTTTAGCTAATCCTTTCAACTAGCTTGATCACAGCGTTGTCAATATCATTTTCAGAAAATTCATGTTTTAAGTCAAACCCGTACAAATCTTCCGGGATCCCGAGAAATTTTGTCTCATCCAAATAAGCGGGGATTATTGCCTCTTCTTGAACTCTTACACGAAACGTCTCTCGCTCGAATGTAGGCCAGATTTTGTCATGATGATGGGCGTCTAATAAGCATAACACGAATTTACTTTCATCATTAAAGATTCTAGTAAATTGTTTTGTTAAAGCTTTACCTAAAAGATTGGATTCGTATAATTCATCAAAAAATACGCTGACATCAAAAATTTCGAGCTTTTCAGTAAATTTTCTTGCTAGTTCACGGTTTTCGCCGGCAAAAGATATAGCTACTTCAAATTCATAATTTCTTTCGCCATCGTTAAAACCACAATCATCTCTTAACTTATCCCAGTTTAGGTGTTTAATGTAGTAAAACAGTGCCGGGTCTTCAATTGCGAAATTCTTTGTGTCACTGTTGTAGTAAAAGTATCTCGATAAAGATTCCTTAGATTCCAGTAAAATATCTAGGCGACGTTCCTTGATATTGTTTATTGAACCCTTAACATCTTCATATTGATTAGCGAGTTTATTCAAGTCGACTATAGAAGAATTTTGTTTGCCAATCAGCCGTAAGAGTTTGAAATATGGGTCGTTGGATTTTCTAAAGCGTTTTCCTCTGCAAAAATCTTTTACAGGGATATGATACGAAGCTTCTAGTTTTCCAACCACTTTCAAACGCGTATCTTCAATAATGTATTGGATTTGACTTTTTTCAGACTGTGTTTCCGTTACATCATGAATGGCACAAATGGATTGACATAAAATTTGCGTCAACC
The DNA here is from genome assembly GCF_002002735.1 of Algoriphagus sp. A40. Lineage (GTDB taxonomy): Bacteria > Bacteroidota > Bacteroidia > Cytophagales > Cyclobacteriaceae > Algoriphagus. The sequence goes on along the minus strand of NZ_MUNY01000059.1, from coordinate 177,848 downwards.
AATAGTCACCTTTTGATTCTTTAAAAATCTCATCCAAATTAGTGATTGATATGTTTAGTTGAATACACCCGCTATCAACCAAATTCTTAATAACATCGGCTGTTCCCGACTCAATCTTATGAATTCCAAATCGTTTGGCTATATCAGGAACCAGTTGAATTAATTCAGAACCAATCTGGTTTATCCCAATTAGTATCAGTTTTGGAAATTTAGAATCATGGCCTTCTTCCGCGGCAATCTTTGCGATGTCAGCAAGTTTTTCTTGTAATTCGGAAGACAACCTATGGAAATCGTCAATTACATAGAAGCCTCCTAACGAATTGTTTGCAATTTTTACTATTTGTTCTACATCAACAGCCTTTCTGGCAGACAAATAGATGATTTCTGAACTTTCTGTAAGTTGTTCAAGGATTTTCTTTACCGTAGTTGTTTTTCCTGTTCCGGATTGCCCCTCAATAATAACGGGCTTACCTACTTTACGTATATCAAGCAATATTTCGTTATAGTTGGGAGGTTTTACAAATGTGTAAAGTGGAACACCCTCTGTTACAAATACGTCTTCAAGATTTTTTATTGTCATATTTTTGTCAGTAAAGTGGGTCGCAACTCGCAAAGTTAGTTTAAGTGTGCCAGCCCTCGGATTGTAGTATATCCGTTTTTGGGCGAGGATTTGAATTTTCTGTTGCGTGCCTCAAATTAATCAATTCGGAGATTTTCGCAAGCTTGAAAACTAATTTCGCTGTGATTTTTTTGCCGCCCAAGCGAGTGTCCTCACACGCTGGAAGTAGAAAACCGTGAGTGGCTACACTCACGGCGGCCGTGGGTTGAAATGAAACCTAACCGGTTCCGAAAACCTGTTTTTACTTTGAAAACCAAGCATTAAATCACATCTTCAGGCCAACCAGATTACCCAAAAACCTATGAAACACTTCAACTTTTCGCTGCTTTTAGTGGGTTTGACTGCCTTGATTTGGAGTTGCAGCCCGAAAGAAGCCGAACAAAAAAGGCCGAATATCATCTTCATCATGTCAGATGACCATGCGTATCAGGCCATTTCGGCCTACAGCAATCATCTGATTGAGACACCGAATATCGACCGGATAGCGAAGATGGGTATGCTCTTTACCAATGCCAGCGTGACCAATTCCATCTGTGCGCCTTCCCGTGCGACGATTTTGACAGGAAAGCACAGCCATCTCAACGGTAAAATCGACAACCATTTCCCTTTCGATACCACCAACATCACTTTTCCCAAGATCCTTCAGCAAGCCGGCTATCAGACCGCCATGTTTGGCAAACTCCACTTTGGCAACAGTCCCAAAGGATTTGACCAATTCAAGATTTTGCCGGATCAAGGCTCGTACTACAATCCAGATTTCATCACCAAAAATGAAGGCAATATCAAAGTCGAAGGATATGTCACCGACATCGTCACGGATATGACACTTGATTGGCTGCAAAACGAGAGGAATGCTGATCAGCCGTTTATGCTGATGTATTTACACAAGGCTCCCCACAGGGAATGGCTGATGGCGGAACGGCACATGAATGAATACACCAACAAAACGTTTCCTGAGCCGGCAACGCTTTTTGACGATTATTCCGGCAGGGGATCTGCTGCCTGGGATGCCGAAATGAACTTGTTGAAACACATGAACTGGGCTGGGGATTCCAAGCTTTATCCCGAAGTAATGGAGGAAATGGGCATTCCGGATATTTCCGGTTGGGACAAAGGGGCCTTCGATCGGGAAGTGGGAAGACTCAATCCAGAACAAAGGGCAAACTGGGACAAGGCCTATATGAAAGTCAACAAGGACTTCAAAAAGGCCTATCCGACCATGACTGAAAAGGAAAAAATGCAGTGGAGGTATCAGCGCTACATGCAGGATTATTTGGGGACGATTGCCTCCGTGGATGAGAACGTAGGTAGAGTTTTGGATTACCTGGAAGCCAATGGCCTGATGGAAAACACCATTATCGTGTACACTTCAGATCAGGGATTTTACCTGGGCGAGCACGGATGGTTTGACAAACGATTTATCTACAATGAATCTTTCAAAACTCCGCTTTTGGTAGCCTGGCCGGGTAAAGTGCAGGCTGGTTCCAAATCTGACGAAATGGTGCAGAACCTGGATTTTGCGCAGACATTTCTGGATGCTGCGGGTGTACCTGCTCCGGCTGATATGCAGGGGGAAAGCCTGATCCCAATATTGACTGGCCAAACCGAGAAATGGACCCGAGATGCGGTCTATTACCACTATTACGAATATCCGGCGGTCCACATGGTGAAGCGCCACTATGCGATTGTGACTAAGGAGTACAAACTGGTTCACTACTATTTTGATGTGGATGAATGGGAACTGATCGACCGCGCCAAGGACCCTCAGGAAATGAAAAACGTCTACGATGATCCTGCCTATATCGAAATCAAAAAAGACCTTCATGCCCGATTGGAAAAACTCCGGGAGAAATACGGTGACAGTTCAGAATTAAGTCAGGAGTTTATTGACCGGTACCTGGATGATATTGCAAAAAGAAGGGCAGGGGGAGCCAACCAACAAACGGTAAAGGAGATTTTGGAGAAATCAGGTCGGAAAGCAGCATACGAATTTGAATAAAGCCTCGCTTATAAACCTAAAAATGGGGCTGAAAGAATTCGTTTCTTTCAGCCCCTGTTTTTGGAAATGGCTGAAATTGGCATCTAGTTCAGCTCAACATGCATGAAGGTTCTAGACGTCTGAGGAAATTTGAGTTTTTGCTTCCTGAATTCTCCTGTACTCTTCCATGCCAGACTCAGTAAGATAGGGGAGAAGGAGAATCCAAACTGAGTTGACCATTTCCCCCTTTTTGGTGTATTGGTAGCTGCTTAGAATCTCACACTGCGAAAGCCAAAAAGTAATGACCATCCGGGTCAGGTGGAGTATCCGCTCAAGAGTACCGGTATCGGGAAATTCTGCCAAGCCATCGGCGATAAACTTTTCAAACAGGCCCTGAGTCTGCATTTTCCTTTGTTCAAAAGTCTTCTGAATGATCTGCTTCACCTGGGGAAAGGTTCGGGAAATTTCCAATACATCGAGATTGAAAAAGCGATACCGATATTGGAATTCCTCCAGCTCAACCAACAGTTTGTGGAAATGCTCCAGGGAAGAACTGAATACTCCACTGACTTGGTAGGATTCGGAAATATCCAGGCGCATCTTTTCATAAATCGCCAACAAAAGGTCCTCTTTGGTTTTGTAATGATAATCCAGGTTGCCATGACTGATTCCCATTTCAGCGGCTATATGCCTGCTGGTAATTCCCTGTATTCCGGATTCATTAAACAGTTTTATGGCAGTGTTTATGATTTTCTCTTTGGTTTTCAGTTTGGGTAAAGTCTTCATTCAATTGGCTTTGTGGTAGGCTTGAAAAATGAAATATATGTTCTTATTGGGTAACTGGTAACCAATTTTTTAAGTCGGCTCAAGTTGTATAACTAGGTCAATCGCTCTAAATAAAGGTATTTAAATTTTTCTTTTGATTGACATTCGGTTACTTGTTGATGAGTCAGTAATTCAATTTGAACAGGTATTTTTAATTCATCAAATCATAAGAACGAAAACCCATGCGTAAAACTATCCTCCTGTTAGTGTTCTTTATCGGAATCCTGAAGCCAATTTTTTCTCAAGAATCTCAAATAACCTCTGGCAAAAGACCCAACATCATTTTTATCATGTCGGATGACCATGCCTACCAGGCAATTTCCGCCTATGACAATCGATTAATCGAGACGCCAAACATCGACCGGATCGCCAAGATGGGAATGCTTTTCACCCAAGCCAGTGTGACTAATTCCATCTGTGCGCCAAGCCGAGCCACGATTTTGACAGGAAAACATTCTCACTTAAATGGCAAGATTGATAATCATTTCCCATTTGATACGACCAATGTGACTTTCCCCCAGCTTCTTCAGCAGGCAGGATACCAGACGGCGATGTTTGGAAAGCTGCATTTCGGGAATAATCCCAAAGGTTTTGATGAATTCAAAATCCTGCCGGGACAAGGATCTTACTACAATCCGGAATTCATCACCAAAAAAGAGGGCAACATCAAAGTGGAGGGCTATGTAACGGATATCGTGACCGACATGACTTTGGATTGGCTTGAAAATGAGCGGAAGGCTGACCAGCCTTTTATGTTGATGTACTTGCATAAGTCTCCGCACCGCCCTTGGTTGATGGCAGAACGGCACATGGAGGAATTTACGCAGCGGACTTTTCCTGAGCCTGCAACTTTGTTTGATGATTACTCGGGCCGAACTCCTGCCGCCGGAGAGGCTGAAATGAATATCCTTGATCACATGGGTTGGTCAGGAGACAACAAGCTGAATCCCGAAATTCTGAAACAGTTAGGAATTGCGGATGTGGGAGGATATGACACTGCACGGTACAAAAATGAAATTGCCCGATTTTCTCCCTCACAAGCAGAAACTTTTAGGAAATACTATGGAAAAGTTGAGGAGGAATTTATCAAGGCCTATCCAACGATGAGCAGTGCCGACAAAATGCGATGGAAATACCAACGCTACATGCAGGATTACCTCGGTACCATTAAAGCCGTGGACGAAAATGTAGGTCGGCTTTTAGATTATCTGGAGGCAAACAATATGATGGAAAATACCATTATCGTCTATACTTCGGATCAGGGCTTTTACCTGGGAGAGCATGGTTGGTACGACAAGCGATTTATCTACGATGAATCTTTCAAAACGCCACTGCTGGTAGCTTGGCCGGGGAAAACTTCGGCCGGAACGCGTTCAGATGCCTTGGTTCAGAATCTGGATTTTGCCCAAACCTTCCTCGATGTGGCTGGTGTTTCGGCACCAGCGGATATGCAGGGTGAAAGTATGGTTCCTTTGCTAACCGGAAATACTGAAAAATGGACACGGGATGCAGTCTATTACCATTATTACGAATACCCCGCCGAGCACATGGTCAACCGGCATTATGCAATCGTGACCAAAGAATATAAGTTGATCCACTACTATTTTGTCGAAGATCAATGGGAGCTGATTGATAGAATCAAGGATCCTCAGGAGTTGAAAAATGTCTATGCTGATCCAGCCTACGCTGAGGTTCGTGCGGATTTGCACAAAAGGCTCGAAGACTTACGAGTCAAATACAAGGACAATTCGGCGCTCAGCCAGGGTTATATTGATAGGCTTTTGGAGGATGCAGCCCGAGGGAAAGTTTGGGGTGTTAGCAAAGAGCGCTTGGAGGAAATCAAAAAGAGAAGAGAAAAAGTAATGCAAAAATAAAAACCAATAAACCCGGCTGAATTCAGTCGGGTTTTAATTTTCTATTACGATTTAATGGGCAATGTCCGCAAGTCTCGTTTCCCCTTTGATCACCTCCACCGCCAGAAGTTTTAGACTTTTGGAGGTAAGCATGATGTCCAGTTCTTTTCGGACTTTGACCACCTCAAAGTGTAAGGGGCAGGGGTTCTTTTCAGAACATTTTGGCAGACCCAAGCTGCATCCTGTAAAAAGGCCGTCTCCATCTATTGCCTTAATGATGTCCTTCAGGGTGAATTTGGCATGGCTCTCATCCGCAAAAAAACCTCCGTTCGGGCCCTTAACCGAACCGATAATTTGCGCTTTTACCAAGGGTTGGAGAATTTTTGCAGTGAAAGCCTCCGGTGCCTCGATTTTGCTGCTTATCTCTTTTGCTCCGACTTTTCGGTCTTCAAGGCTTTGGGTCCAGATGTAAATGATGGACTTGATTGCATATTTGGAGGCTTGAGAAAACATAAAGGATGATTTTGTCCGAACTTAAGGGCAGTATTCGATTTTAAACAGAAAAGCCGGATCAAAGTTCAATCCGGCTTTATCTTTTTAGAAAACCATAACCTATTTTTTACTTAGGAATCAGCACCTGATCTACCACATGGATGATTCCATTGGAAGCGGACACCGTGCCGATGATTTTTGCCCCGTTTATTGTCACAGATCCATCCTCAGCCACAGCCACAGTAACAGATCGACCATCTGCGGTTCCCAGATTTCTTCCGTTCACAAAATCCTCCGGTTTGTAGACTCCCAAGAGCACGTGGTATTCCAGAATGTCCCGGAGTTTTCGCTGATTTTCCGGTTTGACCAAATCATCCAAGGTGCCCGCTGGAAGCGCATCAAAAGCTGAATTGGTAGGAGCAAAAACCGTAAAAGGCCCCACATTGGTCAATGCGTCTACATAATCAGCCGCTTTCAAAGCAGCCACTAAGGTTGAATGGTCAGCAGAACCAACAGCAACTTGGACAACGTTTGGGTTGGATTCATTGTCCACCACACCGGATTGACCCGGTGTCAGTTCAGCACCAACCGTTTCGGAATTTTGATTTTCAGCGGAAGGGCCACCACAGGAAACTCCTGTGAAAACCAATCCAATCATCAGGGGATAAAACAACTTTTTCATGGTCTTTTTGGATGTGGGTTCAATTACATAAAGGAAAGGAATTCAATCCTATTGATCCGGCAGCAACTTTTAGCTGATTTTCAATGATTAAAAGTAAATTCTATTTTAATAAAAGACAAAAAAGTCCTTTTAAAATAAACCATGATTTGTATCATTCTTTTTGAGGCGACGAATTAGTGTGATTTGGAGCCATTAAATGCCTGAGAGCTGCTTTTTATTTAAGACAGATTTTACAATTGGTTACTGACAAGGCTAGGATTTTAAAAATCAAAAATAATAAAGGATAAATTTGTCCTTTAAAATTCTTCTATTATATTTGACTCAGAAATCAGTCAAGAGATGTTTTCCAAAGCCTGTAAATACGCGATTAATTCCATGATTTTCCTGGCAACACTGCCGGAAGGAGAGGAGCGTCTCGGGCTGAAGGACATCGCTAATGCCATCAATTCTCCGGAGGCTTTTACTGCAAAAATTCTCCAAACCTTGGTCAGGGAAAATCTTTTGGTTTCAATCAAAGGACCCAACGGAGGATTCCAGATCTCCGAGTCCGGAAAAAAAGTCCCTTTGCATCGAGTGGTGCAAGTGATAGATGGTGATTCGGTGTTTACAGGATGCGCATTGGGTTTACAGGAATGTTCTGAAAAGCGGCCCTGCGCTGTCCATCAAAAGTTTAAAGCTATTCGGGATCATCTTACGGGGATGATGATGACGACTACACTTGCAGATATGGCTAATGGTATCCGGCAGGGTGTATCGTATCTGAAGTACTAAAAAAAATTTACAAAAATAAAGGATAAAAAACTCTTTTTAATTACATTGACTATGAATCAACTAGCTGAAAAAAAAGTAGGAAAAATAGTGGCGGATAATTTCCGCACTGCAAAAGTGTTCACCGAATTCGGAATTGACTTTTGCTGCAAAGGAGGGGTAAAACTGTCAGAGGCGTGTGAAACCCGTGGTTTGGAGACCGAAAAAGTTATTGAGGAATTACTCCAGGCATTTCAAACTGAAGATTCCACCGAATACTTGGGGATGGGAATGGCAGAATTGGTCGATCACATCGTCAAGGTTCACCATAAATATGTGGAAGACACCATCCCGGCGCTCAAGTTTTACCTGGATAAAATCAACCGAGTTCATGGCGAGCGGCATCCAGAATTAGAGGAAATCAAAACCCTATTTTTTGGAGCAGCCGATGCATTGACTACTCATATGAAAAAAGAGGAGTTCATCCTTTTTCCTTACATCAAAGCCATGGAGGAGGCTTTAAAAAATGATTTTCACCTTTCAGCTCCTCACTTTGGACACATTGACAATCCCATTGCAATGATGGAGGAAGAACATGATACCGAAGGAGAGCGCTTCCGAAAGATTTCGGCTTTGAGTAACAAATACAGTCCACCGGCCGATGCCTGCCAGACTTACAGGGTTGCTTTTGCGATGCTGGAGGAATTCGAAAACGACCTTCACACCCATATTCATCTGGAAAACAACATTCTGTTTCCTATTGCCAAACAAGTTTTTGCCAAAGCAAATCACTAAGCAATGAAAGTCCTGAACCCAAAAATGAACCCTTTTCTCCCAGACTCTCCTCTGAAATTCAGAAGAGTCTGGATGGGATGGGGTTTTGGGTTCTTTTTTATAGCCTCCCTGTTTGGCTTGTTGATGAGGTCATTTCAAATCTGGGAAGTTCCCTATTTTGACTACAAAAATCTCCTGCATACACATTCCCATATTGCCATGTTGGGTTGGGGATTTTTGATCCTCAGTGGCGGGATAGTTTTCAGCCTTGCCAAAGCCGAAAATGAAATCCGGAAGTTTGGCTGGTTATTCCTGGGAGCTGTCATTTCAGCTTTGGGAATGCTGGTTTCTTTCCCATTTCAAGGGTATGGAACGCTCAGTATTGCCTTTTCCAGCCTGCATGTACTGATTTCTTACGGTTTTATTTACAGACTTCATTTGCTTTTGAAGGCTGAGGAAAATTCTACCGGTATCCGCTTGCTCCGGCTTTCCATCTGTTCTCTGTTAATTTCCTCTTTTGGGCTTTGGGCTTTGGGACCGATCAATGCCCAATTGGGGAAAATGCATGAGCTGTCCTTTATGAGTATCCAATGGTTTCTCCATTTTCAGTTGAACGGCTGGTTTGTATTAGGAGTCCTGGGTCTGATTTTCCTTCATTTCGAACGATCAGGTTATCAGTTTCACTGGCCTTTGTACCAGGAAATACTACTTGTGGGGTCCGTGATCCTGACTTATACGCTAGCAGTGACTTGGGCCGAACCCAGTCCCCTTGCCTTTCAGATTAACGGTTTGGCGGTAATCATCCAGTTAGTGGCATATTCCTTTTTAATCCTTGCCTTGTTTAGTGGATTTGTGAAAGTGGATTTGCTACCCATGGTCCGGATCCTTTTGATCTCTGCCTTTGTCTCGCTGATTTTGAAAGCTGCACTTCAGGCAATTCTGGTTTTCCCATCCATCGCAGTCATCTCTTACACCATCAGGATGTATGTGATCGGCTTTTTGCATCTGGTCCTTTTGGGGATTCTGACCTTTGGGATTTCAGGATTGGCAGTGCAAAAGAATTGGGTAGAAGACACATCCATTTCCCGCACTGGATGGGGTCTGCTGATGGGGGGATTTGTCATTTCCGAGCTTTTACTCTTTGGTCAGGGGACACTCATCTGGTTAAAACTCGGATTCTTTGAAGACTATCATTTGTACCTGTTTCTGAGTTCTTGCCTGTTTCCCATAGGCCTGGGATTCCTGCTGACTCAGATTCTTACAAGCAGCATTCCATTTCAAAACATACCAAACCCGAAAATCAAATTTCAAAAAATCAAGACCCAAACTATGAAAAAATCCCTGCTATGGTCAGCTGGAATCCTGGGGATTCTCCTGACTGCCTGTGGAGGAGGTGCAGATCAGTCTGCCACCTCTACTGAGACTTCCTCAGCTCCGGCAACCGAAGCTGCTGCACCAGATCCAAAAGGAGTCGGAGAAGTGAAGTCCGTCGATCTTGGAAGTGGAATAGATGCTTCTCTTGCAGATGCCGGAAAAGCCATTGTCGATATGAAATGTACGGCTTGCCACCAATTGAACGACAAGCGGTTGGTTGGACCTGGATTTCAGGGGGTCACTAACCGAAGACGGCCTGAATGGATCATGAATATGATCACCAATGTCGATGTCATGCTGGAGCAGGATCCTACCGCCCAGAAACTCCTGGAGGAATGTCTCACCCGGATGCCAAATCAAAACCTTACTCAGGCAGATGCCAGGGGAATCCTGGAATTCATGAGAAGAAATGACGAAGAAAAAGCTGGAGAGCGAGACGCTGCTACCAAATAATTAAACTTTTAATCAATAGATCATTATGGAAAAGAAAGTCTGGCTTTTAGCAATTGGTTTGACAGCCCTTGCATTGGCCCCTGGATGTAAACCCAAAGGCGCACAAACTGCGATCACAGGGGATGCGGCATCCAAAGTGTATGTAGCTCCCGGAAATCACGATGAATTTTACAACATCGTTTCGGGTGGTTTCAACGGTCAAATGTCCGTTGTTGGTCTGCCTTCTGGCAGGGTGTTGAAGATTCTCCCTGTGTTCTCGGTAAATCCTGAAAACGGATGGGGTTACTCAGAAGAATCCAAACCGATGCTCAATACTTCCCATGGTTTTGTGCCTTGGGATGACTTGCACCACATCGCAATTTCAACGACCAATGCGGAGCATGATGCAAGATGGGCTTTTGGCAATGCCAACAATACTCCAAGAATTGCCCGGATCGATTTGAATACTTTCAAAACTGTTGAGATCATCGAAATTCCGAATTCGGCCGGTAATCACTCTTCGCCATTTATCACTCAAAACACTGAGTATGTCGTGGCCGGAACAAGATTCTCTGTACCGGTTGGTGAAAAAAATGACGTTTCGATCGATTCGTACAAGGAAAATTTCAAAGGGTATATCTCCTTTATAGCAGTAAATCCAGAGTCAGGGGAAATGAATCTTTCCTTCCAGATCGAAGCACCTCCGTTCAACTTTGACCTGGCCCGTGCCGGGAAAAACAAGTCCCATGGTTGGTTCTTCTTTTCCACCTACAATACCGAGATGGCCCATACGCTTTTGGAAGTGAATGCTTCTCAAAAAGACAAGGATTTCATCATGGCGATCAACTGGAAAAAAGCTGAAGAATACGTGAAAGCAGGTCAGGGAACCAAGAAAAAAGCCAAGTATGTCCACAACAAGTGGAATGAGGAAACCCACTCTGCCACCTCAACCATGATGGAAGATGTGCTGACCCTTGATCCCACTGTGTTGAAAGACATCGTGTATTTCATTCCATGTCCAAAATCTCCTCACGGAACTGATACTGATCCCACCGGTGAATACATTGTAGGCAGCGGTAAATTGGCGGCAATTATTCCTGTTTTCTCCTTTACCAAAATGCTGGCAGCAATCGAAAGCAAGGATTTTGAAGGGGATATCAACGGCATGCCGGTCTTGAAGTATGAATCAGTTCTTCACGGAGAAGTGGTTAAGCCAGGACTTGGGCCATTGCACACTGAGTTTGACGGAAAAGGCTTCGCGTACACTTCCATGTTCGTTTCCTCTGAAATTGTGAAGTGGAATATTGAAACTCTTGAAGTGGTGGATCGTGTGCCTACCTATTATTCTGTGGGTCACTTGAGTATCCCCGGTGGACCTACCGGCAAGCCGCATGGCAAGTACATGGTGGCTTACAACAAAATCACCAAAGACCGCTACTTGCCTACCGGACCGGAATTGGCGCACTCAGCTCAGCTATATGACATTTCCGGCGATAAAATGCAGCTTTTGCTGGACTTCCCAACCATCGGTGAACCGCACTACGCGGAGGCATTTCCTGCCAGTCTGATTAAAGATCGACAGGTAAAGTTTTACCCAATCGAGAAAAATCAGAGTCCTTATGCACTCAAAGGGATCACAGATGCTCGGGTAGAGCGGAAAGGAAATGAAGTCCACGTTTACATGACTTCGATCCGTTCCAACTTTAGACCTGATAATATCGAGGGAGTCAATGTCGGCGACGAAGTGTACTTCCACGTAACCAATCTCGAGCAAGACTGGGATGTTCCTCACGGATTTGCAATCAAAGGCGCCAACACCGCCGAACTCCTGATCATGCCGGGAGAAACATCTACGCTTAAGTGGGTTCCGGATCGTACTGGGGTCTTTCCATTCTATTGTACAGACTTCTGTTCTGCACTCCACCAAGAAATGCAGGGATATTTGAGAGTGTCCCCAAAAGGCTCATCTACAGCTTTGAAGTTTTCCACAGGAGTAGTTGAGTAATCATCCCAATTCAACCGTCGGTTCGGAAACGGACCGACGGTGCTTATCCCAAGTATTATGAAAACTCTAAGTTTTTCTAACAGAATCCTGATTCTACTGGCCGCGCTGCTGATTATCCCTTCCTATTTTACTCCGCTCTGGCAAATCAGTCTTTGGGCTCCCCAATATCCTGAAGGCCTTAATATGAAGATTTGGATTGATCACCTGAGCGGGAATGTGGATCAAATCAACGGGGTCAATCATTACATCGGAATGAGGCATATCGGGGACGAGATGTTTCCGGAGTTTTCCTTTTTGATTTATGTGATCGGTGTATTGATTGCCTTGGGAGTGATTGCTTTTCTGATTGGAAAACGTTGGAGTTTGTATTCCTTTTTTGGCTTGATGACATTCTTTGGTCTGGCAGTTTTGGCGGATATGTACCGATGGGGCTATCAGTATGGCCACAACCTGGATTCAAAAGCAGCCATTAAAGTGGAAGGGATGAGCTATCAGCCGCCTTTGATCGGGTACAAAGAGCTGTTGAATTTTCTGGCCTACTCCGGGCCGGATACCGGGAGCTGGATTTTAATAGGCGGAGTGGGATTACTCCTTGTGGCTATTATCAGAGACAGAATGGAAAAACCGGCATTGGTCTTAAAAACCGTTTAACCCAAAATATTATGAACCGCTATCTATCGATTTTCGCACTCTTGCTCTTTTTGGCTTCCTGCTCAGCAGACCCAAGACCGATTGCTTATGGTCAGGATGGATGTCATCACTGCAAAATGACTCTTATGGATCCAAAATTCGGGGCCGAGCTGGTGACTGAAAAGGGGAAAGTATTTGTCTTTGACGATGTGAACTGCATGCTGATGTATATGGATTCGGTTGAAGATGAAACCTACAAGCATATTCTGGTGACGGATTACCTTAATCCCGGAGTCCTCTTGGATGCCAATTTCGCTTTTTATCTCAAATCAGATCAGTTTCAGACCCCTATGGCAAGTCAGATTGTAGCCTTTCCAGATTTCGAAAAATTGGAGGAGTTCAAACAGAAAAGCGGGGGAGTGTATCTCGCTTGGGGAGAATTGACTACTCAGTTTAAATAAATGATCTGGTATCAGATTCGAATCATGAAGCGCTATCTCACAGTTTTCTTATTACTTCTTTTTCTGGTTTCGACTGCAGAAGGATTCTCGACTGTCATCCGTATTTCTCCGGGTCAGTCAATCCAAGAGGCTGTGGATCGTGCCATGCCGGGAGACACCTTGAGGGTTGCGCCTGGAACTTATCCCCAATCGGGAATTGTCATCCGCAAATCACTCGTTCTGATCGGTGAAGACTATCCGGTTTTGGATGGAGAAATGAAAGGAAATGTCCTTGTCATTGCTGCAGACAACGTCACAATTCAGGGATTTAAAATCATCAATACAGGCAAGTCCAACATGGACGACTCGGCAGGCATAAAATTTTTTGATTCCAAAAACTGCGTCATTCGAGACAATATTTTGGAGAATGCATTCTTCGGGCTCCATTTCTCCAATTCATCGGGATTGACCATCATCGGAAACCAAATCCACTCCGGTGCAGTCCGAGAATTTGAAGTCGGCAACGGGATTCACCTCTGGAAATGCAAAAACTCCTTTATTGGCAACAATGAAGTTTCGGGACATCGGGACGGCATCTACCTCGAATTTGTGACCAATACCCAGGCGAAGGAAAACCTGATTCAGAAAAACATGCGCTATGGGCTGCATTTCATGTTTTCCCATGACAACAGCTACATCCGAAATACTTTCAAAAATAACGGTGCCGGAGTAGCGGTGATGTACACCAAAAATGTACTAATGAAGGAAAACCGGTTTGAAGAAAACTGGGGCTCCAGTGCCTATGGGATTTTGCTCAAGGACATCAGCGACAGCGAAGTAATTGGGAATATTTTCCTCAAAAATACGGTCGGCATCTACATGGAAGGCAGCAGTAGAATTGAATTCACAGGAAACACCTTCCGTGAAAACGGCTGGGCACTTAAACTCATGGCTAGCTGCGACCAAAACACTTTCAAAGCCAATAATTTCACCCAAAACACCTTCGACATGAGTTCCAACGGTTCGGTGGTTTTGAATACCATCACAGAAAACTACTGGGACAAATATGAAGGCTATGACCTGGACAAGGATTATGTGGGAGACGTACCCTATAGACCCATCAATCTTTACAGTGTCATCGTCGAGAAGATTCCTGCAGCGGTGATGCTGTGGAGGAGTTTTTTGGTGACACTTCTGGATAGGATGGAAAAAATCCTTCCAACCATGACTCCTGACCAAATGATCGACCAATCCCCAAAAATGAGACCTTATGATATCGGTTAATGGCATCTCCAAGAAGTTTGGAAAACAGGAAGTCCTGAAGGATTTCAAGCTCAGTTTCGATACGGGCAACAGCTATGCGATCATGGGACCCAACGGAAGCGGGAAGACGACACTGATCAAATCCATCTTAGGAATGGTATTGCCAGACAGCGGGGAAATCCTCGTCAAAGGCCAATCAATTAAAGGAAGTGAAAGCTATCGCAGCAGCATCGGTTACATGCCTCAAATCGGCAGATACCCACAAAACATGAAAGTTGGGCAGCTATTCTCGATGATGAAAGACATGCGGCCTGAGATTAAAAACTACGATATGGATCTGGTGGAGGCTTTTGAACTTAACAAAATCAAAGACAAATCCATGGGTACGCTTTCCGGTGGTACAGTGCAGAAAGTCAGTGCTGCCTTGGCATTTCTATTTAATCCAGAGATCTTGATTCTGGATGAACCGACAGCAGGACTTGATCCGATCGCGGTGGAAATCCTTAAATCGAAAATTCAACGGGAGCGAAAGGCTGGTAAACTTATCCTCGTTACCTCACATATCCTGAGTGACTTGGAGGAACTGACCAACCACGCCGTTTATATTTTTGAAGGGAAAGTCTTCTTCAACGACACGATTGAAAGTCTGAAGGAAATGACTTCGGAGGAGAAATTTTCTCCAGCCATTGCCAAACTCATGCAGTGGACCCTAAAAAAAAAGTCAACCACTTATGAACTGACTCATGCTTAAGCTGCTCAAATACGCCCTTTACGATATCCTGAAATCCAGATTTGCGATCATTTATACCGTGTTTCTGGCCTTGGTGGCCATTTCGATTTATCAGGTTTCGGATGATCTGAGCAAGGTTTCCCTGAGTTTGATGAATATCATGATCATGATCGTGCCGCTGATCTCTGCTGTTTTTGCTACTACCCACTTTTACAATAATTTGGAGTTTATCGAGCTGATGTTGGCCCAGCCTGTCAAGCGGTCACAGGTTTTTCTCAGCCAGTTGTTTGCGGTGATTCTCATGCTGAGTTTGTCCATACTTTTCGGCTTTGGCCTTCCGATGTTGCTTTGGGGAGCGGATAGCAGTCTGATTACACTCTTGGCTGTCGGTGTGATTCTCAGTGCGGTATTTACAGGTTTTGCCTTTTTGGCCAGCGTTCTCACCCGGGACAAAGCAAAGGCAATCGGGATCAGTCTAGCGCTGTGGATTTACTTCTCGCTGGTCTATGACGGATTTGTGCTATACATCATTTACAGTTTTGCCGATTACCCTTTGGAAAAAGCAACTCTCGGTCTGGTCATGCTCAATCCGGTGGATTTGGGAAGGATTTTGATGCTGATGCAGTTGGATATTTCCGCTTTGATGGGTTACACCGGAGCGTTCTTCCAAAAGTTCTTTTCCAGTAATATGGGTTTGTTTATCGCAGGTGGGACATTGGCACTTTGGATGCTGTTTCCAAATTTCTTTGCCTTAAGGGTTTTTAGGAAAAGGGATTTTTGACTTTTTCCAAAATTGACCTATAGAAAGTATCCCAATTCAAGTTCAAAAATCAGGTGAAAATTCGCTTTCCTGAAATTTGGTAAGAGTACAAATTCTGATTGTGGAAACTTCTGACAGCTCTGTCTGTGTACCTTCCTTTGCGATTTAGAAAGATTAGCTTTTCAATTTTGCGGGTTTGTTATCCGGGAATTTGTTAGAAAAAGCGGCAGTTCAATTTTGGCAGGTTGAATTCTTGTTTTGCCCACGCTAAAGGCCTAATATCACTGAATCGCAAAGTCATTCAATGGTTAGAAATTCAAGGATTTTAGGATTTGTTTTGGGAGTAATTGGTTTGGTAACATCCGCCTTTGGCCAGAATGTGACTCTTTCCAAGGCTCCCAATGTAATCATCATTTTTGCTGATGACATGGGATACGGAGATATCAGTGCATTGAATCCTGATTCCCGAGTACAGACTCCCAACTTGGATAAGATGGTGAAGGAAGGAATTTCATTCACCAATGCTCATTCAAGCGCGTCTGTTTGCACTCCTTCCAGATATGGCCTGCTCACTGGTAGATATGCTTTTAGGTCCAAATCAGCAGCTTATGGAATAGGCGGATTTGATGGGCAGGTAATCGAAGCGGGAAGAGAAACCCTCGCTTCCTTGCTTAAAAGGTCGGGCTATATCACTGCTATTGTTGGAAAATGGCATTTGGGTTTGGAATGGCAAACAAAAGATGGACTGCCAGCAAGTCTTGATCAAACAACTGGTTACTCCAATGTTGATTATTCGAAAATTGTCAAAAAGGGTCCAAATAGCCTTGGTTTCGACTACTCA
This sequence comes from Algoriphagus sp. A40, assembly GCF_002002735.1. Lineage (GTDB taxonomy): Bacteria > Bacteroidota > Bacteroidia > Cytophagales > Cyclobacteriaceae > Algoriphagus. The sequence goes on along the minus strand of NZ_MUNY01000059.1, from coordinate 161,403 downwards.
TTTGTCCATCCTGCCTCCTTGGATATTCCCCCTTATGTTTTTCTCAGAAATGGCCAAGTAATTGACCTGGATGTGGTCCTGACTACCTCGGTCTATCCCTCCAAAAAAGAGGATACCCGCTATGCCTGGGACAAAAAACATACAGACAGCCTGGCTGTGTATTGGGAGAAAGGGGTCTGGTGGAGACTGGGGGAAATGTCCAAGAACTTCCGAATGGAAAATTGTCAAACTACACTTCTCAAGGAGGGGATCTCATTTATCGAAACTCAAACTAGTAAAAATCCAAACCATCCCTTTTTCTTATATCTTCCCCTGACAGGTCCGCATACGCCATGGATGCCTTCGGCAAAGTTTAAGGGGAAATCAGGGGCAGGATTATACGGAGATTTTGTTCTTGAAATAGACGATATAGTAGCCAGGATAAAAGAAACCTTAATCAAAAACCAAATCAATGAAAATACCCTGTTGATTTTTGCGAGTGATAACGGCGCTTATTGGCCCTTGGAAGAAATCACCTTGTCTGGTCACAACTCCAATTCGGGAAGCAGGGGTCAAAAAGGTGATGTTTGGGATGGTGGTCATCGAATTCCACTGATCATATCCTGGCCTGGGTCAATCAAAGGCAATGTTCAATATCCTCATTTATTGAGTTTAACAGATTTATTTGCCACTCTGGCGGAACTTACAGAAGGACAGGTACTTGAAAATCAGGTATTGGACAGCGAGAGTTTTCTACAAGTACTCCGTGGTGACTTTTCAAAACCTCACCGCACTTCAATGGTCCATCATTCCTCCGGAAACCTGTATGCGATCCGAAGTGGAGGCTGGAAGTATATTGAAGGATTGGGCTCCGGTGGATTTACAAATCCTTCTCGGATTAAGCCTGAGCCCGGAGGGCCGACCGGACAACTCTATCGAATCGACTCAGATCGACTGGAAAAGGATAATCTCTTTTTGAATTATCCTGAAAAAGTCGCTGAATTAGGTGCTTTGCTAAATAAAATCAGAGGGGAGAATTGAAGATTTGGAGAGTGAATAATTAAACTGGGTTCACACGAATTTCATAGAAAAGAACATGGCTATTTCCTACTTATCCGCTCTCCTGTACTTTGCCTTGAGGGTTTTTAAGAAGAGGGATTTTTGAAGGTGGAAATCCTTCATTTCAGCATCGGGAAAAGTCTTTTGAGTTCTTCTTTGTCCGGCTGAGTCCCATATTCACAGATTTCAAAAGCCTCGGCAAACTTCACCTGCGCGGCTTTTTCAGGGCCATACCATTCTTCCAAGCCTTTGATCACGGAGGGATTTGGAGCAGAAGTGCGTTTGGATTTGAGCCAAGTTTTTCGGGCCTCTTTTCCTTCAGGAATTACATCAGGGTCATTTGCGATCCAGGGTAGCCACTCGTAAAACTGCGATACATGGGCATCCAGGGCATCTATTTTTTTGTCAATCACGGATGTGATGTCGATGGCTATGTCCGGTTCGAATGGATTGGGTTTTTGGAAATGATCCTGATAATAAAGGAAAACCGGATTTTTTCTCAAAGGCGGAGTGTCAGCGGCAATGTTGGGAACGCCGACCATAAAAGCGGCGTCCTGAACAAGAATTCCGGTATAGCGATGGTCAGGGTGATAGTCATTGGATCTATGGGAAATGACCACGTCCGCGTCCCATTCCCGGATTTTCCGGATGACATCGAGTCTGATTTCAAGGGTTGGCAGAAGTTCGCCGTCGTGATTGTCGAGGACGTCATACTGGATTCCCAGTCTTTTTGCCACTTCTTGAGTTTCATCATATCGACGCTTGGCGAGCATTCCACCGCCCATTTCCATATGCCCGGCATCTCCGTTGGTCACAGACAGGAATTTGACTTCATGGCCCATTTGGACAAAAAGTGCAGCGGTTCCTCCGGCCTTGATATCGCAGTCATCTGGGTGGGCTCCGATCATCATGATTTTTAAGGGTTTTTCTTGGGAAAAAGCCAAAGTCAAGGCGCTCAGAATAAGGATCGTGATCAGAAAGATATTTTTCATAGTGCAAGGAATAAGTTCCAGAAATTACCAAGATCATTTGGAATAACCATTGAATAACCGAAGAAAGACTCTTTTTCCGTTCCTGATATGATCTTTTATTCCGTTTAACGACCGGATAGTTTTATTGTCTCATTTTGTTACATTAGAAAGTTGTTTTGTCTTCTGTCCAACTCTGCACTCTTCCTAATTATGAAAATTAAAACCCTGTTCCTTCTGCTATTTTCCATTTCTACTTTGGGGTATTCTCAACAGGTGATCAAACTCTATCCCGGCAAAGCACCTGGTTCAGAAACCTGGAACTGGTCCGAAAAAGAAATCACGCCTTTTCCCAATAACCGGATGTTGTACAATGTCTCAGAGCCGGTTTTGCTTCACTATCCTGCACCCAAAGACAAGGCAAATGGCACATCCATCATCGTGGCGCCGGGTGGGGCATTTCATATTCTGTCCATCGATAATGAAGGAATCCGAGTGGCCGAATGGCTCAATTCGCTTGGAATCGAGGCATTTGTCTTGAAGTATCGGGTGGTGAAAAGTGAAACCGACAACCCTTTTGCTGAGCTTATGCCCCTGATGCAAAACAAAGACAAGCTTGACTCGATCAATGCCCCGGTGGTCGAAATGGCCAAAAACGACGGGATTGAGGCGATGAAATTCGTGCGAACCAACGCAGCCAAATTGGGTCTCGATCCGGAAAAAATCGGCTTTATGGGTTTCTCTGCAGGAGGTACGGTGACCATGTCTGTGATGCTCAGTGCGGAGGAAAAGTGGAAACCGGATTTTATCGCTCCGATTTACCTCTACAAAAAAGCGGTGGTGGGCAAGGATATGCCAAAGAAGGAAACGCCGATTTTCATCGCGGTGGCCACGGATGACGGTTTGGGTCTTTTGCCTCACAGCATCGAGCTCTATCAGGAGTGGGTGGCTGACGGACAGCCTACAGAACTTCATGCCTATGAAAAAGGCGACCATGGTTTTGGTTTTTCGCCCAAAGGAACTACCTCCGATATGTGGACTCAAAACTTTGAAAACTGGCTGAGAAAGCGGAAGCTGATTCCTTGAAGCCCTTAGGTTTTAGGATTAAACATTTAGAGAATTAAGAAATTAAGATCTTTTGGTCTTAGCGCTTTTGCTAATGGTTTCAATACAGCTCAATTTCCTAAATTTCTTAATGGTTTTAAAAAATTCGTATCCAGGATTTTAGGCATTAAGGTACAGGATGGTCTTTTCTTTTCTTGTCACTAACTCAAACCTAATAAACCCATTCCTATGAAAAAGTCCGCTGCATTCCTCTTGGCATTTCTTTCTGGAACTGCCGCTTTTTCCCAGCAGGATCCGCTTTTCTCCAAGTTCCAAAATCCCACAAACGAAGCTAAACCACGGGTTTGGTGGCACTGGATGAATGGCAACATCACCCAAGAAGGGATCCAAAAGGATCTGGAATGGATGGAAAAAACCGGAATTGGGGGCTTCCAAAACTTCGACGCCAACCTGTTCACCCCTGTAGTCGTCCCCCAAAAGCTGGTTTTTATGACTCCCGAGTGGAAAGCCGCATTCAAGTTTGCAACGGATTTGGCAGGAGAAAAGGGTCTTGAAATGGCAATTGCGGGTTCGCCCGGATGGAGCGTAACCGGGGGTCCATGGGTTAAGCCAGAGGATGCTATGAAAAAATATGTCTGGTCTGAAACTCTGGTTGAAGGTGGAAAAGCTTTCCAAGGGAAACTTCCCCAGCCTTCCGACCAAACCGGGAAATTTCAGGATGCCCATCTGGAAGGTGGGGGAATGTCCGGCAGTTTTATCGGAGAGGTACCAAGCTTTTACAGGGATGCGCTGGTAGTTGCCTATCGGGTGTCAGATTCTGAGAAAACCATCCAAGAACTGAATCCGAAAATCACCCTTAGCGGTGGAGATTTTGATTCTCAACTGCTTTTGGACGGAAGTATTGCAGCCTCCGGTTTTTTGCCTCCCATGGAAATCGGGGAGGATATGTGGATCCAATATGCCTTTGACCAGCCTCAGACTTTTCGGGCTTTTAGCATCTCGGGAGCAATGAATGGTGCTTTGGCGGAGTTTAACGGTGGACCGGAAAACCGTCGCCTCAAAGTCTCCGATGACGGAGTCAATTTCAAAACAATCGCCACGGTTTCCGGAAGTACCGTTCCATTTAATTCCGTTTCAATTCCGGTTACTACCGCGAAATATTGGAGGATTACTTACGAAACCTTACCCATTCAGCCCAATGTTTTTGCGGCGATGGCGGGCATGCCACCTCAGGAAAAACCCGACGGGGTAAATGTGGCTGAATTCCAACTTTACACCTCCTCGCGAATCGATCAAGTGGAGGATAAAGCCGGATTTTCACCTTGGTCAGAGGATTATCTTTTGGCAAATGTAAAGTTTCTGGAAGGATTGGAGGATTTGATCGAACCTTCAGAAGTGATCGATCTGAGTGATAAAATGAAAGCTGACGGAAGCATTTCCTGGGATGTGCCTGCCGGGAAATGGAAAATCATCCGCTTGGGCTATTCTCTGACAGGCCGCCAAAACCATCCCGCTTCACCTGAGGCCACGGGTTTGGAGGTGGACAAACTGGATGAAAACGCTGTCCGTCGCTACATCAATCACTACCTGGATCTGTACCAAAGTGCGACCGGAGGCAAGTTGGGTTCCGGAGGATTGGGGTACATGGTCCTGGACAGCTACGAGGCCGGTCACATGAATTGGTCGGCGGATTTTCCGTCGGAATTTCAGAAAAGGAGAGGTTATAGTCTGATCCCATATTTGCCAGCATTAACCGGAAGGGTTGTTAACAGCCTGGAGGAAAGCGAAAAATTCCTCTGGGATTTCAGAAAAACGATTGGCGAACTCATTTCCGATAATCATTACGATGTCATCGGGGAGGAGCTGAAAAAGCGCGGGATGAAACGCTACACCGAATCGCATGAAAACAAGCGGATTTACCTTGCCGATGGGATGGATGTGAAGAGGCATGCGGATATTCCGATGTCTGCTATGTGGACGCCCGGCAGTTTGGCAGGAGGGGCGGATGAGGAAGTGCGTAGCGAGGCAGATATCCGGGAGTCAGCTTCGGTGGCCAATATTTACGGCAAGCCTTTCGTAGCAGCTGAATCTATGACTTCGGTGGGTCGGCCGTTTCAGGAATATCCCGAGCGACTCAAGCGGACTGCGGATTTGGAGTTGGCCTCCGGACTCAACCGGTTTGTGATCCACACTTCGGTACATCAGCCTTTGGACGACAAGAAACCCGGATTTTCTCTCGGTCCTTTTGGGCAGTATTTCAGCCGTCAGGAATCCTGGGCTGACATGGCAAAAGCTTGGATGGATTATTTGGGACGAAGTTCCTATTTGATGCAACAGGGGGAAAACGTGGCAGACATTCTTTATTTCTATGGAGAAAACACCAACATCACTTGGGTGGCCAGGGAAAAACTGCCTGAAATTCCCAAAGGCTATGAGTTTGATTTTGTAAATGCCACGGCTCTGCAGGAGGCTATTCAAGCCGAAAACAGAAAGCTGAAAGCCATAAGCGGGAATACTTACGAAGTGCTGATGCTGGATGAGAGTGCTGTTTTGATGACTTTTCCTGTTTTGGAAAAACTCAAAATTCTCGCAGATGCCGGAGTGAAAATCATCGGGAGAATGCCGCTAATGTCTCCGAGTATTTCTGACAATCAGGCGGATTTTGAAGCTTTGGCCAACCAAATCTGGGCAATGGAAAATGTGGGTCCGGACGTAAAGATCTCCGTATTGGCTGATGTGCAAATCACCGGTACCGACCATAAAATCCTCTTCCGTCACCGAAAAACCGATTCCGAAGAAATCTATTGGTTCAACAATCGCAGCGTAGATCCTACCACTGCTACTGTAAGTTTCAGAACCACTGGCAAGAAGCCCATGCTTTGGAATCCAATCGACGGGAGTGTTAGGGAAGTTTCCTACGAAATCACCAATGGACGTACTGTGATACCGCTGAAATTTGAGTCTTGGGATGCGTTTTTCATCCTGTTCCGAGAGCCAACTTCCCAAGCTTCTTTGACTTTGCCTGAGAAAAAAGAAAGTTTAGCCGCCGAATTGGTGGGAAATTGGGTAGTTGATTTCGACTCAAAAAAGGTGGATTTAACCACTTTGGCTTCTTGGTCGGAGCATGCAGATTCCGATATCAAATATTTCTCCGGCACGGCTAGGTATTCCAAAACCTTCAACCTTTTCCAAAAAGAAAATACCTCCGCCTACATCCTGGATTTGGGAAGTGTGAAGAATCTGGCGGAAGTCATCATCAACGGCCAGAATTTGGGGATTGTCTGGAAAGCGCCATTCCGAATCGACATCAGCAAGGCACTCAAGTCGGGCGAAAACCAAATTGAAATCCGCGTGGTGAATACCTGGGTCAATCGTCTGATCGGTGATGCCCAGCCGGGTGCCCAAAAGACCACATTTACCACCATGCCGTTTTACAGGGCTGATTCACCCTTGGTTCCATCGGGTTTGCTGGGGCCGGTGCGGGTGGTCAAGTTGGAATAGACCTGAAAAAAATGAATTGGAAGTTTTTGCAAGTCCCGCTTTTTGGATCCAAAGCGGGACTTTTTTATTGATCAGACAACACTTTCAAAACCTCTCCAAAAACAGGCGGAACTCTTCCTTTCCAGATTTGACTGTAATTGGTGGCCATTGCCAGATCCAAACTTGGCAAATAAATGACCTGGGTTCCCCAAAATCCCGCATGTGCAAAAGCTTCCACGCCATTGATCTCAATCCGATAAATTCCAATCCGATAGTCCATCATTGGCACTTCAGAATAGGAAACAGGTTGAAGCATTTTCTCCAAAGTGGATGGATTTTTGAAAACTTTTCCCTGAAACAAAGCCAGAAAAAAGCGGCTCAGGTCTGCTGTGGTGGAAAGCAGTCCGCCTCCGCCAAAGTAATCCATGGTAGGATGAAGGAGGTAGGTGTCCTGACCCTGGAAATACTGATGAATTCTGGCCTGATCGACTTTTGGATTTAGTCCTTCAAAGGCAATGTTTTCAAGCTCCAACTTTTTAAAATCAAGGATTTCCGGTATGGCTAGCCCCAGAGTTTTTCCATAAATCCTTTCGATGATTTCACCTAAAATGATGTAACCCGTATCCGAATAGCTGAACTTTTCCCCCGGGGAACCAACTGGATCTCCGGCTTCCACACAAAGCATCAATTGCTAGGTTCTGGTCCATTCGTAGCCTCCCGGTTGAAGTACTTTTTCGAAGAAAACCGGAGCATGGGTGTGGTCAAAAAATCCGGCATTGTGCCTCAAAACATTCAAGATGCTGATTTTGTCCAACTCATAATCCTGATTCAAAATCTCGGCATGCCCGGCAGAGATGTATTTTGAAATCGGGTCTTCTAAATCAAGTTTTCCTTCCTCCCAAAGCCTCAAAATGGAAGAAGCGACAAAGGTTTTGGTCACGCTGGCAATCCGAAAGGTCTGCACAGGGAGAAGCTTTACATTGTTTGCCTTGTCAGAAACTCCCGCAGCTCCAGACCAATTGATGTCATTATTTCCCGACTGAACATCTAAAAGAATTCCCGGGATATCCTGATTCAGTTGAGTTTCTAAAATGGCTTGAAGAACTTGGGTATCTGGATTTTTCTGGGCGAATAGATTGGTAAGCCCGATGAAAAAGAATAGGAGAGAAGTGATTTTTTTCATTCAGAAAGTTAATTCAATCTGAATATCCGTTTTACACCAGTATTCAAAATTTGCGAAATGGTCTCGATAAGCTCGACCACCGGAACTTTGTTTTGAATGTAGGAGGGGGATGGAATGCGGCGAAGCCGCATTCCATCCCCCTCCTACCAGACCTGAAGTCTCCCGGACACCGAGCACTTGTGCTGAGCTTGTCGAAGTATGTCGAGGTGCTGTCACCGACCTGGTCGAAGTGCTAAAATATAATTTGGCTACATATGTCATTCCGGACAATCATATAATTGAAATAGGGTTTTCGTGAATAGTGCTCCCAAGCAGGTAAAATCGTCTTGGAAATGATTGGAATACTTTCTGCCAAACAGGACAATTCAATTCTGAAAAGAGTGGGCTTTTGGCTGATTTTTTCGAAAAAATTTTTTCAACAGAAAAACATTTTTTTAAAATTGCTGTTCAAATAATCGGTTTTCCCGTAGGACATCCCCTAGAATTGTTGTTCTTGCGAACTGAGATTCTCTAACAGAGTTTAAGCACCCCTTGAAAAAATTACTGATCCTCTTTAGTTTTTTAATGGCTATCAATCTGATTGCCTGCACTTACTATGGACAGATCCAACTCACTGCTGAAGAACTCGTAGAGACAAATCCTCTTCAGGAACTTCTGGAAAAAGAGGTAAAGATGTTCAATGAATACATGCTTCCGGCTTTTTCATTGGAACACCCATTTCTGAAAATTGACAGCACTTTTTATTTCACCCAGAATTCAAACGGTTTTTCCAGCTATGTGCAGGAGATCCATGTCCCCCCTCCCAACTTTCAGTTTTTTTCTTGATTGCCAGTCTCAGGGTCTCCTGAGCAATTTTCTCATTTTAAATTAAATGTATGTCTTCTTTATTTAAGCATGTCGGCAAGGATTTGTCGGCAAGCCTTGTTGTGTTCTTTGTAGCACTACCCCTTTGCTTGGGTATTGCATTGGCGAGTGGTGCTCCCTTGTTTTCAGGATTGATTGCCGGAATTATTGGCGGCGTGGTCGTAGGGTCTCTCAGCGGTTCTTCTGTTGGAGTCAGTGGACCGGCCGCAGGTTTGGCGGTGATCGTATTGACAGCCATAGGCACCCTCGGAAGCTTTGAAAATTTCCTTCTTGCAGTGATTCTTGCTGGTGTCATCCAGGTTGTATTTGGGGTTTTAAAAGCAGGTGTTATCGGTTATTATTTCCCGAGTGCAGTAATCAAAGGAATGCTGGCTGCGATTGGAATTATCATCGTTCTGAAGCAGATCCCTCATGCTTTTGGGCATGATGCCGATTATGAAGGGGATGAAAGTTTTGTCCAGGCTGATGGGGAAAATACATTTTCCACTCTTTCGACAATGCTTGATTCGCTTACCCCCGGAGCTATTGTCCTGTCCTTGGTTTCCCTGCTCATTCTGATTCTTTGGGACAAAGTGCTGACCAAAAAGCACCAACTATTCAAACTCATTCCCGGCTCATTGGTGGCAGTGATTGTAGGTTTGGTGTTCCAAAGTCTGATTCCCGAAGGTTCCTATCTATACATAGAAGCCTCGCATTTAGTCAATGTGCCCATTCCGGAAAACCTGGACATGTTCATCGGACAGTTTACCTTGCCGAATTTCGGAGCAATTACCAATTTGGATGTCTGGACAGTCGCATTCACCCTTGCTGTTGTGGCTAGTTTGGAGACCTTGCTTTCTGTAGAAGCAGCGGATAAAATTGATCCAGAAAAGCGTGTGACACCCACCAACAGAGAACTGTTTGCTCAGGGTACAGGAAACATCCTTTCAGGATTGATCGGAGGAATTCCAGTGACCCAGGTAATTGTCAGATCTTCTGCCAATGTGATGTCAGGCGGAAAAACCAAGTTGTCAACGATTTTCCATGGCCTTTTCCTTCTTCTTGCAGTCATCCTCATTCCAGGCTTACTAAACAGAATTCCATTGGCGGTTTTGGCGGCAGTCTTATTGATGGTAGGATTCAAATTGGCTAATCCTGCAATGTTCAAAGCCATGTATAAATTGGGTAGATCCCAGTTTTTGCCATTTATAGTGACGGTAATCGGGGTGGTTTTTACTGATATCCTGGTGGGAATTGCATTGGGGATGGCCGTTTCGATAATCTTTATCTTAATCGAGAATTACAAAAACTCGCACTTCCTCAATATTGTCAAGGATTCGAGTGTGGAAAACCACATCTACATGACCTTGGCGGAGGAATTATCCTTTCTAAACAAAGGGGCCATTCTGAGAGAACTCAGCAACCTGCCAGAGGGGACTTTCCTCGAGCTGGATGTACGAAAAACAATCCGTATCAATTACGACGTCATTGAAATTTTGGAAGACTTCACTTCCAAAGCCAAAGAGCGGAACATCCGCGTCAAACTGATCTCAACCAAAGGGAGTGTTGAAAATCCGGAAAGTTACAGTGCTTTCTTTGGATGGGACTCTCCCGTTGCTTCACATTAAACGTATCTCAAAATGAACGACTTATTTTATAATCAACTTCTTGAAAACAACAAAAATTGGGTAGCCTCCAAGCTGTCCGTTGATCCCGAATATTTCCAAAAACTGGCCAACGGACAACAGCCACCTTTGCTGTGGATCGGATGTGCAGACAGCCGAGTGCCGGCAAATGAAATCATAGGAGCGCAGCCGGGCGAGGTGTTTGTCCACCGTAACATTGCCAATATGGTCGTGCATTCCGACATGAATATGTTGAGTGTACTCGACTACGCGGTGAACGTCCTGAAAGTAAAGCATATTATTGTCTGCGGACATTATGGCTGTGGTGGAGTCAAGGCAGCAATGGGTTCAGACACCATCGGATTGATCGACAACTGGATCAGGCATATCAAGGACGTCTACCGCTTTCACCACAAAGAGCTGAATAAGATTGAGGATGAAGCCGAACGGTTCAACCGATTTGTGGAGCTGAATGTCGTAGAGCAGGTTCATGACTTGGCCAAGACTTCCATCGTGCAAAATGCCTGGAGAAACAATCAGCCGCTTACGATCCATGGGTGGGTATATGGCGTGGGCTCCGGAGTCATCAAGGATCTTGGGGTGAACATTGAATCAAATGATACCTTGGATGCAGTTTATCAACTGAACATAAAATAGAATATTCGTCCAGTGAAAACTTAGACCGCTAAGTAAGCTCCGGTGCCAATGGGTAACCGGAGCTTTTTCATTTATAGCGTTGCGAATTGTTGGTTTCTGGAGGAAGGTTTGAGGCCGGAGGCAGTGGTCTTTCTGTAGGCGAAAGGAGTCATTCCCGTCACTTTTTTAAAGTGCCTGTAAAAATTGCTGACATTTTGGAAGCCACATTCCGAGCAGATGATTTCCAGGGGGAGCCTGTCCTCCATCAGGCCTTTGCAGACATTGGAAATCCGGACCTCGATCAGAAATTCAAAGAAGGATTTGTTGGTCATTTTTTTGAAATACCTGCAAAAGCTGGTGATGCTGAGGTTGGAAATGGAGGCCATTTGCTCCAGGCTGATGTTTTGGCGATAGTGCCCCATGACGTAGGTGTAGATTTTTTCCAGCCGCTCCATTTCCGAAATATTGTTCAAGTGGCTGAAAGCATAGCCCGGGGATATGGTTTCATAATCGCCTGTCTCGGAGAGGATTTTCAAAATCTGCATTAGGTAAATCAGCCGGTCCAAGTGAGAGGATTCGAGCAGGTTTTTGAGTTTTTCTGTTATTATTTCTTTGGTCTTGCCGGTGATTTTCAGCCCTTTTTTGGCTTTTTCAAACAATGCAGGAATAGACTGGGCCTCCGGCAAAGCCAAAAATTCCTTACCAAAGCAAGTGGGCAGGAAGTGTAGCACCATCGCCTCAACCATTACGCCGGGATTTCCCTGAAAATATTCCTCGCTGCATCTCCAGGCATGAGGGAGGTTTTCTCCCAACAGAATCAGATCCCCGTCCGAAAATCCACTCACCGTGTCTCCAATGTACTGAATGCCCTGACCTTTGACGATGTAGTGGAGCTCCAGCTCGGGATGATAGTGCCAAAGGGTTCCAAAATTGGGCTTTTTGTCATAGCGGATGCCAAAAGAGCTGGCCGGGGCAATGGGGACTTTGTGGTAGCGGGGCTTCATAGCGGCATTTGATTTTGTTTAAATACTGCCGATCCTATGCCTTTGGACTATCCCCAATCTGGAAATCAGGATAAAATAGTATAGTTTTTTGGCAAAAAGGGATAAATCCCCGCCTCCATTTTTTGTCATCTTTGCCAAATTCAACACTGATAAACCCGAGTTCAAATGGACGCAAAAAACAAAATTCAGCTTGTAGCAAGTGGTGACCTTCGGCTTTCCGCCAATCAGGTCGGATGGAAGTACCAGGAGGCAATGGAGTCCAAACTGGAAGCTGCTCTCAATCAATTTGGATTTGAAGTTTCACGCGGTCACCAAGTTGACCCGATCAAGAAACACGGGTTTATCGATTCCCAGAAAATGGGGATTGAGGTATTCAGAAATCTGGATCCAACCGCACCTATCATCGTTGCTGAAAGTGTTTGGCAATATTCCCACCATGTTTTGCCGGGATTGACGACCCACCAAGGTCCGATCCTTACCCTGGCCAATTTTGACGGAGCATCCTCCGGGCTAGTGGGTTTGTTGAATCTCAACGGTTCTTTGACCAAAGCTGGTGTGGAATACAGCACGCTTTGGAGTGTCAATTTTGATGATGAATTTTTCCTTACCAAGCTGGAAGAATGGCTGAAAACCGGAACTATCACGCATGACTATTCCCATGTTTCTCCATTGGAGCAAATTCCTGTAGAAGCTGAAATCAAGGAAGAGGCAGCTGCTTATGCCAAAAATTTCCAGAGAAGAAAAGCCATTATGGGCGTATTTGACGAGGGATGTATGGGGATGTTCAATGCCATCGTTCCCGATAAACTGCTCAATCCTTTGGGACTTTTTAAGGAGCGCCTCAGCCAGTCTGCGCTTTATGCCGAAATGCTGAAAGTGAACGATTCCGAAGCGGAGGAAGTCCTGACTTGGCTTTTGGCAAAGGGAATGAAATTCAACTGGGGCACAAATCCTGAACTTGAACTTACTAAAAGTCAAACCCTGGAGCAGTGCAAAATGTACATTGCGGCACTGAGAATGGCTGATTCCTACGGTTGCGAGACCATTGGTATTCAATATCAGCAGGGCCTAAAAGATCTGGTTGCGGCAAGTGATCTGGTAGAAGGCCTTTTGAACAATGTGGAAAGACCTCCAGTCTATGGACAGGACGGAAAAGAGCTTTTCCCAGGTAAGTCAATGCCTCACTTCAACGAGGTGGATGAATGTGCCGGAATCGATGCGCTGATCACTACACAACTTTGGGAAAAACTGGGCCTTAGCCCTGAAAATACACTTCACGATGTGCGTTGGGGAGAGGAATTTACCATCAATGGCAAAAAGGAGTTCGTTTGGGTTTTCCTGATTTCAGGAGCTGCACCACCTGAACACTTTATCGGGGGTTATGCCGGAGCAGAAAGCGACCGTCAACCACCGATGTATTTCCAAAAAGGAGGCGGAAGCTTAAAGGGTATTTCCAAACCCGGATCGATCGTTTGGAGCCGTGTCTATATCGAAAACGATCAGCTTTGCTGCGACTTGGGAGTAGGAGAAGTGGTTTTGTTGCCGGAGGAAGAAACCAAAAGAAGATGGGAAGCTACCACTCCGGCTTGGCCAATCATGCATGCGGTTTTGCCTGGAATTTCCAGAGATCAACTGATGGGCAAACACAAAGCCAACCACATTCAGGTCGCTTATGCCAAGGATAAAGATTCGGCGATTCAGGCCGCCAAACTCAAAGCGCAGGTCTTTTCGGCCATGGGAATCAATGTATTCTGGTGCGGAGAAAAGCCCTGAGAAGCGTGATCGTGGTCACCCTGAGCGGAGTCGAAGGGTCCTCGATCTTCCCGACTCTCGTCGGTCAGGTGCTCGGACTGACATAATCTGGCCGCGTTAAAATCAAATCTGCCATTGCGAGTGAGGAACGAACGAGGCAATCTTTAGGATGAAATGTCCCTCATGTGAATTCCGAAGGAAGGGCATCTAATTCAAATGGAGAATATTGACAAAGATCAGCCGGGAAAAGAACAGTTTCCGGCTGATTTTATTTTTAGGGATAGTCTCTTTCATACCTAGAGCCAGTTATCTACAAAAGAGAAGAGGATTGGGAAAGGAGTTGGGATCAATTGGTCCATTTCCGACAGGTATCCCTTGGTCCAGATCTTTTTAATTTCAGCTATTCCTTAATTTGTTTGACTTTAATTCCCAAAAAAACTGTGCATATGACAAATCCGAAATCCTCTCGTTTTTTCGTCGGATTGCTCTTTTTGGTATTCAATGCGGGAATCGTTGATCTAATTGCCCAGGAAATCGGGGAGTTTAAGATCGTCAAATACAACAATCCTGGAGCAACTTCCTTTGTTGGAGTTGGGCTTTGGGCTTGGCCTTTGCCAATGGACTACGACGGAGACGGGGATATGGACTTGTTAGTTTCCTGTCCTGACAAACCCTTTAACGGACTCTATTTTTTTGAAAACAAATCCGGGGAAACCTATCCCGACTTTGAGCCTCCAGTCCGATTAGGTCCGGCGATTCCGCAAGTGCAGGTTTCCCATACCGATGGAAAAGCAAGGGTATTGATTCCCGGAGCCGAGTTGCAGGATTTTACCAAAAAATTGGATCAGCAGGCAGTGCCTGTTTTCCCCGCTGAAGAAATCTTGAAGGATTTTCCCAAAAAGCCCCGCTTCAACCAATGGAAGATGGCCGACTATGATGGGGATGGAGATCAGGACTTGTTGGTCGGGGTGGACGATTGGACCGACTACGGCTGGGACAATGCCTTCAATTCCGAAGGAAAATGGACTAATGGTCCACTTCACGGCTTTGTGTATTGGGTAGAAAACCAAAACGGAACTTACCAAAACAAGGGCAGAATTCAGGTCGATGCGAAGGACTTGGATGTCTATGGAGCGCCTTCGCCGAATATGGCGGACTTTGACCGGGACGGTGACTCCGACCTGATTACGGGGGAGTTTTTGGATAAAATGACCTATTTCGAAAACACGGGTACCCGCTCGAATCCCAAGTTTTCAAAAGGAAAACTCCTCAGCAATTCCTCCGGAATCATCAAAATGGATTTGGAAATGATCATTCCCGTGGCAATCGACTGGGACCAGGACGGTTGGACTGATCTGGTGGTGGGCGATGAAGACGGAAGGGTGGCCCTGATGAGAAATACCGGAAAGATCCAGTCCGGAGTACCGGTTTTTGAATCACCTCAGTATTTCAGACAAAAAGCCGATAACCTCAAGTTTGGGGCTTTGGTCACACCCGTTTCTTATGATTGGGATCTGGACGGAGACTTGGATATCGTGGCGGGAAACTCAGCCGGATATGTAGCTTGGATCGAAAACCTAAAAGACGGTCCAGCTCCGCAGTGGGCTGAGCCTGTGCTTTTGGAAGTGGGAGGAAAGCCTTTTCGCGTACAGGCTGGAGACAATGGATCAATCCAGGGTCCTGCCGAAGCCAAATGGGGCTACACCACGCTCTCGGTTGCTGATTGGGACGGAGACAGCAAAGGCGATTTGATTATCAATTCGATCTGGGGCAAAGTAGAATGGCTGAAAAATGCCGGAAACGGAACCCTCTTGGCTCCGAAACCTGTGGAAGTTGCCTGGGGAAATGTCATGGTTCCTGCTCCGGCCTGGAACTGGTGGAAGCCTGACAACAATGAACTTGTAATCCAATGGAGAACTACTCCAATGGTAGTAGACTGGAACAAAGATGGGCTTATGGACTTGGTGACGCTGGATCACGAAGGGTATTTGGCCTTTTTTGAGCGGAAATCCATCGAGGGAAGACTGATGCTATTACCGGGTCAGCGGATTTTTTACGGAGAAAACGGATCTGTTTTTTCCAGCAAAAATGAAGTGGTGGATGAGACTCCGGGCGTTTTGAAACTGAACAATCGGGAAGCCGGAGGAAGCGGCCGCAGAAACATGACCATCCTGGACTGGGACAATGACGGTGATCTGGATTTGTTGGTCAACAGCCTAAATGTGTCTTTGTTTGAGCAGACCAAGTCGGAAAACGGCAAGGTGTATTTCAGACATCAGGGGCAATTGGCTCCCAATATTCTTGCTGGGCATTCCACCAGCCCCACTTTTGTGGACTGGAATAAAAATGGAATCTGGGACGTCTTGGTCGGAGCCGAAGACGGGCATTTCTACCACCTTTCCCGATAATCCGAAAAAATATGAGTGATCAAAAAGCTGTTCAATTAAGACCAAAGCGCTTAAACTTGGTTTTGGCCAACTCCCCCTTTCTCAAAGGGGGCAGGGGGATTTTTGAATCTCTTGGAATTGTGAAAAGTTGAAACACTTAGACAATCGAAAACCTAAAGAATGAACCTAATAGAATCAGATATTTTTCCTCAAACCCGACTGGCATTAGCACTTTTTGCCTTTAGCATAAATTCCTGTACCCAACCTGCAAACCAAATTACCGTGAACACGATTCCAAACCCAAATGCTCAAGAAAAACAACTGACCCAAGGAGCTCAGGGGCATTTTCTAAATCATAGACAAGCCTTTTCTCCCGATGACCAATGGCTGGCTTTCGACGGAAGAAGCGACGATCCCAAAATGGGTGAGAATGACCTCATCGGCATGGTCAAAGTGGAAACCGGCGAAGTCAAAGAACTGTATCGCGTTCCAAATCAGCAAGCCTTTGGACCAGGTTCAGGCGCTGTAAGTTTTAGTCCCAAACGAAATGAATTAGCCTTTATCCGGGGCCTGCTGTCTGCGAGTGCTGAACAGCCTTACCATTTTACCCGAAGATCCTCCATGGGATTGAATCTCGAAAATCCGGAGAAACCAATCCTCACCAACCTGGACGCAAGGGATATCACTAAACCCTTTACCCCCGGTGCGCTGCGGGGCGGAAGTCACGCCTACAGCTATACCGCCGATGGCAATTGGTTGAGCTATACCTACAACGACGAAGTGCTGGAGATGACCGCCAAAGTCAATCCTGCTGTAAAAGATATCCGCACGGTGGCTTTTATGGTTAGGGGAAAAGGAGTGGAGGTTCAGACTGAACTTCCGGGCCAGGAGTTTTCCGGAGCCAATTTTTCAGTTATCGCCGCGGAGGTTACTCCCTTTCCAAAGCCCGGAACAGACCAGATTCAAAAAGCCTGCGAGGAAGTTTGGGTTGGAAAAGACGGCTATACCAAGTCCAATGGTGAGAAAGTCTTTCGGGCCATGGCCTATTTGGGAGATGTGATCACGCTTGAAGGGAAAGCATTGACCGAAGTCTTTATTACTGATATTCCGAAAGATTGGGAGAAAAGCCTGGCAGAGACCGATCTTTCAGGTTCGGAATTCAATATGCCTCAAATGACCTTATCGTTTACCCAAAGAAGATTAACTCATACTTCTGGTAAGAAATTTCCCGGTGTTCAAGGTCCGAGACATTGGCTGAAAGCCTCTCAAAACGGTGACCGGATTTTCTTTTATGCCAAAGGTGAAGATGGCATCGTCCAGCTGTTTTCGGTTTCTCCTGAAGGAGGCGAACCTGTTCAGATCACCCACAACAGTTTTTCTCCCGACACGGCTTTTAGCTTGAGTCCGGATGATCAGTGGATAGTCTTTGGCTACCAAAACCGGGTTTACCTGACGGAATTGCCCAGCGGCAAAACCATCCCGGTTGGTGGAGAACCCCAGTCCAATCACAGCGAAATCTGCAATTTCAACTGGTCCTATTCGGGTCAGACGCTGGTATATAACAGGAAGGTCAAGGATGAAGGAGGTTCCTTTTTCCAGATTTTCCTCTTGAATCCCTTTAATCAATAAAAAGGGCCAAATCAATCGCTAAGAAGCTAACTATGGTAAGCAATTATGTCATCGGAGTGGACTTTGGTTCAGACTCCGTAAGATCAATTTTGGTGGATACCGGAACAGGAAAAGTTCTGGCAACTTCTGTTTTTGAATTTCCACGCTGGAAAGAAGGGAAATACTGCAATCCAGCGCGCAGCCAATACCGGCAGCATCCCCTGGACCATTTGGAAGGTTTGGAAAAAACCATTGTTTCGGTAATAAGAGATTCCGGAGTCGATTCAAAACAGGTCAAAGGAATCGGGATCGATGCCACAGGTTCCTCACCAATGCCTTTGACTGATGAAGGCATCCCATTGGCTTTGACAGAAGAATTTTCTCAAAATCCCGATGCCATGATGATTCTGTGGAAAGACCATTCGGCTATTTCCGAGGCAGAGGAAATCACCGGTCTGGCCAAAAGCTGGGGTGGGGAGGACTACACCCGCTATTCCGGCGGGATGTACAGTTCGGAATGGTTCTGGGCCAAAATCTTATTCATTTACCGCACCAATCCGGTTATTGCACAAATCAACCCAAATTGGGTGGAGCACTGTGACTATGTGGCAGGTGAACTCACAGGATTATTGAAACCTGATCAACTGAAGCGAAGCAGATGTGCAGCTGGACACAAAGCCATGTGGCACGAGTCCTGGAGCGGATTCCCTTCCGGGGAATTTTTGGCAAAACTCCATCCGGCATTTCCGGAACTCAGCAGAAAAATGCAGGCTGAAACCCTGACTTCTGATCGTGCTGCAGGCAACCTTTCTCCCAAATGGGCAGAAAAACTGGGACTTTCCACTGACACTGTGATTGCTGTGGGTACCATTGACGCCCATTCAGGTGCTGTGGGAGCAGGAATCAAACCCGGAACGCTCGTGAAAGTCATGGGTACTTCTACCTGCGATATGCTGGTAGCCTCCTATGATGAGGTAAATCCCCAGCCGGTCAAAGGAATCAGTGGACAGGTTGATGGCTCGATTTTGCCTGGAATGATAGGTTTTGAGGCTGGACAGGCAGGATTCGGCGATTTTCTTGCCTGGTACAAACGCCTGATTTCCCAGCCAGTGTTTGACCTGATCCAGGAAAGCAGTCAGCTGGGGTCCGGAACCAAGGAAAGTTTGGTTGCCGAGCTTAACGATAAACTGATGGTTTACCTGAACAAGGAAGCTGCAAAAGTTCCGCTGGATTCGGAAGTGTTAGCAGTCGATTGGATCAATGGCAGGAGATCTCCGGGACTGAATGAATCCCTCAAAAGTTCGATTTCCGGGCTGGATATGGGAAGTGGAAATGGGCAAGTATTCAAAGCCTTGGTCGAGTCCCTTTGCTTTGGCTCCAAGCGGATTATCGAGTGGTTTAAGTCAGAAGGAGTGGAGATCAAAGAAGTGGTTGGGATT
Organism: Algoriphagus sp. A40; assembly: GCF_002002735.1. Classification (GTDB taxonomy): domain Bacteria; phylum Bacteroidota; class Bacteroidia; order Cytophagales; family Cyclobacteriaceae; genus Algoriphagus. Next base: position 142,375 of record NZ_MUNY01000059.1, on the reverse strand, counting down.
GGTGGCATTGCCAAAAAATCCCCGCTTTTGGTGCAGACCCTGGCGGATATTCTGAACATGCCGATTGTCGTTTCTGAATCCGACCAAACCCCGGCACTTGGCGCGGCCATTTATGCGGCGGTTGCTTCAGGAATTTATCCGGACATGCAGCAGGCAGCCGATGCCATTGCAAGTAAAAAACAGGAGGAATTCCTTCCGATACCCGAGCATGTCGAGCATTACAAGTGCAAGTACCAAAAGTATTTGGCCTTGGGAGGATTTGTGGAATTCGGGCGTGAGGCGAAGTAGTTTCTGAATGATTGTTTTTACTTGGCTCAAGTCCTCGGAATAGTGTCCGGGCTTGGGCCTTTTACCTGTTTTATTTGAATTCGATAGAATTACAAATCTCAACCACCGTCCATTTAACCTTCGCAGTTTAGAAGGTGTAGACTACACCAAGAGGAAATCTTGCAAGGGACAAATTCCGAGTAATAAGAAAGGATGGTTTTTCATGCTTTTTCAACCCTTTCGGAGTCCTTAATTCAGTTGAGGACTGTACATTCAGCCTTTTTATTTCATGATTACATAAAATGGAATGTTGTATGAAGCTACATTTCCATGACCGTCATAGGCAAAAATGAAAATTCTATAAGGGCCTTCTTCTTTAGGGGACTTAAACGTTATACTGTTGCCTTCTTCTTTCTGGATGAGATGATCCATAGTATAGTCAGTCATACTATAGTCATAACCATCGCGTTCGATAAAGTAATTTCCTTCATGTCTGATTTCCCACCTGTAAGTCAGGGAGTCTCCTTCGGGATCATCAGTTAGTGCCTTGGCAATATATTCGGCATTGTTTTCCAGATATACATTGTCATTGACCGCGCCTTGAGTTGTTTCGATAAACATGTCGCTGATATCTGGTGCTTCATTGTCCGGCTTTTGGCCTGACCATGCATATTTCAAAAAATTCGCCGATTCGGTTCTATAACCCTCTTCTGAAAATAAGCCAAACCAGGTATTTGTTGCTTCATACTTGTAGCCCCAGTAAAAGACATAGCTTCCAACTAACATGGAAGAATCATTGGTGATTTTACCCCAATATTTCTCCATCAACGCTCTTTTTTCAGAGCCTTTCATTTCCTTTGGAGCACCCCACTCCGTACCTGTAACCTCCCAATGACCGTCAGGTCCCCATTCGGATAACATGTAGGCTTTGCCCCAGCCCTTATCCTCGTATACTCTTTCAAACATCTGATCAATAGTTTTGAAAGCATTGAAGCCTAAAATGTCAATATTTGGCATGATGTGTCTGTAGGATGCGATTTTATTTTGAGAGAAAACATCTACAGCGGTCATGGTAGGATGATTTGGATCCACTTCCTTGACCATCTTGGCGACTTTGTCGGTGATGTAGAAAACCACCGGTCTTGCTCCTCCACCGTATTCTTTTATTTCATTGCCAACACCCCACATGAGCAAAGCTGGATGGTTCTTGTATTTTTCAATAAGTGGTCTTAGCTCTTCTATTTTCTTATCAACCTCCCAAAATTTCCAATAACTGAAGTCACTTCCCCAAGCTGGCCGACCAATTTCCAGGCCTAAGGTAACGGTCAATCCCAATGCGTGAGCCTCATCGAGGATCCTATCAGCATCATGCAGGCTCCAAGTTCTAATAGAATTGCCACCATATTCAGAGACCAAATCTAAATGCTCAGTTCCCGCAGCACCTTTTATAAAATAAGGCTCACCATGTCGGTAGAGCTGCGCCTTTCCTTCTAGATATTTTACTTCGACTGTTGGATTTTGATTTTTTGGAACTTCCTTACCACAAGAGGAGAGTAGGATTAAAATAATATAAAATAGAAATAAATTACTATATTTAAAATGATCGTACATAGCTTTTCTTGAGGTCAAACAATTTACAGTCAATAATATATTTTTTGTTTTCTCCTCTTAATATAGAAACAAAATGTATTTTGAACCTTAAATTGTTCATAATCAACAGATGAATAGGAAACTATTTTTTGGAAAAATAATTCTGATTTTTGGCATTTTAACCTTAGCACTGTTTGTATATGGCTTTTTAACTGAAGTTGGAGTAGGACAAAGGATTTTGTATTGGTTACTGACGGTTTCTTTGTTTTTTAAATTGCTGAAAATTGGGTTTGAGTGGTACCATTATGCGGGATTACCAAAGCCCCGACAGAAATCTGATATCCATAAGCCGCCTTCACATGCGTTCACCGTAGACATGCTTACAACTTTTTGTCCGGGAGAGCCCTTTGATATGTTGGAGCGGACGTTGCGGGCTATGGTTAATGTACGCTATCCTCATACTACCTATCTCTGTGACGAAGGAGATGATCCATTAGCTGGAAAACTCTGTGAGGAACTTGGTGTCGTGCATGTCACCCGGGATACACACGATGATGCCAAAGCAGGAAATATCAACAATGCTTTGAGACAGGCGAGTGGTGAGATTTGTGTCATTCTTGATCCCGATCACGCACCTTTTCCGGAATTTCTTGACCATGTACTGCATCATTTCAACAATCCTGAAGTTGGATACGTGCAGGTGGTTCAGGCCTATGGCAATCAGTCGGAATCTTTGATTGCCCAAGGAGCAGCCGAACAGACCTATGTTTTTTATGGGCCATATATGCAGGCGATGGGTGAATATGGTACAGCGCAGGCAATTGGGGCCAATTGTACTTTTAGAAGAAAAGCATTGGATTCGATTGGAGGACATGCAGCAGGCCTGACCGAGGATATGCACACGTCCATGTTGCTCCATGCGAAGGGTTGGAAGTCGGTCTATGAGCCGATGATCTTGTCCCAGGGAATGGTTCCCAGTAGTATTTCAGCGTATTACAAACAACAATTGAAATGGAGCCGTGGGACATTCGACCTTTGGATAACACTTTTCCCAAAGCTGTTTTTTAAGTTTGACTGGAGACAAAAACTACATTACGGGCTGATACCTGTTTATTATTTATTTGGGCTTATTGGAATAATAGATTTTATTGTTCCAATATATTCCTTATTCACCGGGGAATATCCATGGCTGATTAATCCCCAAGTGTTTTTTATTTATTTCACTCCTTTCTTTCTGTTTAGTTTTATATACAGGTATTTTGCCCAAGGGTGGCTCTATAATAAGGAGGAAAAAGGATTACACTTGATGGGTGGAATTTTGAGAGTAGGTTCCTGGTGGATATACTGCATCGGGTTTATTTATACATTGCTTAATATAAAAGTGCCATACATTCCCACTGAAAAAGAACATTCTACCAAAGGGGAATTTCTATTGGGATTGCCGAATCTGATAGTGGCTCTAATTTCGGTCCTGGCAGTGGTCTACGGATTGTCCCGAGATTGGCAACCTTACAGCATGCTGATGGCACTTTTTGCACTGATCAATTCATTTGTTCTATTTTTTGCCTTTGCTATAGGACAGACTACTTGGGTAAAACAATCAAAGAGTGGGTTTTATAAGTTTAGAGATACTTGGGCTATTCATGAAAAAAACCTGTCTTATCTGAAATTGAGCAGGTTTGCCTTTCATTCTGTATTGATAATCCTGTTGTTTTCAACCTCTTTTTTAATTGTTGGTGCGATCAAAGTCGGAAGTGATGAATACCTGAATCCTACTGCAAAAACTCCGAATGAAAAACAATTAGGTGGTTTTTACATGGGGATTTACGATGCCCGTTCTGATGTCCAATCGGATATTTCCCTGATTGAAGACCTCGAAACTCAGGCAGGGCAAAAATGGTCAATTATTTCTACCTACCATGCTTGGGGAGATGATCAAAATCCGGCTGAAAAACTCAAGAAAATCATCGATCATGGGGCTATTCCGATGCTCACTTGGGAACCATTTTCCAACTTATTTGAAGAATATGCTGACATAGATGACCTGAGAAATAACAGAAAGATGTTCAGGTACATTCTGGATGGCTATTTTGATACCTACATCGATCAGATGGCCATTACCCTGAGAGACCTCAATTCGCCTGTGTTTTTAAGGTTTGCCCATGAAATTGAAAACCCCATGTATTCTTGGTCAACATCCGGTGAAAATACACCTGAAGAATTTGTTGCTGCTTGGAAATATGTGCACTACAGATTTGAAAAGCTGGGTTCACATAATATTTCATGGGTATGGAGCCCCTGGTCTCCGGAGGGTTTTGACTCTTATTTTCCATACGGAAATGACAGTTCTGTCAATCAATATGTTGATTGGATTGGCTTGACAGCTTTGAATTACGGTATGGCATCTTCGAGTAAAACTTCTAAATCTTTTGAGGAAATCTACCTTCCTTTCAAGCAGCAAATCAAACGAAAAGGCATGGAACTTCCGGTCATGTTAGCTGAATTTGGTTCGACTTCTTATGGGGAAGATGGCAGAGTTTGGGTAAGCCAATCTTTTCAAGCTATCCAAGAAAGACATGCCGAAATCAAATCCGCTGTCCTATTTCACAGTGATTTGGACAAAAACTGGATCACTGACTGGCGTCCATCAGAAGGAGTGGAATCGATTGACTGGACTTTTGACCTTAAGGATTTCGGAAAATCCATGGCTGAGTTTGATCTGTTTAGTAAAAGAAATTATTGGGTTGAATCAAAGGATAAACAAATTGAAATTACTCAACCCACAATGCTGGAAAGCAAAAATGGAAACCATCAACTATTGGTAGAAGGTAAGCCATTTTACATCAAAGGAATTGCCTACAATAGTGGAAATGACTGGGAAGAAGGTTTTATGCCAATGACAAGAAACCAATTGGATACTGACTTTCAACTTATCAAAAAAATGGGAGCCAATACCATCAGAAGGTATGAGCCTGGTATATATGATAGAAATATTCTCAAAGCAGCAAAAGAACATGATTTGAATGTTTTGTTTGGCTTTTGGTTTGACCCCAAAGTTGATTATCTGAAAGATGAGGAAAAGCTAAAGGCTTACCAAAAGAGAGTTTTGTCAGAAGTAGATAGGTACAAAAATGACAAGAGTATCATTGGTTGGAACTTGGGCAATGAAACATGGGGCCTGCTAAAAAAACACTATGGTCAACCTTACCTGAGCATGGTCAGGAGAAGTTATCTGCAATTTTTGGATAGTTTGGCGATGGAGATCAGATTAATTGATCCAGACAGACCGATATTTTCATCCGAAGAACATGACAATGAAAGACTAATCGGTGCCATCTCCCAGTTTAAGGCTTATGCTCCCCATATCGATGTGATTGGAGTCAACTCTTATTATGAAGAAAACATCAGTCAACTCCATGCTATAATGGAGAAAACCTATCCCGGCAAGCCTTATGTAGTAACCGAATTTGGACCAAAGGGCTATTGGAATCAGGAGCTGGGAGATTATTGGAGGGACAGTTTATTAATTGAAGTTTCTTCAGTCAATAAAGCAGAATGGTACAAAAATCAGTGGTTGGATTGCATAGAAAAGTATAAAGGCAAAAATCTAGGTGGAATAGCTTTTAGTTGGATGGATCGCTATGAAGGTACTGCGACCTGGTTTGGGATTACAGATTACAAAGGAAGATTGAAGCCTTCCTACTATTCCCTTAAGACAGTTTGGCAAAAAGAGAATCAAATGCCAAACGCTTTTCCGGATATTACAATAACCGGACATTGGCATTTCTTAAATCCTGGAGCAAGTTTATGGCTTTCTGCAGCGGTCACCAATGACTACAAGGGAGAATTGGAGTACACATGGGAAGTATATGACCAAGATTGGCAAAGGAGCAGCCCAATTCTCAATACCAAGTTGGACGGGAAGTATGTGGAAATTAAGGTTCCATCCAATCCATCCAGGATATATCTCTATGCAAAGGACTCTGCAGGCAATACAATTACCGCTTCCAGGCCTCTTTTGATTTTAGGTAAATAGGGTTTTGATAAATTTTTTTCTTCGGAATTTATAGATTTAAGTTAGTTTGGGTATGTCTAGGTATTCTGGTCAAAGTATCTTCCAGGGGAGTGATTTTTGTACGAAATCATGCTATACTTCAAAGAAAAAACCTGTGGAAACCATTTTTTGATATAGTGTCATTGTAATCAAGAAAATGCTGAGAGTATCATCCAAATTCAACAATTCAACTTGTTTAATTTGATTATCTGCTTCCTTGTCTGGACTTAAAAAATTCCTCAAGATTTAAAATTGATCAGTTGGCTATTTACTTTTTCGGTCTTCTGTTTCCGGTCTTCAGGCCCTAAATAAAATTGGAATTCTGGAAGAAAAGAAACTAATCAGAAGGAAATACACGCATTTCTGTCTAGCCAAATTTATTTCAGCGGTACTTGTCATTCAATCCGATTCCTTCCAAAATCATGGGGATGATCTTTTCCATCCGGCTGATTTGTGTGGCCTCCCGCTTGGCAGATTCCAGGTATTCGATGTATTCCTTTTGCTTGAAAGGCGTGAGTGCTTCAAATGCCTCATTCAGTTCTTTGGACTCATCCAGTTTTTGCTGAAAGTAATCGGGAATTTCTATTTCACCGGATTTTTCAGGCTTCCAGACTTTGCCCATTTCTTCATTCCGGATTGCCTCCCGGATGTATTCAAGGATCTTTTCTTCCTCGATTTCCTCGGCATTCTGGAATCTCCAATGCCTCAGCGCTTTGGTTTTGCCCTCCTGGGCATTGATGAGTTTTTGATAGGGATCTGAAAGAAATACTCCATTGTAAAACCAGAGGCAAAAGTGGTTTTTAAATCCTCCGGCACTGACCACATTTTTCCCTTTGTAGGTGTACACTTTTCCTCCCCATTTGATGGCCGACTCCAAGCCGGTATTCTCGATAATGGTTTGGAGTCTATAGATATGATCCTGCCAAATCTCTGCTCTGTTCATAGCTTTTTTGGATAAATAGTTTGGAGCAGAAATGGGTTTAAATCCGGAGAAATCCCCGGAATCCTCTGGCGGCATAGTAAGATTGAACCCCGTTGTGATAGGTGAAAACTTGGTCATAGCGTCGGTCACAAAAGAGTGCCCCGCCGAGCTTGCGGATTGCTGCGGGTGTCTCAATCCAACTGGAGGTTTTCAGATCGAATTTTCCAAACTGCTGAAGGGCGCGGTATTGATCCTCAGACAAGAGCTCAATGCCAATCTGAGAAGCCATGTCCATGGCATTGGCAGCTGGTTTGTTCTCTTTCCTTGAATCCAGGGCTTCCCGGTCGTAGCAGGTACTTCTTCTTCCGGTAGGACTTTCGGCGGAGCAGTCGATAAAAATTATTCCGCCTGTTTCCAAACCCTTTACTTCTGGTAGCACCACCACATCCGGTTCACCGCCTGTACTTTCCATTTCATGGAGAGACCAAAGTTTATCAGGAGCATTTTCCAGCTTTGCAAGGACTTTGTTCCATTCCAATCCTTGGTGGCGGTTGGGATGTTTTTCAAATCGGATTTTTAGGATCTGAAAAAGACTTTCTGCCTGCTCTTGGGATAATTTTTTACTGCTGCTCATGGTGACTTCAATTTGGGGATTTGCGCTTTCGGATTGGGTTTCTGAATTAAAATTGCCGGAAAAAAACCAAAAACATTCAATTTTTTCTGCTGTTTTTTTAGCTTTTGAAAGTGAGGCTTAGGAGGTGCGTCACGGGATTCCCCGAAAGAATCGGGACAGAAAGTGCAAATGCACTTTAATGATTCGCACAGCGAGGTCAAGGATAAAGGTTGTTGCTTGGGTTTTAGGTGGCCCTGATCGTTCAGATTTTTTTCTGGATTTGCCATAAGTGTCCAAAAGGGTCTTTGAACATTCCCTGGCGGTAACCATAATCGTGGTCTGTGGTTGGGTTAATTTCCGTTGCTCCTGCCTGAATGGCTTTCGCCATTACTTCTTCTACATTCGGAACAAACAAACCGATAATAGTAGTTACTCCTTTAGCGCTTATTGGTTCAAGAGCATTACGCATGGTTTCATGGACATGAAAAATAGCCCCGTTGAATTCCAATTCAGCTACGTGAATGCTTCCGTCATCATTCCGGTAACAAAAAATTTCAGTTGCTCCGAATTTTAGGTAAAAATCGATGCTGAATGTCCCATTGGGGATGTGCAATTCCGGAGCAAAATGCGTAGAGTCGTCTGATGTGGTCATAATGATTTTTTCGTTTTACATATAATTTAGTAAGAGCAACCGACAACCATAAGTTTGTTTTTAAGTCACGTGATTAGGAACCCCAATTCATACACCACTTTGCTATCTGCTATAAAACCAGCTGGTTAGCTGTTGGATTGTTTCCCCTCAGATAATCAGACCTTTGAATTTTCAATATCCATTTGTAAGGGAATAGTAATTACTCAAGCGATTTAGCAGCTGAAGAAGTGACAACCACACCATAATTTCTATGATGCTTGGAGGGTCAATTTGCTTCAGTGCTGAATTGATGATGTCTTCATTGATTTGCGAAGGACTGTAGGAAGTGGCTGTTGCCAAAAGCAGTACAGCCGCTTCTTTTTCCGTCAAAGAAAATTGCTGCTGAAGTGAAGCTAATAATTCCAAACACGCAGCATTGTCAGTCGGTATTTCCATTTGCGCTACTCCCTCCAAACGGGAAAACAATTCAGTGTTCAATTCAGGAACTAAGCGTTCCGACAAGTTTCTTATTTCGGATTTAAGCACTTCATTTTCAACCAGAGTACTGAAAATAAACCCGGCATACATTTTTATTTTCAATCCGATTACGGATTGTGCTTTATCCAGATTGTCACGTAGGGCAGCAGTTAATGTCCGCACAACCCTGCTTTCTTTTACAGGTTTGAGAATCGGAAACGAATATCCGGTGTGTTCTTCCAAGTATTTGGCGGCCGATTGGTAATCGGAAGGGACTCCAGCCGTCCACTTTTTCTCCCAAAGTACAGCTCCCGGTGCTTGCCTGATTACCCGAAGGTAGGTGAGCAGATTATCACTTTCTGGTGTGGACGAATCGGTAACACGATAATTTCCGTGAGCATGGATCCCAGCTGTCCAACCTGTTTGGGATAATAATTCCGCTGTGTCATTGATAGCATCCTGTTCAAGTTCTATTCCCATGGCATTCATAAACTTATTCAAGAATCCCATCATGCTGATAGAATAGACCAGCCATTGAGTTTCAGTAGGAGTGAAGTGTTGATTGACTTCCTCCACATCTGCCAGTGTTAGGGTCGAGGGGATATGGGCCAGCTTTTCGGCAAACGTAACTACGGCCTGTTCTTTGGCTGTTCGATTACCGGCAATTGCTTCTGTGCGTGCGCCCCTGCGTAAGGCAAAGGAACAGGCATGGGCTGTGCAATAGGAGCAAGCGGCTTTGCTTGAAGCATACATGGCAAGACCCATCGAAGCCTTGAAAGATTTGCTGCCAAAAATTGTGTTGGGCAGATTAAACATATTAGGCACCAACAAATTATAGGTGCGAAAACCTGGAGGCCATATTTCCAAAATCGGGTCACAATTGGGAATAATTCCGATCAGCTCTTTGACCAGATTCAGGAGTGGATTGTAGTTCCTGTGCAAGGTTTCCCAATCCACAGCTGCTGATTTTAGGCCTGCTGCAAGTGTATCTGCCATAGGATTTGGATCTATTTGTTATTTGGTTTTGGGTGTAAACATGAATCCTTTTCTGGATGAAGTCAAATTCCGGAAGGGACTTGCCACTAGGCCAGCCTCCATTCCTCAAAAAGTTGGGAAATGTGTGGACTAGGTCTAGGTCGGAAGACCCGTATCCTGAAAAATCTTCGGGGGTGGAGCGGGAGGTGCAAAAAATTGGACTATGCTCACGGACGTGTGCTTGATTGGCTGCTGCAATTCTTTTTAGAATTTTAAATCTACTTCAATCTTGCTTTATTTCATTGATTTCATTTGCTATTTCATTATATAATTTAGTTCTATCCATTTCATTAAACGGGCCTGGTATGCAATGAAGCATACCTTTCATTTCTTTATGTACAGTTGGGATTTTTGCATCAGATAATTTTTTTGCGTAATCCCGTCCAGTATCTCTTAATGGGTCAAATTCACAAGTTATCACAAAGGCTGGGGGTAAATTTGATAAACTGTCCGCATAATATGGCATTGCCAAAGGATTAGTATAATCAGCCTCATTTGGCAAATAACTTTCTACACCAAAAAACATTTCAGATTCTTCTAAAAAATATCCATCCTTAAACTTTTGATAAGCGTCTGTTTTGAAAGGAATATAGGCAACCGGACAATCTAAAAGTTGATATTTAATATTTGTTAAATGCTCTTTCTTGGCTTTTATCGCTACTGTTGTTGCCAAAGTTGCCCCGGCACTTTCGCCAGCTACGATTAGTTGATTCGGGTTTCCTTCCCATTTTTCGATATTTTGTATTGTCCAAAGTAACGTAGCATAACAATCGTCATTGGGAGTAGGAAAGGGGTGTTCTGGGGCAACTCTGTAATCAACACCCACTACAATAGCATTAAACGAATGAGCCAAACGTGTGGCATAAGTTACTGATACATTTGTCCAGGGTAAAACAAATGCCCCACCATGAAAATAGACAATCACAGGGCTATTTTTGGGTAAATCTTGGGGTTTATAAATAAAGACTGTCAGGCTATCCTTCGTAATTCGAAGAGTGTCAATATTCAAACCTGAGGTGTTGTAAGGTACTGCATCCGTGAAATGGCTACGTTGCTGAACTGTCATTTTTTTGAGTAGCCCTATTTGTTCATCATTGTCACCTGCCAGTTTTAAGAATAAAGCTTGCCCCCAATCCAATCGTCCTTCAGGTCGGAATGTCAAAAAGTAGATATAGCCAACAGAAATTGAAAAAACAATCAGGATTAAAATTAAAATGGGTTTTAAAATTTTCATGATTTTGATCTATCAGATTGTTTCCGGATTGTCTTAAGGTAAGTTTTTACAAGGTTGCAACCTATATCGGTTCCCGGATTAGCGATGAGGTGGGTTTTCAGCACCAAAGTTCAATAGAATTCCCAATGTTTTTTTAGCACAAACGCTCTAGAGAAGTACTGTGCTTGAATTTTGCCCTTAGTTGTTATTGCAGTCCTTCCCCCGCCTTTAAGGCAAATCCCTGCCCTCGGTTCGTTAGTTTTATCCGTTTTTGGGTTCATAGTAATGGATGACAGCTCCACTGCTAAAGGTTTTTGTCTTCATGAGATTAAGAAGCGTCCTATCGGTAATATTTTCAAATAGTGGCAAACCTTTTCCGGCTAGTACTGGGTAAATACAAAGTTGGAGTTCATCAATTAAGTTAAGCTTCATTAGCTGGATAATTAGACTCCGACAGCCAACGAAAATGGGTTTACCCGATTGCTGCTTGAGTTCTAAAACTTCCTCCTTTAAATCACGCTTGGCCAAGCTGGCGCTTTCCCAATCTACCTCTTTCAAAGTATGGGAAAAGACAATTTTTGGAATTCTGTCTATTGCCAAAGCAAAGTCGTCCATGGTTTTTTCACCGGTAGGACTATTCACCAGGGGTTGCCAAAATTGCATGAGTTGGTAGGTGATTCTGCCATATAGGATCACATCGCCCTCACCTAACAGTTCCGCATAATGTTGATGTATTTCTTCGTCGGGAATTCCTGCGGTATGGTCGCAATTCCCGTCAAGTGTCATATTGATTGCTGCAATTACCTTTCTCATGTCCAAATTTTAACCGTATTTCTGATATACTTTGGTCGTCCTTTACAAGGTCCGCAAACGGTTCGAATATTACCCATACTTGGGAATTTTAAGACCTTCAGCAGGAATGTCGATAGAAATATAAATGGACAACTGTTTCGGTCAGCTCTGATTTTGCTTTGTTAGCGGTTTGTTGCTTGTATTTTTTGCCCTTCTAGTTTAATCTGTATAAAGTCTTCTTGCTTGGTAAAATACTCCAAGCCTAAAACTAACAGCATCGAGCTTGTAGTATACACTTTTTGCAGGATGACTGCCAAATCCATATTACCTAAACCAAAAAGTAAAAAGAAAATGTAATAAGTCAATAAGCAAAAAATACAACAGAATTTAAGAAAATGAAGTTTTGATTTAAAGGTAAATACAGTAATAGCAAATAGACCAACCAATGTAAAAACGATCGACAGTACTCCCAGGTCATGCAGAGGTGTTGCGATTAAGAATATAAATAGAATGTTGGCGGCGCCTATCAACTTTAAAATAGTAGCCCATGGTCTTGAAGAGAGCTTTTTTGACATATTGATAAAAAAAATTCCATAACCAATCGAGTGGAATGCCATACCAATAGTTGCCCAAATCCAGCCGGGGTTTTCTGAACCATTGATCGCTTTTGTTTCAAACAAATTGCTGAAGAAATTTTTTGACCAGTCAAACCCGATGGAATTTTTGTCAAGCACTGAGCCTCCTGGATATACTTTGGAAGCGATCACCAGCAATATCATGGAAAGGACCAAACATATCAAAACCGAATAGTTCTTGATCATTTGCGTAATTGTTAAACTTTCCATTGGGTGACCAAATGATGGGTTGCTTTGCACTGACTGCTAACGGTTTGCATTGCCGAAGGGCAGGGAATTCAATGCTGGTCCAGCCCGGTGGAAATGCTAAAAAGAAATATGATTATAAAATTACCGAAAAGTTTTTTAGAAAGAGTCCTGCCCCAAACCAAAGCTGATAGCAAACTGCAGCCGAAGTTAGTTTTGTCTCGCCCTGACTTTTGGCAATGCATTGTTAGCCGCATGTATTAAGTCACTTCTTCAGACTCAATTTTCCCAATTGTTCCTTGAACTCTTTTAAACAGTCTGTCCTGTAATTCTGATGCTGATTCATAAACAATGAAATTGAAATCTTTTAAGTCAAAGTGGATTGGTGATGATGAGTGTATTGTTGGGATAATATCTTTTTTTGCATGGTGTGCGTAACCAAATTCATAATAACAATTAGGTCGTGCTTCAGTTAAATCTGCAATAATGAATCTAGAATTTTCAAGTTGTTCTAATACTTTATCGGTTATTCTACCATTATGTTCTATCTCATCAGCACGAACGCATTCATATCCTAATAATTCAACAGCACTTTTTATACCGAAACGAAAATAATCTTGCAATCGTTTGTCGTTCGAGAAAGACATTATAACAAAACAAGAATTTTTTTTAGGAGATGGAAATTCACGTGCAATTGCATTTGGGGAACAGGCTAAAGATGTTCCTAAAGGAGTCAGCCTGCATATAAATGCCGCCTTTTTGCTCCTATCCCAAATTGGGTGAGCATAGAATAGATATCCTTTTTCAATGAGGTCAGCCAAGATGAAATAGACACGACTAGAATAGTGGACTCTAGATGCAAATTTCAAACTGATAGACTTAGACCGGTCTTCAAAAAATTCTTTAATTGTTCCCTTATAATCCTCATCGTACGGGCCTTCGATGTAAGAGTTATCTTCAATAAAGTAATCATCATTTGGAAACTTTAGATAGTTTGAATAGCCACGGAGAAGGATTACTTGCGCTATTTCATTTTTAGCCTTCTTGCTATAATCCAATGCCAACAAGTCGTTGCTCTTACCAAAGCTTGCTTCACAAGAATACATAAATGCTTTACGAGATCGAATGTCTTTACTCATGTTATTAAGTTTAAATTGTCAATCGGATTAGGTTGTTACATATTGTGGCTAACGCCTAGCTATAAGACGTATGCGTGTAAATACCTACATCTTTGTCCCACGTTGCTGCCGAAATTTAATAGCACGCACTTTAAGAACCTACGATATAGCATATGTATTATAGCTTGTGTTAGCGGCTGGGCAATTCACCGAAACTTAATTCCTTGTTCTTCTAATTTGTCCGCCCCAACTAAAACACCGACAGCTCCAATTTTTCTTCTTGTCATTTTATTATGAATCTGGTATTTCAGTCCGCGCGCTACTTTCTCAACTTCTCTCCAGTCCCATTTACTTACTTGACCCATTTCTGGGTGATTGTTCTCATTGGCCAATGCTCGTTTTTCACTTTGATGTCCAATGTGCGAGAGATTCAATTCATTGTTTTTTACTCCTCCGAAATATAACTGTATCAGTCCCCATCCGTCAGTTGAATATCTAAATGTATGTCCGTTACAGTACTTTGGGTTAAGGACAACTTTTCTAAAAACTAAATCACCTTTTAATCTTGGAGTCCATAATTGAAATGTAACTGCAAATTTGTCCCCGTTGCGCAAATCAAATTTTGAAACAATTTCTTCAGTTGTCTTGTATTCGTTAATCTCTTGTCCGGCAGTCGATGCGTGGTCAAATACCTGCAAGTCCGTCTCGCTAAATATAAAATTTAGAACTTCAATTTTGTCCGTCTCATCTGCAAAAAAGTCGTAGGTCATATGTCACTTGATGTTTGCCTTGCCGCTAACGTAAAGGGTTTTAAACGCAATCCGCGAAAAAAAGAGAGCCATTGGGATTGAGGCCAGCCGGGTTGCGGTTAAAACTGTGTTGAACGAAGCCGTGGTGAGCTATGGGCATTCCATTTTGTTGTTTTTGACCTTCGGGGATTCTGGCTGGCATTTTTGGACTGTTGATTGACTTTTTTGCTTTCGTTGTTGTCATGTTTTCTTTCTTCGTGGCATAGGTTTCTCCGGATAAGACTTTTACCCAAGATATGCGGTTTCAGGGATTCAAAGAACTGCATTTTTGGTTTTTTTAATCGGGAGCTCTTGTTTTTTTCAGACTGGGGTCGTGTATCATTCGTCCATTTTGACAGCAGGGCCGAGGATTTTTTCGAGAATCTGGTAGGTGGTCAGCCCTTCCAGAGGTGATCGGATCAGAGGCTTACCGAGCAGTTCCAGGCAGAGATCCATTTTGGAGGTTCCGTTGAAGGGAGCCAGGATTCCGTAATACCTGATTTGTTTCTAAAATATCCTTCCCTTAAAAAATCAACTCCGAACCAAACGGTCCGGAGTTGAGCTAAGACCCAGAAATTGAGTTTGTTCAAATCTTGGATTTGTTGTCGGCCAGGAATTTGGTGATGGCATCATTCAGTTCCTTGAGAGGTTCGTAGTCTTCTCCGCCTTTCAAAAAATCCCGCGTATTGATCGTGTAAGCCCAGTCGAAATTGTCTGCATTGGAAACGGCCAAGGTGCTCGATCCCGGAGTGCTTCCTGAGCGGGCAGATCCGTTGGCCCGGCCACCCGTGCCCCATACGGCATAGTTTCGGATGGTCTGCACCATGCCCAATGCTGAGGAGGCCAGCCCGCAGCTGCCCGCAGCCACTTCTTTGACCATGCCATCTCCGCCATAAACATTTGGCACCTGATCGGAACTCGTAATATTCACAGCGCTGGATCCTAATCCCGCACTTTCGGTCGCGACTTCATTGGAAGACCTTGGGCTGGCTACTGTCGGCCAAACCTTGACCTCCGTGACTCCGATTTTATCCAAAACTTCTTTTTTCAGGAAGTTGAAGTAGTTTTGGCCGCTGACCTTTTCGATGACCAAGGTGAGGAGTACATAGCCATAGTTGCAGTAGTTGTCCACTGTTCCCGGATCGTCCAGCAGGTTTTTGTTCTTGTACATGTACTTGGCCAGTTCGGTTTTGGTCACGGCCCGGTTTAGTCCCAGCGCTATGGCCACATTTCTCATGTCGTAGGTACAGTCGTATCCTTTGGCATCAAATCCTCCTTTGTTTTCCAGCAGGTTTTTGACAGTGATGTCATCACTTCGGCTGTCTTTTGGGCTGCTGAATCCCAAAATCCCGTAGGCCTTGTCAGTTGGCTCCAGGACTTTGGGGGATTTGTTGTAAAGCTCCCGGATCGCGGCATGGACAAAGAGCTTGGAGCAGCTGGCCAAAAGGAAAAGGTCCGAGTTGTCGGCCGTCTTGTAGGAGTTTTCTGCCCAAGTCAGCGCTTTGTTGTACTTGATGCTCCCGCCTTTGCCCACGCAAAGTTGGGCATAGCGGACGCCATGCTTTTGCATAAAGCTTTTCACAATCGAATCCAGGCCACTCGTTGCTGGGATTCCCGTGCCGTTTGTTCTCCAAATTCGGGGGCGTGGCGTGTGCGTTTCGGCAAAGACCACGGCAAATTTTGCCCCGCTGCCTACACCTCCGGCATCAAGGGTGAAGGGAATCCGGCCGGCAGCTACCTGTTCATCGAAAGCTGTCTGATAGGAGACCGGGCCGATATTGTGCTTGGCGACAAAGCTCCCCCTGATCCGGTCCGTGAATAGGGCGCAGTAATGGTTGTCCTCAAAGACCGAGACGATTTCGGGAGTGTAATAGGGGAGTTGGATGCAGGCGTTGAACTGCTTTTGGTACCCCGCAGCATCCAGGTCTGAATAGACCAGCCACTTGGTATTCCCGATATTGCTCACCCAGACTCCGGCGTACAGCCTCGAACTGGAGGAGCCATAGGCGGCGCAGGTATGCAGGATCAGGTTTTGTTTCTTCGCGTCGGAGTTTTGAGCGTCAAACTGGCTTTTGCTCATTCCATGACGCCCGATCATTGCCGGGAATTTCACCTTTTCAAAGACGGTAGCAAACACAGCGCTGCTTCCTGCCCCGGTGGCTGAAATGATCCTTGGAATGTAGCCTTTGGCCGTCCAGGTGTTGAAGAAATTCTGATACCCTTGGGCATTTATTCCATGGGCTGCAACCCAGGCGGGGCCCGACTCTTTGGCCCAAACAGCGGCGTAGCGAGGGCTGGAAGTGGAACCATACACGCTCAGTGAGATCATACGAAATCCATCTCCTGAGTATTTGTTGAAGTTTGCCTGATGCTGAGCGCTAGTGACTCCGTGATAGGCGACAAATGGTACTGGCATAACAATCGGGGTTTATTGTGAAAAAAAACTAAAAAGAATGTTGATTGCAGACAGGAGTATTCTTCTAAATAATTGGAAAAAATTAAGCTAAATAAAATCAGATTGCAACTATAGAATGAAAGTAACCTGTTAAAAACCAGGAGGAAAGAGGGGTGGGATTTAGACCTGCCAGGTTTTCAAAACCTGGCAGGTCTTGCTTATTGTTATTTTGAAATCAAATGATCCCGCTCTCCCGCTCTTCGGAATTTGCAATTCCGAAGTCCTGTAGTAGGATTTTCAATCCGACAGTTCTTAAAAAAAGTATTTTGGTCTGTGAGGACACAGACCAAGGTTGGAATAGGAAGTTTACTTTTCCTTCAACGCCTCTCCCTCAAACCGGATTCCATCCCAGCCGAATTGGATGAAGTTGCGGATGTTTTGGTGATCGGTGCCGGCCGGATTTCCAAGGACATCAATTCGGTAATAATCTCCGAAAAGGGCAAGGGTTTGTTCCTTGGTTAGTCCCTGCAGCTTGGCGAAAGAAAAGACCTTGCAGCTGCCGTTGTTTTGTCCGGCTTCGTTAACTGTATTGCCGTTGGTGAAGCGGGTAGGAGTGAAGTCGTAGTGGGCATCGATGTAGGCGATAACTTCAGAGAACGCGAAGGTTTCGGGGGCTAACTGGATTTTTTCAGGGAATGTCATGGGTACTGATTTTTGGGGCGAAGATCGGGGATTTTAGCCACAAAGGACGCTAAGGAACACGAAGGATTTTTTACCACAGAGGCCTCAGAGAATTAATATCCGGGGAATTTGATCCTGTCCCAAACTTCAATCCTTTTCTTCCGCTCAGACCTTTTTCAAGAGTGGGGAGAAAAAGCTGAGGCTTTTTAACCATTGAGAGGTCACGTAGGAATTCGCTATTGAGTCAGAAAAATTCTAGGGTTGTGTGGACCCAAAAAAAAGCGAAGCTTTTAGCCTCTGTGCCCTCAAAAATGGTCTGTTTGTGAAAGATGGATTGCGGTCCCAAAAGAGGATTTAAACCCGTTATTTTCCCTTGGTGGGCTTTGCGGTTAAAATTCTTTGCAGTTCTTAGAGGTGATTTTATTCACATACTTGTTCTTGTAGTCCCTTTCTAACTTTTCCGAGATCACCCTATTGGTCCAATTGAAAAATTCGGATATTCAACAGCCCAAAAATTTCCAAGATGACCAAGTGCATTTCGAGTGTCCTCCTCGCTCTTTTTCTGATTTCAGGAGTATTTTCCAGCCTTTTTGCCCAAAGCACCATCAGTTTTCAGAGTAATCATGAACCCTTAAATCAGGCCTTTGTATGGGCCAAAGAAAAAGCCCTTTCCTTTGCCCATGACAGTGGGGATCCGGTTGGCCCCTGGTATGAGGCAGCCCTTCCCAACAGGGAGGCTTTTTGCATGCGGGATGTGTCCCATCAGGCCATCGGGGCGGAGTTGCTTGGGTTGGGCAGGCACAACCTCAACATGTTTCAGAAGTTTGCCCAAAACATCAGTGCAGAGCAAGACTACTGCTCCTATTGGGAAATCAACCGCTACGACAAGCCCGCACCGGTGGATTACGAAAACGACCGGGATTTTTGGTACAACCTTCCGGCAAATTTTGATGTGGTCTACAATGCCTGGAGACTCTATCAATGGACGGGAGATCCTGCCTACCTTGATGGACCTGAGTTCCGAAATTTCTATGCTTTGAGCATGAATGAATATGTGGATCACTGGGATCTGGGAGCCAAAGAAATTACCGCACGTAACAGGGATTTGCACAGCAGTGAAGCCAAACGCTTCGGGAGCAGCCGGGGCATCCCCACGTACAACGAAGGTGGCCGGGGGAAAGTCAAACTGGGAATCGACCTGTCTGCTTCCCTCATTGCCGCATACCAAGCTTATTCACAAGTTTTGGCCGCTCAGGGTAATTCTGAAGGAGCTGCAAAATTCCAGGCGAGAGCCCAGACGGAGCAGGAGTTTTTGGAGAAATTCTGGTGGGACAGCCAAAGGAAGGAGTACCGCTCCATCCAATACGAAGACGGGAGCTTTGATTATTTTATGGTTGAGGACAATCAAGCTTACTTGCATTACCTGCTTTACTTTGGGGCCATCCATGATCAAAGCAGGATTCAGAAGTTGACGGACGCTTACCTGGCGAGTTACCCCAAGCTAATCGTGGAACTGAAGTCCTACCTGCCGATTATTTTTTATGAAAACGGCTATTCCAAAGCAGCAAATGAGATGCTCGTGGACCTTTGTAGCCCTGAAAATGCCAGACGTGACTATCCTGAAAACTCCTACACCGTTATCGAGCACGTTGCACGGGGACTGATGGGAATCGAGCCGGATGCTGCTACTCAAACTGTAACCACTTTGCCCCGACTTGCTTCCGCATCTGACTGGGCGGAACTCAAAGAAGTACCTGTGCTTTCAGGCCAAATTTCCGTAAAACATGAAGGTTTAAAAAAAACAACGCTCACCAATTTGGGCGCGAATCCGATTCAATGGAGCGCAGGGATTCCCGGGGATCATGCCTTTCTTTGGATCAACGGAGCGAAGGTCCAATCCCAAAAAGCACAGGATCACGGCCGCACATACTCCTTTGTCCTGACGGAGGTCAAAGCTGGGGAACAGGTGACGGTCTTGGCGGATTAAAGACGCTTAGTTGTAGGGCACCATGCATGCAATCAAATCACTCAATTTTACCGATGAAATTCCCGAACTGATATCAGACATGGCATAGGGAATGATCAGGGTGTCCTGATGGATGAGTCCACCGCAGGAATACACCACATTTGGTACATATCCTTCCCGCTCTTCCTCGTTGGGAGTCAGCAGTGGTTCCTCCAGTCGGGCGATCATCTTTGTAGGATCTTTCAAATCAAGCAACACAGCGCCAATCGAATATTGCCTCATCGCTCCCACGCCGTGAGTCAACACCAGCCATCCTTCCTTTAATTCGATCGGGGAGCCACAATTTCCAATCTGGAAAAATTCCCAGGGCATCTTGGGTTCCTGTATCAGTTTTGCCGTGTCCCAAAAATGCATGTTGTCGGAAAACATGATGTAATTGTTTTCTCCGTCCTGTCGGGAAAGCATGACATATTTTCCATCTATTTTTCTGGGGAAAAGTGCCATTCCTTTGTTTTGAACAGCTTTTCCATTGAGTGTGAGGATATCAAAGTTCAGGAAATCCTTGGTCATCAGCAGTTGCGGAAGGATGCGGATTCCGTTGTAAGCGGTGTAGGTTGCATAGTAGATTGGCTGTTTGCCTTCTTCTATAAACCTGACAAACCGGGCATCTTCAATACCTCTGTTTTCATTTTCTGATTGGGGGAAAATCACCCGCTCGGAAATATCGTTTTTGGAGTCAAACCGAATAAAATAATTGGAGTCAGCCAGCCAATTGATGTTTTGCAAGACTTCCTTGTCGATGTCCTCCTTATTTTTCAACTGAAGAGATGAGATCCTGGTTTTTAACTCATCGAAAGTGAATTGGGCAGGCAATTTTTTAAAAACCCGTTCAATGGTATCACCATAGATTTTCATGCTCTTCAATTTGGTCTGAAACAAATGCGTATCATAGGACTGATCGTGCCGGATTCGGGGAGTTTCCAAATATTCGCTGACCGGATCAATCATGAAGGTGCAGTCTTCTTTTAAGATTCCGCTTCGGAAAACGATTGAAGAAATGTGGCCCTCACCCGTTGCCCTAAGACTCATGATAAACCGAAGACAGCCTTCTGCTACTCCGGTCTGATCCGGATGTGGGACCATGGAGGGGTTAAAGAGTGCTGCTGATTCAATGGAATACTCCATGGTAAAAAGGGCACCAATCAAAAGCTGTTTCGTAGCACTTGGGTGCGGATCTTCCAGGATGTATCGTGAGATTTTGTCAAAATTTTCTTTAAAAATTGCCTCAATGTTTTTATGTCTGGTAATGAAATGACCGTTGACGGAATGGAGGATTTCTTCGGCTTTTTCCTCTGAAATATTGACTACTCTGGCGATGATTTTTGGGATTCGGGATATTTCAGGAATATGCGAACGCGTAATTACCCGGGAGGAATTCCTGAGAATTTTGGTTCTGCTTCTTCTGACTATTGGTTTTTTGAGGGTCATGGGTGATTATTCAGTTTACTAATGTTAATCTAATCTGTGACCTAATCTTGAGCCTTGGTCAGAGGATGGTCTGCATCCTGCAGGGAAATCGCTTTTACCATTTTCGATAAAAATGATGTCACCCCTTCAGGGTTATCTTACATAAGGGACACGTTTAAAGCTATAATCCTGTTATCCCTTCAGGATTTAAAAGCCAGTATGGCTGGAATTATTATAGGATCGATTGGCTAAGCATTCATTTAAACCCCGCAAGGGGTGAAATAAATTTTATGAGCGATTTCTGCTTCATCCTGTTGTTTTTTGGATTACGACCAGATTTGGGTTGATCTTATCTCCTAGAATAGCCATCCAGCCGAGGCGCTTTCACCTACCCAATAGTTTATGATAAAGCTCAAGGTAATTGTCCGTCATCGTATCCTTGCTGAATTTGGCAAGGGCATGGGTTCTGCAGTTTTCCCGCCTGATTTGGCCTAGGTTCTTCACTGCTGCGACTGCTTCCTCCAGGTTAGTCACCAAGAAACCAGTTTCCCCATCTTGGATCAGTTCAGGCATAGATCCGAGGTTGAATGCAATCACCGGAGTCCCGCACATCATGGCCTCAGCGACACTGAGACCAAACGGTTCCCTGAAACTGATGGGATGAAGCAATGCGGATGCCTCACCCAATAATTTATCTCTTTCTTGTGGACCTGAGTTCCCTGCATATTCGACGGTATCGCCATCGATAAATGGTTTTACTTGGCTATCAAAGTAGTGCTGGTCTTGGATCAGGCCGGAGATGATGAGTTTTCTGCCCGATTTTTTTGCAATCTGAATGGACTCTTGGGTGCCTTTTTCCGGATGAATTCGGCCAAAAAACAACAGGTAATCCTGTGCTACTTTTTTAAACGTAAATTCCTCCGGATTAATCCCATTATACACTGTCCCGATGTAATCCAGCTCTGGATGTCGGTCGGAATTACTGATGGATACGAAGGCATTGGTGTCGTTGTATTTTTTGTAAACCGGGACGATTTTCTCCGACGAAAAACCATGAATGGTTGTCAGCATTGGGGTTTTGATCAGCCGGGAATAGGTCAGGGGCAGAAAATCAAAATGGTTGTGTATCAGATCGAACTGATCGGCTTTTTCCATCAGATTACTGATGTGAAGACATTCCCAGACTTTGGGGTCTATCTCCGGGTTTTCTGCGTAGCCTTTTTTGGAGACAAATTGAAGTTTGCCTTTGGTGATGGAGTTACCTGTGGCAAACAAGGTGACGTCAATTTTTCTCTCAAGCAAGCCTTCAGCGATATTCGAAGCAACTTGTTCCCATGGACCGTAATTCAACGGAGGCGTCCTCCAGGCAATGGGTGATAGGATGGCTATTTTCATGTGTTGATTAGTAAAGAAAATTTTGTCAATCAACTAGGCAGTCTAGCCGGTGGTATGGGTGTGTTTATTTTAAGAGGCGATTTTATGTGACTCTCAATTGCTCGGTCTTGTCGGGGCAGAAATTCAAAATATCCCTAAATGGGCAACTGTTTCTCTTCGATTTTTTCGAAAGCCTGCAGGACGGTCAAGTAGGAAATTAAATATGCCAGAGAGCTTTCTGCGCCCTGATTTCGGTTGATGCCATAGCTTTCAAGTCCATCGCAGCAGCCTTTGGTTTCAAAATCGAAAAGGCTCATCCGGAGGTCATTTTCTCCGAGAAACCACATAAAGCAAGAGAATAACTTCCTGAGGTATTCTTTTTCGTGTGTTATGTGATAAGCCTGTTGAAACATCAGGATCATGGCCAGGGCATCAAGGGGCTGCTGGGCAAACATGGCTCTTTCCTCATCTTTTTTGTACCAGTTTTCATTGCCAACGACAGACAGGTATCCATCTTTCAGTGTGATTTCGGTGAGAAATTCCATGCTCTCCATGGCAACACGGGTGACTTTTTCATCATTCAATAGTTCAGCTGCATGCAAGAGTGCCAAAGGCAAAATTCCATTATCATAAGCAAAAAGGGATTCAAACCAACGCCAGTCCGGTGTGCTGTTTCTTTCGTAGTGAAGGACCAAAACTCCCGTAAGTCTTTTTAAAACTTCCTTCATTCCGTCATCCGAAGGGTTGGTTTTTAGGTAATAACAAATGCCCAACATGGTGTTGGCGATACCTCGGATAGATTTGATTTTTTCAAAATTTGGAGCCGCCTCAAAAAACACCAACCGGCCCATTTGGAAATAGGCGTCATTGGGGGCATTGGCCAAAAGATAACCCAATGCCCAAATTGTCCTTCCAAAAGAGTCTTCAGAGCCAACTTCATCGAGAAACTCCCGGCTGAAACTGAGGAAATTCCGGAAGGTTCCGTCTTTGTTTTGCATGAAATGAATGTAGCTCAGGTAGATAGGCGCCAATTTCAACGCGTGTTTGTCTTTGGTCTGGCAATAGGACATGAGCACCATCAACAAAGCCCTGGAGTTGTCATCCAGGCAATAGCCTTCCTTGAGGTTGGGGATGCCGAATTTTGCATGCTGAATAATTCCCGTGTCGTCGGTAAGCCGCACGATATGGTCCAGAGAAAAAGGTGGAAGTAAAAGCGGATCGATCAGGGTTTCCGGCTTAAAAATGACCTCAGGATTTGCTTTCAGTACCTCTTTCAAGAGGGTCAGGTACTTTTCGCCGGACTTTGGCCAAGTGATTGTTCTGCCGTAGTCGTATGCTTTTTTCCGGATTTGCCTGAGTTCTGCGGGATTATCCAGCAGAGACAGCAGGATTTTGGAGAGCTCATCGGAGTCGTTGAATTTGAAAAGTTTCCCACGTCCATCTGCCAAAAGTTCCAAGGCATGCCAATACGGAGTGGACACCACTGCCGAACCGACTCCCACCGCATAGGACAATGTTCCGCTGGTAATCTGCGCTTCATTCAGGTAGGGCGTGATGTAGATGTCCGATGCCGACAGGTATTTGAACAGTTCTTTTTGGCCGATAAACTCATTCAGAAACACCACATGGTCTTTGAGTTTGTGGTTTTTTACCAGAAGTTGAAGGTAGGTCCGGTATTCTTCTCCGGAATGATAAAGTACACTGGGATGAGTTTTTCCCAAAATCATATAAATGACCTCGGGATGCTTTTCGATCACCTTGGGCAGTGCGCGGATGACCGTTTCTATCCCTTTGTTTCGGCTCAAAATGCCAAAAGTGAGCAGGAATTTTTTGTTTTCGAGCTTAAACTCTTTCTTGGATTCAACCTGATTGAATTGGATATCGGGCACCCCGTGTTCGATAAACACAATTTTTTCTCGGGGTACTCCATAGAGATTGACGAGAAATTCGATCGCCTTATGGCTCATCACCACCACACGGTAGGCCATCTTACAGATTTGCTTTAAGACGGCCTTCTCGGTGTATGAGCTTTTCTCAACGACAGTATGTAGAGTTACAATCAGTGGGATTTCCAGCCTGTGAAGGAGCGGAAGGATGTAGATGCCGTTTTGACCTCCGAAAATTCCAAACTCGTGTTCCAGAATACAAAGGTCAGCGCCGCTTAAATTGATGTATTTGACTGCCTCCAGGTAGTCTCGCTGATGCTCTTGTCGTATGGTTAACTTAACCTCCTTAGGGTAGGGATAGGAGTTGTCATGGTCATTCATGGCAACGACATAGCCTTCGAGGGGTTCATTTTCCGTGAGTGTGGAAGATCCGACAGTCGATGAATTGGGGATAATGGAATCAAAAAGATCTTTGGTAAAAATCCCAATTCCGCATTCACGTGGGGGGTAAGTCCCTAAAAATACAATTTTCATTTCTTTTTAAGGTACGAAGAATAAACCGCATAAGCTGTTCTTTGGCCTTTTGCCGAGGGGATGAGGCTTTCTCCTATGCCTTATTTTCTTCAGATTAAAGAAGAAATTGGTAAGCAAAAATTGGCTGAGAAAAGCAGTGAAGCTAGAGTCCGGACTTAAATATCCGATCCATCAGCACCCATTTTTCTCCGGGTTTTGCCCAGGGAATCGATTGCTGAAAACCCCACATCAGCGCTTCCCATTTGGCGATGATGGGGTTGGCGGCGTCTTGCTCGGCCTTTTTCTCAAAAGTAAATTCATCCACCGTTTCCAGAATCATGAACATGCGGTTGCCGGTGCGGAAGATCTCGATATTGAGGATTCCGCAGTCGATGTCGTGTTGGGTGACCTCCGGCCATGCCGCTCCGGGAGCGTGGTATTTCTCGTACCGTTGGATGGATTCAGGATCGTCGATCAGGTCAAGGGTGAGGCAGAAGCGTTTCATTGGATTTTGGATTTCGGATATGGGATTTCGGATTTTTAAAACTTCGTAGTTCGATATTCAATATTCGATGTTCGATATTATTTCTGTTGCTAGAAAGGTTTGTTTTGAAAGTAGAAAAGGCCACCTTGGACCCTTACCTCACTAATTTCCAAAGCCTCGTATTTCGTAAATCGTACTTCCTACTTACCGGAAGTATTTCCTAAACGCCTGAATCGTCCGTTCCGCTGCAGAATCCGGATTTGGGAAAGGAAAAGCCTCAGCCGACACATAGCCAGCATAACCAATTTCCTTTAAGGCATCAGCTATTTGTTGCATATCGGTATGACCCAAACCCATTGGCTTTCGATTGGAATCTGCGAAATGGACGTGGCCGATGTACTTTCCAAAAGTCCGGATACTTTCTGGCAAATCTGCTTCCTCAATGTTCATGTGAAAAAGGTCTGCAAGCAGTTTGATGTTTTTCAATCCATTTTTGTCCAGAAATGCACTTCCGGCCTCCAGAGTATTCAGGAGATTGGTCTCATATCGGTTGAGTGGCTCATAAATGAGAAAAATACCTTCGGATTCAGCTTTCTTTCCAAGGATTTCCAATCCTTGACCCAGCCAACTCATGGTTTCTTCCCGGTTTCCGGAGGGAAGTACATTTCCCTGCATCGAACCGATAATCGTTGGGGAACCGAACTTCGCTCCGAAGGAAATCATATCTGAAATAAAGGAAATGGCTTTTTTTCGAATATCCGGATCAGGGTCAGTCAAGGTCAATCCATGGATGACTTTTCCGGCACCTGTTCCTACAGCAGCAAGTTGAAGCTGGTATTTCTCTAACAATGCCCCCAAGTGAACCTTGTCAATCGCATCGGCAGAAGCGGTAAACAGCTCTACGCCATCAAATCCCAGTGAGGCGGCTTTTTGCATATTTTGCTCCAAATCTTCCCAAAATATCCAAGGTCCACTTTTGAGTTGAGGCACCAAAGCAATCGTGACAGCAGATCTAATCATGGCTTATCGTTCAAAGTCAATCATAATTTTGATGATCCCCTGGGGATTTTCAGCCCAGGATTTTAAAGTTTCAGGTCCCTCATCGATGGTGATGACTTTGGAAATGACTTCTTCCACAGGGAATTTTCCGGTTTCGAGGTAGGTGATAACTTCCGGAAAGTCAGTCCTTCCTACGCAGTTTCTCGAGCCCAGGATTTCGATTTCCTTTTGGACAAAAAGTGAGGTATTGAACTCCACGGGGGCTTTGGCGTAACCGATGCATACGACTCGACCAAGGAAAGCAACTTCTTCCACCGCGGAACGATAGGTGAGTGGACTGCCCACCGCCTCGATGATCACATCGGGTCCGTCGCCTTCAGTGATTTCTTGAAGTCTTTCGTGGAGGTTTTCTTTACTGGGATTGATCGTGTGCGCAACTCCGATTTTGCGGGCGATTTCCAGTTTGGAATCATCTATGTCGATGGCAATTGCCATGGCGTTTCGGTTGACAGCTGAGGCCACAGCTCCCAAGCCCACGATCCCACAACCCATAACCGCAACCCGGTCATCTGAACCTACCCGTCCCCTCGAAACAGCATGAAATCCAACGGTCAGTGGCTCGGCCAAAGCAAGCTCCCGAAGGCTGAGTTTGTCTGAAGTGAACAGGTCTTGCCAAGGCACACAAATGTATCGGGTCATAGCACCGGGACGGCGCACACCCATGGTTTTGTTGGTTTTGCAGGCATTGGGTCTACCTTTGCGGCAAGCCACACAAGTTCCGCAATTGAGGTAAGGGTAAATGGTGACATTGGTACCGACCAGGACATCAGGAGGAACATCGGCGCCGATTTCTTCGATGATGGCGCCCACTTCATGCCCTAGGATATTGGGGTATTCTTGGAGTGGAAACAGACCCTTGAAGCCGTTCATATCGCCACCGCAAAATCCGACCATACCCACTTTGAGCAGGACTTCTCCGGCTTTGGGAGCCGGTTTTTCGATTTCCCGAACTTCGGATTTCCCGATTTCGGTTAGAAAAAGAGCTTTCATAGGTTCGTTTTTTTGTCAACAGTCCATGGACCATAGTCCACAGCCGTTGCGTTTAATTTTCATTTTGGAGTTTCCTACAAATTCAGGAAAATCAAATTTTTGGACATTCGAGCTTCTCTTTTTTCAAAATCCGAAATCCGAAATCCGAAATCCGACATCAAATATTGTTCTCTTCCTTTCCCTCAAACCACATCCGGTTTTTGACGGGAGCCAAGAGTGTTTCGATTTTTTCCAAAAGTTCGGATGGAATCTCAAAATCCAAAGCAGCGACATTTTGTTTGACCACATCGAGTTCACACATGCCCACAATTGTCGTAGCAATCAGTTCATGATCCATTGCATAACGCAAAGCAACATCACTCAGTCGTACTCCATAGCTTTTGCAAAGCTCCAATAGAATGGGCTGCATCGCTTTGACTTCATCCGGTGAGCGATGCCAAGGCGGCAAGCTCCCATCCGAAAGGATTCGCTGCATGAGCGGGGCGGCATTCATCAGACCGAAGCCCATTTCCTGGGAGAGGGGCACCAATTCGTCGTTGATTTCGTCTTCTAGTAGATTGTAATGACCCCAAGAAAGGACGGTGTCCGGATTGGTTTCTCTGGCGATTTGGGCCAGATAACGAACCGGCAAACCAGTGATGCCCCAAAATCGGGCTTTGCCGGAAGCTACCACCTCCTGAATCGCCGGAATCGCCTCTTCGAGGATGATCCGTTTGTCCACAAACTCGATGTCGTGTAGCTGAAACAGATCCAGGTAATCGGTTTTCAGTCGGGTGAGGGATTCGTCAATGCTTTTTAGAATTCTTTTTCGGGAAAAGTCAAAGTCCTGCAGATCGTAACGCCCGCATTTGCTGGCCAGAATGATGTCCTTTCGCTTGCCTTCCAGGGCTTTTCCCAATCGGCTTTCCGCCAAAGTCAAGCCGTAAAAAGGAGAAACGTCAAAGAAATTGACTCCCTGATCCAAGGCATAATGGACCGCTGAAATTCCCTCCTTTTCATCGACAGGGTCAAAGACATTGCCCAAAGGCGAGGCTCCAAATCCCAGAATGGATACTTCCAGGCCGGTTTTTCCTAAAATTCGGTACTGCATAGGTTGGTAGGTAAATTGGGTTTTTGAGCTTCAGAAGCCAAGATAAAAGAAATTTGAGAAGTCTTTGTCCTGTCAGGCTATGGTTAGCGAAGTCCTCCTAATTTGGCGACTTAATATACGCTCAACGCAAAAGCTGCTTTGATTCAGAAGGAGAATCAGTTTCATTCAAACACATTATTCGATCTTTTCTATTTCGGTCCTGACTCCGGAAGAAATCAAAAAGACGCTCGCCACAGCACCGGAGCCATCAAACTGAAATTCCAGCTGCCGGTCTGAGTCATCGTCAAAGAACAATTTCTGCGGCGATTCAGCTTTTAGCTCGATCTCATAGCCGTCAGCAACAATCCTGAACAGTTTCCCTTCCTTTTTTGTGATTTCAAACGGAACTGAGCCTTCGAACTTTCCAAGGAAAACCTCAAGCTGCTCCTCTGAAAGAGTCACTTCCTTATGGACATAAGGCAGCTCGATGGGCAATCCGAAAATCAGGTGGCCCAGGCCAACACCGATAGTTGGGGTGTTGCTGGAATTGTTGGAAAGGGCAATGATGTACATCCCATCAGTCGGATAGTAGGCGACATAAGAGGAAAAGCCCGGGATGCTTCCGTCATGCCAGACCCTGAGGTGATTTTCCAGGCTGTCAATAATCAGCCCGTAGCCGAACGGATCCTTGCCGTCAGAACCATAGGGCGTTGTCATTTTTTTCAAAGAGGCCAAGGACACAATCTCATTATGATGAAGGGACTTGGTCCATTCATACAGATCATCCACGGTAGAATAAAGCGCACCTGCGCTCCAAGAACCTTCCATTGAGATGTATCCGGCATTGCGGAAGACATCTTTCCGTCGGTAATAGCCCCTTGCCCGAAAGGTCAGGACCGAATCAATTTTGTCCAAAGCGGTGTTTTGCAGTCCCGCCGGGGTAATGATGTTTTGGGCAAGGTAGCTTGAATAGGATTGCCCGCTGGCTTTTTCAATGATCAAACCCAACAGAATATAGCCCGAATTGCTATAGCTGCACTTGGCGCCAGGCTCAAAGTCGAAAGGCCTGTGCTTGAAAAGAGAAATCAACGAGTCGGTTTCCAGCCGTATGAATGCAGGGCCATCCCAAAACTCATCCAAATTGGTATAGTTGGTGATCCCTGAGGTGTGGGAAAGCAGCATGTGGACGGTGACTGTGTCGCCTTTTGGATAGTCCGGGATATACTTGCTGAGCTTGTCGTCCAGACTCAGCTTCCCTTCTTCAGCCAGTTTGAGGATGGCTGCAGCGGTGAATTGCTTGGTATTGGAGCCGATTCTGAATTTGGTCTCCGGAGTATTCAGGTTTCCCCACTCTCTATCGGCTTCGCCAAAACCCTTTTTATAGATTATCTCTTTCTCGTTTGCTACCAAGACGGTGCCGCTGAATTGCTTTATCCTGACCTGGGCATCCATGTACCGATCAATCGAAACCGGTAAATCAGTCTGAGCAAAACAGGCAAATGGAATAAAAAGCAGCAGAAGCAGAATTGACCTCATGACAGATTCAAGGTTTTCAAGTAAAAGTTAAATAATGCACTCATTGAAATGCTACCTACAGGTTATTTCCATTGAGGATCGTTCCGTCTTTCACCGTCTTGAGGTAGGTGATGGTCTTGCCGTCTTCCCCGACTTCACAGACTCTGTAGCTTGGAAAAGGATTGCCCCAGCTTCCCCCAAAGTGGCCTGACCAGAGAAACGGTTTTTTCTTGTAAAGCATGATTCCATCCACGTCGTGATCGTGTCCGTGAAAAGTGGCCTTGATATTCGGATAGCTGGCAATCATATCCAGGATATCCTGGCAGGGGACGCCGTGTCGGGTCCAGTCGTTTTGGGAGATGTGGACAAAAAGAAAGACGTGGGAGAGGTCTTTGTAAGCCTCCAGTTGGGACTTTAGAAATTCCGTTTCGACGCAGAGGTATTTTCCTGCTTCGTTGGAGGAGCTGGCCAGAATAATTCCGTAGTCTTCTTTGCTGACAAATCCGAAATTATCAGGACGCCCCCAGATTTGCTCCCAAACTTCATCCGAAACCCGGTCGTGGTTGCCTCTGGTGGTGAAATAGGGGACATTCAAGGTGTCATAGACTTTTTTTACTTCAGGCATCCATTTGGGTTCGTCGTGGATCAAATCCCCGTTGAAAACCACAAAATCGACATTTTCCTCTTTGTTGATCGCAGCGATCAGATTGCGGTGGGAAGTTTCAAAGTCTGTGTCCGGCTGCCCAAAATGCCCGTCAGAAGCAGTGATAAATTTGAGTCGGGTGGCTTTGGGGAATTCCATTTTCCCAAAGGAGACAAATGGCATGGTAACGAGAGCAGAGCCAATCAGGCTGATTTTTTGGAGAAAAGGGCGACGTTGCATTTGGTTAATTTAGGATTAAGGCCAGCAAAATCGAGTATTTCTCGGATGAATCAAAAGCTCTAGCCGAATTCCAGAATTATCCTTCAGTTAATTTTGCTTTTGACTTTCAAAAGCAAAAAAGACAGTATCCAGAAAGGAAAAGTGGAGAGGATGATCCTGTAATTCCCAGAAAGAATGCCTGCCAAGAGAAAAAAGAAAACAATAACGGAAAGCAGGATCAGGCTACCAAGTAGCAGCCATTTTTTTGGTTTGGGAATGAAAATACAGGAGACCAAGCCAATTTGTCCTAAAAGTCCGGCAAGAATCAAGGGGTGTGCAAAAGCTGAAATGTTGTCTTTTAGATCTTCGAAAAACCGGGCTTCAATCTCAAAAATAAAGGCTGACTGGTCTGTTCCCCATTCGGTATAGCAAAAGGAAAAACCGAGTATCACCCCAAGTATCAGCAGCTTGTAATTCACGAACTGAATTTAGGGAATATGGAGAAGAGTGAAAAAAGTCCCCTTTGGAATTGGTCAGAGGTATTATCAGGCCGAAAGTTCATAATCCTTTACAAGGATTTCAGCCGGAAGTTGGAGCTTGGAGGTTAGTTTCCTGATCATTTCAAGCGTGAGTTTTCTTTTTCTGTTGAGGATTTCAGAGACCCGATTGGCTCCCCCCATGGCCTCAGCCAGGTCCATCTGTTTCAGTGAAAGTTCCTCCATCCGGATTTTGATTGCCTCGATAGGATCAGGAGAATCTATTGGGAAGTTTCTGCTTTCATAATCGTTGATTATCAAAGCCAAAATATCCGCCTCATCGCTTTCTTGAGTCCCGATTGGTGCATCAAACAATACGTCCAGTCTTTTCAGAGCTGATTGGTAATCGAATTCTGATTTAATGGGTTTGATAGTCATGGTCAGATTGTGTTTGCGTCAATTTTATCATAATCCTGATGGGTTCCGATAAATCGGATAAACAGCCACTCTTTTTCGTAATTAATTCTGGAAACCAGCCGGTAGGAATTCCCTTTTATATTGAAAATAACCCTTCCATTTTTTAAGATACTGGCATTTGCAAAGGTTGATTTCACATCAGATGGACTTTTCCAACTTGCATTCATCACGGATTCATACCAAGTTTTTAGATGATGTTCTGAATCGGGATGGTTCACCCAAAATCCCTAATAGTTCCTTTAGAAAAAATCCGCTCCATAAATACATTTTAAAAGTAATTTAAATTCCCAATTTGGGAATTTTATTTTTTATGAACAAAAAAAATCCCTTCCGGTTTTCACCAGAAGGGATTGTATCAAATCTCAAATCTCAAATTTCGAATCTCAAATCCGTTCTTCTACCCAAACTTTTGCATTGACAAAAGCCTCCATCCAAGGCGTGAAGTCATCCTGTCTGTCTGCCGGATAGTGTGCCCAGTTCCAAGGCTTCAGGCTTCGCTCGATGTGCGGCATGATCGCCAGATGACGTCCGTCTTCTGAGGCAATTCCTGCTGTCGCAAAGTCCGAACCGTTGGGATTGCCCGGATAAGCGGCATAGCTGTATTTCATGGCAAAGTTGTATCCGTTTTCACCTTTTGGAAGGGAGAATTTACCTTCACCGTGAGCCACCCAAACGCCCAATCGCTGTCCACTCAGACTGCCGAGCATCACGGATTTGTTTTCCGGCACGGTCACATTTACAAAGCAAGACTCAAATTTATGGCTGGCGTTGTGGAGCATTTTTGGCTTCTGATCGTGGTCAGGAGTCACGAGACCCAGTTCGACCATCAGTTGACAACCATTGCAAACTCCTAAAGAAAGGGTGTCAGGTCTTGCGTAGAAGTTGTCCAATGCCTGTTTTGCTTTTGGATTGTAAAGAAATGCACCGGCCCAGCCTTTGGCAGAACCCAATACGTCGGAGTTGGAGAAGCCGCCCACAAAGACGATCATCTGCACATCCTCCAGGTTTTCACGACCGGCAATCAGGTCAGTCATGTGAACGTCCTTCACTTCAAATCCAGCCAACCAAAGCGCATAGGCCATTTCACGGTCGCCATTCACACCTTTTTCACGGATGATGGCAGCTTTGGCTTTGCCTTTTGTTTTTCTGAAAGGATCAAGACCCAGCTTGCTGAAGCTGCCGGTCCAAGCCGGAGCAAATTCATAGGAAAGGGCTTGGTTTTTATAATTGTCAAAGCGGTCCTTGGCCAGTTTTTCTCCACTTTGTTTTCTATCGAGAAGGTAGGAAGAGCGGAACCAAACGTCACGCATTTCGGCTAGATTCAGGCTCAGGCTTTCCAGATTCACAGTTCCATCCAAAGTAACTTCAGCCAGCTCGACAAAGTCAATGTCATTTTCAGACAGGAAGTTTTCGACGGCATTTTCATCGGAAACCTGAATCAAGATTCCCGGATTTTCAGCAAAAAGTGCTTTTACCAGATCGCTTTCTCCCAATCTGGATTCTTTCACTTTCAAGCCGACCTTCTGAGAAGGAAAGCACATTTCAAGCAAGGCGGTGATAGTTCCACCAGATGATATATCGTGACCTGAGAGCACCAATCCTTTTTCGATCAAGGTCTGCACAGCTCCAAATGCTTTTGCGAAATAGGCCGAATCAGTAACGGTAGGTGTATCAGTACCGATCTTGTTCAAAATCTGATAAAAGGAAGAACCGGCGAGTTTTGCTGAGTCTTTGGAGAAATCGATGTATAGGACTTTGCTTCCTGCTTTTGGAAGTAGCGCAGCTTTTACGGTCTTTTTCACATCAGAGCATTCTCCGACAGTAGAAATGATCACCGTTCCTGGGGAATAAACCACTTTCCCGTCCTTGTACTTTTGAGTCATGGAGAGCGAATCTTTTCCAGTAGGAATATTCACTCCCAGCTCGATTGCGAAGTCAGAAACGGCCTTCACTGCGCGGTACAATCGGTCGTTTTCGCCTTTGTTTTTTGCCGGCCACATCCAGTTGGCAGAGAGAGATATTCCGCTCAATCCATCTGCAATCGGAGCAAAAACCAAATTGGTCAAAGCCTCTGCAATTGCCAGTCGGCTGCCTGCCTCAGGATCTGCCAAAGCGGCCACTGGAGCATGCCCGATGGAAGTGGCGATGCCCTTGTTTCCGGTAAAATCCAAAGCCATCACGCCAAGGTCGTTGAGCGGAACTTGGATTTCTCCGACAGTCTGCTGCGTAGCTACCCGACCGGTTACGGATCGATCCACTTTATTGGTCAACCAATCCTTACATGCAACTGCTTCCAGTTGAAGCACTTCGGTGATGTACGATTTGATCTGCTCCGGATTGTATTTGCCTTCGGCAAAAGAAGCGTTTCCTGAGTTGTCCTCTAGAATCGTTTTTGGAGAGGAACCGAACATGTAGGCCAAGTCCCAATCCACAGGTTTTTCACCGGTCTTCTGGTTTTCAAACTTGAAGTGCATGTCTCCGGTTGTTTCGCCCACCACATAAAACGGTGCGCGCTCCCGGTCGGAAAGCTGCTTCAGGATATTGACATCTTTTTTGCCCACGACCAATCCCATTCTTTCCTGGGATTCGTTTCCGATAATTTCCTTGGCGGAAAGGGTAGGATCTCCCACCGGTAATTGGTCGATGTGGATCGTTCCTCCTGTACTTTCTACCAATTCAGAAAGACAGTTCAAGTGGCCTCCAGCACCATGGTCATGAATAGATATGATCGGATTGTTTTCGCTTTCCGCCATGGCACGGATTACGTTGGACACACGCTTTTGCATCTCCGGATTGGAGCGCTGGATTGCATTGAGTTCGATGGCGTTTGAAAGTTCCCCAGTATTAAGTGAGGAAACCGCAGAACCGCCCATACCGATTCGGTAGTTGTCACCGCCCATGATCACGATCTGGTCGCCTGCTTTTGGCTCGCCTTTTTTGGTGTATTTGGCATTGGTGAAGCCTACTCCACCCGCCAGCATGATGACTTTGTCGAAACCGTATTGTTTGTCGCCTTCTTCGTGTTCGAAAGTCAAAACCGATCCGGCGATCAAGGGTTGTCCGAATTTGTTACCAAAATCAGAAGCTCCGTTGGAAGCTTTGATCAGGATGTCCATTGGGGTTTGGTACAGCCAAGGACGCTCGGCAAGGTTCTTTTCCCAGCTTCTTCCTTTCTCAGATCGGGAATAAGAAGTCATGTAAACCGCAGTTCCAGCCAAAGGAATTGAGGCAGTTCCACCCGCCAAACGATCGCGGATTTCTCCGCCAGCTCCTGTTGCCGCTCCGTTGAATGGCTCGACAGTGGTTGGGAAATTGTGGGTTTCTGCTTTGAGAGAAATGACAGTGTCGATCTCTCTTTGCTCAAAGAAGTCCGCCACATGCTGTGTTTTCGGAGCGAACTGCTGTGCTTTTGGTCCGGTTACAAAGGCCACGTTGTCCTTGTAAGCCGAAGCAATCCGGTTGGGATGCTTTTTGGAAGTTTCTTTGATCAGCTGGAAAAGGGTCAGCGGTTTTTCCTCCCCATCTATTATAAAAGTACCGTTGAAAATTTTGTGACGGCAATGCTCGGAGTTGACCTGAGAGAAGCCAAACACCTCGGAATCTGTCAGAGGTCGGCCCAATTGAACGGAAACATTGTTGAGGTAATCGACCTCTTCCTGGCTGAGGGCAAGTCCTTCAGACTTGTTATAGGCAGCGATATCGGTGACCGCTTTGATCGGTTCGGGTTGGAGGTGAATGTCGTAGATTTCCTGATCCAGATCCTCGTAAGCTTTCTGAAGCATCGGATCAATCTGATCGCCTTCGTTCATCGGGAAAAACTCCTCAATGCGCTTGATTCCACTGATTCCCATGTTTACCGTGATTTCGACGGCATTGGTGGACCAGGGAGTGATCATTTCTTTGCGCGGACCGGAGTATCTTCCGGTTACTTTTTCTCCCTGGATTAGCTTGGCTTCGCCAAAAAGCCAGGTGAGTTTTTCGATGTCTTCAGTGCTGAGTGGTTGAGGAACTTGAACTCCGTAGATGAGTTTCTGAGGTGATTCAAAGAAGAAAATCATGTCCTTGGGCTGGTAAGCCGCAAAGGTAAGGAATTGAGGGGGAGATTGGAAAGTCAGGGGATTGAAAGATTGGAAAAAACACTTTTGAGTGGGCAGAGATCAGTAGGCAGTAGTTTTCAGTGATCAGTGATCAGTCCCAGTCCTCAATCGCAGAGTCAGTCTCAGTTTTGCCAGATTTTTTGCTTTTGGGTCAAAGAAGGGTAGCAGACGATTTGTCTCAGGTGGGGTTAAGAATTTTAAAAAAGCAACAATTTAGAGGCTGAACAATTGGAAATAAGAGCGTGTGGTTTTCAATTTTCTGGATAAGAGTTGGAGGAAAATAATCCAATCCATCACCTTTTTTCCCAAACTATTTTGGCTGTAATACCAACCTATATCCCGTTTTTGTTGAAAAATGAAAAGTAAATCCGATTTCCATTTTGCGAATTTAATTCTGTTTAATCTGGTCATTTTAAATTTTTGTTCGATAATGTACAGAATGATGTCAGTTTCGAGAAATAATATTTTTCAAAAAACCCAGGAAACTTTGAACAATATGAGAGTTTCCATAGTTTTGCCTCCCTGTTCAAATAGGAGATAGGTGACAAGGACTAGAATATTAGAAATCGCGACAGAGCAGTTTTCCCGGTATGGGGTCAGAGCAGTGACCATGGAGGATATTGCCAGGCTGGGAGGGATTTCAAAGAAAACTATCTATCTGGAGTTTTCTGACAAAAAGGACCTGGTAAAAGAGGCTTTTGAAGTGCTTCTGGAAGAAGACCGAAAGAAGCTGAGTTTCATTCTGGAAACGGAGGATGGAGTGATCGAGCATTTGGTGAAAACCTCCAAGATGGTTCGTGAGAGGCTTCAAAACATGAATCCTATGGTGATCATGGAAGTCCAAAAGTATTTTCCGGAAGCCTGGAGGATGTTTGAGGACTTCAAAGCCAATGTAATCATGGAGGACCTGGTCAACGTGATCGAAAAAGGAAAGAAACTCGGATATTTCAGACCGGAAATAGATTCCCAGATTTTGGCCAAAGTCAGAATTAACCAGATTACTTCTGGATTTGATCCGGATAATTTTACCCGAAAGGATTTCAACCTGGTTGAGGAGCAAATGGTCCTGTTGGATCATTTTTTACATGGAATATTTACGGAGAAGGGCCGGATGGCCTTTGCTGCACATCAAGCTATAGAAGATTGAAAACTAACCCACCTATGAAAAAGCACCTTTTTACGCTTTTGGTATTTTTACTGTCATTTTCAGCTATACAGGCTCAGGAAGTCGCTCAACTGACCTTGAACGAGTCCATCTTGTATGCGATTGAAAACAACTATGTGACCAAAAATGCCAGATTGGAAACCCTGGTTTCTAAGGCCACGGTGAAAGAAACAACTGCTCTCGGACTTCCTCAGATCAACGGTAATTTTAACCTGGATTTCAATCCCAAAATTCCGGTTATATTTCTCCCCAACCAGCCGCCATTTGGTGATCCAAGTAATCCCAGTGATGTAATTCCTGCAAGATTTGGAGTAAGCTATTCTTCGGGACTTGGGGTGAATGTGACCCAGATGATTTTTGACGGTTCATTTTTCATCGGTTTAAGAGCTGCAAAAACCTTGACTCAACTTACTGATTTTGATCTGGTGAAGGCAGAAAATGACGTGATCGAAAATGTCAAAAAAGCCTACTTCGGTGTCTTGGTCAATCAGGAAAGAATACGACTGGCCGAATCCAATTTGTCAAGGATTGATACCTTGCTCAAGGAAACCAAGGCCTTAAACGAGGCTGGATTTGCCGAAAAAATCGACGTTTCCCGAATTCAGGTCCAGCGAAACAACACCTATACACAAGTGGAACGCAGCCGAACCGCATGGGAAATCAGCAAGGAATTGCTCAAAATCCAAATGGGCATGCCGCTCACCTTTGACATTCTGATCACCGAAACTCTTCAGGAGCTAAATCCCCGGGAAGACCTTAATCAGCTTTTGGCGGATGAAGGAGAAAGCAGAATCGAACTTGACCAATTGAATACCCAAATCGAACTGCAACAGTACGATCTCAAGTACAACACTTCCCAGTACATGCCTACGATTGACTTTCTCGGAAATATGAGGAGGAGCGGTGCAGGGAACGAACTTAACACGGTATACGACAGCCAAAACTGGTTTGGAAGTTCCCTGGTCGGGGTCGTTATGAACATTCCAATCTTTGACGGGCTTAGCAAAAGTGCCCGAATCCAAAAAAACCGGTATACCATCAGTCAGCTCGAAAATCAGCGGTTTTTTCTGAATGACAGTTTCAAGAACGAAATTTTCACAGCAAAAACTTCCCTAAAAAATGACCTCAATATCCTCGATGTCCAGCGTGAAAACTTGGCGCTCGCACAGGAAGTGTTTGAAATTGCAAGGATCAAATACCAGGAAGGTGTCGGTTCCAACCTGGAAGTAGTGGATGCAGATGGCGCACTGATCGAAGCTGAAATAAATTATCTGGCAGCGCTGTACGATGGTTTGATTTCCAAAGTAAATCTTGAGAAAGCACTTGGCCTGTTGAAGGCTGATTTGAACAACTAAACCAACTCTTCTTTTCCATCTAAAAAAATATCTTCTCCATATGAAACCTATCATTAAGTTTTTACCATTCGTGTTCCTGGCTGCACTGACGATTTCTTGTGCCCAGGAAGAAGGCGTTGACGCCATGAAAACCAAACTTTCGGAGATGAAAGATCAGGTCAGCACACTCAATTCCGAGATTAAATCACTTGAAACTGAGATTTCAAAACTTGACCCGGAGTTTGCAAAATCAAATAAAAAATCTATCCTGATTACAACTGCTGCAGCCAGGAAGGGTGAGTTTTCACACTTTGTGGAGGTGACCGGATCTGTGCTTTCCAAGAAAAATGTAAGCATCAGTGCAGAGACTGCAGGTCGAATCCTGGAAGTTCCTGCCGTCGAAGGGATGAGGGTAACCAAAGGTCAGATTTTGGCCAGAATCGACGCAGAATCGATTCAGCGAAACATTGAGGAGATGGAGAGTTCTTTGGAATTGGCTACTACAATTTTCCAAAAACAGGAAAGACTCTGGAACCAAAAGATAGGAACCGAAATCCAATATCTGGAAGCCAAAAACAGAAAAGAAGGACTGGAAAAAAGTCTGGCTGCCATGAAAACCCAAATGGACAAGGCTTTGGTAAAAGCACCTTTTAATGGAACTGTGGAAAGCGTTGATGTGAGAATCGGTGAGTTGGTTCAGCCGGGAGTTCCGATGTTTCAGTTTGTGGGAGAAAGCGATCTCTTTATTCAGGCTGACGTTTCGGAAAGTTTTGTGGGAATATTGAGAAAAGGCGATTCAGTTGGAGTGGAATTTCCATCTATTAATAAGACGATGAAAACCAAAGTGTCCTCAGTAGGTGGGGTGATCAATCCAAACAACAGAACCTTTAAGGTGGAAGTTTCCCTTCCGAATCTTTTTGAATTGAAACCTAACATGATTTCGATCCTGAAGATCAAGGATTACGAAAGCAAGGAAAGTGTCATTGTACCGGCACATTTGATCTTGGCTGACAACCAAGGCGACTACCTGTTCATTGTTGAAAATGGAACTGCCAAGAAAAAATACGTGAAGCGGGGATTGACCAGTGGCGACGAAACCGAAATCAAGGAAGGATTGATCGGTACCGAAACAATCGTGGACAAAGGCTTCCGGGAAGTTGGGGATAATTTCAGTGTAAATATCGCACAGCTCTAAGCCATGTCAGATACTCCTAAATCTTCTATTATCCGGGAATTTGGGCTGTCCAGCTTTAGCGTGGACAATTCTACTTCCGTGGTTATTTTGACTCTGATCATTACGGTACTTGGACTTGGAGCCTATCGGACCATGCCCAAGGAAAGTTTTCCTGAGATTGTAATTCCGACTGTATACATCGGTACTCCTTATCCCGGCAACTCGCCGGTGGATATGGAAAACCTGATCACCCGTCCGATCGAGAAAGAACTGAAATCACTCAACAATGTGAAGGATATCAGGTCTACTTCAGTCCAGGATTTCTCCTCCATCGTAATTGAATTTACTCCCGGGATCGAAATTTCCAAGGCGATTCAGGATGTGAAAGATGCTGTGGATAAGTCGAAGAGTGAACTTCCTTCTGACTTGGATCAAGAGCCTAATGTACTGGAAGTCAATACTTCGGACTTCCCGATCATGAATGTGAACATTTCCGGCCCGTATTCTGAGCAGGAGTTGAAGAAGTTTGGAGAATATCTTGAAGATGTGATCGAAAAGCTTCCGGAGATTTCCAATGCTGACCTTGCAGGAACTGTAGAGCGGGAAATCCAGATCAATGCTGATCCTTATAAAATGGAATCCGTCGGTGTCAATTTTGGGGATATCTCCGAAGCGATCCGTGCAGAAAACCTGACTATTTCCGGGGGAAGTATTAAAAGCGGTGATTTCGAACGGACGCTTCGGGTGGATGGCGAGTTTACCAGTCCAGCCGAATTGCTCGACATCATTGTGAAGACGGACCAGCAAAAGATCGTCTATCTAAGAGATGTAGCCGAAATCAAGGATACCTTCAAAGACCGGACTTCCTACGCCCGTAGCAAAAACCTGCCTGTAGTCACTATCAACGTGACCAAAAGAAGCGGTGAAAACCTCTTGGATGCTGCTGACAAAATCAAAACCATCATTGAGACGACCAAAGCAAACCGGTTCCCTCAGGATTTGGAAATTACTATAACCAATGATCAAAGCAAGCAGACCAGAACTCAGGTAAGCGACTTGGAAAACTCCATCATTTTCGGGATTATCCTGGTGGTTTTGGTATTGATGTTTTTCATGGGTTTCAGGAATGCATTGTTTGTGGGTTCGGCGATACCGCTTTCCATGTTTATTTCATTTCTGATCCTGAATGCTTTCGGGATTACGCTAAACCTCATGGTTCTTTTCTCACTTATCCTTGCTTTGGGTATGTTGGTGGACAACGGGATTGTGGTCGTGGAGAATATCTACCGAATGATGCAGGAAGGAAAATCCAGCATTCAGGCAGCAAAAGAAGGTGTGGGGGAAGTGGCCTGGCCTATCATTACTTCTACCTTAACCACCTTAGCGGCATTTCTGCCCTTGGCATTTTGGGATGATTTGGTTGGGGAATTTATGAAATACCTTCCCATCACGCTGATCATTGTGCTTTCCGCGTCACTTTTGGTTGCCTTGGTGATCAATCCTGTGATGACTGCCATGTATATGAAAATCGATCCTTCGGACAAAAACAGACCCAAACAGCGATCTTTTATTGTCGCCGGGATTTTCCTGGTTTTGGCTACAATATTCTACATGGTGGGATGGACTTCCATGGGTTCTCTTTCTTTGGTTTCTTCGATTCTTACTGTGTTCAATGTTCTCTTTTTGAGAAACGCCATCAATTGGTTTCAGGAAGTTTTTTTGGTAAAGTTGGAAAATGGGTACGAGTCCACCCTACTTCATGTCTTGAATGGGAAAAGACCCTATTACTATTTCGGGGGAATGTTTGGCCTATTGTTTTTCTCCATCATATTACTAGGAATTCGGTCCCCTAAAGTGCTTTTCTTTCCGGACAATCAGCCTCAACTGATCAATGTGTTTGTGGAGTTTCCGATCGGAACAGATATCAACGCAACCAATGTTTTTGTCGACAAAATGGAAGACGAAATGATGGAAGTATTGGAACCCTACGGCGGAATATTGGAGTCGGTGATTTCCCAAGTGGGTGAAGGAACCGGGGATCCAATGGAAGGGCCTAGTCAGCAAGGGACTCCACATAAAGCAAAAATCACCATAGGTTTTGTGGATTACATTGACCGACAAGGAATCAACACCAATGGGGCCATGGAAGTGATCCGGGATTTGGTGGAAAAATATCCCGGAGTATTGGTTACAGTGGATAAACAACGCAACGGGCCACCTGTAGGAAAAGCAGTAAATATTGAGTTTGTAGGTGAAGACTATGAGCAGCTGATTGCTTTCGTGAATGAAACCAAAGAATATCTAGAGTCCACCAGTATTCCCGGTTTAGAAGAGCTGAAAACGGATCTTTCCACAGGAAATCCCGAGGTTGTCATCGACATTGACAGGGAAAAGGCCCGAAGATTCGGACTGTCTACTTCTTCAATTGCTACCGAGTTGAGGACTTCTCTTTTTGGACTTGAGGTTTCCAAATACAAGGAAGGGGAGGAGGATTTCCCGATCCAATTGCGTCTATCGGAAGATTATAGGTACGACATCAATACCTTGGTCAATAAAAAAATCGGGTTTAGAGATAAGTTTGGGGATAAACGTGAAGTTCCGATTTCTGCGGTGGCAAATATCCAGTATGGTTCCACTTACGGATCGGTGAAAAGAAAAGATCTCGAAAAGGCAATTTCAATGTTTTCCAATGTGTTGGACGGATACAATCCAACTGAGATCAATGCTCAAATTCAAGAATTGATGGCTGACTACCCCGTGCCGGATGGAATAACCATCAAGTTTACAGGAGAACAGGAAGAGCAGGCAAAATCCATGGCCTTTTTGGTAAATGCCCTGATGATTGCAGTTTCCTTGATTTTCCTGATCATCGTGGCCCAGTTTAATTCTGTGATCAGTCCGTTTATCATCATGACTTCCGTGCTGTTGAGTACCATCGGAGTGTTTTTAGGTTTGGTCATTTTCAATATGGATTTTGTCGTGATCATGACCGGAATCGGGATTATTTCATTGGCAGGAGTTGTGGTAAACAATGCCATCGTTTTGATTGACTATACTGATTTGGTCAGAGCCAGAAAGCGTGAGGAAAGAGGAATTAAACCGGGAGAGTATCTGACACTTGAGGATCTGCTGGGAAGTATCGTGGAAGCAGGCAAGACCCGCCTCCGACCGGTATTGCTGACAGCGATCACCACGGTTCTAGGTTTGGTTCCTCTT
Source organism: Algoriphagus sp. A40 (assembly GCF_002002735.1). Taxonomy (GTDB): domain Bacteria; phylum Bacteroidota; class Bacteroidia; order Cytophagales; family Cyclobacteriaceae; genus Algoriphagus. Next base: position 99,854 of record NZ_MUNY01000059.1, on the reverse strand, counting down.
GCGATCGGAATGAATATCAATTTCAGTACGCTATTGAGTGATTTTGATCCCCAATTTTATGTTGGTGGAGACAATGCGGCATTTTGGGGACCAATGGCCTGGACTGTGATTTTTGGGTTAACCTTTGCCACAGTCATTACGTTAGTAATCGTACCGGTCATGTATTATTTGTCTGACAGGCTCGCATCGAGATTCAGGAAGGCAAAACATGATTGATTTAAGGTTGGTGGTTTTTTTTGACAAAACCCCCGGGACATTGTTCCGGGGGTTTTTTATTGTTCACCACTGAGTTTCCAGCATGGATTTTGTATTTTTGGCCTCCCAAAAAAAAAACTTTTGCAGAGATGGAGGAATTGAAATGGTTTGTAATGTACACCGCATCGCGTTCGGAAAAGAAAGTAGCCGATAGGCTAAAAGAGAGAGGATGGGAAGTGTATTTACCGATCGTAGAGGAACTTCGGCAGTGGTCTGACCGCAAAAAGAAAGTGCAAAGGCCATTGTTCAATGGTTATGTTTTTGTCAAAACCCGACGAAACCAATTGTGGGAATGCCTTCAAGTGCCAGGAGCTGTAAAATTTGTCCACTTCTCCGGGCATCATGCCACCATCAGGGAAGAAGAACTTGAAATCATCGAACGGATAGTGACCACCGGTGTGGCTGTAGAGACTGACGGAAGTGTGATCGAACCGGGAGAAAAAGTAAAGGTCATGGGAGGTCCACTTCAGGACATGACAGGTGAGGTAATAGAAAAGGGCAACAAGGACTATTTCCTGATCCGTATTCCGGGAATTTTACAAAACATGCTCATTACCATTGAAAGGAAGTTTTTGCAGGTCATTGAGAAAGCACAATCTGTTTGACAGGGATGGGATTGGGTGGCAGGTTTCTAGTTTTCTCTCGGAATTCTTGCTTTCATTTGAAGTTTTTTAAAAGAGGCACTAATGAGCCGCTGAGGTTGGGAGCTTATTACCTGAGTTTCGGGATTGACTTTAGGTTCACTGCTTTCTATCCTTTGGCCCCTATTTGTTCAGGTCTGAGAGAGTTTTTTGAACTGAATCCTGGATCGCCAATATCGAATACTCAGGAATGTAGCCGAGATTTAAGCCCAATGTATCTGATGCTGGAAATATTTGCAGACTAAAATTTCCCGGATCCAAAAGATCCAATGAATCCAATTTCTCGGATCCAATCATAAAAAGTAATACCTCTTTGCTTGTTTTCCCGGATTTATCGGTGGATTCAAGACTTAGAGCAACCAGTATTTTTTCGTCATAATCGGTCTCGGGAAGACTAATGTCAACACTGCCTAGATTCGGGGAAGAAACCTCGTACTCTTGAGGATATTTCTCTGGATGTGGTGAGGATGCTTCATACTCTTGAGAATATTGACTGTCAAATCTTGGAAAAAACAAGGCTCCAACCACGACCAAAAGAGCTAGGGACGCAGCATAAGGCAGGATTTTTCTAAAGGTGGTTGATTTTGCTTTGGGTGAAGGCTGAGATTCGGAATAAGCACTTTTCGGATTGGGAGGAATTGGTAATGGATTTGAAGTTGTAGGGATTTGAAAAGAATCCGATTTCGATGAAGGGCGATTGGAAATTCTAGGCTGAGTTGCGGGTTTTTCCTCTTCATCTGATAATTCTGGATAAACTTTGTAATAATCCTTACTCTGCTGGAGCATTTCTTCAATTTTGATTAATGAAGGGTTTCCTTTTCCAACTTCAGGTGGAACAAGTCCTTTTTCAGCGGTTTCAAAGCGAGCTAAAGCCTTTGGGACTACGGCTTCTGTAATCACATTCCGCTCCAGAACAATGTCTTTTTTACGTTCTTTTCCTTCGATAATCTGGATCACCGTCACCCTCAAAATGAGAACGAAATTGCCTAAGGTCAGGGGCTTAACATCAAAAAGCCACTCAGTAAAATCGTCCTCAAAAATGACCTGCTCTTCATTGTTCAAGGACTTAATTTCAAAGTTGTGCCCATCTCTTCCTTCATTCAGGGATACCTGCATCACATTGCCAAGACGAATAGATTCGATGATACGATCCTCTTCCGGTATTTTCAATCCTTCAGTCAGCAGCAGTTCTTCCCAGGCCAGCCGGATGGTACACCGGGTCCATTTTTCTACCTGCATCATTCCGGGAATGTGGAAAAGGATTTTGCCTTCTTTTTTGCGGGGGGAAGTAGGGTTTAGAGGATTGGGTTGACCGATTTCATTCTCCTTCAAAAGGGAATCCACCAAGGGTTGGTAATTTTTAGCCCTCATGATTTCCACAGTCAGGGTATTCATATTGCTGAGCTTTCCCGCAAGGTCATCAATGGCACCTCGGATGTCAGTGTAAAGATTGATGTCTTCCTGGACTTTTCTGGTGTCCGCGAGATTGTCCAATTCTTTGACGCTGGCGTTGAGTTCTTTGATTTTTTGATCCCAATGTTTGAGGTAATTGATGATCCCCAAAGAATCGTAAATGTCTGCATCGGGAAGAATTACCGGGAAAATCCTGCTAAAAAATTCTCCTTTTTTCTCCACCTCCAAAAGTTCAAACATACAGTTTTTGGACTTCAGGTATTTGTCGCTAATGACCAAAACCACCAAGTTTCCCTGACCGATTTGTTCCATAAAAGGCCGGATCAGACCTTTGAAACCAAGATCAGTTTTATCCCTAATCAGGCGGATGTTTTTTGCACTAAGGACGGCTTCCAGTTCGTCGGCAACATTTTCGCTTTCCCCTCCCCAAGCGTAAGAAATAAAAACCTCCTGTTGAGCCATTGTTGTCCTGAAAAATCTTTATCAATGAAGTTAAACCACTTTTGGCAAAAGATCAAAAAATGAAAAAGGCAACCTAATGGCTGCCTGCTATGAATTGATCTTGGTGTCGATCATTTATTGTCTTTGGGTACAAAATACCTTCTGTACACGATTTGGGCCTGAAACAGATGGTCCCCGTATCGGTTGAAGCCCACATTCCCATCGAGGTTATCCGTAAAAGTCCACATCATGGTGCCTTCACCTGCAATGTCAGAATAGGCACCCAAACGATAACTCAATCCTGCCCTAACGGGGACGTAACCAGTGGTGATTTGGTGTTTCATAGGCTCTTCCTCCGGGCTAAAAGATTTGGTTTGTTCAGTTCTTACATTCATAACTCCCAAACCAAAACCGCCATATAGGTTAAACAGACTCCGGTGCATGTGGTTGGTGAATTTGATCAGGTTAAGACTTGGAACCAGATCAAAATAATAGGCTGAACCTTTGGCTGTGAAGGAAGCAAAATCCTCATACCACATATCCCTGATTTGAGTGGATGGGTTGCCTCCGCTGCTGATGCCCTGAATGCCGAGGGTTGACCTGAGATCAAAAGTAGGATTTAACTTTCTGGTTAAAGCAACGGAAAAAGCTGGCTTTATTTCAAAATTCAAATCCCGGTATTGACCGCCATTGTCCAGATAGGCAAAGGATGGCCCAAGTCCTATCGTGAGAATATTATCCCTGGAAACCCGCTCTTTGTAAAAGTTTTGAGCAGCCAGGTTTCCTGAGAACAAAATCACAGACAGGAACGAAAGGGTTTTTACTAGGGTGTTCATGTGGTAAGATACTGATGGGGTGAGCTAGGATTTCTCACCATTTGGTTTTTACAACAAACATGCCAATGGGAATGGTTTGTATTTATTCAAACTCATCCAGGCGGGTTTTATTGTTTTGGATTCGGTTTAGGCGCTTTGAAAGGCCTCTTGAATATCCGATTCGGTGGTTTTTAATTTTTCCCGGCAATGTTTAACCAAAGCTGCGGCTTCTTTTACCAGATCAGAAAGTTCATCCACCGATTTGTTGCCTTCCTCGAGTTGGCTGAGAATGGTTTCGAGCCGGGTCATGGCTTCAGAATAGCTTTTGTCTTTCATTTTTCCTCGATTTTGGTAATGGAACTGCTGATTTTTTGATTTTGGGTAAATGTCTCTATTTGATCTCCAGGCTTGGCGTTACTCAAGTGGATTGGAATTCCATCAAGTTCGGTGCGAGTATATCCCCGGCGCATGATTGAATTTGGGTCCAGTTGACGCAGCAGCGTTTCCCTGTTTTCGAGGGTTTCTTTTTGCTTGACCAGAAATGTGTTCAGACTTTTCTTAAGGTTGGTTTCCAATCCTTCAAGACTCATTCTCTGGATTTTCAGCCGGTTTTTAGCTGCAAGGGTAATTCTGTTGATCCTGTTTTTGACAATTTCACCTTCGAGTGAAATCCGATTTTTGGCCAGAGATTTTGTCCGGAGTTCGTATTGGTGAATTTTGTTTTCTTCTTCTTTAAGCTGCTGACGAGTTGACCTGTCGAGTCTTTGGAGCACCATGCCCATATTCTCCTCAAATTCCCTAAAGCCAGAAAGAAGGAATTCAGCCACCGCAGTTGGAGTTTTCAGACTGGTGTGGGCAACTAGGTCTGCCACGGTTTCATCGCGCTCATGCCCGATTCCGGTGAAGACCGGCAAAGGGAAATTGGAAATCGCCGCACCTAAACGATAATCGTCAAAGCAGTCCAGATCCAGCTGTGCACCACCTCCCCGGATGATTATTACTGCCTCCAGATTGAGGTTTTCCACTTCCGCATAAACCCTTTCCAAAGCAGAGATGAGACTGGTAACCGCTTCATTTCCCTGCATCAGGGAATTGTAAAGTTTGTGGTAAACCTTATACCCGTAATTGTTTTGATCAATTTGATTGACAAAATCTCCGTATCCCGCAGCCGTTGCACTGGAAATGATGGCGATTTTCTGAATAATAGGAGGAAGTTCAAAGCGGCCGTTTAATCGGATCAATCCTTCCCGGGTCAGTCGGTCGACTGTTTCCTGACGAAGTCTTGCTCTTTCCCCCAAAGAAAAGGAGGGATCGATGTCCTTCACATTCACACTCAAGGCATAGACCGGGTGGTAATTGACCGTTACTTGGGCCAGGATTTTCATCCCGTTTTTCAGGCTGTTCCCCGTGATGGATTCGAATTTGGAAGCAACTGATCGGTAGGTGAACTGCCAAAGATTAGCCTTGATTTTTGCCAGGACCTGATTTCCCTGCTTTTCGACCAACTCAAAATAAACATGCCCCTGAGGAGCCTGTCGAAAGTCCGCCAACTCACCCATCACCCAATAGACCGGCTCAAGTTCGTTTTCCAGGGTCAGCCGGATCTGTTCGGTCAGTTGGGAAATAGATAATGGGGACATGCCGGGCTTATTTTTGGTAGGCCGCCTTGATCTGATCGCTTAGCTCAGGACTCGCTTTCAGCATTGGAAGTCTCACCTGATCGCTTTCGATGATCCCCATGTGGAACAAAAGATTTTTAACCCCGACAGGATTGCCTTCCAAGTACATCAAGCTGTTAAGATTGAGTAGAGAAAAAGTAGTCTGAAGCGCCTCTTCCCGGGTTCCATGGGTCAGCGTTTTGAATTTTTCAGGAAATGCATTTGCCAAAACGGAAATCACGCCACTGCCACCCACAGCCATCAAAGCTTTGGTCATCAGGTCGTCTCCGGATAGAAGCAAAAAATCTTTTGGCATGGCCGCAGCGATCTGCATGCATTGCTCCAGGTTGCCACTTGCCTCTTTCATTCCCACAATATTGGGATGGTGTGAAAGCTTCAGCGTGGTGGCTGCAGTCATGTTGGACATGGTACGGCCCGGAATGTTGTACAACACCACAGGGGCAGGAGAAGCATCTGCAATCGCCGTGTAATGCGCGACGATTCCTTCCTGACTTGGTTTATTGTAGTAAGGGCTTACTGAAAGAATGGCCGCTACACCGTAGAAATCAGTGTTTTTGATTTCATTGATTACCGCATGGGTATTGTTTCCCCCGATCCCGAGCATCATCGGTACGCGGCCGGCATTGTATTCAAGACAGGCTTTGAGCACCTGTTTCCTTTCGGCTGAATTTAAGGTAGCTGATTCACCTGTTGTACCAAGTACAACCAGGTAATCCACTCCGCCGGAAACAACATGATCGATCAGGCGCTTTAGGCCATTGAAATCTATCGATTGATCGTCATGAAAAGGTGTGACGAGTGCCACCCCGGTGCCTTTGAATGCGTTCATGGTAATTTTAAGGTTTGAGCCTGCAAAGATAAAACCTAGAATCGGATTTGGGTTCCGTTTAGCTAAAATTTGGGAAAAAGGGCTTAGTAACTTACAACGAAACCTGTGTGAAATTTAATTTTGGCCTGAAAAAATGGACCAATGGAAGTCTGTTCAGTCAAAAATGATCCGGTTGGGATGAAGTACTATAGAATTGTTTGGTGAAAAACCACCTCTAAAATCTCTGGTTAAAAAGTGGAATTCTCCTTTGAAAATCGATTGCTGTAAAAAGAAAAGGATCGGATTGTCTACAAATTGATTTTATTCTGATGCTTCAGCAACTTTGATTTTCTCCGCCTTTTTCTCCGCCAAAATCAATACGGACGGAATGTCCTCCAGCCAGTCGCTCTTGCTTTCAACCAGCTTTTTCCAGCTTTTGAAAGAGATGACCATCAAGTCCTGAGTTTTCAAAAAGTCCTTGTTGATAAAGTCTTGATTTCGAAGCTGAATATGATGGGGAGCCACATGCTCTATTGCCCGGATCGCTTCTTTGATTTCGGGTCGGCTTTTCACCTGGCCTGCCGCATCGATCAGGGTGACCTGTGCACCGGAATTGTTGATCCATTTTTGGGCGAATTGAACCAAAAAATCATCCTTTTGGGAAAAAAGCGGAATAAAAATCCGGTCCGCCTGCTTGAATCCCTTGTCAATCCAAACCCCAACAGGTAACTGACAGGTGCGGATGATGCTTCTGGTTCTTTCGTCAAATGGAAGGTTTTCAAACAGATTTTCTTTTCCGGTGACCTGATTTAGGATTCGGTCCGGGCTGATTATTTTGGTGGTGAAGCCCAGGACTTTCCCCAACAAACTTCCCTCAAAAATGGACTGGCCGACACCCATCAGGAGCAGGTCATAATTCCCCTTGTTGGCGACTTCGATGATGTCGGTTTCAATATCCGAAGATGCTTTGAAAAGTGTGGTGACCTTTTGGTGAAGTTTTTGGGCTTCATGGATTACCGGAGCGAAACTTTCCCTTTCGTAAGCCGCCTGATTGAAATAATTCAATTCGTCTACCGGGCTCAGGTGCATTGCAGTGATGGAAGCGTTTCCATTTAGTTTTCGGATCATACTGTGGGCAAGTCTGACCAAAGATCTGCCACGCTCAGGATGGCCAAAGGAAATCAAAATGCGGTAATTGCTTTGCTGAATGATTTCCTGTGGAATCAGGGAAGGCTTTGAGCGGAAGGCCCAATTGATCAGATCCAGCGCCGGACCGGTCATAAAGGTGGTCACCAAGGCCATAATGACCATCATGGCAAAGATCTCAGGAGTCAACACACCAAGGTCATAGCCGATATTTAGGACCACAAGCTCCATCAGTCCCCGAGTATTCATCAATGCTCCGATGGTCAGGCTGTCTTTCCAGTTTTGGCCTACAAACCGGGCGGCGATGGCACTTCCGACAAACTTTCCAACCACCGCCACAAGGATGATCATTCCGGTCACTTTCCACAAGTAAGGATCATTCAGAAGCCCGATCTCTGTCCTCAAACCGGTGTAAACAAAGAATAGAGGAAGAAGCAGAACCAAGGACACATCCTCTACTTTTTCGATGAAAATGTTTCGGAATTTGGTGTTTTCAGGCATGATCGCTCCTGCCATAAATGCGCCGAACAAGGCATGTATTCCAATCACCTCGGTGGCGTAAGCGGAAATGATCAGGGTAAGGAAAAAGATGGCTACAATCGGTTTGCTGAGGTTTTCCCGGGAGGTATGGAGGTCACCAATCCGCTTGAGAAAGGGCCGGATCACTTTGACCATCACAAATACATAGGCTATTGCAAGACCGATCACATACAGTGAACTGACAAAAGAACCCGCTTTGACTATGGCAATCACGGCAGCCAATAGACACCATGCCGTGATATCATCTGCAGCGGCGCAGGTAATGACCACAGTCCCAAGTCTGGTTTTTTGCAGACCTCTTTCCTGGACGATCCGGGCCAAAACCGGAAAGGCGGTGATGCTCATCGCAATACCCAAAAACAGTCCAAAGGATGAAAACTCAACTCCTATCGGGGCAAATGAAGTGTAAATGAAATAAGCCAAACCTATTCCCAATGCAAACGGAACGATGATACTGGCATGACTGATGACTACTGCATCATGCGCTTTATTTCGGAGGACTTTCAGATCCAACTCCATTCCGATCACAAACATGAATAGAATCAGGCCGATCTGACTGAGAAACTGGAGGTTTCCCAAAGATTCAACAGGGAATAAAGCCAGAGAAAATTCAGGAAAAGCCCAACCCAAAAGGGAAGGTCCCAGTACAATTCCCGCGATGATTTCTCCAATTACGGTGGGTTGCCCGATTTTTTTGCTGATCCAACCAAAAATCCTAGCAACCAAAATAATAGTAACAATCTGTGCCAAAAGGATGGCAAGCGGGTGAGTAATATTATGGGCCATGGAATCCACAAACTCTTCCCATTGACTGGAATTTGATTCGGAAACCTGAATATTACGACCTGCCTCCAGCTCTTTTCCTTGGAGGATAAGAAAATACATCAATGCTGAGAATGCCCCGATTATTGAGACATAAAAAAACGAATTGCGATATTTTCCCATTGATTCTTTTGGTTTAATAGATTTGGTCCGGGCGATGCAGATAACTTTCCGTTCAGCCTAACTTGTTTTCATTCTTCTGTCAGAAAAGCTACCTGGCCTGGCTTGGATCAGGCTTTCATCCCCGGGTGTAAATGACAAGGCTGTCATTCCAAATCCACACTAATTTGGGGCAAATCGATTTGAAAAACTTAGGGATTATCCTGTATTACCTCTCAAATGGTACAAGTCAGGAATTTTTTGTAACAAGTTCAGGAATTCACTTTTTTGAGAAATTCCTCCCGGTACCGCTCGCTCAGGTTGAGAATTAAGGGTTTGCCGGATTCCTGATTCAAAACTGTGGTGATCTGGTCATGGGAAAAGAACCGGACAATTCCCAGGTTGATAATTTCCTGCTTGTTGATCCGGGCAAAAGAACTTGTCGGGAGGGAACTTTGGAGGGTTTCAAAAGATATGTTCTTGAGCAGGAGGGAAGTGCCGTCTTTCAGATGTGCGGTTTTGTCCCGGCTTTCTATCAAAGATGTTCTGATCCAAGCCAACTGATCAATGGATACTAATGCTTTTCCTTTGTCCGTATTGCAGGTAAAAAAACGGTTTGGTTCGTGCTGGGCATTGATCCGGATCCTGGCTTTGTCTATAGCCAGCTTTAGTCGGTCAATAGAAACAGGCTTTCGCAGGTAATCTACGGCATTGAGATCAAAAGCCTCTGCCGCATATTCTTTATAAGCTGTCGCAAAAATGACCGCTTTACCCTGAAGGAGGTTGGCCACCTTCAATCCGTCAAATTGTGGCATCTCAATGTCAAGGATACAGAGATCAAAATCAAGATTTGGGAGTTCCTCCAAAAACCGGGAAGGATCATTGAAGGACTTTACCACACGAAGTCCCGGAATCTGCTCGCAAAGCATTTTGAGATAAGTCAGACCGGGCAACTCATCGTCCAAAAGCAGGCATTTAAGTTCCTTTTCCATTCAGGTCGATTTTAAGTTGAGCCAGGTAAACTTCCCCCTCCTTGAATCTTTCCAGAGTATAGCGTCCCTTGTAGAGGATATTCAGCCGCTGGTCCAGAGATTCCATTCCAAGTCCGCTGTTGGCTTTGAAAAGGGATGATTTTGAGGAAACTTTATTGGAAACCAAGATGGAAAACACTCCATTTTTCAGTTCGATGATGATCCGGATAAAGGAATCACCACTCTGAAGGTCAGCGTGCTTGAAGGCGTTTTCGATGAGATCAATGGAAATCATCGGTGCCAAAATTTTTGAAAGATAGATCGGATTTTTCTCCTCGATTTTGGTCTTTACGCTGAGTTCAAACAGAGGGCTTAGTTTGATTTTGTTGATTTCGATAAGATTCAATGCAAAATCAATTTCCTCCTTTGGACTTACAAACTTTTGGCGGCTTTCATAGAGAATATAGTCCAGCACGTTTGCGAGTTTGTCGAGTGCAAAGTAGGTCTGGTACGCATGCGACTGGATTGAATTCAGGATATTCTTAAATAGGTGCGGATTCAGTTTGGACTCCAGTGTTTCGAGTCTCAGAGATCCTGTTTTTTGCTCCAGCTGACTCAGGAGTTCAGCGGATTTCCGGTTTTCCTCGATGATTTTTTGAAGCTTTTTAAAAAGGAAAATAATCCCAACTCCTCCTCCAATTAGGAGTAATAGCAAAACGCAAATGATGAGTTGTTCCAGAGTCACCTTTCAGGATTTGGAGGGTTAAGTTGGGAAAAATAGGAAAAAGACGTTGGAAATCGTGAACATGAGGGAAATGCCAGGAGAGATTTTTCCCTTGAACTATTTGGGTAAATCCTAGGTCTCCGCAACTTTTTGGAAAGTCATAAATACAAATACCAGGATTTCTCAAGAATTGATTTAAAGGAATCTCATTCTTCCTGAATTGAATTAGGAGTTAGGATTTCGCTTGAGTTTAAGATACTGTCGAATTAGGGGAATGGATGTAATTGCGATCAGTGTGATAACAATCCATTCCAGATAATGGATGAGGTCTGGGAAGATGATTTTCAGAAAATACCCCCCAAGGACCAAGCTGGAAGTCCAGACCAAAGCCCCGATTAGATTATAGATCATAAAATTCTTGAAATCAGATTTGATTAACCCCAAACAAATAGGAAGAAAAGTCCGAATGACTGGAATAAACCGACCGATGATGATGGCGCCGTTATGCCGTTTTTCGAAATAGGAAGAAGCAGCATTGAGATAGCTGGATTTGAAGAAAAGTGAGTCTGGGCGTGAAAGCAACCACTTTCCTAACTTAAGTCCTACGAAGTATGATACGATATATCCCAGGAATGCTGCAAATGCAATATAGAGGACCAGTAAATAAATGGATAAATCTAAAATAGGCAATCCACAAAGCATTCCGGCCAGGAACAACAGGGAATCTCCGGGTAGAAAAAAACCGAAAAACACTCCATTTTCTGTAAAAACGATAGCCAATAAAAGAATGAGCCCACCCCGATTGATGATCAGTGCAGGACTCAAAATTTCTAGAATGGACTGAATAAATTCAACCATGGAGTTTTTGGGTTTTTACAGTTTTCTTTCGTGCTGATGACATTTCCATGAATTTAATCTTGGATTGTTGTGGATATTTCCGTCCTATTTTCAGACTCATATTCAAGAGAAATTGAATCAGCATGATCAACTTCCTGCAACCCAAATTCTCCTTCCCACTTAGCTATTACAACAGTTGCCAGGCAGTTTCCAATTACATTGACCGAAGTTCGAGCCATGTCCATCAATTCGTCGATGGCCAAAATCAGAAAAATAGGAGCCATTGGCAGATTAAAGCTAGCGGCGGTTCCCATCAGGATGATCAGCGAGGCTCTGGGGATTCCAGCGACGCCTTTGCTGGTCAGCATCAAGGTCAGTACCATCAAAATTTGATCTTCTAGACCCATTTTGATCCCAGCTGCCTGAGCTACAAAAATGGAGGCCAAAGCTAGGTAGAGCGTGGTTCCGTCCAAGTTGAAGCTATAGCCTGTGGGCATAACAAAAGCCACAATTTTCCGCGGTACACCAAACTTCTCCATGGCTTCCATTGCTTTGGGTAGTGCTGCTTCAGAACTGGTTGTGGCAAAAGCAATCGACACAGGTTCGGTGATTGCCTTCAAAAATTTGATCACAGGAATTTTGAGTGACAAGGCAATTGGGAGCAAAACAACCACGAGAAAAGCCAGTAGCGCAACATACAAGGTGGCTAACAAATGAAAGAGATTGACTAAGATCCCTAGGCCCATTTCCCCCACGGTGTAGGCAATTGCAGCTCCGACTCCAAAAGGCGCGAAATACATGATCACTCTGGTGAAATTAAACATGACTTCAGAGAGGCTTTCGGTGAAGTTCAGCATGAAAGCTTTCTTTTTCCCGTCTTTTACCAGTGCCAATCCAATCCCAAACAAAATACTGAAGATGACGATTTGAAGAATTTCCCCTTCAAAGATGGATTTGGCGATATTTTCTGGAAAAATGTGAAGGATAACTTCCTGCCAACCGCGGGCAGTCCCCTGAAGAGGCACCTCGCCAACAGGGAGTTCAATACCGACTCCTGCCTGCGAAATGTTGATTGCCAATAAGCCGATTATGAGCGCAAGAGTTGTGACAATTTCAAAGTACAAGAGTGACTTCCAGCCCATTCTTCCCACCTGTTTCAAGTTGGAATGTCCGGCAATGCCTACGACCAGAGTTCCAAAGAGTAGCGGAGCAATGACAGTTTTGATCAGTTTGAGAAAAACCTGACTGACTACTTTCAGGTTCATCGCCACTTCGGGAAAGTCAGCACCGATGGCTGTACCAATCAGCATACTGCCAAAAATCCATGTAGTAAGTGATGCCCGCTTCAGACAGTAGCCGACAACTGCAACCAATCCTAGCCATCTGCTGGCGATGAGTAGTGAGTCTGATAAGGATTCGGGCCAAAGCAAATGAATTACAATGAATACCGCCGCCTGTGTAGCTAGTGCCACCAGAATGAATGGGATTGCGCTTGATTTTTTAAGTGTCATAAGTTAATCGTAATCAGTTGGGACTGTAATTGGGGTGAATGGGAGATATGAGTGAGGATAAATCCAAGATTTGATTGCTGTAGATTTTTCCCATCATGCAAGTCTGGAATTGAGTCAAGAAATCGACTGGATTGGATGAAATTTTAAGATTGTGGAGTAGGTATCCGGGACTCTAACCGAGGTTGTTTCGAGTAGATTTTGCTCAAAAAAACCGGCTGATCAAGGAAGTTGTTTAAGCGAAAGGTTAGTGTAGTGCCCACGTTTTTCCTAAAAGGGCAAGACTTAGAAATGCTTAAAGCGAGTAGATTCCTATGTCTAAACGACTAACTCTAGGACAGAGAATATTCTTTTGTCTGGAGGAAATCGCTGAATCGGTTTGGATATTAACCTTTCGATCAAGATCAAATCTGTTCAAAGCAATGGATCTCATGGGTAAGGAGTGAAATCTTTCATTCTGGGAAATGAAGTTTTCTTGGCCCTTGCCAGCTTTTTAGAAAAACATTCGGTTTTTCTAGGCCCTAGGTGAAATAGTGGTGGGGAAAAACTATTAAAAATCCTGGTAAACTGGAGTCGATACAAAGGGCTAATTTTTGATAAGTGCGCCCTTTTGATTCATAATTTGCTGATAAACCGGAAAAATGTTCCAAGATGAACTGAGCTTCGAAAAAATAATGAGGTGCTCGGACAACAGGCCTTTCAGGAACGAAGCTATTGGGAAGTGGTTCACCAATTTTCTGTATCGGACTTTGCTGAATGGTAATTTCTGATTGGGGAAAATCACTTATTATCTGGATGTCAGAATCCAATGAGGAAACTGATTGGCTTGCCCAAATGCCAAGCAATCCAATTAGGTTGAGAAATATGAATAATGTCCCTATAGTCCTCATAATAAGTATTGGCGATAAATCTAGCTGAAAAAAAAATAGGATTAAATTTTAAAGAGGATTCAAGAAATTTTTTGTGATTTTTTGAAATAGGGATGCACCAACCCTCGTCTCCCTTTGGATTGCCTGAAAAAGGAATTCCAAACGGGATTTCGCATGAAGTCAGTCAAAACTTGATCCGAAAGGCCAAGAATGTAGATTTCAGTTTTGATTTTTCTTTAAACATTGGATTTGAAAGTAGGGAGTTAATTACCGCTTGCCGAAGCAGAGGCTAATCTGACTTTTTAGAATTGAGCCAATCGGAATAGCGGGTTTCCTCAGGCACGTCGGTGAGGCTTTCGAAGACCAGCTCGTATCCGTCCGGATCCCGGATGGCCACCACCCACATGCCATTACCGACAAAAGGTTCTTCTAGCTCAAGGTTTCGTTGGAGAAATTCCCCATAAATATCCAAAGCATCCCTACAGATAAAGCAAACAGAACTACCCGTTCCCAGCGGGTCATTAGGTAAAAATCCCTCCCGAAATTCCTGAAGCATCACCGCAACCCCATCCCTTTCCAACCAGCACCATTCGATGGTTCCGTTTGGTTTCCACTCGATTTTAATCCCAAATCCCAAGCCTCTTACATAAAAATCCAATGATTTTTCCATTGAAGTGACCATGAAAAAAGGGACCGCCTGTTTTAGGTTTTCGGTAGTCATCCTACGTTTTTTCAAAAAAAATACAAGAATTTTTGCTGAAAAAGAAGGTCAGAAACCTATGTCAGAATGAAACTAGCTTTTGGTTTCCCCTGTCAGTTTGTTGACAACCAGAGCAATTGCCCCGTCGCCGGTCACGTTGCAGGCAGTGCCAAAGCTGTCCATGGCGATATACAGCGCCACCATCAGCCCGATCATCTCTTCATTGAAACCCAACATTGCTTGAAGTATCCCAATGGCAGCCATAATTGCCCCGCCAGGAACACCTGGTGCTGCGACCATCGCTATCCCAAGCATAAAAATAAACCCTGCAAAAAGAGTTAAATCAAAAGGGACTCCTTCCAGGATCATAAGTGCCATCGCGCATGCAGTGATCTTCATGGTGCTTCCGGAGAGGTGAATGGTTGCGCAAAGCGGAATGACAAAGCCCGCTACTTTCTCGGGAACTCCGTTTTTTTCGGTCTGGATCAGAGTGACGGGGATGGTGGCTGCAGATGATTGGGTACCCAAAGCAGTAAAATAGGCAGGCATCATCGTAGCCAGCAGGCGCAATGGATTTCTCTTGACAATGATCCCTGCGACAAAGTATTGTACGAGTAATAATAGGATGTGGAGCGCGAATATGACGCCGATGATGTTCAGAAAGACCGAGAGGATTTCAAACACCTGCCCGCTAAAAGCCATATTGGCAAAAATACCCAAAATAAAGAGCGGCAACAGCGGTACAATTAAGTTTTCGATCACCTGCATGATGATGATCTGAAAGTCTTTGACGGCGGTTTTCAGCGTGGATTTTTCCTGAAAGGAAAGCCCCAAGCCCACCATAAATGCCAGGACCAAGGCCGACATCACATCGAGAATAGGAGGGATGGAAATAGAAAAATAGGGACTCAGTGCCTTGGTGCTTTCTGCCACCTCGTTTGCCGAGTTAACATGGGATTCAAGCAGGGAAGGGAAGATGCCCGATGCTGCGAAATAGGTCATAAAACCCGAAAAAAGTGTGGAACCGTAGGCGATTCCGGCGGTCAGAAGAAGCAGTTTTCCAGCTCCTTTGCCCAGGTCAGAGATGGCCGGCATGATCAAACCCATGATGATCAGTGGGATGGCGAAGCTCAAAAACTGACCAAAAAGCGCATTGAAGGTGGCAAAGATCCGGTTGAACCACTCGGGCATATACAGGCCGAAAACCATGCCCAAAACGATGGCGACAAAGACTTTAAACAATAAGTTGGAAAACAGACTTTTCATGGGGATTTGGGTTTGCAGTTTTGCCAATAATTTCTGGCGTTTTCGAGATTTTGAGCCCGCTAAGATAGGAGGAATGGCCTTTTTGCTTTAACCACAGGTCAATTAATTGAGTCTGAAAATGAATTCAATTCCGATCAGCCCTTGGTTTTGATTATTCCCTGTCGGTACAAGTCCAGGGCTCCGTTCAGTATTTCGCTGATTTTTTCTAATGGTAAGTCGGCAGCAGGATTGACCCTGAAGATCTTCATCCTGCTTCTGTCACCTGTTTCCAAATCTGGATTCTTCAGGAGCATTCCCTCGACGAGAAGGAGATACGGCTCAGTGGTTTTTTTGTCCGTCCAGAGGTAACAGAATGCTTTTTTCCGAAAGCAAAAGCAGGGCATGCCGTACTTCCGGGTTTCGGAAATTTCCGGATCCTGAGCGAGGATGATTTGCCGCAAGGTCAATAGGCAACTCTTGTTGGGTTCAGCTTGGTCGAGGTAAAAGTTCTGGAGGTCTTGGAGCATTTGTTGAGAATTCAACCAATGGTTTTTGGGCGTACGCTTAGGGGTTCCCTGGATTCGGTTTCAATCCACTTCATTTTTTTGTCTTCGCTATCAACTTATCAAAATCCGACTGGTAGGTTTGATCCTGGATGACACGAAATTTGTCAAATTCGCTCTCGGCTTTCAGTTTGGCTTCCAACATGGTCACTTTTCCTTTGTCCCGCAGGATCGGATAGCTGGAGAGTTCCAGAAAGCTGTCCAGAAACTTGGCCCATTGCTGCATCGAGAAGGCCATTCCCCGTTGTGCATTGTTTTCTGCCAGATCCAGATAGGCGGACACAATTCGGTTCAGTTCCTGGATATGCTGATGGGAGAGATAGTTTTTGGCAATGGACACATCGCTTTTTTGGATTTTCCCTTCCGGGGCGTCTTTCCAGGTTTTTAGTCCCATGTAGAGTTTGGTGGCATCGGCCTCGGTATAGATTATTTCGGCGGCTGTTTTCCCGGTGATTGCCCAGTGAAGTTTGTTTTGCACCATTCCAAAAAACTCCCTGGTTTGCTGGCTTTGCGGGTCATAGTCAGTACTTAGCGCGTAGAGATCGGTGATCTTCTGGTAAAACCTGCGCTCACTGGCCCTGATCTCCCGGATACGCTCCAGCAGTTCATCAAAATAGTCCTGCCCAAAGAGCTTCCCCTGCTTCATCCGCTCGTCATCCATGACAAAACCCTTGATGATAAACTCATTTAAGGTTTGGGTTGCCCACTTGCGAAAATCTGTCGCCTGCACTGAATTGACTCGGTAACCTACTGCCAGAATGGCTTCCAGGCGATGGAAATTGGTAGAGTAGGTTTTCCCATCTTCGGCAGTATGTGCAATTTTTGCACATACTGAATCTTTGTCCAGCTCCCCGGTTTTGAAAATATTGTTTAGATGTTTAGTAATAACCGTCCTTTCCACATTAAACAATTCGGCCATGGTCTTCTGAGTCAGCCAAAACGTCCCGTTCTGAAAGTAGACAGAGACATTGACGGATTGGTCAGCATTCTGGAAAAGTAAAATGTCTTTTGGTTTCATAACTTTTTGGATCAGTTTGTTTTAAACTCTCCCTTATTTCCCAAAATCTCCGCATCTAAAACTATCATCTCAGCTAGCATCCTGTCTTTGGTATACGCCATGGTTCCAAAAGTCTATAATCTTAAGTCTTGTGTCTAATATCTTGTGTCTTGCTTCTATTTCCCAACCATCTTCAAAAACTCCTCTTCAGAAATCAGCGGCACACCAAGTTTGAGGGCTTTTTCTTTTTTGCTCGGCCCCATTTCTTCGCCTTCGATGATGAAGTCGAGATTCTTGGAAACCCCAGAAATGTACTGTCCGCCATGTGCCTGCACAAAATCCACAATCTCATCCCGCTTGAAGTTTTGGAGTTTCCCCGAAGCCAAAATTCTCTTGCCTGCCAATGCAGTACCCAGCTGCGTGGATTCCTTTTGCTCAATTTCAAATTTCAAACCATGGAACTTCAGTCTGCTGATAATCTCCAGGTTTTCAGGCTGGGCAAAAAACTCCTTCAGGCTGTGGACCAGGGTTTCTCCGACTCCATTGATTTCCAACAGCTGCTCGGAACTGGCTTCCTGCAGTTTTTCGATTGTCCCAAAATGTTTGGCCAGCAATTGGGCCGTATTTTCACCGATATTTCGGATGCCTAGGGCGAAAAGCACTTTTTCAAAAGGTTGCTCTTTGGAGGCAAAGATTCCCTCCATCATGTTGGAAATTACGCCTTCCTGGAAAGTGTTGGCTTTGAGTTTTTTGATCCGTTCGATGAGCTCGGAAGATAAGTCAAGGTCCAGTTCGAGCAAAATCATGTGAACGGTTCCATGTTTTTTGCTGGCCTCCAGAATATTCTCAAACGCTACTCTTCGGCCCAGAAAAATCTCCAGAATTATTGCCACAGGCACATAGTCTTCGACTTTCATCAGTTCGGGATGGGAGTCGAGATTTTGTAATAGGAAGTCTACCATGCCCACATTAGAAGGCACTTTTTTCTTCCAAGCCCGGATCTGTGCCTGGAATGCCCGAAGCCGATCCCTAAGTGGAAGGTGGGTGTTTTCCAGAAGGAAATCCTGAATCTGCTTGAAGGAAATGGTTTCGGTCAGCGCAAAAAGCGCTTTTTCCAGAGAGATGTACAAAAGTCCCGACACTTCGCGCTCGTATTGATCCTGGCTCATTTCCAGCCCGAGGAGTTCATGTTGCTTGGTTTCAAGTTCGTAGATGTCCGCATAATTCCGGATAAATCCCTGATCGATCAGGGCACGGATTCGCTCGGTCCCCAGGGAGTCAATGTCCATGGCCCGCTTGCTTACAAAGTGCTCGATCCGTCCCAGAACTTGAGGCGGGCAACTCACTGCATTAGGGCAATAATGCTTGGCTTCGCCCTCTTTTCGGACCAAGGCAGATCCGCATTCTGGGCAGTTTTCGATGTAGGGAATGGGCGGTGCCCCGGGTTTCCTGCGGGTTGGATTGACCGCAGTGATTTTGGGGATGATTTCTCCGCCTTTTTCTACAGCAACAAAGTCTCGCTCATGAAGATCCAGTCGCTCGATTTCATTGGCATTGTGGAGGGAGGCCCGCTTTACGGTAGTCCCGGCGAGTTGGACAGGAGCGAGGTTGGCGACGGGGGTAATCGCTCCGGTTCGGCCGACCTGATAGGTGATCGACAGCAATTCGGTTTCCGCGCTTTCGGCTTTGTACTTGTATGCGATGGCCCAGCGGGGGGTTTTTGCCGTAAAGCCGAGTTCTTCCCGCTGATCGTAGTCGTTAATTTTCAGGACAACTCCATCCGTATCCAAGGGAAGGGAATACCGCTTTTCCCGCCATTCCTCGATGTACTCGAGAACCTCCGCGATGCTTTTAGCTTTTTTGTATGTCGGAGAAACATTAAATCCCCAGTTTTCGATCAGGTGGATGGCCTCGTCATGCTTGCTGACACCGATTTCATCACCCAGTAGTTGGTAAAAATAGCAGTTGAGTCGCCGTTTTGCCACCACCGAACTGTCCTGCATTTTCAGGGTCCCTGAAGCTGCATTTCTTGGGTTTGCCAGCAATTGGTCCCCCGAGGCTTCTTTTTCGGCATTGATTTTCAGAAACTCCTTCAGAGGCAGGAATATCTCACCTCGTACCTCAAACTTGGCCGGAATATTTTCTCCGGTAACGGTCAGAGGAATATTCCGGATCGTCTTCACATTGGCGGTGACATCGTCTCCTTTGGTGCCGTCGCCCCGTGTTACTGCCCGGATGAGTTTTCCATTTTCATAGACCAAACTGATTGCCACACCATCGAATTTCATTTCACAGAAATACTCGTAATTGGGGTGTCCAAGGCCTTTTGCCACACGATCGTCAAAGGCAATCAGTTCCTCTTGGGAATACGTGTTGCCAAGGGAAAGCATCCTCGAACTGTGCTCTACGGTTCTGAATTCCTTGGTAAGCGTACCTCCGACCCGCTGGCTTGGGCTGTCGGAAAGCAACAAATCAGGAAATTCCCGCTCCAGTTTCACCAATTCCTCCAAAAGTTGGTCGAATTCAAAATCAGAGATTTCGATTCGGCTTTCCTGGTAATAGAGTTGATTGTGGTGATTGATTTCTTTGCTGAGTTGGGCGATCCGGGCAATGGCTTCTGAAGGGGTCATGGGTACAAAAATTATAGGGGGTAAAAATAAGAGGATTGAGGTGAGATTGGAAGGTTGATTGGATTTGAAAATTGGAAAATTAGAGGGAACGTAAGACTGTAAAGTTTTTTGCCTATGGAAGTTTCATAAAACGGTTGATTCAATAATTCCGAAATCCGAAATCCGAAATCCGAAATCCAAAAATCCTGAAGCCCGAAATCCCAACCCGTCCCTATCTTTGGCCACACATTCCCTATTATGAGTAAAAAGACCTCCATCGAAGGAAAAATCCTGGACACCGCCTATCGGCTTTTCCTGGAAAAGGGCTACCGGCATACCACGATGGATGACATCGCACTTGACTTGGGGATGAGCAAAAAGACCCTTTACAAGTATCATCCGGGAAAACTTGAGCTTTTGTCTGCTTCATTTGAACTGCTAAAAACCCGGATGACAGCCAAGGTCGAAGCCATTGTGGACAATCGCTATCTGGCTTTTCCGCTAAAACTCCGCTCTTTCCTCACAGTCGTGGCGGGGTACTTGGCGCCGATCAACCCCGGACTTTTTGAAGATCTCGAAGAGCATGCCCCGGAAGTGTGGCAGGACCTCAAGGCTTTTATCAACGAGTCTGCCCATACGCGATTTGCAAAGCTGATCGAAGAAGGAGCCGGGTTGGGACTGATCAATCCCCGCATCAATATCAATTTGGTGGTGATGCTCTATGCCGCTGCCGTTCAGTCGCTTTGGGACCCGAAGTTTGCAGCACAGTTTCCGGAGTCGATTAGGAAAGGTGCGAAAATGCCGCCTTCAGAGGCCTTTGAGCAAGCGATCAGTATCCTCTACAACGGGATTTTGACAGAGGATGCCCGCAAGGAATTTCAAAATGCCTAAGCTTGTCTTCGGCTGATTTATCTATCTTTGGCCTCGATTTTCAACACCGGAGAGCAAATGAACAGTCCATTGTATGAGTTAAAGAAAGAAGATTGGAACCGTCTCTTTCCGATCCAGTTGGAGGATCATAATCCCGATTGGAGCGGGATTTTCCTTGCCGAAAAAGAGTTGATTCAGTCTAGGATTTCCGGTTTTTCTCCTGAGTTAATCGAGCATGTTGGCAGTACTTCTATTCCCGGTATCAAAGCAAAACCTTACATCGATCTGTTGATCATAATTCCTGAAGAGCATCTATTTAGCCAAAGTCTGATCGATCTCATGGCGGAGATTGGCTTTACCTACTTTTTGGTTCCAAAGCGGGATCAGATTGAGGCTTATATGTCCTTCGGAAAAGGATACCATCTGGATGGAAGGAAAGAGCAGATTTTTCACATCCACATGTGTCCCGGGGACAACTTTATGGTGAACCAATTGGCCTTCAGAGATGCTCTCAGAAACGACAGAGAATTGGCAAAAGCCTACGAAGCCCTCAAAATAGCTTCCGCTTCCAAGTTTAGAAATGACCGGGGAGGCTATTTGCTTTCAAAAAATGAATTTATCCTGCAAGTCCTCAGCAGTATGTCAGCAGAAGGAAGAAACTAGCTTATCCTGCTTTTGAATACTGGATTTAAGGATTTTGAAAAAATAAACTATGAGTACTAAGAATTTTAAAAGATATACCGTCACTTCAGCTTTGCCCTATGCCAATGGCCCGCTTCATATCGGACACCTGGCTGGCTGCTATGTGCCTTCCGATATTTATGTCCGCTACCTCCGATCGCAGGGCAGGGAGGTAGCATATATCTGTGGCTCGGATGAGCATGGCGTCGCCATCACGATCAAAGCTCAAAAAGAAGGAAAAACTCCACAGCAGGTCGTCGACCATTACCATCAGATGATGAAGCACAGCTTTCAAGAGTTTGGGATCAGCTTCGATCATTATTCCAGGACCTCTGCCAAAATTCATCATGAAACCGCTCAGGGATTTTTCAAAGATCTCTATGAAAAAGGTGAATTCCTGGAGCAGAGCACGGATCAGTATTATGACGAGGAAGCCAATCAGTTTTTGGCGGATCGATACATCGAAGGTACTTGCCCGAAGTGTGGCAACGAGCATGCCTATGGTGACCAATGCGAAAGATGCGGAAGTTCTCTCAGTCCTACAGACTTGATTAATCCTGTTTCCAAACTAAGCGGTAGGAGACCGGTTTTGAAAGAAACCAAGCACTGGTTTCTTGATTTGGCCAGGTATCAGGATTTTCTGAAAAAGTGGATTCTCGAAGACCACGCCAATGATTGGAAAAACAATGTATTAGGTCAATGCCGTTCTTGGCTGGAAGCCGGTGATGGATTGCAGGCACGCTCCATGACCCGAGATCTCGACTGGGGGATTCCTGTTCCGGTTTCTGGTGCCGAAGGGAAAGTGCTTTACGTCTGGTTTGACGCCCCGATCGGATACATTTCTTCCACCAAAGAATGGGCAGCAGAGAAAGGGATCGACTGGCAGCCGTATTGGAAAGACGAAGAAACCAAACTGGTTCACTTCATTGGCAAGGATAACATCGTATTCCACTGCATCATTTTCCCGGCGATCCTGAAAACTCATGGGGGTTATATTCTTCCGGAGAATGTTCCAGCCAATGAGTTTTTGAATTTGGAAGGTGACAAAATCTCCACTTCCCGCAATTGGGCTGTTTGGCTTCATGAGTACTTGGAGGAATTTCCCGGCAAGCAGGATGTGCTTCGGTATGTGCTGACTGCCAATGCCCCTGAGACCAAAGACAATGACTTCACTTGGAAAGACTTTCAAACCAGGAACAATTCCGAACTGGTGGCCATCTATGGCAACTTCGTGAACCGTGCTGTGGTTTTGACCCAAAAGTTTTTCCAGGGAATTGTGCCGGAAAGGGGAGAACTGAGAGGCTATGACGGGGAAGTTTTGGCTACAATCGCTGAGTTTCCTGCGAAAATCGCTGACTCCATCGAGCGCTACCGATTTAGGGAGGCTTTGGGTTTGGTGATGGATTTGGCCCGATTGGGCAACAAATACCTGGCGGATACCGAGCCTTGGAAGGAGATCAAGACCGACGAGCCGCGGACCAAGACGATTCTGAATATTGCACTGAACATAGCCGCAAACCTGGCGATTGTGTCTGAGCCTTTCCTTCCCCATACCGCGAAAAAGCTGTTTGACCTTTTTGATATTGAATCGGCCAAATGGAGCGAAGCCGGAAACGGGGAACTGATTCAAGCCAACAGGTCTTTGGGGCAAATGGGCCTGCTCTTCGAGAAAATCGAAGACGAAACCGTAGAAAAACAAGTACAAAAACTCCTGGATTCCAAAAAAATGAATGAAGCTGCTAATACACCTGTCACACCGATGAAAGAGCTGATCACTTACGATGATTTCGCCAAGCTCGATATGCGAGTGGTAACGATCCTGGAAGCTGAACCAATGCCAAAATCCAAAAAGCTGTTGAAGCTGAAGGTCGATATCGGATTAGGGCACAGAACGGTACTGAGTGGAGTAGCTGAGCATTTCGCACCGGAATTCCTGATCGGAAAGCAAGTGACCATGCTGATCAACCTGGCTCCTCGCAAGATGATGGGCATCGACTCCGAAGGGATGATCCTGATGGCGGAGGACAAAGACGGAAAGTTGAAATTGCTACAGCCGCACGAAGGCACGGCGAGTGGATCGACGATTAGTTAAGAGGCAAGAAGCAAGAGACAAGAATCAAGAGATAAAAAGACCTGTCTGCGTGGATAATGCGGACAGGTTTTTTTGTGGGGAGAGGGATTTGAAATAGAAAGGCAAAAATTTGATTATTTGGATAGGATATCCACCATTCTTGGCTCGTTAAGTTGTTGTGCTTAAGTCAGAAGGAGCAGTGGTTTCCAGATTGGTAATTGTCTTAAGCAAGGCCTCTTGATTATCCGTGATGATAAGAAGTTTGTCACCTTCCTGCAGGGTGGTTTTTCCGGTCGGGATAAAGAATTTATCGTCTCGTTTGACCATTACCACTAGGGTATTTTCCGGAATGGCTAAGTCCATCAGGTGGTTTCCAGACTTTAGTGTGTTGGCTGTGATGGTGATTTCAGTTGTGACAGATTTGATTTCGTCAGAAAATTCAACATCGAAATTTTTCATTTTTTTGAGTTCACTCGGTTTTTCTGCCAAGCCAAGCCAAACCGCCATCTGTGAAAGAGAAGATCCCTGGACCACCAGCGAAACCAGCGTGCAGAAAAAGACAATGTTGAACATCAGCCGAGCATGGGGGACTTCCTCAGCAAGCAGGATAATCGCAAAAATAATAGGCACCGCCCCTCTCAGACCAACCCAGGAAACAAAGGTTTTATCCTTGAAGGACATTTTTCTAAAGGGCAACAAAGTGAAAAAAACACTAAGTGGCCTCGTGACCAAAATCATCAAAAAACTGATGATCAAACCGGGAATAATGATTGGGATCAATTCGTGGGGATTCACCAGGAGACCCAAGGTGAGGAACATCAGGAGTTGACTCATCCAGGCCATACCGTCAAAGAAATTGACTGAAGAGCGTTTATGGACAAATCGGGTATTTCCAATGACTAATCCACCGATATAGACCGCCAAATAGCCATTTCCTTGAATGAGGTAGGTGAAGGAGAAGATAAAAATGCAGAACGTAAAAACAAGAATCGGGTAAAGAGAAGCGTTATCAATCTCAAGCCTATTAATCAATCTTACTGATAGTTTGCCCAGCCCGTATCCGGCAATACCTCCCACGATCAATTGGAAAAAAAGCATTCCAAAAGCTGATAGGTAGTCAGGTTCACCGCCCATTTGTACAATTTCAATCAGTGTAATAGTCAGAATATAAGCCATCGGGTCATTGCTGCCGCTTTCCAGTTCGAGCATGGGGCGCAGGTTGTTTTTGAGATTCAGGCCCTTGGATCGAAGAATGGAAAAAACCGAAGCGGAATCAGTGGAGGACATGGTAGCGGCCAACAAAAGGGAAGTGATAAGCCCAATACCTGTTGAGGCCATGGTCATTCCCAACACCCACCAAATCAGGACACCTGTCAAAATCGCTGTCAAAAACACCCCAAAAGTTGCTAATACCACTCCCTGAGGGATAATAGGCCTGATTTCAGAGAGTTTGGTGTCCATTCCTCCTGAAAATAGAATGATGCAAAGGGAAATGGTTCCTATGGCTTGGGCAACCTGAATATTTTCAAATTGAATTCCCAAACCGTCACTTCCAAAAGCCATTCCCACCCCCAAAAATAAAAGTAGGGCAGGCACACCAAATTTATATCCGGCTTTACTGGCCAGGATGCTCAGAAAGAAAAGAATAGAAATTACAAAGAGTACTAATTCTACAGAAACGGTCATCACAATTAATTTATCAGATAAGTTTTGTGCATTTGCACGCTAAATAGGCGGTTTTGCTTTATTCAATTGAGCCAGTCACCCTTTAAAAAATATAGAACCAAAAATCACAAGAGTCGCAAATCAACTAAATTTGGATTTTTCCATCTTTACAAAAATAAGAACCTGAAGGGATTCTCATTAGTTTTGATTGGGTAATTCTTGGTCTTTTCTATTCCACCTACTTGAATTTTCTTCAACTATTTAGGGTGACTTTTATCCACATCATTGAGTAACGCAACCTGAAGGCGCTAAATCCAACTTTGATTTAATAAAATCCATAAATTTTTACGAGGAGGTTTTAAGTATTTGATTTTCAAAATGATGAGATCGCTGTGTTTTGAGCGATTTTTGTGTTCGGTTGATTCTAAATTCACTTTTATTACTCTTTATTTCCACCTTAGGATTATTGTGATCGAAAGAGTTTTATATCTTCCAGAATGTCCTTTCTGAGCTGCTCTTTGGAATTGACCACATTGAATTTTCCGACTGAAATCCAAAAGGGAATAGGCTTCTTCGGAAGAATATGAAAGGAATTTGAAATATAAAGCCGGACTTTTTTTAATTCATTTTTTGAAAATTAATCAGTAAATAGCCTCTGGAGATAAAAAAATGAACAGCTAAATCGAAAAATTTTGAAATTCTTTGATTTTGCAGTTTCTTTTTTATCTTACTGTAGGATTTTAATTCAGCGCATATGAAGACAGAAGGGTATTCCTGTAATGAGCATTATGACGAAATGTTCTCACCGGAAGGAAAAGTAAGAGGGCACTACGAAGAGTTTTTCGGCTATCTCAGCAAAGCTTCTCCAAAGAAGATGAACCAGCTTCAGTTTTCGGCAAACAAAACCCAAAAAGCCATGGGGATGACTTTCAATGTCTATCATGACAATCAGGGGCTTGAGAAAATCCTCCATCTTGACATCATCCCTAGGATCATTGCCAATGCGGAATGGAAAAAGCTGGAGGCCGGGCTGAAGCAGCGGATTTATGCACTCAATCTTTTCCTGCAGGATGTCTACAACGAGCAAAAAATCCTGAAGGACGGAATCGTGCCCTCAGAATTGATCCTGGGTTCAAAAGATTACTTAACCCCCTGCATCGGACTGACTCCGCCAAAAGGGATCTGGTGCCACATCACCGGTACCGATCTGGTGCGGGATAAAAACGGCGAATACTACATTCTGGAAGACAATCTCCGGTGTCCATCCGGAGTCTCCTATATGCTGGAAAGCAGGGAAATCATCAAGCGGGCATATCCACAGCTTTTCAATGACGAGGGCGTGATGCCGGTCTCCGATTACCCGACTAAGCTGCTCAAAATGCTCCAATTCCTTTCTAACAAAGCCAAGCCTGTGGTGGGTGTGTTGACTCCCGGTATATACAATTCGGCTTATTTCGAGCATTCTTACCTTGCCCTGCAAATGGGTGTGGAGCTGGTGAATGGTGTGGATCTTATTGTAAAAGACCGGAAAGCTTATATGCAGACTACCAAGGGTCTGGAGCAAATTGATGTCATTTACAGAAGGATCGATGACGCATTCCTGGATCCGTTGACCTTCAATCCACATTCCATGCTGGGTGTACCAGGAATATTTGACGCCTACAAAGCCGGAAATGTAGCTCTCGCCAATGCTCCCGGAACTGGAGTTGCAGATGATAAAGCCGTCTATGCCTACGTGCCTCGGATCATCAAATATTACTTAGGAGAGGAGCCCATTTTGAACAATGTGCCGACTTACCTTTGTCGGGAAGAGGAAGATAGAAAATATGTACTGGACCATATTGATCAGCTGGTCGTGAAAGAAACCAATGCTGCGGGAGGCTATGGGATGTTGATCGGACCCAAATCCACCAAAGAAGAGCATGACAATTTCCGAAAATTAATCAGAGACAATCCGACCAATTACATCGCTCAGCCGACATTGTCACTTTCCACTGTCCCCTGCCTGACCGATGAAGGTATTGTAGGGAGACACGTCGATCTGAGGCCCTATATCCTGTATGGGGATGAGATTGAGGTAATTCCCGGCGCTCTTACCCGGGTGGCACTCAAAAAGGGCTCTTTGGTGGTCAACAGTTCACAGGGAGGAGGAAGCAAGGATACTTGGGTGTTATACAATTAATTTGAAGAAATATGCTGAGTAGAGTAGCGAGTCATATCTATTGGTTGGGAAGGTATCTGGAAAGAGCAGAAAATTACGCCCGATTTATCGATGTCAATTTTAATCTGATGCAGGATCTCCCCATGGATCTGAAGGAGCAATGGGGACCCTTGGTGGCTGCCACGGGAGATCTGGATATGTACAAAAAAAAATACACCGGATTCGAGCGAAACCAGGTCATGTATTTTTTGACCTTCGATCCGGACAATCCCAATTCTATGCTCTGTTCTGTGACCAAAGCCCGTGAGAATGCCCGGATAATCCGGGAAAATCTCAGCAAAGAAACCTGGGAAAAAGCCAATGAGCTGTATTATATGCTGCAGAGCGGATTGGAAAAAAAGGTCTGGAAAAAAGAAGATCCGAGGCAATTTTATGAGCAGGTGAAAAATCAGATTTTGCTGCTTTACGGTTTGGCGGATGCTACGGTGGCCCGTACGGAAGGCTGGTATTTCAGGCAATTGGGGCAACTGCTGGAGCGGGCCGATAAGACCTCCCGAATCTTGGATGTCAAGTATCACATTTTGCTGCCCTCAACTTTTGAAGTGGGTTCGCCGCTGGATTTTCTCCATTGGATGGCTTTGCTTAAGTCTGTCACAGGCTTCAATACCTATCGCAGGCTCTATGGAAATATCGATCCTTCGGGAGTGGTCGAATTCTTGGTTCTCAACAAGTACTTTCCGCGCTCGATCTACTACTGCCTGAAGGAAGCCGAGCGTTGCCTCCACTGCATTTCAGGAAATACAACGGACGGGTTTAAAAATTCAGTTGAAAAAACAATCGGTGAGATGCGTTCCCGCCTGGAGTATTCTGAGGTCGATGATATAATATCTGTGGGCCTTCATGAATATTTGGATACACTTCAGCTAAAAATCAACCATATTTCGGACCTCATTGACATCAATTATTTCCGGGTGAAGGATAATTATGTCTTACAATCTCCAACTCTATCATGACCTTCTGTCTGGGTATTAAAACTAAAAATGGCATTGTCGGCCTATCTGATACCCGAATTACTTCCGGTAGCGAAACCACGACTTCCAAGAAAGTTTTCACTGTAAATAAGAGAAAGCATTCTTTTTTCATCATGACTTCAGGGCTTCGGTCTGTCAGGGACAAGGCGATTACTTATTTTTCTGAGGTTATTGATCATCAGGGTGATTCGTTTTCCAAGTTATATCAAGCGGTCAACGAATTTGGAAATCAGGTGAAAGTCGTGGCCAAAGAGGATAAGGTCTTTTTGGAAGAAGCCGGCTTTCAGTTTAACCTGTTTTCCATTATCGGAGGACAGCTGGAAGACGATCCTGAACCCAAACTCTACCTTTTGTATCCTCAGGGCAATTGGATCGAGATTCGTAAAGGAACTCCTTTTGTCATTATCGGGAATACCGGTTTTGGCAATCCGGTTTTAAGGAGATCTCTTCATTACGATGATTCTCTTGAGTATGCGCTGAAGTGTGCCTTTTTGGCTTTTGATGCGACACGGATTTCAGCCAATGATGTCGATTTCCCGATTGACACGGTGATTTTGAAAAACGACGAATACTTTATCAAAGAGAAACGCTTTGAGCAAAAAGAACTGGAGCATGTCTCCGCTTTTTGGAACAGCAGAATCAAAAATGCCATCGCAGAACTTCCATCTGAGGTACTGAGCAGTGCTTTTGAGGATTTTGATTTAGTTTCACGGGATTCCTGATCCATGCTGGTCCAGGTTTGGCATCACTCGCAATACGACTACAGCTCGGAGGTTTCACTCGGAATTCATAAGCTATACTTGATTCCCCAACACAGGCCGTATTTCCGGATTGAGCATCAAAAATTTCATGTTTCACCGGAACCGGATGGGCATAATTTCCGACAGGATCTTGCCGGTAACTGGTATAAGCAATGTTGGTTTACAGGGTTTACCCAAACACTGGAAATTACCACCGAATGGATTTTTAAAATTCAGCATTTTAATCCTTTCGGATTTATCATAGACAAAAACTTCGAGGAAAAGGGTTGGAGCAATACCTTTTTCCAGTTTAGCTATGAGGATAAAACCGCCTTTCTCATTCCTTTCCTAACTGACAAAGATGAAAATCTATTCACTGATTACCTTTTTGAAATAAAAAACCAATCCTCAGGGCTGGTAGATTTTTTGGTGAGATTGACCAAGGAAATTTATCTCAGTTGGGAACACCTCATCCGTCATGAGCAGAATATCTGGAGTGCGGAATTTACTTTTTCGGAGAAAAAAGGCTCCTGCAGAGACATTGCACTCCTACAGATGGAGATGCTGAGGGAATTGGGTCTTGCCACCCGCTTTGTGAGTGGATATGCTTTCAACCCTGATTTGGACGAAGGACATGAACTGCACGCTTGGCTGGAAGTTTTTCTCCCCGGGGCTGGTTGGGTGGGACTCGATCCGAGTTTGGGTTTGCTTACAGACCACCGCTACATTCCTCTGGCCACACATCCTGATCCTACCCGCACATTGCCAGTGCAAGGTTCATTTGCAGGTTTTTCAGACTCTGAACTGAAGACCCACGTGGACATGAAATTGCTCCATCAGGGGAAATAAGACTATTTTTAATTTGCTACGACTGCATTTTTCTCCGGCATTTTAAACAGGTCTTCATCCAGTGGTTCTTCCAATAAAAAGACATCTGAGAAGCTCACCTGATAGTTGAGGCCCTTAGTCGAATCATTCTCAAACTGGTAGCCAGTCATGACTCTGGGGAAAACCAATCCTCCCGCATTGCGATAGTCCTCGTATTTCAAGGCATTCATCTTCGTGTTGCTTTTGTCAAAAAAGGTGACAGTGTATAGCACCCAGGCAAGTTTTCCGGTTTCAGGATCGACAAGCATAAAGTATTTGTCCTTAGAACTGTCGCCTACGTTTTCCTCAAAACTCACCTCAAAAGCTTCATAGGATATACCATTCAAAAGCTTGTTTTCGAACTTGTTCACTTTTACTCCAGGGTCTGTGAAGATGTAGGGGATGGAAAAAAAGTAGAAATAGAGGTTATGGTAGAAGCGGACCGAGTTTCCCTGAAAAGCTTGTCTGTTTGGGCTGATCCAAACTTTTTCACCGTCATTTCCGATTTGCCAGGTATCTGCATCGATCCGTACTTTTCGATCTTGAAGACTGATGTAATGGTTTTCCCAAGCCAAGTTGGTTTCATGCACCATCGCAAATGAAAAAGCCTTGGCATCAATCCACTTTTTCCAATCCCCGTGGGCATCGAGCAGTTTTTTGAAGTCTTCAGGCTGATTCAGTCGTGGATCAGGAGTGGTGTTTTTTTGCTCGCAGGCAAAAGAAAAAGAAGCTAGAACAAGAAATAGGATGGATCGGCTGATTGTCATTTGGGTGGTTTTGGAAAAGAAAGATACCAAAAGAGATGAATTTCACCAGACCGACATGGTGAAAATGGAAAAGTCCGACCACTGGGCCGGACTTTACACCTATTTTCTATAAATATGATCCGCCACCTTGCCTGAATTTAAATCCAACAAATGGGGCAGCTGAAAACTATTGGACAAGATTTCTTCAGTCTTCTGTCTTCCGTCTAGGGGTCTTCATTTCATCCACCACACCTTTGCCTCGGTAACCTTGTCATTTCCCTGGAGTTCTACATTTTCGAGATTGGTGCCGCGCTCAGTCTCAGGGTACATCAGGCGGTATGGTCTGCCTTCGATTCCTGTTGCAGCGGTTTTTGGGAAATTCGGAACCCCCAGTCTTCGGTAATCGCTCCATGCTTCGATGCTGCTTACCGAATTTAACGCCAGCCATTTTTGCTCAATAATCCGCTCAATCGGATTGGATGCCTGACTGAAATCTACTCCTTCCTGTGCCAAATAGCTTTCAAGTGAATTCAGATTGGTTTTGTAATACTGAAATGAAGCACGGATTGCCTGGTTGTAGAGTGTCTCGGCATCACCCGAAATCCAGCCTCTTGCCGCTGCTTCTGCCTGAAGGAAAAGACTTTCGGTGCCGGTCATCAATACACTGGATTGGTTTAATGCATGGAAAATCCCGGTAGCCTGATTGCTGTTTTCAGATGGCCCTTTGAAAGCAGAAGTGGCAGCTGCATCATACTCGGGATTTCCTGCATCGGGATTTCCGAATATCACACCTTTGATTTTACCGCCAACTGACTGATAAAGGGAGGGAAGCCTCGGATCATTTTTGGCGTTCATCTGGTCGACCAAATACTGAGTAGGTCGGATGTTGAGATGATTTGCAGTGGTTTTTCCATCTACTGTTCGGTAATAATTTTCCCAAACCGGATTCAGTTTACCGGCAC
Organism: Algoriphagus sp. A40; assembly: GCF_002002735.1. Lineage (GTDB taxonomy): Bacteria > Bacteroidota > Bacteroidia > Cytophagales > Cyclobacteriaceae > Algoriphagus. The sequence continues at coordinate 68,378 of NZ_MUNY01000059.1, read as the reverse complement.
TGTTAAGGTAGCCCGGATTTACGAGGGCATTTTCTCCCAAAGCCAGAAATCCACTTCCTTCCTGTTGAATGGCCTGAATTTGAGCCGAAATGTAAGACTGATTTCCTTTTTCACTTTGTCTGATCAAGGCTCGGAGCTTGACAGTATTGGCGAATTTCAGCCACATTTCAGTATTTCCGGCAAAGAGCAAATCACCGGAATTTTCAGCAGTTGTTGTCGTGGAGGCTTTCAGGTCAGCCATTCCTTCTGAAATCAAATCCACTGATTTTTGGTAGACTAGTTCGCCCGGTTCATAAGCCGGATTGAGGAAAGCATTTCCCTGTGCAGCCTGATCAAATGGAATGTTGTTGTAGAAATCAACCAATCGGAGAAACAACCAACCCTGCATGATTTTGGACACCCCGGAGTAAAAATTGGCTCCCTGGAGTTCGGCTTCATCCTGAATCAGGCGGAAGTAAAGGATATTGTTGTAGCCGTTTTCCCACACAGGAATCCCGTCACGCTGGCTGCGGATCCCGGGTCCATTGTAAGTTTTGAGGTCAAAAAACTGGTTTGCACCTTCATTGTCAGTACCCCAGTATCCACCCCAAAATGCCCCGATTTGGTTGATTTGCTGAGTTTCCTGGTTTACAGTAGAGACCAAGGCTGCCGGTAGTTTGGCACTCAGGGGTAAATTTTCAGAGTTGGGACTGTTTGGGTTGGAATTGACATCCAGAAACTGGTCGCATCCGCTCAGTTGAAGCAAAAGCACTAAAAAGAAGGAATAATATTTCAAGTTTTTCATAATTCAGATTTTAACAGGCCAAGCTTAAAATTTCATGTTTACTGTGAAGCCGTAGGTCCTCATTGGAGGTACCTGACGGAAGCTGTAATAGCCGTCGGTATTGTTGTAGAGGTATTCAGGATCTCCTATGTTGTTGGAGGAATGGCGGACGATGAATAAGTTGGTGCCTACTACTCCGAAATTCATCGCTTGGATGACGTTTTGACGGTCGAGGAAATGCTGAGGAACAGTATAGGTCAGGCTTAGCTCCCTCAGTTTCAGAAAATCGGCTTTTGCAGCGGTATTGCTTTGCACCGCTCCCTGTCTTGCCCAAAATTCTTTTCCACCGCTGGAAGTTTTCAGATCAGTATTTGGAACAAATACTCCCGGTTCCACTTCGATGACCGAGTTTGGCCAAACGAAAGACTCTCTACCATAAGCTGCTGTGATCGGATGAGTACCGAATTCATACATTGGCGGTATCGTCTCTGAGTAAAACCATGCGCCCTGTCTTGCATCAAACTGAGCCGTTAGCTGAAACCCTTTGTATCCGGTTGCGATGTTCAGTCCAAACATGTGAGGAGGCACCATTGGACCGAGTTTCACATTGTCTGTGGCCACCATCGGATCTCCACTGTCCTGATCCACGACAACATTGCCATTTGGATCTCTTTGGTAATCACTTACCCAAAGTGTAGGAAATTGCTCTCCGACAAAAGCATAGGATTGTCTGAAGTTTTGACGGTAGTCCGCGCCTCCATAAAGCTCTTTTACCTCGTTTTTGGTGTAGGTGTAGTTACCGGACACACGAAGTGAAAAGTCTTCTTTTCTGATCAAATCTGCAGTCAGGGTGAATTCGAGGATATTGTTGGTCATCCGTCCGGAATTCACCAAAGTGGCATTGTAACCGGTCGCCCGGGAGACGTTGGCGTTTGAGATTTGTCCGTCAGAATCTGAATAGATGTAAGCAGTCTCTACATAGATTTTGTGGTTGAAAAGTCCCACCTGCATTCCGACCTCATAAGATGTTACAAATTCAGGCTGGATATTTTGGTTTGGATTGGTCAAACTCGGAAGGAATCCGATAGAGTTCCCAAAAGGAAAACCGTTAGCCTGACTGTAGGCATTGTTAAGCTGATATGGGGCAAGGGTTACGTTTCCGGTTTTATTCCAGGATGAGTAGAGCTTCGCAAAAGAAACCTGACGCATCTGCCGAATAGCTGGGATTGCTTCTGTCAAAATCAAGGAGGCGCTCACACCCGGATAGAAATAGGATCTGTTCTCTTTTGCCAAAACGGAGGTCCATTCATTTCTTCCCGTCAAAGTCAGGAACAACAAATCGTTGTAGCCTGTTGATAGTTCACCATAGACTGCCATGGACCGTTGTTCCGTAATGGTTGTGCCCCCGGCAAGTTCTCCTGTTCGGCTGCTTTGGTTGATAATGTCAGTATAAAGCAGGTTACTTGCTGACACGTTGCTTTGCTTTTTATCATCAGTCCGGATATTCTGGCCCAAAAGCAGGCGGTTGTTCCATTTCCCGATGTTCTTTTTGAAGTTCAAAATCAGGTCACTGTTGAGTCTTCGGTAGAAAACAGAGCCATCATTTACAGAACCGGGCGTATTTCTGGTTCCCGGTGCTTCGTATTTGTTGGTATAATCGCGGAATTGTTCAGCAATGTTGTAGACACCGGCACGATAGAGCACATCAAACCAGGGAGCAATCTGATAGTTCAATTCGATTTTCCCATTGAAAATCTGCTCTTGGCTCTGATTTCTGATATTGTCAATCAGGAAATAGGGGTTTCTCAACCATGAACCGTTCGGTATGAAATAGTTTTTTGGATTGCCCGGAGAATTTGGGTTTTCCCAGTCCTTCACCATGTCATAAGGGAAGTTGGCCGGATAGCGGTATGCAGAAATCCAGGGTCCGTCTGGGGTGATGTCCTTGTTGTTGGAAATGTAGTTGAGGGTGTAAGAAGTAGTCAGTTTTCCGAATTTTCTGGAACCGTTGAATCTCAGGTTAAACCGCTTGTTGACATCATCGGGAATGATTCCTTCCTGATCCACATATTGGGCGGAAAGAAAATAAGTGGAGACTTCATCTCCTGCGGAAAAAGAAACATCATTTTGAAGGTTCACACCAGTTTGGAAGAGGTTCAGTCTGTTGTCACCATTTGGAGCGGAATACTCGACCATCGGCTGAGTTCCGTCGGGAAGCGGCAGGCCAAAAGGCTTCATGCTTCCATCAAAAGCAGGTCCCCAAGATTCATAAGTTGTCGGGCTGTAAGTGCCGTTATTTCCTTGGCCATAAGTAGTTTGAGCTTCCGGTAGGAGGTAGGGTTTTGAGAAAGTCGTGGTGTTGCTGATGCTCACTTCGCCTCTTCCGGTTTTGCCGGATTTGGTTGTGATCATAATTGCACCGTTTACGCCCTCCGAACCGTAAAGCGCCGCTGCGTTTGCACCTTTCAGCACAGTAATACTTTCGATGTCATTCGGATTTAGCCGGTTGATATTGGGCATCGGATTGCCATCTACCACGTAGATTGGTTCATTTGGATTTCTTCCATCAATTCCTGTGGTTCTTTGCAAGCTTCGGTTTCCCCGGAGAACAATTTGAGTGGCAGGATCGACTTTACTGTCGTACATGTTGATTCTTAGACCAGCAACTTTGCTGTTCAGGCCAAAAATCGGATTGACAGTCTTGCCTTCATTGAGTTTTTCGGATGAAATCAAGGTGGCTGAGGAGCCTATTTCCTTGGCTGAGCGGGGAATTCCCAAAGCTCCAGTTACTTCTACTTCAGTGAGGTTGGTGAAATCTTCCTTCAAAAGAATTTCTACCTGAGATTCATCCGCAGGAGCGATGAAAGACTGGGTGGTGAAACCTAAAAACCGCACCTCAAGCGTGTCACCGACATTGGCGTACATTCTGAATTTACCCTCCCCATCGGATACAGAAGTTGATGGGCTATTCTTAACCTGGATCGTTGCTCCCGGTAATGTCTCCCGTTTATAATCATCCTTCACCAATCCGTTGACATGGATTCTTTGAGCAAATGCACATTCAAAAAGGATTAGGAAAAACAGCAGTGGTAGTATTTTTTTCATGTTTTGCAAGTAATTCTTATTTAGACTTATTCTAAAAAGCATAGATTTGTGGCGCAAAAGTAAATTCTCCATGGATAAAGACAAGTGCCAAATCCGGGAAAAAAGGACGCAAAACGGAATTTTTGAATAAAACAGAAAAATTGATGAAGGTTAAATCGGAATTGATTGAAAAGATGGAACAAGCAAAAAATCTGCTTGAGTCTAAGCTCCAAAATCCTCCTTCAATTGCTGAATTGGCACATTTGGTTGGATTGAATGAGACTTACCTGAAGATTCATTTTAAGGCGATTTTTGCCAATACTGTTTATGGATTTGTGAAAAAGCGAAGAATTCAAAAAGCGATTCAACTTCTCAAAGAGGGAAAATTGAATATTTCAGAAATCGGATGGGAAGTCGGATACAGGCACCCGACCCATTTTTCGGCGGCATTTAAAAAGGAAACCGGATGCACTCCAAAAGAATACTCTAGAGATCCCCTTGGTGGAAAGTTTTAACAGACCTTCTCTTTTCCAGTTCCATCAAAGCATCTTTTCATCTTTAAAATTTCGATTTTCAACTTTTGAATCAGTCTAAATAAAATTATTTATTAGAATCATTCTAAATAATGATTTCCCTTTTTACATTTGCGGCAGATCTTAATCTAAAGGCTAATTCTCTAAAACCTCCCTACCATGTGGAAGCCCATCCGGAAGTTTCTCAATGACATTCACCTCTATGCTGGGTTGACATGCGGACTGATCGTAATCGCAGTTTGTCTTAGCGGTACGATCTATGTATACAACACTGAAATCCGTGAATTCGCCGATTCCGAGCGCTATTTTATTGAGGTATCCGGTTCAAAGAAGTCACTTGATGAGTTGAGAACAGAAGTTGAGAAAAGTCTCTCAGCTGAGGTGGTGGGGGTGAATGTCTTCCAGGCTGAAGATCGGAGCGTACAGTTTCAGGTGAAAAAAGAAGGGGAGGAACGACCTGTCAGCTATTTTGTCAACCCCTATTCCGGAGAATTCCTCGCAAATACTGCAGAGAAAACTTCTACTGAGGAATTTATGGGCTACATGTTTTCACTGCATCGTTGGCTGATGCTCGACAAAATCGAGGAACCGATCCTGGAATCCATGAGCAATATGGAATTGGGCAGGTTCATCAACGGAGTCGCGACCTTGCTGTTTTTATTGGGTGTTGTCACCGGGATTTTTATCTGGGTCCCTCAAAAAGCCAAAAACTGGAAACAAGGCCTGAAGGTGAAGTGGGATGCCAACTGGAAGCGTGTTAACCATGACCTGCACAATACCCTGGCATTTTATTCCCTGTTGATCTTGTTCATCATGGCTGTAACTGGACCATTCTGGTCCTATCAGTGGTACAAAACCGGATGGCAAAAGACCTGGGATATCTATCAAGCCCAAACCGGAGGAAATCCAGGAGGAGAGAGAGGCGGAGAAAAATCCAAAGAACCTGCCGATGAAGCTCCAGTTAAGCAGGTATTTATCTCTTTTGACCAAGCGGTAGCGTCAAGTAATTCGACTCTTCCTTATGATGGGAATCTTCGGATTTCTTTACCGAGTAAGCCCGACGGAGATATTTCTGTGAGTAAATCACGCACAGGATTTTTTGCAAAAGCAGGTTCGGACCAGTTGACTCTGAATCCTGCAAATCTTGAAGTAAAGGAGGCTAAATTGTTTTCAGATCTTCCTACAAGACAGCAGATTGGTCGCTCGGTCAAGTCACTTCATACCGGAGAAATTTTCGGCCAATTCACCAAGTTTATTTGGTTTGTAGCTTGTCTCATCGCTACCTCGCTTCCGATCACAGGGACGCTGATTTGGTGGAACAAGCACAAAAAGAAAAAGCATAATCGAACCCGGAATACAAAAAGTCCTCTGGTCGAAATGGCTTAATTCCCATTTAAATTTTAAGTCGCAAAGACGAAGGCTCGCAAAGGGTTTTGACCGCAAAGGCCTCTAAGAATTATTTTTTTGAATCAATTGGAAGCGAAAGGACTCCATATGTATGTTTCGGCATTGAGCTTTTTCAAGGACGCTGAGGAAGAGCTTCGCTCTTTTTGGTGTTTCGGTTCTGTGTAAATTATTAGCTGCAAAGTACACGAAGGTGAGCAAGGGAGTCAGAATACTGATTTCCTTTGCGCTTCATCGTTTTCTCTGTGGTTAAAAATCCGTGTTAAGTAAAAAGTTAAGTGAATCTTAAGGATTCAAATCGCTGAATATCCTCCGAATTTTTAATTTTTGTCTCTGTAATCCAATCCGATGCGCATCCTGATAGTCGAAGACGAACCCGGAATTTCCAATTTCCTCAAGCAGGGATTGGAAGAGGAAGCCTTTGCTGTCGATGTTGCCGATAACGGAAAGGAAGGATTGGAATTGGCACTTTCCGGAAATTACGACCTGCTTTTGCTCGATTGGATGCTTCCAGGAATGAGCGGAATCGAGCTTACCCGGCTATTTCGAAGGGAATTCCCGAATACTCCTATCATATTTCTCACTGCCAAAGACACCGTGGATGAGACGGTTTTTGGACTCCAGACCGGGGCCAATGATTACATCAAAAAGCCATTTCACTTCGAGGAATTGCTTGTTCGGATCCGGGTTCAACTCAGAGGGAAGCAAGGCTTGGAGGAAAAGCTAAGCCTTGGACCGATTTCGATTTTTCCAGACCGTCATTTGGTTCAGAAAGGGGACGAAGAAATCCAGCTCACCCAAAAAGAATTTGCACTGCTGGAATACCTTGTTCGCAATAAAAACAAGGTTTGCCGCCGTACTCGTATCATCGAAAGTGTCTGGGATATTCACTTCGAATACAACACCGGTGTGATCGATGTCTTTATCAATTCACTCCGCAAAAAGCTGAATCTGCAGAAAGACGAGGATTACATCCAGACGATCCGTGGGGTAGGCTATATGGCGAAGGAATTATGAAATCGAGCTACCTATGAAACTGGCCTACAAAGAGCGGATAGCCAGTCGGCTTACTCTGGTCACTGCCCTGATCATTTTGGTGGTTTTTTGGGTCATCTACTTGGTAGCCAATTTCACAGTGGTTACGAATATCGACCGGGAACTTGGCCTAGAAACAGACAAGCACAGGGGTGAGATTTTCATGATCAACGGAGAAATCCGCTTTTTACACATGGATGAATGGCAAGAAATGGAACACAGCCAGATTCAGCTCAATCCTATTTTCATTGAAATCGTCGATTTGGAGGGGAATTCCATGGATCGCTCTCCGAATTTGAGGGAAAACCACCTCAGCTTTTCCCCTGAAAAATCTGCAAGAAAAGAAGCCTGGACCCTGAGAATCGGGGCGAGTGAAGTTAGGCAGATGCAGATACCCTTGATCAATGCCGGAAAACTCGAAGGGTACCTCTTGCTGGCCAAGTCCTTTGAGGATTCCCGTGAGTTGCTCAATAATCTCAGAAACGTACTCTTGGTACTGTATCCTGTGATTTTACTTTCCCTGTTTCTTACAATGCGATATTTGGCCGGAAAAAGCATCGAGCCGATCCAACAAATCATCAGAAAAACCAATCAAATTACCCAAAGCAATCTCAATGAACGGGTGCCTGTGGCCGAACCCAATGATGAAATCGGGCAGCTTACCCGGTCGATCAATGAACTGTTGGAGCGTTTGGAAGCTTCCCTCAATCGGGAAAAACAGTTTACTTCTGATGCCTCCCATGAGTTGAGAACGCCCCTTTCTGTATTGCGTGGTACTTTGGAAGTTTTGATCCGCAAGCCCAGGAATTCGGAGGAGTATGTGGAAAAAATCAAAACCGCACTTTCGAGTATTGACAGGATGTCTGCCACGATCGATCAACTTTTGGCCTTGGCCAGAGAGGAAAAAGGAAAAAACCTAGTGAAAGAGGAACTCGAATTGATCACTTTTTTGGAGGAAATAGTGGATCAGCTTGCTAATGAACAACAACGAAAAATCAGCTTTCGATGTGAATCTGGTGTTCCGGTTTTTGTCAATGCTAATGAGAAATCGCTTCAGATGATCTTGGGAAACCTGATACAAAATGCCATAAAATACTCTGGACCCGACACGGAAATTTTGGTAAAAACTGGAGTAAGTCAGACCCTTCCTTACATTGAGATCTGCGATGCCGGATCGGGGATTTCACCGGAATACCTGGAAAAGATTTTCGATCCATTTTTTAGGGAAAAGGAAGCAGTCGATCAGCTGATTCCGGGAACTGGGCTCGGCTTGGCTATTGTCAAAAAACTTGCCATGGAGTCCGGAATTAAGATTTCGGTCTCCAGCGAAAAAGGCTCGGGAAGCACCTTCAGACTGGATTTTCCCATTTCTTAAGCAAATCTTAAGAATCGGCTAAGATTGAACTAAGGACCGAACAGGAACTTCGTTGCAAATTTTGGCCGGTTCATGCTAGATCGTATTATCCATTGGAGTATTGGGCACAAGCTCATCATATTTATTTTTATCGCCATTTGGCTGGGATTCGGGATTTTCGCCCTTACCAATTTGCCTATCGGGGCCGTTCCTGACGTCACCAACAATCAGGTGCAAGTCATCACCACTTCCCGAAATCTCGCAACCGAAGATGTGGAAAAATACCTGACCTACCCTGTCGAGCTGGAGATGGCCAATTTGCCAGGGGTGAAAGAAATCCGCTCGGTTTCCAAATTCGGGCTTTCGGTGGTGACGATTGTTTTTGAGGAAGACATGGGGACTTACCTGCCCCGGCAGCTGATTTCAGAGCGCTTGATTATGGCCCAGGAGCGAATCCCCCAGGGATTTGGGACACCTTTTATGGGGCCGATTTCTACTGGATTGGGGGAAATTTACCAATATGTCATCGATGTCAAGCCGGGTTATGAGGACAAGTATTCCATCACGGATCTGCGGACCATTCAGGATTGGGTAGTTCGAAGACAGCTGGCTGGGATCTCCGGAGTAGTAGAAATCAACACCTGGGGAGGATACCTGAAACAATATGAAGTGGCCATCAATCCGGAGCGATTGAAAGGCATGAACATCAATCTCGCTACCGTTTACGAGGTTTTGAGCAAAAACAATTCCGTGGCTGGCGGTAGCTATATCGAAAAAACCAACGAGAGCTTTTTTATCCGGGGGGAAGGATTGGTCAGCAGCCTGGAGGACATCGGCGATATTGTCGTTGAGGTTCGCAACGGTTCTCCAGTTTACATCAGCGACATTGCTGAAGTCCGCTTCGGACATGCCAACCGATTTGGGGCAATCACGGCAAATGGAGAAGGGGAAAAAGTCCTAGGTCAGGTCATGATGCTCAAGGGTGCTGATGGCAAAGGAACGATCGACCGAGTGAAGGAGCGGATTGCAGAAATGGAAAATACCCTGCCTGAAGGAATCGTGATCAACGGCTTTTTGGATAGGTCAGAATTGATCGAACGAACCACTTTTACGATTGCTGAAAACTTGATTCTAGGCTGTTTGATTGTGGTTTTTGTAGTGGTTTTGCTCCTGGGAAATTTCCGATCCGGTTTGGTCGTGGCTTCAGTGATTCCCCTGAGTTTGCTTTTTGCGCTTGCGATGATGTACATCTTCGGAGTGGATGCCAATCTGATGAGTTTGGGAGCGATCGACTTCGGGATCATCATTGATGGTGCAGTGATCATTGTCGAGTTTATAGCTTTCAGATTTACCAAATCCTCGGCTCTTTTTGCAGGACTTTCCCGAAGTGAAAAACAAGCTGAAAAGGACAAAATTACCTTTACAGGAGCGTCCAAAATGATGCATTCCGCCATTTTTGGACAGATCATCATCATTATCGTCTTTATCCCGATTCTTTCTCTTTCAGGAGTTGAGGGAAAAATGTTCCGCCCGATGGCCGAAGTGTTCAGCTTTGCGCTGATCGGCGCGATGATTTTGGGACTGACTTATGTGCCGGTAGTTTCTTCACTTTTTTTGAAATCCGAGGCTCCTGGTCCGAAAAACGTATCAGTTCTTCTGATCAATTTTCTGAATATAATCTACGAACCTGCCATCAATTGGGCATTGAAACATACTAAGGCTGTTCTTGCAGGGGCAGCTGCAATTTTGGTGGGGACGTTTTTACTTTTTTCCACCATGGGATCTGAGTTTGTGCCGACTTTGGATGAGGGGGATTTTGTGATTCAGCCGGTTTTGAAGACCGGGACGACGCTATCCAATACCGTGGAAACCATCACCAAGATGGAGGAAATTCTGATGAAGTTTCCAGAAGTCAATCAGGTGGTAACCCGGATCGGTGCCGCCGAAATACCCACCGATCCGATGTCTATGGAAGAAAGTGACGTGATCGTGACTTTGCATCCGCCTTCGGAATGGACCACGGTGGAAACCAAAGACGAGCTTGCTGAAGAATTCAAAAAAGCCTTGGAAGCGATTCCCGGATTGGATTATGAGTTTACCCAACCCATCGAAATGCGCTTCAATGAGCTGATCACCGGGGTTAGGGCGGATTTGGCGATCAAGGTTTTCGGGGAGGATTTGGAAGTGCTGTTAAAAACAGCTGAAGAAATCGAAGCCGCAATCCAGGGTGTTGAAGGTGCAGCAGACATCATTTTGGAAAAAGTCGATGGACTTCCACAGATGAAAATCGAGTATGACCGGGCTAAAATCGCCAAATATGGATTGAACGTGGAAGACCTGAATCAGGTCGTGACCATGGGATTTGCCGGGATGAGTACAGGGACAGTGTTCGAAGGGGAAAAGCAATTTGATTTGGTAGTCAGATTTGCAGAGCCTTTCCGCAAGGATATTTCCCATCTCGAAAATGCTGCGATTCAGCTTCCGATCGGAGGAAGTGTTCCACTCCACGAATTGGCAAAAATCTCATATACCAAAGGCCCGGCTAAAATCTCCCGTGACAATACACAGCGAAGGGTGGTGATCGGAGTGAATGTCCGAAACCGCGACCTGCAATCCGTGGTGGACGATATCCAGGGAATCGTTGCCAAGATCGATATTCCAGAAGGCTATCGGGTGGATTATGGGGGGCAGTTTGAAAACCTACAACAGGCACGGACCCGATTGATGATTGCAGTGCCGGTGGCTCTGATTCTGATTTTCATTCTCTTGTATTTCGCCTTTTCTTCAGCCAGGGACGCATTTATGATCTACACCGCGATTCCGTTTTCGGCTATCGGTGGGGTTTTGTTGCTCTGGTTTAGGGATATGCCGTTCAGTATTTCTGCCGGAGTGGGATTTATTGCCCTTTTCGGTATTGCCGTACTCAATGGAATCGTGATGATCGAACACTTTAAATCCATGAAAGATAAATTTACTTCTATCCGGGAACTGGTCGTGGTGGGTGCAAAAGAGCGATTGAGACCGGTTTTGCTCACAGCTTCAGCAGCTGCACTTGGTTTTTTGCCGATGGCAGTTTCAGGTTCGGCAGGGGCTGAAGTCCAGCGGCCTTTGGCTACAGTAGTGGTCGGTGGATTGATCTCAGCGACACTGCTTACGCTCGTGGTTTTACCGGTTTTATATGTGCTTTTCAATTCCAAAAAAGCCAGTGGAAGCGGAATCCCAAAAACAGCACTTCTTCTGTTAATGCTTGTGACCGGTTCGGCTTTGCCCGCTTTTTCTCAAACCGAAGTGCAGCAACTTAGCCTAAGTCAGGCACTTCAAATCGCCCAAGAGCAAAATTTGAGTTTGCAGGCAGCCCAAAAAAGCTTGGAATCGGCTTCCGCAAGAAGCCATGCAGGTTGGACAATTGGCAAGACCCAAGTTTATTATGGCTTTGACAAAAACGACATTGCCGAAAACGGAGAGTACAATCGGGTTTGGGGAGTGAGGCAAAGTTTTGATTTCCCCTCGGTTTACTCCGCTCAGAAGAATGTTCTTCAGGCGTCTGAAATGCAGCAGACCGCACAGCTTCAGCTTTCAGCAAGGACCCTCAATAGGGAGGTAAGTGAGGCTTTTGTTACGGCACTTTATTGGAAGGAACTTGAGCAGAATTATAGTTACCTGGACAGTTTGTATGGAGAATTTGCCCGGGCGGCCACCCGCAGGCTGGAGACAGGAGAGTCCAATCTTTTGGAAAAACTCACCGCAGAAAGCAAACTGAGGGAAATCGGCCTGAAAAAAGCTGAAGCCCTCCGGGGTTTTGAAATTTCCAAAAACCAGCTTCGGCAGCTGCTGAATATTGAAGAAGAAATTGAGTTGATTGAAGAAGAAATTTCTTTTGATGCAGAGGTGGATCTGGAAAATCATCCTTCCCTGATGCTTTATGAGTCGGCCTTCCTACAGGCCGAAAGCCAGATGAAAGTAGACCGAAGGACGATGCTACCAGATGTGAATGTAGACCTGTTTCGGGGTACTAATCCCGGAGAAGCAGCCAAAGTTTATCCTGGATTCCAGGCAGGAATTGGGATTCCCCTGTTTTTTGGTTCGCATACTGCTAAAGTCAAGGCCGGGAAATTCCAGCAGGAGCAAATTATGCTCGAATCACAGGCTTTCAAACAAAAACTTCAAACCAACTATTCCAAAATTCAGACTTCACTTGCCCAAAACAAGCAAGTGATTGAGTACTATGAATCGGAAGGAAATATGCTTTCAGTTCAGCTTCGGGATCAGGCCATCCGCTCTTTTAAGGAAGGTGAAATTGATTTTCTCCAATACGTCCAGCTGATCGAAAACTCCCGAAACATCACGCTGCAGTATTTGCAGGCCAAGCTGGATTATCAACTCAACCAATTAGAACTTATTTACCTGAATAACTGATGCGCACATTTCAGTCCAACCTCCTCATTTTTGGCGTTTTTGCCGTGATTCTTGGGTCCCTTTCGGGCTGTGGGAAAAACGTGAGCCTCGCCGTAGAAGGCATAGAAGTCACAAAAGCCCCTGAGGGTTCAACGGAGATTTTCCTTACCCAAACCCAGTTCAACACGATGAAAATGGAATGGGGGAGTCCACATCAGGGGGATTTCTCAAGTGAGGTCAATGTCCAGGGTACGGTGAAGGTGCCCGTGGAAGGAATGCAGGAAATTTCAGCCTACTTCGGTGGTTATGTGAGTGATCTTGAGCTTATAGAAGGTCAATCTGTAAGAAAAGGACAGACTCTTTTCTATCTGGAAAATCCTGAATTCATCCGCTTGCAGCAAGACTACCTGGAGACTACCAGCCAATTGGCCTATCTGAAAGCGGAATACGAGCGTCAGAAGACGCTTTATGGCGAACAGATCTCGGCACAGAAAAACTACCTCAAAGCGGAGGCTGATTACCAGGGTGCGCTTGCCAAAAGTCAAAGTTTGAAAAAGCAACTCAGCCTGATCCATATTGATGCAGAGCAGTTGACCCCGGCAAACATCCGGTCAAAAGTACCCGTGATTTCTCCGATCAGAGGTTTTGTGGAAGAAGTGTTTGTAGCTCCGGGACAGTTTCTTCCAGCGTCCGGAAAGGCGATTTCCTTGCTGAATAAGGAGCATTTGCACATCGAGTTGATTCTGTTTGAAAAAGATGCTACCCGCATTCACATCGGACAGAAAGTGGAGGTTTCCATGCCGGATTCTCCGGGTCAAGTCCTAATGGCTCAGATTCACGTGGTAGGCCAGTCGATCAATGAACAGCGACAAATAAATGTCCATGCGGATTTGGTGGATGAAAAAGAGGTGATCAAGCTGATCCCGGGGATGTTCATTCAGGCAAGAGTTCAGCTGGATCCCCAGGAATCCTGGGCTTTGCCTGAGGATGCCATGATTGAGGTGGATGGGGAATATTTTGTTTTGATCCAAAAGGAAAAGACAGATCAAGGATTTAAGCTGGCCAAAGTGAAAGTAATCCCGGGAGCAAAGAATAAGTCAATGATTGCCATCGAACCTGTGGAAGGACTGGATGAAACGGCTGTGGTGTTGGTAAAAGGCGGGTTTAATTTGCTTTGATTATTTGTCCCTAGAGGTAAGGGGTAAGCAATAAGTGCTGATTGAAACTACTTACGACTTTCCGTTTCCAATATGTATTGGCAAACTCAACCCCCAATTGTCGGTTGAAATGGTTTTGGTAGCCTGAATGGACTTTTTTAAGTGAGAGGGAATTAGTAGGTTGGGGTTCGGCAATAATTAAGTTTGCGGCTATTATTTGGCGACAGTCCAAAGCTTAAACAGTCAGTCAAATCCTACCAGAAACAAAAAATTAATTAGGTGTAATTATGAGTAAAATAATCTTTGACAGTGGAATATCACTTGACGGTTTTTTCGCAGGGGATAATAGAAGTCCTAAAAATCCTATGGGTGGAGTCTCGGGGCAAATTCATTCGTGGATGTTTAAGCAAAAAGCTTTTTGGGAATACTTAGGGATTGAAGGAGGCAAAGAAGACGGAGCTGACGGGAAATTCATCAGGGAGACAATCGCTAGAACGGGTGCTTTCATTATGGGGAAGCGAATGTTTGAGGAAGGCGAAGCCAGTTGGCCAAATGACTTATACAAAGCTGACGTTTTTGTATTAACACATGAAATCCGAGAACCTTGGGTACAGGAAGGAACGACAACTTTTTATTTCATAAACGATGGAATCGAAAGTGCTTTGAACAAGGCAAGACAATCTGCAAAAGGAAAGGACATAAGAATACAAGGTGGTGCAAACACAATTCAACAATTTTTAAACGCAGGACTTGTTGACGAATTTTTTATTCACATTTCTCCAGTTTTTTTAGGAAGCGGTATTCGACTCTTTGACGGCATTGACAAAAATAAATATGCAATTCAGATTGAGGAGGTAATACCATCTGACATGACAACTCATTTAAGATATAAACTGACAAAGAAATAGTGAAAACGACCTGCTAATGCTGGTTTTTCAACTTGAAGGCTGATCTTCAAACGTGGTGCTTTTTGTTTCTTTTAAAGTTTAGTGATTGTTGACAGTAGACTGCTTCGAAATCCGCTTCTTTTCCAACCTCAAATCGTTAAAAAACCACTCCAACTAAGGCTGCAAATCCCATGAAAATCCAGATTCGACAAGAAAACCCCGGGGACTATGAAGCGGTTTTTGAAGTGGTAGAAAAGGCCTTCGCAGCAGAAGAATTTAGCGATCAAACCGAACAGTTCTTGGTAGAACGCCTTCGAAAATCCGATGCCTTCGTTCCCGAACTGTCCTTGGTTGCGGAGCTAGGGGATAAAATCGTTGGTCATATTTTGCTTACCAAACTGAGGCTTGTCAATGACCAAACGAAATTTGAATCTTTGGCTCTTGCCCCTGTGTCGGTTCTTCCAGAATATCAAAGAAAGGGTATTGGCGGAATGCTGATTGAGTATTCCCATCAAAGGGCTAAAGAATTAGGATTTAAATCAGTGGTTGTACTCGGTCACGAAAAGTACTATCCGAAATTTGGATACCAACAAGCTGACCTTTTTGGAATTGAATTGCCGTTTGATGTTCCGAAAGAAAACTGCATGGTCATTGAATTGGTCGAAAATGGATTGACAGGGTTGAAAGGGATGGTGGAATACCCGAAAGAATTTTATGAATAAAAAGGGAGGAATCCACTGCCCTTGACACTATCCCGAAATGTGTTTAAATGAAACTTTGGGCTTCTATTCAAACTCAATGTTTTTCGTACTTTTAGTTAATTGGAATCCAAGATTAGAAATGTCTTCTAAAGGAGCAGAGATTTAATACATCCCCAATTTCCTTCCGCAGAATACCAAAAGGCCAAGTATCTCACACCGATCCTTATTTATGTAACTTTTAACTTTTCAGATCATGGCCGCAAAAGATTCGAATCAAGGCTTGAATAAGTACGGAAACTTGGACCTTGATCTTTTTAAAAAGCATGAAATCGAAAGCCTTATCCAAGAACAAAACAAGCGCTTCCAAGTAATCTGCAGTTCTAAAAACGATGCGATTATCACCTCTGATGAGTCCAAGCGGATTTTATTCTGGAATAAAGGAGCGGAATACATATTTGGCTTTACCTCAGACGAAGCGATTGGTCAACCAATAACCCTGATAATTCCCCATGAATTGCACCACAGCCACAATGAAGGCATGGAAAGAATGAATCAGGGAAAGGAACCTCGAGTGCTTGGAAAAGTACTTGAGTTGAAAGCAGTCAAAAAAGGAGGGGAAGAATTCCCAATCGAACTCACTCTCGGAAGTTGGGATAACGATGGCAAAAGATACTATAGCGGCATAATCAGAGACATTACTGAAAAGAAAAAGGCTGAATTGATCATACTGAACGAAAAGAAAAAATCAGAAGAATTATTGTTGAATATTTTGCCGAAGCAGGTAGCTGAAGAACTCAAAAGCAAAGGAAAAGCGACAACCAAAAGGTATGGGAATGTTAGCATTTTGTTTACCGATTTTAAGGATTTCACGGTAATGGCTTCTTCAATTTCCCAAATAAAACTTGTCAAAGAATTGAATGAGATATTTAGTCACTTTGACGATATCCTGGAATCCTTGCAAATTGAAAAGATAAAGACAATTGGCGATGCATATTTTGCAGCGTGTGGATTGCCGGAAAAAAACACAGATCATGCCCACCGATGTATAGAAGCTGCAAAACATATGTTCAGGTATTTGGAGGTGCGAAATAGAAAAAACAAACTCCAATGGAAGATGCGGGCAGGAATTCATTCGGGTCCTGTGGTAGCTGGAGTGATCAGTAAGAAGAAATTCGCCTATGATCTTTTTGGTGATACTGTAAATATTGCCAGTAGGATGGAATCCAATGGAGAGGTGGGGAAGATTAATATCTCAGAGACAACCTATGAATTAATCAGGGAGAAATATAATTGCATTCCCAGGGGGCAGATTCATGCCAAAGGAATTGGGAATTTGAACATGTATTTTTTAGAATGAAAATTGGCAATTTGGGCTTCTAGGATAGGTTCTCCCACTTTGGAAATGAAAATTCGACAGGAAAACCTCCATCTAGCCCTTTCAAAAAAACTTACTTTTAAAGGATTGATATCCAGTCAGTACTTATTCTTTTTAACTTAAAACCACCACAAAAATAAAACTGAATTTGACCATGGAACTTCTGCCGATTTCAAATTTGCCTGAAGAAAACAGGCAGTTTTTGGAAAATCCCTGGCACAGGGAGATTTGCCAAATGACCCTTGATTTTTACCAACGGGTCGGTTTTAATCCACCTTGGATCGGATATATGGTGATGGAGGATGGGGAGCTGGTAGGAACAGGAGGCTTCAAAGGCAAGCCGGTCAATGGTTCGGTGGAGATTGCCTATGGTACCGAGGAAGCGCATCAGAAAAAAGGAGTCGGAACTGCTATCTGTAGGGAATTGGTGTTGATTGCCATACATGCTGATTCCAGCCTGGAAATCACAGCCTGCACGCTTCCTGAAAAAAACTTTTCCACCCGGATTTTGGAGAAAAACAGGTTTCAATTTGTCGGAACAGTCCAGGACCCCGAAGACGGAGAAGTGTGGAAATGGGTGTATAAAGGCTGATTCAGTGCTGCAATTTCGATGATTTCTCCCATCTTCAACCTGTTAACCTGGCCCCGAACTCATGCGTCTTTTAGCGTTTTTACTTTTGATTCTTCCTTTTTCCCTTTGGGGACAGACCGTTTGCTCTCTGGAAAGCCGGCAGCGGCTTGAGCTCGCTTTGGATGCACTTTCCCGACAGGATCTTTCCGGTAAATCCATCCAGGTATTGACTGTGGAAATCGGGGAAAGTTTCCTCGGAACTCCTTATGTCGAAAAAACTCTGGAATTGCCCGGAGATGAAAAACTGGTTATCAATCTGACCGGTTTGGATTGCACCACTTATCTGGAAACGGTGGTGACTTTGGCCAGAATCGCCAAGTCCGGGAATCTGACTTTTGAGGCATTTGAGCAGGAATTGGAGCGGCTTCGTTATCAGGAAGGAATCAGGATAGACTATTCCTCCAGACTCCATTACTTTTCCGACTGGATTTTTCAAAACCAACAAAAAGGAATCCTCAAGGACATCACAGAGGAAATCGGTGGGTCACTTTACCCCAATCAGCCGACTTTCATGTCCGAGAATCCAAAGTTTTACCACCAGTTGAGCAACTTGGAGTTTTTGGAAGCCATCAAAACGGACGAGGCTGAAATCGCCAAAAGAACTTATCATTTCATCCCCAAAGCTGAGATCGAGACTTTCGAGAAAAACATCCATTCCGGCGACCTGATTGCGATCACCACCTCGATCAAAAACCTGGATATCGTCCATGTCGGTTTTGCGGTGGAGCAGGAGGGAAGGATTCATCTGATGCATGCCGGAACGGGAAACATGCAGGTTGAAATTTCTGAAAAGCCCCTGAGTGATTATTTGGCAGGGAATAAATCCCAGTCGGGAATTATGGTTTGCAGGCTTTTGGAGTAGGTTCCTTTTTGGAAGTCCTTGATTATTTCAGTTTCATTTTTGATCAGCCGGTATCTTAACCAGTAACACCGAGCCATAGGCTGGGATCTTTACTTCCTGATTGAATTCTTCATTTTTGGCGTTTTTGTAGCGGCCAGACATGGGAAGAGTCACTTCCTGATCAGAATAGTTGAATTCAAAAAATATGTATTCAGAAATATTCAACTTTTTGGTCTTGACTTTTGAAACGGTCATGTTGTCAAATATGACCGGAACTGAAGGTTCATTGATTTTGATAACGACACTTTCGCTAGGTGCAGAAACTCTTGCTTTGAGCAGGATTTGGATTCTTTTAGGATCCTTATTGGTGGAGAAATATCGGGTGGTTCCCTCCTGGTTGTCGTCAAAGGTTTTCTCGAGAAATACCTGGACTTCTTTGTTTTCCTCCAGACTTTTTGAGTCAAACTCAATGAGGATTTCATCTCCGGCTTTCACTGCACCAATTTGAATGTAGGCCAGGACATGTTCGCCTGGATTTGGTGTGATCGAAAGGGAGTTTCCTTTGATTCCGTTTGATATCAATTCTGAAATCCCTCCGTAAGTGCCTGCGATTAGATCGATTTTTGATTCAAACGTACTGGATTTGATCGGGCTGCGGGTGATGATTTCGTATGGGCGAAGGTTAAACAGAGGTTTGTGGGAATTTAATTCGTAGCCAAAAGCTTGTCTCCAGCTTTGGAGATTGCGGATTTGTCCGGAGGGGGAATCACTTGCGTCTTTTGAATGAAAAATGAAATCGGTGTTAAGGAGATCCAAAAAGTAATTATTGTCGAGTTGGCCGAATTGTGCGATGTCATTGTCATCGGTGGTGAAAGACATGACCAATTCCCCAACAAATACACTTGAAAGTTGGTTGTTTTCTATAGTAATGTCCCGGATCGGAGTCCCGATCGCATCATGAGAAGCCCGAATTTGGATGGGTACATTATATATCAGATTTTCGTTCAGTTCCAGATTGTTGTTGTTATGTAGGAAGATTCCGCTGCCATTGACTTTATGGATCGTGTTATTATATATTCTGATCCCAGAAGCCATATCATCTGCATAAATGCCGTTGGCTAAATATACTTTTTCTTCATTACCGTCAATATTTCCTATCCCGTTGACAATGATGTTGTTGTGAATCTCCCTGCCTTGATTGTTTTTGGAAATTTGACGGTCTGAGTTGGTGTAGATGCCGCCACCGTCTTGTTTAAAGACACAAAATCCATCAATCAGATTATTTTTTACGATTGTAAAGTCTCCTCCAAAGTGAATGCCGTTGTATCCGGTGTTGATAATGCGGTTTTTTTCAACCACTGAACTATCAGAATCAGAGCCTAAGTATAAGCCTATCCCATTCATATCGCTGGATTGTCCCATACCCTGAAAGGGCATAGTGTTTTCAATCAGGTTGTTTTTGACTGTAATTCTGGGGCTTTTGTTGAAGACAAAAATGCCGTTGCTCAAGCTATTCTTGATTGTGTTTCCAGTTATGGAAAGATCCGGTACTTCCTCCATGAAGATTCCGTTTTCACCGGCAGACTCCAAGATGCAATTTTCTATTTTAAAATTGCCGGACTTCTTCACATAGAATAGGCTTTTGTTACTTCCTTTAAAATGAAGGTTAACAAAAGAAAGGTTTTTCACAAAAGGTTGATTTGTTACCAAGTAATCGTTGGTTGCAAGTTTGATCTTGGCGGCAGCTGGAACTGTTGCCCCAGTGTAAACAGTTATGGTTTTTAAAATGGAATTATAGACCCATTCCCCAAAAGTATCCAATGTATTGACATGATTCTGGATGAAGTACCCGTAGCCAAGTTTAACAGGGTAGGGTGTTTTGATTGTTTGGTAGTTGATGGTGCTTCCGGAGGTGGAAGTGATGGGGTGGCGGTCAATGATCCAGTTGTTCTTTCTGACTACTAGTTCACCGCCTATCCAGTTGTTGCCTTCGGGCTGTCCGTGGAGTGAATTGGGATTGTAAATGCCTTCAATTTTCAGAAACCTCTCATCACTATCTGAATTGGGGTACCTACCTAGCTCTCGGGGTAAATTATCTATTTCAACAATATTGACTTTTGAGCTCCGCAAATTGGGAATTAAGGCTTCAAATTTTCCGCCTCCGAGGGATCTCCAGGTTTGGATTTCTTCCAATGATGTAATCATCGCAGGCGCACCAATGCCATAAGTAGTGTAGACTATAGGGTTTCCGATATCTCCTCCCTTTACAAGATAGATTGTCCCATAGAAAACTTCTCCTGCTGCAAACAAAACCCGATCTCCTGGCTTTAAGCCGCTGGCTATTGCGTTCAATTTGCCGATTGTTTTCCATGGTGTTGCCGGATTTTGAGCCTCTGTATACGGCCTATTATCGTCCCCTAGGCTTGTCGAAAAATAGTAATCGGTACAATGGCCAGCCAGTGGAAAAATTAGGAATGCCAGCAGATGAAGGTGTTTAATCAATTTGATAAAATTCACTTTGTGAAGAACCAACCATGTAATCATTAAAAAATATAACGGTCAATAGGTGAAATCTACTAATTAATCTTTTTCATAGCGAATTTTTAAAAGTAAAAGGTTGTATCTGTTTCAAATATGTTAGACAAATGAAAAACCTTCCAGTTTATGAAAGTCACCATTTCCTCATTTGAGATGAAAGTTCCCTTTAAGTACTTTCCGCGAATTGCCTGGTCGCTCCAAACCATGGGCCAATTGGAGGAGGGTTTTTTGGATCACCCTTAATTCCATGCTTTTGCCCAAAATAGTCTCATTAGGTCCCCCTGATTTGACATTTCAAGGTAAGGTGTGGTGAGTGATGGGTTTTTGTGAGGTTTAAGAAGAGCCTACTTTTCAGGAATTCAAAGATTCAAGGCGAATAATTTAAGCAGTTTAAATTTTAAGAAAAGGTTGTCATGAAGCAACTTCATCCAGAGATTCAGTGGCATGTGCCCTCAACTGGGGAACATGCCGAACTGAATCGAGAATAAATGCTCATTCTAAATTTTCAAATTCTTTCATCTAGACAAAATTAGCCGAGATTACTTTTAGAACTTAATCACTTTTTTGATCACTGCTACGTTGTTGTCTCCTAGGATCTTGAACAAGTAGATGCCCGGAACATATCTGGAAATGTCAAGGGTAACTCGTTTGGTTCCTTCATCCACCTCAATAGTTTCCACCAATCTTCCTCTCATATCGATTACCTGGATTCGAATATTTTCAACTTGGTCGAAATTGAAGAAATGTAGGTTTACGTATCTATTGGTCGGGTTAGGATAGGCCAAAACTATAGGCTGTTCAAAAGAGAAACCTCCTGATCCTGGCCTGACTACCCTTACTGTAGGCCGTGAAGATTCAGCAGTGAGCCCATCTGTATCAAATACCTTAGTTTTAAGTGTATAAGTTCCTACAGGAGGATTGATCCAATTATACTCATATGGCGGTTCGGTGACGATGGCAAAGATCTGCTCGTTATAGAAGAATTCTACGTGCTGGATCCTGTTTTCAGGATCATTTGGCACAGTTTTGATCAGAATATTCTCTCCACGTTGGAAAATCTGTCCATCTATTGGTTCCACCAGATTGATCGTAGGAGGTTGATTTTCCCTCACTTCTATGGTTGGTCTGGAAGACTCGGCGGTGAGTCCTTTAGAATCAAACACCTTCGTTTTCAGCGTATAGGTGCCTGCAGGAGGACTTGCCCAGTTGATCTCATAAGGAGCCTCGGTGACGATGGCAAAAATCTGCTCATTGTAGAAGAACTCAACATGGTCGATTTCGCCTTCGGGATCAACCGGATTGGTTTTGATCAGGACATCTTCCCCGAGTTCGAATATCTGACCGTCGATTGGCTCAATTATTTCAATTGAAGGGGGCAGATTTTCATTGATTACAATATTCACCGGTTGCGACTCTGCCATTTGCCCGATTTCATCGAATACTCTGGCTTTGAGTACATAGTTTCCACCAAGCGGGCTAGGCCAGTTGATTGCGAAAGGAGCCTGCTCCAGAGTTGCCAAAAGTTCGTCGTTGGCGTATAGCTCGACTTTTTGGATTTGACCTTCAGGATCGCTTGGCTCAGCACGTATCACAACATCCTCACCAAGTTCGAATTCCTGACCATCAAGCGGCTCGACAATCGCCACAGTAGGTGGCAGGTTTTCAATGACCGCAATAGTCGGCCTGGCGGACTCAGCGGTGAGTCCTTTGGCGTCAAACACCTTAGTTTTCAACGTGTAGGTTCCTGCAGGAGGATTGATCCAGTTGAATTCATAAGGAGCTTCAGTGACAATGGCAAAGATCTGTTCGTTGTAGAAGAACTCGACATGGTCGATTTCATTTTCGGGATCAATCGGATTGGTTTTTATCAGTACATCATCCCCAAGATTGAATGCCTGACCATCAACAGGTTCAATAATGGTGATGGTAGGAGGTTGATTTTCCTGAACCACGATGCTTATAACTTCTGATTCTGCTGTTTGTCCTATTCCGTCATAAACTTTGGCTATAAGGGCATAGGCTCCGACCGCTGGGCTAATCCAATTGAATTCAAATGGAGCTTGGGCTACAGTTGCCAGGATTACATCATTGGAGAAGAATTCTACTTTTTGGATCTGTCCTTCCGGATCTGAAGGATCTGCAATAATCATCACGTCATCGCCCAAATCAACAACTGTTCCGTCAAGCGGAGCTGAGAGAATAACTATTGGAGGTAGATTTTCCCGAACAACAATTCCCACAGTCGGAGACTCTGCAGATTGACCTTCTTCGTCAAAGACTTTTGCTTTAAGTGTGAAGCTTCCGGCTGGAGGACTGATCCAATTGTATTGGAAAGGAGCAAGATTTACCGTAGCCAAAAGTTCATCATTGGCGTAAAACTCAACTTTTTGGATCTGTCCTTCCGGATCTGAAGGATCAGCAATAATCATCACGTCATCGCCCAAATCAACAACTGTTCCGTCAAGCGGAGCTGAGAGAATAACTGTTGGAGGTAGATTTTCCCGAACAACAATTCCGACAGTCGGAGACTCGGCAGATTGACCTTCTTCGTCAAAGACTTTTGCTTTCAATGTGAAGCTTCCGGCCGGAGGACTGATCCAATTGTATTGGAAAGGAGCAAGATTTACGGTAGCCACAAGTTCATCATTGGCGTAAAACTCGACTTTTTGGATCTGGCCTTCCGGATCTGAAGGATCAGCAATAATCATCACGTCATCGCCCAAATCAACAACTGTTCCGTCAAGCGGAGCTGAGAGGATGACTGTTGGAGGTAGATTTTCCCGAACAACAATTCCGACAGTCGGAGACTCGGCAGATTGACCTTCTTCGTCAAAGACTTTTGCTTTCAATGTGAAGCTTCCGGCTGGAGGACTGATCCAATTGTATTGGAACGGAGCAAGATTTACGGTAGCCAAGAGTTCATCATTGGCGTAAAACTCGACTTTTTGGATTTGGTTCTCAGGATCTGATGGATCAGCGATAATCATTACGTCATTGCCCAAATCAACTATTGTTCCGTCCACAGGTGCAATAAGATCAACCGAAGGCGAAAGGTTTTCAATGACCGCAATAGTCGGCCTGGTGGACTCAGCGGTGAGTCCTTTGGCATCAAACACCTTAGTTTTCAAGGTGTAGGTTCCTGCAGGAGGATTGATCCAGTTGAATTCATAAGGAGCTTCAGTGACAATGGCAAAGATCTGTTCGTTGTAGAAGAACTCGACATGATCGATTTCATTTTCAGGATCAATCGGATTGGTTTTAATCAGAACATCATCCCCAAGATTGAATACCTGACCATCAACCGGTTCGATTATAGTGATGGTAGGTGGTTGATTTTCCTGAACCACGATGCTAACAACTTCTGATTCTGCTGTTTGTCCTATTCCATCATAAACTTTGGCTTTAAGGGCATAGGCTCCGACCGCTGGGCTAATCCAATTGAATTCAAATGGAGCTTGGGCTACAGTTGCCAGGATTACATCATTGGAGAAGAATTCTACCTTTTGGATTTGGCCTTCAGGATCAGTTGGCTCAGCAGATATCATAACCTCTTCACCAAATTGGAAGACCTCCCCATCTGTCGGTTCCACGATGGAAACGGCTGGTGCTTGGTTTTCTTCCTGCACCACAATTACTGGCCGGGAAGATTCGGCAGTTAAACCATAAATATCGAAAACTTTGGTTTTAAGCGTATATGTTCCAGCTGGTGGGCTTACCCAATTAAATTCGTATGGCGCTTCTGTGACGATGGCAAAAATCTGCTCGTTATAGAAGAACTCCACATGGTCGATTTCCCCTTCAAAATCAATCGGGTTGGTTTTGATGAGTACATCATCTCCCAAGGCAAATGTCTTCCCATCTACTGGTTCCACGATGGAAATAGTAGGAGGGTAATTGGAAATGGTTAATTCGACGGTTTCGGAAGTCCCGGTTTGCCCTCCTTCGTCAGTAACCACAGCATAAAGTTGATGAGTGCCGATTGGTATTTTCACCCATTCATAATCATATGGGGTTTCCTGATCAAGTTCTACCAATTCGCCATCGATATAAAACCTGACATGTTTTATTTCATTCTCAGGATCGTATGGGTTCGTTTTCACGAGAATCTTTTGTCCATAACTGTAGTCATATCCATTGTTCGGCTGGCTGATGGAAATCGTCGGTGGAAGATTTACCTCTGAGTCGGGAATCACGTGGACGATGACAGTTTGAGATATCGAACTGTTTCCTCTATTGTCGTAGGCAACTGCATGCAATAGATAGGTACCGGGCTCTACCTCTGAAGGCCAGTTAAATTCGAAAGGATCGGTTTCGATTGATCCGATTAAATTGTCTCCGCTGTAGAATTCAACGCGATCTAGATCATTTTCAGGATCATACACAAATGCCAACAACTTCAACAAAGCTCCTGAACTTATGACAGCTTCTTTAATGGGTTGTTCTAAAACAATAATAGGAGGGAAGTCTGCCTGGGCAGTGTCAACGACATTGATATTGATAGCATCGGATTCGGCAGACAAACCTTCGTGGTCATAAATAATGGTTTTCAAAGAATGAATGCCTGCCGACGCATTGGACCAATTGAAGTTGAAAGGAGCAGTATCCGACGTTCCGATGATGTCGGTTCCTGTATAAAATTCTACTCTGTCAATGTTGTTTTCGGGATCGGTGGGGTCAGTTTGTATTGTAATATCCTGGCCAAACAGCAAATACTGTCCGTCGATTGGATCTGTAATTTGAATATTTGGAGGTAAGTTTGAACTAGGAGGTTCTGTAATATGTATGGTGACAGTTTCAGAACTTCCCGAAGCACCCCCCGTGTCGTAGACAACTGCTCGGATCTCATGGGTATTGAGAACTGAAGGAGACCAAATCAGTTCGTACGGCTGCTGGGTAACGGTACCCAAAAGGATGTTCCCGTCATAGAATTCAACTCTATCGACCGCACCTTCAGGATCATTTGGCAGGGTGCTGATTAAGATATCGATTCCAAGGTCAATTGACTGATTATCTGACGGGGTGACGATTTCGATGGTTGGTGGGAGGTTAGAGGGTTGCCCATTTAATACGATGATCGGGACAATCGCGGATTCAGCAGACCTACCTATGATGTCGTATGCGACTGCCTTCAGATTATAGTTTCCGGCGACGGGCGTCGGCCAATTATATTCGTAAGGCGCCTCATAGATTCTGGCGATCACGCTATCTCCTTGATAAAAGAAAACCTTGTCAAGGAAGCCTGTTGGATCCGTAATGGTTGTGTTTATTAAAACATCGTCATCGCTGTAGAATTCCTCGTTAGGAGACGGTTCGATGATCGAAATTTCAATAGGCGAAGGAGGTAAATCGGCGATATTAAAATTTGTCTTTACCAGCAGGGCTGATCCATAAGGAGGAATAGTTACTTCCTTGTCAAATAATTCGTTCTTGACGTTTCTATAAAGACCAGGCAGAGGAATGGTCACTTCCTGATCGGAGTAATTGTATTCGAAAAACATGTACTCCAAGATATTCAGCTCTTTGGTTGTGACTTTTGAAATTGCCAAACTGTCAAAGATGACAGGATCAGAAGGTTCGTTGATCTTTATCACGATGCTTTCGCTTGGTGCAGAAACCCCGGCTTTAAACAGGATCTGGATTTTTTCAGGTTCCAGACTCGTTGAAAAATATCTGAGAGTTCCTTCCTGGTTATCGTCATAAGTTTTTTCTAGAAACAACTGGATTTCTTTGTTTTCCACCGGGCTTTTTGAGTCAAACTCAAGGAGGATTTCATCTCCAGCCTCTACTGCCCCGATCTGAATATATGTCAATACATGTCCACCAGTATTGGGCGTGATTGAAAGAGATCCTCCGGTAATCCCGTCTGGAATCCAAGAGGAAACGCCACCATAGGTGCCAGCTATAATATCAATATTGGAATCAAAGGTGCTGGATTTGATTGGGTTGCTAGTGATGATTTCGTATTGGTGGAGGTTAAACCGGGGTTTTTTTGAATTCAAGTCGAAACCAAATGCTTCTCTCCAGCTTTGAAGATTGCGGGTTTGGCCTAAAGGGGTATCACCAGCGTCCTTAGACAGTAAAATGAAATCGGTATTATAGGGATCCAAAAAGTAGTTGTTGTCGAGTTGGCCAAATTCTCCAATGTCATAGTCATCGGTGTTGAAAGACAAGGTTAATTCCTCACCAAATACCCTGGACAACTGGTTGTTTTCAATGGTGATATCTCGGATAGGAGTTCCGATTGCATCGTGGGAAGCCAGAATTTGGGTTGTAACATCATAAATCAAATTCTCGGTAAGGTCAAGGTTGTTGTTGTTGTGAAGGAATATCCCATTGGCACTGACTTTATGGATTGTGTTACTATAAATTTTGATCCCTGCCGCCATGTCATCGGCATAAATCCCACTTGCTAAAAGTACTTTTTCCTCGTTCCCGTCCATGTTTCCGATGCCGTTTACGATGATGTTATTGTGAATTTCACGTCCCTCGTTATTTTGTGTGGTCTGACCGTCTGCATTGGTGTAGATACCTCCTCCATCTTGTTTATAGACACAAAAACTATCGATCAGATTGTACCTCACGATGGTAAAATCTCCGCCAAAGTGAATTCCATTGTATCCGGTATTGATGATGCGGTTTTTTTCGATCAGTGAATTGTCAGAATCAGAGCCTATGTAAACCCCAATGCTGTTCAAATCGCTGGATTGCATCATGCCCTGATATGGTCCTGTGTTCAGGATCTCGTTGTTTTGGATGGTAATTCTAGGACTGCCATAAAATACAAATATGCCGCTGTTTAAGCTGTTTCTTATTGTATTTCCAACTATGGAGAGGTCAGGTACTTCTTCCATGTAAACTCCATTTTCACCGGCAGATTCTAGGATGCAATTTTCTATTTTAAAATTGCCTGACTTCTTCACGTAGAATAAGCTTCTGTTACTTCCTTTGAAATGAAGGTTGACAAAGGATAGGTTTTTCACATAAGGTTGGTTGGTTACCAAAAAATCATTGTTGGCTACATTTACTTTGGCAGCAAGTGGTGCCTTGGCCCCAGTATAGACCGTAATAGTTTTTAAATTGGAATTGTAAGCCCATTCCCCAAAAGTATCTAAGGTATTGATGTGATTTTGTATGAAGTAGCCATAGCCATGTTTAGCGTCGTAAGGGGTGTTGACGGTTTCGTAGTTGATCGTGCTGCCGGCAGTAGAAGTGATGGGGTGGCGGTCAATGATCCAGTTGTTTTTTCTTATGACTATTTCACCACCTGTCCAGTCAAATGGATTAGGTTGGCCGTTAAGTGAGTTGGGATTGTTTACGCTTTCAATGTCCAAAAACCGCTGCTCACTTCCTGAATTGGGATAGCTTCCAATCTCTCGGGGTACATTTTCTGCTTCCACTATTTGGACTTTTGAGCTTCCTAAATTGGGTAAAGAGGCTTCATATTTACCTCCACCGAGTGACCTCCAATTTTGGATTTCTTCCAAAGAGGTAATGATCGCAGGCGCGCCGGTGCCATAGGAAGTGTAGACTATAGGGTTACCGGTATCTCCCCCTTTTACGATATTGATGGTCCCATAGAAGATCTCTCCTGCAGCAAACAACACTCGGTCTCCTCCCTTCAGTCCACTGGCTACCGCATTCAATTTGTCGATGGTTTTCCATGGAGTAGCGGGATTTTGTGCCTCAGTAATCGACCGACTGTCATCTCCTATGCTTGTGGAAAAGTAATAGTCCGTGCTGTAGCCTACCAAGGGTAAAAAGAGGCAAAGTAGCAGGAATAAATTGGGGACTAATCTAGTGAATGCAAGTTTTTTGTGAAGCATTGAAAACAAATTGCTTCTTGAATAGAGAGTCTTCATAACCTTATGAATTAGTTTAAATAATTTTCTTTTATGTAAAAATCTTACCGGTTTGTAATTAGAAAAATCCGGTCCTTTGGAAGGGGATACAAATTTGGAATTCAATTTTTCCGCCGCATCCACCTGCTAAACTTTTATTAGTGAATACTTAGGTGATATTAATTAAAAATCCTTCCGATAATTAATAAATATACTGGAAAATGCTTTTTAGATTCATCAAAATGACGAATATTTTTTTTTCGATAAACTAGGTTCAATGGAAGCGAAATCAACAACAGTCCAATTTCCTGATCTTTGATAAAAAGTAATGGATTAGAGTTGATGCTGAAAACAGACAAAAAGAAAGTATTGTAACAGATGAAAGAGCAAGCCGAAAAACTGAAACAATTGATTGCAACAGGGCTGGAATATATCCGCCAAACTGATGAAGAGAATCTAAGCAGGAAACTATCTCCTGAAAAATGGTCAAAAAAGGAAATTCTAGGCCATTTGATTGACTCTGGAATCAATAATCTTCAAAGGTTTACTGAGATCCAAAATGAAACCAAACCTTACAAAATCCGAAAATACAGGCAGGATGATTTGGTCCGAGCCAATGATTACCAGAACGCGGATATTCAGGAATTAGCTGATTTCTGGAAAGCTGTCAATTTTAGGATTATCATGGTAATTCTTCAACAAACGGACAAAACTCTCGCCTTTCCCGTTGATTTGGGGGAGAATGAAATGGTCGATTTGAGTTTTTTGATCAGAGATTATATCGATCATCTGGAACATCATCTCAAACAGATCATGATGCAGAAGAGGTGAAAATTTATTGGCTTTTATGGGAATTTTGGGGAAAAAGGATAATCCGGGTTAAAAATTGGAAATGCTAAAATGACCAAGCGAGGTCATTTTAGCATTTCCAATTTCAAACCGTTTCCGGCTGATTAAAACTCAGGTCTAGCCGGGCCCTGATAAGGTGCTGCTCCGAATTTTTGATTTCTTGGTTCGACCGTTAGGAGCGCTTTATCGGTTACAGTCGGAGCTTCGATAAAACCGTGATATCTCCCCATCCAATAGTCTCTTAGGTATCCGGTGGGTTCCATCACCCGTCTTCCACCCAAGGATCCATCCAAAACGGTTGCATATCTGCTGCCTCTCATTACACTTGATTCCCTTGGCGAAATGGTCTTTAAACCTCCTTCATAAGAGGTAAATCCAACTTCTACGAATAGATCATCCCGGTGAGAGTTTTGGAAACTGTGCTCCACGCAGTCCAAAGTCCAAGCCTGGAGGTGTTTGACGCAATGCTCGTTGTCAAAATCATTGTTGGTATAGGCTCCATAGGCAAAGTTGAACCAAGGAACGTGCTCCATCCGCTTTACTTCAAAGGTTCGCTCCAAACTTCTCAGCAGAAAAGATTTGTACTTGGGATCTGTGGTATAGCGCAGGATGGTGTAATAAGCCTCAAAGGCAAGTTGGTCGTCCCATGGTGCCAAAGTGGATGGAGGGAAAGTGTTTTTCTGGCGAAGTGTGTTGTTTAGATAACCCCAATCCACCAATTGTTGGTATCCTTTTTTGAATTTTTCGTCACCAGATACCGAATAGGCAGTCTGCATGAAAGCCAAGGCTTCCAATCCATTGAGACCCCTGTCACTGTATCCATAAGGTGTAAGAAGGTAATCCGGATCCCAACGTCCCCATCGGGTTGGCTTGCCATCCATGTCGATAATCAAAAACCCGTTGTCATGAATATAAGAGGCAATCCGAGTCAGGTGCTCTTTGGCGAGTTCTTTCTCGTGACCTTCGGCCACCAGATCATGGAAAATTGAAACTGAATAAAAATGGGCAATGATTTCGTCACTGGAAGTATCTCCTTTCCAGTACCATTTTCCGTCCTCGGTTTTGTTCCATTTGGCTGGAAGACCACCTGAGCCATGCTTGGCCAATCCGCTTTTATCCCCTTCGACTGAATAAATGGATCTTGCAACCAAACCGTCAATCGGGGTGATTCTTTCCAGCCAAATCATGGCCTTAAAGGATTCCACTGCTTTCTTTCGGGCTTCTTCATCACCGGTCACCTTGTATTTGTAGCACATTGCCGCCAAGTAGCTAGCCGTATGGTCGCCGTCATTGTCACTGACTTCCCGGGTCCATTCTCCGTCTTTAAGGAAAAGAGTCTGGATAAAACCCAGTCTTTTTTGTCCCCATTCCTCGATATGTCTTTCGTAGAATTCAGCTTTTTTCTGCAGGGTATATTCCTGATATTCAATGATTCCAAGTCCTCCGTCTGTGGCGATAAATACCTTTTTGTCAGCTACTGCAATATCATTCACCTTGTTGCTTGGCAGCCAGTGACTTGCGCCGAAATACTGCCATTCGCCTTTCAGCATTCTTACAGCCCCACGTTCGGTTCCGATCCAGAGATCATTGGCAAATCCTCTGGTGAGGGAGGTGGTGTTTTCAACCGGTAATCCGTCTTTCCCCTGGATAGTTTTTAAGGAAGCTCCCTGTAATTCTGCCAATCCTCTGTCAGTGGAAACATATAGTCTGCTACCAAAACTTTGTAGGTCTCTTGTAGTTTTGGACGGCAATTTTCCCCAATCAATAAAATCTGTGTTGACGATTTTACCATCGAATTGCACCAATTCTCCTGATCGGAGGATATGAAGGGTGCCGGCATAAGATTGAAACCGGGTGATTGGTCCGAGTTTGACAGGTTCTGCATGAAGTTGGGTACCGTCTTCCATCAGCATGGTGATATCACTGTTGTAATATCCGCCTTCTGGTTTAATGGAGACAAATTTGTTGTTTTCCAGCTTGAATATTTCTTCTGAGGTGGCCGCGTATAATTTCCCGTCGTGAAAAGAAAGATCAACGTAGTTCCGGTTGTCTACTTTTTCCCAGGCGTTCGATCCCAATTTGTAAATCCCCTCATTGCCCAAAGCCCAAAGTTCTCCCTGAATCGGGATCAAGCGACTAATTTGAGAAGGAGAGTTTTGGACCTCTTTGAATTTATTGTCCTTGAGTTGGTGGATTTTGCTTTGGATAATGCCGTAGCATTCTTTCTGATAAACCCCGATTCCGGTGATAGGCTGGTCAGTTTGGATTTTATGGGAAACTTCCTGGAGGAAAACCTCATCGGCTACCGGTGTCCAAAACCTTTCAGTTTGGTTTTCCTGGGCAAAAGCCGGGAAAAGAGACATTATAAACAAGGGGAGAAATAAACTTTTGCGGGCAATTTGCCGAAGGAATTGCAACATCATCAGGGTTTGGTTTATTAAAAAGGGTTTGATTTTGATAATTAATACCTGATTATTTCCCCGAAAGGCTAGTGAAAATTTTCGTTTTTTATGAAAGGGGGCATGTTTTGAAATTATCATTAAGCGTAGTCAGTTTTTGCAATTTTCTTGATTTTCGAATGTTTCGGATTTGATTTAAAATCTCTGCCTTGTTTGGTTGGGGAAAATAGTTTTGGCCTGAATGAGGTCAAAAGGAAGGCATTGGACTTACCTGCGCTATTGTTGTTGGGTCAAAAAGTCTAATTTAGATTTTCCCAAAAAATCAAGAGAACTTAATCCATTCACCTTATAAAATCTTAATCCGACGGACACAGGTTTGTCGCTTTTATACCAGCATGAAACACTCCCGCACCTTGGCTATTTTATTCTTGTTGCTTTTTTTCAGCAACTGTTCTTTGAATGCACAGGTTAAGCCTGTTTTTGAAAATGGAGAGGCTCAAATTGTACCTGAACTGAAGGATTCCGCCAATTGGATCCGGCATGATCTCTGGGTAGAAACAGAATTTGATACCGATGGTGACGGCAAAAAAGACCGCATGCATGTGGACGTGACCCGTCCCAGACAAACTGAAACTGAAGGTCTGAAACTACCGGTCGTCTATGCCAGCAGTCCTTACTATGCAGGAACTGCCGGAAATGCTCCGATATTTTGGGATGTAAAGCATGAATTGGGCGCTCCTGCTCCTCTGAGAAATCATACGGAGGTAAAGCGAACAGGAAAGCGTCCGGTCATCTCCAATGACGAAATTATGACTTGGGTTCCCCGCGGGTACATTGTAGTCCACTCTTCCTCTCCGGGCACAGGCCTTTCTCACGGGGCACCAACTGTTGGAGGGGATAACGAATCTTTGGCTCCAAAAGCCGTTATCGAATGGCTAACGGGAAAAGACAATGGCTATACCAAACCAGACGGAAATGAAAAAGTAATGGCCTTCTGGTCCACTGGAAAGGTAGGAATGACAGGAACTTCCTACAACGGTACTTTGCCTCTAGCTGCCGCAACTACAGGAGTGAAAGGCCTCGAAGCGATCATTCCCATTGCTCCAAATACATCCTATTATCATTATTATCGCTCCCATGGTTTGGTTCGCTCCCCGGGAGGCTACCTGGGAGAAGACATCGATGTCTTGTATGATTTTATTCACAGCGGAGAGGAAGCCAAGCGACCCTACAACAACAAAACTGTTCGCGATACTGAAATGGCCCAGGGAATGGATCGGAAAACCGGGGATTACAATGATTTTTGGGCTGGCCGAGATTACCTGAATGACATGGAACCGATGAAGGCCGCCCTTTTGATGTCCCATGGTTTCAACGATTGGAATGTGATGCCCGAGCACAGCTATCGGATTTATGATGCTGCACGTGCCAAAGGTCTTCCTTCGATGATCTATTACCACCAAAACGGTCACGGTGGACCGCCACCTTTTTCGATGATGAACCGCTGGTTTACACGATATCTCCACGGAGTCGAAAATGGGGTGGAAAATGACCCTAGAGCCTGGATCGTCCGTGAGCAGGATGATCGCGCCAAGCCTACGGCATATGCTGATTACCCAAATCCAGCAGCTTCCAATGTCAGCTTTTACCTAAAAGGCGAAGCACCAGCAGCTGGTACATTGGGACTTGAAAAAACGAGCTCAGGCCAAAAGGAAACGCTGGTCGATAATTATTCTTTTCCAGGATCGGCTTTGGCCCAAGCCGATTACACCGAGCATCGCTTGATCTATCTGAGCCCTGTGCTCAAGGAAGCGGTGCATATTTCCGGTATTCCAAAAATCACGGTGAAGTTGGCTTCCAACAAACCGGCGGCAAACCTCTCAGTTTGGTTGGTTTCACTTCCTTGGACCGAAGGAAGAAATGCGAAAATCACCGATAATATCATCACCCGAGGCTGGGCGGATCCACAAAATCATGCTTCCATCCGAAAAGGTGAGCCTTTGGAGCCAGGTAAATTCTACGAGGTAAGTTTTGATTTGCAGCCTGACGATCAGATCATCGCCGCCGGTCAGCAGATCGGACTGATGATTTTCTCCTCAGACAAGGAGTTTACCATTTTGCCTAATCCGGGGACCGAACTGACCATTGATCTGGACGGAACTGTACTGACACTTCCGATCGTGGGAGGGAAAAGCGCTTTGGAAAAGGCTGTGAAATGAAGAGTTGAAGAATTGTAGCGGAGCTTGGATTATCCTAAGCTCCGCTTTTTTTGAGTTTCTAAATTGGATAAAAGAAAAGATGTCTTTTGTATTTATAGCTTAAATCAAATAAACGAGCGTTCAATCTAGTATAGTGAGCGAAATTCTCGATTAGCTCATCATTATTTGGTTAAAAAAAGTAACTTACTGATATGGAAACACTTCAGATAAATATTCTGGATCCAAAAGCTAAAAAACTCCTTGAGGACTTGGCGGACCTTAATTTAATTGAAATCAAACCCGCAGAAATTCCTGTTTTAGACGCTTACAGCCGAATTAAATCTAAGTTTGAAAATGCCCCGATCTCTGAAGAGGAGATTTTCAATGAGGTTGAGGACGTTCGTCGGAATAGGTATGGTGCCTCCAAAGTTTAGGGTAATTTTAGATACAAACATTTGGTTAAGTTTGTTGATCAGGGGAGGATTCCCTGCCATTTTTGAACTTGTCGAGGCAAAACAAATTCAAATACTATTAAGCATTGAATTACTAGATGAGTTTCTAGAGGTAGCCGGTAGACCTAAGTTTCAAAAGTACTTTTCAACGACAGACAGAGACTCTTTTCTGAGATTTTTATTACAAAAGGGAGAGTTGGTTAATGTCAATACAAAACCTTCAGATTGTAGAGACTCAAAAGATAACTTTCTTTTGGGCCTGGCTGAAGATGGAAAAGCCACTCATTTACTAACCGGAGATCATGATTTATTGGTTTTAAATCCCTTCCGAGAAACCAAAATTCTTCAGATATCCGACTTCCTGAAAGAATTCGAGTAATCCCAAGCGATCCGAATAGCCCACTCTTCTATTTCAAATAACTCCTCAGGTAATGAACAGAAATAAATTGCAATTTGGCTGTTTCGAAAGTTGCAGCTTTTGAATAATCGTCTTTGGAGACTTTTTAAATGCCGATTTTTTGAGCAAATTAAGAACTGAAACTTCTCACCAAGAAGGCATTTGATTTCCTTTTAAACCCATAAAAACCATGATTTCCGCATTTCAAATTGAATCCTACAGGCAGGATGGATTTTTGATACTTCCCCAGCTTTTTTCTCTTGAAGAAATGGCCCTGCTATATTCCGTTGCCACCGATGAAACTGTGACTTCGAATTCCTTTGATCTCAATGATCAAGACGGGAAAAAGACCAAATTGACGCTTTGGTTTACTGCTGGGGATGATTCCTTTGGACTGATGTCGCGTTGCAAAAGAATGGTGGAGTCGGTCCAGCAACTATTGGGTTCGGGTGAGGTTTGCCATTTTCACTCCAAGATCATGCAAAAACAACCCAAAGTCGGAGGAGCATGGGAGTGGCATCAGGACTATGGTTATTGGTACAAAAATGGATTTCTCTTTCCGGAGGCGATGATTTCGGTGATGCTTGCGCTGACAGATGCCAACAAAGAAAATGGCTGCCTGCAAGTCCTGAAGGGAACACATAAGATGCAGAGAATGGAGCATACGTTTATCGGAGAACAACAGGGTGCAGATCCCGATTTTGTGATTGAGGCTGAGAAAATTTCCGAGCTGGTTTATTGTGAATTAAAGGCTGGAGATGTGCTCTTTTTTCATCCCAACCTACTTCACCGCTCTGAAGCAAATCTTTCTGAAAAGCCGCGTTGGTCTGTGATTTCTGCTTACAACCTCTCCTACAACAAGCCTTTCCGGGAGAAGCATACTTCCTGTATCACGCCGGTTTCTATGGTGAGGGATGAGGCAATTTTGGCCAGCGGCCAAAAGAAAGTTTCGGGTGCTGATTTCTTGGTCAAGGAAGCTGAAATCACACTCAACGTAAAGTAAAAGCAAAAGACCTGGCAGGTTTTCAAAACCTGCCAGGTCTTTGAATTGGCACTATACTTTAAAAATATCCATTTTATTATGATCAAAATTTGCATCCTCGGAGGAGGGTTTATCGGTCGTTTTTATGCGGAATCACTTATCGGCAGAAGGGGAAAAGATGTGGTAAGTATGATTTACGCAAGAAGGGAGGAAACAGCAAAACGATTTGCCGATGACTATGAGGTTCCGAACTTTTCCACCGATATGGAAGCTGCCATCTCGCATCCGGATTCGGAGGTGGTGATCATCGCCCTGCCCAACTATGTGCATGAAGAGGCAGTGATGCTCTGCGTCAAACATAAAAAACCGGTTTTGTGCACCAAGCCATTGGGAAGAACGGCCGAGGAGGCCTTACGGATGACTTTGGCCTGTGAAGAAGCTGGAGTTTTCGCAGGATATCTGGAAGATCTTTGCTATACGCCGAAGTTCCTGAAATCCGTGAAAAGTATTGAAACCGGAGCTATCGGTCGTGTACTTTGGGCCAAATCCAGGGAAACCCACCCCGGACCGCATTCTGATTGGTTTTGGGATATCGAAAAAGCAGGAGGGGGAGCAATCCTTGATTTGGGCTGCCATTGTGTGGAGATTTCAAGAAATTTTATCGGAAAAGACGTGCTACCAGTCGAGGTAATGTGTTGGGCAGATACTCAAGTGAAGCCAATCGATGCAGAGGATCATGCGATCGGCCTAGTCAAATATGAAAACGGAGCCATCGGGCAATTCGAAGTTTCCTGGACTTTCAGAGGTGGAATGGATCTCCGGGACGAAGTCATGGGAACGGAAGGGACGATATGGATCAATTCATTTCTCCGCACTGGATTTGAAATGTTTTCCAGCGGTAATGGGGGAGATTATGTAGCCGAAAAAGCTGAAACTTCCTCCGGTTGGCTGTTTCCGGTAGGAGATGAAGCGCATGAACTGGGCTATCCCAATATGTTCGTGGACATGTTTGATTCCTTTGAGAAAGGGACCCAACCACGAGAGACTTTTTATGACGGTTATGTGGTCAATGCGATCTTGGATGCAGCGTACAAATCCGCCAAAACCAAACTTTGGGAACCAGTTCAGTTGCCTGTTTGGAGAGGCAAAACTGGACTTTCGAAACCTTCTGTTTACCAGGATTTTGATGAAAACTATTGGCTGATCAAAGAGGAAATCCTGCCAAACGGGGACCGGAAAACGATTCTGAAAAACAAGAAAACCGGAGAAATCACCACGGTCTAAGGGTAAGTGAATGTTTAACCTTTTGAAAACAAGGGGTTATTATAACATTAAGGGCAATGAGAAAATTAAGAACAGGAAGTCCAGACGTCGAAAGTTCTCTTCCCGGATTAGGCATTTTTCGTGTTGAGAGCTAAGCTGCTCCCTACAAACTTAATTCCCTACATTCTCTTAATGTTTTGAATATTTCATACTACAAAGCCATTTGAGCTATCCTTGGAGGCCAAATTGTTATTTCCCAATCACCTTGATCAAAGTTCCTTTTTCCAATTGATCAGTCAAGAGCATCCCGTTTAATATTGCCAATTCTTCAAACCTTGCTTTTGGCATTTTGAAATTTGAAAGTGCGGCTTCTAAAGTCATTCTCTGGGGGATAGTTTGTATTCGAACCACTTCTGGCTTTCTGTTGAGTTTTTCAGCTTCCTTTAGTTCCTTGAAATTTCTGATGGTAGAAAGGAAAACAGGCTGATAATTTGTGAATTTGGATAGTTCGGAAATCCCCATGATGCTATAAATATTTCCGTCAAACTGGATCATGGCGGAAAGCACCCGGATTGTTCCCGACTCCTGCTTTTGATCCGCAATGGCGAGAAGAGCCGAAAGCCCATTGATGGTTTCATTTTTCGATTCCACCAGCTCCAATTTGTATTGCTGAAGGAATGCCTGAGTGGCTTCTTCAGGTGTTTTTCCCGGAGCCAAAGTAAGAGACATCAGGGCATCACCTGCTTTTGGAGCCATCTGAACCTGTTGAGGTGTGTTTTGGAAGTTCCAGTCTTGGGGTGTTGGAAACTGGATTTTCAACACCGGATGGTAGAAAACATTGTTTTCCAAAAAACCCTGACGTGGATCTTCACCCAACACAATTCCGTCAATCTTTTTTAGGTAAGCATCCCTGTTTACTGATGGATTGGTCAAATCGAGTTTTGCCTTCCATTCCTCAGCCAGTTTTGCAACGGTGGTATTTCGTTCACCGGGAGAAGGGTGAGTAGAGAGAAATTCTGGAATTTCGCTCGCGCCTTCTTTGGCACCCTGTCTTTCAAGGGTGTTAAAGAATCCGGCCATTTCGGTAGCATCATACCCAATTCGGGAAGAATATTCCACACCCAATTCATCGGATTGCCGCTCAGCATCCCGGCCAAAACTCAGCAATGCGATCTGCATACCCTGAGAAAGTGGCTCCGCAAATTCTGCCAGTTCCGGCACAAACACCATTCCGGCGATCATTCCAAGCTGTCCGATCATCTGATTTCGCTGCTGAATGACCGAATGCCGGGCAGTCACGTGACCAATTTCATGGCCCAAAACTCCTGCAAATTCCGCCTCATTGTTGAAATGAGCCATGATTCCACGGGTGAAATAGACATAGCCTCCCGGTACTGCGAAAGCATTGATCACAGGTGAATCCACTACTTTGAAATGATAGTCCAGTTTTGGCCGATGGGAGACTGCTGCCATTTCCAGGCCTTTTGCTGTGATGAATTGCTGCAATTCGGGATCCTCATAGACTCCAAAAAACGCGGAAATCTCAGGGTCTGACTGCTGTCCGATGGAGATTTCCTGGGCTTCTGACATCAAGACTACTTGCTTTTTTCCAGTTACCGGATTGATGGCACATCCTTCGGTGAAGAGAAGAATTCCTGAGAACAGAAATACAATAATTGCGGATCGAGATTTCATGCGGTTTTGTTTTTTCGAGAGTTTTTAAACAATCTGAATTTACTCAGGATAGGAAAAAACCTTTTTAGTTCCATTGGATAATTCCCACTTACCTTTTGAGATTTTCAGATTGAATTCAGTTGTTTCCTGCAATTTTCCTGCCTTTGTAAATCCTTAGGAAAAATCCCCCTGCAAATCCAATCGAGCATTCATCTAGGTTGAGATGGGATTTGGATATATTTTCTGATTGTGTCAGTCAGAAGTTGAAAATTCAGGTTCCTTGGGTTTTCTTTAAGTTAGAATTAGTGCTGTTCCTCCCTGCTACTTTTTGAATTTAACCTGAACTAGATCCTTTAATTCCTAAAACCCAACTGAAAATGAATACAGGAAACTATTACAAACTGCATCATTTTATTCCCTGGACCAGGATGAAAATACTGTATATGGTTGCTGTCAGCACGGTGCCGACTTCGCTCTATTATTTTCTGGATTGGCATTGGTTGGGGATTCCCTGGGTTCCCGTGGCTTTGGTTGGTACAGCAGCTGCATTTATAGCCGGATTCCGGAATACGCAAACCTACAACCGACTTTGGGAGGCAAGGCAGATTTGGGGCGGGATCGTCAAC
The DNA here is from genome assembly GCF_002002735.1 of Algoriphagus sp. A40. GTDB lineage: Bacteria > Bacteroidota > Bacteroidia > Cytophagales > Cyclobacteriaceae > Algoriphagus. The sequence continues at coordinate 29,002 of NZ_MUNY01000059.1, read as the reverse complement.
AGCAGCCGAACTTGGGGGATCATGGTCAAGGACTTTGTCCGAACGGAAGATTTGGACGAAGAAAGAGGCCTGCACCAGCAATTGTTTTACAGGCATTTTGCGTGGCTGACTGCTTTGCGTTTTCAGCTAAGAGAAAGCAGGAGTTGGGAAAATGTCAAAACCAAAAGCTACAACCGAGAGTACCTCAACTACTATCTGGTGCCGGAATGGGAATGTGGAGTGGAAGTCGATTTGGTGAATTATCTAAGTGAGGAAGAATTGAATCTGATCCTTTCCAAGAAAAACAAGGCAGCTCAAGTCATCGCTTTGCAATCTTCCCAGCTCAGAAAATTGAATGAGCAAGGTCAACTATCGGATCTGAACTATGTGGAAATGCAAAATCTCTTGAAGGAACTCTACGATCATCAGGGGAAAAACGAGCGGATCAAAAACTTTCCCTATCCGAGGCAATTCTCCAGTATCAACATGTACTTTGTCTATTTGCTTACAATTTTGCTCCCTTTGGGGTTTTTGAATGAGTTTTCAAAACTGGGATCTGAAGTTGTTTGGCTCACTGTCCCGTTTAGCGTGATCGTGGGTTGGGTATTTTTGGTGCTGGAGCAGATTGGAGAAAGTACCGAAAATCCCTTTGAAGGCGGACCCAACGATGTGCCGATTTCATCCATGAGCAGGGCAATCGAAATTGACCTGAGAGACATGCTGAATGAGGAAAATCTGCCACAGCCCATCCTTCCGGTGAATGAGATTTTGATGTAGAATCAGCACCTAATGGATGGTTTTCAGGTTTTGAATTAGACCTTTTTCTATTTATGCTTTTCAGGAAAAGACCCTTTGAAACACAGAAATTACTTTGTCAAGAAAGCCTCCCGTCAGCAAAAATGCCAATTGTCTGCTTTCTTGAAGCCTAAGGATTATTTTTTAAAAATATTCCAAATTTAGAATAGGGGTAAGTAGGATTTCAGTTGTCTTATTTCAAAAAGAAACCAAAATCTTATCTTGCACCGAAAGCATTTTTATTTCCATGCAGGAGTCAGATCAACAGGTTTTTTTAGCGATACAATCAGGCCAAACTCCTGCCTTTGAAATGCTGTTTAAAACCTACTATCAACCCCTTTGCCGCTATGCTACGAGCTATCTGAAAGATCCCGATGGGGCGGAAGAGATCGTGCAGGCTGCATTTATCGGGTTTTGGGAAAAGCGGAAAACCATTTCGATCGAGACTTCGCTCAAATCCTATCTCTACCGTGCGATCCGCAATGCCTGCCTCAACGAGCTGAAACACGAGCAGGTCAAGCAGAAATATTTCGCCAGTGAATCGCTCAAGGAAGAAGCTCAATCCAGTCCGGCCGATCACCTTGCCATCCATGTGGAGTTGGAGGATAAAATCCGTGCCGCCATCCAGACTTTGCCCGAGCAATGCAGGCTAATCTTTACCATGAGCCGGTTTGAGGAGCTGAAGTATCAGGAGATCGCAGATCAACTGAATCTGTCTGTGAAAACTGTAGAAAACCAAATGGGCAAAGCATTGAAAATCATGCGGGCCCAGTTGAAAGAATATTTGCCTTTGCTGGCCATTTTGATGAGTAATTTGTTGAATCCATGAAGTGGGAAGAGGAATATATTGAAGATCTGGTCGGCAAATTCATCGTCGGTGAAGCCTCGGAAAGTGAAGTCCGAGACTTGCGGGAATGGTGCGCCCTTTCGCCCGAGAATCAAAAATACCTGGACGATTCGCTTTTCATTTTTGAAAAAGCCCAGCTTCCCGATGACCAGAATTTCGACACCGATGTGGCTTGGGACAAAGTAAAGGCGCAGATTACAGCAAAGAAAACAGTTCAAAGAACGCTGATTCCACTTTGGAAAGTAGCCGCCGGACTGATCCTGGTTGCAGCTGTTTCTTATTTGTTTTACTGGAATCTGGCTCCCGGAGACGAATTCGTCTACCTGAGCGAAAACCAGGTCATGACCCAGACACTTCCCGACCAGACGGAGATTTCGCTCAACAAAGCTTCCGAAGTCAAGGTGGAATACAATGTCCGAAAGAAAAGAGGAACGATCCAGCTCAAAGGCGAAGCGACCATCAGCATCGGCAAAGAGAAAGATATCCAATGGACTGTGGAAGCGGAAAATCTCCTGATCCGGGATATCGGGACGGTGTTTCATGTCAAAGCCTATCCTGATGGCCAACAGATTGAGGTTTCTGTTTTGGAAGGGGCAGTACAGTTTTATAGTCAGACTGAGGAGGGGATTATGCTGGAGGTCGGAGAAAAAGGAATTTACGACAAAGCATCCGGCAGCTACAGCAAAACCGTGGCAGACACTAATGTGGTTGCTTTCAAGACTCGCTCTTTTCAGTTTAATGAGGAAAATCTCCAGATAGTCGTAGACCGGATCAGTGAGGTTTATGACAGGAAAATCACCTTGGCAGGTGGAATAGGAACCTGCAAAATCACCGTTGAATTTACCGAGGAAGAACTGGACACAATCATTGGAATATTGTCTGAAACGATGGGCTTGGAAGTCAGTGAAAATGGCGATGAAATTATCCTGAGCGGCGAAGGCTGTTCCTAATCTGACGCACCGGACAAATGAGGAATCTATTACTGTTTTTAGCTGGATTTTTTTTGGTTTTGGGAAGTGTAAACAGCCAAACTATTCCCGTTTTGGAAAGGAGGATAACTATCTCTGTCCAGAATGAACGGATTGACAACCTTCTCAAGCGGCTTTCCCAAGACGCCGGATGCGTGTTTTCCTACAGCCCTTCAGCCATTGAGGTGAGTCGGACTTTTTCCGGAAGCTTTTCCGACCGGCCGCTGAGGGAAGTCTTGGAGGTGGTCTTTGACGGTGAAGTTCAGCTAAAGCCCAAGGGCGTCTATGTAATTCTGACTCCCAAACCATCCTCATCCAAAGAGATGGTGGTAAGCGGCTATGTGGTGGATGAAAGCGGAAAGGGAATCCGAGATGCAACAGTTTATGATCCGATCACGCTGAAATCCTCGACCACGGATGAGTTTGGTTATTTTCAGTTTGAGGTTAAAAACCCCGCTCAAGAAAATTTTGAGCTAGTTGTCAACAAGAAAGACTTTTCCGATACACTGGTCTTGGACAACTCCGGTAATTCCTTCCAGAAGATATTGTTGAAATCCGAAGATCTCGGCAAGAGTATAGCTGAACCGATGAAAAATTTCTGGCTTTGGACCAAAAACTCTGTGGGCGTCAAAAACCTTGAAAACGTCACAGATACCATTCACCGTGGATTTCAGATGTCATTGGTTCCATTTGTCGGCACCAACCGAAAAATCTCCGGTAGCGTCATCAACGACTATTCGCTCAACGTCTTGGGAGGTTTTTCGGGAGGAACTGAAAAGGCTGAACTTGGTGGATTGTTCAACATCAACAAAGGGGATGCTGGGGTAGTACAGATCGCCGGTCTGTTTAACCAAGTCGGGGGTCAGGTAAGGGGCTTCCAGTTGGCAGGTTTGGTCAATTCCGCAATGGACTCGGTAAAGGCCGCCCAAATTGCCGGACTCACCAATTTCACGACGGGAAACGTGCGTGGATTCCAATTGGCTGGTTTGCTGAACCTAGGCACACAAAGTGTTCAGGGTACGCAGATCGCCGGCATTGCCAATTACACCCATCGCGATATCGCGGGAGCGCAAATCAGCGGGATTTTGAACATTGCCAGGAATGTGACCGGTTCCCAAGTCGGCTTGTTCAACTATTCTGACAGCACCACAGGAGCTCCTGTCGGCCTGATCAGCTTTGTAAGAAAAGGGTATCACAAGGTTGAAATCGGCGCCGATGAAATGATGGCTTTGAATATTTCCCTGCGCACGGGTACCCGGTCCTTTTACAACATGCTTTTTGCGGGTATGCGCCCCGAGCAGGCAGATTCTACTACTTGGGCATTCGGCTATGGGATCGGCTTCTCACCAAAATTGGGCAAAAAAACATACTTGAACATCGAGTTCAGTTCCCAGCAGATGAACAAAGGCAATGTCCTGGCTTTAAACCTGATCAACCGGGCGTATCTGGGATTTGATTGGCAAATGGTCAAAGGCTTAGGGCTTTATGCAGGACCGAGCTTGAACTGGAGAGTGTATGACAGCTCCTACACCGACCATCCGGAGACCTTTACCTATGCCGATCCCAAAATTCTCTCTGAAAAAAACTATCCGGTAGAAGATCTTGCTAGCCAGCTGTGGTTTGGCGTTCGGGCTGGGGTTAGGTTTTTTTAGAAAGAGGAGGGAAGTCAGAAGGTTGAAGCTGGTAAAGTTTCCAAGAGCTAAAGGATCAAAGGTTGTCCTAAGCCGCGTAAATCGTACTTCGTAAATCCAATTTTTCTAGCTCCAAGAAATGCCTATTCTGATTTCAAACTCTTCACCGGATTCATAAGCGCGGCTTTGATCGCCTGAAAACTCACTGTCAATAAGGTAATTCCGAGCGCAATACCTGCAGCCAATACAAAAACCCATAAACTGATATCTGTGCGGTATTCATATTTTTGAAGACCCTCTTCGAGAACAAGGTAGGCCAATGGCATTGCGATGAGACATGCCAATAAAACCAGCAGCACAAATTCCTGAGACAGGAGTCTCCACATGTTCAGAACAGAAGCACCTAGCACTTTTCGGATGCCGATTTCTTTGGTCCGTCGCTCAGCCACAAAGGATGCCAATCCAAAAAGTCCCAAACAACTGATAAATATTGCAAGCACTGCAAAAACGCCGGCCAATTTGCCGATACGATCTTCTGTAGAAAACTTGGAATCAAATTCCTGATCGACAAATCGATAATCAAAAGGAATATCAGGGATAAGCTGCGTAAAGACCTTTTCGATTTTGGGCAAAGCTTCAGCAGCACTGATTCCGGGCGTGATCCGCATCAGAAGTACCCTTTCATAACCATAGGTGACATAAACCGCAGGTTTTACCGGTTCGAACGGTGAATTCATCAGCATATCCTTTATCACTCCCAATACCACAAAATCCTGATCCACATTCCAGGATCGGTTGGTCCAGCGGATTGTTTTTCCAACCGGATCCTCGAGATTCATGTATTTTACCGCCGCCTCGTTCAATACAATTCCGGAAGAATCACTTGCCATTTCAGCCATGAAGTCCCGTCCATCCACAAATTCCCAACCCACGGTTTTCCCAAATTCAGGAGACACATTCAGCGTAGCGAAGTACGCCTCAAAACCGGGATCTTTTCCTTCCCAATTGAAGCCTCCATTGTGCGACCAAGTCCCGGTGACATCACCGCCGGATTCTGCCACCTCTGTGACCATGCCCGTCCGCTTCAGTTCTTCCCGGAGCGCAATGGCTTTTGTATTGAATTCATCTGATTTTTTGCGAACCGAAATCAATCCTTCCCGGGAATAGCCCACCGGTCTGTCTTTGACATACATGAGCTGATGGTAAATGGCGGCAGTACAACTAATCAATCCGACAGAAACCACAAACTGGAGCACCACGAGCGTTTTCCGGGGTAGGGCAGAGAACCGGCCTGCGCGGAAAGTACCTTTCAAAACGCTTATCGGTTTGAAAGAGGAAAGGTAAAAAGCTGGATAACTCCCTGCCAACAAGACTGTAAGGAAAATAAAGGAAAGGCAACTGAGCCAAAACCATTTGTTGGCCAGTGGCAAAGCCAGGTCCTTCCCAGCCAATTGGTTGAACGATGGCAAGACTCCATACACAGCTATCAGGGCCAACAAAAAGGAGAGAATCACTACCAGGAAAGACTCACTGAAAAACTGCCCGATCAGTTGGGAACGGATCGAACCCATCGTTTTTCTGATTCCGACTTCTTTGGCTCTTCTTTCGGATCTGGCCGTACTCAGATTCATAAAATTGATGCAGGCAAGCAGCAGCACAAAAATCCCGATCGCAGCAATGAATCGGACCATTTGGATGGGACCGTTTTGGAGTTCCCCATCCCTGAAGTCAGCATACAAGTGCCATTCCGCCATTGGAAGCAATAAAACATCTGAACCCTCCGACCCATCCTGCTTCCTAAAATCCAGGTTTTCAGTTGCTTTTTTCTCAGCGGATTTGATGGCGGCACCTGCTTCCTGCATCGTCACATTTAGAGCAATCTCCACATAGACCATGAGAAAATTATTGTCCCAACCCTGCCGGGTGATATAGGAAGCGTCCTTCAAATAAAAATTCCAGGGTTCAAAAAACATCATGCCGTAGAATTCTGTGTTCTTCGGAAAATCCTCAAACACACCTGTGACTGTTACGTCGGTGTGGTTGTTTATCTTCATCGCCTTACCCATGGGATCACTATCGCCAAAAAATGCTTTGGAAGTGGATTCAGATATCATGATTCCCTGTATCTCATCGAGGCCATTCCAACTGCCATATTTCATTTTCCAGGAAAACATCTCGGGAGCACCTTCTCCGATATACATGCCTTTTCTGGTCAGTATTTTATCCTCTATGGAAAGCACCGCATCAAATCCCTCGGGGCCAGAGATGGGGACTATGTGTTTGAAATTCTGACCATAGGAGCTCTTAAGTTCCTCGATCAGCGGGAAAGGAAGATGCTTTTGCCCCATGTAATACTTGCCCTCGTAGTTTCCCGCTTTGGTCACCTGGGCGATCCGGTCATAGTTTTTGAAATACTTATTAAACGAAAGTTCATCAAAAACCCAAAGGCCGATCAGAATGGCCACTGCCATTCCAGCTGCCAAGCCAATGATGTTCAGGGAAGAGTTTCCTTTTTCCCTCAGCAGATTCCGCCATCCGATTTTGAAATAACTCTTGTACATGCCCATGGGATGAAACTGATTAGAATTTGAAAACGACCTGATAAACCCCGGTCTGAAATATTTTACCACACTCCAGGAAAATTTCCATCTGGCCTTTCTCGGAGATTCTTCCACCTCGCTGCCAAAAACCTCAATCAGATCCCCCTCGATCTCTTCGAGATAATCTTCGTGGCAAAACCAGCGGAGAAATTGAAGGGAACGTTTTGGAGGGGAGGTTTTCACTATTCAGATTTTAGACTGTTCACAGGGTTCATCAGGGCAGTTTTTACCCCTTGGTAACTGACGGTAAGCAAGGTGATGCCAATAGCGCCAACACCCGTTGCGACAAATACCCAGATGGATAAGTCAGTTCGGTAGATGAAATTTTGCAGCCATCCGTCCATCAAATAATAGGATAAGGGCGCTGCAACAAGGCATGAGATAAAAACAAGCCAAACAAACTCTTTGGAGAGCATGGCCCACAAGCCAGCGACTGAAGCACCCAGCACTTTTCGGATGCCAATTTCTTTTGTCCGGGTTTCGGCCACGAAAGAAGCCAATCCCAACAATCCCAAACAGCTGATGACTATGGCTAAACCGGCAAAGATGAAAGCCATGTTGGCGATTCTCTCCTCCTTGCCAAACTTCGCCGCATATTCTTCATCGGCAAACTTGTATTCGAAGGGAACAGTCGGGATGACTTTCTTAAAAACCGATTCAATCTCGGCCAATGCTTCGCTGGCGCTTACTTGTGGATTGATTTTGATGTTGACCCAATTGGGAGTTCCATTGTGTCCTTTCAAATAAAACATCGTGGGCCGGGCGGGCTCATACGGTGAAGCCATGACCATATCTTTGATCACTCCCAGGATTTTGTAATTCAGGACCTTATTCTCGTCTCCCCTCCATGTCCAGCTCACAAGTTCTCCGACTGGATCTTGAAGATTCATACGTTCGAGGGCAGATTCATTGATGACAATGCCCAGCGAATCACTGGCAATATTCAGATCAAAGTCGCGACCGTCAACAAATTGCCAGCCCACCGTCTTTCCGTGCAGGTGTGACACAGATAGCGTTGCAAAATCCCCCTCGTCTTCGGGCTTTCGGTCTTTCCAATCCCACCCATCGTTGCCGGAATAAATTTGAGTAATCGAACCCATGGATTCAGATACTTCGGAAACAACGCCAGTATTTTTCAATTCCTGCCGAAGCACATCATATTTTCCATTAAAGTCGGCTGACTGTTTGCGCATCATAATCAGCCCTTCGCGGTCGTAGCCCACCGGCCGGTCTTTCGCATATTGGATTTGGCGATAGACCACGATGGTTCCGATAATCAGGATGACGGAGATGGAGAATTGAAAAACCACCAACACCTTTCTCGGCAGGGAAGCAAAGCGTCCGATGCGGAAGGATCCTTTCAGCGCCCTGATCGGATTGAAAGAAGATAAATATAAGGCAGGATAAAATCCGGCCAGCAAACTGGTGAATGTGACGAAACCAAAACTTGCTACCCAAAACCAACCGTTGCCCAATGGGATCTCCATGTTTTTGGTAGCGATTTGGTTAAATCCCGGCAAAACGAGCACCGTCAAAATCAAGGCGAGAATGAAGGAAAAAATGACCACCAGAAAGGATTCGGTAAAAAATTGGCCGATCAGCTGACTACGAAAAGAGCCAATGGCTTTTCGGATTCCGATTTCCTTCGCCCGCTTTTCCGCCCGCGCAGTACTAAGGTTCACGAAGTTGATGCAGGCGAGCGCCAATACAAAAGCCCCAATAGCCCCGACGAGCTTCAGCATCAACATCGGCTCCATCTGGCCGTCACGAACCTCAGCAGGATGGAGGTGCCAGTCGCTCATGGGATACAATGCAAGTTCGGCTTCTCTTTTTTTGGCATCCTCTAAGTCTTCTGGGGCGAACTGCAGGGCACTTTTGATCTGTGAGCTAACTGATTCAAATGTGTTCCCTTTCTCTATCTCCACATAGATTTCGAGAAAGTGATTCCGCAGATCAGTCAAGGCACGTTCTTGAATCCATTTATTCTCGGACACATACAAGCTCCACGGAGCAAAGAACTTTACTTCACTGAATTCTGTGTTTTGCGGGAAGTCTTCAAAGACACCGGATACAACCACATCTGTTTTGTTGTTGATCCGAATGGTCTGGTTTATTGGTTCTTTCGAACCGAAAAGCGCATCAGCCACTGACTTTGCCAACATCACCGAATTCATTTCAGCAAGTCCAGCACGAGTGCCTTCAAGCATTTTTAGTGAAAAAAGCTCAGGTCCTTCCTCATCCACATAGAGTCCAAGGGAAGTTGTTTTTATTTCTCCAGCGGTCAGGATTTTTTCCTGCTGAGGGCTTGCCCGGGCAAGCCGTTTGAACTGGTGGTTATACTTTTCGACAAGATCCGCTCCGAGAGGGTAAGTCATAGAATTATAAGTATATGTCCCTCCCTCTTCGAGATCCAAACCAACCTCCACGACTTGGGCAATCCTGTCGTAGTTGTCAAAATATTTATTGTAGGAGAATTCGTGCCAGATCCAAAGTCCGTTCACGATCGCCACCATCATACCGATGGCAAGTCCTACTATATTGAGGAGCGAGTAACCCTTATTGTGCAGAAGATTCCGCCAGCCGATTTTGAAATAACTCTTGTACATGCCCATTGGAGAAAACTGATTAGAATTTGAAAATGACCTGATAAACCCCGGTCTGAAATATTTGAGCACGCTCCAGGAAAGTTTCCATTTGGCCTTGCTCGGAGAATCCTCCACCTCTCTGCCAAAAACCTCAATCAAATCCCCCTCGATCTCCTCGAGGTAATCTTCGCGGCAAAACCAGCGGAGGAATTGAAGGGGGCGTTTGGGCGGGGAGTTTTTCATGGTTCTTATTCCGATTTAAAACTCTTCACCGGGTTTGTGAGCAATGCTTTGAGAGTTTGAAAGCTAATGGTTACCAAAGCAATCAAGACAGCAAGCATGCCAGAGACAATGAATATCCAAACCGTGATATCGATTTTATAAGCATAGTCTTGCAGCCAGCCATTCATCACGTACCACGCCAGCGGAGAGGCAATCACAATCGCGATAGACACCAGAATGAACAATTCCCTCGATAGCAGATTGAACAGGGAGATCTGGGAAGCGCCCAGCACTTTCCGGATGCCGATTTCTTTGGTGCGCTGTTCGGTGGTGAACATGGTCAGTCCCAGCAAGCCCAGGCACGAGATGAAGATGGCCAGAAAGGCAAAAGCATTTGAGAGTTTGGTGACGACCTGCTCACTGTTATATAGTTGCTGATACTCATCGTCCGAAAACTTATAGGTAAATGGGAATTGGGGATTCAGCTCCTTGCTGATTTTTTCCAAGCCCGCCAAGGCTTCCTTTGTTTTTCCCGGTTCAATTCTGACCAAGACCCAACCCTGTTCAATCCCCTCACTCAAGCGAAACAGCAAGGGGCTGATGTTATTGTGCAAAGAGCTGAAATGAAAATCTTTCACAACGCCAATGATGGTTCCTTTTGTGTCCCAAAGTGTTAAAGGCATGCCGATCGGATCCTTGTAGTTGAATAGTTTCAGGGCTTCCTGATTGACAATATATCCAACACTATCGGAGCCAAATTCGGGAGAAAAATCCCGGCCGCTTTCCATTTCCATTCCCATGGTCTTGATGAAATCATAGTCAACAGCGGAGTATGTAAGCGGAAGGAAAGAGTTGGGGTCTTTGCCTTCCCACTCAACGCCACCGGTGCCGTTCGCTATCCGGGTAGGATTGTCAGTGATGCGGCTGATCGTTTTAACACCATTCACACCTAAACCCTGATCTTTGAATACCTTGTATTTGGCACCTAAGTCTCCTTCCAACTGTATATAGATAAGGTTCTCACGGTCATAGCCCAAATGTGCATCCTGCACATACCTCACTTGTTTTGAAATAACGATGGTGCCCACGATGAGCATAATGGAAAGCGCAAACTGAAACACAACAAGTCCTTTCCTGAACCACAGCGCACCACTTCCAAATTTCAATGAGCCTTTCAGTGCTTTTAGCGGGTTAAATCCCGACTGGTAAAGGGCCGGATAACTTCCTGAAATAAACCCGAGAAGAATGGAAGCGGCACCCATCGATAACCAAAAATAGGGTTGGCCTATGGGAATTTGGATTTGCTTTTGTGTGATCGCATTGAAGACCGGAAGCGCAGCAAAAACTATTAATAGCCCTAAAGCAAAAGCAAGGAGAACGGTCAGTATAGCCTCGCCGACAAACTGACTGACCAAAGCACTTCGGAATGCTCCCACCACCTTTCTCACGCCTATTTCCTTGCCGCGTTTCATGGAGTAGGCGGTGGTCAGGTTCATGGAGTTGATACATGCAATCAGGACAATGAACCCTGCAATGATGCTAAACAGGTTTACATACTGAACTCGCCCGCCTGCAATCTCACCATTTTCAAATTTGGAGTTTAGGTATTGTTCGCGGTATTTCTGCAAGGCAAGCTTGACTTTAAAGTTTTCATTCTGCGCGTCCTCATGCCTGTTAAGAAAATCCCGAAACTTACGTTCGAACGCTTCCCTGTCGGTGCCGTCCTCCAGCACCAGGTAACAGAGCACCCCGTTATTACCCCAATTTCTTGTCCAGTCATTTTCTTCCAGGAAAGTATCCCAGTTCAACAGGAAGTCAAATTCCATCGAAGTATTTGAAGGCATATTTTCGAACACGGCCGAAATCTTCATGTCCTTCATGTTTTTGTACCGAATAAACTGACCGTAGGCAGCATCCACGGAGCCAAAAAAGTCTTCTGCCATTTTTCGGGAGATCGCAATGTCGATGGTGGTTTTGAGCGCATGCTCTTTTGTGCCTGCCAGTAAAGGAAAGCTGAATACGGAGAAGAAATCGGGACCGGCAAAACTGCCTGACTCTTTCAAGATTTTGTTATTGGCTTCAAATGAATACAGGTTGCTCAAGGTCATCGAAGTTGCAACCTTTACTTCGGGGTAAGCTTCTTTCAATTCCCCTGCAAGCAATCCAGGGTTTGCATAGCCTCCATCAATTATTCCATCGTAATACGCGCGATGAAAGACAACATATAGGTTATCATTGTTTTCGTGGAAAGCATCTATTCCCTTTTCATCGAATACCCACAGCATGATGATCAGACTGCATGCCATGCCCAGCGCAAGGCCCGAAATGTTGATGGCGGAGAATGCCTTGTTCCTCAAAATATTCCTCCAGCCGATTTTGAAATAACTCTTGTACATTCCCATTGGATGAAACTGATTAGAATTTGAAAACGACCTGATAAATCCCGGTCGGAAGTATTTGAGCACGCTCCAGGAAAATTTCCATTTGGCTTTGCTCGGAGAATCTTCCACCTCTCTGCCAAAAACCTCAATCAAATCCCCCTCGATCTCCTCAAGGTAATCCTCCCGGCAAAACCAGCGGAGAAATTGAAGGGAACGTTTTGGAGGAGTGGTTTTCATGCTGGTGTTTCAATCAATTCTTCATTTGACTCAATTAGGAAGAATTGCGTTTTACTCGGTTTTTATGGACTTGATGGGATTTGCCAGAGCTGCTTTGGTGGCTTGTATTCCAGAACTCAAGCCTGCTATAATCAAGGTGATCACTCCGCCTCCCAAAAACATCCACCAGGACATTTCGATGCGGTAGGTGAAGTCTTCCAGCCAATGTTGCATCAGGAAATAGGCAAAGGGCAAGGCCAACAAAAAGGCTATCCCAATCAATACAGTAAATTCCTTCAAAAAGAATAGGACAAGCTCGGAAACCGTGGCTCCCAAAACTTTACGGATACCCACTTCTTTGGTCCGCTGTGTGGTGATAAAGGTCATTAATCCAATTAAACCAAGACTTCCAATTACTATGGCTATGATGGAAAATAAGGTGAAGCCTTTGAATGAAAGCGTCTCAACGAAGTATTCCCTTGCGATAGAATCATCAATAAATTCATAGTTGTATATAGATTTTGTAAATGAATTCTTCCATGATTGCTCGATGGATTCTAAAACCTGTGGGTTTATGTTGCTGACTTTGACAAATGCCTGATCCTGAAAATAATTCCAGTTGAGAATGACGCAGGGTGAAATGTCATGCTGAAGGGAATTGTTGTGAAAGTCCTTCACCACTCCAATGACAGTTGCCTCGCCTTCGTTGATTGTAAGTTTTCGACCAATGGCATTCTCAGGCGTCCAGCCCATTGATTTTAAGAGGCGTTCATTGACTATGAATTCGTCAAAATCTGATTTGTTGCCGGTAAAATTTCTACCGGAAATCAGTTCCATTCCATAAAAGTCCAGGTAGTTGGTGTCGCCGATTTTCATCTCAGTCTCATACCCATCTGCCTCGGGCATATCTGAAGTCCTGAACCTGGTTCCCAATTGGAATCCGTTGACAGCCATCGGCGGACCTGAACCAATGGCGATATCTTTGATTTCAGGATTGTTAGCCAGTTGGTTTTTGAAAGTTTCGATTTTATCAGATTGGGGAACAGGCAGCATCAATACCGCGTCAGTAGTGAAACCGAGGGATTTATTCCTGAACAAATCCATTTGAACAGCCGCGATAATGGTAGCTATGACAAATAATTGCACAAGGGCAAACTGAAATATCGTGACTGCCTTTCGCACTGAAAATCCCCTGGTCCGGGTAAAGGGCAGGTTGTTTTTGATGATTTGGAGAGGGTTGAAGGAGGAAAGAATAATAGCCGGATAGGCCGTGCCCAATAAGATGGTAATCCCTCCCAAAAAGACTATCATTCCCACATCAGCCCAATTCAACTCCAGCTGGAGGTTGATGATTGAAAACGCTGCATTTGCTTGACTGATTAAGCCAATAGAAAATACAAGCGCAAGCAAAACCGAGATGGCAACCAAAAGGGAATTCTCTAAGGTGAATTGCTTGAACAAATCAAACCTCGTACTCCCAATCGTTTTTCTGATTCCGACTTCCTTGGCCCTGATCACCGATTTGGCCGTCACGAGGTTGACAAAATTGCCGATGGCGATCAGCAAAATAAATATCCCGACATACCTCGCAGTCTGGAGCATATTGCTGGGCATTGTATAGCTTCCAGGGCTGCTTCCGTAGAGAGATTCCGTATGAATTTCAGCCAAAGGCTGAAGCTTGTAGGAGATCCTGCTGTCATCTTCTTTAGTGAGATATTTCTTTTTCCAAGTGGCAATAGAAGATTCGATTACCTCAGGATTTTGCTGTTCTGAGGTGACCACAAAGGTTGTCCCTCCATAATTTCCCGACCAATTCGACGCTGGATAGGGATTGTTTTGTTTGAAGAATTCATAGGGGACCAGCATTTCATACCTGAGGTTGGAATTGCCCGGTGCGTCTTTGATTATCCCGGTCACCTGCATGGGATCTTTGCCCGCCAGCATGATGGTTTTTCCCAGAATGGATTGTCCGGAAACATTTTGCCCAAAGCATTTCTCGGCTATACTTTCCGTCAAAACAATCGAATTGGGGTGTTGGAACGCCGAATTTTTGTCCCCGGCAAGCCAAGTGAGGTCAAATGCTTTTGGATAGAATGGGTCTATAAACAGGACATAATCCAACTCGAATTGATAATCATCCATTCCTTCCTTTTCCACCGTGAAAAATCTTTGAAATGGTCCGGCTGTCTGAGTGACTAATTCCAGCTCGGGAAAATCTTCCCTTACTGCTTCAGCCAAAGGGTAGGCTGTGGTATTCCAGTAAAGAGTCTGATCCGGATATTGGGTTTGCTGAACGACTCTGTAGCTGCGATTTGCAAAAGGATGGAAATTATCGAAGCTTGATTCATATCCAACAAAAATCAGCAGGGTAAGGCAGCACGCAATCCCTATGGATAGACCAAAGATATTGATGCCAGAGAATGCTTTGTTTCTCAGGAGTTGCCTTCCACCGATTTTGATATAATGTTGAAACATGAATGGATAAACCAGATGTGTTAAGTCGATTTTTTTAATGTTTCGTAATCTGAAGGATCGGATCACATCCCAGATGAATTTCCGATTCGCCTTCGTTGGCGACAGGTTGCTGTACCTGTTTTCAAACAATTCCACCAGATCCCCCTCGATCTCCTCAAGGTAATCCTCCCGGCAAAACCAGCGGAGGAAAGCGAGTGCCTTACGCGGAGGTTGCATCAGCCAAAGGAGATCTTGGGAATTCGGTTGTAGATATTGTTTCTCAGAGCAAACTGCTCATCAAGCACCCTCTTGCCCAAGGCAGTGATGACGTAGTACTTTTTGCGCCGACCTCCTCTGTCTTCTGTGATTCCCCCAAACCTGGACTTTACAAAATCTTTATCTTCCATCCGCTTCAGCGCAACATGTACTGCGCTGACGTTCAGTGATTTTCCCAGTTCTTTTTCCAGCCCGGAGAGGATCGATACGCCATAGGCTTCGTCGTGGAGCGCCGCTACCATTAGCAATACCAGTTCTTCAAATTCGCCCAATGAATGTTGTGCCATGTCGGATTTATTTACTTAACAAAAGTAAATGTAATTATTAGATTCATATTTGTTAAGTAAATGAGAAAAAAAATTCTGCTCGATTCGATTAGTGCTCAATCTCTTCAAGAGCAAAAAGTCGGAACGGTTTAAGGTTGAAAAGCTCAAGACAGTTCAGGGCTCCAACGCTGCCTGAAGCCCCGTAAATCATACTTCGCAAATCTTTTTTTCCCAGGAATAGGGGTATACCGCGGTTCGCTTGTCCTATAAGCGAAACTAAACCAATGTCATGAATACGTTTTATAGAATTTTCGCAGCAATCCTGATCTCTGCGCTATTCGGATCAGAAGCTTTTGCCCTCCAAACACAGCCGGACAGCCTGAACAAAGATGAGAAGCCCCTAACATTTCAGAAACCCGAACCCTTCCGATTTGATCCCTTTGGAAAAGACCTGAGCGATACTACCTCTATGGGATTTCAGTTTTCCTTCGTCCCCTACGTGGGAACGAACGGAATGTACTCCGGAAATATCGTCAACGATTACTCTTTCAATCTTCTGGGAGGCTATTCTGCAGGAACCAGAAAGCTCGAAATGGCCGGCCTGTTCAATATCAATCGCAGTGATATGACCGGTGTGCAGCTCGCGGGGTTGTTTAACCAAGTAGGCGGGAAGGTGGACGGTGTCCAGTTAGCGGGACTTTTCAACTCGAACTTAGATTCAGTGAAAAACTCGGTGCAGTTGGCTGGATTGATGAATTTTACCACCGGACCGGTTGATGGAGTTCAGATCGCCGGTGTGGCTAATTTCTCTCCCAAGAAAGTGGAAGGTGTTCAGGTAGCAGGTGTGATGAACTTCACCGCTGATGATCTGGAGGGTTCGCAGGTTGCCGGTGTATTGAATTTTGCTGCACGAGATGTCAAAGGCTCGCAAGTTGGCTTGGTGAATTTCGGAAACAAAGTAGATGGGTTCCAGCTCGGTTTGATCAATTACTCGGACAGCATCAGCGGTGTTCCGGTTGGGTTCCTGACTTTTGTCCGCTCGGGCTATCATACTTTGGAACTAAGCGTAAATGAAGTTTTACCACTGAATCTGGCCTTCCGAACCGGCAAGCGGGAGTTTTACAACATCTTCTTTGCGGGCATCAGACCTGAGTGGGACGATCAGGTAGTCTGGTCTTTTGGGTATGGTTTGGGGACTTCTCCCAGACTGGGCAAAAAGACCTTTCTCAACATCGAGGTTAGCTCTGAGCAGCTGAGTCAGGGCGGCGTCCATGCACTCAACCTGATCAACAGGGGCTACATAGGTGCAGAATTCCAGGCAACAAAAAACTTCGCCCTTTTCGCCGGTCCGACGGTCAATTTCAGGGTGTATGATTCCTCCTACGCATTCCATCCGGAGCTTTTCACTTACACCAACACCACCATTCACAATGACGTCTACCATCCCGAGGACTTGGGAAGTCAATTCTGGTGGGGATTCAAAGCCGGATTCCGGTTTTTGTAAGGGGATTCAACTTCTGAGAATCTACGGTTAAAAAAAGAAGTACAACCGCCAAGAACGCGAAGGGACACAAAGAGAAAATAGAATTTGTACGTCCAGCTTCTGGAGAAGCAGGACAACCAAAAGTATGAAAAGAGGGAAAGTACAAAAGTTGCAATGTTGAAAAACCTCGAAAGCTTTGACCCAATCCTGTGCCTCGTACTTCGTATTTCGTACCTCTAATTTTCAACTTTCTCTTACTTCAATTATTTAATTCAAAAAATATTCAAGCCACATAGGGGTAAAACCCTGATTGATTGTCTTATAAACGAAAGCTAAACCAACTCTTTCTTTTCACCTCAAGACGAGAATCTGATCAGAAAGACAAACGATTAAAAATCAAAAACTAAAATGAAAAAACTACTCGGCGTAATGATCGCATTGCTCGTAATGCAAACTGCATATTCTCAACAAGCTGGAAAATTCAGGTATCAAATGGATTTCGGATTCGCAGCTCCCAAAGACGGAGGAATTGGTGCCCTGGTCAATGTTGAACCCCAAGTTTTAGTCTTGGACAACCTTGCCCTAGGAATGAGAATGGGTGTAACAGGAATGGCAAAAGACGTCACTTACTACAGTATCCCGGATGATTACGATGGAGAAATCGGAGCAAATCTTTCTGTTTCCGGCACTGCCAATTACTATTTCAACTTTGGCGAAGGCAAGGTGGCGCCCTATATCGGAGGTGGTTTTGGCTACTATAGTTTGAGCAATATTGATATCGAAGAGACAGATATCGATGAAGACGACATCGAAAACCTGGAGGCGGATTTTGCCTGGGCACCGATGGTGCGGGCAGGGGTGGAGTTGAATAAATTCCGGATCGGTGTAGAATACAATTTTGTTCCGAAAAGCAACCTTCAAAACGTGGGCGGTGACGTGATCGGCCAGGCCACTAACGAATACTTCGCCTTTACGCTCGGCTTCTTTGTCGGGGGTGGAAGATGGGGAAATTAAACTCAGAAACTAGAGCCTAAAAAGCTCCTTTCCAGGGCATTTCCGCCCCAGCTATTCCAAAATTTCTTGTCCCAAATCACAGTGGCCGATTGATTAGCAATCGGCCACCTGTCACCGGATTGCCTTTTCCGAATCACTCGATTTAATTTCCACCCTTAAACTAAACCAACGCTATGAATTCGCTTAGTAAACTCCTTTTGGTGATTTTTTGCTTCGCAATCAATCCCCTTCATGCCCAAACTTTGACCCAAACCGTACGGGGCAAAGTAGTAGATCAGGTCAGCAAGGCTCCGATCCCTGGGGCGACCGTGATGATCCTCAACACAGATCCGTTGATGGGAGTTGCCACGGATGTGGATGGAGACTTCAAGATCTCACAGGTACCGCTGGGAACTCACACGCTTCGAGTGAGCTTTGTCGGCTATCAGGACCTGATTCTCCCCAATGTCTTGGTCAATTCCGGCAAGGAGGTCGTGTTGGCGATTACCATTGAGGAGGATTTTGGCCAGTTGGATGAAGTTGTGGTGATGGGTGCTGAAAAAGAAAGAACAGTCAATGACATGGTGACGGTGAGCGGAAGGACCTTTTCCGTTGAGGAAACGAGAAAATTTGCCGCGGCTGTGAACGATCCCGGCCGAATGGCGACTTCATTCTCTGGTGTCGTCGGCACAGACGATGGCAACAACAACATCTCCATCCGTGGCAACAGCCCAAATGGTTTATTGTGGAGAATGGAGGGCATCGACATCCCCAATCCCAATCACTTCGTCAATCCGGGAACATCGGGAGGCGGAATCTCGATCCTCAGTTCGCAGTTGCTTGCCAATTCTGACTTCTTGACGAGTGCTTTCCCTGCCGAATATGGCAATGCGCTGGGTGGGGTTTTTGATTTGAGTTTGAGAAAGGGAAACAACGAAAAACGCGAATTTACCCTACAGGCAGGCTTTTTGGGAACGGACGTAGCCGCTGAAGGTCCGATCGCCAAAAACTACAAAGGCTCTTATTTGATCAATTATCGCTACTCCACGCTTTCGATCCTGTCCAAACTCGGGATACCCTTGGGTGATTTTGTGACGGATTTCCAGGATTTGTCTTTCAATTTCTATCTCCCTGCGGGAAAGAAAAGTAGCTTTTCGATCTTTGGTTTCGGAGGATTGAGTGACCAAAACGGGGATGCTGAAAAGGATTCTCTCACCTGGGAAGGAGAAGGAGACCGCTACAGTTCCAGATACTTTTCCAACACAGGAGCGGTTGGAATCAAGTACTCGTATATGATCAACAATTCCAATTTTCTCCAAACTACCGTCTTGGCGTCCGGACATGAAATCGGAGATGACGTGGAGCGATTGGACGATGAATACAACGATCAGAAGTGGTCCTATGAGAATTTTGGCAACTCTAAGATCACGTTTTCCAGTGTGTTGAACTCCAAGCTTTCGGCCCGATCCAATCTCCGAAGCGGGATCTATGTAAACCAACTATCCTACAATCTTGTGGAAAATGGCCGAGAGGACGAAGGAGATCCCATGGAGACTTTCATCAACTCCAAAGGGAATACGCAAAGCATCCAGGCATTCTCTCAACTCAACTATCGGGCAAGCGAGCGGCTAACCTTCAATGTCGGGCTTCACTACCTCCAACTTTTGCTGAATAACTCCAACTCCATCGAGCCGAGGATCAGCGCCTCTTACGAGTTGGATGAAAAGCAGCGGTTCAGCCTTGGCTACGGACTTCACAGTCAGGTGCAACCGCTCGGAACTTACTTTGCGGAGCAGGAGGAAAACGGGCAAATCAGCCTGCCCAACAAAGATCTGGGCTTGAGCAAGTCGCATCATTTTGTGGTGGGCTACGACCGTCAGCTGAATCCATTTCTTCGGATGAAGATCGAGGGCTACTACCAGCACCTGTTTAATATCCCTGTCAAGCCGGGTGCGGACGAAACCTACTCCATCCTCAATCAGCAGTGGACGTACATGACCGATCCTTTGGTCAATGACGGTTTAGGTAAAAATTACGGCGGAGAGTTTACCCTGGAGCAGTTTACGCACAAAAACCTCTACTTTCTACTGTCAGCTTCCGTGTACAACTCGCTGTACAAAACGCAGGAAAACAAGTGGAGAAACACACTCTACAACGGAAATGCGAATCTCACGCTGACCGTCGGAAAGGAATATGAACTGAAGAAAAACCGGGTGCTTGGTCTCAACCTACGAAGCATCTACGGCGGAGGACTGCGGGCGACTCCGATAGATTTGGAACAGTCCATCACCGAAAACCAAACCGTGTATGACGAGACAAGGGCCTTTGAAGAGCAAAATCCGGCCTATTTCAGGACGGATCTTCGGGTGAGTCTTAAGTGGAACCGGCCTAAATCCACCAGCACCCTGGCACTCGATATTCAGAATACGACCAACCGCAAAAACATCTATGGAAGCTATTTTGAACCGATGAAAGGAGAGATCGAGACAGCCTACCAGACTCCTTTGATCCCGTTGATCAGCTATCGGATTGAGTTTTAGAAAAGGAGATCCCTTCAGGAAATGCTGAAGGGATTTTTTTGACTTGAATTTTTTAAAGGGAGACAAAATAAGTATTGAAATTCTCGTTTCTCTACCACACTTAGTTTAGCAGATTGCCAAGTTACTTTGTTCGGTTCGTAGCTTTGGAACTCTTAAGGTGCTAACTATCATGCGTTTTGATTTTTTTTCTACCGGATTTGCAGTTATAGCTAGGGATTCCGCCGAATACTAGGCGGAAGGCGCCAGATCCTGTTTTAATGTTGAGTAGCTACGGAGCTTAGCGTAGCTTTTATTACATTTTTCAACGCTCCCAAACACCATACCTATGAAAAAATCGATGAAAACACTGCTTGTCCTGCTGACAGCCTTGACAAGTATTCACAATTCCTTTGGCCAAGAAGTAGGGTTGGTTTCCCCGAAGGTTTTGACGATTCCTATAAACTCTCCTATTTCTGGAACCAAACAAAGATTGGAAGCCGACAAGGGGGAATTGGTAGTTCTCAAATTCACAGGACTAAATCCTTTGAAATACAAATATGCGCTTAACCATGAGATGGTTTCACTTTTTGGAGAAGGAGGAGAGGCGTTTATGGCGTCTTTTTCCAAAGTCGGCGGGGATCCTTCTATCGAAAAAGCATCTCAAGATGATTCACTCCCATCAAAAATCATTGAGCTTACTAACCTAAGGAACTTAGAGAAGGCCACAACAGAGGTACTTACATCTAAGTCTAATTCCGACTTAAATCAGAAAATCACAAATTTACAATCGGAGATTTTCGAAACGGCCAACTCCAATCTCAAATCGGTCAACTCCATTTTTGACCGATCTGGAATAATCCCCCAAATTAGCTTTAAAACAATACTTAGTGATGCAGATATCACCGAAAATTATCGACGTGTTTATCGAACACTTACAAATTATTCCATAAGCCGAACAAACTTCACCAAATCTGAGATGGCAATTAGCAGTCAGAAAGACCAACTGGATTTGACAGGGCTTCAGGCCTCTGCGCAGATATGGCATTCGGACATACAATCCTTATTTAGTGATTTCCAAGAGGTTTCTACATTACTCGGAGACCTTGGAGACGAGGATATCAAATCTCTCCGAAAGACCTTTAATGAAAATATCGAAGAGATCAGCAAAAACATCGTCTTGGTAAATTCAATACAGGATCACATCCAGACCCTCCCTCTTGACCATCAGGGGGAAAATATTGATTTTATCAAAGTGACTTTGGAAGTTCTTCCGGCCAGCGAAAAGACCGTCTCTTCCCAAAAAATCACAACCTACGACTACAAAGTCTGGATGAAGGGTGGCCTGAAGATTGATTTCAGTGCAGGATTGTTCATATCCTCTTTGGTGGATAAGACTTACATTACCACTCCGGTTGTCGGGCCAGATGAAGACAGTCCGCTTTACAAGATCTCAGAGGAAAATAAAGGTGGATACGAATTTGGAGTTGGGACTACAGTTAATTTCACCTATCGCAGCGCCAAGTCTGTCAATTTTGGAGGAAGCGTGGGGGGATATTTGACAGCAGATCAGCGATTTCGTCTAACAGCCGGCCCTTCCTTATCACTGGGCAAGATGAAGCGTCTGGTATTCGGTATTGGGATCGCAATGGGAGAGGTCATCCGACTTTCTAATAAAGTGGATCTTGATGGGTCATTTGATTTGGGCGACACAGGCACTGTTCCGATAGTAGGAAAGTTTGACTTCGGTCACTATTTCTCATTTACCTACAACCTCACTCCAGCAAAAGCCAAAAAAGATTAAGAAAAGCCGGAATCGAGATTCCGGCTTTTTCGTTTTTTTCAAGCAAAGAAACTGATCTACTGCCCCTGAGGAATCCGGAAAGCCTGTCTGGCCAGCAATTTCCAATCGCCTTTTTCCTTCACCCAGACCATCAACAAGCCTAGGTTCAGGGTTGCCACATTTCCGTTGGATGCAAAATCAGCTACCACATTGTGTCTGACCATTGCCAGTTCTTTGCCATGGAATGTGATGCTCAGATCCGAGATGTCCCATTTCTGATAATCGGTTTTCTTAGATGCAAAAACTTCCAAAAATTGCTCCTGATTTTCGATCACTCCACTGGAATGCCCATAGTTGAGATCCTCAGACGTTAAGGATTTCAGGGTGGCGACATCTTCGGCAAGGAGAGCTGTTCTCATCTTTTCCACGGAAGCGGCGACCTCTTTTTCAGCTTGGGCAAAAGTGAACAGCGGGATAAGGAAAAGTGCGGCAAACAATATTTTTTTCATGGCTTTTGGGGTTGATTTTCCATGAAAATAAGGAAAAATCGAACTTGGATAGGTAAATGTTTTTTCATCCTCGTAAATTCCATAAATCGAATTTCCTTTTTTCATGAATCCTTTTTCAACTCAGATCCAATCTCTAAATCCCGATACAGACCACGAAAAGATTTCCTTCCTGCTGAGCTGCCATGTTTTTCCTTGGGATTTGGAGCGGTCCTTGGAGTTTGCTCTTTTCAGGACTTTTGCAGTGCCCTCGATTTCGGGAGTTTTGGCCGAGACTGGCGAATTTGTTCAGAGACCCAGGAAACGCTATGATGATACGGAGCTGATACTCTTCGAAATTCTCGAACATGGCATGAATAGCCTTCGGGGAAAGCGCGCAATTCGGCGTATGAATTCGATGCACGGGCGATTTGATATTTCCAACGAGGACTTTCTGTACGTGCTTTCGACCTTTATTTTTGAGCCGATCCGATGGGTAGAAAAGTATGCATATCGGCCGATGACGGAAGTAGAAAAGGAAGGCATTTTCAAAAATTACCTTGAATTGGGAAAAAGGATGAACCTCAAAAATATACCCCAGACTTTTGAGGAATTTGAGGATTATAATGTCAAATACGAGGCTGAACACTTTCGATTTGCGGCCAGCAATCGTGTCATCGCTGACAAAACAATCGATTTGGTTTTGGGATTTTACATTCCAAAATGGCTGTTTTGGCTAGGCCGTCCCTTTGTTTTTGCCTTGCTGGATGCGCCTCTTCGAGAGGCTTTAAGCATCCGAAAAGTCTCCAATTTGAGGATTTGGATTGTGAAAAAAGGTTTGGCACTCCATGCACTTTTTCATCAAATCACGGGAGAACCAGACCAACCGGTCTTGGGAACCAAAAGAAAAAGACCCAGCTACCCGGAGGGTTACCAGATCGAAGAGTTGGGGACTTTTTCCTCTAAGGCCAGTGATCAGTCTCAGTGATCAGAGTTCAGTTTTTAATTTGCGAACCCCAAAACTTACCGAACACCGGAATTCCTGGAAATAGAAAATCCTTTGAGGTTTTAAATAACTTCAAAGGATTTCTGCCAACTGCGACAGCCAACTGATCCCTACTTCTTCTTTCCTTTGAAAGTTCCGGTGGCCATTTCCGCCAGATTTACTTTTCCCTCCATTTCGGTGGAAGTTGTGGTACCATCGTAGGTAATCAGATTTCCCTGAATATTGAATTCCAGATGGATCACATTGCCTTTGAGCGTTCCGGTGACAGGAGATTCTCCGAGTTGTCCGGTGTAGGTTCCTGTGATTTTTTCGCCTTCCTGTTTCAGGACAAAAGCCGGAGAACCGCTTCCGGCATCAGTCTGAACCTGCATGGTCCAAGAACCGGTCACGTCAATTGCATTTTGGGCTTTGGCCGAAAATCCAACAAGCAGAAGAATAAGAAAGAGTGAACAAAATGCTTTCATAGCTGAATTGGGTTAGGTGTGATTGAGTATTAAGTTATTGAAAAAGATAGAATTTAGTGATATGAATTTTGAATCCGAAATCCCATATCCGAAACTTGTGCTGAGCACTTGTATTGAGCTTGCCGAAGTATGTCGAAGCATCTGAAATCAAACTTCTCGTTGCTTTCTTCCCAGCCAATACAGCCCTGTGCCGATTCCGATAAAAAGCGCCGTCATCCAAACCGATTGTTCACTTACTTGCATCATCAGCCAAAGGCATGCTAAAATCCCTAAAACCGGAACCAAATAGCCGCCTTTAAGAATAAATCTCCCTTGGCCAATAAACTGGGGACGAAGCTTTGGTATGGCCGCACAACTCATGATATAAAGAAATAGGCGCGACAAAACAGTCATCGCTGCCAAGACCTTAAATGAACCGAAGGAGGAAAGCAAAAAAGCCGATATGCCGAAGAAAATCACCGAGTTGGCTGGCGTGAGGAATTTGGGGTGGACTTCTCCAAACCATTTTGGGAGGGAGTTTTCCAGAGAAAGCGCATAAGTCAGCCGGGTGGACGAAAACATGGCTCCGATTAAATTTGCCAAAACGGAGGCGACTACACCAATCATCAGGACCACAGCACCCTTATTTCCGAAAAGTGCCGCGGAAGCATCAAGGAGTGGAGTTTTGGATTCGGCCAAGTTGGGAACTGCAGCTTGGGTTACCACTTGAATCAGCATGTAAAGGGTTGCAACCACTCCAAGTCCCAACAATAATCCCAAAGGCATGTCGCGCTCAGGCTTTTTGGCTTCTCCGGCTGGGACTACAGCTCCTTCAAATCCTACAAAGGCATAGATCAACAGCAAGGCAGCACTTCCCAAATCAGAAAACGGTGATACTGGGGAATCAAACCTTGGAATCACATTAGCACCCAAGATGATAAATCCTCCCAAAGGCAGCAGAATCAAAACAGCAAATTTGATAACCGTAAAAAAAGTCATCGAACGGATCGATTCAACGGAACCCAGGACATTGATCAGGCTTAAGCCAAAGCAGATCACGGCCAGCGAAGCCAGTCTCCCGATTCCATCACTCGCTCCTTGGATAAAATAGGCAATACTATCTGTGAGCAAGACGGTATTGGCAGAAAAAGATATTAACCTCGCCAAGTAGTAAAGCCATCCTCCCTGGAAGCCGATAAACGGACCAAAGGCCAAGGTTCCGTATCTAACGGGACCGCCAGTACCGCGGAAATAGCTGCCTAACTCAGCGAAGCAAAGGATGACAGGTAGCATCAGCAGCGCACAAAATGCGTAAATCAAAATGCTGTACTCTCCTGCCAAAGCTGCCGCTCCACTGGGAAGACCAAAAATCCCTGCCCCGATCAGTCCATTTACCACCAGCATCCAAATTCCCCAAAGGCCAAGGTTACGGGGTAGTTTTTCCTGCAATTCTGTAGGTTTTGGAGCTTCGGGCATTTATTGAATTGAACTAAAATTGATAGAAAATTGAAAATAGAAAAAAATCTCTCACAGATGGCACAGATAGTCACAGATAAAAAAATCGAAACAACGGTGGAGATCTGTAATTCTCGGGAATAAATATTTGAAAGAATTAGTTAATTATTCGAATGATACTCTCTTTCTCAATAAGTTTTGCAGAATTGAAGTTTATTAAAAGTCCGATTTTTTTCTCCGATAGTTTTAGATAAGTCAACAGTTGTTTTTTATGAACATCATGAATGGCTTCGACCGATTTTATTTCAATGATTATTTTTTCCTCCACCAAAAGGTCAATTCTAAAACCCAGTTCCAAATTCACATTTTTGTATTGAACAGGCAAAGGAACTTGACTTCGGACCTTTAGGCCTATGATGCTTAGTTCAAAAGCCAAAGCTGCCTCATACACACTTTCCAATAAACCTGGTCCTAAACCATTGTGAACAGAAAAAGCAGCTCCCCTGATTTTAAAAGTTAAGTCGTTGATTTCCATTTTATATGAGAAAAAATTGATTGCTTTTTAAAATTATAAAAACAAAAATAATATAGTTGATTCAAAAAAACATCTGTGAAAATCTGTGAAATCTGTGAGAAATCATTTCAAATAACCCCTGACAAGCTTCTCCATTTCCACTGCATGAAAAACAATTAGTGCCATTCCTCCACAAAAAACCAATTCAATCAGGTCCAATGGCTGGGTGCGAAAGATGTCGTTGAGCCAAGGAAGATAGATTACTCCAAACTGTAGCCCCATCGTCAGTCCAACTGAGGCAAGAAGTGGCTTATTGCTGAATAATCCCTGCCGGAAAAGGAACGTTCGGTCACTTCTTACTGCCATGACATGCGCCAATTGAGAAAATGAAAGCACCGAAAAAACCATCGTTTGCCAGTGCCAATCCTGTCGAATCGCCCAATATTGAGTGAATAATGTAACTCCTGCCATCAGCATGCCAACCCAAACAATGTGATAGCCCACACCTTCGGCAAACAGACTTTGCTTGGGAGGTCTTGGAGGCCGGTTCATCAGGTCTTTTTCAGGCTTTTCTCCCGCCAAAGCCAAAGCCGGAAGCCCGTCAGTCACCAAATTGATCCAAAGGATATGGATGGGTAAAAGGGGATTTGGGAATCCTAGAAAAGGAGCCAAACCGATTACCCAAATCTCAGCACCGTTGCAGGTCATGATGTATTTGATGAATTTTCGGATGTTGTCATAGATTCTTCGACCTTCTTTGACAGCTACCACTATGGTCGAGAAGTTGTCGTCAAGCAAAATCAGGTGCGCTGCTTCTTTACTTACATCTGTTCCTGCGATTCCCATTGCCACGCCGATGTTCGCAGCTTTGAGTGATGGGGCATCGTTGACGCCGTCACCAGTCATGGCGGCATAGTGACCTTTTTGCTGCAATGCCTGGACAATTCTTAGTTTCTGCTCTGGAGCAACGCGTGCATAAACACTTACTTTTTCTACCTGATTGGCAAATTCCTCGTCATTGAGTTTTGCCAGTTCAGCCCCAGTCAGGACCAAGTCCCCAGGTTTCCAGATACCAACTTCGTCGGCGATTGCTTTGGCAGTGGCGGGATGATCGCCTGTAATCATCACGGGTTTGATGCCTGCGGTCCGGCATTCCTGTATCGAGACTTTCACAGTCTCGCGTGGAGGATCAATCATGCCAACTTTCCCGAAATACTCAAGGTCGTTTTCCAGATTTTTCCATTCCGATTCCAGGGGGAGTGTTGGGATCAATTTTCCTGCGAAAGCTAAAACCCGTTCACCTTTTGCTGCCCATTTTTCAGAAGAAAGATTGGCTTCATCAGCGAATTTTTTGTCCTTCAAAATCACTGAAATCGACTCAGAAGCTCCTTTACAAAGTACTAAATATTGATCCCCAAACTGGTGAATTGTGCTCATCCTTTTCCGATTGGAATCAAAGGGGACCTCTCCAACTCTCGGGAATTTTTTCACCAATTGCTCAACTTGGCCGGTCGAAAAATCCTTGAGTATCCTATCAACCAGGGCAAGTTCGGTGGCTTCGCCTTCTGGTTTTCCTTTTGGATTCAAATGCACATCATGGCACAAACCCATTCCGAGTTGGAGATTTGAGAATTCCGAATCGATCCCAGCTTGTTGCTCCGCATCGACTTGGACCACTGTCATTTTATTTTGGGTCAGCGTGCCGGTCTTATCCGTGCAGATGTAAGTGACAGATCCCAGACTTTCCACTGCAGGAAGCTTGCGGATGAGGGCATTTTTCTTGGCCAATCTACCTGCACCTAGGGATAGGGCAATGGTAATCAGCGCCGGCAAAGCCTCCGGAATTGCAGCAACGGCCAGGCTCACAGAAAGCAGCAGAACCTGAAACATTTCTTCTCCCCGGGCCAATCCTGCCACAAAAAGCAAGGCGCAAATTCCAAGAATCAGGTAAGAAATTACTTTTCCAAATCGTTGCATCCGTTGCTGAAGAGGAGTGACAGGAGTGTCTTCCTGTAGCAAATCGGCAATTTTTCCGATTTCAGTTTTCATCCCGGTGGCCAATACAAGTCCGATTGCCCGGCCATTGGTTACAAGAGTTCCCTTGAAGGCCATGTTTAGCTGATCTCCAGGAGGGAGGCTTTCTTTTGCAATATGCTCGGAGATTTTGTCGATAGCGACCGATTCTCCGGTTAAGGAAGATTCATCGATTTTCAGGGAAAAAGTCTCAATCAGACGAATGTCTGCAGGAACCATGTTTCCTGCTTCCAAAACGATCACATCACCGGGGACGAGTGCTTTGGATTGAACAGTAACAGGCTGTCCATCCCGAAAAACTTTGGTCTGAGTTTCGGTCAGTTTTTTCAGGGATTCCATGGCTTTTTCCGCCCGGTATTCCTGGACAAAGCCCAAAATGGCATTGAGAACAATGATTACCAGGATTATGATTGTGTCAGTCAAGTCTCCTACAATACCAGAAATCACTGCTGCTGCAGCCAAAATCAGAATCATGAAGTCTTCAAACTGGGCCAAAAAAAGAACCCACACAGGCTTTTTCTTTTTCTCCTGGAGCGCATTCGGACCAAATTCCTGGATTCTTTTTTCCGCTTCGGAATCAGTTAAACCCTCTTTTTGGGATTTAAATTCTTTGAAAAGTTCGGCAATAGGCTGTTGATAAAAAATCATGGAGGCTGGAATCATTTGTCCTTAAATTACAAAGGAATCAGGCATTTACCGCCGATGGTTTTATTTGAACTTCAAACGCTTTGGTTTAAGTACGAATTACGGCGAATGTTTGTCAGGCTGAGTCTTAAATATTCCGGGAACATACAAAAAGGAAATGACGGGGTTAACTTAGCCTTATCCTAAACAGTTTGGCCGCCTTCGTGATAGTGCACCTGCCTGTCGCTGAGTATGGTTCCGTTGAACTGAGTACAAAAGAATGGTACAGTGATTCACTTGTCCGATTGGTAGCCTGGCACTACAGGTGTTCAACGGGTTTGGGATTTAAAACTAATCCGGATGGAAAAGATCAATCTTCATTCAGCAGGAATCGATATAGGCTCCAGGAGCATTTATATCGGCATCGAAGGAAAGGAAGTGGCAAG
>NZ_MUNY01000092.1 GCF_002002735.1 Algoriphagus sp. A40 | reverse complement strand
TACTCAACCAAAAAAAGAAATATGTTCTCAAGCTTGCAGCAGAAATGAATATGGAAGTATACCAGACAAAATAAACATTCGATAATTGAATAAAATCAAAATAAATATTATCTCGTCATTGGTAGCGAAGTCGAAGCCTTTTAATGAAAATCCGAATTATCACCCTTCGACTCCGCTCTGGGTGACACGAAACCCTAATTTTCCAATCTTTCAATTTTGCAATATTCAAATGCTAAAAACCCAAAAAATCGCCCAATGCTTCTCTCCTGCGGCATTTATTCACGATACCGAGGAAAACTACCAAGTCATTGAAAAGCTGATTCTAGAAGAAGAAATCGGGGGGTTGACTTTTTTCCACAGCCGTCATTCTGCAGCAGCTAACTTCGAAAAACGGGCCGAAGTCCTGGATGTCACCGGGACTTTTGAAAAGCTGATCGGATTGATCAACCGCTACCAAGCCATTTCCAAAATCCCTCTTTTGATCAGCATCGACGGGGAATACGGCCTGGCGATGCGAGTCGAAAAGACGCCCCAATATCCTTTTGCCATCTCGCTGGGTGCATTGAAAAAAGACTCCGAAACCTGGGTGGAAGAAGTCGGCTACCGCATGGGATTGGACATGAAACGATCCGGCATCCACCTCAATCTCGCCCCCTGCGCTGATGTCAATACAAATCCGAACAATCCGGTGATCGGGTATCGGTCCTTTGGAAATAATCCTGAGAAAGTCGCTAAACTTGCATTTGCTGCCTATTCCGGAATGAAAAAAGCAGGAATTAGCGCTTGCCTGAAGCATTTTCCAGGGCATGGAGATACGGCGACTGATTCCCATTTGGGTTTACCGATTTTGCATAAAACCAAAGCTGAACTGGAAGCCGAAGAACTATTGCCTTTCCAATACGGAATTGATCGAGGTGTGGAAATGATCATGGTGGGACACTTGGCAGTGCCTGCCCTTACCGGAGGAAGAGACATTCCGGCAAGTATCAGCCGAGAATTGATCACCGATTTGCTCAAAGGAGAAATGGGTTTCCAAGGACTCGTGATCTCGGACGCGCTGAATATGAAAGCGGTTGCTAACCTCTATCCCGAGCCCGGCGAACTTGAATGGCAGGCTTTCCATGCCGGAAATGACATCCTGTGCTTTTCGGATCATGTGACAGATGGAATCGAAAAAATCTCTCAAAAAGCCTCAGATGAAGAAGTGGAGGCTGTTTTTGAAAAAGTGATGGACCTGAAAAAGCGACTGGAAGTGCTGGAATCCAAGCCTATCGAAGTTCCGGCTTTCGATTGGGAAAGCCATTCCCGACTCCAAAAACACCTGGCAGAGAACTACGTTTCGGTGATTTCGGGAGAAGTAAATCCTGCTGAACTACAGGCTCTGGCTAAGGCCGGAAAACTGGGCTATCGGGAGTTTTTTACCGCCAACCCGAGCCATTTTTCACAAGCATTGGAACTTCCTTTTTCTCCAAATGATAAAGTCGAAAAAGTGATTTTGGCAGTTTTTGTCCCTAGCCATAAACCGCTAAATCAGTTTGGAATGGATCAAATGGTTTTAGATGAAATCAAAGATTTAGCAAACAGTAGGCCTTGTATTTTGATTCATTTTGGGAATCCACTGGCACTAAAACTCTTGGGTAATTTGAGCGATTTTGAAGTAGTAATTTGTGGATATCAGGGATTTGAGGAGGCGCAGGGGGTGGTGGCTTATGGGCTTTTTTCGGAATAATTCGTAGGAAAAAGTATAGGTTAGAAAAAATTAAAATTTGAAAAACTGTATCCAAGTGAATACATTTGTGTATGTTTTTTCTCGAAAAAACTTCGGAGTTCGATAAGTGGCTGAGAAAGTTGAATGACAGAAAAGCCAAGGCTATAATATTGCTGAGATTACAAAGAATTGAATCTGGCAATTTGGGTGATGTAAGCCAAGTTGGCGATGGAATTGAAGAGATTCGGATTCACTTTGGCCCTGGTTATCGTATCTACTTCAGGAAACAGGGTGGTAAATTGATTCTACTACTTATTGGTGGAGACAAAAGCACTCAGGATTCTGATATAAAAAAAGCAAAAAGTATCTGGAACGAATACAAGTAGACCTAATATGAAACCTACAAAATTTGACATTGCCGAATACTTGAATGATGAAGAAATGGTCCAAGAATACCTCAATACGGTACTCGAAGAAGGAAATTCTCAAGAAATTATCGTTGCGTTGGGCCATGTAGCAAAAGCCATAGGGATGTCAAAAATTGCTGAACAAACCGGATTAAGTCGGCCAAGTCTTTACAAGGCACTTTCTCCGGACTCCAAACCTCAGTTTGAGACCATCTTGAAAGTAATTCGGGCAATTGGTGAGAATTTTCAATTGAAACCGAGCCTGTAATTTTTTCACACTTAATTCGGAATTTTCCCGAATTAACTACCAAAAAACAACAAAACCCTCCAAGGGCTTGAGTGCCTTGGAGGGTTTTTGTTCTTCAGGATTTGCAATCCTGAAGTCCTGTCTTGGGATTTTTAATCCCCAAATTAAAAACACGGATTTGAAATCCTAAAACAGGACCTCGGAATTGCAAATTCCGAGAAACTAGTACTACTTCTCCACCGAAAAACGATACTCGATGTTATGCACGTACTTCTCTCCCGGATTCAGGATCGGGCTGGGGAAGTTGGGCTTGTTGATCGCATCGGGCCAGTTTTGGGATTCGAGACAGAAACCCCAGTGCTTGTCGTAGGTGATCCCGTCCGCTCCCGCAAAATTCTCCAGAAAATTAGCCGTGTAAAACTGCACGCCAACATTATCTGAATACATGTCCATCACGCGGCCACTTTCAGGATGGCGCACTTTTACGAAATGCTTCATGTCGGATGATTTCTCCAGCTTTTGCACCATGTTGTGGTCAAAACCTCCTCCATTGGCAGTGATTTGGTCACCCAGGATTTTTGGTGTGCGGAAGTCAAACGGCGTTCCAGTCACATCTTTTACTTCACCGGTTGGGATCAATCCCGCGTCCACAGGAGTATAGGCATCCGCCCAAAACTGAAACTCATGATCCAATACATCCCGGTGAATTCCACCGAGGTTGAAATAGGTGTGATTGGTGAGGTTTACGATTGTGGCTTGATCCGTAGTGGCTTCAAAGCGGATGCGAAGCGTATTTTCAAGGCTTAGTTCCATCCATAGTGTCGAAGTCAAAGTTCCGGGATAGCCTTCTTCCCCATCCGGGCTTGTGTAGGTCATTTTTACTCCCACGATGGAATCATTGGTGTAGGTTTCCGGTGTCCAAACTTTTTTGTTAAAGCCAACTAACCCACCATGGAGATGATTTTCGCCATTGTTTATAGCGAGTTCGTAAGGTTTACCTTCCAGTTCAAATTTCCCTTTGGCAATTCTGTTGGCCACACGGCCGGCAGTTGCACCGAAAAACGGATTGGATTTGGTCAGATATTCAGGAACACTATCCAAAGTCAGGGTAATGTTTTCCAGCTTGCCATTCTTGTCCGGTACAATAATTTTGGAGATCAGTCCTCCATAATTAGACATTTCCACCTGCATATTCCCGTTGTCCAGGACGTAATGGAATACCGGTTGGCCTTCGTGCTCGGCCACTTTTTCAGCTTTGATCATAAGGTTTACTTCTTCTTTAACAGGTTCTTGGGTTGGTTTTTGAGAGCAGGCCACTGCTGCCGAAAGGATTGCTACAGTGGCGAGATTGTTTAGGTATTTCATGGGTTTTGTTGTGATTTCAAAATTGGAAAATTGAAAGATTGGAAAATTAAGTTGGAAAGTTGAAAGATGGCAAAGTCGTAAGGTATTGGAATCAAAAACCCCAGCTATTAAAACAAGGCTAACTAGCTTCAAGAGTTCGTAAATCGTAATTCAAAAATCTCAAATCCTACTGTCTGATATATTTCTGCCGGATGAGATTCAACTGGAGCTGCAATTCATCACGCTGCATAAACTTTCCGCCAATCATGATCGCCTGCGGTTTTTGCATGGTAGTGAGATCTTCCAGTGGATTCTTCTGTACCATTACAAATTCAGCAGCTGCCCCTGGCTTCAAAACTCCCCATTCTCCACCTTCCTCAAAATACTGAGCGCAATTTATCGAACCGGTTTTCAAAATCTCATAATTGGACATACCGGCTTTGGACATGGATTCAATTTCTCTGTGAATGGAAAATCCCGGCACATTGAATACCTGAGGGGAATCCGAGCTCATGAGCATAGGCACTCCGGCTTTGTGGAGTTCCAAAAAGAGCCATTGGCGAAACTCCAGGTAGGGTTTCACTTTGGCTTCGGCCAAGACTCCGCTGCTTTCCAACTGGGTTTTGGTATTGAACCATTGGGTAACCAGTTGGCCTGGCAGGTAGAACATTTCAGGCTGCTGCCGTAATTCATAAGCTGGCTGAAAGCCAAAATACCGCTCAAAAAGCGTCATAGTCGGTGCGATATAAGACTTATTGTCTAAGGTCATTTTGACCAAACCGGGCAGCAAACTTTTATCCACATCCCCCACAACCAGCATATTGAAAGGGCCGGATTTGGTGGGATCCAGCTTGGATTTGTCGGTGATCATCGCTTCCAGGTAGCCATCGATGTGCTCCACCGAGCGGTAACCGTTTGTCACCGAAGTGACAAGCCCGACATCCATGGATACGTGACCGCCGTAGAAAATGCCTTCTTTCTTTGCCTCATCGGCTATGGCCAGAAACTTTGGAGTATCCAATCCGGGATGAAGCTTGAGGTGATCGTAGCCTGCGGCCTTTTGGTCCCGAACCATCTGTCTCCCTGCATCAGGATCGGTAACAGAATTTCCATTAAGAGATGGGCCGGAAATAAACATTCGGGGACCGGAAATCTCTCCTTTTTCCACCCGGTCTTTCAGTGCCAAATGTGACTCATGCCCCAGCATACTGCGAATCCTCAGCACACCATTGGCCAAATACATCCAAAGCACCTCCTCCTGAAAGACCTCTCCATATTGCTCCGGTGGTGGAATGTGTGCATGAAATTCCGCGAGACCCGGGAAAAGATACATCCCCCGGCCATCCAAAGTCCGGATTCCAGCTACACTGATTTCCTCTTCGGGAGCGATTTCCATGATCACCCCATCTTTCACATAAATCGAATGGTCTTCCAATACTTTGTCATCCTCCATGGTGATGATATTCACATGGTTGATCAGGAGTTCTTGGGAAAAAAGTGCAGAATTAGTAAAAAAGCTCAAAAAAAAGAGCCAAGACAAAATTTTAAAAGGTTTCATAGCTGTCCAGGTTAGGGTTCAGAACATAATTTCGCCCTTTCCTTTTTGCAAACCAATCCGATGGTGGAAATTTTTGTCAACAGACCACCGACGGCAGTCCACGGCAATTCCGAATTCAGATAAACCCAAACGCAATTTGGAATGATGTACTGGGAAAAATTAGAAATGAAAAAGGCCGGAATTTCTCCAGCCCTTCGTAAATCGTAAATCAAAAATCTTAAATCCAGTTCGTGTGGTAAAACTTCCCGCTTGGATCGTCTTTTCGCTGATAAGTGTGAGCACCAAAGTAATCCCGCTGTGCCTGAATGACCGATGCGGAAGATTCTGCCGTGATTCTCCCCAACAAATAGTTGATCCCAGCGCTCATCACCGGCAGAGCAAATCCATGAGTCAAGCCCAATCCAACCAACGCGGCAAGATCTTTTCTTCCTGAAATCACCTGTTCTTTTACTCCTGAAGTTTCAAAGAAGGATACCGAGTCTGAATAGTTAGAAGAAATTGTCTCCATCAGACCGGAGCGGATGATACAGCCATTCGTCCAGATTCTTGCGATTTCATTGAAATTCAGGTTCCAGCCCTTGGTGTCGGAAACAGTTTTCATCAGACGGAAACCAACTTCGTGATTGATGATTCTGGCCAGAGAATAAGCAGCTTTGATCTTTGGCAACCAAGACTCAAGAGCGCCTTCCACTTTTGCAAACTCATGCTTGAAAGTCTGAGAGAATGCCACTCTCATCGCCTTTTCACCCGACACTCCACGAGCATTGACCGATTCAGCAAGCGGACTGTATGGAATTCCGTATTCCAAAGCCGTGGTCAATGACCAAGCACCGGTTCCTTTTTGGCCGGCCTGATCGAGGATATTATCCAAAAGCAAATCTCCATTTTCCTTGAAAAGCAACAGATCGGCAGTGATTTCCAAAAGGAAAGACTTCAGCTCGCCTTTGCCCCACTCGGAAAAAATCTCCGAAACCTGCTCGGCCGAACAATCGAATCCAAATCTAAGCAAGTGTACCAGTTCCGCCAAAACCTGCATTTCTCCATACTCGATGGAGTTGTGCACCATTTTGATAAAGTGACCCGAACCTCCAGGACCTACATAGGTGACACAAGGTTTGCCGTTTTTGTCTTTGGCAGAGATCCTTCCGAGGAAATCCTCCACCATCGCATAGCCTTCGGCATTTCCGCCCGGCATGATGGATGGGCCTTTTCTGGCTCCTTCTTCTCCTCCGGAAACTCCCATGGGCAAAAAGTGCATGCCTGATTCATGAAGTCTTGCGACGCGTCGATCAGAATCGAGGTAAAAAGAATTTCCCCCATCAATCACCAAATCATCTTTTTCAAGGATCGGAATCAAGGCATCCAGTTGGGCATCAATCGCCGCACCGGCAGGAATCATCATGAGGATTCTACGCGGCTTTTCGAGCGAATCCACAAACTTTTGCAAATCCTCGAAGGCAAGCAGATTGGAAAATTCCGGATTTTCATCGACCACTTTCAGGGCGATTCCTTCTTCTTTTCCGGCTACAAATCGGTTATACAGTGATACAGGAACGCCTTTTTCGGCAAGGTTGAGCGCCAGGCTTTTGCCCATCACGCCCATTCCGATCACTCCCATTTTCATTTTCATAGGTTGAGATTTAAGGTAATTGAGAGACTCTTCGAACAATTCTTCGGGAGTCCCGGAAATATCAAGTTCATGGCCTGTCAGCGGTTTTTCCCAGGTAGCAATCTGAGAATCCAACATTCCGGCTTTCATGTAATGGTTTTGGCGGGCAAGCATTCTGTCCCAAATCAGATCCCGGTCACCGATCATGTGGATCCAGCGGAGGTTTTCGGACACGGAGAGTTTTTCCCGGTAAGCATTTTTCAAAGCTGAACAGGCCAATACAGCTCCTCCTTTCAGCTCCGATTCTTCCAATTTATCTGCCAAAGCCTGCAACCAGGGAATCCTGTCCACATCGTCAAGCGGATGACCAGCACTCATTTTTGCGATATTTTCCGCAGGGTGAAAATGGTCCCCATCGTAAAAAGGAAGCCGAAGTTTTTCGGCTAAAAGTGACCCCAGGGTGGTTTTACCTGTTCCTGAGACCCCGGTGACGATTACAAGCATGGGGCGAATTTAGCTTTTTTTGTAGTCAACTGACCACTGTCAACGGTCCACTGCCTGTTTTTTTCATTTGATTTAGCTCAAAATTTAACGGTAAAGTTTTGGTATCCTGCCGTGGTCTGTGGACAGTGGACTGTTGACCAATTTTCCAATCTTCCAATTTTTCAATCTTCAATTTCCTACCTTTGCGCCTTCAATTCCAAGATTCATGATTTCAGTCGATAACGTCGCCGTCATCCACGGCGGCAGCCCACTCTTCAGCAATATTACCTTCAACATCAACGAAAGCGACAAGATCGCCCTCATGGGCAAAAATGGTGCAGGAAAATCCACCTTGCTTAAGATCATCGCCGGTCAAAACAAGCCGAGTTCGGGAGCTGTTTCCGCTCCAAAAGGCTATGTCGTGGCCTATTTGCCACAGCATTTGCTGACGGCGGATGACTGCTCTGTGATGGAGGAGACATCCAAGGCTTTTGCCTCCTATCTGGGGATGAAGGCCGAAATCGAGCGAATCAACGAGGAATTGACGGTCAGAACGGACTACGAATCGGACGCTTACTACAAGTTGATCGAGCAAGTGTCTGAGCTAAGTGAGAAGTTTTATGCCATCGAAGAGGTCAATTACGAGGCTGAGGTGGAAAAAGTACTTTTGGGCTTAGGATTTGTCCGGGATGATTTCCAGCGCTCGACTTCGGAGTTTTCCGGAGGATGGAGGATGCGCATCGAACTCGCAAAAATTCTTTTGCAAAAGCCCGACCTGATTCTACTTGATGAACCGACCAACCACCTAGACATCGAGTCCATTCAGTGGCTGGAGGATTTCCTGATGAACAAAGCGAAAGCTGTCGTGGTCATTTCCCACGACCGGGCATTTGTGGACAACATCACCACCCGGACTATCGAAGTAACCATGGGCCGGATCTACGACTACAAAGCCAAATACAGCCACTACCTGGAGCTGCGCAAAGAGCGTCGCGAGCAGCAGCAGAAGCAGCACGAAGAACAAAAACGTGCCATGGCCGACATTCAGGAATTCATCGACCGCTTCAAAGGCACCTATTCCAAGACTCTCCAAGTGCAATCCCGCGTGAAAATGCTGGAGAAAATGGAAATCATCGAAGTAGACGAAGTGGATAGCTCAGCATTGAAGCTCCGCTTTCCTCCTTCGCCCCGCTCTGGAAAATATCCGGTCATCGTGGACGAAATGGGCAAAACCTACGGAGATCATGTCGTGTTCAAAGACGCCTCCATGACCATCGAGCAGGGTCAAAAGGTAGCTTTTGTCGGGAAAAACGGAGAAGGAAAATCTACCATGATCAAGGCGATCATGGGTGAGATCGACTTTCAGGGCAAATGCGAACTTGGCCACAATGCCATGATCGGGTATTTTGCCCAGAACCAAGCTTCACTTTTAGATGAGAGCTTGACGATTTTCGAAACAATAGATAATATTGCGGTCGGAGAAGTGCGAACCAAAATCAAGGACATTCTCGGAGCCTTCATGTTCAAAGGTGATGACATCAACAAGAAAGTAAAAGTGCTTTCCGGAGGTGAAAAAACCCGATTGGCGATGATCAAGCTATTGCTCGAGCCGGTGAACCTCCTAATTCTCGATGAACCTACCAACCACTTGGACATGAAGACCAAGGACATCATCAAAGATGCTTTGAAGGCATTTGACGGCACCTTGGTCATCGTTTCCCACGACAGGGACTTCCTGGACGGGCTAGTGACCAAAGTGTTTGAGTTTGGGAACAAACGCGTGAAAGAACACTTCGAGGACATCAACGGATTCCTGAGAAATAAGAAACTGGAGAACCTGAGAGAAGTGGAGCGAAAGTGACCCTTCGACTTCCCAACTCTCGTTGGTCAGGTGCTCAGGGTGACATCGGTGTCAGGCTGAGTCTTAAATATTCCGGGAACATACAAAAAGGAAATGACGGGGTTAACTTAGCCTTATCCTAAACAGTTTGGCCGCCTTCGTGATAGTGCACCTGCCTGTCGCTGAGTATGGTTCCGTTGAACTGAGTACAAAAGAATGGTACAGTGATTCACTTGTCCGATTGGTAGCCTGGCACTACAGGTGTTCAACGGGTTTGGGATTTAAAACTAATCCGGATGGAAAAGATCAATCTTCATTCAGCAGGAATCGATATAGGCTCCAGGAGCATTTATATCGGCATCGAAGGAAAGGAAGTGGCAAG
>NZ_MUNY01000091.1 GCF_002002735.1 Algoriphagus sp. A40 | reverse complement strand
CTTTGGCTCCACTTGCCATCCTATTACCTGTAACTTTGATCAATATTAAAAAACTTTTTGACGCATCTTTTATATTGTTTTTTTTCTATATAGTTTTTTCAATTATACTGTTGTCGGATTTGTTAAATCCCGATATGCTTGATTCATTTTCAAGAGAAGCATTGGAAGTTTCTGTTAAATTTCTTGCCTTTCCTGTCGGTTTTATATTGTTGAATTTTGATCTCCAATCGAACCAGCGAAAACTATTTGCACTTGCAATTTTTGCATTGTCTATAGTCTTGTCAATTATAAGAGCTAGACGTGGAATTCTGTTAATGGAAGTAATAGTAGCGGTATTTGCTTTTACATTTTATTTTTTCCGATCATCCAAAAAGATAGGCTGGGTTTTAGCTTTGATTTATTTAGTTATACTTGGTTACCAGTTTTATTCCTTAGATTACTCGCTTTCAAATATTCAATTTCTGGGGAATATTTTGGAAAAAGGACTTGAAAATACAAGGACTTATGTTGAAGACTGCTTTTACTCAAGTATGTCCACTTTAGATTGGATTATTGGTAAAGGATATAATCAAGGATATCTTTGTCCAGGGATTGATGAGTCTTTATTTGGTACTTCTATTAGGAAAGTAATAGAAACTGATTACTTACAATTGATTTTGACGGGCGGATTAGTTAATCTAATTCTTTTATTGTCAATAATCCTACCTGCGGTTTATCTAGGATTTTTCCAATCCTCTAACATGTTCAGTAAAAAAGCTGCAACATGGATAATGATTTGGCTTTTCTTTTTGTATCCTTCAAATGGTTATACAGTTTCAATTTTCCATATTAGTGTTTGGATTATGGTTGCGCTTTGTTACAATAAAGAATTTAGAGAAATATCTGATAAAACAATTTTTAATTATTTCACCAAAGACATTAAATTAACTACAAGTGGCAAAGCCTAGGGTTTTAATTTTCGGTCAGTCGTTTAATTCTAATACTGGAGGCGGAATTACTTTGTCCAACCTTTTCCATGATTGGCCTAAAGATGATTTAGCTGTAATAGTAACGAGTCATGCTATAGACAATATTAATGCATCGTATTGTGATCAGTATTATTTTATTGGAAGCAAAGAGAATAGTTGGAAGTTTCCTTTTAGAATATTTCAACGAAAAATGCCGTCTGGTCAACTGGACATTAGTAAATATGTGAAAGGCGGGGAGGTGCAAAGTAAACCAAACTTAAGGACTAGGTTTATTAACAATGTTTTTTATCCAATTTTAAATTGGACTGGGCTATTTCATGTATTGTCGGAAATAACACTGACAGAAGATCTAAAAAATTGGATTAAAAGCTTCAATCCTGAAGTTGTCTATATTCAGGTTTCCACGAGGGATTCTCTGATGTTTGGTATTGCACTGACTCAATTTCTTGGGCTCCCTGTGGTTTTGCACCAAATGGATGATTGGTTAAATTCAATAAGTTATGGAGGACTGGCAAGTGGTTTTTGGAAGAAAAAGATAAACAGAGAGTTTCAAGAACTGGTTGATTTATCGACCCTCTGCCTGAGTATTTCTGATCAAATGGGAAAGGAATATGAAAGAAGGTTTGGTAAAGGTTTCAAAACTTTTCACAATCCCGTTGACCTTAGTTTTTGGAATTCCGGTGAAGAGAAAATAAAGTTAAATCCCAATCCCAATGGCATTTCAGTATTGTATGCTGGAAGAACAGGATTTGGAATCGGAACTTCTTTAAAAACTTTTGCCCAAGCAGTTGAGGAGATCCGGATTGAAGAAAATCTCCCCATTGAATTTTATATTCAAACTATAGAACCGCTTTCGTGGATTTCGGAGTTTAAAGGAACACATTATCGAGGTTTGGTTCCTTATTCCAAGCTTCCTCAACTGTTCCGAGGGTCAGATTTTTTACTTTTGCCCTGTGATTTTTCTCCAAAATCAGTTGAATTTCTGAGGTATTCGATGCCAACCAAAGCTCCTGAGTATATGATTTCCAGTGCAGTAATTATTTTGATGGCTCCAAAAGAAACCGCTGTCCATCAGTATGGTCATTCTGAAAACTGGGCATTTACCATTGGAAAAGATGATGTGGATTTTGTGAAAAAGGAACTTTTAAGACTTTTTCAAAACAAAGAACTTCAGAAACAGATTTCCGAAAGGGCCATTTATTTGGCAAAAAAGAACCATGATAGTATCTCAATAAGAGAAAATTTTGCTAATGAATTCTTAGAGATCCTTTCTCGAAAAGGTCTAACCAATGACAACCTTGCGGTATTTTCTTGATACAAAACACGGTTTTTGAATGTTATGCATATTTTAGTTTTAGGAGTACCTCTGTATGAAGGGATGGCGGGTTCAGTACGGGTCCGAAATCTTCTTGACCCTCTCATCAAATGCAATAGAATTGTTTGGAGCAACCTGTTTTTCACCAAATTAGCTGGTAATATTTCCTTAGAACCGAATGAAAACCATCAAGAAGTAGATTTGGTATTGTCGAGTCCTGGATCGATTTACAGGTTTCTTAGAGATTCCTTCCGATTTATTCGGCAGAAAAAAGTATCAGGATCGCTGAATGTTCTTTATGCCTATGACACTCCCGATCTAAAGACCATTTTGCCAATTTTGTATGCCAAGTTCCAAGGGTACAAAGTCATCC
This sequence comes from Algoriphagus sp. A40, assembly GCF_002002735.1. GTDB lineage: Bacteria > Bacteroidota > Bacteroidia > Cytophagales > Cyclobacteriaceae > Algoriphagus. Next base: position 8,143 of record NZ_MUNY01000091.1, on the reverse strand, counting down.
TAGATATTGTAGAAGATAACAGTGTAGCCTTGAGCTTTGATGGAATTATGAATCGGGTTCGTATCAAAAGTGGACAGTATCTACTCGAAATGGCACCCCATTTTGCTGATATGGTGATTGTAATTTCCACTCATTTAAAAAGTAAACTTTCTGGTATTTTTAAAGACCTTTCCAAGGTCTTATATATTCCGGTGACAGTCGATTTGGAAAAAATAAAATATACACCTACCAATAGATCTAAAGCAGAGAGAGTGTTTTATGGTGGATCTTTTGGAAAGAAAGATGGCTTGGATGTGCTGATAAATGCTTTTTCCAGACTTTCTGAGGAGTTTCCCCAAGCAGAACTAATTTTGACCGGTAAAGGAGAAAATCGAAATGATTTTGATGAGATTTTAGGATTAATTCAGTCGAAAGAGGCGGCTTCAAAAATAAAATACTTGGGTTTTTTGAGCTCTGAAGAGTATTTGAAAGTGCTTAGTGGGTGTGACGTTTTTTGCGTGACCAGAAACAATTCCAAAGCAGCAAATACCGGTTTCCCAAGTAAACTGAGCGAGTTTTTAGCAGCTGGAAAAGCTGTGATTGCATCTTCTGTAGGTGACGTTGGCACCATCCTCAAACATCAAGAAAATGCTTTTTTAGTTCCCCCGGAAGATGAACAGGCGATGTACCAATCCTTGAAAGAGATTTTCTTGGACAATTCATTGATAGCGAAATTAGGCACAGCAGGTAGAAAAACTGCAGTAGACAATTTCGACAACCAAAAATTCAGTAACCTGCTTTTTGAGCGGCTCAAACTATTGGAGAATTAACTATTAGTAATGGAAAAGAAATTGAAAGCTGCAGTTTTATTGACTAACTCCTATTTGACATCTTATGGAGGGATTGGCCCTTTTGTAAGGAATCTGGATATAGATCTCGGCCATTACTTCGATCTGCAATACTATTTCTTGCCAGAAAAATTCGAAAAATTCAATAAGATCCCACACCGGCTTCTCTATGTGTTTTTCCTTTTGAAAAATTTCGCGAAGTTAAAACAAAATGATTTGATAATTTCTCACAGTCCAGAAGGATCATATATTGCAACTTTTACCTCCAGGCCCCTGGTCCATATTTTTCATGGTAACACCAATCCTATGGAAATTTCCAGGTTTAAATTTGGGAAGAACCTTAGATGGTTTTTTGAATACATAGACAAATTGATCTATTCTAAAGCATTTTTGCTCTATTCTGTTGGAGAATTGCGGCCTGGAGCCAAAAAATTTGTCAACCCAATTTCTCATGAAGTTCAAATAAAAAGCCCATCAGACCGGGAGGGTTTTATTTTTGCCGGAAGGCTTGAAAAAGCGAAATGTATTTCTAAACTCATCCAAGTTTATAATTGCCTTCCGGAAAAGATTAAAGTAAAGCATAAGCTCTACATTGCAGGATCAGGATCTGAACTTTCCAATCTAACTGAATTAGTAAAATCTCTTTCTTTGAACGATCAGGTGGTATTCCTTGGAAATATGGACAACCGGACTTTGATAGAAATTACCTCAAAAAGGAAATTGCTTCTGATGGCTTCTGCGTTTGAAGGATTTCCAATGGCTATAGCTGAGGCACTTTCGGTGGGGGTGCCGGTTGTGAGCACAGCAGTAGGGGATATACCCCGATTTGTGAAAGATGGATTTAGCGGTTTGCTTTATCCTGTTGAATTTTCACCGAAAGAGTACGCAAAAGGCATTGAATCTATTTTGGATGGCTATTCCACTTTTTCTGAAAACGCCTTAGTGGCAAGTCGTCCATTTGATGCAAAAGAAATCACCCGAAACTTTGCAGAGGAAATTCTGGTGGGGTTGAAATCAAACAGTTTGGCAATTGTGTCCTGATTTATGGGAAAGGTTTGTTTAGATGTAACCAATATCTCGCCAGGAAAGGGTGGGGCAGGAGGTGGAATTGCAACTTATGCCAGAAATCTTCTTTTGGGTTTGGATGAAATATTGAAAAAATCTGAATATTCAGATTTGGAATTCCTAGCCATTGGACATTCTGGTTTTTTAGGCGATTTGAAACTTAGCCGAATTCAAAAAGTGCTCAAGGATGTAAACAACCAATCCTTATTTGCCAGGAATTTTTGGCTTCATTTTTCCCTTCCACAATTTCTAAGGAAAAACAAAATCAGTGTTCTTCATCGGGTAATACCTGAATTGCCTTTTTTCAAGGCATCAAAGTATGTGATGACTTTACACGATTTCATGTTTGATTTTTATCTGGAAAATCCAGAGTTAAAAAAGTATCTAGGCACCTTCAATCACCTGAAATTTTTATTTCTCAGATTTCTGATGCGTTCCGGTGTGTCAAATCACGATTACATTTTGGTTCCTTCGACGGCCATATCCCTCGAGGCAAGCAATAGATTTCCCAATAAAAAGCTGGCTATTAAAGTAACCAAGCTTGCTACCAATACAGGGGGGGAGGTAGGTGAGATTTCGGACAAGGGAGATTTGGAAATTTCAATAGGATATGTCGCTGGATTTTACCCTCATAAAGGTCACAAAGTCGCCATCAAATTGATGAAGAATCTTCAGCAATCGGAGAGGGGTAAAAATGTGAAACTGTATTTGAGGGGAAGCAAGGTTTATCAAAATTATTACAAAGAAGTAGTAGACTTGATCGAAAGGGAAGGATTGAGCGACAAAGTCTTCATGGAAGGATTCGATCCAAAAATTTCTATCCAAGAAATCTATGGAAAATATACAGCCACACTTTTACTATCCAGATATGAGGGATTTGGACTTCCTGTCTTAGAATCCCAGTCATTTTCCAAACCGGTAATATGCTCAGACATTCAAGTCTTCAGAGAAAACTTGAATACTTCTGCCATTTATTTGAGTAGCAATCCAACGAAAGAAGAAATAGAGGAGCTACTGAATAAGTTGTATGACAGGGAGTTTTTGGATCAATTGGTGGAAAAAGGAAATGAAAATACTTCCCAATATTCCTGGGCTAAAACATGTCAGGAAACCTTAGAGGTATATTTGAAACTCCTTTAAGGGTTTAGAATTAATTCAATTGCTTTGTTTGGATGAGATTTGTAAAAAATAGGACAACCCAATTTACGCCTTTAACTTGAGTCAGTCTATATTAAAAAGAAGGGCCGGAATCTCCGGCCCTTCTTTGGATTTTTCAATTAATCGGTGAGTTCGATTAGTTTTTAATGAGCTTGTGAGATTGGAAAATTTTGTTTCCAAAATTCAATTTGACAACATAGATTCCAGGTTTTAGGAAATTAAGATCTAGAATAATTGTTTCCTGGTTTGTGTTGAAGTCAGATTTGAAGAGTTCAATACCTCGAAGATCCAAAACTGACACTTTTCCTTCCATGTTCTCAGGATAATCCTCAAAGAAAATATTTAAATCGGATGTGGTTGGGTTTGGTCCCATTTTAATACCATAGCTGCTCGAATCTTTATTCTCCTCTAAGCCAAGTTTATTTCGGGTTTCATTTTCTACTGTCGAATTTGAATCAATCACTTTAAACCTTACTGGAGCAGAATCAATTACAGTTCCTTTTGAATCTGTAATTCTTGCAGAAACAAAATATTCTCCAGCCTCTATCTTTGTCCAGCTATATTCGTTTTTATCGTTGGTAACAGAAACGAGTGGCTGATACCAGTTGAAAAATTCGACTTTACTTACTTTTTCAGAAGTATTAGCCTTAAGGACAACAGTAGATTTTCCCAACTCAAATATCTGGTTGTCAAAGGGCTGAGATATAACAACATTAGCAGGTGCTGAGGTTGAATCAAGATTAGTTAATTGTTTATATGTCGGGGTTGAACTTGCCGCAACGACATTGAAATTAACCGAGTTTGAGGTTGATTTGATTCCATTAATGTCTGTAATGACTGCATGTACCTTGTAACTACCTACTTCTATTTTTGTCCAGGCAAACTCAAAAGGAGATGATGAAACAGTAACTAAAGGAAATCCCCAGTTAAAAAACTCGATATTTTTTATTGCAGTTGAACTTGATACATCCGCTTTAAGCTTCACCACTTGCTGACCCAAAGTGAAGGTCTGATTATTGGAGGGTTGGCTAAGATTTACACCCAAACTTACTGAAGGTGTTGTCGCGGCCTTTACTGAAAACTTGATCGGAGTGGTAGTATACACGTTTCCGTTATTGTCGGTGACTTTCGCATAAATGCTGTACGAATCAACTTCAATCGATGCCCAGTTAAACTCAAAACTGCCAGATGTCAAGGTTACAAGAGGATATCCCCAATTGAAGAATTCTACTTTCTTGACAGTAAGCCCAGAGGATAATGCATTGGTTTTAAGGATAATAGGCTGGCTTCCTTTTTCAATTGTTGAATTATTAATAGGAGATACCATTTGAGCACTGTAAGTAGGTAGAGCTGTGTTTTGGTCCTTGACAATAAAACTAACTGCACTGGAAGTCGCACTTACATTTTCCTGGTCAATCACTTTTGCAGAAACTGTGTAATTTCCGTTTTGGATGGTAGTCCAATTGTAGGAAAATGGAGCAGTAGTGACAGTAGCCAGGAGATTGGTTCCATTGTAGAACTCCACTTGCTTGATTTTTCCTTCCGGATCCTGGGCATTTGCCACCAATTGAACCGGGTTAACTCCCTTGATGAATACCTGTCCAGCAGTAGGACTGGAAAGTGAAACGGTTGGGGCCTGATTCGTTGCTGGATCTTTCACCGTGAAATTGACCGAAGAAGATGTTGCACTCAGGTCACCTTGATCAATCACTTTAGCAGAGACGGAATAATTTCCGTTTTGTATGGTAGTCCAGTTGTAGGAATATGGTGCTGCAGTGACTTTAGCCAAGAGAGTTGTTCCATTGTAGAACTCTACCTGTTTGATTTTACCTTCCGGATCCTGGGCATTTGCGACCAATTCTACAGGATTAACACCTTTTATGAATATCTGACCAGCAGTTGGTTTGGAAAGGGAAATCGTCGGTGACTGATTTGGAACTGGTGTAGTTGTTTCAGAAACTTTTGCTAAAAGCACAGAACCATAACTAGGGATAGTTATCGAACCATTGAATGTTTCATTCTTGGCATTCACATAGGTTCCATCTAAGGATTTTTGAACCGCAGTGCCTGTCGCATTGTAGTCAAAATAAACCAGGGTTTCTTTATCAATTTCTTCCGTAGTGACTTTGCTGATTTTAATATTATCCAAAAACATTTCAGTAAGTGCAGGAGGGAATCGGAGCACTATGCTTTCATTACTTTTTGCAGTAAGAGAACTTAGTATAATTTGGTGGTTTTTGGCGGCTGAAGTGGTGGATGCAATTCCGTTACTGGACCCTTTATCGATATTGAAAGTACCCTCAAGAAACAATTCTACCGGAATGTTGGCAGGTGTTCCTTTCATGTCAAATTCTACTAAGATTTTTTGTCCAGTCTGAATAGCTCCTATCTGAATGTAAGCGGTGGCGTTATTGGTAGAATTTGAAGCTAGTTTTAAAGTTCCACCCGAAATTCCAGATGAGACTAATTGCGAACTTGCTCCATAAACCCCCGCAATAATAGAAGTATTGCTGCTGAAGTCACTCTGTTTGATCAGTGTGGAAGATGTAATTTTATAGGTAGGAATATTAAGGTCAGGCTTAAGAGAATTTGAATCATACCCATAATTTGAAGCCCAGTTACTTAAATTTCTGCTAACTCCAACTGCCCCGTCGCTTGAGCCTTTGGTATGTATAAAAAAGTCATTTTTAAATGGATCGAGGAAATAATTGGAGTTAAATGACCCAACTGAACCAATGTCATTCAATGCAGAATAAACTGAATAGATTTGATTTGTTTTTTCAACTGAAGAAAATTGATTTCTTGTCACAGTAACATTTCTGATCGGATCGCCCATGAAATCATGAGTAAACTGTACCTGACTTTTTGACTTAAAGAATAGGTTGTCACTAATTTCGATGTTGTTGGCGTTGTGCAGATAAATACTTTTACCGGTTACAAAAGCGATGGTGTTTTTGGAAACCTTCACTCCGGAGCTGTTATCGTCCAGGTAAATTCCTTCCGCCATATCCACTTCCTCAGTTGTTCCAAGCTTAGTACCTTTTCCATTGATCACAATGTTTCCAGTAATTTCTCTTCCGACATTATTTCTGTCTCGAAACCCGTCTGAGTTGGTATAGATCCCTCCTCCGTCTTGCTTGTATAGGCAAAAATTATTGATGAAGTTGTTAATTACTTTGGTATAGCTTCCCCCAAAGTGGATTCCGTTGAATCCCGAATTGATCAGGTTGTTTTTTTCAATCAAACTTCCATCACTATCACTTGCCAAAAAAATTCCGATACCAGCCAGGTCGCTGTTCTTGGCCATACCTTGAAAGGGAAAAGAATTCGTGATGGTATTCCCACGGATAATTGCTCCTGGAGCGCCGTAAGAAATATAAATGCCTGAATTCAGAGCATAATTAATTTGGTTGTTTTGAATCAAAAATCCTGTGATATCAAATGCTGAAACGGCATTTTCACCGGCATATTCCAACAAACTGTTTTCGATTTTTAAGTTTTGACTTCTGGAAACATTCAGGAGATGGCTATTTGATCCTTTGAAATGAAGATTGGAGAAAGAAAGGTTGGTAGTGTACTGAGTGTTAGTAACTAGATTATCCAAAGTCGCAACGGATACATTCACCGTAGTCATATTGTATCCAGACAGGTTGACTGTCAGTTTTTTGGTCGCGGGATCATAACTCCATTCACCAGGCATGTCAAGAAGGGAAGCATGATTTTGAAGAAAGTACCCATAGTTTTTTAAGGGGGAATAATGGCTTTCATTCGCTTTGAATGAAATGGAAGTTCCGCTAATGTTGGAAATAGCATGACGGTCAATGATCCAGTTGTTTTTCCGGATAACCACATCACCACTTGTTCCACTGTAAGGATTGCTAGAAAGGGTGCTGAAGCTAGTGCTGGAATTGACATTTGCAATTCGGAGATAGCCTCCGTCTGGAGCATTTGTATTGGGAAACCTTCCTACTTCTTTAATTTGGTCGTTGATGGTTACCACTTGAACTCTGCTTAAGTTGAAAGCGCTCAAATCAGCCTCGTATTTTCCACTGCCTATTGAAACCAAATTGCTAACCTTAACCATAGAGGTAATCACAGGTTTATTACCAGTCCCATAGGAAGTAAATAGGATAGGAGCACCTACAGAGCCGGACTTTGTGATTTTTATGGTTCCATAAAACTGATCTCCCGCTTTGAATAAAATTCTATCTCCACCTTTGAAAATACTGGAAACCGAATTCAATTTGTCTATAGATTTCCATGGAGTAGTCGAATTCTGGGCCTCAGATGCACTTCTACTGTCATTTCCTGAGCTTGAAGAAATGTAATAATCTGTAGCAAATCCGAATTGGGCAAAATAAAGAATGGAGAAAAGGGTCAGCACTAAATCGCGTTTTTTCATGCTGAGGTCGGGCCACAACAATCTATCTTTGCGTTGAGTAGATTTTTCCATGGTTATTAATTGTTTAGGGTGATAATTAAATACTAAGAATTAGAGAGTGTGCCTATAATTTTTCCCACCTATGTAGTTAACCTAATTAGGCATATGACATATTTTACCTACCACTAAGAGACTTATTTAGTGAATAGCCTTGGTGAGGAAGACTTAGGAATTCTGTTGGATAACTCTGTTTGAGCTATCCGACTTTATTTCCTTCAGAATTGGGTGTGATTCTAGCTTGGACAAATCCCGAGTAGGTAACCCAAGAGTGACCAGATTGGCATCATTGAATTGGATGGGTAATTTTTCCTTTGATGCGTTTACAATTAAGTCTGATAGGTGATTTGTTTAGTTTGATTTTTTTTTGGGGTGAAAATAAAGGGTGATACACTGGTCCGATGTTGTAATTTGACTTCGGAAACACTCTGTTTTAAGAATTGATTTTTGGGATAAATATTCACGTAGAGTTAAGATTTTTTAGGAATAGGGTTTTAAATTTTCAACTATTGAATACTATTTGCTTCGAATTTTTGTGCCAACAATTGTTTATTTTTATCGCATGTCCTTTTTTGTATTTCACACTAAGTTAAATTTATCTTATGTTTTTGACTCAATTTCTATTCAATTATAGTTGAATCTGTTGGAATAATAC
>NZ_MUNY01000058.1 GCF_002002735.1 Algoriphagus sp. A40 | reverse complement strand
AAAAATATATTTTATGCGATTTTTCAATCTTTAATTTTGTTTCTTTGGCTTTTTTGGAATTTTCATTCAAATAGTCAATTTTATGAAAAACATAATTTTTTAAAAAATTGAATTTTTTTTAGCCAAAAAGAAAAAAGAAAACAAAATCCTGGGCAAAATGGAATCAAATTCAATCATGAATCAAAAAAAAAGTCCGGTTTTTCCGGACTTTCATTAAAAACAGAACCAAAGATTAACTTTTGAGCAAAGCAAATTCTTTTGCGAAGTAGGACAGGATGATTTTTGCTCCTGATCTCTTGATTGACAGCAATATTTCAAGCATTGCTCGGTCTGAATCCAACCAACCTTGGGCAGCTGCGGCTTTTACCATGCTGTATTCTCCGGAAACATTATACGCCGCAATCGGTAAAGGAAAATTGTCACTGAGCAGCTTAATTATATCCAAATAACTCAAGGCTGGCTTCACCATCAAGAAATCCGCTCCTTCCTCAAAGTCAAGATCTGCTTCGATTAAAGCTTCCTGGGAATTCGCCGGATTCATCTGATAGGTCTTCTTATCTCCAAACTTTGGAGCAGAGTCCAATGCATCTCGGAAGGGACCATAAAAAGCACTGGCATATTTTGCAGTATAAGACATAATCGAGGTTTCTGTGAAACCATTTTCATCCAATAGATTTCGGATATAACCCACTCTCCCATCCATCATATCCGATGGCCCCAATATATCGACACCGGCTTCGGCTTGGGCCAAAGACATCCTTCCAAGGATTTCAAGGGTCTCATCGTTTAGAATTTTCCCGTTCTTGACCAATCCGTCGTGACCGTCGCTGCTGTACGGATCCATTGCCACATCTGACATCAGACACACTTCTGGGAATTGCCTTTTGATTTCCCGAAGAGCTTTTAGGTAAAATGTCTCCGGATTAAAGCTCTCGGTTGCAGTTGAGTTTTTGAGCGATTCCGGATAAGCAGGAAAAACATCAAATGAGGAAATTCCCAGCTTCATGCATTCCTCAATTTCTTTAAGCATTAAGTCTTGAGAAAATCTGAAAATTCCCGGCATTGATTTTACCTCAATTTTTTGGCGGGCTCCATCAATCAGGAAAAGAGGGAAAATCAGATCCTTTACGGACAAACTGGTTTCCTCTACCAGATTTCTCACTGATTCAGATTTGCGGTTCCTTCGGGGTCTTCTTTGCATAGTGGATTAGGGAAACAAACTAAAAACCTGTTCTAAACTTAGATTTCTATAATCTTCAATGTATAAATCGCAAACCGGAAGTTCAGCAATAGTATGAGAAGACAAAACTCCTACTACTTTCATCCCCGCATTTTTTGCTGCAGAAACTCCCGAAAAGGAGTCTTCAAAGACAACACAATTGCTTGGGTCAACTGAAATATTTTTGGCAGTTTTCAGATAAACCTCCGGATCTGGCTTATGCTTACTCACATGCTCACTGGCCAAAGCAGATTCCAAATGGGGGAATAAGTCCAAGTGGCTAGCAATTAACTCCAAATTGGCAAAAGGTGCAGAAGTAGCAACGCCTGTTTTAACCCCCTCTTTTCTCAATCCATGAAAAAACTCCAAAAATCCAGGAATCGGATCTACATGGTGCTGGTAGATTTCCCGGAATAGACTTTCTTTTTCATCTTCCAGATCAAGGAGTTCTTGACCTTCAATTTTTCTCCCAAGAAAATGACTCAAGATGTAGCCATTGTTTTTCCCATACATATGAAGCATAAATTCCTCCTCTGATGGAAAAAGATTACGCTTTTCAAAAAAAATCTTAAAGGCTTGGGAATGGAAGGGGTTGGTATGACAGATGACACCATCCATGTCGAAAATGACTGCTTGAGACATTGTAATTCTGGTAAATAATTAAGGTAACTGAAAAGGCAAACCAAAATAGGGCCTCAAAAGTGCAAATTCGCCGCTTATTTATTAAAGGCAGTTATCACTTTCTCAATAATATCACAGCATTCGTGAAGCTGATCCTCTGTCATCACCAATGGAGGGGCAAATCGGATGATATTTCCGTGAGTTGGTTTTGCCAAAAGCCCATTTTCTGCAAGTTTAATACAGATATCCCAAGCAGTTGAACTTTCCGGACTGTCGTTGATTACAACTGCATTGAGAAGCCCCTTCCCTCTTACAAGTTTCGCAATGGGATTTTTCTCGACCATTTTTTGCATCCGATCACGGAAAATTTTTCCGAGTTTTCGGGAATTCTGGGCCAGCTTCTCATCGCGGACGACCTCCAATGCGGTCATAGCGACTTTTGCACCAAGGGGATTTCCTCCGAAAGTCGAGCCATGCTGCCCAGGCCTGATCACCTCCATAATATTCCTGTCAGCCAACACAGCTGAAACAGGGTAAAAACCTCCTGAAAGTGCTTTCCCCAAAATCAAAATATCAGGTTTTGTGTAAGATTCCTGCCTTTCACAATGTCCTTCGCAGGTACAATTCCCGCAAACTGCCAGAAGTGATCCTGTCCTAGCGATTCCTGTTTGGATTTCGTCAGCGACAAAAAGTACATTTTGAGCCGCGCAGGCATCTTTTGCTTTTCTCAAATAATCCTCTGCCGGTACATAAACTCCAGCTTCACCCTGAATAGGTTCCACCAAAAACGCAACAACTCCTTCCAATTTCAAGGCTTCTTCCAATGCTACAACATTATTATAAGGTATCCGGATAAAACCGTCTGTGAAGGGACCAAAGCTTTTTCGTGCATTTTCATCATTTGAGAAAGAAATAATCGTGGTCGTCCGTCCATGAAAATTGTTTTCGGCTACAATAATTTTTGCCTGATTTTCGGCCACACCTTTACGCTCATAACCCCACTTTCTAGCCAATTTTAAGACAGTTTCCACACCCTCTGCCCCGGTATTCATCGGCAAAACCATGTCAAAGCCAAAATACTCGGTCAAGTATTTTTCAAAAGGACCCAGCACGTCATTGTAAAAAGCTCGGGAAGTCAAAGTCAAAGTGCCAAGCTGTTCGATCATTGCTTCTTTGATTCTAGGATGGCAATGCCCTTGGTTAACGGCCGAATATGCCGACAGGAAGTCGAAATACCTTTTACCCTCGACATCCCAAAGAAACACCCCTTCTCCTCTGGACAGGACCACCGGCAAAGGGTGATAATTGTGTGCTCCGTATTTCTCTTCGAGTTCGATGGCTTGCTGGCTGGAATTGATGGTATGCATGTTTTGGTTACTTTTACGCGGTTTTCAGAACAGATAAGACTCAAATATACTAATTGCCTCTTGGCCAAGCCATGAAACAGGAAAAGAAGCCATTGCCAAAACTGACCGAGGAGGACTACTATATAAATGAATTGGGCTTGATGGTTTTTACAGAAATATACCATCTCAAAAGAGGCTTTTGCTGTGGCAATGGATGCAAGCATTGCCCGTATCCAAAAGGCTAAGCAAAAGCAGGAATATTTTTAAATTGCTTTGTTGTTAATTCCCAAAAAGTTCCGATATTTGCAGACTCATTACAGAAACGCATTTATTTACGATACGAAATCATGGCAAAAGTTTGTGACATAACCGGAAAAAGACCTCGAGTAGGAAACAACGTGTCCCATGCAAACAACAAAACCAAACGTAGATTTTACCCAAATCTTCACAAGAAGAGCTTCTACGTACCTGAGGAAGACGCATGGATCACTTTGAAAGTATGCTCTAAGGCATTGAAGACCATCAACAAAAACGGTATTACTGCAGTTTTGAAAAAAGCTCAGGATTCCGGAATGATTGTCATCAAATAATCAAAGTCACAGTCCCTTAAATCAACACCGCGATGGCTAAGAAAGGAAATAGAGTACAAGTGATTATGGAATGCACCGAGCACAAAAACTCAGGCATGCCAGGTACTTCAAGATATATCACTACCAAAAACAGAAAAAACACGACTGAAAGATTGGAGCTGAAAAAATTCAACCCAATCCTAAAGAAAGTAACTGTTCATAAAGAAATCAAGTAATCTAGCTCGGGAGTGATCCCGCTTAAACAACAAAGAAATGGCTAAGAAAGTAGTAGCAACCCTGAAAAAAGAAGGTGGCGTATCTTACGCCAAAGTTATTCGTGCTGTAAAGTCTGAAAAGACTGGTGCTTACACCTTTAGAGAAGAAATGGTTCCTTCCGCAGCGGTTCAGGACACCTTGAAAAAATAATTTGCCAAGCGCATCGTAATGCACTTTGAGTCCCTCTGGTCAAAAATCAGCAGGGACTTTTTCATTATATTCCACTTTTAAAACAGAGCAGCATGGGAATCTTTGGGTTTTTCTCAAAAGAAAAAAAAGAAAGTTTGGATCAGGGTCTTCAGAAGACCAATGAATCCATTTTCTCCAAATTAAGCAAAGCTGTAATTGGTAAATCCCAGGTCGATGAAGAAGTACTTGACCAGTTGGAAGAAATCCTCATCACCTCAGATGTAGGAGTTGATACTACCATCAAAGTAATCCGCCGAATTGAAGAAAGAGTCTCAAGAGACAAATACCTCAATTCCTCTGAACTTGATGTAATACTAAGGGAAGAGATTGCTTCGCTTCTGGAGGAAAACAATACCCAAGACCTTCTGGATTTTGATATTCCTGCTGACAAAAAACCCTATGTGATCATGGTGGTCGGAGTAAATGGTGTTGGAAAAACAACCACTATTGGCAAACTGGCAAACTTGTTTAAAAATGCAGGAAAATCAGTGGTTCTTGGCGCAGCGGATACTTTTAGAGCAGCGGCTGTTGACCAGTTGATCCTCTGGGGCGACAGAGTGGGTGTGCCGGTTGTGTCCCATGGGATGAATACGGATCCTGCCTCGGTTGCATTTGATGCTGTGAAGCAAGGCGTGGATACCGGAGCAGACATTGTAATCATTGACACGGCGGGCAGGCTGCATACCAAAGTCAACCTGATGAATGAACTCGGCAAGATCAAACGTGTCATGCAAAAGTTCATCCCGGATGCACCTCATGAAATATTGCTGGTCTTGGATGGCTCCACTGGCCAAAACGCTTTCATCCAAGCGAAAGAATTCACGAAAGTCACAGATATCACGGCCTTGGCCATCACCAAACTTGACGGAACTGCCAAAGGCGGTGTGGTCATTGGTATTTCGGATCAGTTCAAAATCCCGGTCAAATACATTGGAGTCGGTGAGAAAATGACGGATCTCCAACTATTTAACAGAAAGGAGTTTGTAGACTCTCTGTTTAAAAAGAAGTAAAAACCACAAACCAACCCTAATACCCCGAACTCCACGGGGTATTTTTTTTGGAAAAATTTGAACCCTAACTTTTTTATTTCGTAATTTACAATGATATCATTTTAACATCATATTGAAATGGAAAAAATAATCAAACCAGTCTCAGGATACATTGCGCTTTTCTTGGCTTTGGCCGGAATGGCTATCTCCGTCTATCTCTTCACGCAAGGATCTCCAATTGTGGGAGGCATACTCCTTTTCGTGTCGATCATTTGCCTACCGGGCTTTTTCATCGTGGAGCCCAACAAAGCCATGGTTTTACTCCTTTTCGGAGAATACAGGGGAACTGTCAAGGCCTTTGGCTTTTTCTGGGTGAATCCTTTTATGACCAAAAAGAAAATCTCACTTAGAGTGAGAAACTTTGAAAACAAACCGCTCAAAGTGAACGACAAAATCGGAAATCCGGTCATGATCGGAACCATAGTGGTCTGGCAGGTGGAAGACACTTTCAAAACCACTTTTGATGTTGAGGATTATGAAAACTTCGTCCACCTTCAGACTGATGCCGCGGTCCGAAAAATGGCCGGACTGTATTGCTACGACAATTTTGAGGATGATCATGCCGAAGTCACCCTTAGATCAGGAGTAGAGGAAGTCAATCATTCCTTGGAAAAAGAAATTTCAGAGCGCCTGCTTCAGGCAGGTATTAAAGTCATCGAAGCAAGGATATCCAATTTGGCGTATGCCTCTGAAATTGCTTCTGCCATGCTCCAGCGTCAACAAGCCACTGCCATCGTGGCCGCCAGACAAAAGATTGTGGAAGGCGCAGTTGGCATGGTAGAAATGGCTTTGGCTGACCTGAAACTGAAGGACATCATTGAATTTGATCAGGACAAGAAAGCTGCTATGGTTTCCAATCTGATGGTTGTGCTTTGCTCTGACAGGAGTGCAAGCCCAGTATTGAATGTAGGAACCTTGCACCAATAACGTCATGTACGGTCGGATATTCAAAGAAGAACAAACCTATAAGGGTACTTGGGTGATGTATCTTGTCTTGATGCTGGAAATCCCCACGCTTGTTATAGTAAGCGTGGTGATTTTGTCAAGTGAATCCGATAAGCAAGAGGGGACCTTAGCATTGCTCGCAATCTTCGTCATCATGACATTGATTATGGGACTCCTTTTCAACATCAAACTGGAAACCAGAATTGATGAAAAAGGAGTCCACTACAAATACTTCCCATTTATCAAATGGAGGCTGATCGAAAAATCTCAAATCCGAGAAGCTCAGGTCAAGACATTTGATCCATTGTCCGACCACGGAGGCTGGGGAATCAAAGGAAACAGAACCACCAAAGCTTATACCGTGATGGGGGATTCTGGTCTTTTTATTAATCTGGGGGAAAAGAAAAAAGTTCTGATCGGAACTCAAAAGCCGAAAGAATTAAGTGAGTTTATTGAAAACTGGATGGAGGATTAAATCATGTCCAAGAAAAAAGCATTTGCACTTCGGCTCGATGAATCCATGATGAAGGCGCTGGAAAAATGGGCTGCGGATGAATTCCGGAGTACCAATGGTCAGTTGGAATGGATAATAAGGGAATCTTTAAAAAAGGCCGGCAGATTGCCTAAGGGATCGATCGAATCAGAAGATCTTCAAGATTAAAAGGATCTCGAAAATTTCTGTGGAGCAAACACTTGACACCTTAACCGCTTCGATTCCCCACCCTTTACCCCTTTTGCCAAACCGATCTTCAATAGTTTTGGTAACTTGCGCCGCAATTAATTCTACATGAAAGCAGCGATAAGTTTCGTCATTCGGTACATTCCCAGACCGATTCTCCAAACCGTAAGTCCTTTGGTCATGAAAGTCCTTTCCCAACTTAACAAGGGAAACGAAGTAGAATGCCCGGTTTGCAATAGCCAATTCAAGAAATTTCTGCCGTATGGACGAATTGCAAGGGAAAATGCGCTTTGCCCAAGTTGCCTGGCTTTGGAAAGACACCGGTTGATGTGGCTTTTTCTCAAAGAGAAAACTGATTTTTTTACGGGAAAATTAAAAGTTCTCCATGTCGCACCAGAGCATTGTTTCATTGAGCGATTTGAAGCTTT
This sequence comes from Algoriphagus sp. A40, assembly GCF_002002735.1. Lineage (GTDB taxonomy): Bacteria > Bacteroidota > Bacteroidia > Cytophagales > Cyclobacteriaceae > Algoriphagus. The sequence continues at coordinate 4,969 of NZ_MUNY01000058.1, read as the reverse complement.
GCCCAACCTAGATTACATCACTGCGGATATCGAATCTCCTTTGGCAAAAGTCAAAATGGATGTGCATTCCATACCATTTCCTGACAACACATTCGATGTGGTTTTTTGTAATCACGTTTTGGAGCATGTTGACGATGATATTTTGGCTTGTTCAGAATTCAACCGTGTACTCAAGCCAAATGGCTGGGGTATTCTTCAGTCTCCGGTTTACAACTTGGAAAAAACCATCGAAGACAAAACCATCACAGATCCGGCTGAGCGTGAAAAACTCTTTGGGCAACGGGATCATGTAAGAAAATTCGGGAAGGACTATGCCGAGCGAATCCGGAAATCAGGGCTTCAGATTGAAGAAAACCAATTTGTAAAGGAATTGCCTGCGGAAAAATTGAAACGCTTTGCTTTGGCTCAGGAAGAAGTAATTTTCGTCTGCCGAAAAGGGAATTAACTTTTGAAGGTTTTTTTGAAAAGCTCTACAACCAATCCTGCTCCATAGCCGCAAAGTTGGATCATAGAAGTCAAAAGGGCTAAATCTCCTACCAGGATAGATTGGTATTTCCAGCTTGCACTATAGATCACCAACCCAGCCCAAACTCCAAAAATGAGTAAGTGAGGAATTATATAAAACTGAAAAAAAAGCGCATTGATTGGAATCGAAAGCAAAAAAAACAGAAAAAAAGTCGGCATCCAATGCACTAACTGGATGGCCTCCGGATGAAACCGGGACACATTGACACGGTTTCTCCCAAAGGAAAAAGCCTGTTTGGCAAATGAAAAAAGCGTGTTCTTCCTTTTGTGAAAAACAAAAGCCTCTTCGACCAATTCCAGCTTAAACCCCGCTTTTTTGATCCGGATACTCCATTCGATATCCTCACCCCGATTGGGATCTACAAATCCTCCCAATGACTCAAATACCTTTCTTGAAACTCCCATATTGAAACCACGGGCCTGATATTTGGATGGATCTTTCAGCTTCCCCCTGATTCCTCCTGTGGTCCAAAATGAGGTCATCGCAAAATCCATGGCTTTTTGAAGATTGGAAAAATCAGAAGCTGCGGCATCCGGGCCTCCAAAAGCATCCAAACTTCTCTCCTGAATGGCTTTTTCCAATACAGACAAATAATCGGGGGGCAAAATCACATCCGAATCCAAGATAACAAAGAAGTCACCTTTGGACTCACTCATTCCATAATTCCGGGCATATCCCTGACCTTGATTTTCCTGAAAAAAGTATTGGATTGAAAGCTCTGAATCAAATCGGGAAACTACTTGATCAGCTTTAATTGAAGAACCGTCTTCCACCAAAATCACCTCAAAATCCTTGTAGGATTGGTGGAACAGACTTGTAAGAAGTTCAAATACCTCAGCTGGACGATTGTAAACCGGTATGATGACCGAAAAGAACATCAAAAGTCGAAATTGAGCTCCTCGTCTATTTTGTATTCGATTTCCTTGGATTGATTGGAGGTCATCAGTTCAGCAATAAAACCTGTGACAAAAAGTTGAACACCAATAATCAACGCCACTAGAGCAAGGAAAAACAAGGGTTGATCCACGATTTCACGGACTTTCAATCCCTTGCTAAGTCCGTAGACTTTCTCAAATATCAGCCAGGATGTAATCAAAAATCCTGTCAAAAAAGACAGGGTACCCAAGAGACCGAAGAAATGCATGGGTTTCTTCTTGTATCGATGGACAAAAGAGACTGTGATCAGATCCAAAAACCCATTCAGAAAACGTTCCAGCCCAAATTTGGAAACACCATACTTCCTCGGTTGATGTTGAACTACTTTCTCGCCGATTTTCCCAAATCCATTCCATTTGGAAAGTAAAGGAATATATCGGTGCATCTCACCATAGATATGGATATTTTTCACCACCTTATTTCGGTACGCTTTGAGCCCACAGTTGAAGTCGTGCAATTGAATTCCGGAGATCCAACGAGTCACCCCATTAAAAAATTTAGAAGGAATGGTCTTTGAAATCGGGTCATGTCGCTCTTTTTTCCAACCTGAGACCACATCCAGTCCTTCTTTGGTCACCATTTCATACAGGCCTGGAATCTCATCGGGACTGTCTTGAAGGTCAGCATCCATCGTGATCACCACCTCACCGACTGCCCTTCGAAATCCTGCATCCAAAGCGGCGGATTTTCCAAAATTTCGGGTAAAATTCAACCCTTTGAGACAGGGATTTAAAGCCGAAATTCTTTGAATAACCTCCCAAGAACGATCCGTACTGCCATCATTGATCAAAATAACCTCATAAGAAAAGCCGTGTTTATTCATCACACGGCTGATCCAATGGGTTAATTCTGGCAATGATTCTTCCTCGTTGAAAACAGGGACAACTACGGAAATTTGAGTCATAGATTAATAGTCGAGCGATTTGTCACGCTTCTTTAGAATTGCTGCCAAAATTAAGGCTATAATGGCATAAAAGATAAGGGCAAAGCCAAAGTTTTTGAGCTGACCTGTTAAAGTAAAAGATGCCGCTGTGCTATTTCTGATTTCATCCAAAGCAGACGGAGGAAGAGCATCAGGATTTTGGCCAAAACCTTCCATCATTTTAAGGGAATTTTCAAAAGTAATATCAGCCAATACCTGTGGAAGGGTCGGGTCAATCACATGAAATAAGAGTATCTGACCAATTAAAGCCACTATTCCTGAAATCAAAACAGCAATAAAACTAAAGTTAAAAGCAGCTCCAAAACTCATGAAACCGCCGATTTCTTCACGATACTGCTTGCCAAAGTAAATGATCAATCCGAAGAAAATAACCAATGATACCAAGGCAAACCAAGCAGACGCCAAAAGACTGGAATCAATAAAATAGGCAATATAAGTCACAGCCAATGCGACCAATCCCATGGTCAGTCCTGGTTTAATTGCTGCCTGAAATGGTGTTTGTTGCTCTTCCATAAAAGAATTAGTTAGGGTTTTTCCTGAAAATAATAGAAATAATAATGCTAAAAAACATTCCAGGTACGATTTTCCAAAGCCCATCATTCAAAGCGATATCCCATGGAGACATTTCCTTCATGTTTTCTTCAGTTGTCAAATAGGAATTTTCCCCCAATTGGGAAATAATAGTATCCCTACTTTCTATAAGCACCTCGAGTTTTTGATTCTTGATTAGTTCAAAAAGGTCTGGTGAAAATCTCAAAACAAGCCAAATCCCGAAAGTGGACAAAAGTCCCAATAAAATATAGGTCACAAAACCTACTGTCATGCCTTCAGAAAAGGACAGAAACCCCGAATTGGAATATTCTTTAAAAAATTTGATTGAGAGAAATACTGCAATTGGTACCAGTACATAACCAAATAACAAGTTAAGATTAGTCGGATCTGGATATAAATAGGAAAGACTGTAAAAAGAGATTATACTTAAAATCCCTCCTAATGTGCCAAATTGATAGGCTGAAGTGAAGTATTTAGTCATCTATTTTAATCAAATGACCTTTTTGGAAAACGTATTTTACTTTTCCAGTCACCTCTGTTCCAAACCATGGATTATTTGCAGAAAGTGATTTGTTGGATTTTTCGTTGTAAGTCCATTTTTCCTCCGGATCAAAAATTGTCCAGGATGAATTGGAAGCTGAAAGAATCTGGGTAGGTCCTGAAGTTACTTTTTCAATCAAAAGCTCCCAGGATAATTCCTTTGATAATTTCACCATTGCGGGTAAGAAGGTCTGCAGGCCAGCCATTCCGAAGGCAGCCAGATCAAACTCAGCAAATTTGGAATCAAAATCCTGCGGTTGATGATTTGAAACTATTGCATCAATTGTACCGTCTTTCAAACCTTTGATTAGAGCTTTTCTGTCTTCGGATCCCCTGAATGGAGGTTTTACCTTAAAATTGGAATCAAAGGACACCAAATCGGCATCAGAAAATATCAACTGATAGATAGAAACATCGACAGTCACTTTTAAGCCCTCAGCTTTAGCCTTCCGGATCAGATCAACACCTTTGGCAGTATTGACTGTTTGAAAATGAACCCGACCTCCAGCGTATCTCAAAATCTCCAAGTTTCTCTGAATGGCTACATCTTCAGCAAGGTTTGGAATGCCCTTCATTCCAAGTTTAGTCGAAACTTCGCCTTCATGCATTTGCCCAAATATCCCAAGCAACGGATCATACGCATGATCAAACAATACTCCGTCGAATTTCTGGAGGTATTGAAGGATCTTCATGTATCGGTCGGAATTAGCCAAGGTTTTGGTACCGTCTCCAAAAAATCGAAGTCCAGACTGAAAATGCATGTCCAAGATCTCTGTCAAATCTTCACCGGAGGCATTTTTTGTAACTGCTCCCATGACCTGTAATTGAGCAGAGTATTTTTTCGCCTTATTAAGGACAAAATCCACCTCATTTTTTGACTGGATGACTGGTTCTGTATTAGGCATTACCAGTGCCTGGGAAAAACCTGAGGTAGCAAGGGACTCACATAAGCTATCAACTGTTTCCCTGTATTCCTGTCCAGGTTCACCAAGTCCGCATCTGAGATCTATCCAGCCTTTGGATGCAAAAAATGAGTAACAATCTATTTTATTGTTGAATTTACCAGAGTCAGGATCCAAAACTTCTTCCATCAATCCATTTTCGAAAGTGTAATTTTTTGGTTCGAAAATCACACCATCTTGGATCAATCTAAGGTTTTTCAGTAGTACTGCCATCAATTTGAGTTTTGCTGCAAAAGTGCAACAATAATGGGTAAAAAGAAAAGTGAACCGGATAAATCCTGTGGCATACGAAAATGGGGTATTCTTGAATCAAAGGATCTTTCCGCCTTTCAGCGGAAACAGAATGATAAGTTTCTGAAAAAAGTAATGTAAAAAGCAAACTCTATAAACGCAAAAAAGCCAGCTGTTTAGAGCTGGCTTAGGAATAATGTGGCGGCGACCTACTCTCCCGGGTGTGACCCCAGTACCATCGGCGCTGCAGGGCTTAACTTCTCTGTTCGGGATGGGAAG
>NZ_MUNY01000087.1 GCF_002002735.1 Algoriphagus sp. A40 | reverse complement strand
GTTGGAAGTTGGAGGGTGGAAGTTGGAGGTTGGAGGTCGGAGGTTGGAGGTTGGAGGTGGGAGGTTGGAGGTGTTATCTGGTATTGAAGCTGGAAAACGGGAAGAAGGCTGAAGGCCTGGTATTATAATAGCCATGGGTGGAGCGCTAGCGGAACCCATGGTAAAAAAAGAATTAAGGCCATTGACCTCGGCGCAGGATCATCGTTTGGAAAAAAGCAGTTGATGCCGAGGAACGGAGCCGGCAGTTTGTTGGAACAGCATAATCAGGTCATGATTTTATTGGATTGAAAAGTTGGATTGAAAATCCAATATTAGGACTTCGAGATTACAAATCTCGAAGAGCAGAGATTAGAATTGAAATGGGAAATAGCGATGGCGCTGGAAGTTCATTTGAAAAAAGGGGTCAATCGCCAGCGCAATGGAAAAGGAATGTGCATTGGGAATCAAAAGAAGATTCGTTAGAAAATGGAATTGCAAATTCCATAAATAATGGGTTGGGATTGTAAATCCTGAGCAGCGGAAACAACCGAGGAAAGCCGTTAGTGGCGACACTAACGGCGGCAGAGCGGGGAATTTGGTAATGCTTTTATTTGGAGGGGCTGATGGACTGGAAAAAATCCAAGTATTGGTCAACAACTTGGTCCATCCTGAAGTGCTGGGAGGTATAGGATTTGGCCCTCTCTCCCATGGCTTTCCGATCCTTAGGGTGATCGAGTAAAAAACTGATTTTTTCGCAAAATTGGAAAACCGTCCGATCGGGAACCAACATTCCAGTCTCTCCGTCAATCAAGCATTCCCTGATTCCCCCTACCTCCGAGGCAATCGTAGGCACACCAAAATGGGCTGCTTCCAATACTACGCCTGGCAGCCCTTCGGTATCGGAAGGGAGAACCAGAATATCCGCGGCTGCAAGGAAGGGGGAGACGTCTTGTTGGTAACCGAAAAAAAGGATCTGAGATACTTCGACACCGCTCAGCACGGGTTTGAGATTTGAGATTTGAGATTTGACAGAGGCACCTAATTCTCCGTCACCAACTAATAAAGCTTTGAGATTGGGTCGGGTTTCAATCAGTTGTTTCACGATTTCAAGAAATCGGTCGGGTCGTTTTTGTGCGGTGAGATTCCCCAGGAAAAGTAACACTTCGTCGTTTTCCCCTATTCCCAACTGCGTTCTGGCGTCATTTCGCTTTGGGGCGTTTTCAAACTTCCCGGGGTCGAAAACCCGATGGATGACCCTGGAAGGTTTTTGAAACTTGTAATGGCGTATCATGGAATCCAATGAGGATTGGCTGACCGCGACCATTCCATCCAAACGATTGATCCAATTGGAATAAGCCCATTTTTTGATCCCTCCATTATTCCAAAATACTGCATCGTCAATAAATCTACCGGTCACTTTTCCTTTGCCGTTGAATCCAAAAAACCTGATCCAAGCCCCATATTTTAGGGTTTTGGAACCATTGCAAAGGATAATTTGCGGTTCAAAATCCTTGATTTCATTCTTTAGCCTTAAAAGTAAGCCTGGTTGGAAAGAAGGGAACTTTTCCAGGTGACTATTTTCAAAAAACGGAAGTATTGAATTCTCCGCACCCATTGAAACAATCTGGCTTTCAGTGGGCCGGAATAAATAGATTCTCTTGACCCTGTATCTTTTTGAATTCAGATATGCCGCTAACTCTTCTCCAAATACTTGGGCCCCTCTCCTTATAGGAGAAGTATCAAGAATCAGAATTCGTGTCAGATCCATTGAGTAGGTTAAGATAGAACTTTTCGAATTGGTCTGAAACAGATTCAATTGAATAGCGATCTACGACCAAATTGAAAGCATTTTCTGTTAATGAAAAAAGATCCGCTCGTTGAGCCAATACCTTTTCAGCCAAAGTCTCTGCAAACTGACTTTCATCCCCAATGGGAATCAGAAATCCGGTTTGTCCATGGATTACCACTTCGGAAACCCCTCCTGTATCATAGGCTATCACTGGCACTTTGGAGGCCATAGCTTCCAGAATCACACCGGGAAGACCTTCGATAAGACTCGGTAAAAGAAGTGCTTTGGCATGTGGAAGAATAGTATTAATATCTTGTCGGGATCCGAGTATTATGATTTCAGGAGAAATTTGATCCTCAATTTTAGTTCTGAGCGGTCCATCTCCACACAACACCAATCTTAGGGAAGGAAACAGCTTATTCAATCGCCTGAATATTCTCAGCAAACCGGCATGGTTCTTTTCCGGGACAAAACTTCCTATGTGTATTAAGAAGGGATTTGCTCCCAATTGGTTTTCTAAATCTACCGGCAGCCCTAATTTGTGAGAAGAGAATTTAGTCCCTATCGGTAAATGAAAGATAGGCTTCTTCCAACCGAATACCCCTTGAAAATCTTGCTTACACAGCTCAGAAACTGAGGCAACCGAGTGAACCTGTGAAAGAAGCAACCTGTAGAAAATTCGCTTTGGTTGTGAGTCCATAAATCCTGAGATCAGGTTGGCATTGCGAAAAACCAGGGGAGTCTTCCATCTAAAAAAAAAGCGGGAAAGTCCCGCGTATTTTAAAGTATCTCCCGCATTAGCCTGGACAATATCGGGTTTGAAATCCCTGACCAGCCGGGCAATTTTCCACCAGGTGTACATATCCCAAAACCTGTTGCTTTTGGAGGCATAAAGATGGATTCTTTGGCCTTTGAAAGGCAGTGTATCAGCACCCGGAAAAAGATAAACCAGTTTGATTTTATGTCCCTGTTCAGTCAGGTTTTGGGCAAGTTGAGCAGCAAAGATTTCGGCACCTCTTCGCTGGGGTCTTTGGAGGATTTGAAGGATTCTCATTGTTTTGGCCGGTTTTCTAGCAGATCCTGATAAACTTCCTCATACTGCCTAGCGATCTTACCGATTTCGAAGTGGGTAGCTGCATAGTCAAATGCCCTTTGGGTCCGGTCTGCCCAATCGCTTAGTGTGAGTGCTTTTTCCATCTGGGCCAATAAATCAGCCTGATTCCCTACCCGATGATACAGACACATGCTTTCGTCGATACATTCCTTATTCTCCGGGATATCTGAGCAAACGATCGGTACTCCCGCCATCATGGCCTCGATCAATGATCCCGGAAGCCCTTCAAAATAGGAAGGGAAAACAAAAAAGTCGGCTTGGCTGAGCAATTGGGATACATGGCTGACAGTACCTAGGAGGTCCACGGCATGAGCTATTTCCAGCTTTTGGATTTGCAATTCCACAGCATGTCTATATTCCCCATCTCCTGCCAGAACTAAACGGTCTTTGGGACGAGTTTTCAACAGTTCCGCAAAAGCGGGAAGCAGGTCCTTATGTCCTTTCCGCTCAATAAGACGGCCAACGCATAACCAGTGGGCAGTGGGCAGTAGGCAGTGGTCAGTTGTTTGGGTCCTGCCTACTGAATACTGATCACTGATTACTGGCACAGGCCTGCCTCTGTGAATTACAACTGTTTTCTTAGGATCGAGTCCGATGGTTTTCCGGTGGGAATCGACCAAAACCTGGGAATTGGCAATCATCAGATCCACTTTGCCCAAGGTCAACCGGTCGAGCAGATGCACTCCCATGAGCGCAATTTTTCCTTTCAGGTTTAGTCCATCGTAGCGTCGCTTCCGGTAGCTGTTGTTGACCAGACTGTTGACTATTTTGACATTTGATTTTAATCGCCGGGACACCATATCAGAGCGAAAAATGCTGGAATGCACAATAACAGCACCATGTTGTTGCACTACTTGGTCTACCTTTTTGGCGATCTCTGCAAATCGGTTGGAGACATTCAATCCCAATCGAATGACTTTAATACCAGCTGCTTCGTATTCATCCAGCAGATCATGCTTTCCATTAAAAAGGGTCGCAAATACCGGTCGAAATTCTTGAAACCTCGAGGTGATTTCTAGCAGGCTTTTTTCTGCGCCACCTGTTTGGAGAGTATCGAGTAGGTAAAGGATTGTAGGTTTATTCAAGCTCGATAGTTTTTCCTTTAACTCCACGGAAATAATGGGAAAATGCCAGAAAAATCATATGCATATTTATCCAGCCATAGCCTAATCCATAGCGATAGCCGTATAAAGCCTTTGCAAGCCACTTCCCTATCAATCTCCTTCGCATGGATTTTAATGTCAAAGAATCGGAGATAAAGAGGAGATTTCTTAGACTATAGTATTCTCGAGCTAGATTTTTCTTCTGCTGATACGCAGGGCGCTCAAAGTCCAATCGCCCCGTTACTTTTCTGGATTCTAAAAACAGTTTGCAATCCACGACCAAGGAATAGCCTTTTCGAGAAACTTTTAAGCAGAAGTCTAATTCCTCAAAACCAAAGAATAAATCTTTATCAGGTAAAATACCATCTTTAACTACTTGGGAGGATACCAGCATACACATTCCTCCAGCAATGGAGTCCACTTTTACCCAATCTTTCCTTTCCAACAGACGGGTTTGAATCCTCTTGATCACTCCTTTCTTTCGGTCAAAAAAATGGCCTACAGCACCTAAGACCCCACAAAAGGGATTGACGTCCCTGATGTCCAGCAGCCTTTCAAAGCAATCATGCCGAAAAGGAGGATCGTTATCATCCCCCCAATAGATCCAATCTACTCCCTCTTTAGTGCAGAGCTCCAAACCCTTGGCGGCACCTCCAGCTGGACCAGCATTTGCACCCATTCGATAGTATCGAATCCGAGAGTCCAAAATCGTAGCTATTGCGTGATCGGTTTCCAAGTTTTCGGAATTATCGATCACCCACATAAAATCAGGGGGATAAGTCTGGGAGAAAATAGCCTGGATGGTGGCTAAAAGGATCTTAGGTCGGTTGTAGGTAATGACAAAGCCACCAAGCTTAACCATGATTCACGGTTTCCGAATAAAAACGCTTCGCAATAAAAGGTAAACTGGCCAATCCCAGACGACCCCAAGTAGCAATCTTGGATGGCTTATACTTTATTGCTTGAAAAAGGTGATGTCTTGCATCAGAAAAATTCCGAAAACGCATCCAATTCACACCAATAATCTGATGGTATAAATGCTTGACATGAGGAGTAAGCGTTTTGCTATGCTTATCCAAAATTAGGGTCAAGGAATTGATCATATTTTGGAGATTTTTGGAACCTCCTGTTGGGCAAGGATGATATATAAAATTGAATTCATCTATGTAAGAAACAACAAGCCTTTCCTCAAATACTCGCAAAAACAACTCGGTATTTTCTGCAAATAGAATACGTTCATCGAACCCTCCTATTTTTTCGAAAAGGGATTTTTTGATCATCCAAGCCCCAGGAATTACTATTCGATTCCCCATTGCACCGTTTCTGCTATCTGAAATTTTTACCTCATGTTTATCACCATTGGGTTCAACTCGAATCATATTGCAAAAAACCAAATCCGGTTTTTTTTTAATGAATTTTCTAAAATCAGATATCCACCTTTCAGTAAATTCATCATCATCATCTAAAAAAATCAAAAAAGGATTCTTTGAAATCAAAGCGCCTACATTTCTAGCAGAACTTACTCCTAACTTTGCGCCTCTATTTAAGTAGACTATTTGGTTTGGAAATAGTTCTTTTATTTGTTTCTCTTGACTTTCTAGACTATCGTCAACTATAATTATTTCCTCTTCTTCTGTTATTTGAGTAAGCTTTTCAAGTAAATCTAAAACCTGATTTGGCCTATTTAATGTCGGAATTATAATTGAGATAGACATCATTCCTTCAACTTGTCAGCATCACTTAGGCTTTGTATAGTATCTACAGTAAACCATTTATCCGGGAAAATACTGGAAGAAAAGAGTTTTTCTCGTAGAATCAATTCCAACCAGACTTCGGAAAAGTCTTCCTTTTTTTGCATTAGCTGATTAATTGATTTGGGATTCAATATTTGAATTCCAGAACAATAAGAGGGCGCTGAGTCATTTCTATCCAGTTTAAAAACTAAATTATCAATCTGGTGAATGAAATCACCTTCCAAGCCTTTGACGGGCAAAACAGGAACCACCATACAAGGCGGAGCCCCTAATCGGTTATATTCCTCAAAAAGCAATTCGATTTTAAAATCTGTCACATTATCCGCTGTCATTACCAGAACCGGTTCATCAAGGGTTCTCAATAATGAATTAAAAATCCACCAAGCATTCCCTTTTCCTTCTGTATTGATCACAGTTGATACTCCCAATTCAATGACATGCTTGGCAAGATCAGCACCTTTGTATCCGACAGTTATATGGAGATTCTCCAAGTGTGGTTTAATCTTGCTTATTCCATTGGCAATTAATGTTGAACCCCATAAAGGAGCCATAGGCTTCGGAATCAAGTCTGTCAGGGGCGCCATTCTCGTTCCCCGGCCAGCGGCCATTATCAACCCGTGACTAATTTTCGCAACTTTATCACTCATTCGGCGAATTTAATATTAACTCTACAATCTCTTCTCTAGTTAGTTTTTCAGTATTCGCTGAGGACAACCCGAAACTTACCGGTTGCTTCACCTTCTTATTAAATGAAATTAGATAGTGTTTAATTCCACCGATTTCTAATTCGGTGGTATAGTCCAATTCGAGATCACCAATTAAAAATTCATCATTGCGCTCCCCTGGTCTTCCAGCTATTTTTTCCCATTTGCCTCCCTTTTCTTCAATCCAAACTTTCAAAATATCCTCGATCTGCGCTGCTTTCATAAAGCGGGATAGAACTTTTCCTTGGACTAATTCAATATGTTTTATAGCGTTAATCACCAATTCCACGGCATCATTAACTGAGAAAAAAAATCTTCTCATTTCTGGACCAGTGGTACCAATTATCCCATTTCTCTGATGCATTTCTGCCCAAATTGGTAAAACGGAACCTGTTGACCAAGCGACATTTCCATATCTTACCGCACAGAACTTAGTCTTTGAGTTGTCATTCATAGCACAGAAAACCCTCTCCATAATACTCTTAGTCATGCCATAGAGGTTTCGAATGGGGGGCGCGGCCTTGTCAGTAGAGATACCCACTACCATTTCGACTTCTCTTTCAGAAGCAACCCTTGCCACATTTTGAGAACCCAGGACATTCACATCGGTACATTCCATCGGAAATTTTTCAGCCAAGTCAACAAACTTTGTAGCTGCTGCGTGAATTACGATATTTGGCCGATACTGCGAGAAGGTATCGCGAATAGACTCAATGTTTACAATATCCATAGGAGCAACCTCACAGCCGGTAACAGACTTTGCATACAAATTTTGTTTGTTATTTCTTCCCGTTAAAATTATCCTATAATTGTCCTTCAAGGCTAAAGCCAAATTCCTTCCAAGGAATCCTGTCCCTCCGGTAATAAGTATTGTCTCTTTCATATCAGTTTTTGTTAATCCTAGACTCCAAGATTGACTTAATCACTTCCAGTTTCCCTCTTCGAAACCGATCATCCGGTTCTAGATAATTCCCCTCTGCCCATTCATTCCAACTTTTTATAAAGAAAATCGGCTCTTGGTCTTCATTGATACAGCTAATCATTTTTTCCAGATGGATCTTAAAGAGATCAAGGCTAAAATCATAATGAACTACCCCTCTTTTCCCTGACCGGGGAGTATTATCCCATCCCGCATGGAGTGTAGGAAAATTACCAAGTTCCATTTTTTCATTATGTGTTCGTTCTACCATTTCTTGATAAGAAGTGACGATACAACCCTTGCTCCACTGGCTTAGGATTTCATTGGGATATTTCTTTGTTAGCTTTTTTATAACTTTCTCAAAAAAATTGAATTTCCCTTTTTTTAGAAACTGATCATGAAAAGCAAGACCATTTAAATTTTTGAATGGGTTCTCCTTTTGATAGGAAATTCCCACAAAATAAATTCCGATCAATCCTGCCTTTTTTGCCAAAAAATTCCATTGTCTAATGAAATCATCCAAATAGGGGTGATCAAAGGGGCGATATACTAGAAAAAGTGGTTTCCCTTCGACTTGGATATATCTTGAGTCTTTAAAATAAGGTAAGAGTTCCCGAAAGTGGGCCTCGTCATCCTCTTTACCTAGATATTTTTGACTGATAAGGACGCGATCCGGCGCACCATGCCAAACGCCAGACCAGGTTTGGTTCGCCCAAGCAAAACAAATGGGGAAATCCGGCTTTCCTGATTCTAAAAAATCCCGGGCTGGCTGTTCTAATAAGCGTTTACCTGCTCCAAACCAATAATGCCAATAGCAGAAACCATAAATCCCATGCTCCTGGGCCAGTTCAGCCTGTTCGATCCGAACTTCGTCATCCCTTAAATCGTAATAGCCTAATTCTGTTGGAATATGAGGTTGATAATGATTTTTAAAACGCGGTTTTGCTTTTTTAACGTTAGTCCACTCTGTGAATCCCTTTTCCCACCAAGCATCATTTTCAGGAATTGCGTGAAACTGCGGAAGATAAAATGCAATGGGTTTTAGTGCCTCTTTCAAAATGAACTACCTTATAAATCTCAGAAAAATAGGGGGAATAAATTGCTTAAGAATTCTCTTGGACCCGCTCTTCTTTTGGTTTGGAAATAGATCTGGATATTTTTTCAACAACTTAGCTTTTGCCTCTTGGACAGCCTTTCGATTTTTAGAAATATTCCTGTCATGAAGGCGAATGAGTGTACTTTGATCAAGCTTATATCCCAAGTAGTGAAAAACCTTGCCAGCTCTAGCGCATCTGATTTGGAAATCCCAATCCTCAATGTATTGAAGGGATTCATCATAAGTTCCAATATCTTCAAAAACTGAAGATCGATACAACGGTGCAGAAGTAACAAATGGGTTCCTTTTTAGTACTGCATCTAAAACCAATTTATCTGAACGGTCGATTTCAATCGTTCCAGTCCAACCCGTTTCGCTGTAAATATGAAGGTCTCTCTTTGGATCTCCTGAATAAAAATACCTTACTCCTGAATATACAATGTCTACTTCTGGGTGCATTGAAAGGAACTCTAATTCATTCTGCAACTTATTAGGTGTAATCAAGTCATCGGAATCCAAAAGCTGAATATAATCCCCTTTTGCTGATAATATTCCCAGATTCCTTCCACTAGAGATCCCTCCGTGCTCCTTTGAAAGTACCCGATAACGTTGATCTTTTTTTGAATAAGTATCCGCTATTTGGAGGGTCCTATCTGTAGATCCATTATTTACCATTACACATTCCCAATCTTGAAAATTTTGCTCGAGTAGGCAGTCCAATGTCTCTTCCAAATATATTTCTGAATTGTAACAAGGAATAACGATTGATATTTTTGGCATCAGCTAACTCCAGAAAATCTGGATTTTTTTAGGAGATTCAACTTTTCTTTTATAGAAAGAAAATCATTTTTGAGTATCTGGAATTTACTTCTTAATTTCTTGGGAGATCTATAAAAATTTCTAAAAAAAAGCTTCTTTACTACCTCTAGTGTAGCAGCTTTATCAGACCATGCGGCGCTATTTAATAACTCTTTGCAGAATATTCCCACCTGATTTAAATCGGGTTGAATTGCCTCCGGCATTCCCGAGCTAACGATACTTCTTTCAATGGGATTAAGCGATCGTTTAAGCCAATATTCTGCAAAGTTTATCCGAAGTTTATTTGCTTCATTTGCTCGTTTCTCAAAATTCTGTGCGGTAAATTGATTTTCACTTCTCCTATATTTTAGCAATACCTCCGGGAGAAGGGCGAAATCTGTCAAGGCGCTCAGCTTGATCCAAAGCTCATAGTCTTCCAGATATCCAGAAAATCGCAGTCTGCTTTTGTCTAGAATTTCCTTTCGAATAATAACAGTAGGATGTGCAAAAGGGCAATCCAAAAGCAAAGACGGTCTAAGACATTCATTCTTGACGATTTTATTAAAGGGGGTTCCATCAAAGTACTCTGCCAAAGTCCCGCTAATCCCGATTTGAGGGTATCTTTCCATGAACTCCACCTGACGGGCAATTCGATTAGGGTAGGCAATGTCGTCTGCATCCATTCGAAGAACATATTTGCCTTTAGCCAATGCCAAACCAGAATTGAGGGCTTCTCCTATTCCCTTATTTTCGGTATGCTGAATAAACCGGATTCTAGAGTCAAAAATAGATTTAAGGACAGATGAAGAATTATCAGTTGAGGCATCATCAACAAGAATTAGCTCAAAATCATCAAAGGTTTGCTTTAAAATACTCTGAAGAGAGTCTAAGAGGTAACTTTCAGCATTAAAAACTGGAACTAAAACTGAAACTAACGACATCACTTAATGAATTAAACTTCTGAAAAAACGCTTTAAATAAAAGCCAGAACTCGCTTTTCCAGATTTTATCAGTTCCAACTCTTTTTCATATTGAATTTTCTTCATCAACTGTGCCTTGTAAAGTCCGGGATGAACCAAATAGGTAAAGGTAGGTTTTGGAAGGTCCAAAGGCAACTTAGAAAACAAGAAAATATTTTGCCTATACCATATATCTACCGCCTCATTATTCCATACAAGAGGTCTAATCGGATCATAAACACTATATCCCCTCACGATGAATTTATCAATCCAATATTGTGGTTCTTGTTCATTTAGATGATTTTGACCACCTTGGCCAGGTATCGCCGCAGAAAAAAGGATCAATTCAGAGTGGGTAACAAGTGTATTTATTAAAATATCTGAAGAATCTTCTGATAAATGTTCCGCTACTTCAAGGCAAAGACAAAAGTCAAATTTTCTATCTAATTCCAATGGAACAGTAAGATCATGCGAGACAAATTCTTCTACCGATATGTACTTCGTTAAAAGATTGAGATCCACATAATTTCCATCAACTCCTTTCACATCTTTAATTCCTAGTTCCTTTGCCACTGAAAGCCAAGTACCGATTCCGCAACCAAAGTCAATTACCGAATGTAGATGAAATTTTTCCATCATCACAGGAAGTATTTGATAAGCCGCTTTTTTATTATGAACAAGCTCTTCGTGCGAATACATTTAATCCAATTTCTTAATAAAAGCCACTCCTCCTTCACAACTAATTCTTGAAATTGAGTTGATGCTGGATAGATAACTATGAACTGCCCGGCTACATCCATCCCAAGTATAGTAATCATCAATAATTATCACTCCTCCCTTGGAAACTTTTGGATATAGCGCACTAAAGCAAATAAGTGTTGAGTCATACCAGTCTGCGTCCAATCGTAAAATGCTAATTTTTTCTATATGTGATGTTTGAGCTAATGTCGAATCAAACCAACCTTTAATCGACTCAAATTGACAACCTGTCTGGCTCATTGCATCTAAAGCATACCTTTCATCCGCTGTGCAATTATCAAAATAATATGGACCTTCAGTATTTTCCTGCCACTTTAACGCCCCCATACCATCAATCTCTTGCGCTACTGGCAATCCTTCATAGCTATCAAACAAATAAGCTTTTTTACTGCCAATCAATTCAGAAATACCTGCGATCATCCCGCCTTTCCAAACTCCACACTCGACAATATCTCCCTGAACAAATTGATAGCTATAAGCAATCTTCAAATTTGCAAAATAAAGATCTCGAGGGATCATCGTAAATTTTGAGTACTTGTCAAAAAGAAAATTGCACCTTTTTCCCAAGGATACTGACTGATACTTTTTAAACAATCTCAGTTTAATTGATTTCATCAAGAAATTTTCAATAAAGTTGAAGGTGGACAAAAATAGCCGTTGTTAATTGGCGAATGCGGGGTCGACCTAAATTTTATAGGTGAGCTAACAATTTCAAATGAAATAATATCTTTTTGCCAATCTAAAGTTTTTGAGTAATCTGTTCCTGCCCAGATAGAGACTTTATAAATTCCCGGGATTAAAGCGGGTAAGTCCAACTGGACTTGCAAAACACTTGCTTTAGGGGAAAATTTCAACAAGGGTTTTGGTTCTGGAATAGATTGAAAAATCTTTGTTCCATCCCAGGATGAAACATCAATAGCTAAAAAGGCATCTTCGTGATGAGAATTTGAAAGGCAGCGAATTTCAAATATAATATTATAATTAGGCTGTTTTCCTTCCAAAGAATAGGATACTCGTAAAAATTCAAATTTCTTATCAACAGAAGAATTATTTAATTCCCAAAAATTCTTGAGATAAGAATTAGAAACTCTGTTCAAATAACTGTCCACAATTTCACCAGTTTCCCCGCTCGCAATTAATTGGCCTTGATCAAGAAATATTGCTCTTGAACACAAATTTTGAACAGCAGACATATTGTGACTCACAAAGAGGACCGTCCTTCCCTGATTCTTACTCACATCTTCCATTTTACCCAAGCATTTCTTTTGAAACTCATAATCCCCAACGGCCAAAACCTCATCGATGATTAAGATTTCTGGATCTAAATGAGCTGCAACGGAAAAGCCTAATCGAACTTTCATTCCTGAAGAGTAAAACTTCACCGGCGTATCTATAAACTTTTCAACACCCGAAAAATCGATTATCTCGTCAAGCTTGGAATCAATTTCACGCCTAGTCATACCTAAAATCGTACCATTCATATAGATGTTATCCCGCCCACTAAGTTCAGGATGAAAACCAGTCCCCACTTCCAAAAGCGACGCAACACGCCCTTTGATTTCAATTTTCCCGGAAGTAGGTTCAGTGATTTGAGAAAGGATTTTTAGGAGCGTAGATTTTCCTGCACCATTTCTTCCGATAATACCCAATACTTCTCCCTCTTTTACTTCAAAAGAAATTTCCTTTAAAGCCCAGAAAACAGAATCATCCTCTAATCCAAAACGGCTTAGTTCCCGAAGTCGTTTGAAATTAACCCAAGGCGATTTCAAAACATTTCCAATTTGTTCGAAAAGAGTATTGGATTGATTCTCTTTCAAACCTAAACGATAGCGCTTGGATAAATTTTCTACTCTAATAACTGTGCTCAAAATTTATGTAATTAAAATAGACTTCATTTTTGAACCTATCTTTCGCATGACACTGGCATAGTAAATTGGCTGTACATAAAACAAAATCATGAAATAGGTTATCAGTCCATTCCAATGTTTTTGCCTTCCGGATAAGCTTGACCAAAGCGATTCTTTGTGAATTCGATAATGTAATGGCTTACAGTTTACATATCCAGCTACACCCCAATTGGACAGATAAGCAATAAAGAACGTATCATGATTTTTCGCCAGGAAAAACCCCTTAGGAAATGTCCTAATCACATTTCTAAACATCATGGTATTCTGATGGATTAAACAACCAGTCACCATTTCTCGCTTCGATCTGTTTCTTTGCAGTGACTTCTCATATAGGTTTATATCTGAAATAATCTTGTCATCTTTATCTATAGTAACATAGTCATGGAAAGCCAATACAAATGATGGATTACTATTTAAAAATTCAAATTGCCTTTGCAATTTAAAGTCGTCAGTCCAATAATCGTCTCCTTCAATATAAGCGATATATTTTTCCTTAGTTTGCAGAATTGCCTTTTCAAAGTTTCTAGCTAATCCTAAATTTCTTTCATTTCGAATCGATACTACTTTTTCTGGAAATTTCTCTTCGAATTTCAATGCAATTGTAAATGAATTATCAGATGAATAATCGTCAAAAATGTAAAGTTTAAAACTATGTTCAAATTTTTGGTTTAAAACGCTTTCAACAGATGCTTCAAGAAACTTCTCTTGGTTATAAGTCAACAAGATAATTGCAACCTCAGCTTTTACCTCCATTGGAAAAATATTTCTTTTTTTTCATTCCAAAAACCTGACTAATAAAGGTTTTTTTTGCCCAGTAAATCTCTTTGATCAAAACTTTTTTTGAATCCTTAAAAGGCATTTTCCAAATGTATTTGGATAGAATTAAAGACATTATGATTAGGTAATCATGGATCGAATTTCTTTTATTCTTGTTAGTGGATTGATTTGGATGCAATCTGAAGCTAGCTAATGTCTTTGAAGTAATTAGTATTGTATATTTATCCATCAATCTCCACCAATACTCGAAATCCAAATCTTGCTTAAGATCGGTTCGAAACTCTCCAACGGAATTCAGGTACTCTTTATTCAACAAAACTGTGCTCGGCTCACCAATCTTATTCCTTGTACCAATGTAAAAAAATGCATAATTAAAATCTTTTTTTGTGAGTTTATATTCACCTACGATGTTTCTTTCGAGCGAACCTTGAAGGTCAGCATATTTTGATACCCAAGATTCATTTTCTAAGTTGATTTTATCGAAGAGGATTTTTCTTTTACATGCAGCTAATGCTACATTTGGTTGGGACTCAATTAAACTAACTAACTCTGAAACACAAGTAGGTTCCAATAAATCATCTTGAAATAAAAATTTAATGTATTTTCCGCTTGAATGTTTGACACAATTATTCCAGTTAGCACCAATTCCAGCAGGTTGATGATGAACTAGCTTTACTGGAAAGTGGAAATCGACCGTAAGTTCATTAATTATTGGAATTGTAAAATCATTAGATGCATCATCACTAATAACCAATTCTAAATTGAGATAATCCTGATTTCTACATGAAGTAAGAGCTTCAGAAAGAAATTCAGCGCCATTATGGGTTGGAATACAGATGCTTACAAGCGGAAAATTCAATGTAACATCAGAATAACTTCTTAAAACTCAATTTTCCTTCAATAGTCAAAGAAAAGAAACCAAATTAAACT
>NZ_MUNY01000090.1 GCF_002002735.1 Algoriphagus sp. A40 | reverse complement strand
ATATAATATTCTGATAAATATTATAAAAACAGAATATCGTAAATTTCAATTTTAGTCGGTAAATTGGGTAGACCCTTCTTTATCACCTCTGTTTTGGTGCACTTTGACCTTTTTGATCTTGCGTGCATCCACGGATAAAACGGTAAATTCGAAATCCTCAAATCGTATTTTTGTCCCGTTTTTGGGAAGTTTTGAGTTCAATTCAAGCAATAGTCCGCCCAAAGATTCACTTTCGCCTTTGACCTCCTCAAAGAGTTGAGCATCCAATTCCAGTTTTTTGCAAAAGTCATTCAAAGAGACTTTTCCTTCAAAGATGAACGTATCATTGTCCAATTCTTGAAAGAAAATATCGTCTGTGTCATCAAATTCGTCATTGATTTCTCCGATAATTTCTTCTATCAAGTCTTCAAGTGTGACAAGTCCAGATGTGCCTCCGTATTCGTCCACGACAATGGCCATGTGAACCCGCATTTTTTGAAAGTCCTTCAATAGTGCATCTACCTTCTTGGTTTCGGGGATGAAAAAGCTTTTCCGGATCAGTTCCTTCCAGGCAAAGTCTTCATCCTTTTCGATAAAAGGCAGAAGATCCTTGATGTATAAAACTCCCAGGATATTGTCAATGGTTTCCTCAAATACCGGAATCCTCGAATAGCCGCTTTTGTTGATTTTGTCCATCAACTCATGAAAATCCATCTCCACATCCAAAGCGGTAATTTCAAGGCGGCTTCGCATGACTTGCTTTACGGACAGTGTTCCAAAATTTACAATCCCTCTCAAAATTTCTCTTTCTTCCTCAGGGGTGTCTTCAGTGGTTAATTCGAGTGCTTGATTGAGTTCGTCCACCGAAAGGGAATAACCTTTTTGTTCCACCCGTTTTTCGATTAGGTGACTAAAAGCCATTAATACCCATGAAATAGGGCGCAGGACCGAGTTGAAAAAAGAAAGAATTGGAGCCAATGAAAGAGCAAAGGGAATTCTTGCCTGATTGGCATATACTTTTGGCACAATTTCCCCGAAAAAAACAATCGCAAAGGTGACACCCACGGTCTGGATCAAAATCACCATAATTCCGGTCGCATTCATACCAAAAAGTGACCAAGACACAAATGTCGTTAAGGTGACTATTCCGATATTGATCAGGTTATTAAGGATAAGAATGGTACTGAGGAGCTTTTTTGGGCTGGATAGTAGCTTGGCGACCAGTCGGCCTCTATCTGGATCCGATTCCTGTAGAGATGCGATTTCTTCATTATTGAGAGAAAAAAATGCCACTTCAGAGCCTGAGGCAAGGGCTGACCCTATCAAAAGGAGGACTAAAATCAATCCATTGATAAAGAAATAACTAAATGAAGGCTCGGTAAGCTGTGCAATCAGGTAGTAACTCGGGTAGGGGTCGTCCATGAAGGAGTAAAAGATGTTTGAGGCAAAAATAAGCAATTCCCCTGAAAATCAACTTCAGGGGAATCTGTAATCAATCAAAACGGCAGATCATCATCGGAATCATCCAAAACCAAATCAGGACCGGAACTTGCCATGCTGGAAGTTGCTTGCGGTTTTGGGTTAGATGCCGGAGTACTCATTGGTGCCTGACCCCCACCCATTCCTTCAGGTTTGCCACCCAGCATGGTAAAGCTTAGTACACGAATTTTGGTCCGGTATCGGTTTTGACCTTGCTCATCCTGCCAGGTGTCGGTTTTGATTTTCCCCTCTACATAGATTTGAGACCCTTTTTTTAGGTATTGTTCGGCAATTTTTGCCTGCCCGTCCCACATTTCCAGATCGTGCCACTCAGTTTGATCTACCCGGTTTCCATTTCTGTCTTTATAAGATTCTGTTGTAGCCAACCTAAGTTTTGCCACAACTTTTTCACCTTCAAGGTATTTCACTTCAGGATCTGCCCCGAGGTTTCCGACTAGTATCACTTTGTTTACTCCTGCCATAATTTTATTTGTTTAGGTTGAAAAATAGGAAAGACTGAAATTAATTAAATCTCCTGATCGTTCAAAAAGTTCACGATTAATTTAGGTTTGGCGAGATAGTCGATTTCACTTTCTGCGACAAGCAAATATCCTTCATTTTCACACCATTGTGACAATTCCGGGTAGTTTTCTCGGGGAATTTCGAGTTCTGAAAAGCTGGCGTTAAGTTTCTGATGTGACAAAATGTGTCGGTATTTTTTTGGAAATAGGCTGGGTGAATTTTCGGAAATCTGGTCAATCGGGACGGGATGATTTTCAGAATTGGGAAAATCATGTAATCCTTCCCAGATATCTCCTGCTGTCCGTTTCTTCCAGACCCAGTGTTCTCCACATCGGATTACATAATAGTGGAGGTTTCTTTCTTTGACTTTGACTTTATTGATTTTTACCGGCAATTCTTTCACGATTCCATTTTGAAAGGCAAAGCAGGTGGAATGGATCGGGCAACTTTCGCAGTCGGGATTTTTCGGAACACATTGTCTGGATCCAAAATCCATCATGGCCTGGTTGAATTCGCCGGGATTATTTCTGGGAATTAACTCGTTTGCCAAGCCTTCAAATTCTTTTTTGCCTTTGCCGGAGGAGATATCCGTCTCAATTCCGAAATACCTTGACAAGACACGGAAGACGTTTCCGTCTACCACAGCTTTGGCTTCACCAAATGCAAAACTCGAAATCGCGGCTGCGGTATAGCTACCCACTCCTTTTAATAATAGGAGTGCTTGGTAATTGTCGGGGAATCTACCCGCTAATTCATTCCAGATGTATTTGGCACAGCTGTGAAGATTTCGGGCCCGGCTGTAATACCCCAACCCCTGCCAGAGTCTAAGGACTTCAGATTCCGGAGCCAAAGCCAAGTCCCTGACGGTCGGATAGGCTTCAGTGAAAGCATAATAATAAGGTAACCCTTGGGCAACACGGGTCTGTTGGAGAATGATTTCGGACAGCCAGATTTTATAAGGATCTGTGGTGCCTCTCCAAGGAAGTTCCCTGGGATTTGCTCGATACCAAGAAATTATATGAGCGGAAAAGGCTTGATAATCAGAAGTTTTAGGATCCATTTGGGTGAAATATCTTGGGCACAAACCAAGGTAATTTTTTCGATATTGTTTTTTAATTGACTTGGTTCTCGTACATTTGCAGTCCCAAAAACACTTGGTTAATAGGTTGTTAAGCTTATTTCGTAATTTCTAAATTAAAAACACTGTGACAAAAGCAGAAGTAATCACCAAGATTTCAGACAAAACAGGAATCCAAAAGGATGATGTTACACAAGCCATTGAGGCGTTCTTCAAAGTAGTGAAGGATTCTATGTCTGATGGAGAAAATATTTATGTAAGAGGTTTCGGTAGCTTCATCAATAAGAAAAGAGCTAAGAAAATTGCACGTAATATCTCCAAAAATACGGCGATCGTGATCGACGAGCACTACATTCCGGCATTTAAACCTTCCAAGGTTTTTGTTGAGAAGATTAAAAACAGCAAAAAAATCAAGCAATTGGCTCCTCAGGACTAAGTCCGAGGCGAATTGACATGAAAAAATCACAGCTCATTCTCATCATTGTAGGAATCTGTACCATCGCCGGGCTTTATGCACTGCCAAAAGTCGTAGTTGACAATGAGGCAGGGACCACCTCAGTGGAGGATCCCAACGCAATGGCAAATTCAACATCGGATGTGACCGAAATGCATGAGAATGAGCTTTCTTCCGAAAACCGCTCCCAAGCTGATGAGTTAAAGGCTACCTTAGCCTCAGCCAGGGAACCTTCTGAAAAAATCGCAGCAGCCAAGTCGCTTGCTTCGATGTATCAGAAAGAAGGAATCTTTGACAGTGCTGCATATTTCCTTGGGGAAGCAGTGGCATTGAATTCATCAGATCTGGCGTTGGTAGAGGAAACAGGCAAGGCCTACTATGAAGCTTTTTCTTTTGCTTTGGATAAGACCAAAGTTGAGGATCTGGCAGATAAGACTAGGACTTACCTAAATCAGGTTTTGGAAAAAGATCCAAGCCGGTTGGATTTGAAAACCAAAGTGGCGATGACTTATGTATCTTCGGCCAACCCTATGCAAGGGATCACGATGATGAGAGAAATTCTCGAGGCGGATCCCCAAAATGAGGACGGGCTGTTTAACATGGGTGTTCTCTCCATGCAGTCAGGCCAGTACAAGCGTGCAGCTGAGCGATTTGAAGAGTTGGTCAAGTACCATCCGGATAATCTTCAGGGACAGTTTTACCTGGCTGTGAGCTATTTCGAATCCAACGAAAAAAACAAAGCGAAAGCACAGTTTGAGGAAGTGAAGAAAATGACCCAGGATCCGATGATTCTGGAGAGTGTTCAGACCTACCTCGACAAGCTATAAATTATTGTTACACACCTTAAATTCTAAAAACTATGCCTTGCGGTAAGAAAAGAAAAAGACATAAGATCGCTACGCACAAGCG
Source organism: Algoriphagus sp. A40 (assembly GCF_002002735.1). Lineage (GTDB taxonomy): Bacteria > Bacteroidota > Bacteroidia > Cytophagales > Cyclobacteriaceae > Algoriphagus. The sequence goes on along the minus strand of NZ_MUNY01000090.1, from coordinate 10,474 downwards.
TAAGAAGAGACTTAGAAAAAACAGACATAAGAAGAAGTAATTCACTTCTTCTTTTCCTGTTTTAAATAACAACACGTTCATTTACATATTATAAGACGGAATTTTGAGTACGGAATTGTTAATCGATTCTGCTCAAAACGGAAGTCGGATTGCCCTGCTGCAAGATAAGCAACTGGTGGAGCTTCATTCCGAAGGAATGGACAACCAGTTTAAAGTAGGTGACATTTACCTGGGCACGGTCCGCAAGATCGTCAATGGACTCAATGCTGCGTTCATTGACGTCGGTTATGAGAAAGACGCCTTTCTTCATTACCAGGACCTTGGCCCAAATGTCAACTCGATGTTGAAGTTCACCAAAATGGTGCGCAACAACAACTACAACAATTATCTGCTGAAAGGCTTCGAAAACGATCCTGAGATAGACAAAATCGGCAAAATCGAAAAAGTCCTATCCAAGACCAACCAAGTATTGGTACAGGTCGTCAAAGAACCCATTTCAACCAAAGGCCCCCGACTTTCCTGCGAGCTCTCTCTGCCCGGTCGCTACCTCGTGCTGGTACCTTTCTCCGATACAGTCAATGTATCCAAGAAAATTCGAAGCAATGAAGAGCGCAAAAGGCTTCTCAGACTTATCAATTCGATCAAACCCGCCAACTTCGGAGTAATCATCCGAACAGTGGCCGAAGGACAGTCCGTGACGGAACTTGACAAAGACCTTCGTAACCTTCTCGATTCTTGGGAAGGCGGAATGAAAAAATTGCTGAAAGCCAAAAGCCGGGACAAAATCATCGGAGAGATGAGCATGGCCTCCTCACTAATCAGGGACCTGCTCAACGAATCATTCGACGCAATCACCGTAGAAGAAGAGTCAACCTACGATCAGATCAGATCCTACATCAGGTCAATAGCACCTGAAAAAGAAAAAATTGTCAGACTTTACAATGGTAAAGTCAAGCTATTTGAAAGTTTTGGAATCGAAAAGCAAATCAAAAGCTTGTTTGGACAGACGGTAAGCTTGCCTCAGGGCGGCTATGTCATCATAGAACACACCGAAGCACTGCACGTCATTGATGTGAACAGCGGCAACAAGTCCAACCAAGAAAGCGACCAGGAATCTACAGCATTAAAAACCAACATGGTCGCTGCTAAAGAAATTGCCAGACAACTCCGCCTCCGCGATATGGGGGGAATCATCGTTGTAGACTTCATTGATATGAAGAAGGCTGATAATAAAAAAGCCATCTACGAAGTGATGATGCAGGAGATGAAGTCCGACAGGTCCAAGCATACTGTCTTGCCCCTGAGCAAATTTGGGCTCATGCAGATCACCAGACAGCGGGTAAGACCGGAGGTCAATATAGTGACCAAAGAGACTTGCCCCGCTTGCAACGGAACCGGCAAAATTCAGGCTTCGATCCTGATTGCCGACAAGTTAGAGCATGACCTCAATCACATTGCCACCATCCAAAACGTGGCGAAAATACAAATTGGGCTGCATCCCTACCTGCACGCATACTTTACCCAAGGCCTGATTAGCCAAAGGGTCAAGTGGTTTTTCAAGTATTACAAATGGATAAAACTGATCAGAGATTCTTCTCTACCCGTGACGGAATACAGATTCCTTGATGAATCTGGTGAGGAAATCGAACTACAAATAAAAAGCGAGACTGAGTAAGTCTCGCTTTTTTTATGGAACAGGGTTAAGCTGGCCCATCAACAATTCAATTCCAAACCTAAATGAACAATCCCCATCCGTCATCGTATCGCTCCGCTGAATCGAAAGTTTTAATCCAATCCACAAACAACAAGCGAAATTCTTCCACAGCTTCTCGGAGCAGGTTGAGGTGCTCTTCCGCATGTGTTTCTTCCATGGCGAGTTGATAAGTCATGGAGTTGAGATGTCGGGCGTGGACCTTCATAATTGTTGCGTTTTCCATTTTTAGGATATAGGCATCGACCCCATGGGCCCCTGCGAATTTTGCACAGATTATCATGGCATCTTCCATCATCATTCCGCCATAGAGTTCTTTTCGGGCCTCATCCAGGCTTCCGACTAAGGCATGGGTCAGCGATACTATTTCGTTCGCTTTTTGCATTAATGGGTGAGAGTAAATTTGATCCCGTTGTGCTTTGGGGTCAAATTCACTCCCATCTTCCCATTCTTCATTATCGTCAAAATCGTCCCACATAGAAAAGTATAGGTTAAAAAAAGCTGAAAATCTCCCCTGATTAGAAAGGGAGCTTGTCTTCTTCGCTTTCGGAATAGAACGTATCGACCTCCGGCATTGAAGCCGCTCCGGCACTACCATTGGTTCGGTCCACTTTGAATGCTTTCACTTCCGTGTACCATCTGCCATTGTATTCTCGGCTTTCTACATCAATTCCCAAAGTGACTTGCTCACCCACTTTGAGGCCAAATTGGTCAATTTTGTCTCCCCATATTGAAATGCAAACCTTTTTGGGATACTGGCCGCCAGTTTCTATGATATATTCCTGTTTTCTCCAAGAGTTTCCGGTTTTTGAGTTTCCACCCACTTCCGGGAGTTGATTGATTACTTTTCCACTTAAATCCATTGTGATAATTTTTACTTGATCAGATTGCGAAGGTAAGGATTGAGAGGAATTTTTTAGGGTATTGAGGCATGGAAAAGAAATGACTTTTTCTCAAGGTTTAACATTTTTTGGCATAACATTAGCCTTATGCAGATTGGAAGCTGATTTTATAAAACAAAAGTTTGCCAAACGATCTTTTTCCAAACTTCCTTTCGAATTTCATCTGTCTCTTGACAATTAATCAAAAAACACCTTAGATTGAACCTCCTTGATTGGTTTTATCCAAAGGAATTTGAATTTTTAATTCTTTCACACTTAAAAGATACTATGGCTTAGACTTCTACGTTGTTCATAAACCAACTTAAGATGAGTAAGGGAAAAGGTCCTCAGGACAGCGAGTTGATAGCTCAGTATCGAAACGGCAGTGAAGCTGCCTTTGATCTTTTGGTAGACAGATACCAAAGTAAAGTTTTTACCACAATTTACCTGATCGTTAAGGATCAGGATTTAGCAGAGGATTTACTCCAGGACGTTTTTGTAAAGGTCGTCCAGACGATTCATTCCGAAAAGTACAGCGAGGAGGGAAAATTCCAGCCTTGGCTGATGCGTATCGCGCATAATTTGGCCATCGATCATTTCCGAAAAGCCAAGCGATACCCAACAATTCTGATGGAGGACGGTTCAAATCTTTTCAATTCTCTTCAGTTTGCAGAGTCCTCAGTCGAGGATCATCGAGTAAAAGAAGAGACCTTGGAAATGGTCAAAAAGCTGATTGAAGAATTGCCGGAGGCTCAAAAGGAAGTATTGGTCATGCGTCATTATCTGGATATGAGTTTTCAGGATATTGCTGAGCAGACCGGAGTGAGTATAAATACAGCCTTGGGGAGAATGCGGTACGCACTCATCCATCTGAGGAAAAAGATGAAACAACTAAATTTTGCCTATGATAAAACCATTTACCCCAAATGACTTGGTAAGATATATTTACCAGGAAATGCCGGAGGGAGAACAAGAACTCTTGATGCAAGCCTTGCACGGTAACGAATCTCTGATGCAAGAATATGTGGAGATGCTGAGCACGATAGAGCAATTAGACCAGGTTCGCCTGCAGCCTTCGGACAAAATAGTGAAAGCCATCAAAGAAATGGCCCATTCTACGGGACTTCAAAAAGTCTGAGAAAAATCGGTAACCCTGACATTTGTCGGGGTTTTTTGTTTAAAACTCCCCTATAAATTCTTTTGCCTCTTTCAACAATTGAGTGTATGTCTCTGAAGTAAATCCATGCCCTTGGCCGGGAACCAAAGTGAATTGGTGCCTGACATTGGCAACACGCAGTGCATCTTCCAGAATTTGGCTTTGACTGATAGGCACCACATTGTCCAAATCTCCATGGAAAAAAATAGTCGGTACTTCCACCGCATCCACAAAGCGGACAGGACTTAAATCCTGATAAATTGAGGCTGCAGTGCTAGGAGAACCTCCGATTAGTTCGTTTAGGGCAGATGCGGTTAAGTTATTGAATCCGTACAACTCAATGAGGTCAGTAGGAGGAAAAAATGCAATTGCCCCTTTCAGATCCAAGGTGTTATTTTTATAAGCATGCAAAAGTGCCAAATGCCCACCTGCACTTGCTCCTGAAATAATTAAATCGTCTGATATATTCCAGTTTGACAGCTGGCTTTCAATATATTCCAGTGCTGAAATAATATCCTGCTCCTGGTCCTCAATCCCGTTTTTCCCGGTTAAAAAGTCGTAAAGCCTATAGTTCAGGCTTACAAAGGCATAGCCTGGAAATTGCTCCTCCAAGATTGCCTTCACTTGCAAAAACTCGCTTTTGTCCCCATCAATCCAAGCTCCTCCATGGATATAGATTAAAAGAGGAGTATCCTCCCGTGTTCTTTCAGTTGGTAAGAATACATCCATGGTTTGCATGGGATCGGAACCATAGCCTTCATTAAAAATTTCTCTCGCAGGTAAAAAATCAGCATCTGAATCAGTAGAGCAGGATGAAAAAGTAAGAAATAATGAAAAAGCGATCCGTGTGAGTATTTTAAAAATCTGGGATTTCAAGGCTCAAAACCATTTAATTAATGATGCGATCAGTTGTTTGGCCTTGATCCCATAGGGTGGCCTGAGAAGGGTGACGTTGTTGTATCCAACTCTTTGTTTGAGTACTCCCTTTTCATTGCTGAATGCCAAAAAACCATAATGCCCGTGCGATTTGCCTATTCCACTGTTGTTTACTCCTCCGAAAGGCAATTCATTATGTAAAAAATGAAGGACGCAATCGTTTATTACTGCGTTTCCGGAGCTGGTTTCCTTCTGCACCTTTTTTGAAGTGGCAGGATTTTTCCCAAAGTAATAGAGAGCCAAGGGCTTGGGCTTAGAATTGATTAAATCTATGGCTTCTTCCAGGCTTTTATAGGTTACTATAGGAAGAATTGGTCCGAATATTTCCTCCTGGATTACTCCCATTTCCGATGTTATTCCTGAAAGTATTGTTGGTTCAAAAAACAAGTCCGATTCCTCAAAATTTCCACCAAATTCCAACGTGGCCCCTTTTTCAATTGCATCCGTGAGTAGATTTTTTATCCTTGTGAAATGTCTTTTATTGATGATTCTGGCATAGTCCCCGCTGTGGGAAATCCCTTTATAAAATGGGTCATAAAATTTTTGAAGGAAAACTTTCATTTCCATTACTAGCCTCTCTTTGTGGGTTTCCGGAACCAAAATATAGTCCGGGGCAATGCAAGTTTGTCCACAATTGACAAATTTGCCCCAAATGATTTTGCCTGCAGCATCGTTCAGATCAGCAGTGTCGTCAATTAATGCGGGAGACTTTCCTCCCAACTCCAAGGTAACCGAGGTAAGATGTTCGGCAGCTGCTTTCATTACTACCTTTCCTACTTGTGGACTTCCTGTAAAAAAGATATGGTCAAAAGGTAATTTCAGCAGACTTGTTGCCAACTCAACCTCCCCCGTAAATACTGCAACTTCTTTGGGGTCAAACAACTCTTTGATCATCCCTGAAATCAAATTTGAAGTATGGGGAGACATTTCCGAAGGCTTGATGATGGTGGGGCAGCCAGCTGCTAAAGCAGAAACCAAGGGTCCAATTGTAAGGTTAAACGGAAAATTCCATGGAGCTAGAATTAATGCTGTTCCTTTAGGTTCAAAATAAATTTTTGCGTTTGTTCCCAACATAGGCAATGGAGTGGAGACCGATTTTGGTTTCATCCAAGAGCCAAGATTTTTTAATGCGTGATTGATCTCTGATGTCACAGGAAATATTTCACTTAGGTCTACTTCTGCTTCCGGTTTTTTAAAATCCAACCATAGGCATTTTCGGATTTCGAGTTGATGATCCTTAATCCAAGTCCTAAGATTTTTGAGTCTGGCAGACCGCTCTTCCGCAGTCGATTGGCGCCATTGAATAGCTGTTTGCAGTTGGTTAGAGAATAGTTCTTGGATTTCTGTAAGCTCAGGAAGCGTGTTGACTTGACTTTGCATTTGTTTCGGGAAAAATCATGCTTCCAAGATAGTGCTTATAACAAACTTTTTCCCCCTCATTGGGAAATAGGAATTGTACCGAAAATTTCTGGGCATTGGAAAAGTTTCAATCTAACCAAAAGTCAGATTATGATAGTTAAGAAATGAAAATCTGAAATTGTATTTTTTTTAAAACCCTGTGGCTTAAGCTGTTTGATAATTTGTTTTTCTAGAAAAGCAATCAAAATAACTGGTTGTATCAGGATATCAATGGTTTATGATACAAAAAATGCATTACAAAAATTTTTTTCTAAAAAAAGCTTGTATATGAAATACAAAAAAATGTATTTTTATGACAAAATAATGGAATTGTAAATTTTTCACGATGAAGAAACGCAATTTCATTTGGATTTTTCCATAGTACAAAACCTTGAAAAATGGAATACCTCAATAAATTTCTCCGCCTGAAGCACCATCTAGTTTTGATGCTTGCCATTCTTTTCCTAAGCAGTTTTGCTTCATTTGATGCAGAGGCTCAGCGAATTATAGAGTTAAAATCTTATTTGGAGTCTCAAAAATTTAGCTCCTCAGATCCATTTATGGATTTATTATATGGGAGCAATGGGATAATTGAGATTAGGGATGGCCAGTTGATTTTGCCAAAGGCCCCTTCTCCGAAAAATATAATTCTTAGCGGTTCTGCTGTCTCAATTCTGACAGAAGAAACTCCGGAGTTTGCCAGTGTTGAATTTATCCAAATCAAATTGGGAGATGGAGTTAGCAGCTTCTCCTTAGACTTTGGAGTTCTACCAAGTCTGAGTGCTTTGAAATACATTTTGGTGACAAGCACTGAGCCAATATCTGCATCCCAGATTTCTCAAATGTTGACTGGATTCGAGCAGACTGAAATTTTGATTTTTTACCAAATCTCCCGCCCAGGTTAATTAGAAAACTCCGAATCAATATGGATAAGTTATACTCAATTTTTAAGTCAACCATTTTTGCATTTTTTGCAATGGTGGTTTTCGTATTTGTGGGATTTGTTAGCCCATCAAATGCTCAAAACGCAAACGTAAAGACCTTTAATAAGCGAGTGGGTACTCCTCAACCGCCAGAAGGAGTTTTTAACGTGCGTGGTGATTTTGCTATAATCGGAAACACCAACCTGACCCTTCAAAACTATACCACGACAGGATCCAATACCAATAATCCGATGATTTACGTGGATTTGGATGGAGTAGACGAGACACTTAACTCCTCTAAATCAACACTGGTATTTTCTCAGGAAAACGGAGCGGATCCCAATTGCTCCAATATCCTGTATGCAGGCCTGTATTGGTCTGGGAAATCAAGAATTGGAGACAGTTATACTTTCTCGGTGGAAAACCCGGATATTTTGGAATCTCAACCAGTATCAGATGTCTCCCAAACTGCAACAAACGGACAGGCGATTAACTACTCAAATTATACCCTTGAAGTAGAGAGGGTAGAAGTATCCAGTTCAAACCGATATCCCCGGTACACGCTGAGTGGAGGGGGGAGTACCTATGAATTTGAATATACCAATGCTGCTTCAAACAGAGTTCGATATAGAATTAACGGCGGCTCCTGGCAAACACCAGCTAACCAAACTCACAACGTCTCCGGTGGAATCAAAACAGCCACCTTTGATCCCGTGGTGATCACTGTAGGCTCGATGACGTACTCAGTCAACAGGCTGCGAGGAAATTCTTCTACCAACGGCAACTCAAGTTCTTATAGCAATACAAATAATGACCTTAGGCTTACAGCCAACGGGACGTTTGATAGTCCTGTCTCGCAGTTGCTTGACAAGCGAAAAATCAAAATTAAAGGGCCAAATGCCTTAGAATATACAGAATATTCAGCAACTGATGCCAATATCCTCTATCCTACAAGTCAATATGACGATATTTATGTAGGTTACCGTGACATCACCCAGTATGTGAAGGATCAGGGCTTGGGAGAATATACCGTAGCCGATCTGGCTCTGCGTGAAGGTACAGATGCCACCTCTGGTCTTTTTGGTCAGTGGGCGATTGTGGTGGTTTATGAAAACTCCAAGTTGCCCTGGAGAGACATTACGATCTTTGACGGATACTCCCACATCAGAACGCCAGACAACAATGGAGATGAACAGTCAGGCATCATCCCCATTACAGGATTCCAAGCGGCCCCAACCGGTGCGATCAATGTGAAGCTGGGCATTATGGCAGCAGAAGGTGATATTGCCTACGATGATTTTCTGCAAATAGAGCAGGGAGTCAATACCGATACTTGGCAGAGTTTAGCTCATCCATTGACCACTACGGGCAACTTTTTAAACTCTTCTATCTATACCCCTGTTTTAGATGCCTCCAATGTTTTAGTGGATAATCCCAGGACTCCGAATTTGGTGAATAACACTGGGATTGATATTGCAATGTGGAATATCGATAACAATGGGAATAGTATAATCGGCAACAATCAGACTTCCACCCGCTTTAAGTATGGGACAAATCTGGATATCTATGCCCTGTATTTCTTTGCTTTTGCAGTAGACGCCTATGTGCCGGATATCGAAGGGCTTAATCAGATTCAGACCATTAATGGCATTGATGTAAGTGGAAACCCCAGCCCAACTGTTGAGCCGGGTCAGGAATTGACCTACAAGTTGGACATTAGAAACAGAGGAACTGAAGCTGTGACCAATGGAGAGATTGTAGTGCCTATGCCATACACGGCCTCTTTTGTATCCAGTTCTGTAGAAATCAACTATAGCCCAACCAATTCGGTTGCTCCGGTTTTTGATCCAACTCGAGGATCCACGGGATCAATAGTTTGGAACATAGGCGATATTCCAACCTCGGATGACCCGGAGGACATATTGGCAACACTGACCTATACCATAAAAGCCACAGAGGATTGTTTTGTGTTGGCACAGGCGAGTTGTGACGCATTCATTTCTGTAAATGGTTCGGTAAGTGGAAGTGGAGTGACCTCAAACAGGGATTTTCAGGGAGTTAGCTTTATCCAGGGATATTTGGAGGGCGATGTTTGTCAAGGAGAACCTGTCAGAGATCCATTGGTCATTCCGATTACAGGTGCAGCAGAATGGGTGGCGGCTAATTGCGAGAGCGAAGACATATTCTTGAACTTTGAATTCTGTAACGTTGCAGAATCTGGAATTCCTGTAAATCAAATCAGGGGCTCTTTTCCAGTCGGAACCCTGTTCTATAATAGTTCAAATCCTCAGACTGCGGTTGAATACAACGACAACAATCCATTTCCTCGTTCTGGTGGCACTTTTTATGCGATCCCACCCAATTCATCCTCTTGTACTTTCACATTCAATATTGAGGTAAGCATAGTAACTACCAATCCTGTAATTCCTGCCGAGGAAAATCTAACCTTCTGTCAGGGAGCCACAGTACCTAATCTTAACACCCTTGTATTACCAACCGACGAAGAATATACGGTTTACTTCTATACTCAAGCGACTGGCGGGACAGCAACGACAACCCTTGTGCCATCCACTGCTGTTGCTGGTATTAAAGAGTACTGGGTTGCACAAGGCCCCTCTGCTCAATGTATTGGTCCAAGAGTGAAAATTACAGTGACGATAAATGCGCTGCCAGACTTCACAGTAATAAATTCTGAAGCAGAATGCGATGCTGGCACCGTTGATATCACAGTCTTGCATACTGATGTTGAGGGAGCTTCATTTACTTATTGGTCTGATCAGGGCGCGACGCAACAGTTGGAGAACCCATCAGCGATTGGAGCCTCTGGAGTCTATTACATCAAAGCAACTTTAGGAGAGTGTACTGTAATCAAACCGGTTACTGTTGGCTTTGTTGATGCACCAAATGCGGGGATTGACGGCCAGCTGACAATTTGTGAAGGTTCTGTTGTGACTGAGGCGATGCTATTTGCAGCCCTTGACAACGATCCAGAACCAAGTGGAACTTGGACTCAAAATGGGAATGTCTACACCTATACTGTAGAGGGCGGCGATTCTTGTCCCGATGACACTGCTGTCGTGACAGTAAACTTTGTTCCTGCGCCTGACGCAGGAACTGACGGAACCCTGACAGTTTGCGAAGGAACCGAGATCACCAACGAACTGCTGTTTGCAGCCTTGGGCGGAACCCCTGACACCAACGGAACCTGGAGCAATGTGGGCAACGTCTACACCTATACTGTAGCAGCCACTGCACCATGCACCGAGGAAGCAACATCCACTATCACTGTAACCATCCAGGAAGGCCCTGAAGCAGGAACTGACGGAACCCTGACAGTTTGCGAAGGCACCGAGATCACCAACGAACTGCTGTTTGCAGCTTTGGGCGGAACCCCGGACACCAACGGAACCTGGAGCAATGTGGGCAATGTCTACACCTATACTGTAGCAGCCACTGCACCATGCACCGA
>NZ_MUNY01000047.1 GCF_002002735.1 Algoriphagus sp. A40 | reverse complement strand
CCTTCATATCAAATAAAAGGATTTCATCTGAAAAGCTTATTGTGTCCTTGATTCGATTTAGGGTGTCATTAAATTCATAAATTTCCGGGTCTAGTATGTCTGAATCAATATGTGGATGTTCCTCATTACTATTGATTTCATTCAGCAACATTAAAAAACTATGATTTAGTTTTTGAAGAATGCTTTCAATGTTTATTGTTCTTATATTTCTTTTATTTTCGATTTCTTCAACTATTAATCCTTGCCTTTTTAGGAAGTTGTCATAGGTGATAGATAGAAAATTAAATCCTCCTGTTTCTCTAAAAAATTCATCAATCAATTCATATCTAGTTGAAATAGATTTTTTATTTCCTTTAAGCATCCAGTCATTTTTCTCATCATTAGACACAAATACTACATTCGTTTTCAAGTCCTTACCAATTTTAATTATAGTTTTCCAAATAATGAAATCTCCGATAGAATTGTTACTTTTTGCACTATCTCTATTTCCTGGCGGTATTTCATTTGTTATCCTTTTAGTATATTCCTCTATTAGAGATTTTTCATCCTCCTCTATTGAAATAATGTTTTTTTCAGAAAAAACCTCCTTATACATCATAGTAACTGGATCTGACCAATTCCAATTTGTTACTCCGTCTTTCAATTTATTCAAGGAGTCTTTATATTTTTTAACTTTTTCAGAGATCTCACTTCTGTACATTAAAATTTCTGAATATGCAGTCAATTGCTCTAAAATTGGATAGTTAAACTCTTTTATACTCGGTAGTTCTGAAAGATATTTATCAATTACAGTAAACAAATCACTTATTTTAATCGATCTGTTGTTGTAAAATTCAAGCAAGGCATGTTCAGGAATAAATATTCTATTTTCCTTATTTAAATGAGAGTATACTTTGTGTATTTTTTCTAAGTTGTCCTTTCCGATTTGAAATGGAGCTAGTAGTACATTTGCGTCTAGTATAAATATAGCGTTTTCAAATAAATCATCTATTTCCACTTGCGATCTATTAAAAATTGTTCTCGGATCGGGGAATTTTCTTCTATAAATAAATTGATTGTCCATAATTATTAGCTAATATTTTTATTCAGCCCTTCCACTATCCCAATCTCCTCCTCATTCAATCCATACAGCCCATACACCACTTGGTCGATCTCTATTTCGAGTTTTATTGCGTCAGCTGTGGGTTCTTGTTTTTTGATTTCAAGTATTTCTGCGACCAATTCTTCGATTTGATCTTTGATTTCTGGCTCGGGATTTATGATTGGAAGTTGGGAGATATACACGGGCTTGTATTCAAAGTATCCATTCTGCTTGGTGGATGCGATTGATTTTAAGTAGAAGTCAATCGTCTTTGAGCTCATGATTCCCAAAAGGACCAAATCATTTTTTGGGATGATAGTAGTTTTGTCATTACTGTAATTTCCCTCGTTATCGAAGCAATAGGATGCTCCTTTCACGATTGCTGGAATGATAATTTTCTCTTTCTCAAACTCTCCGTAATAGTCGCAAGCTCTCAATTCCCACCAGTACTGGCCTTTGTCATATCGGGCTTTGGCTTTGGCTTCATAGTTTTTCAAATAAGCCATTACGGCAGGATAGACGTCTGAGATTTTTGCGAAGGCTTTGGCTTCATCTAAATCTCCAAAAAGTGCTTTTGTCTGACCATTTTTAATCAAGATCAAAAACTTATCACTCTTCGGTTGCTGATACCGCTTGATATCCCGTCCGGCTAAAAAGGGTTTGATAAGCTCGGCACTTCGCGGATCTTCGGTAATCAGTCGTTCTTTGGTCTCTAGATCGATGACAAATGCCTCGTTTAAGCCAGTCAGAACTCCTCTGAATATTTTTCCGTCCACGTATTCCGATAGCGGAACGCCCTGTGATTTAAGCTTAAATAGGAGTGCTTGAGATCGACTGTCAGTCAATGTCCAGCCTTCCTCGGAGAGACCGGCAGGAGAGACTTCAAGTTTGTTTTCTCTCAGGTAGTTTTCCATTCCATTCGGGAAATCCAGCGTTGCCAGGTTTACCGCATTAAAGTTTGCTCCCGGTGAGCTTTTACCCAAAGCAATAATTAACGGATAGGTTGTGGCTTCCTCAAAGACCTGCAAGTCCCCAAAGTCCAACAGTTCGTGGATAGCAAATCCCTTGACATAGGTTCTCAAAGCCTTGCCATATCCGGCACGCATCCATTTGTTTGGAATGATAAAAACAAAGTCTCCGGAATCTTTGAGCAGATTCATGCTCAGTTCGACAAAATAGACGTAGAGATCGGCTGTTCCTGCAAAAGTTTGAAATCTGCTTTGTAGATAGGGTTTCAAAGTGGAGAATTCCTCCTGCCTGATATAAGGCGGATTCCCGATCACCACATCAAAACCCACAAAATCGCCTTCGTCATTGAGCACTTCTGGAAATTCAAACCGCCATTCAAATGCATTCTCATAGATTTGGTTGGCTTTGATTTCTTCTATCTGAGTATCTAGTTTGTTAAGCTCCGCGGACACTTTTTCCACTTTGGCCAGACGGATCTTCTTCTCTTTGGCAGATTCTTCGAAGATTGCGGTCTGGCTGGTGAGGTTATACAGCTCTCCTCCTAATTTCGACTTACGCTGAATTTTCGGATCACTTTTGGAGATCTCTGACCGGAAGTTGGTCTTGATCTGGGCGATCAGGGCTTCCATTGCCCGTTTTTCGTCCTTGCTCTTTGCATTGCGATAAGTGGAGACTGCCGTCTTGTAGTCTTCGATCTTCCAGGAGCCCTTAAGCGCTGACTTAAGATCGGAGTCCAGCGCAAAGCGGGAAACCAGCGAATTGCCGACTTTGATATTGATGTCGATATTCGGCAATGTTTCCAACTCGTTTAGACCTGCCAGGTTTTCAAAACCTGGCAGGTCTTGTTTATAATACGCACTCTTCAAGAGCTCAATCCAAAGCCTTAACCGGCAAATCTTGACTGAATTGGGATTGATATCCACCCCGAAAAGACAGTTTTCGATGATGGTCTGCTTCTCATGAAAAAGCGTCTCTTGGATTCGTTGGGACTCTTTGTTGTAGGGATGGTATTCGAAGAGTTCGCCGTCTTCGTCGGTAACAATGAGTTCGTCATTGACTACTTTTACCTGATATTCTTTCAAGCGTTTGCCGGACCGATCCTGAAGGATCTTCAAGTCATTTTTGACGGCGATGATTTCATTCAGTGCAGAAACCAGAAAGTGCCCGGAACCTACGGCGGGGTCGCAGATCTTCAGCGAATTGATCAGCACATTGGCTTCAGTTCGGTCTTCGATCTTGTCATAGAGCTGGGCTATAGTCTCAACCTCCCAGCCTTTGGCCTCTTTAAACTTCTGGATCACCGCCTTGCGGATCGTCTCCCGGCACATGTACATGGTGATAAAGCCGGGGGTAAAGAAGGAGCCGTCTTTATAGCCGTTGATTTTTTCGAAGATCAAGCCCAGCACCGAGGCATTGATCAGCGTTTTGTTGTCTTCCTGGATTTCTTCCGAACCCTCGCTGGCAAAGTCATAGGCATCCAAGAAACGGAAGAGATATTCCAAAGTCGTAAGTTCACCCGTGAGCTTTTTGCCTTGGCCGTCCTTCATTACCGTGGACGATATCACCGGAATGGTCTTCTCATTTTTCAGAAAATTGACCATGATGGTCTTTTGCTCCATGTCTGTTGGCTCAAACAGGGAGGAGTTTAGATAGGGGACTTCGGCAAATGCTTCCCGCACTTCCTCATTCCGTTCGGCTGTTTTCTTTGCCAACACTTGGAAAAACAGGGAATTCAAATCGTCCCAATCATGGATTTTCTTCTTATTCAAAAAAGCGTAGGACTTGTCTCCTTTGTGATAGGTGATCAGTTGCGCTTCCAAAAGCTTCAGGAATAGCACTCGATTGATCCATGTGATGCTCAGCTCCAGACCGACGTTGAATAGACGTTCCTCAGAGCTGTTACCGTATTGACTGGGCCTTGTCAATTGACTGATCTTGTCATAGGTATCCAGTTGGATTATTGCATCCTCCAGGATACTTCCGGAGTTCTGACTTCCCTTTGGTTTCCGCTCGATGAGCTTTTTTCCACCCTCCTTGGTCTCCGTGAGCCCGATGATATGCAGCAGCTCGGTATAGAAGCGTCTGTCCAGACTGTTGCTGTCGTTGGCAAAGGGCAGCTTTAGCAAATGCTCAGGAGAGAGAAGCTTGAATAGAGCGATCAGCTTGTTATCATCCCTTTTGTCCGCATTTCGCAGTGGTTTGTCGTAGTCGCGGAAATCAAAGTAGGTGAATGGGATTTGATCCTTTACCTTCTCGATGGCCGGTTCGGCGATGTTTTTGTAGAAAAACTCCGTCTTGATCTCTGACAACCTTCCTGCCTCAAAGTCCTCGAATTGCTTAACAAAACCCTTGTTTTGGGCAAAATGCCGATCAAACGAAAGTGCGTCGAAGATAAACCACTCGTGGATATTGGTGACAACCAGATGCTTTACTTCCAGATTATTGTGAGTGATGCGTTCCCGCAGGTAGTACAACACCAGCTCCTGAAAAGCCTTATGGTTGAGGTTGGTTTTGCTGATCATCTCCGACTTGCTGGTCGGCTTTTTAGCTTCAATGATCACCCCAACGCTGGATTTGGCATTGTCTCCGGTATGGATGACCAGATCATTTCTGCCTTTGGTGTTGACGAAGTGGGTAGGATCGTAATAGGTTTTTTTCAGAAAGTCAATGACCAGATTTTTATGAAACTCCTCCGATTCAGATTCATTGATCCGGTCAATCAGCTGTATAAGATTAGATTTAAAGCTCTCAATGGCTGTCCGGTTAGGCTTTACTTTTCGGAATGCTGGGTTTAGGGCCTGTTTGGGCTTTAGAAACTTATCAATCATCAGAACTTTTCTTGCTTGAAAAAACTGCTAACAAGATGCATTTTTTTTGACTAAAAAGGCAATAGATAAAACCGGACTACGTAAAAAATAGCGGACAATTGCTGTCTTTTTTAGGATCGGCTGAATATTACTTCCCAAAATTTATCCCTTTCCCAAATTAAGACAGGGATACAATAAATTTTCAAACGCTACTTCTCCAACATCTTCTTCAAAATCTCCACCTTCTCCCGCTCCGATTCCAACAATCGCTCGACCATTGCAAAAAACAAAAACCTCCAAAGTCTACCCGACTCAGGAGGTTTTCAGCTTTGTGACTTCAGCTTTCTGACTTTCTACTACTGCGTACTGAGACTGATCACTGCCTACTTTTCCAAAATAAACCTTCGAGTACTCCGCGGCGCACTCAAAGGTTACTTCAGATTTTTATATCGAATTCGCTTCGGCATTACATCGCCCAAGCGCTTCTTTTTGTTTTCCTCGTAGTCGGAGAAGTTGCCTTCAAACCAAACCACCTGGGAATCGCCCTCGAAAGCCAGGATGTGGGTACAAATCCTGTCCAAGAACCAACGGTCGTGGGAGATAACTACTGCGCATCCGCCGAAGTTCTCCAGCGCCTCTTCTAACGCACGAAGGGTATTGATATCCAAGTCGTTAGTCGGCTCATCGAGAAGCAGTAAGTTGCCGCCTTCCTTGAGCATCATAGCCAGGTGAACCCGGTTGCGCTCCCCGCCGGACAGCACGCCGACTTTCTTTTCCTGATCTGCTCCAGCAAAGTTGAACTTAGAAACGTAGGCTCGGGAGTTCACTTCCTTGTTTCCCAGCTTCATCAGTTCATTACCGCCGGAGATGATCTGATAGACCGACTTATTCGGGTCCAGCCCACCATGCTCCTGATCCACGTAAGAAAGCTGCACGGTTTCTCCCACTTCGAAATTTCCCGCATCTGGCTTTTCCTGACCGGTGATCAGTTTGAAAAGTGTGGATTTACCGGCACCGTTTGGACCAATGATTCCGACGATTCCGCCTTGAGGAAGTGAGAAGCTGAGATTTTCAAATAGTAGCTTGTCACCATATGCTTTGGAGACGCCATTCACTTCGATGACTTTGGCTCCCAATCTGGGTCCCGGCGGAATGAATAGCTCTAGTTTGGCTTCTTTTTCTTTAGCCTCTTCACCGACCAGTTTGTCGTAAGCGCTCAAACGGGCTTTGCCTTTGGACTGACGGGCTTTTGGAGACATGCGAATCCATTCGAGTTCGCGTTCCAGAGTCTTCTGGCGTTTTGATTCGGTCTTTTCCTCCTGCTTCAATCGGCTCTGCTTTTGATCGAGCCAAGATGAATAATTTCCTTTCCAGGGAATCCCTTCGCCCCGGTCAAGTTCCAAGATCCATCCGGCTACATTGTCCAAGAAATATCTGTCGTGTGTCACTGCGATGACGGTTCCTTTATAGTTTTGTAAGTGCTGTTCCAGCCATAGCACTGATTCAGCATCCAAGTGGTTGGTAGGTTCATCGAGCAACAAGACGTCTGGTTCCTGTAATAGAAGTCGGCAAAGTGCAACCCGTCGCTTTTCACCACCGGAAAGATTGGCCACATTGGCGTCACTAGGCGGAAGACGAAGGGCATCCATGGCTTTGTCCAGCATTACATCCAGTTCCCAAGCATTGACAGCGTCCAGTTTTTCCTGCACTTCTCCCTGACGTGTGATGAGTTTATCCATAGCATCCGGGTCATCCATCAGCGCAGGATCCATGAATTTTTCGTTGATTTCCTCAAATTCTTTCAAAAGATTCACGGTAGCGGCGACAGCTTCCTCCACGACTTCTTTGACAGTTTTGGTGGGATCGAGTTTGGGTTCTTGCTCCAGCATGCCGACAGTGTATCCGGGAGACCAGACTACTTCGCCCAAAAACTCCTTGTCCATGCCTGCGATAATCCGAAGCAAAGAGGATTTTCCAGAACCATTTAGACCTAAAACGCCGATTTTTGCCCCATAAAAAAATGAGAGGTAAATATCTTTGAGAACTTTCTTTTGAGGGGGGTAAATTTTTGAAACCCCGGCCATGGAAAAGATGATTTTTTCTGCACTCATACTAGTATTTTAATCGTTTGGTAAGTGATTGGAGCAAGATGGCAAAAATATACCTTTCTTAGGATAAGTGAGGGCTAAATGATTATTTTGCAAAAAATTGAAAACGACCACCTATAACCTATTGCAGTGAAATGGAGCATCCTTATGGATATATCAAGGACAACAAAGTCTATTTGAAGGGTTTTTTAGGCCGTAACGACCGGGAAATCGGTGAAGTAAAAGAAGACGAAGCCTCCACGATCAGCTATTTCGAGGCCCGGTTTGAGCAGATCAAAGATAAAGTAGCCAAATTAAAATCTGACATTCAGGAAAACCAAAACAAGGGTTCTTTCCTGATGAAGTTGATTCATTTGAGAGATTCATTACACCAATCTGATGCATTGGGAGATTTCGTTCCTTTGATCGAAGAACTCAATGAGCAAGAGGCCTTTTTGAATGAAATTATTCAGGCCAATCGGTCCAAAAATCTGGAGGTGAAAAAAGCTTTGATTTTGGAAGCGGAAGCCATGAAAAATGATACCGATTGGAAAAATACCGCGGAGTTTTTCAAAGAACTGAAAATGCGCTGGATCAAAACCGGTCCGGTAGAAAAAGAAATCCACGAGGAGCTTGAACAGGAATTCAACGATTCGATTCAAACTTTCTTTGAAAACAGAAGGCATTTCTTCGAGGGAATGGCACTTCAGGCTGAGGAAAACATCAAAGTATATGAGGCTTTAGTGATCCAGGCAAGAGAGGCCCACGATCTTCCAGATGCCAAAATGGCTTTTGAAATCAGCAAAAGAATCCAGAAAGAATGGAAAGAGGCCGGAAAAGTACCAGCCGAAAAACGTCAACCCCTATGGGATGAATTTTCCAAACTGAACAACCGGATTTTCTCCCGGTACAAGCGCACACTCAATCCCGGACCAAGCATGCATCCCCGCGAAGTGCTGAGGAAAATTGAGACTATGGTCGAGGAATTGAAAAAAATGGCACATCAGCCGACTGCCTATGCGATAACCACCCGGGCAAAGGCCATTCAGGAAGATTGGAAAAAACTCCCGGCCCATAAACCGAAGGAAGCCAACCTTCCAGCACGTTCTTACCAGTTTTTCATGGATATTATTTTTGAAAAAGCATTTTTGGAAAAACTGGCCCTGGGAAAATACGCTGACTATGCCACCATGTCTTTGCAGGAACAAAACCAGATTAAGTCGGCTATTCTCAAAGACTTACTTCACAGAGATCAAAGCGAACTCGACACTATGCAAAACAATTCGGACAATTTCCGAGTACAGACTCCCGACTTCGAAATGATGATGAGAAAAAAGTTGTCAGGACTGAAGCGGAAATTAGACGTAAAAAACTATATTTTGAAGCAACTTTCTCCTCGGATTTGAGTTCAAACAACTTATCCAAAAAATCACTAATCTTGCACCTTTAAAATTCCGGAATTCCTTTTAAAATAAACACTATGTACTGGACACTTGAACTAGCTTCCTATCTTGAGGACGCACCCTGGCCAGCGACCAAGGATGAGCTTATTGACTATGCTATCCGATCCGGCGCTCCACTGGAAGTAGTGGAAAATCTCCAAGAGCTCGAAGATGACGGCGAGCCTTATGAGACCATCGAAGAGATTTGGCCTGATTATCCTACCAAGGATGATTTCTTCTTCAACGAGGACGAATATTAAAAACGAAAGCCTTGCATTTTGCAGGGCTTTTTCTTTAAACCCTCCTAGGGTTTTGAACCCTTGGAGGGTTGCCCAAACCTAAAGCCCCAATACCTGTCTCAGCCGCGCATATCCAGTCTTGCTGACAGGTAGCTTTTCTCCACCTTTGAGCTTGACCAGATAAGTATCCCGCTCGTAAGGCTCGATACCGGTGATTCCATTTAGATTGATGATATAGGATCGGTGAACCCGGGCGAATTTCCCTGCATCCAAACTTTCCTCCAATGTCTTCATCGTCATTTTTTTGAGGAATTTCCCCCCGGCGGTATGGATCGTGACATAATCATCCTCTGCTTCAAAGAAATTAACATCTTGAACAGAAATTATTTTAATATCATTTTTAACACGAACGACCAATCTGTTGCTCTTTTCTGCGAAATGATGCAAGTCCGCATTCGGTCTTTCCGATTCTTTTCCTTCCATTCTGCTTTCCAAAAACCGGTCAATCGCCTGCTTGAACCTCGCCTGAGAAAAAGGCTTCAACAAATAATCCATCGCTTTGGCATCAAATGCCTTCAGGGCATATTGGTCAAAAGCTGTGGTAAAAATCACTGCAGGAGGCTCATCCAAAAGCTCCAACATTTCAAACCCGGTAATCTTTGGCATCTGCACATCCAGAAATATCAAATCAGGCTTATGCTGCTGGATGGCTTTCAATCCCTGGAATCCGTCCTGACAAACTTCCAATACTTGGAATTGGGAGAATTCTGCCAAGAACTCCTGTACTATTCCTGCCGCCAGCGGCTCATCATCGATGATAATCGTTCGGATCATTGAAATTGTGGGATTTTAAGTCTGACTCTGAAATATCCTTCATCCGGACCGGATTCCAGCAGATCAGTTCTTCCAAATAATAGAAATAACCTTCTTTCAACAGAGCTTAACCCAAACCCTGTTCCTTCAGGGGCTGTGGATTCAGGGTCAAAGGGGTTTTTCACCTCCAAAATAAAATAGTTGCCTTCTTTCTTTCCCGAAACTTCAATTTTCACATCCCCCGTCATACCATACAAGCCATGCTTAATGGCATTTTCTACCAAAGGCTGAATCAAAAGTTGTGGCAACTTGATAGAATTTAATTCTTTTTCAACCAGAAATTCCACACCGAGCCGGTGCCCAAATCTCACCCGCTCAATATCCAGGTACATTTTCAGGTAATTCAGTTCCTCCTCAAGTGTAATCCAGCTTTGGGAATCTTTGCGGATGGTTCCCCTAAGAAACTCCGAAAGCTGCAAAACCATTTCTCTCGCTTTTTGGGGTTGAGAAACGACCAGTGCGTTAATTGAATTCAGGCTGTTGAATAGAAAGTGAGGCTGCAGTTGTTGGCGCAGTTGAGCCAATTCGGCGTCTTTGGACAACTGAAGCATCTGCGCCTCCCGTTTTTGGGTTTCCTCCTGCCTCTCAAGCTTGGATACCACCAATGCCAAAAGTGCTACTAGTTGCTCAGCTAAGGCTAAAATAGCCCAGCGGAGATAGAAACTTGCGCTTAAAAAGTCCAAATAATCATCTTCGTAGGCATACCACCAGGTAAGTCCATAGCTATGGACCAATGTTCCCATAAGGCTTAGAAAAAAAGGCACTGCAAAAAGCAGCCACAGATTTTTCCCTTTGGGTGCAAAAAGCCCGAAAACCCGGTCCAGCACAAAGACTCCTCCTAAAAAAATCAAACCGGATAAGAATGAATCTGTCAGAGCAATCTCTGTCCCAACCTCGTACTGTTTCAATAAAAGAAAACATCCCAGAAACCAGACAAGTCCGGTTCCGGGGATGATCCATTTTCCTAATCTAGGGTTTGAAAAGGCGTTAAAAAGCAAAGTGGTAGTCGTTTTTAGTTGGTTTGTATGTTTTTAATAAGATTTGATTTCCAAGCCTCCGAAGAGGATCGTGCCTTTGAGAACCACCACTTTGCTTGGATCCACACCTCCATCACGGAAGTATCTCTTATCTTCAATTCCCGCAGCGATGTTGCTTACTTCAGTTCGGATGTCCCAATGTGGAGGAACGATCAATTTTACACCTCCAAAGATGATATCGATCTGGACAGTCACAACCCCGTTGAAATCCGCCTGGGTCAGATCGAGATCCACTCCGCCAAAGGCTGTGGTGATTTTACCCCCCTGAAAATTCTTGGTCATCAATTTCCTGTTCACTCCACTAAAGACCGCATCAATGTTCAGACGATCCGCAAAGGAAGTTCCGGTAGTGCGGGTAAATCCTGAGTCACCTGTACTCTGGGAGGAATTGAAAGAAGAAGTCCCGGCATCATCTCCTACTACCTTTGCATCTTCGACAGAAGAGGACTTGAAAGTACCTGAAGACTTATTCGCCTGCCAATTGTTTCGGATATCGGCAATGACTCTGTTTTCTCTGTTTCTCTGGGTAATCAGGTAAACACCCAAAGCAATAAGGCCTAATGGCCAGATGTATTGGCTGATTCCGAATTCAAAGTCAAATTCATTTTTCAGCAGAAAATAAGTACCGAAAAAGAGCATAAAGAACCCAAAGAAACTTTTGAATTCATGCTTGATTATTGCAAAAGTCCCGATGGCGATTAAGATCATTGGCCAGGTAAGAACCCAACCCGGGATGAAAATGCCGACTTTTTTTAGCAGGAGGATTATGCCGATTCCGAGTATAATAAACCCGAAGGCGATGTTTCCGTCGTTGTTTGATTTTTTAAAGTTATTCATGGCTCAATGCGTTAAAGTTGATGGTCAAAAGTACATCGGTTGGGAATTCTGGAGAATACGCAATAGGCAAGGCCAAAAGAAAAGTCGGTAAACACGGTGAAATTGTCGGTGAATTTTCAGAGACAAAATTCACCGACTCCTCTTATCACCGGGAAAGTAGGAATTCCGCGTATTCCAGGTCTTCTTGAGTTGTGATTTTGATGTTTTCAGGATTTCCGGGAATCAAAGTTACTGGCCAACCTTGATATTCATAGACAGTGGCATCATCAGTGAATTGAGGCATTTCTGCGACCTCAAATGCTTTTTTAATTTTTTCCACCTGAAAAGTCTGGGGAGTCTGTACCAATCGGAAATATTGCCTTTCCTGAAAGGTATTTGACCCATCCTCAGAAATTTTTCGGATAGAGTCTTTCAATGGCACGACAGCTATGGCACTTCCTGATTTTTCTGCTTGGTCAAAACTGGCTATGATCACTTCTTTTTTGACAAATGGTCTCACTCCATCGTGGATTGCGACGAGACCTTCATGAAAAGGAAGCGCATTCAACCCATTTTTCACAGATTGAAATCTGGAATTCCCACCCGCAATTACCTGATGGGGAAGGTAGAAATCATATGTCAGGCAAAGTTCTTTCCACAATGAAAAATCGGCTTCAGGGAGCACCAAAATCAAAAAAACATCCGGTTCGGCCAGAGAAAAAACCTCTAGTGTGTACATCAGAACGGGTTTTCCGCCAATCGGCAAATATTGCTTGGAAACGGGACCTCCCATGCGGGTTCCTCTTCCTCCTGCCACCAGAATTGCAGCTTTTTTCATGAATAGATATTTTATTCAAATCTATTCCGAATGGATGGGTCTTGATTCCTTCAGGAATAGGAGTGCTATGAAGGTATAAAAAAAGCCCCGGATGTCCGGGGCTTTAAGTTTAGAGGATCAACATGGCGTCTCCGTAGGAGAAGAAGCGGTATTTTTCTTTGATGGCCTCCTTGTATGCTTTCATGACCAAATCATAACCTCCAAAAGCTGATGCAGTCATCAACAGAGTCGATTCAGGCAAATGGAAATTGGTGATCAGGGAATTTGCAATTTTGAAGTCGTAGGGAGGAATGATGAATTTATCAGTCCAACCGCTGCTGGCTTTCAGCCTGCCGCCTGCTGTTACTGATGACTCAATTGTCTTCAGAGAGGTGGTTCCTACTGCCACAACTCGTTTTTTATGATCCAAGGCTTCGTTGACCAACTGCACTGTTTTCTCAGGAATATTATAGTTTTCTGAGTCCATTTTGTGTTTGGTCAGGTCTTCCACATCTACCTGTCGGAAAGTCCCCAAGCCCACGTGAAGGGTGATGGGAGCAACTTCAACACCTTTTAGCTCAAGCCTTTTAAGAAGTTGAGGTGTAAAATGAAGACCAGCAGTAGGTGCTGCAACAGCTCCAACATTCTTGGCAAACACAGTTTGATATCTTTCCCGGTCTTCCGGTTCGATTTTACGCTCGATGATTTCCTTCAAAAGAGGAGTTTCCCCCAAGGTATCAATGGTTTTTTCAAATTCTTCCTGATTTCCGTCAAACAGAAAACGGATTGTCCGACCTCTGGAAGTGGTATTGTCTATCACCTCAGCTACCAGATCACTGTCGCCGAAGTAAAGTTTGTTTCCAACGCGGATTTTCCTTGCCGGATCCACAAGTACATCCCACAGTCTCAATTCCGGATTGAGCTCTCTCAACAAGAAAACTTCAATTTTGGCACCGGTCTTTTCCTTGTTTCCATACAATCTTGCCGGGAAAACTTTGGTATCGTTGGTCACGAATACGTCACCTTCTTCGAAGTACTCCAGGATATCTTTGAATATCCGATGTTCGAGCTGGCCAGTTTTCCGATTGACCACCATAAGGCGCGAATCGTCTCGGTTTTCAGTAGGATAAAGGGAAATTAGTTTCTTGGGGACGTCAAATTTGAAGTCTGATAATTTCATATTGGAGCTTTAGGAATCTTACTCGATTTTATATCTCTGCGAATTGCTTTAAAAAATGCAAAGTTAATAACAATAATGCCCAATTTCAGCTAACTTAACAAATTGTTTTAACCAACTGTTATAACCATGCTGTTTTTCCAACTGACCTGGGAAAGTTTCCGCTTCGCCATAACGGCCCTCAAATCCAATCTGACCCGCACTATATTGTCCCTTTTGGGCGTTACAGTGGGTATTTTCGCCATCATTGCAGTGTTCACGCTAGTGGATTCGCTTGAGGGGAAAATCAAATCATCCTTCGCCTTCTTGGGTACAAATGTCATCATGGTGGACATTTTTCCATTCGAAAACAGTTCGGACTATCCTTGGTGGAAGTATTTTCAACGACCACCCGGCACCTTTGCGGAATATAAATTCTTGGAATCAAGGCTCAAAAATGCCCAAGGGGTAACCATCTCCGCATCTGCAAACACAACGGCTCAGGCTGGCAGCAACTCATTCGAAGGGATGTCCCTAACAGGGATCGCCTACAGCTATCAAGACGTCTATGAGGTAGCACTGGAGGATGGCAGATATTTTACAGAAGCTGAGGTCAATGCCTCCCGAAACTTGGTCATTTTGGGTAAAAAAATCGCCAACGCGCTATATCCCAATCAACCTGCAATAGGAAAGGAAGTAAAGATCAAGGGTATGAAATTTACCATCATCGGAATCTTTGAAGAAGAAGGCGAAGGTTTTCTAGATCTACCTTCCAAAGATGAGGCCTGCCTGGTTCCCTTCGGAGCCTTCAACAAGATCTACTATACCGGCAAGAACGGCAACACGCCAACTATTGCTGCAAAGGGAAAAGAAGAAGATATTGGTCTTGTTGCGCTCGAAAACGAAATGGCCGGTCTGATGAGAGCAAAAAGAGGACTAAGACCCACTGAGGAAAACAACTTCGCCCTAAACAAGACCGAGTTTATCCAAAATGCAATCGGGTCAATATTTGATGTGATTTCTGTGGCAGGATGGGTAATCGGAGGATTTTCCATTCTGGTCGGTGGATTTGGGATTGCCAACATCATGTTTGTTTCGGTCCGGGAACGAACCAATATTATCGGAATTCAGAAATCTCTTGGTGCCAGAAATTATTTTATTCTTTTCCAGTTCTTGTTTGAGGCAATATGCCTGAGTTTGATTGGTGGGGGCACCGGAATTCTGTTGGTTTATTTCCTAAGCTTTGCCCAATTGGGAAGTTTGGAATTGATTTTATCTTTCAACAATATCCTGCTCGGGTTGGGAGTATCTTCGATCATCGGTGTGGTGGCCGGAATAGTTCCTGCTACTTTGGCTGCCCGGATGGATCCAGTCGAGGCAATCCGAACTGCATAATTTCATCAGGAAAATCACTTCTGGAAAAACAAAAAAAGGAGGCCTTGAGCCTCCTTTTTTTGTACCCTTTTTCAATCAAGTTTCGTGTGAGCTCCGGTCCATGAGAAAAACCAAACCCGCTAAAGATTGGGTTTTTTTAGATAAACTACTCAATATATGGTTGCCTCAAAAATAAAGAGAAGTTAGTTTATATTATGCCGGTAAAAAACATAATTATTTCAATATTATTTAACAAAAACACAACAGCTA
>NZ_MUNY01000085.1 GCF_002002735.1 Algoriphagus sp. A40 | reverse complement strand
TTGTAAAAAAAACAACTAAAAGCGGTAATTTAGTATTGTATTTGTATTAGTATTTTTTCATAATCACCTAAGTAATAACCCTATCCAAATTTTTAAACAATCCAGTAAGGAAACGAATTTGAAGAAGAATTTTTGGCACAATGAATACCAGGTTGAAAAAATGGTTTAGAAATAAACCTGATTTGGGAAGATCCCAATTTTTTTTTACCACATTACCAAACTTAATATTCTCCAAGTTTTTTTGAAATAATGAAAACTAAGGAAATTGGTTTCCCAACCTCTGCAGCTTATTTTTTTGGCTAAGTTAAATTCGATTAGAGCGAAAATTCAGATCCAAAAGTACCAAATTGAAAAAGCCCGGAGTTTCTTCCGGGCTTTCAGTTAACTTTTTCTTCTCAGTGCTCTCTTCCACCAGGGGAGTTGTACCTCTTCATGGTAACCGTAGGAATTGTTACCATACCCATATCCGTAGCCATACCCGTATCCGTAGCCATAGCCTTTATCAATATGCAGGTCATTGAGAACTCCATACATTTTGGAAACTCCACCTTTCTCCACCAAGTTGTTCAGAATCTGGGAGTTGCCTTTCATGGAAAACCCTTGACGGAAAACAAAGAAATTCACATCCGAGAAACTGAAAAGTTCTTTAGTCTCAGACACCAATCCCACAGGAGGACAGTCGAAAACCACCACATCGTATGAATCTTTGATTTCATTGACAATCAGTCTGAATTTTTCCTGAAGGAGCAATTCGGCAGGATTTGGCGGAATAGGTCCGGAAAGGATGACGTCCAGATTTTCATACCCTGAGGACTTTACGACATCCTTCCAGGAAATATTACTGCTTAGGCAGGTACTCATTCCCTTGTCATTGACCAGATTAAAGTCCTGCGCAATTCTAGGTTTTCTTAAATCAAGTCCAATCAAGATGGTTTTTTTACCCATCAAGGCGAAAACGGAAGCCATGTTCATGGAAACAAAGGTCTTTCCTTCCCCGGAAATTGAAGAAGTAAACAGTAGGGTCAGATTTTGCTTTTGAGGACTCAAATAGGCCAAATCTGCGCGGAGGGAGCGGAAGGATTCCGTTACTGTTGATCTTGGATTATTAAATACCGGCAGGGCATCGTCGGAATTGTTTCTCCCGATCATACCGATCAAAGGCACTTTGATCTGCTTTTCAAGTTCTTTAGGATCCTCGATACTGGTATTTAGGAAATCTTTGACAGTTATAAATCCGATCGGCAGGATTAAGCCCAGAATCAAGCCGATCAGAAGGTTTAGGCTTCGCTTTGGAGCAACGGGAGCTTGACCTGATTTGGCAAAGTCCAGGATGCTGTTTTTAGGCATATTTGAAGCTTTTGTGATTTCAGCTTCAGCCTTCTTCTGGAGTAGGTAAACGTAGATGTTCTCGTTGATGGTAAACTGTCGCTGGATACTCAGCAAATTACGCTCGGTCTGAGGAAGTGAGTTAACATCCCTTTCGATCATCCTGATTCGGTTGTTTAAATCTGCTAGTACATTTTGGGTGTTTTGAAGGGCAAGATTTACGTTCTCCTGCAAAGCTCTTCGTGCATTTTGAATTCTGGTAGCATTTTCTCTCACCGCTGGAGTTTGATCAGAAAAGTTTGCCTTTAACCGGGTTTGTTCGGCTTGTAGTTCACTTAATGACTGAACCAAAGAATTCAACAAGGGATCAGTTACCCCAATAACCGAAGGTGCCACCAAATCACTGGATTGGTTGTTTGCAAGGTAAGCTTTCAGTGTCTGGTAATATTTCAGGCTGACCTCAGTTTGTCCCTTCTCTTTTTCCAGTTCCTGAAGTCTTTCAAAAATCACTGACCCTTCCTCAGAAAGATTAAAAACCCTGTTCTCGGTCCGATATTGCTGCAGTCTGTTTTCCGAATATTTCAGGGAATCAGTAATTCCGCTAAGCTGCTGATCGATAAACAGTACCGTGCTTTCGGATGCTTTGTTTTTCTCATCCAACTCACGTCTGAGGTACATTTCCATCAGCTTGTTGATATAATCCTGACCGAGCCTTCTGACAGGAGTTTCCAAACTCAGGTTCAGGATAGATGCCTGTTTGTTGATGGGAGCTACGGTCAAATCCCCCCTAAACTTCAGAGCCAGCGTCGGTGTATCCAGAATTTTAAACAGAATTTCATCACCAGGAAGAGCATTGATCTGATCTATTTTAAAGGAAAATCCTTCCCCTGAAACAGTTTCTCCGAACGTAAAGACCTCTTTGAGTTCGATAGCCCCCTGGTATTGTGATTTAAAAAACTTATCCGTGGGAGAGTAAACCGAAAACTCCTCTTCCACTACAGTCAATAGATAGCTAGATTCGTTTACCACCTCCAGTTTAAACATCCCTCCTATCAATTGGGGTTGGGTCCAATCTACGGTAACCAAAACCGGAACATTCCCATAAATCTGGGAGGTGGTCAAAAAGCCCTCTTTAAAATACTGGACATTTAGTCCCAAAGCATCCACGGTCTCTTCTGCAAGTGAATAGGATTTGAGGATCCCGATCTCATTTTCAATGTTATTTTTCCCCTGCAACATTCCCAAACCACTGGATTCAAAAAGGTCAGTTCCAAGGCTGGGCTTGTCGTCGGCAACCAAAATACTGGATTCCACTTTATAGATGGAGGTGGCATACCGGTTGAAAAGAAAAGCCGACAATACGCCTGCAAACATGAAAATCAATATTACCGGCCAGTATTGGAGATAATTAAAAAGGATAACTTTCAAATCAATCTCGTCTTCCTGGTGGACCATAAAGGGAGATTGCTGAACTTGATTTATCTGAGGTGAGTTGGGATACATTTGATTATTTGGCGAAAAGATTAACTAATAAAAGTACGGTGGTCAATACAGAGGCAAACAATAAAATGGATTGCGCTGCATTTTCACCTGCTCCTACTTCACGGACCTTCATCGGCTCCGCATAAATCTGATCATTGGGTTGGATAAAATAATATGGAGAACTGATCAATTGCCGGTCGTTCAGGTTGAGACGGTGTAACTTTGTTCCCTCGGGATATTGTCGAATGAGCAAAACTTCATCCCGCTTGGCAACGACATTTAGGTCTCCGGCATTGGCTATAGCCTCAAAAATGGTCATTCTGTCCTGAAGCACCACAAATTTACCGGGTCTTCTGAACTCTCCCAGAGCCGAATATCGGATTCCCCCCAGCTTGACTTTAACATAAACTTCGGTGGTCACGTATTTTCTTAATTCGGACTCGATCTGGATTCTGGCTTCGTCCACCGTTTTGTCTTTTACATTGACTTCTCCGATGATCGGAAGTCGGATATTTCCGATTTTGTCAACGGTATACCCGGTCATGTAATAGACATCTCCACCGTTTTGGCCTGCAATATTGCCTATTTGATTATTCATCACGGTAGCTTGGTTGTTAAACCCGTTTTTAATCATATCATCTACTGTCTGGATGTTGACGTCAATGATATCATTAAACTGGAGTTTGTATTCCGGGATTTCGTAGGAAATCAGTTCACCTTCATTAATTGGCTGATTGTCCTCAAGATTTTGCAGGTAAATGATTTTCTCATTTGAAACACAGGCAATGGTTGCCAAAAAAACGAGACCCAATGCCACTACCCTGTAGAATTTATGCATAAAGTAATTTTAAATATCCTAAGTCAAAAACTGGGCAAACATAGGGATTTTCCTCAAAAAATCTGGGATTTTCATCCAATCAGAATTTCAAAGCACCAAATGACCCGGCAATTCAGCCTCATTTTCAATCTGTTCCAACTTAAATTAAATATCCTTTCCTTTCACAACCAAAAACCAATCCCCTTCCAACTCCAGGTATCCAAAATCATAGCAATACCGATAGGAATTCCCCTTTTTACTCTGGTAGGTATGGGTAAAAAACCTGAAGTTAAATCCCGCCCGCATTAGCCTTTCCCGGGTCGTTTTGGTTAATTCCTCATTCGCAGGAATCAGGGACTCCAAAATATTCCGGTTCTTTTTTAGGGTATTGTTGATATTGCGAATCAAGTTGACAGGGATTGCATTTTGCTGGTTATTGTAGGTATTTCTGCAACTGTCATCACAGAATTTTTTATCCATGCGCCCTTGAATGGGCTTTCCGCAATTTTGACAAAGTCGTATTTCAGTAGGCATTGGTGAAAAAGTTTGATTCAATTTTATGATTATCCGCAATCCGGCCAGAAGAAATTTTTTGAGCTTCTTAGAAGCGGATAATCGTCAACGGTTAACCGACCACCGCTGCCTTAATTGAACTCCAAACCTTGGAATATTTAAACAGCGGCAAGAAAGCGGATAATCAAATTCAATTTAAATAATTAGGCGATTATTTTCAGGTCCGGCAATAAATTTTGTAACCATTCGCAATTCTGCCAGTTGACGGATATGCCGTTGGTTTTGGACTGGAAGACCGAAGAATATAATTGAGCTCAGCAAGGAGGAAGTGCAAGAATTAAGTTCTTGGAATGTATCGAAAATACAGCTCTTGGTCCCATTGGGAGCTCGGTTTCACATGTCCTGCAAGCTAATACCTCTGAGACTAGTTTTTCCGTCATTTGAATATTCCGGCCTTATTGACTTCCCAATTTTATTAATTTCCATTATGAAAAAATTACTGACGGCTGTTCTGATTTCAATTTTTTGTATCCCAGCATTTGCCCAGGATGAAAGTGACCTTGGATCCTGGTACATGTATTTTGGAAATTTTCGCTTTTCTGAAACTCCCTGGGCTTTACACGGAGAGGTCCAATACCGAAACAACAATTTTCTGGGAGATTTGGAACAGCTGCTTCTCAGAACCGGAGTTCAGTATAATCTAAAATCCGGTCAGGTGAGCTTTTTGGCAGGTTATGCATCTATTACTACCGGAATTCCCGGCGATGATTCAGACACTTTTCATGAAAACAGAATTTATCAGGAAGTTATTTTGAGGCAAAAGCTGGGGAGAGTCGGATTGATGCACCGGTATCGATACGAGCAACGTTGGATTGCCGAAAATGACTTCAGAACGAGATTTCGGTATGCAATTTTCGTCAATGTACCCTTAAACAAAAAAGAACTGAATGAAAAAGGAGCTGTCTATGCGCAGCTTTATGATGAAATTTTTATCAATGGAGAAAAACCAGACTCCTCCCCTTCAATACAGTTTTTTGACCGCAACCGGATTTATTTAGGCCTGGGTTACCGAACGTCTACCAAATTGGCACTTCAATTTGGAATCATGGAGCAAACGGGCAATAACTTTTCAAAAACCCAGCTCCAATTCTCTGCCTTTCATCAGCTTTTCTCAAAAAAGCAAACTCAATAGAAAAAATTCATAATCTAATTTTCATGAAATCACACAATATTGATAAGATATTGATAAATTAGGTATTCTAGAAACCTGAAAAATAGGGACTTGGCCAAACAATATTCTAAAACACATGGTTAGTCCCAAAAGTGTTTTCAAAAAATAATCGGTCAACCAAAACAATACTGTTATGAAAGTCTCTTCAGTACTCCTGATCCTGCTAGTGGTACTAACCGCTTCCTGCTTTTCATCCAAAGACTATGTCACGGATTACGATTACAACTACACCGGATCCTTCAAGAGGTATAAAACTTTTGCATTTGTAGAGGCTACCGGGCAGGATTCTTCTGTTTTGTTCAGTGTACTGAATGCCACCATCGGGGCAAGATTAGGTTCACAGGGTTTTCGTGAACAAGAAACCAAACCAGATATGCTGGTGAGCTATAAGATTTTTTCGGATTCCATCAGATACCGGGGATATGTTCAGCCTGAATTTGATTATTGGCTAAACCGAACTGGAATGACCTACCGAAATGATGAAGGTGAAATCGAGCGGGAGCAGGAAAAAGACGAAACTTATAATCAGGTCAGGTATTCCCAAAACAACGGCATGCTGGTGATCTATGTGATAGATTCCAAAAAAGGGAATACCATCTGGCAAGGCTATACTGCGGCAAATTTTGATCTTGAATCTCCCAGTTTCCAATCAGACATCACAAGAGCAGCTTATCGGGTAATGAATGAATTCAAAATCATCAACAGATTAATGGAGTAATTTAATCCAATACACTCATTTCGGGGAGTATCTCCCCAGTTTTCCCAAAGTTGTCCCGATATTTCGGGACATTTTTTTTTGCCTTAATTCTTCCCAAGAATCATAAAACATGCTGGAAAAATCTCCTGGAGGCACTTTTTTAATTTAACTCAGGTGGCATTACAATAAAATCAAATGTTCTGGCGGCCTATTTGGATAAGATGTGGAAATCAAGAAACCAAAAAAATGAAAAAATCACTTATTCTCGCAGGTGTCCTTGGACTTAGCCTTACTGTTTCCTGTGTATCGAAAAAGAAATACACTGAACTGGAAAGCAACCTTTATAAGACACAATCTGAACTTGCAGCCACCAATCAGGAAAAGGCCGAGTTGGAAGAAAAAATGACGGCAATTGAAGCACGGGTAGCTGAATACAACTCGCGGATCAATTCTTTAAGAGAAACGAATGACCAACTGACCGAAACTAACAGCGGAATGCTAAGCATCGAAGGAGCAACCGTGATGTCAAAAAATTCCAAAGCAAAAATGAATGAGACCTTGACAAAGGTAGATCAATCAAAACTTGCGGAGGCAAAAACACTTGAAGATTCGGTTAATTTGGCAGTTGAGTATAATCTGAAGAAAAACATTACCTCTCAAGCTGGCGGCGAAGAAGGAGATGTCACAATCGACATTGATAAGACCGTTGTGATGATT
The DNA here is from genome assembly GCF_002002735.1 of Algoriphagus sp. A40. Taxonomy (GTDB): domain Bacteria; phylum Bacteroidota; class Bacteroidia; order Cytophagales; family Cyclobacteriaceae; genus Algoriphagus. The sequence continues at coordinate 10,843 of NZ_MUNY01000085.1, read as the reverse complement.
TCAGTTTCTGACAAGTTGCTTTTTCCTACCGGCAGCTATAGAATCAATTCTAAAGCCGAGCCACTTTTACAGAAACTTGCAGAAGTGATCAATGCAGAGCCAAGCTTGCAGGTGATGATTGAAGGGCATACCGACCCACGAACGATCTCTAACGGCGTACTTGAAGATAACTGGGATCTATCTGTAAAAAGAGCAACGTCTATTGTCAGAATGCTTCAATTGAAATATCAAGTTGCTCCGGAAAAAATGATTGCTGCTGGAAGAGCTTCTTATGTACCTGTTGTCGACAATGACACCAAAGAAAACATGGCCCTCAACCGCAGAACTCGCATCGTATTGATTCCGGATTTGGATATGTTTTTTGCAATGCTTTAAGCAAACTAACTACCTCAATTATATATCCAAAAGGCAGGTTTTCATGAACCTGCCTTTTTTTTGCACAAAAGAGAATGTTAAGAGTTAAAAAGTTAAGGGTTAATGGTTACTTGGGAATAGTCCGTATTGTGGAAAAGCTGGACAACAATTTGACGGAATCTAAAAAGTGCTGAAAGCACGATATTATTACAGCCTAGGGTGCAGCTTAACGGAACCCTAGGCTAATAAAACATCAAAAGGCAAAATCCCTCGGCCATGGAACAAATTGAAATTCGAAATCATCGTGCCGAGGAGGGAATGGATTTTCGCCAGATCTGAATTACAAATCGTTTGATTGGTCGTCTGACTTTTCCAAAAGTTCAACAGCGATATAAAGCTTTCAGGTTATTCCTCAATCTCCAAAGTACCCAAAGCGAACTTCATCAAGATCTCCTGAAAATATAGGGTAAAAACAGCCTGAGCCTGTTCGGCTTGAGCTCTTACCATGGCTTGATTAGCGGTCGAAATATCCACAAAGCTGGAAAGTCCCAACCTGAATCTTTCGCTAATAGCTTTAAATGCCTCCTCCGCTGCCAAAACCTGAACCTGGGAATTCTTCTCTTTACGAAGTGCCGCCAGGTAATTCTGGTAGGACAATTTTACCTCCTGATAGACTTTCCGCTCAGTGGATTCCTTGCGAAGCAATTGGTTTTCATAGTTGGCCCTGCTTCTGGTAACATCCAAACGGGTTTGAAAATTGGTGAAAATCGGAATCGCCAATCCCAAACCAAGGGTATTCTGAGGGTAAATTTTCAGAAACTGTTCCCTCAGCGTACGCTCATCAAGCGAGGTAAAGAAAGTGTTGTAATTATAAAAAGCGTTAATTCTGGGATAATACATGGCCTTTACAGCCTGCATATCCTTTTTGAAAGAAGTGGCTAGAAGACCCTGCTGACTCAGATCCTGGCGGTTTGATTTTGCAAGTTCATAGAGTTGATTGATGTCCATTCCTTCGAAAGAACTGCTTTCCCGGATTGGTTCCACGGCTTCAATTCTCGGCACAACACCGGGAGCCAACTGTAAGTATTCGGTCAAAAGCCACAAATCGTTTTCAAGCTGAATTTCCGCATCCACTTTCACAGATTCCAGTCTTGCAACTTCAGATTGTTGGTTGTACAAATCAGAAATAGTCCGCAATCCGGCATCCACAAATCCTTCGATCTGAAGCAATTGTTTCTTCTGGTTTTCAAGGTTTTCGGATGCTATCCGGTTCAGTTCCTGATCCAACAGAACTTGAAGGTACCTTCGGGACACATCGAAAATCACTTGCTGCTTTGCACGGTTTAGGCCTTTTTCCCCTGCTTCCAAAGCAAGCTTGGCAGATTGGGTATCAAGAATTCTTCGACCGGAGTTGAATATGGGCATGTTCACGTTCAGGTTTCCGCTGACGATGTCGTTGGTCACATTTGTAACCACGATTTCCCCTTCCACCTGTTGAAATTGCTGTCCCGACTGCCGGGCAAAGTTCGAGCTCACTCCCACATTAGGTAAGTGAGAAAGCATAGCCACTTGCTTTTCTTTTTGGAGGATTGCCAGGTTGTTTTCCTGAATTCTATATTCCAGATTTTTGGTCAGCGCAAGATCCACCGCCATTTGAAAATTCAAAGGGATAGTGTCCTGAGCCTGAATTTTGCCAGTAATCAATACCCCACCAATCAGGGCAATTCGCACATATTTAAGATGTAATAACTTCATCTGTTTCTATTCTACCGTCTACTAAAGTGATTAATCGGGTGCCAAAATCGGCGTTTTCACGGGCATGGGTTGCCTGGATGATAGTCGTTCCTTCTGCGTGTAATTCTTTGAATATCTCCATGATTTCTTTTGCCTGTGCCGAGTGCAGATTTCCGGTTGGCTCATCTGCCAAAAGCACTCTTGGCCGGCCGGCAATTGCTCTCGCAATCCCTACCAACTGCTGCTGGCCACCGGATAACTGGGCCGGAAAAAGGTCTTTTTTTGCCACCATATTGAATCTGTCCAAGAGGTTAGCAATAATACTTTTCCGCTCGCCCGAAGACACATTTCTGTAGAGCAAAGGAGTCTCAATGTTTTCATAGACGGTGAGTTCGTCGATCAGATGGTATGCCTGAAAAATGTACCCAAACTCGCCTTTGTGAAGGTTAGCCCGCTCTTTGTCTCTCATGTTCCGGATATTTCTTTCTGCAAAAAAGTAATCTCCATCATAGTCTTCATCGAGTAATCCGAGAATATTCAAAAGGGTGGATTTCCCTGCACCGGAAGGCCCCATCAGGGTAATAAATTCGCCTTCGTTAATCGTCAGGTGAATTCCTTTGAGGATAAATACACGCTGAAAACGGGATTCGATGTACTTATCAATTTCTTTGAGTTGGATCATTTAGGATTGAAAGATTGTAATATTTGAAAATTGTAAAATTAGTAGATTTGATTTAGGGTTTTGATCAGCATCTTTTAGTCACTTTTTAAAGTTTTGGATGGATTCAGTGTAAAGACCTTCCAGCTGCGGTAGCCGATAGTAACCAGCGCCAAAAGCAAGACTACCAAAATAGCGCTTAAATAGGGCCAAAGTCCCACGGTGGCTCTATTCGCAAATGCTGCCAGCCATGCATTGCTAAACCAGATTCCAAACCCTATCGCCAATACTGCTGAGATAGCCAAGAGTCTGAAAAAGTCAGCTGAAAGTACTCCGATCACATCTTTTTGAGTTGCACCCAGTACTTTGCGAATGCTGATTTCGCGAGTTCGTCTCAAGGCAACATAGGACACCAAACCAAACAATCCCATGCAGGCGATGAAGATCGCAATTCCGGAGAACAATCCGAAAATTGCCCCTACCCGCTCTTCGGATCGATACATCTGGGCATATTCCTGATCGATAAACTTATAATTGAAAGGTCGGTCCGGCACCATCTTTTTCCAGGTTGATTCCAAGGTAGCCAGATGTTCGGCTGGATTACCGGCAGGCATTTTCACCAAAAGCACATTGGCCTGATCAGGATCGATGAAAATGCCCAAAGGTTCAACTTGATGATGAAGAGAATTGAAATAAAAATCTCCTACAACAGCTTTCACATAAGCCATGGATCCTCCGTAACTCACCTTTTTCCCTATAGCATCTTCTGGACTCCAGCCCAAACGCTCCAACGCAGCTTCATTTAGGATTACCGGAAATTCAAGAGAAGAATCATTGCCAACATTTCTGGAAATATCCTGCTCGGTAAAGTTTTCACCAGCCAAAATTTTCAGTCCGATCGTATTTACAAGGTCTTTGTCCACAGAATAACCCGTGATCATAAATTCCTTTTGATTATCGCCGCCGGGAAAAATCGTGTATCCGGCCTTAATGTGAATCGGCATATCTGCTGCCAAAGCAATTGACTCTGCCGAACCGGTCCGAAGCATCTCCTGCTTGACGTACTCGATAGATTTACGCATGTTGTAGTGATAAGGCAAAGCCACCACATGTTCGCGCTGATAGCCCAGATTGACATCCTGCATGTAGTCAAGTTGGGATTTGACCACAAAAGTAGCGATCAACAATCCCATGGAAACAAAAAACTGGAATACGACCAATGACTTCCTGACCCAAGCTCCCCCACCTATTTTCACCTTGTTTCCCAAAGCCTTGATAGGTTCCAAGCCTGAAAGAATGACGGATGGATACATACCAGACAAAAGTCCAACGACAATCACCAATCCAGCCAAGACCAGCATGCCCGGCAAAGAAAATAACAGGCTTAAATCCAATGGAACTCCGCCCAACTTGACAAACTGGGGAGCAATGAGGTAAATAATCAGCAAACTCAACACCGCCGCTCCAAATGTCAAAATCATGGATTCAGATACAAATTGACCGAAAAGTTGGGGTCTGTCCGCTCCCAACACCTTTCTGAGCCCCACTTCTTTGTTTCGCTCGGTGGCTTCTGCCGTGGCAAGATTTACATAATTGATGATTCCGATAGCGATCAAGAGAATGGCTACCACTCCAAAAATGTAAAGGTATTTCACATCAGTTCCGGGTTTTACAGAACTAAGGGCTTGGTCGCCCAAGTGGATATTGGTGACTGGCTGAGTGAAAAAAGCAGTTTCGAAACCATATTCTTTCTGATCCTCTCCCAGGTACTTTTCCACCATTTGGGGAAGCTTGGCTTCAAAAGCCTCCAAATCAGCATCAGCCCGGAGTTTTGCATAGCTGTAATAATTACTGGGAGACCACTCCGGATTTTTACCATGGCGGTGGGTTTTGAAGGAAGCCAAAAAGTCAAAGTCCAAATGGCTGTTGCTTGGAAAATCCTCCATGACTCCGGTAATCAGGTATTCCTGTCCGTCCACTTTCAGGGATTTTCCTTCTGCATTCTGAGCTGATCCGAAATATCTTTTCGCGGTATTTTCAGTCAAAACGAGCTGATTTGGCTCATTGAGTAAATTTACTTTTTGCCCCGCAAGGATTTCAAAATCGAAAACCTTGTAAAAATTCTCGTCAACAAAGGCAAATCGGGACTCTTCCTGGTTGCCCTCTCCTGCATCCACCATTACAGAAGTAAAAATACTCAAGTCAAAAACCAAGGTTCCTGTTTCCACTTCCGGAAATTCCTCCATCAGCGTCGGAACCAATTTCGAAGGAGTAGTACTTACCAGTTGTCTTTCACCGCCGGATACAAACTCCTGGTTGAACTTGTAAATCCGGTCTGAGCCGGAATACATGCGGTCATAGCTCCATTCGTGATAGATATAGAGCGAAATCACAAAAAAACTGACCAATGCGATAGTCAGACCCAGAAGGTTGATCCCTGTGTAAAGCTTCCGCTTTTTCAGGTTTCTAAAAGAGACTTTCAGGTAGTTTTTCCACATGGTTTCGGATTGGAAAATTTAAAAATTGAAAGATTTGAACATTGTCATCCTATGCTAATTGGTATAATATTCGGCAGCACGTTCATGATTTTTTTTCCAGACCGTGCCAGCCCCATTACAGGTCAAGTTATCCTACTATTATGCCATAAAAAAAGCCTCTGAATTAGCTCCAGAGGCATTTTTTAGAATTCTTTCCTAGTATTTTCTCGAACATTTTTGTTCGCCAGCGAACAAATCAGTGATCAGTTTCCAGTGTTCAGTCTCAGTTATTAGTTTCTAGTGTTCGGTCTCAGTGATCAGTGTTCAGTCGAAATGATCAACCCGAACGGCCACAACTCACTTCTTACCATTTACCACTTACCTAATACTTGACTCGAGGGCTTCAACTTAAAACTTGCGATACTTCCCGCCAAGAAACTCATTGGCTTCCTTCTCAGCGAACTTGGCTTTTTTGCTATCCCAGTGCAAAGTCTGGTTTGGAAAACGACCGGCGATCACTCCAAGCAAAATAGTTTCAGTCAATCTAGCTGCATATGAAAACGGCGCTGTGCATTCTCCTTGGCCCAAACAGGCATCCACAAATTGATGGTAGTGTTTTTTGCTCTCCGCATCGTAGTCTTTCACCGGTTTGCCCAGGTTGAATTTCTCAATATCCATTTCCTTGTACTGCCCGTCCACGATCAGTCTTGGTAGTTGCTGAAAATGTGGAAGTAACAACCTTCCTTTTTCCCCCATAAACATCGCACCTTGATCCGGAAGTTTTTCGCCGTTTGGCAGCTTTAGGTCCTCATGTTCGGCTGGCGCACCCGTTCCATCATACCATACCCACTTCAGAGTCTCGGCGGTATATGGAGTCGAAGGAAACTCGTAAGTCACCACATTATGCTCAGGGAACCCAAATCCAGTCGGCTGACGGGTTTCATTGATAATAGTCCTTGGCACGTCTAGTTGTAGTGCATTATAAGGGGTGTCAAAAATATGCACACCCATGTCTCCAAGCGTCCCGCAACCAAAGTCCATGATCTTTCTCCAGTTGCCCGGATGGTAAGCGCCTTCTTTATAGGCTCGCTCTGGTGCTGTGCCCAACCAGAGATTCCAGTCGAGATTTGCAGGTACAGGATCACTTCCTGTCGGTTCAGGACCGTCAAATCCCCAGTTTTTGGGAGACCAGGCTCTTACTGTATTTACCTTACCGATAATGCCATCCTGAATCAACAGCGTCGCAAGCTTGTAATCATAAAACGAGTGTACCTGAATTCCCATTTGGGTGACGAGGTTCTTTTTCTCAGCCAGTTTTTTCATCGCTCTAGCCTCAGTCACATGGTGAGTGAGTGGCTTTTGGCAATAAACAGGCTTGTCCATTTTCATCGCCATCATAGAAGCCGGGGCATGGGTATGATCAGGAGTCGAAACAATCACCGCATCGATCTGATCGCCCATTTCTTTCAGCAAAACCCGGTAATCTGAATAGGTTTTGGCATTGGGATGAAGTGCTTTTGCTCCTGCCATAGCTGAACTGTCCACATCGCAGAGGGCAACTACATCCACAAGGCTATGGGAAGAAATGGCGTCCAAATCAGCCATTCCCATTCCACCTAGGCCGATATGTGCAGTTCTCAGTCTGCCTGCTGCATTTGCTTTTGCCAAAAGAGAAGGTGCCAAAGCCAAGCCCAGAACCCCCAGACTGCTTCTCTTGATAAAGTCTCTCCGGTCGATAAATTGGATCTCTTTACTCATGATTTTTAAAATTTTATTAATGGGTTGATGTTAACTCTTTGATTCTGATGTTTCGAAACCGAACCACGTCACCATGGCCCAAAAATCCGATATGTCCAGTGCTTCGCTGCAAACCCGGATGGTCTTTCTTGTCCAAGGTGCCGTTTTTGCTTGCTTCATGATAATCTCCTTCCAAGATGGTCTCCCCGTTCAGAATGACCGTCACTTTGGGATGCTTTACGATTACCTCCTGGATGTTCCATTCGCCAACAGGCTTCAAAAAGCCTCGTTTCGCCGGGATCACGCCATATACCGAACCGTGGTATTGGTAAACCTCCAATTCGGAATATTTTTCCGCTTCATTGTCCAGTATTTGGAGTTCGATTCCCTGATAGGCTGCATCTCCAGAGAGAGGCGCATGGATTCCAAGTCCATTATTTGCTCCAGGTGTCAGTTGAAACTCAAATCTCAAAATGAAGTCACCGTATTCTTTTTCAGTGAACAAATTGCCACCTCCGGTGCCTTTTGGCTCGATCACGATCATCCCATCTTTAGCTTGGTAGGATTCCTTGTTACCCACCCATCCATCCAGGTTTTGCCCGTTGAAAAGTTCTGTGAAACCTTTCTCGCTGCTTTGCTTTTGGCTGCTGCAAGAAGCCAAAAATGCTGTGGCTACCAATAAGATGAACGACGGAAGCGAATTATACCTGAGTGTCATGATTTTTAAGATTGAGCTGTGGCAGGCACAAAACTAACCGACTATTTGGCTTTTCCAGCGATTTTCTACGCAAATACCTTCTTTAAAAAAATTTATTACTTCAATGGAGGTTTCTTTAATTTTTAGGAAAAGCTCATTCGCCCTAAAGTCCAAAAAAATCAGGCCTGAAAATCACTTTTCCGGGCCTGAGATTTCATTCAGCCAATTAGCTTTTATCCAAAAATAAAATTCCTTTTTACTCCAGGATTTAAAATTTACGAATTGGTCTCGACAAGCTCGACCACCGAAAAATTGTTTTAAGTTGGGGAGGTGAAGGAAAGGCGGCTTCACCGCCTTTCCTTCACCTCCCCATAGACTGAGTGCTATCGGACACCGAACATGTCGAGGTGCAATCAAAATACTTGAACTGAGCTTGTCGAAGTATAATTTATCACTGGATCCAAATTATTCATCCTTCAGCACCTTGGCAGGATTGGTCTGGGCAGCCGCAAAGGAATGAAGACCCACGATCAACAGGCAAATTGCAAGAACTCCCAATCCCGAAAGTCCAAATAAAGCGAAAGGCATGTCAATCTTGTAAGTGAATCCGCTGAGCCAATCATTCAGGAAGTAGTAAGCCGGATACACCGCCAAGGCAAATGAAACCAATACCAGCAGGACGTACTCTTTGGATATTAAACTTAAAATCTGAAGAATGGAAGCTCCCAACACCTTTCGGATTCCTATTTCCTTGGTTCTTTGGGCAATGGTATAGGAAGAAAGCCCAAACAAACCCATCGCCGAAATCAAAATCGCAAGGATACATGCTCCGCCCAGCACATTTCGGATTTTCAGGTCTTCTTCGTAAAAGCGCTCAATCTGCGAATCCATAAACTTAAACTCGGCAGTTTCATGAGGGTAAATCTCCTTGTAGGCTTCCTCGAGCTCCTGCTTTGCCATTGCGAGATTTTGACCTTTTTCCAATTTGACTGTAATGGATTGGAAATATTCTCTATTCACTGTGAACAACAAGGGGCGGATTTCCTCGCGGAGGGTTCTGGAGTGATAGTTTCCAATGACACCCACAATTTTTTTCTGACTTTCATTAAATCTGACTGCCAATCCAATCGCTTCTTCAGGTGTTGCAATTCCGGCTTCTTTGAGAAAATTCTGATTGACTACGATCTCATCTTCTTTGTTGGACCCAGAAGTACCAGCCAAAAGCGGAACACCATTGACACCTACAAAAGCTGAATCCACATTCATGACCTGGATATAAATCTGCTTTTCTGTCGTATCCACCGGCACATAAGCATCAGAAGTCCAAAGGCTGGTTGAGGAAACCAAGCTTCCGCTCAGGCTGGTTCCTTTTACTATACTTTTTTGGTTTAGCCTATCCTGAAGCTGGACCATTTTGTCCGGGGGAGAAAGAAAAGGCAGAGAGGCATACATGACTTCCTCTTTTTCAAATCCCAAAGGCTGGCTGGAGACAAACCTGATCTGCTGATTGAGTACCAAAACCAGAATGATAAATGCAATCGATGCTGAAAACTGGAGGACGGTCAGATTTTTTCGGAGAAAAATACCCATCGAAAATCCCCTATGTCCTGAGATTTTCTCGCCTTTCAAAGCTCTTTGCGGCTGATATCCGGACAAAATCAGGGATGGGTAAATCCCGGAAATCAGCGTGATCAGCAAGGGAAAGCCTAAATAAAACGCCAGGTTTTGAATGCTCAGGTGTTCGATGACAAATCCATCCGGAAGATATCCCGAAAACATCATTTTCAGGAGCTCCACCATAGCAAGCCCAAGACTTGTTGCAAGTAAAACGATGAGATAGGTTTCTGTTAAAAACTGAAAAATAAGCTGAAGTCTCCTTCCCCCAAGGGTTTTGCGGATTCCCACTTCTTTGGCCCGTCCGATAGCCTGGGCAGTTTCCAGATTGATGAAATTCAAAGTAGCCAACACCAAGATAATCAAACCAATATAGATCAGTCCCTGAAGAAAAACTCTGGATACAGTGGTGTCTGTGTAATTGTGTGTGAAATGAAGTTCGGACAGAGGTTCTACCAAAAAGGTGGTGCTTCCCTCCTCCTCTTCGGATTTATAATTCTTATCAACAATGGCCTTCAGCGCCTCATTAAGGTGATCCGCGCTTTTTCCTTCCCCTGCTTTAATGAAGAGTTGAGATCCGGAATTGACATTGCCCCAATGGTGAAGCCCATACAATTCATCCTCCTCTTCAGTATCAATGGTGCTAAAGGAAATGAAGTCCGTAAAAATGAAGTCGGTTTTGCCGCTGAAATCCTCCACCACGCCGGTGATCCTGGCAATAATCGAATCAGAATCTACCCAAAGCAATTCTTTTCCCAAGACCGAGGCTGCATCTGATCCGGGGAAATATCGATTCAAACTGGCTTCAGAAATTACCGCAGTATTCGGTTCGATCAGTGCCGTTTCAGGATTTCCTGCTAGCCATTTTCTTGGAAATAGTTTGAAAAACCCAAGGTCTGAAAAGGTCACCCCGTCAATTCTGCCATAAACCTTATCCTCTGTGGGATTGGCTACCATGGTTTCACTGAGTGTGTAAAGCCTGGCCTTTTCCTCAATCCCTGAAACTTCGTCTTTTATCACCTCGCCCAATGGACCTGGCGTTCCAGAATTGGGATATGTTTCGTTCCCCCAATCCGTCACAGTGGTTACCCTGTAAATCCGATCCAAATCCGGATGAAATTTATCAAAGCTATAAGCGTGATAAACCAGGTTGAAAATCAAAAAACAAATCGAAATCCCCAGCGACAAACCCAGCACATGGATTGCCGTCCTCAGTTTGTTGCGGGTAAGATTCCTCCAGGCGATTTTAAAGTAGTTTTTCAGCATTTGAATTGAAAGATTTCAAAATTGAAAGATTGGAAAATTATGGCTTGCAAGTTTCAAAAGTGGTAATGTTTTAAAGTTGTTAGGTTGTAAGGTTTCCTAAGGTCAAAGGCTTAAACACTATCCAAGACCTCGTAAATCGTATTTCGTAAATCGTAATATTCTTTGCCTCTTGGTTCTTTGCTTCGACTCCGCTACCAATGACGAGATAATATTTATTTTGATTTTATTCAATTATCGAATGTTTATTTTGTCTGGTATACTTCCATATTCATTTCTGCTGCAAGCTTGAGAACATATTTCTTTTTT
>NZ_MUNY01000074.1 GCF_002002735.1 Algoriphagus sp. A40 | reverse complement strand
TACAATTTAGGCGGCCTAGCGCAGGGGTCCCACCTCTTCCCATCCCGAACAGAGAAGTTAAGCCCTGCAGCGCCGATGGTACTGGGGTCACACCCGGGAGAGTAGGTCGCCGCCACATTATTCCTAAAGCCAGCTCTAATCAGCTGGCTTTTTTGCGTTTATTCCTACTCGGAATGTTTTATTCCCCAAGGCCAATGGTAATTGGGATGGGCTTGTGTAAAAGTTAAGCCAATTCACTTGGATGATTTAACTCTGTCCTGTCTTAGACTCTTAGATGCCTTTTGGACGATATTGTTTGAGATTTTTTGCGCTCCACTGAACTTGAACCTTACTCGTTGCTATCCCAATCAAAAAGCCTGTCATACATCTTTGACAGGCTTTTTGATTATAGCCCAAATTGGCTCAAATGATGTTGGAAATGCTTCTTGTGGAACCTTTCCCATTCTTCATAATTCAGTTTCCCGAAGCGCGGGTGGATGGTTTGGTCGTTTTGAAATTCTGAAAAGTGTTGATTGTAATCGTCAATGCTTTTTACCAATTCGGTCTTTGCAGTTTCCAAATTTTCATACCGAAGATCTAAGAGTTTATCCCCAATAACAGGCGCTTTTATTCCTATTGGAAATTTAATATCCGAATTGATTAATGCCTGTTTTTGTGCAAGTTGTTTTTCATTCGGTTCAAATTCAGGAAGCTTTATTCTTCCATAGGAGATTTTAACTGTCAAAGTCAAATGCTCCACCATGTGCTGTGGAGTCATGATTCCAAATTGGGCCAGGGTATCTTTTGTGAGGCCAGCAATTCTTGATTCAATTGATTTTCTTTCCATTGCCTTAAAATTTATCGAAAAAAAAGCGCTTGATATAATCAATCGCCTTTTATCCATTTTACGAACTCTAGATTTTAGCTTCCGCACATTTCGCACCCTTCAGGATTGTCAAGGGAACAGGCAATGGCGTCATGCTTTTGTGTTTTTGAATTGTCTAATTCAATTGCTTTTTCGGGCTTTTTTTCAAAAGATGATTTATCCAATGTGAATTTGATGGCTGCAGTGGCTGCTTGTGATCTGAGGTAATACATCCCTGTTTTGAGTCCTTTTTTCCAAGCGTAGAAATGCATGGATGTCAATTTCCCAAAGTTTGGATCCTGCATAAAGATATTCATGCTCTGGGATTGACAGATGTAGGCTCCACGGTCTGCCGCCATGTCAATGATGACTTTTTGGGAAATTTCCCACACAGTCTTATAGATATCCTTGATGTTTTGTGGAATCCCGGGAACATTCTGGACAGAACCATTTGTGGAAATCAGGCGGTTTCTCATGTTGTCATTCCACATCCCAAGATTGATCAAATCTTTCATCAGGTGCTTATTGACCATAATGAATTCTCCGGAAAGGGTCCTTCTTGTATAAAGATTGGAGGTATAAGGTTCAAAACATTCGTTATTGCCCAAGATTTGAGAAGTCGATGCGGTAGGCATTGGAGCTACCAGCAGAGAATTTCTCATCCCATATTTTTTCACTTTCTCTTTAAGCTCAGCCCAGTTCCATCTACCAGACTTTGGTGTCACTCCCCACATATCAAATTGGAGAATTCCTTTGGAAGCAGGACAGCCTTCGTAAGTCTCGTAGGTTCCCTGAGTTTTGGCAAGCTCCATGGAGGTTTCTACCGCGGCATAATAAATGGTTTCGAAGATATCCTCATTCAAGCCTCGGGCTTCTACGGAGTCAAATGGCATTCTCAACATGATGAATGCATCCGCCAATCCCTGAATCCCCAATCCGATCGGACGATGTCTGAAGTTGGATCTTCGGGCTTCTTCAACTGGGTAATAGTTGATATCAATTACCTTATTGAGGTTTTTGGTAGCTACTTTGGTGATATCATATAGCGTCTTATGATCGAAAGCCAGCTTTCCACCAGGACCAGCAGTCACAAACTTAGGAATGGCAATAGAAGCCAGGTTACAAACTGCTACCTCATCCGGAGCGGTGTATTCAATGATTTCGGTGCAAAGGTTTGAAGATTTGATTGTACCGAGGTTTTTCTGGTTAGACTTGCCGTTTGCTGAGTCTTTGTAAAGCATGTAGGGAGTTCCGGTTTCGATTTGAGATTCCAGTACCTCAAACCAAAGTTCTTGAGCTTTGATGGTTGCCCTAGCTCTTCCTTCGCGCTCATATTTTTCATACAAGCGCTCAAATTCTTCTCCATGGCAATCAGACAACCCCGGAGCTTCATTAGGACAGAATAGTGACCACTCTTCATTTTGTTCCACTCTCTTCATAAACAGATCCGGAATCCAAAGCGCATAGAATAGATCTCTTGCACGCATTTCTTCTTTACCGTGGTTTCTCTTCAGTTCAAGGAAATCCTTGATATCTGCATGCCAAGGCTCCAGATAAATGGCAAAGCTTCCTTTTCTTTTTCCTCCTCCCTGATCCACGTATCGCGCAGTCATGTCGAAATTTCTCAACATCGGCACAATCCCGTTGGATACACCGTTGGTACCTTTAATGTAGCTCCCCTTGGCACGTACATGGTGAATGGAAAGGCCAATTCCGCCGGCAGACTGGGAGATTTTTGCGCACTGTTTCAGCGTATCGTAGATTCCGTCGATGCTGTCGTCTTTCATGGTCAAAAGAAAGCATGAAGACAACTGAGGCTTTGGTGTCCCGGCATTGAAAAGAGTAGGAGTAGCATGTGTAAACCAACGCTCCGATAGGAGATTGTAGGTTTCGATTGCAGAATCCATGTCTTCTCTGTGGATTCCCACTGCAACACGCATCAGCATGTGTTGGGGTCTTTCCACCACTTTGCCGTCAAGACGGATCAGGTAGCTTTTCTCAAGTGTTTTGTATCCAAAATAGTCATAGCCAAAATCCCGCTTGTAATCGACGGCTTCATCGAGACGTGCAGCATTTCTTTTGATGATGCCGTAGACTTCTGTATCAATCAACTGTGCATTTTCGCCGGTTTTGGGATTGACGTAGGTGTACAGCCTTTTCATGGTGTTTGAAAAAGACTGGCTGGTTGTTTTATGAAGGTTTGAAATGGCAATCCTGGCAGCAAGCACAGCATAGTCTGGATGCCTTACAGTCAGCGAAGCACAGACTTCTGCGGCTAGGTTGTCCAATTCTGAGGTGGTGACTCCATCATAAAGGCCATCAATTACCTTCTTAGCCACCTCAATAGGCTGGATGAATTTAGGATCCAGCTCATAACAAAGATTTTCAATCCTGGAGGTGATTTTGTCGAATCTTACGGATTCTCTTCTTCCGTCGCGTTTAACTACAAGCATATTCGGGTGAATTTTGGATTGGTGGAAAAATGGTTAATTAAAAGTCCTCTTCTACCGAAAATCTGGAGGAAGATTCAGTTGCTTCTGCGGATTTCATCACGCCGGCTTTTTGGTAGTCGCCAACTCTCTTTTCGAAGAAGTTGGTTTTCCCCTGCAAGGAGATCATATCCATGAAGTCAAATGGATTGGTACTGTTCCATACTTTTTCGCAGTCCAATTCCATAAGCAGGCGATCTGCTACAAACTCAATGTACTGACACATCAAGTCTGCGTTCATACCGATCAGCCTAACAGGAAGCGCATCGGTCACAAATTCTTTTTCAATTGCCACCGCGTCCATTATGATTTCACGGACCGTGTTTTTTGGAAGAGGATTTACCACATGTTTGGTATAAAGGTGGCAGGCAAAATCACAGTGCAGTCCCTCGTCACGGGAGATCAGTTCATTTGAAAAGGTAAGTCCCGGCATCAGGCCCCTTTTCTTCAACCAGAAGATGGAACAGAACGATCCTGAGAAGAAAATCCCTTCTACTGCGGCAAAAGCAATCAGTCGCTCCTGGAAATTTCCGTTATCAATCCAACGAAGCGCCCAGTCGGCTTTTCGTTTTACGCAATCAATATGTTCGATTGCATTTAAGAGACGATCACGCTCCACATTGTCTTTGATGTAGGTATCGATCAATAAAGAGTATGTTTCGGAATGGATGTTTTCCATGGCAATCTGAAACCCATAGAAAAACTTCGCTTCGGTGTACTGAACTTCTGACACAAAGTGTTCAGCAAGGTTTTCGTTGACAATTCCGTCACTTGCAGCAAAGAAGGCCAAGACATGGGAAATAAAATGTCTTTCTCCATCATTGAGATTTTTCCAGTCTGTCATATCCTGACCCAAATCAATCTCCTCCGCAGTCCAGAAACTAGCCTCGGCTTTTTTGTAATACTGCCAGATGTCGTTGTGCTGGATAGGGAAAAGCACAAAGCGGCCGTTGTTCTCTTCTAAAATGGGTTCTTGCTGCATCTTACTCTCTGTTATTATAAAGTTCTTAAAATGGTTAGAGGCGGTAACTCTTGTCCTCAATAGTGTCCGGGGATAGCAAAGGCTGCCTTTTTAGAACAGCCTTTAAACAAATATGTAAAGCAAAAAGGGAAAAAAAAATGCTGAAGTGGTGCTTTAATTCACTTTTTGACCAAAAGTCGAAAAACGCATAAAATATTATATATCAGCTTTATATATTTAATTTAATAAACTGACACATTAATCATTTTGGTCATTTTGGGCCTTTGCAATAATTTTCAACATTTTGAAAAAAGTTTTCCACATCAAAATTTGACCTTACTTTTGACTGATGGTCAGAAAAATCTTTCCGGATTCAATAATATTGTGAGCCTGAATGCCAGACGTTTACCATTTTTTCCTGGATTTTTCCCCCGTCCAGATGTTCTAAATCCGAGTATTGGATTAAGAGGTTTACGAAGGATTCCTGAATTTTTTGAAAGTTGACAAAAGTACTTCCGGAATCTGATACTTGATTTTTGAAGAATGTTTTTTTGTTCAAAATGACTTTCTTATATTTGCACTCCGATTTTGACAAAGAATCAAAGAATATGTACGCAATTGTAAACATCGCAGGTAAGCAGTTCAAAGTAACAAAAGATCAGTACGTCTATGCTCCCAAGCTGGACGGTGACGCTGGCGCTTCCGTGGAATTTGACCAAGTTTTGTTGGCTGAGGCTGACGGCTCTGTGTCTGTTGGTGCTCCGCTTATAGCTGGAGCCAAGGTGTCTGGGAAAATCCTGGATCATGTAAAAGGTGACAAGGTGATTGTCTTCAAAAAGAAGCGCCGTAAGGGCTACAAGAAGAAGAACGGTCACAGACAAGACTTCACCAAAGTTCTTATCGAATCTATAACACTCTAAGTTTTCCTACAGGAAGACATAAATTTATATAACCATGGCACACAAAAAAGGTGTAGGTAGTTCCAGAAACGGTAGAGAATCACATTCTAAGAGACTGGGTGTGAAGAAATTCGGCGGCGAGGTAGTAATCGCTGGTAACATCATCGTTAGACAAAGAGGCACCAAGCATCACGCTGGCCTTAACGTAGGTTTGGGTAAAGATCACACACTGTTTGCATTGACTCCAGGTGTGGTAACTTTCAAAACCAAAGCTGACGGCAGATCTTACGTGAGCGTTTTGCCTGCAGTGTCTTAATACTATCTGCTTAAAAAATCAAAGCCTCTTCTTCGGAAGGGGCTTTTTTTTTGCCTTAATATCATCTTTATCACCATTGATCATTTTTTCACCGAATAATCATTTCTTTCCTTCTAATTTTTAAATTGAATTGACACCAACCTTACCTTACATGAAAAAGTTTTTACGAGCCTCGTGGTCAGGAATGCTTCTGACTTTGTTGCTGGCTAGCAATGTGCTGAATGCACAGCAGGTGCCCGATCCTAAAATTTATGATGCTGTTCAATGGCGTCTGATTGGGCCTTTCCGTGGTGGGCGTGCTGATGGCGTCACAGGCGTGAAAGGAAGCGATCATTCTTATTATTTCGCATCGACGGGAGGTGGTATTTGGAAGACTGTTGATTCAGGAAAGACCTGGAAGGCTGTTTCTGATGGATTTTTTGGAGGTTCGATGGGCGCTGTGTCAGTGGCAGAAAGCGATACTTCTGTAGTCTATGCAGGCGGCGGAGAAAAAACCGTCCGGGGAAATGTTTCCTTTGGATATGGTGTCTGGAAAAGTGCAGATGCCGGGAAAACCTGGGCACGTGCAGGACTTGACAAAAGCCGCTTTATTTCTCGACTAAAGATTCACCCAAGTAATCCAGATGTTGTTTATGCCGCTGTTTTGGGTGATATCTTCAAGCCAGATGCAACTCGCGGTGTTTTCAAGTCCGTCGACGGTGGAGCAAACTGGGAAAAAGTCCTTTTCGTAAGTGAGGTGGCTGGAGCAGTTGATTTGGTTTTGGATCCGACAAATCCGGAAATTCTCTATGCGACTACTTGGGAAATCAAACGAACTCCTTACAGTTTGGAAAGTGGCGGACCGGGTTCAAAAATGTTCAAGTCTTCTGATGGAGGAAAAACCTGGGATGAACTTTCTGCAAAGGAAACCTTCCCCAAAGGGACTCTAGGTATCATGGGAATTACTGTTTCACCAGTGAATTCAAATCGACTTTTTGCAATCATCGAAAATGAAAACGGTGGGGTTTTCACTTCAAAAGATGCCGGAGAAACCTGGGAGAAAGTGAATGGAGATCGCAATCTCCGCCAGCGAGCTTGGTATTATTCCAGAATCTATGCGGACACCCAAAATGAGGAAACATTATATGTTCTCAATGTGGATTACCACAAATCAACTGATGGGGGCAAAACCTTCAAAAACTTTGAGGCTCCACATGGGGATCACCATGATCTCTGGATAGATCCGCAAAACAATCAGCGAATGATCATCGCGGATGATGGTGGTGCGCAGGTTTCCGAAGATGCTGGTTCAACTTGGTCTACTATGATGAATCAGCCGACTTCCCAGTTTTACAGAGTGATCACTGACAATAGTTTTCCCTATCGGATTTATGGCGCGCAACAGGATAACTCCACGCTGAGAATCCGACACAGAAATGACGGAGGAGCGATAACTGAAAATGACTGGGAGCCGACAGCAGGTGGTGAATCCGGCTGGATTGCGCCCGATCCTTTGGACAATGACATTGTGTATGGCGGTTCTTATGGAGGCTATTTGACTCGGGAAAATCACCGAACCGGTACTTCCCGCTCAGTCAATGTCTATCCAAACAATCCAATGGGTCATGGTGCGGAGGATATGAAATATCGCTTCCAGTGGAATTTTCCGATTCTTTTTTCTCCACATGATCCGAAAATGCTTTACACAGCAAGTAACCAAATGCACCGATCCAATAACGGTGGACAAAGCTGGGCAGTCTTTTCACCGGATTTGACTAGAAATGACAAGAGTAAACTGGGTCCATCCGGTGGGCCGATTACCAAGGACAATACATCTGTAGAGTACTACGCGACCATTTTCACCGGAGCTGAATCGCCTTTGAAAAAGGGAGTTATCTGGGCTGGATCAGACGATGGATTGGTTCATGTGACCCAGGACAACGGTGCGACTTGGCAAAATGTGACTCCGAAAGATATGCCCGAATGGCTTCAGATCAATAGCATCGAAGCGAGTCCGTTTGATGCGGCAGAAGCATATTTTGCAGCGACGGGTTATAAAAGCGGTAACTACGAACCGTATCTATATAAGACAAAAGACTACGGAAAAACTTGGACCAAAATCACCTCAGGGATTGATCCGGAGCATTTCACAAGAGTAGTTAGAGCTGATCCTGTGAAGCGGGGAATGCTTTATGCCGGTACCGAAACGGGCATGTATTATTCCAAAGACGATGGCGCAAGTTGGCATTCTTTGCAACTCAATTTCCCGATCGTGCCGATTACTGATTTGGCGATCAAGGAAAACAACTTGATTGCTGCGACTCAGGGCAGATCGTTTTGGATCATTGACGACCTGACGGTCTTACATCAGGCTGAGCCTGGACTGGAAAACAAACCATTTCACCTTTACAAACCGCAGGATTCTTACCGGATTGATGGAGTGAAAAAAGAAAGTGCGACAGCAGGAACCAATCGTCCGGGCGGAGTTTTGGTTTATTCTTTCCTGAAGGAAAAGCCAAAAGACGAATTGAAAATTGAGTTTCTCGACGATAAGAATCAGCCGCTAAGAGTCTTTTCTACCAAAGGAATCAATGGCGATACGCTGAAAGTAAAAGAAGGAGCCAATGAATTCAACTGGAATCTTAGGGTGGAAAATGCAACGGGATTTGACAGCCTTATCATGTGGGCAGCTAATCTTAGAGGCCCAAAGGTAGTTCCCGGAACCTACAAAGTCCGAATGACTCTAGATGGTCAAGCTCTGGAGCAAAGCTTCAAAGTCCTTGCGGATCCACGCTACGAGTCCACGCAGGAAGATTTGGTAGCCCAGTACGACTTCTTATTAGGTGTGAGAAACAAGCTTACCGAAACCCACGAAACGATCAAATTGATTCGGGCCTATCGATCCGAATTGGATTCTTTGGAGACCAAACCGGAAAACCTAGAGGCGATCAAAGCCGAAATGCAAGAAATCGAGGAAACCCTCTACCAAACCCAAAACCGAAGTGGGCAAGATCCATTGAACTTCCCGATTCGGCTGAACAATAAATTGGCGCACCTGAACTCAGTCGTCGGAAACGGAGACTATAAACCAACCGATGGGGCAGTAGAGGTTCGGAAAGAATTGACCGAGAAGATCGATGTGCAGTTGGCAAGGTTCAAAAAACTGGAAAAAGAGCAGATCTCCAGAATCCTCAATATCGAAGAAATGCGAACGAAACTTGAAATCAAAAAATAAGCAAAAGGCCTCTGGAGAAATCCGGAGGCCTTTTGATTTAGAATAATCTGAAATCTCTGATTTGCTCGACAAACATCCCCGCACTCGAAGGCGATAAGATCAGGATAAATACAATCCCAAAAATTGCCCCGTAAAGGTGTGCGTCGTGATTGATGTTGTCTTCTCCTTTTTGTCCTTTCACATAGGAATAAATGAGAAAAAGGACACCCAGAATAAATCCAGGCAAACAGATAATCCCAAACAGACAAATGTCTGAAAGCGGCATGATCACAATGCTTGCAAAAACAGTTGCAGCGGTGCCTCCGGAAGCACCGAGTGCACGGTAATGACTGTCTTTTCTATACTTATTGTAGGTCGGAATATCAGAAATGATGATTCCTAAAAGGTAAAATGCTACAAACAAAACTCCCCCAGTTATCACTCCAAACGTATAGCTTAGGAACATTTCCACCACACCTCCGAAGAAATAGAAGGTAAACATGTTGAACAAAAGGTGGATGTAATCTTTGTGGATAAAGCCCGAAAGGATGAACCGATCCCACTGTCCGCGGTTTTTGATGCGATAAGGCATAAACATCCAGCGGTCCAACATTTCATGCCGGTTGAAAGCCAGGATACTCGTGATAGCCGTGATCCCGATGATAATTGTCGTCAGTGTTAATTCCATGGCTTACTTTTCCCGGTGAATCAGGTCTTGGGTGATGGCGTACAATGCCTGATAGTATTCCTGATTGGTGGCGTGAATTCCCTCCAGCTGAGCAAATCCTGCATTGAAATAGGACTCCATTTTTGCTTCGGTCAACGACTTGATTCCAAGTTTTTCGTACAGGTTCCGTACTGCTTTCACTTTTTCAATCTTGTCAAAATCCTTCAGAGAAAGCCAATAATCAAGCTCCTCGGCTTCTTTTCCCTTGGCCAATTCCAAAGCTTTGATCAGAAGGAAGGTCTTCTTGTTGGAAATGATATCCCCGCCGACCTGCTTTCCGAATTTTGCCTGATCGGCAAATACATCCAGCAAATCATCTTTGAGCTGAAATCCGACTCCGATGTTGACACCGAAATCATAGAGTTTCTGGGCATCTCCTTTTTCGGCGCCAGCCAAAATTGCTCCGAGCTGAAGCGCAAATCCCAATAGAACGGCAGTTTTCAGACGAATCATATTGAGGTATTCGTCTTCGTGAACTGTTCCGAATTTTTCAAAATTCATGTCAAACTGCTGTCCTTCGCAGACTTCAGCCGCTGTTTTATTGAACAGTCGGATGACCTCAGGGAGTAATTTTGGATCAGTGGCCAGCAACAAGTCATAGGCTCTTACGAGCATCACATCACCGGAAAGGATAGCAATGTTTGCATTCCATTTTTCATGGACAGTGGCTTTGCCTCTTCTTAGGGGAGCTTGATCCATGATGTCGTCGTGCATCAGTGTAAAGTTGTGAAAAACTTCCACTGCACTGGCCTGACTCAGGATTTCTTCCGGGTTTCTATCATAAAGCCCATAAGCCAAAAGAGAGAGAAGCGGTCTGATCCGCTTCCCTCCCAGGCTCATGATGTAAGTAATCGGGTCGTAAAGTTCTAGGGGTGATTCTCCGAAACTGTGAGAGGTAATGTGGTCCTCGAGTTTAATTAAAAGGGCGTGGGCGAGGCTTTTTTCTGTCATTGTCTGCAAATTCCAAATCGATTGTACGTCGGTCTATGTCGGTGTTAACTACCCGGACCATCACTTTGTCTCCCAAAGTGATCATTTTTTTACTTTTGCTGCCAATCAAGCGCATATTTCGCTCATCAAATTCGTAGTAATCGTCATCCATATCCTGTACGCGGATCATTCCTTCGCACTTAGTTTCGGTGATTTCTACGAAAACGCCCCACTCGGTCACGCCGCTTACGATACCGTCATAATCCTTCTGCTCGGCGAGTGACATGTATTCCACCTGCTTGTACTTAATGGATGCACGCTCGGCATCAGCAGCACGTTTTTCACGCTCTGAGGAGTGAAGGCATTTTTGCTCCCATGACTCCGCTTCCGGAGATTTTCCACCATCCAGATAATGCTCCAAAAGCCGGTGCACCATCATGTCCGGATAGCGACGAATCGGAGAGGTGAAGTGGGTATAGTGGGCAAAAGCCAAACCAAAGTGACCTTTCGGTTCGGTGGTATATTTGGCTTTGGCCATACTACGGATCGCCAATTGTTCCAAGACGTTTTGCTCAGGTTTGCCCTGAATTTCGTCCATCAGTTTATTGAGCGCCGTGGAGATTTTTTGCACGTTTGTCACGTCCATCTGGTGGCCAAATCGCTTGGCAAAGCCGGAGAAAGTCTCCAGTCGATCCAAATCCGGGCTATCGTGCGTTCGATAGACAAAAGTATCCGTGCCGTTGTTTTTCTTATAGATAAATTCGGCGACGTACTTATTGGCAAGGAGCATAAACTCCTCGATCAACTTGTGGATGTCTTTTCTTTCTTTGACAAAGAGACCAAGAGGTTTTCCGGCTTCATCCAGTTTGAATTTGACTTCAACGGTTTCAAAGTTTACAGCACCTTGGTCAAAACGCTTTTTTCGGATTTTTTTCGCAAGGTCATTAAGTAAAGTCAGCTCCTGATAAAAATCTCCGGATTGGGTATCGATGCATACCTGCGCTTCTTCGTAGGCATACCTGCGGTCAGAATGGATGACTGTTCTCCCAATTCTATGCTTTAGCACATGCCCACTTTTGTCCATTTCAAAGATGCAGGCAAAAGTCAGTTTGTCTTCTTTTGGACGAAGTGAACAAAGGCCGTTACTCAATCTTTCCGGGAGCATAGGGATAGTTCGATCGACTAGGTAAACTGAAGTGGCACGGTTGAATGCTTCTTTTTCCAAAGGAGTCTTTGGCTTCACGTAATGCGTCACATCCGCGATGTGGACTCCGATTTCCAGGTTTCCGTTTTCCAGTTCCCGATAAGAAATGGCATCGTCAAAGTCCTTTGCATCCGCCGGGTCAATGGTGAATGTCAATACATCCCTAAAGTCCTCACGTGCTTTGATTTCCTTGGCTGTGATCTTATCCGAAATCTCGTTGGCTTCGGCATCTGGCTCCTGAGGATATTCAAAAGGAAGCCCGAATTCCGCCATAATGGAGTGGATTTCTACTTCGTGAAGTCCGGCTTTTCCCAATACCCGGATTACTTTTCCGGTAGGGTTTTTATCATCCTCTCTCCATTCGGTGAGTTTGACGATTACTTTTTCGTTGTGCTCAGCCCCCATGAGTTCGCCGCGATGCACGAAAATGTCCTTGTGCATTTTCTTGAAATCCGGAACTACGAAAGCGAATCGCGGAGAAATTTCCACGCGACCGACAAATTCATCCCGGCTTCTTTCCATGATTTCCAGCACACGGCCTTCAGTTCTACCTGTTTTCCCTTTGAGTGGAAAAACCATCACGCGTACTTTGTCTCCGTCAAGGGCTTGCTTGAGGTCGGCTTCTTTCACCAAAATATCGCCACCTTCAGTTTCAATGCCGTCAGGTTTGATAAAAGCAAACCTGGGATTAACAAAATCGACTGTTCCGGTAATGAATGCAGGATCTTTGGTGGAGCTGAAATAATTGCGTGGACTGCGAGAAACTGCTCCTGAATCTACCAATTGGTAGAGGATTGGATCAACTCCCCCTTTGTTGAGAGAGTCTCGAATTTCGAGTCTTTTGGTGATCTGCTTGGAGTTGAATTCTTCTCCGTAGTGAGCATCTAAAAATTGGAGGATGCGTCTTGCCAGGTTGGCTGCGTCATTGGATGGACCTCCACTTTTATGTTTTGAGTTTTTTCTTTCTGGTTTTCTTCCCATGATTTGGGGTACTTTTTTCTAAGGTAAAAAGATTTAGATGCCTTAGACATTAATCTTTGTGATCTTTTTTTGATTCTTCTGCTTGGGCGATTTCAATTTGGATTTCATCCAGCTGTGGATGCATTGCCATGAAAATCCTGGCAGTTACCTCCACGTCCCTAAGGCAATACTTTTTGATTTTCTCCAGGTCATTTTCAATATAAAATGCGGTATTGACCTGACTGCCATCGATTCCATCTTTGGAAGTGGGGATTCCAAAAACCGCCGCCAGCAACTCCAGGCGGGTGTAGTGCTTGTAATCTCCAAATTTCCACATTTCCATGGTGTCCAGGTGACGGACTTCCCAGGGTTTTTTGCCGGCAATCTGAAGCGGTTCGGGAAGCGGGATTCCTTGGATCAGCATTCTCCGGCAGAGATAGGGAAAATCAAACTCCTTGCCGTTGTGAGCGCAGAGCACCCACTTTTTCTTGTCTAGTAAATCCCTGAATGACAAAAGAAGTTCCCGCTCGTCTTGGCCGTCAAAAATCTTTGACCTAAAAATGAGCTTTTTATCCTTCTTTTTGCTTTGGAAAAATCCCACTCCCACACAGATCACCTGTCCGAATTCTGCATGTATTCCTGCCCGGTCAAAGAAAAGCGATCCAGGAACCTCATTGGGGTTTTCCATTCGGATCAGACGTTCTTTTTTTATCCATTCCTCCTGAAGCCGGGAATCGAGATCTTCAAATTTTTCTGTTAATGAAGCAGTTTCAATATCTAAAAAAAGGATGTCTCCCAATTGATCAAAAAAGTCTGCCATAAGATAAAAGTTTAGCTGTGAAGGACTCCCTCCAGCCCGATTTCTGGAATCAGCCTGAAGTGGGCAGGATCAAAACTGCCTGGAGTAAAGATAAACTTTTTGTCAAAAATCTGATCTAGGATGTAATAGCTTACCCAGAATTCATTAGTCAAAATAAATACACCCGGGTCGATGGATTCTACTTTGGCGATAGATTGAGCTCCCAGTTCTTGGATCATGTGACGGAGGGTAGAGGTCTGTCGTTTTTCTCCATCCAGAATACCATAACCTTTTGAAGTGACCATGACAGTATTCAGTTCTATTAGGTTCAAGTTGATGAGGTAGACTGCCCATTCGATGCCATCGGGAGTTTCGGTTTTTGCGATGGCCAGTTTTACTCCAGTCACCGGAGAAAAATCTATGTCTTTTTTCATTACTCTTCTAAAATATCCATTTCAAATAATTCCACCAGATGTTTTTTAACCCTGGCTTTTGCTTCCCTTTCGTCTACCGGTTTACCCAATTCGAGATGAAGTGACGTCACTGCTTTGTCATCGATGCCACAGGGAATGATATGCGAAAAGTAGCTCAGGTCAACATTGAGGTTGAAAGCAAAACCGTGCATAGTCACCCATCGGCTTGATTTTACACCCAATGCGCAGATTTTTCGGGGATTTTCCTGCTTCACATGATCCAACCAAACTCCCGTTAAACCTTCGATCCTTCCTGCCTCGATACCATAATCCGCCAAAGTCAAGATGATGGCTTCCTCCAAAAGCCTCAGGTATTTGTGGATGTCCGTAAAGAAGTTGTCCAGATCCAAAATCGGATATCCGACCAATTGCCCAGGTCCGTGGTAAGTGATGTCGCCTCCCCGGTTGATTTTGTAATAGCTGGCATGATGATTTTTCAAACCGGATTCATCCAAAAGGAGGTTTTCGGGTTTCCCGCTTTTCCCCAAAGTATAGACATGCGGATGCTCCACAAAAAAAAGAAAATTGGGAGAAGGAGCTTGCTGGGCTGGGGGTAGATTTCTGTTCTTGATTTTCAGTGCAACCGTCTCTGCAAAAATCGCCTCCTGAAAATCCCAGGCCTGCTGGTAATCCATCAGCCCAAGGTCTCGGAATTTTACTTTTTTGTTGATAATTTCATTCATCTTTTTTCCGCCTGGGAAACTGATTTTTAAAACAGCCGAAAGCACTGAAGCGTTCTTCGATTTTTCAAAATTAATCATTTTAACTATGGCCGAGCATAATGAATCCGGCAAGCTTGCGGAGCAACTGGCAGCGGATTGGCTGGTGAGCAAAGGATACGAACTGGTAGAGTCGAATTACAGACACGGGCATGCTGAAATCGATCTGGTGATGAAGCACAGGGGCTTGTTGATTTTTGTAGAGGTAAAGTTCAGGTCTGGGACGGGATTTGGTTTTGCTGAAGAATTCGTTGATTCAACTAAAAAAAAGTTATTGGTAAAGGCTGCGGATCAGTATATTTATGAAAAGGATTGGCACAAGGATATCCGATTTGATATCGTGGGAGTATATAAAAATCGAACCGGCACGATTAATTTCCGGCATTTTGAAGACGCTTTTTACTAAACACCAATAAATACTATGAAAACTCTATTTCTTGGCCTTTTCTTGGCCCTAATGACCACGGCTACTTATGCCCAAAAAGAAGAAAAAGCTGAAAAAATCATCAAAGACTCGGAAGATGCAAAAGCTGCGTTCTTAAAAGATGATCCAAGTATGGCGAATTTATTCAGCTCAGCCCATGGCTATATCATCCTGCCAAATGTAGGAAAAGGAGGATTGGGAGTCGGCGGAGCCTCTGGTAATGGGGTCGCGCATGAAGGAGGCGCTATGGTGGGTTTTGCCAAAATGTCTCAGGTGACCATTGGTTTCCAGGCTGGCGGCCAATCCTACAGTGAGGTTGTATTCTTTGAGACCAAGGAAGCTTTTGACCGATTTAAGGAAAACAAAGTAGAAATGTCTGCTCAAGTGTCGGCTGTCGCCGCTGCTGCCGGTGCCTCAGCCAATGCGAAATATGTGGATGGAGTTGCTGTTTTTACCCGAACTAAGGGGGGCTTGATGTATGAGGCCTCTGTTGGAGGTCAACAATTTAAATATACTGCCAAATAATCAGTTTTCCCTTCTGTAAATTAGGGTTCCGTCTTTATCCCATTCCGCCCGTATGTACGGGCGGAAATTTTTTGAATAGGGTGTTTCCTGGTATTGAATCTCCCTTTTTCGGATCGCCTGGGAATTTTTGGTGTCCCAATATTCGGTCCAAAGCCCCACTTTTTCACCGTATTGATATTCTCCGGTGATGGCGATTTGCTGGTTTTCATGGAAGTAAAAATAATTACCTTCTTCCAGGCTGTATTGGATCGGGATGATTTCCTCAATGGATTTTGAGGCTTGATTGTAGTATGAAATTCGTGATTCCTGTGGCCAGCCTTCAGAATAATGATTTTTGTCCTGAAGTACGTTTTGGTCATCAAAAAGCATCCAGGTTTTGTGCTTGGTGCCGTAGTAAAACATCCCGCTTTCTACCACTGTTTCGTTTACTATCCGCTCATAGGGTCCGTGGAGCAAATAGCCTGTTTCTTTGCTGTAGCCGGAGGTCTTGATGCTTTTGTCTTTAGTGTCATACCAATACACGTCCCGGATGTAGGGATCGGGATTTCGGTCGACATCCGTGTAGTTGAAGTATTCAAAATAGGATTGCCCGCGCATTTCCCTTCGGGTATAGCCTCGCTGGGTTTTGATCCCAAACCAGATGTTTTTCCGGGCTTTTTTCTTTTTTTCCTTTTTCTCTTCTTTTTCCTTTTCCTCATCAAAAAGCAATAAAGGTGTTACAGAAGGGAAAAGCACTGAACTGACAACCCCGGTAGAATCCGGGTCTGGTTTTTTCTCGGATTCATTTTTTTGGGCAAATGAGATTTTGCCCGAAACAAATAAAACGATCAGAAAAACGAATAATCTCCTGTTCATGGAAAGAAAAACGGCAGAATGGACCAACTATTTTATTCAAAAATAACATTTCAGCATCAATTCCGCGGGATTGTTTAGAATTTATAATCTTCTGCCTATTTTTGAGGAATTTGTAAAAAATCAATCTAAAAAATGAATTCTATTCTATCAGATCGTATCCTGAATATGGAAGAGTCAGCAACTCTCGCAATGGCCAAAAAAGCCAGAGAGCTCAAGACTCAGGGCATTGATATCATCAGTCTAAGCTTGGGTGAACCGGACTTCAAAACTCCCAAACACATCCAGGAAGCTGCCAAATCTGCGATCGATGAAGGAAAATATTTCGCCTATCCTCCAGTGGCGGGTTATCAGGATCTGAGAGAAGCGATTGCAAAGAAACTTCGGGAAGAGAACAACATTTCTCAGGCCAAGGCCGAACATATCGTAGTCTCCACAGGGGCCAAGCATTCGATTGCCAACGTGTTCATGTGTATGATCAACGAAGGCGACGAAGTGGTGATTTTTTCTCCATATTGGGTTAGCTACGCAGAGATTATCAAGCTTTGTGGGGGTGTACCGATTCTGATCGAGGGTACTCTTGAAAATAATTTCAAAGCTACAGCTGCACAGTTGGAAGCGGTTTTGACTCCAAAAACCAAGGCGGTAATTTATTCTTCTCCGTGTAATCCAACCGGTTCGGTTTTCTCCAAAGAAGAATTGGAAGCAATCTCTGAAGTGGTGAAGAAACACCCAAAAATGATGGTGATCGCAGATGAGATCTACGAACTGATCAATTTTGTGGGTAAAAATTACAGCATGGCGTCTTTCCCTGGGATGTTCGAAAGAACAATTACCGTGAATGGCTTCTCCAAAGGCTATGCAATGACCGGATGGAGAGTTGGCTATATCTGTGCTCCTTTGGAAATCGCCAAAGCAGTGGAAAAAATGCAGGGACAGTTTACTTCCGGTGGTACAGGCATCGCACAACGGGCAGCTTTGGCGGGTATTTCCGGCGACCAAGCCCCATCTGTGGCAATGACTGAAGCCTACCTCAAGCGCAGAGATTTGGTTTTGGGCTTGTTGAGAGACATTCCGGGAATCAAAACCCATGTGCCAGAAGGAGCATTCTATTTCTTCCCTGTTGTAACTGCTTTCTTTGGAAAGTCGGCTCATGGATACGAGGTGAAAAATGCAGATGACCTTTGCCTATATCTTTTAGCCATTGCAAATGTGTCATTGGTGACCGGTGGAGCATTTGGTGCACCAAGCTGCGTGAGAATTTCCTATGCTGCATCTGAAGAGGAATTGATCGAAGCCTTGAAGCGATTGAAAAAAGCATTGGGCGAGTTAGCCTAAACCATAGTGTTTGATATCATTTGAGGCTGTCTCACCTTTTGGGACAGCCTCTTTTTTTTACCATTAAGAAAAAAAGGGCATTTAGTTTTTTTGATATCAACTGAGTAAGCAACAGAATTAGAAAATTCTTAATATTCTTAACGTTCTCCTATGTTAGCAACGAGTTGAAAAATCACCTTTCAAGCAATTAAATTTATTGAATAAGTGGTGAGGGATGAGAGCCAATTAACTCCTAAATAATCTCAAGATATATTCACATTGAGAAGCCGC
>NZ_MUNY01000080.1 GCF_002002735.1 Algoriphagus sp. A40 | reverse complement strand
CTCCATCAACATTCTACAATAAATTTTATACCGATAATCCTTAATAAGAGAATACCACTTGATTTAGATTGACAATCTATCATTTATACTTTTCTAGAAATATTTCAGCTAGCTCAAAATCGACTAAATCATCTATATCTAAAGAGCTTTCCTCCGACATTACATATTTTTTAACTTTACTAAGCTCATTTATTTTTTTTGATTTTAATGCTTCGATATTAATCAAGTAAATGGCTCCATTTACCTCCCAAACCTTTGGACAATCTTGTCTTCTATTAAAATTACTTTCCTTTGAATTCACTAACCAACCATTACTATCTTCTTCCTTTAAAACATAGTAGGGATTTGATTTGGTTTCTTTGACAGAAACAACCATTTCAAGTGAATTGTCAAATAACGCCAAAGCTTCTTTGATATGAATTCCGGTTCTAAAAGGCGAAGTAGGTTGCAAAAGAATCAAAGTATCAGGAATGTAACCTCTATTTTGATAAAAATCGATGGCATGTAATAATACCTCATATGTACCCGATGTATCACTAGCTAATTCAGGTGGCCTTAAAAATGGAACTTTAAGACCTAAAGACTCAACCACTTCTTTTATCTTCTTATCATCTGTTGAAACGCAAATGACATCATCATTAAACACCTCTCTCGCTGCTTCAATCGTATACTGGATCAATGGCTTTTCTCCAAGATCTTTAATATTCTTTCGTGGAAGACCTTTTGAACCTCCCCTTGCAGGTATAACTACCAACGGTCTCAAAATTTTATTTGATTAAAGTCCAATGAAGCTTTTTGATAGTCTTCATGCTTACCAATATCCAACCAATAACCCATCAATGGATATGCTACTACTTTTTTCCCCTTTGAAATTAAGAGCTCCATCAGATCGGTCGCATTGAAATGATTCTGTTTAGGAAGAATATCAACTACTTCTTTTTTCATCAAATAAATACCAGCATTAGAATAATGCGTGTAGGTAGGTTTTTCTTTAAGACCTGTAACTCTTTTATCTTCTGTTTCCATCACAGCGTACGGAATATTGACTTGATAAGGAATACAAGCAACTGCTAAGTCAGCCTCTTCTTTCTGAAAAAACAAGAACAAATCCTCAAAATCAATATTGGTCAGCAGATCTGAATTCATCATTAAAATATGATCGTGCACAAAATCATTTACCAAACCCAAAGCACCGGCAGTACCCAGAGGCTGATTCTCCCATACGTATTTTACCCGAATTCCTTTTTTTGATCCATCACCAAAATAATTTTCAAGCTGTTCTCCCAAGTATCTAACAGAAAGCCAAATATCATCAACTCCAAATGAAGCCAATCGATCTATATTATGCTCTATAATGGGTTTTTCTCCAATTCTTAATAGCGGCTTGGGAGTGGTATCTGTAAGTGGCTTTAATCGCTCACCTCTCCCTCCTGCCATAATCAAAGCATCAACGGGCAAATAAGACCTTTGATGTTTGAAATTGACTACATTTATGATTTGCATCTGTGCATTGACCACAGGAAAAACAGAAAAATGTTTTTTTCTTAATTCAATGATCTCGTTCAAATCATATTTGCCTTGTTGAATATATTTAGGGTTAGGTTGGATGAATTCTGCCAGGAGATTCTCAAAGCCTAAACCTTTAATAAACCCTCTTCTCAAATCGCCGTCAGTAAGTGAACCTTGCAATTTATTCTCTCCATCCACTAAGAATAAAATGGCATCAGAAGCTAAAGTGTCCAGTTGCTTTAAGGCTTCCCTCACAGGTGTATTGATATCAGCTATATGCCTATGAAAAGTTTGCATAATTTTCTTTCAAAATTCTTAAAATATTATTAGAGGGGTTAGGCTGATAATAAAGGTTTTCTCCTTCAAATTGAATTTGAGAATAGTCAACAGCTTTACTTACAATTTTATCTGCAATAAACGGTAAATGAATTACATTTTTCCCAGCCAATCTACCTTTTTGGCGATCACCCAAATTCAAAACATATTTCTTTAAGGAAGCTGCTTCCAAAATCCCGCTTGAAGTATTTCCAATCAACAATTTGGAATACCTCATACAGGTAAAGTAGGATTGGGTTCCAAAATTTTCAATGCATTTTATATTCTCATGCTTGTTACTAAGGTTTTCAAAAGCCAATCTATAAATCATACCAGCGGTATCAGCATTGGGCATAGTGACCACTATCTGATAGTTGGTTGACAGTTGCTCCAGGGCTATAGAAACTTCCCTACAATACTTTTCATTTAGGTTGAAAGCAATTGTTTCAGGATGGACCGTTACCAAAATGGTGTCTTGGTTGAGATTAATTCCCCATTTTTCGTAAAACTCATCAATGGAAAGTATAGGCATTGTTGCCAAATTTTCCAAGCTTAGTGAACCCACATTGAAAATTCCAGCACCCTCCTCATTTAACAATTGGATCAATCGATTTTTAAATGATTCCGTGGATACAAAATGTAAACTACTTGCAAGGGAAATGAAATGCCGATATACATTATCAATGGCCCCAAGAGTAGTCTCACCGCCATGAAGATGTGCGATTTTAACTTGGTAAGGAATCGAGGCTGCCACAGCCGCTGCCATTTCAAACCGATCTCCCAAAGCAAAAACAACATCAAACTCGTTCGCATTTTCTTCCCAAAATTCAGAAAACTTGAGCGCTGTTAGGGAATAAGCCGAGGCGATAGCATTTGAAGAGTCGCCCAATAATAATGATTCGATCTTCTTGAAGGCAACAAAACCGTCCGACTCTATCTGAGATAAAGTAAAACCATGAAATTTTGAAAGGTGTGTTCCAAAAACAACTAATTTAAGGTCAAAGTCATTGTCCTTATTTAATGCCATGAGCAATGGTAAATAAATACCATAGTCCGCTCTTGAACTTGTCAAAACCCCGACTGTAATCACTTTAAATATTCAAATTTGAGTTTAGTTCCTGCAATGAAGTCATTTAGTAATTCCTTCCCCAGGATATCATCAATCTCCATGGGAGAAATCCCATCTCCCGGTCGAAGAGCAATAAGATCCTCTTTTCGTAAAATTTGCCCTTTTCTTACATCATGATTGAAATGAAGGCTTTTTCTGACAATTGAAATATTCTTTTTCTCGCTTGAACTGGGTTCTTTGATCCCAGATCCTGAAATCGCTTTTTCAATATTCCTGATTGCTTGAACCATAATTTTCAGTTCAAGAGGTTCAAGACTTGCAGCATGGTCGGGACCTTGAAGATTCCTATCAAGGGTAAAATGTTTTTCTATCACGCAAGCGCCTAGTGCAACAGCAGCTATAGGAACTTCAACGCCCAAGGTATGGTCAGAATAACCAACCTTTAATTCAAGATCTTTTGCTATATGGTTCATCGCAAACAGATTAACATCTTCCATAGGCGTAGGATATTCGGTATTGCAATGGAGAACCGTTATTCTTTCTTTACCTATTCCTTCTTGAATGATTACCTCCACTGCTGATTTTACTTCATCCAAATTAGCCATACCTGTGGACAATATTATGTCTTTCCCTTTTCTAGCAATGTGCTGTAAATAGGGCTTATTGGTAATTTCACCAGAAGGGATTTTATAGAAAGGAATATTCAAGTTATTCAAAAAATCAATACTTTCCGTATCAAATCCTGTAGAAAGAAATTTAATCCCTTTCTTTAGACACCTTTCAATCAAGACCGGATACCAATCCTCCCCCATCTCCAGCTTTTTGAGCATATCGAATTGGGTACCCTCATCGTCTTTCATATTATCCTTTTGATAGGCTGCTTTCTGAGCAGTTGGGTTCACGATTTTCTCCGCTTTGAATGTCTGAAACTTCACAAAATCGGCACCCGCTTCAGAAGCGACATCAATTAACCTCAATGCCTTATTAAGGTCTCCATTATGATTAACGCCGGCTTCGGCTATAACCACCACATGATTGGTACTCATAATTTTCTCAGTTTATTACCTATCCAAACACCACTCTCATTTACATCTGATGTCACTACACTCCCCGCTCCAATAACATTTGTTTCATAAATCTTTACATTCTGCCTAACTACAGAATTCGCACCAATAAAGCTGTCTTCTCCAACAGAAACATTTCCACAAAGTACCGCTCCCGGGGCAATATGCACGCAATTAGAGACCTTACAATCATGTTCGATTATACAAGAAGTATTTAAGATAACACCCTTGCCAATTTCACATTGGGCATTAACTGTAACATTCTTTCCTATATATGTGGAACTATTCACTTTTGCGGTTCTAGAAACATTCGCACTAGGATCATACACTACAAATTGAGTTAATCCAAGATTTTCAAAAAGTTTAATCAATTTCTTTCTCACCAAATTTTCACCAATAGAAGGAAAGACCAAGCCATTTCCTACTATTCTCTTAAGATCAACCTCACTCTCAAATCCAAAATATTCCAAGTTGTAGGGATTCCTCTCAGCCTCTTGAAAGTCAAAATATCCCCTAACATGAAATCCTGCATCCAAAAGTGACTCAATAATCACATATGCATGGCCTGAGTAACCAAAAAGAAAAACAGATTTAGACCCGGACACTACTTGGAATATTTACTATTCTTTCCTCCAGATTTTCAGCATTCTTTTGACTATCTCTGAAACAATCCTTGTACATGGGTAAGCGGTACATCAGCTGCCAAATAGGTCTAGTCATAGTTTTGGCTTCATTGGTTTCCTTCAAAAAAGCATTTCGAGCTTCAAGATCTTCCAATTCTACAGCCATTAGCCAGTAATTGGACTTTGTGTTTTCGATTTCTTTCCTAAATATGATTCCCTGGCTCTCAAAAAAAAAATCAGCATATTCATTTGCGAGCTTTCTCTTATTGGCCAAAAATGAATCCAATTGTTCCAACTGTCCACAAATCAACGCTGCATTTAGATTGGGCATTCGGAAATTATATCCGACTTCATCATGGACAAATTCATAGGGGTGAGGAACTTTGGCTGTTGTGGTCAAGTGCTTACCCTTTTGTCCCAAATTTTCATTATTCGTCACAATCATGCCTCCTCCCCCGGAGGTAACGATTTTGTTTCCATTAAATGAAAAAACTCCAAGTTGACCAAAAGAACCGGTATGCTTTCCCTTGTAGTAACTCCCCAAAGATTCAGCAGCATCTTCCACAAGCGGAATATTCCATGAATTACAAACTTGAAGCAATTCATCCAGATGAACTGGAAAACCAAACGTATGCATCGGCATACAGGCCGCAATTCTTTTTCCGGTCTGTTTATTATAAGTACCTGATTCCCTGATTTCACCAAACTCTTCCAGAAAATCAGAAACTGCTCTAGGAGAAAGTCCCATGGTGTCATAGTCCACGTCCAAAAAGACGGGATTTGAACCTGTATAATGAATCGCATTAGCTGTGGCTACAAAAGTCAGGGCTTGGGTAATCACCTCATCCCCTCTTGTTACACCAGCCAATTGCAAGGCAATATGTAAGCCTGAAGTACCATTAACCACTGCCACAGCCTTTTTAGTTTGACTGATCTCAGCTATCATTTGTTCTGACTTATCAACATAAGCCCCAACAGAGGAAACAAAGGTGGAATCCAATGTATCCATTACATATTTTCGCTCATTTCCACTAAACACTGGAGCATGAAGTGGAATAAAATCTTTGGATTGGAACTTATCCTGAATAAACTTAATCGTATCCTGAAAAGCCATCATTACATTTTGGAATCCAAATATTTCCCTGTTTCCTTGTGGTCAAAGGCAGGCAATAATTCATTAAAAAAAGTCAATAGGTCAGCTTTTGACCATTGATGGTTTTTAATTAGTCCATTGACTTCAGAAAGGAACCAATTCAGTTTATCTTCCTGATATGGTAAACTGCTTTTTACTATACCTAAATTTTCAAATCTATCCAAATCCAAAACTTCCCCATCCATAAAGAATTCTTCAAAATCCTTCTCTCCGGTGGTATCACTTTGGGTAAAGTAACAAGGCCAGTTTTTGTTATTAGTTTTTAGGGATTGGTTATTTGTCTGGAAGAACTTGCGAGCTTCTTCTTCTGAAGAACAGATATAAGGTTCGTAGCCTAATTGCTTCAAATAGTTAATTGCTATTTCGGCGAAGGTGATTAGATGTAGTTCCTCGCTGAGCTTTGGAAAGAAAATATCTTTGTTTCTACCCAATAGACAGGACATCAAGCAGAGTTCCCCGGATTCCTGAGGAGTAACGAAGTACCTTCTGATATCATTTGGGGCTACTATTGGCTGTCTTTTTTGAATTCGTTGATTGAAACCATGAAGCAAAGAACCATCAGAAAATGCCACGTTTGCAAAGCGCGCTGTTGATATGGTAATATCTTTGGACTCACGCATTAAGAAAAGCTCCATGATTCGTTTGGAAGCTCCCATCATGTTGACAGGGTTTGCTGCCTTGTCCGTAGAGACACAGAAATATTTTTTTACTCC
The DNA here is from genome assembly GCF_002002735.1 of Algoriphagus sp. A40. GTDB lineage: Bacteria > Bacteroidota > Bacteroidia > Cytophagales > Cyclobacteriaceae > Algoriphagus. Next base: position 13,316 of record NZ_MUNY01000080.1, on the reverse strand, counting down.
TTTTTCTTTAGATTGACGAATTGTTTTGAGGGTATTTAAAATATTTACCTCGATCATCCTCATGAGTGAAAATGGATCTTTTTCGCTTCTTACATGCTTGAGTGCTGAAAGGTTCAGTACATAATCGTAGTCTCCATCTGATTCTATAAAAGCATCATAAATTGGTGATGCAATATCCAAGGAAAATGTCCTGAAATCACCATCTATGTAGCCAAAGGAACTTCTAATATCTCTGACAAGCTCTACGAGATTATTTTCGCTGATATCTACAACATGAAGTTTTTGAGGATTTCTTTTAAAAAGCTCTTTTGTAACAGCTTGTCCTATTGATCCAGCTGCACCAATTACCAAGAACTTGGAGTTTGATACCATCTGAAATAAAGTTGTTTCATGAGATAAAATATCCCTTTCGAAAAGCAACTCGGTTCTTCCTATAAGATCTAAAATATTCATATCAAGTTACAGCCTCGCATCTACTTTTCCTTTTCCCAAAACGGACTTCACATCAAATACCACCTGATTATCCGACTTTTGGATGGACCAGGATTTGAATTCCTTATGAGCAACGGCCAAAATAATGGCCGAATAGTCTTCCAAATTGGGCTTAGCCCCTCCATTGCTTACTTCGATGCCATATTCATGCTTAACTTCGGCTGGATCGGCCCAAGGATCGTAGACACAGACATCGATATCAAAGGATCGGAGTTCATTGTAAATATCAATTACCCGGGTATTGCGCACATCGGGACAGTCCTCTTTGAAGGTGAATCCCAAAATCAGCACTTTGGTGTCGATTACTTTTAAGTCTTTACGCATCATGTGCTTGATGGTCTCAGTAGCCACATGCTTGCCCATGGAGTCATTGAGCCTGCGGCCAGCCAGGATAATTTCCGGATGGCAGCCTACTTCCTGGGCTTTTTGAGCTAAGTAAAAGGGATCTACCCCAATACAATGACCGCCTACCAGCCCCGGACGGAAAGGAAGGAAGTTCCACTTGGTACCCGCTGCTTCCAAGACCTCTTGGGTGTCAATCCCAAGAAGATTAAAGATTTTGCTGAGTTCGTTGACGAAGGCAATGTTGATATCCCGCTGGGAGTTTTCGATCACTTTGGCAGCTTCGGCTACTTTGATGCATGAAGCCTTGTGTGTACCGGCGGTGATTACGGCTTTGTAGAGTTGATCCACGTATTCGGCCACTTCGGGGGTACTGCCGGAGGTGACTTTGAGAATCTTGGTAACGGTATGTTCTTTATCTCCCGGGTTGATGCGCTCGGGAGAGTAGCCAGCGAAAAAGTCTTCATTGAACTTCAGACCGGAAACTCTTTCCAATACCGGTACGCATTCCTCCTCGGTCACACCGGGATAGACTGTAGATTCGTAGATGACCACATCTCCCCTTTTCAGCACCTTTCCGATGGCTTCCGAGGCCCTTAGCATGGGGGTAAGTACAGGTCGGTTGTGCTTATCGGTGGGTGTGGGAACTGTGACGATGTAGATATTTGCCAAAGAAATCGGTCCTACTGCGTCGGTAACGAGCAGGCCACTGCCCTTTTCTTCGAGATCTAAAGTACTTGCTACCAAGACAGACTTGAGTTGGTCATCCCCGACTTCCAATGTGCGGTCATGGCCTTTTTGGAGTTCGCCGACCCGCTTGGAGTCTATATCGTATCCGATGGTTTTGAATTTTTCAGCAAAAGCTGCTGCAAGAGGAAGGCCGACATAGCCGAGGCCAATGATGGCGATTTTGCTTTTTTCTAAATTGGTAAGCATCTAAAAGTATAAGCGTTAATTGTTAAGCGTTAATTGTTAAGCGTTAATTGTTAAGTGTTAAATCGTTTCGGGTTGAAATGTTTTACCAACTAGCTTTTTATTTTTTTACTCCACCTGGTTCTTCACTCTATATCCATTGTCCAGTAGTTCCTTTTCCATTCGGAACAATTTCAAATCCGAAACCATCATATCGTCCACTAATCCTCCTAAATCATATTCCGGTTCCCAGCCCAATTGGGTCTTGGATTTGGTCGGGTCGCCGAGGAGGAGGTCGACTTCGGTGGGGCGGAAGTAGGCCGGATCCACTCTGACCAGTTTAGAGTTTAAGAGATTAGAGGTTGAGAGATTGAGAGATTGTCCGGTGGTGGCAAGATACTTCTGGTCATCTATGGAATCGAGTATCCCAACCTCATTTACTCCTTCTCCTTCCCAACGGAGAGTGAAACCGACGTGAGCGAAGGCCATTTCTACGAAGTCACGAACTTTGGTTGTCTTTCCTGTGGCTATTACAAAGTCTTCAGGTTTTTCTTGCTGGAGGATTAACCACATTGCATTGACATAGTCCTTAGCATGCCCCCAATCCCTTAAAGCCTCTAAGTTGCCAAGGTATAAGCAATCTTGTTTACCAAGAGCAATTGCCGCAGTGGCCATGGTGATTTTCCTTGTCACGAAAGTTTCACCTCTTCTTGGAGATTCGTGGTTGAAGAGAATCCCGTTGCAGGCAAACATCCCATAGGCTTCCCGGTAGTTTTTGGTGATCCAAAACCCGTAGATTTTGGCAGCCCCGTAAGGAGAGCGTGGGTAAAAAGGTGAGTTTTCATCATAAAAACCATGTGCATTTTTGTTTTCCGGCATTCCACCGTAAAGTTCGGAGGTAGAAGCCTGATAGATTCTGGTCTTTTTCTCCAGACCCAAGATCCGGACTGCTTCCAATATCCTCAATGTTCCGATTCCGTCCACATTCGCGACATATTCAGGAGAGTCAAAGGAAACCTTGACATGGCTCATAGCCCCAAGATTGTAGATTTCATCCGGCTGCACTTCCTGAATAATCCGGATGATGTTTGTGGAATCGGTCAGATCACCGTAATGCAGGATAAAATTGACATTTCCATCGTGCTGATCCTGGTAAAGGTGGTCGATACGCTGGGTATTGAAGGAAGAAGCTCTACGCTTGATACCATGGACTTGGTAACCTTTTTCAAGTAAAAGTTCGGCGAGGTATGAGCCGTCTTGCCCGGTTACGCCGGTTATTAGTGCTGTTTTCATTTTATTGGGTCATATAGCCACCGAGATATCCTTTTTAGGAGCACAGAGTTACACCGAGGACCACAGAGTTTGATATTGTAAATTTTATTCTAAAAGGTACTCAACGTTATTACTTCCGTAAGTTCAATTGATAATTACGATCACTGAAGTTCAATCGAGAAGGCACAGAAAGCCAACAATGGCCACTGAGTTTTAATTTTTAATCTGATTTTAGAAGGGGCTTCAAGTTGTTATTTCGGTTCACCAAATTATTCTTTTTGGGTCACGGAGAGCCACGGAGAAGACACCAAGGGGCCATTGTTTTTTATATTTAAAGAGATACTCTTTGTATTCCGTCAATCATTTTAAGGACTTTGAAGTTGAGTAAAAGACCTCTTTTAAATCCTCCAAACTTCAAATAAGTAAGAATTTGGGCTAGATGAATATCATTCAACTCTTCCACTGTTTTTGTCTCAATCACCAGCTCGTCATTCACTAAAAGATCTATTCGATAGCCATTTTCTACTAGTAGCTCTTTATATTGAATAGAGACAGGTACTTCCCTTCTCGCTATTAGCCCACGTTTGACCAATTCGAATTCAAGACATTTTTGGTAAGAAGATTCAAGAAGACCAGGGCCTAGGTGCCGATGCACTTCTATGGCTGCGCCAATTACTTCTTTTGTCAGTAAATCTTCAATCATTTAAAATTTGACTTTTTTTTGTCACCGAGAGACACCGAGCAGGCACCGAGGGCCACTGAGTTTCTATTTGAATTATTTGTTTATCTCTGTGGTTCTCCGTGCTCCCTCTGTGAAACTCTGTGTAACAAATTAAGCGAGCCTGCGAGCCCTCTGTGAAACTCTCCCGAAATGCTTCGGGACAAGTTGTGTAACAAATTAAGCGAGCCTGCAAGCGCTCTGTGTCATTTTAAGAAAGCATCTCCGTCACGATCTCTTCCAAGGTCTTCTCTGCTTTCCAGCCGAGTTTAGCAAAGGCTTTTGAAGGGTTTGCTTTGGAAACTATCAAGTCTGTGGGTCTCATCAGATGCTCTGATTGCTCCACACATTCTCTCCAGTTCATACCCAATTGTGTAAAAGTAATGGCGACAAATTCTTCCAGCTTACGAGAAGTTCCGGTGGCTATGATAAGATCCTCCGGTTGTTCCTGCTGCAGCATGAGCCACATGGCTTCGACATATTCCGGAGCCCAGCCCCAATCCCGGGAAATATCCAGTCTGCCGAGTTCCAGTTTTTCGGATGAACCGCCTGCGATCCGCTTCGCGGTCTGGATTACTTTTTGGGTAACGAATCGCTCCGGACGTAGTGGAGATTCATGGTTGAACAGGATTCCCGTACAGGCAAAGAGTTGATAAGCTTCCCGGTAATTGTCCACCAGCCAAGTCGCCGATGCCTTTGCCAAAGCATAGGGACTGCGTGGTTTGAATGGTGTCAGTTCATCAGCTGCCAGCCCCTGAGTATCGCCAAATGCCTCAGAACTTCCGGCATGGTAAACTTTGATGTCTCTGTTTTCCAGCTTCACTGCCTCCAGGACATTCAAAATACCGAGGGTAAAGCTTTGGATTGTTTCTGCAGGCTGTTCGAATGAGAGTCCAACCGAAGATTGTCCTGCCAGAAAGTAGATTTCGTTCGGTTTGGTTTTTTTGATCCCTACCAGGACTGAGCGGAAATCCTCCTGGTCCATGGAGATCAAGTTCACCTCAGATTTGATATTCAGCTTTTGAAGGTTGGTAAAACTCCCACCTTGCGCATCTCTTGAAGTTCCCCATACCTGATACCCTTTTTTGAGGAGTAATTCAGCCAGGTAGGAACCGTCTTGACCTGAAATGCCGATGATAAGTGCTGATTTCAGAAGGAGAAGGAATAATAGGTAGACAGAAGGCCGAAGACAGAAGACCGAAGAAGGATGACCGAATTTGGAAGACAGAAGACGATCAAAGGATTTCTGTTTTACCTGATATGACATTAAGCACTTCCAGTCCACGGATCGCATTTAAGCGTTGTGGACCTCTCAAATAAGTCAGCTGGAAATTTTCATCGCGGCTTTCCATAAACTGGCTTTCTCTAAAGGCATTTGCCAAAGAACATTCCCGGATCCTTGAGTTTAAAAGGTCTTTTCGGACAAAGAAAGCGTTATTCCCGGCCAAATTCCCACCAACCAATGCATATCCTTTCTGATCTGCCAGATGGTGTAAGGCACTAATAGAAGCTCCAAAAAACAAATTACTACTGTGGGCTTTTGTCCGGATAAAATCGGGTCTATAAGGAACCGAAATGGACCTTTCCATTCCAAAAACGCTGTTGTATTCCATGATCAGAATGGAGGGATTAAGTCTGGAAAAATCCATGGCTTCCAAAACGTGGTAATCGTTGCCGTCAATATCAATATGGAGAAGCCCGATATCCGAAAGTCCCGCTTCCTCCATCAGTTCATTGATGTTTTCCCGAGTCACAAAAGTGGCTTTATGTGCCAATTGATGCTTCCAATACCAAGGCCTCTGCTTGATAGAGCTTATATGAAACTCTGATCCATCCATGACAAGTCCAGACCAGAGGTTGTTCATCATCAAAAACCTAGTGTTGGACTCCTGGTAATTTTCCACCCCAAACTCTACAAAGGTTTGGTTTTCTATGGTTAAATGCTTGATCAGGTATTGGATAATCCCATCGTCTCCAAACTGGCTGAAGATTTTAAATTCGTAATCATTGATAGATTTCGAATTCATGCTCCACTGTTGATTGGAGAGCAATTTGCCCAAAGCCAGGATTGAGGTCTCATCTTGGATTATGGGAGGGGGGGTTAGTCTGCGCTTTAAGGCCTTATAAATCTTGTTCAATGGCATCACAATCGATCTTTCTCAGGATTTCACTAAAATCAGAAATACAAACTTGCAAAGAGTTTAAACAAATTTTCTGTAAACATCCATAGTTTCCCTAGCGGTTTTTTCCCAAGAAAACTCCCCTGCTCTTTGGTAGCCTTTGGCGATCAATTGCTCACGAATTTCTAAATCAAAGGCCACTTTTTCCATTTGGAAAGTCATTTCGTCCCCATCCATCGGATTAAAGGTAAGCGCGGCATCTCCTACTACTTCGGGAAGTGAACTGGAATTGCTGCTTAAAACAGGGCAGCCATAGGACATCGCTTCCAGGGATGGAATTCCAAATCCTTCGTATATCGAGGGATAAACAAAAGCATAGGCTTTGGCATACAATCTGCCTAAATCCAAATCCGAACCACCACAGTGGATTACCTGATTGGATTGAAGTCCCAGAGATTGGATCAGAGATCTCTCCTTCTGGCTAAATCCACTTCCCCCAAATGCAATTATATTAAACTCCTTTTTCAGGCTATCTGAATTTGAGAAAGCTTTGAGGAATTTTGAAAAGTTTTTATAATCAAATCTTAAGCCCACATAAAGCAGAAAGGGCTTTTCAATTGAATTAGTAAAGGAGCCCAATTCCAAAGGATTGTCAGCTGCCAGATGAACCACAGAAATTTTTTCAGATGGAATATCAAACAGTCGACAGAGATCAGTTTTGGTATGATGGGATATACTGAATATATGATCAGCCCTTTTCAGCGCATCTTTTTTTTGATTGGTTACCAGCTCCCCTGCATGGAACTGGTCAGGATAAATTTCCTGAATCATATCATATACAGTGACAAAAACAGGAGCTTTGGATTTGACTACAGGTTTGGATGAAAAATAAGTTTCATGAATCAAATCCGGTCTGGTAAGGGAGGATCGAAGATTTCCAGTGATGCTGTTTAATTTTCTAATGGCCCGTATACTCCGCGACGGATATTTTTCCAAATACTTCCCTTTGACCAATTTTGGGGAACAATCATTTAAATAAGAATTGATATGGTATCCAGCCAAAATCGAGACCTGCTCCCCTTTTTGATGCATTTCCTCGGCAATCCGAACAAAATACCTGGAGATTCCACCGTATTTCTGGATTGAAAAAATCTGGGGATCAAATGCAATTCTCAAAGCTGAATGTCAAAATTGCCCCAACCCCAAATTTCTACTCCCAAGAATTTGCCTTTTAAAACTTTCAATGGATTTTCAGACTTTTCTTAAAGCCCAAAAATAAAGAAGGGGACAATACTCTGAAATAAACCGAAGCCAATGTTTTGTACCCTTTAAATAATCCGAAATGGATTTTTAGAAAATGAAAATATTCCCGAAGGGCAAGTCCTTTGGTATCATGTACCAATTTCCAACGCTTGGAAAAAGGGAGTTTGGAGTCACCCCAAAAAACCGCCTCATTGGATTCACAAGTTGCCAGGTAGCCGGTTGAAGTGTAGCAGGGAAATCCAGCTTTCTGAGCCCTCAATCCATAATCGTAATCACCAAAATAATGTGTAAATGCCGAAGAAAGCCCATTCAATTTCTGGTCAATTTCTGCTGGAATTAACACCAGGTTTCCATTGATCAAACTCACTTCCTGAAGCTTTCCGTTTGGAATTATGGGAGCGGAAGAATTTGTGCCTCCAAATGAAAAATCCTTGGTTCTTGGGTCATAACAAGCTCCTATGAGAACAGCCGGAGATGGTAGTTTGGCATAATTTTCCAAAAGTGACTTCAAACCATCTATTTCCAGATAGGTATCGTCATTCAGCCAGAGAAAAAAATCGAATGAATCGAATTCCTTTGCCTTTGCCCATGCCAGGTTCATCCCTCCATTCCAAAATAAATCCCCAGTTCCACTTACGACGATGACTTTAGGAAATTCCTTTTCCAGCATCTCGCCTGTCCCATCGCTTGAACCATCATCACAGACAAAAACCTGTAAGGCGACTCCCACCGGCAAATTTTGGGAAAAGAGGTGTTCCAAACACTTTTTGGTTTTCTCTTTTCTATTAAAGCAGGTAAGTAGCACTGCTATTTTCAATGTTCTGCGCTAATCCGACAAAGATTAGTTTAAATTTTTACCTCTTTGAAAGTTTCAATGTTCTCCAGAAACCATTCATAAGTCCTTCGAATTCCAACTTCGAGTCCAACTTTTGCTTTCCATCCGGCCTGTTCCATCTTTGACACGTCCATCAGTTTCCTGGGAGTACCGTCCGGTTTGCTGGAATCCCAATGAATTTCTCCGGTATGACCTACAGTTTTTTGGATGAGTTCTGCCAGTTCTTTGATGGTGAGGTCTACTCCGGTACCGACATTGTAGAGGTTGTCTGTGAATTCATTTTCCAAAGCAAAAACCACCGCATCAGCCAAGTCTTCCACAAATAAAAACTCCCGCATCGGCGTCCCACTTCCCCATAGTTCGACCCCATCGACAAGCTCAGGGACCCTAGCTCCTAATTGCTCACTTTTAATCTTTGCATCGTGAAACTTCCGGATCATGGCAGGCAGGACATGGGAAGTCTTTAAATCAAAATTATCAAACGGACCATACAAATTGGTTGGCATCAGGGAGATGTAGTCTTTTCCAAACTGCTTTCGGATGGCTTCACAGGCTTTCACTCCAGTGATTTTGGCAACTGCATACCATTCATTGGTAGGTTCCAGTGGGCCAGTCAGCAAGTACTCCTCTTTCAAAGGTTGAGGTGCCAGCTTGGGATAAATACAGGAAGATCCCAAAAAGATAAATTTCTGAACATCTGCTTTTAAAGAAGAATCGATCAGATTGTTTTGGATCTGCAAATTCTCCATTAAAAATTGGTATGGATAGGTGTTGTTTGCCAAAATTCCCCCTACTCTGGCAGCAGCGTCGATTACAACTTCAGGTTTTTCAGTTCTGAAATAATCAGCTACTGCCTTCTGGTTTCTAAGGTCAAGCTCTCCTGAAGTTTTTCCGATCAGATTCGAATAACCATTAGCTTCCAAAGCTCTCCAAATGGCTGAACCTACCATTCCACGGTGTCCGGCGATGTATATTTTAGAGTTGGGATTTAGGGTCAAAAGAGGGAAGGGTTAAGCGTTAAATGTTAAGCGTTAAAGGTTAATCGTTAAAGCGTCAAGCGCCATTATTACTTATAACCTTTTGGACTGCTGTTTTTAAGAACCGAAATAAATCCTTGAATTTTAAACTTTAGTTTTTCTGTTAAAATCAAAACCTCTGACTGCTCTTCAGAAGAAATGTAATTTCCATCTAAAGCCCTGTAGGATTGGGATCGGACTTCTCCATTGGAACCTTTTGCTATGTATAGGAAATTAATAAATTCCTTGTTGCCGTCTCTTTCAAATCCTTCAGCTACCCTGTGAAATACTATTCCAAGTGAAAATTCTTTAATCGATTCTTTAGGTATCTTTTCCCATAGGTGGTTTTAAGATACCTCTCTCGATGAATTGCATCAACTTGATTCAAACAGAATTCGAAATAAATCAGTTTAAAGGGTTTTCTATTTTTGGTTGAAGGTACTTCTCCTAAATTGTGTTCTTGGAATCTTTTATTTATATCTGAAGTGTATCCTGTGTACAATTTCTGATCTTTAAGGCTTTGAAGAACGTACACGTAAAACATTCGTTATTTCACAGGGTCCATTACAGAACCAGCTGCAGAATTGATTTGAGAAGAGAATTTAAAGTCTTTAAGAAATGGACCTTTTGAAGTTAATTTCTTAATAATTCTACAAAGATCACGTGCAAGCTGCCAAATTTCAATTTCCTCGAAATTCTCAATTCTGGCCACGCTTAACCTTTAACATTTAACTTTTAACAATTAACTCTTCAGGAGTTGGTCAAAGTACTCAATTGTTTTTCCGAGGCCAGTTCGAAGGTCAACAGTCGGTTCCCAATCCAATTCTTTTTTTGCCAAATCAATGACCGGTTTGCGCTGCATGGGATCATCTTGGGGAAGGGGTAAGAAAATCAGTTTGCTTTTGCTGCCCGTCATTTCGATTACCAATTGGGCAAGTTCCAACATGGTAAATTCCCCAGGATTACCGATGTTGACAGGTCCTGTAAATCCATCTCTGGAATTCATCAGTCGATACATCCCTTCGATGTTGTCGTCCACATAGCAAAAGCTCCGGGTCTGTCTGCCATCTCCAAAGATGGTGATGTCCTGACCTTTCAAGGCCTGCACTATAAAATTGCTGACCACTCTTCCGTCATTGGGATGCATTCTTGGCCCATAGGTATTGAAGATCCGCATGACCTTGATGGCCACTTTATGTTGCCTATGATAGTCAAAAAAGAGCGTTTCGGCACATCGCTTTCCCTCATCGTAGCAGGCACGGATACCTGTGGTACTTACGCTGCCTTTGTAGGATTCCGGCTGTGGGTGAATTTCAGGATCACCGTAAACTTCAGAGGTACTAGCCTGGAGGATTTTGATTTTAAGCCTTTTAGCGAGACCAAGCATATTAATTGCGCCAATCACCGAGGTTTTTGTGGTTTGGACTGGGTCAAATTGGTAATGAACCGGGCTGGCTGGGCATGCCAAATTATAAATCTCATCTACTTCCACAAAAAGCGGAAATGTCACATCATGCCTAAGGAATTCAAAATTCTTGTTGTCCAAAAGGTGATGGATATTCGACTTTCTGCCTGTAAAAAGATTGTCTACACAGAGCACTTCATTGCCTTCATTCAGCAATCGCTCACATAAGTGTGAGCCCAAGAATCCGGCGCCTCCGGTGACAAGTATTCGTTTCATGGTTGGGGGTTAAGGATTAATTTGTTAAGGGTTAATGGTTAAAAGGTTAATAGTTAAGCGTCAAATGTTAAAAGTAGATTTGCAGTCAATCACGAGCAATTTGCTATTCATTTAAGCATTCAAAATTCCCATTTCTAGCCGCGGTTAACCCTTAACATTTTAACAATTAACTATTCCTTTACACCAATTCGGGACGGTCCTTTTCCAGTCGTTCGAAGATTTTTTTAACGTCTTGGGCATTTTCTTTTCGAAGGACAAGGATTGCATCGGACGTTTGAATCAGAATGGTATTTGTCAGGCCGGTAAATTCTGTATGCACATCGGTTCCGATAACCATATTTCCAAATTCGTCTTTGGGATACCCATTTCCTTCAAGGTATTCGTAGATCGATTCGAAAGAACCCATATCTGACCATCGGAAAAGTGAAGGGACCATTTTGATTTTTTTGGTTCGCTCCATTACTGCATAGTCTACAGAAATAGAGGGAATTTTCATTGATAAATCGTAATCCAGCTTGCCTGAATCTGAATTGTCAAATACCTTTTTGGATGCCATAAAAACCTCTGGCTCAAATTCCTGAAGTTCCTGCAGAAATACTCCGGCCTTAAAACAAAACATGCCTGAGTTCCAAAAGAAATTTCCCTGTTCCAAAAAACTCTGGGCTGTTTTTAGGTCAGGCTTTTCTCTAAAACTCTTTACATTTTCCCCTTCTGATTCAATATACCCGTATCCGGTTTCCGGTTTGGTAGGTTTCAGACCAAAAGTCACTATATATCCTTCATCTGCAAGCTGTGTCGCCCTGGAAACTGCAGAGGCATAAAGTTCTTCTGCCTTAATCAAGTGATCGGACGGGGTTACAAACAGAATATCTTCCGGATGAGCATCAAAAGCTGCAAATGCGATTGCCGCAGCGGTGTTTCTTGGGCAGGCTTCAATTATTTCGGTGTAATCCTTGATTTCGGCACTATCCAGATCTTTGCGTGAAAGCTCAAAATTATCGCAATTGCCAACCACGATGACCTCATCGCAATATTCTTTATTTCTCAATGCTGTTTTTTGAAAAAGCGTATGTCCTTCAAAAATCGAAAGGTATTGCTTAGGCCTGGATTTCCGGGACAATGGCCAAAGTCTAGAACCTACACCTCCGGAAAGAATAACATTGATGATTTTCATTTGGTAAATAATCAGTCCAAAAATAATTACGTCTTAAAAATGATTATGAGTATCCGATATGATGCACTTCAAGCCTTTGAAGCGAAAATGCGGATACCCGTCCACGGACCATAGTCCACTGGCCACAGCCCCTTCAATTGTTCCTCTAGCCATTTTTTGTTTGGCAACGTGCTTTTAAGCGGATACACATAAAAATGACTACTAAAGGCAATTCTAAGGTATTTTTTTCTTCGAATTCACACAACCATGCTAATCCTTCGAATGACTTTCGCCGAAATCCTTTGGCCTTTTGCTAGAGCTTGATTAAAGCGATCAGATACAGCTTCGCCCTTTCAGTCCCAAAAGGATCAAAATCTGAAGGGGAAAAATTTGAGCCAAAAGGGCTTCAACTCCTATTTTTAAATCCTCAGGTCTTAACGCTTTGGCCTTAACAGGTCTTGATTTAATTGGAAGTTAATTTAACTCCCTAAATCTCAAACATTTAATTAAAAAAAGCCTCAGAATTGAAATTTGAGGCATTTTCAAAATTTCTCTCACTACAAAGGTAATCAAATGAGCAACTTTTGTACTCATTTCTTGATCCATTTTTCATCCTACTTTTTGTCAATTTTTTCATATTGAAAAAAATGCCTTTCGTCACCGGAAAATAATTTGTGAGGGAAATAATGTAAGAATCAGTTACCCAACTTGTTCCAAACTTGCTTTAATCCGGAAACTGAATGTAATACCCAAATCTGGGTATGGCCAAAATGTTCTAAAAACAAGCCTTCATTTTGTCTGTTTTCCCAATAATTGGACATTGGACTAGGTTGGTTTGAGGTAAATGACGCAAATTTTTCTTTGATCATTTCAAAGTCTTTACCATAATCATACCTCCGCTGAAAAGTACAAAGCGGAATTTGATCCAGAAAAAAATCATACCAACTACAGGGAATTGATTCAAAAGTCATTACATATCGTTGGACCTTCAAATATTCATTTTCAATTTTAAATTTTGCTTCTACGGTTGGGACCAGTTGATCATTAAAGTTCAGTTGTTGATCCACAATTTCACCCAAGCTTACACACAATTCCCCAGTTGTGACCTGGTTACTTTCTAGTTTGTACTTTAAGTCCCGAAGCATAGTAATGGGATCAAAAAGCACTCCTTTTCCAGAATATCGATAGGAAACCTCAAAACCTTCGATAATTCTTGATTTGGATTTTTGGCCTGAAAGAACAGAATTGAAAAAACTAATTATACTCATGATTAATTGTAATGAAAATAAAATGCCAATCCTCAATACATCCTTATTCAAAACGAATGTCTGTAGGAAGAAAATGATTCACCATTAAACAAATTCCATTTCCAGACTTTGTATTACAGCCTATCGCTAGAATTCATTTTCCCAAGTTACCGAGGGGCCTATTTAGGATTAAGTGTCTTGAAAAATCGTGAGTCTTTTTGCTCTTATACTATTGGGTGAAGTTAGTCATAAAAATCAATTATTG
>NZ_MUNY01000082.1 GCF_002002735.1 Algoriphagus sp. A40 | reverse complement strand
AAAAAAGAAATATGTTCTCAAGCTTGCAGCAGAAATGAATATGGAAGTATACCAGACAAAATAAACATTCGATAATTGAATAAAATCAAAATAAATATTATCTCGTCATTGGTAGCGGAGTCGAAGCCAGTAATATTTTTTATTCTTAGTAAGCTGAGTATTCAATTTTCAGTCACAGTAGACAGAAAAAAAATCCAAAGTTTAGAGCTTCGGATTTTTCATTTTAGCCCCTAAAAAACAATCCCTCTAAACGCCGAAACCTTTAGAGGGAGTTTACCAAATTTCAGATCTGACAAGGCTAGCAAGTCAGTCCCCAGCTCTCAATTTTAGAGATCTGTTATCGGCTTGTATTTTGGCACCAATGTCTTCATTACGGTCCAGCCGATTAAGTAACAAACAGAACAAATGGAGAAAATAATGAAATATCCGGCTTCAATACCCTGGAATCCCATGAAAACCATTTCGCTTTCTTTACTGTAGTCGAACAACATTCCGGAGCCTTTGTTGATGAGCGTGCCTCCCATTCCTCCTGCTAAACCGCCAATCCCTACAACCGTAGCAATTGCCTTTTTAGGAAACATATCACCTACCGTAGTGAAAATGTTAGCCGACCAAGCTTGGTGAGCTGCCGCTGCTATGCCAATAATAATGATGGGCAGCCAATAAGAAATGTACCCTAAGGGTTGTGCTACCAAAGCCAATAAAGGGAAAAATGCAAAAATCAACATCGCTCTCATCCTGCCTTCATAGGGATTCATTCCTTTTTTATCAACGAAATAAGTTGGTAACCACCCCCCGATAATCGAAAGTAATGTAATCATGTAAAGGACAAATAACGGAAGCGCAGCCTCTGTAGAATCCATTCCATATACCGAACTTAAATACGCCGGAGTCCAGAATAAAAAGAACCACCACACACCGTCAGTCATGAATTTACCAAAAGCAAATGCCCAAGTCTGATTGTATTTAAGGCACTCAATCATCGATACTTTGGTAGCAGATTCAGGAACATATCCTTCTATTTTACTATCCGCAAGAATATCCTGTTGAATATAGGCTAATTCTGACGGGCTAACCTTGGAGTGTTTATCAGGTTTTTCATAAATAAAAATCCAAAAACCCATCCACACAAAACCCAAGGCACCGATGATTATGAATGCCATTTCCCAACCATATGCCTCAGCAATAAAAGGAATAGAAATCGGTGCTCCCAAAGCGCCGACAGTTGATCCGGCATTGAATATACTGGTAGAGAACGCTCTGTCTTTTTTGGGAAAATATTCTGCGGTTGCTTTGATGGCTGCCGGAAAGTTTCCTGCTTCGCCTACCGCCAAGATTAATCTGGCAAATATAAAAAGCGTCACACTGACTGAAATAATCGCTGCCGTGTCTTCAACGGTACCGATGATTTCTTTGGCTCCTTCAAAGCTCACAAACCAGTTACCGGTTAAGATACCTGCTGTTGCGATTCCACAAAACGCATGTAAACAAGCTCCCACTGACCAAACACCGATAGCCCAAAGAAATCCCTTTTTGGTATCCATCCAGTCAACAAATTTCCCGGCAAACAACATTGAAACCGCATAAAATATTGAAAACAAAGCGGTAATGTTTCCATAATCATTGTTTGTCCAGTGAAACTCAGGTGCTATAAAATCACTCCATGTTAATGAAAGTACTTGTCTATCCAGATAGTTGATAGTTGTGGCAAAAAAGAGCATTGCACAAATGGTCCACCTGTATTTACCTACGTTTTGATTGTCCATTAAATTTTGGGTTGAGTTGTTGGGTTTATTGAATGTGTTTAAATACGGAACGGTCTATTTTCACCTGTAGAAAACTAAATATTGGATTTTCTTAGCTTACAATTTTCAAAAATTACGAAATCGATTTAAAACCAAATTTTCGAATGGAATTGGTTTTCAAACTTCTGAAAACATCTAAAATCAGAAAGATCATTCCATCACTTATCCGCAAATGGGAACTCCACAAGCTTGCCAGAATGAGAGGAGTGATAAATTGCCCGGATTAGCTCTACTGATTTTCTTGCAGTTTTCCCATCCACGACTGGCTTCAAATCCCCATTGATCGCTGCCAGAAAAAGTCTCCATTGCTCCTGGTGCATCTGATGTCCAATGGCGGTTGGATCGGAAGCCCCAGAACCCCCGGCGTTTTCGACAGCTTTTGCAGTTTCGGTACTTCCAATAATATTCCATTGAGTCAGTTTCCCGGCCTCCAGAATCGCACTTCCAGTTGTGCCAAAAACTTCGATCCGCTCTGGATATCCTGGATAAATTGCCGTCGCAGAGGTGATGTTTCCCAAAGCCCCGTTTTTAAAATTAACTAAAGCGGCGGCTAAATCTTCTCCTTCGATAGGATACATAGTAGTCTGCACCTGCCCAAAGACGCTTTTCACATCTCCCATCAAGTCCAAGAGCAAATCAATCGTGTGAATCCCCTGATTGATCAAAGCTCCGCCACCGTCTACTTTGAGCGTACCTTTCCAGTTGCTGGTGGTATAGTAAGCCGAATCCCGAAACCAATTCACATAGGCATTGCCCATCAGCAAGCGGCCAAATACACCTGCGTCCACAGCTTTTTTCAACTTTTGATAGTCATCCGAAAAGCGGTTCTGAAAAATCACGGCAAGCTTTACCCCGTTTTCTTCACAGCATTGGATCAATTGATCAGTCCTTGAAAGATTGATTTCAATCGGTTTTTCGATCAAAAGATGCTTTCCAGCTTTGGCTGCTGCCAAGGCCGGCTCCAGGTGCAGTCCACTTGGGGTACAAATGCAGACCACATCCAATCCAGGGAAATTCAAAAATTCATTGATGTCTGTGAACACGGGTAAACCAAATTTGGATTGAGCCTTGGCTGCACTTTCCGGGTTGGGATTGTATAATGCGACTAGTTCAGCACCTTCTATTTCGGCGATTGCCTGCGCATGTTTGCCCGTGATCGAGCCAGTTCCTACTATTCCTATTTTTATCATTTTCCCAATTCTTTAAGGAGCTTTTTCCAGATAATTTCATTTATAGGGATTCCGTTTTCAAGATTGCTCCTTCTGATTTCTATTACTTTTTCTCCTGGAATCCGGACTACCTCTGATTCAAAAACGGCAGAGTTTTTTAGATTTTCAAGTACACTTTCCGTCTTTTCAGCCATCCAATCCATCAATTCCAACTTGTCCGGATCAAAGCAAAGGAAAACCTGAGAAAGACCAAATTCATCTCCTCTTTTCCCTATTTCATGGGTAGAATCACCTCCTGAAAGAATCGAGGCAAGCAAATCCAAAATCAGGGAAAGCCCGGCACCTTTCCAAAGTCCCATCGGAAGAGCCAGATGATTTTTCAGGATAGTTGTTGGGTCCTTGGTCAGGTTTCCATTTTCATCGAATCCACCTTCGTAAGGCAATTCCTGTCCTTTTTGAGCATAAATGGTCATTTGACCATAGGCAAATTGAGACATCGCCATATCCAAAACCACCGGAGACCCTTCCCGAGGAATCGCCACAACCAGTGGATTATTTCCCAAGATCGGCTCGCTTCCCCCCCAAGTCGGCATATTCGGTTTGGTGTTGGTAAAACAAATCCCGATGCATCCTGCCTCCACAGCCTGCCAGCCAAAATTCCCTCCACGCATCCAGTGGTTGGTATGAGCGAGTGCCACACATCCAATTCCAAACTCTTTGGAAAGCTCAATGGCCCGCCCCATGGCAAAATGAGCATTGAGATTTCCAGGCCCCAAATTTCCATCCCAGCGCTCAAACATCGCAGTTTTACTCTTTAGGGATGGGGAATTGTCAGGTTTGACGTATCCTTTTTGGATGAAATCCAAGAAAAGCGGAAAGCGGTTGACCCCATGGGAACGGACTCCATCCAGATCGGTTTTGGCGAAAAGTTCGGCGCATAATTTGGCCCGATCTTCCGAAAACCCATATTGGATAAGAATGGATTGAAGCGTCTGCTGGACTTCAAAAAAGGGAATTATCAAATCACTCATGCAACTAAAATCAGGTCAGGGGAATATCAATATAGCTGGGATTGGCTGATTTGCCGAAGAAAAACTCCGAAGATCTGAAAAGAGCTTTTACCAAGTAGGACCTGGAAAAACTCAAACTGTAATGGCTTGGCCAGAAATCAGCCCAAAGAATCTAACATCGGAACGGCCCGTTTGCAAAGCTGAATGCAAATTCCCCAGGGATCCCGCAGCATCACCAAATGCGATCCATCCGGCAGGATATCGTCGCTCATTTCGGTAGCTCCGGCTTTTAGTAGGCGGTCTTTGTCAGCCGTTGGATCATTTGAGACCAAAGCCAAATGTACCGCCAAGGGATGTAATCCAGTAAAATTGAGCGTCTCACCCTTCGGATTGCTGTAGATTTCCAGCATGATCGTACCACTGTCATCAGCCAAAAAAGTCATGAATGGAGCTTCCTCCATCTTCTTTTTGACTTTCAAGCCCAAGTGCGCTTCGTACCAAAGTGACATGGCTTGAGGATTGGAGACGTTCAGTGCGAAATGTTCAAATTTCATATGAATGAATGGGAAAAGATTTTCTTTTTATTGAATGGTCCAAATCAACCAATTTCAGGGGATAGTTTGGAGATAAATCCAAGGTTAATCAAATACCGGTAAAAAGCTGTCCTGCATTCCTAGCCAAAGTGACTTTTCCAACCACTTTTTCAGCTTGGCAACTGGCTGATTTTCTCTAAATAATGCCACTGCTTTACTTGGATTTGTTTTTGGACAGATGGGATTTTTCAAATCTCCTTCAATTTTTGAATTAATAGTTTGGACAATTGAAGGAATTATGAACTTATTTACTTTTCACACTCTATTTCCAGAGTGGAGTGCATTTTTGATTGAGCTTGAATCATTTTCCAATTTTCTAACCATCACCACATGAGCACGACTATTATCACCCGCTATTCATCTCACCCCGAGGATTTCAAAAATTATCAGACTAAGGAAATTCGGGACAAATTTTTGATCGAAAACCTTTTTGTCAAGGATGCTATTTCTGGAGTGTATTCGATGGAGGATCGGTTGATCGTCGGAGGAATCCATCCTGTGAAAAAGGCTCTGAAACTTGACCCCGTAGATCAACTCAAAGCTGAATATTTTTTGGAAAGGCGTGAGATCGGAATTATCAATGTCGGTGCAAAAACAAGGATTGAAGCCGATGGGATCACCTTTAATCTGGGGCATAAAGAAGCTTTGTATATCGGCCGCGGGACCAAAGAAGTGCTGTTCCACCCTGCGACAGAGGGAGAAACTTTTCTTTACTTCAATTCGGCTCCTGCGCACCGGAATTATCCCACTCGTCTGATCACTTCCAAAGAGGCTGAGGTGGTCACTTTGGGCACCTTGGAAAACTCCAATCACCGAACCATTTACAAGCTTTTGGTCAACTCTGTTCTGGAAACCTGCCAACTCCAAATAGGGATGACAGTACTCCAACCTGGATCTGTCTGGAATACCATGCCGGCCCATACACACGACAGAAGGATGGAAGCGTATTTTTATTTTGACTTGAGTCCTGCCAATGTTGTCTCTCATTTCATGGGTCAATCGGATGAAACCCGACATATTTGGGTCAAAAATCATCAGGCGATCATCTCACCGCCATGGTCAATTCACAGTGGGGCGGGTACTTCCAATTACACGTTCATTTGGGGAATGGCCGGAGAAAACCTGGATTATTCAGACATGGATGGTGTCAAACCGACTGAATTGAAATAAGCATGAAGCCAAATTTTGATCTCACGGGAAAGGTGGCTTTGGTCACTGGCGCCACTCATGGACTGGGAATGGCGATGGCAAAAGCCCTAGCAAGCCAAGGCGCCATTCTCGTCATTAACGGACACTCCCCCGCCAAAATGGATACTGCCATTGCCCAATATGCAGAAGTTGGCATCACAGCCCAACCTTTTCTTTTCGACGTCACAGATGCTGTTGCAGTAGATAGAGCCATGACTCAAATTGAAACAGAAATCGGATCGATTGATATTCTTGTCAATAATGCAGGAATGATCCAAAGAACTCCAGCTTTGGAAATGCTTCCCGGGGATTTCAGAAAAATCGTGGACATCGATTTGGTTTCGCCATTTATCGTTTCTCAGCGGGTTGCCCGGACGATGGTGAGAAACAACTCAGGGGGGAAAATCATCAACATCTGCTCGATGATGAGCGAACTTGGCCGGGACACTCTCAGTGCCTATGCTGCGGCAAAAGGAGGCTTGAAAATGCTGACAAAAAATCTTGCCACCGAATGGGCCAAATACAATATCCAAGTCAATGGGATTGGGCCTGGATATTTTGCCACCGAACAGACTGCGCCAATCCGGGTAGATGGGCATCCTTTTAATGAATTTATCCTAAATAGAACACCAGCCGGCAAATGGGGAAATCCCGAAGACCTTGGAGGTGCGGTGGTATTTTTAGCCAGTTCTGCCAGCGACTTTGTCAACGGTCAGATCCTCTATGTCGATGGAGGAATTTTGGCAACTATCGGAAAACCTGGGGGTGAATAAAAATCTCCAATGCAGTTTGTTGACGAATTTCTGGCAATCGCTTGGCGGTGTAATTCTTTGGAAATAAAAATGGCAACTACCTTCCAGTAATTGCCATTTAGATGCTATTCAAACCTTCGATTATCTCGCGTAATTGACTGCTCTCATTTCCCGGATTACGGTTACTTTGATCTGTCCAGGATATTGCATCTCTTTTTCGATTTTCTGAGAAATATCGAATGATAGTTTGCCTGCTTTTTGATCATCCACATTGTCCGCATCGACTAATATTCGCAATTCCCGCCCTGCCTGCATGGCAAAGCACTTATTCACGCCATCAAAGGCAAGCGCCAATTCTTCAAGTTCCTTCAGACGCTTGACATAGCTGTCCATGATTTCACGTCGTGCACCGGGTCTGGAACCGGAGATCGCATCGGAAGCCTGAACTATCGGCGAAATCATTGAAGTCATCTCGATTTCATCGTGGTGGGCACCGATCGCATTGCAGATTTCAGGATGCTCTTTGTAGCGTTTTGCCAGCTCCATTCCCAACACCGCATGGGGAAGTTCCTGCTCTTCCGGCCAAACTTTCCCAATGTCATGAAGTAATCCGGCACGCTTGGCAAGCTTGGCATTCAAGCCCATTTCAGCCGCCATGGTAGCAGCCAATTTGGCCACTTCACGGGAGTGCTGGAGGAGGTTTTGTCCATAGGAGGAGCGGAATCTCATTCGTCCCACCAAGCGGATCAATTCAGGATGGAGGCCGTGGATGCCCAGATCAATACAGGTTCTTTCACCTATTTCGACGATTTCCTCTTCGATGTTTTTCTCGGTTTTGGCCACCACTTCCTCAATCCTGGCTGGGTGAATACGTCCGTCCTGAACCAATCTGTGTAGGGAAAGTCTTGCAATCTCTCTTCTCACCGGATCAAATCCGGAAATGATGATCGCTTCCGGAGTGTCATCCACAACGATTTCAACACCGGTGGCCGCTTCAAGCGCTCGGATATTTCTACCCTCACGGCCAATGATTTTACCTTTGATGTCGTCACTTTCGATGTTGAATACTGACACGCAGTTTTCGACCGCATGCTCAGTCGCGGTTCTTTGGATTGTATCCAAGACAATCTTTTTGGCCTGCTTTGTCGCTGTCAGTTTTGCTTCATCCAGAATGTCCTTGATGTGGGAAGAAGCTTTGGTTTGGGCCTCTTCGGTAAGCATGGACACAATTTGCTCTTTCGCTTCTTCACGGGTCAGGCCTGCAATTTTTTCAAGGTCAGCGATTCGCTGGTTTGTGATCCTATCGAGTTCTTCTTTCTTGACCTGAACGGAATGAAGTTGGGCAGTCAGGTTTTCCTTTTTGCTGTCTAGTTCCGCCTCACGGCGTTTTACGGCTTCTTGCTCTTTTGCTACTTGCTGTTGGAGTTGTTTAACTTTGGTTTCGTTGGTGAGGATGATGTTTTTCTTGTTGTTCGTGTCCTCATCAAACTCCGCCTTCATCTTCAGAAACTTCTCTTTTGCTTCAAGGATTCTGTCCTTTTTGATCGTCTCAGCTGTGAGTTCAGCTTCCCTAAGCATGGATTTGACCTTTTCTTTGGCCTCACCTTCCAGCTTTGCATTTTTATTTTTAATGAAAAATCCCGCCAAAGCGGC
Source organism: Algoriphagus sp. A40 (assembly GCF_002002735.1). GTDB lineage: Bacteria > Bacteroidota > Bacteroidia > Cytophagales > Cyclobacteriaceae > Algoriphagus. Next base: position 11,907 of record NZ_MUNY01000082.1, on the reverse strand, counting down.
ACCCCCACCAAGCCCCGCCAGGGCTGCAAGAATGATAAATAGTACGTCTGCCATAGGTAATTTATATAGTTATACTACCTACCGGTTCCGAAAATCCCAGAAATAAGTGGAAATCAACAATCAAACAGCCTTAGTCAATAAAGCTGAAATATGGGAAATGCTTTTGCGAATATGCTCACTGTCTTCAGCATTGACCTCATTGGTCTCCAGGGACTCCACCATGCAGTCAAATGCGACCATGGCAAGCAGATCCTGAAAGTCATCCAGACCAAATTCGGCTTTATACTTCCTCAATTTTTCATTAATCAGTTTCCCTGCATGTCTGATTTTAGCCTCGTCTTCAGGCCTGACACGCATGGGATATTCCCTTTCTCCGATTTTCACTCTGATGGCCAGCGTCTCCATTTCATTCGGAAAGGTATGTGATCAAATGATCGATTTCTTGTATATAATTATTGATTAAGTCACTCATTTCGGTGGCATCCTCTGGATTCACCGGTCGGTTGTCCACAATGTTACTAATTTTAATCTTATTTTTAAAATGATGGATTTCCTGCTCTTTTTCCTGAATTCCATGCTCAAGTTGTGCCAATCGAGCCTTTAATTGCTCATTCTCAGCACTTATCGATTCAAGTTTCTTTCCGGCCTGTACGGCCAGTTTTTCCAGTTTTTGCAGTTCCTCGTGAATCATTTTTAGCTTCTAATGATGGCGCCTACCTGATCCTGGAAGGCCTGAATCAATTTACTCATAGTTTTTTCAATTACCTTATCGGTCAGGGTATTTTCCTGATCTTGTAGGTAGAAACTCAGCGCATAGGCCTTTTTGCCCGTGTCTATCTTGTCGCCTTGGTACACATCAAACACACCGATTTTTTGGACCAATTTCCCTCCGGCTTTTTCTGCCACAGCTTTGACCTGATCGTAGGTCACGGCTTTGTCGATCACAAGGGAAAGATCCCGGCGTACCTCCGGAAACTTGGAAATATCCTGATACTTTTTCAAGCCAGATGCCTTTTTGGTCAACAGATCCCAATCCAACTCCACAAACCAAACATCCTGTCGAACCTCGGCAAGTTTTAGGATTTTTTCATCCAAAAGACCGACTGTTCCCAGTACTTTATCCCCCAGTTTCAAAACCAAACCATAGGCAAAAGGCGCAGCCTCTATCATAGTGACCTGTCCCAAGTCGATATTGAGTCTTTCCAAAATCCGATCCACAGTTGCATAAAGATCAGCAAACCCAAAGGGCTTCTCTGACTCAATCCAACTTTCAGAAGAACGGTTTCCGGAGTGGAAAATTGCCAACCTCCGGCCTTCATTGTAGCCATCGGCAGTTTTCTGATACACGGTACCAAACTCAAAGCACTTGAGGTCGGTTTGCCGGCGATTGATATTATGAGCCAATACCTCCAGACCACTGAACAACAGAGACTGACGCATCACACCGAGGTCTTCGCTGAGCTTGTTGTAGATTTCCACATTAACAGCCGAATCAAGAAATCCTGATTTTTCAGCGTACACAGGCTTGGTCAGGCTATTGGTGATCATTTCAAAATAGCCCTGACCGGCCAGCATTTCTGTGAGCCGATACTGAAGCTTATTCATATCCTTGACCGGATGCTCCGCGAGGTAGTCGGTTCGGAGATTTTCAGAAAGCTCTACCTGATGGAATCCATGGATTCTCAGAATTTCTTCGATAATATCGGCTTCCCGAGTTACATCGACCCGGTAGGGCTTAACGATGGCCGTGAAGCCTTCGGAAGTTTCATTTTGAACCTTAATATCCAGGCTTTCGAGGATTGATTTCACTTCTGTCGGCTCGATCTTCTTCCCGATCAACCTGTTCACATGGCCGTAAGTAACCTCAATTACGAAATCCTGAACTGGTTCCGGATAAAGGTCGACAATCTCTGAAGAGACTTTTCCTCCGGCGATTTCCTGAAGCAAAGCGACAGCTTTTTTCAAAGCATACACCGGCATATTCGGATCGGTTCCCCGTTCGAATCGGAAAGATGCATCAGTTTTGAGACCATGCACCTGAGATCCTTTTCGGATCACATCTGGAGAGAAATAGGCGGATTCAAGGAAGATGGAAGTAGTTTCGTCACTCACCCCGGAATGATTTCCACCGAAAATTCCGGCGATACACATGCCTCCCTTGGCATCATTGATCATCAATTCCTCACCGGAAAGTTTTCTTTCTTTGCCATCCAAGGTCACAAAAGGAGTTCCTTTTGAAAGCTTGCCGACAATGATTTTTTGGCCGGAAATTTTATTCGCATCAAATGCATGTAGGGGCTGACCCAAATCATGCAGAATAAAATTGGTTATGTCGACCACATTGTTGATCGGCTCGAGATCAAGAGAGCGGAGGAAATTCTGAAGCCACTGGGGAGAAGGTCCAACTTTCAGATCAGTCAGCACCACTCCGGCGTACCTCGGGCAATCGGCAGCATTCTGGACCTTCACCGAGATGGAAGGACCGGCTTTTTCGACTGTCAATTGCTGTTCTTCCGTCAGCGCAATCGGTTTGCCTACAAGCGCTTTCAAATCTCTGGCAACTCCCAGGTGTGAGGCCGCATCGGCACGGTTTGGAGTCAGGCCGATCTCCAAAATATGATCCTGAGAAACTTCAAAATATTCGGAAGCCGGAGTTCCATTTGGCAGATCTGTATCCAAAACCATAATTCCGGCATGGGAAGATCCCAAACCGATTTCGTCTTCAGCACAGATCATCCCTTCAGAGACCTGGCCCCGAATTTTTGCTTTTTTGATTTCGAAAGGCTCCCCTTCTGATGGGTATAGTTTTGCCCCGACAGTTGCCACGACTACTTTTTGGCCTTGAGCCACATTAGGTGCACCGCAAACGATCGGCACCACTGCCGATCCGATATCTACTGTGGTGAGGCTCAGTTTATCGGCATCGGGATGTTTTTCGCAAGTCAAAACTTCACCAATAACCACACCTTCCAATCCTCCGGGAATTGAAACAAATTCCTCAACTCCTTCTACTTCAAGCCCCGACCGGGTCAACAAAGCTGCTATTTCCTCAGGACTTTCAGAAAGCGTGATGTAGGTTTTGAGTCTATTGATTGAGATTTTCATTTACTTTTTTTTTTGCAGGAATTCACTCCTGAATTTTAACAAAAAAGGTGCTTTGGCACCTTTTCAAAAACAGATTGGCAAATTTATAAGAATTGCAGGAGGGCCTGCCTATTTGGTGTAATTTTTCTCCCCGACAGGAATGGCAATGTCCAATAAATTTTCCTTTGGCGGAATCGGACAGGCATAATCCGGATTGTAGGCACAATAGGGATTGTAGGCAAGATTGAAGTCAATGGTGATGCTGTTTTTCCCATCCTGACGGACATTCAGATAACGGCCGCCTCCATAGGTCTCCCTAGCACTGGTCTCATCGGCAAAAGCCAAAAAGAAATTCCGCTTATCGGCTTCATCCATGGCCTGAAGTAGGAGGAGCTTATTCGTCTTTCCTCCCAGTTCAAACTCTGCGAAAGAATGTTCGATGTATCGCTGTTTTGACCCGTCTGTAAGGGGTACTTCCCGGACTTTTTTGTTTTCAATTGGCACGATCCGAGCCTTGATTTTATAAGCAGGATCTATATCATAAAAATTCAGCTTGGTAAATGCCCGCTTTTGCTCTTCAGTCAAGGGTGACTCGATGTTAAATCGGATATACTTAAACTGCCGCTCCCTCTCTTTTTCGACTTTCTCCAAATAGGCCTCGGGGCTTTCGGCAGCTGTAAACATGTAGCCGACTGCAGCCAAAATCACCAACCCCACGACAATTAAAATAACTTGACTTGCTTTCATGAATTAGAGTATGCCTTCATCGGCGAAGCTAAAATAGCCACGATCTCCAAAAATCACATGGTCCAAAACAGGTAAATCCAATTCACGTCCAATTTTGACCAATCTTTCGGTCAATCGCCTGTCCTGTTCCGAGGGGGATAAATTTCCGCTGGGGTGATTGTGAACCAAAATTATCGACTGAGACATGTGCTCCAAGGCGATTTTAAATACGATTTTGGAATCTACGATGGTCGCAGCGGTACCGCCCTGACTGACTAGTTGTTTTTTGATTACAAAATTGGATCGGGAAAGCAAGATCAGGTAAAAATGCTCGACTACCTCATCGTAAAGCTCTGGCTTCATCAAGTCATAAATATCCCTTGAACTACTGATTTTGAAACGAACCTGAGGTTCCTGCTCTTTTCTCCTACGACCAAGTTCCATAGCCGCCACGATGGAAATCGCTTTTGCCTCTCCAATTCCTTTGAATTTCATCAGGTCTTTGACAGACATTTTGGCCAGAGCCGCCAAGTCGTAGTTGACATCACGGAGGATCATCCTGGAAAGGTCCACGGCGCTGACTGTCGGTGTTCCCGAACCGATCAGGATGGCTATCAATTCGGCGTCAGAAAGCGCGGATCTGCCTTTGAGCAATAGTTTTTCCCTGGGCCGATCCTCCTCCGCCAATTCGGAGATTTTGATCGAAGTAGCTTGACTCATACGCAGTTCTTTAAAAAGTGTAACTAAAACTACCTAGAAAAAAGAAATAAAAAAACCCTGCTTGCGGCAGGGTTTAGGTAAGAAAGTCTTGAAGAAATTAAGCCATAGCGCTTACGAACTTGGCCAATCTTGATTTCTTGTTACTAGCGTTGTTTTTGTGAATTACATTCTTCTTAGCCAGTTTGTCCAACATAGAAACAACCTTCTTGTAAAGCTCCATCGCTTCCACTTTGTCAGTTGCAGCTTTCAGTCTTTTGATGAAAGTTCTTGTGGTCTTGGCCTGATATCTGTTTCTCAAACGCTTCGCTTCGTTGGCACGAATTCTCTTAAGAGCTGATTTGTGATTTGCCATATCTCGTTTTTAACTTAAATTCTTTACGTTCCCCTATTCCGAATTGGAGTGCAAAGTTATTGTAAATAATTAATTCTGCCAAAGGAATTTCAAACATTCCTTTCTGTCGATTCTTTTGCCAAATCAGAATATTTGGTTCAAAGCTTAAAACAGGCTGCAAATATAGGCTTTTTCTTAGTCAAAAAGACAATTGTTTTGACTATTTTCAGGAATGAAGTTTTTTATGATTTGGGCTTTTGGCTTTCTTTTTTGGCCCCAAAGGATGGCGGATTGGGGATTTTATGCGCATTCCCTGATCAACCGGCAGGCTGTATTCTCGCTCCCACCTGAGTTGATCAGTTTTTACAAACCTCATATCCAGTTCATTACCGAAAACGCCGTCAATCCGGACCGAAGGAGATATGCCGTAGAAGGTGAGGCAGAAAAACATTTCATCGATTTGGATCACTACGGGGACAGCGCGCTTTTTATTTTACCAAAATACTGGCCCGAGGCTATTGAAAAATTTTCAGAAGATTCACTCCGGGCAAATGGAATCGGTCCCTGGTCAGCTTACCTGACCATGCTAAGTTTGACAAAAGCTTTTGAGCAAAAGAACACCGCCGCAATTCTCAGACTTTCCGCAGATCTTGGCCATTACCTGGGAGACCTGAATGTACCGCTCCACACCACCAAAAATTACAATGGGCAACTGACCGGACAGGAGGGAATTCACGGGTTTTGGGAAAGCCGGGTGCCGGAACTCATGGCTAAGGATTATTCCCTTTGGGTTGGAAAAGCTGAGTATGTGGAAAAGCCTCAACTGGCAATCTGGGAAGCAGTGGCAAGTGCCCATTCCCAGGTAGACAGCGTGCTTGCTATTGAAAAAAGTCTCACCAAAGAATTCCCAGAAGATCAAAAATACAGCTACGAGGAGCGAAACGGTTTGACGGTTCGGGTTTATTCCAGCGATTTTACTGAGGCATTTGCAATTGCCCTTGACAATCAAATCGAGCGACAAATGAAGCGATCGATCAAAATGATTGCTGACTTCTGGTTTACGGCCTGGATCAATGCGGGACAACCGGATCTTGGGTCAATGGAACAAATGGGGATTGAAGAAGATGAAAAAACAACTCCTGACCCTAAGATTAAGGTCAGGAGTCATGATAACCAGTTGACAGTGTCGGCCGCAGTGATCAGATTAGCTGCTTTTGCAATTCAATTGGGACTTTTGGGAAATAATAAATCGGTCTGCCGACAGGATTACTTCTCGCAACTCACTTTTTCAAACTTTCAATGCTTGGCACTTTCCAACACCTTGGAGGATTCCAAATAGGTAGTGATAGCTCTCCCCAATCGTCTGAAAGTATCTTTGAACACCTCTTCATTTTCTTCCAAAAGGGTCACCCGAAAGCCTCTCAAATCAGAACAGAACGAAGAAATCGGAACCACACAAATCCGCTCGGCTGCCAACAAATAATAAACAAAACGCTTATCAAGTGGCATTTCCGGATCATTCAGCCAGCTATCCAACAAGGACTGAAGTTTTGGATCCGCAATCGGTAGGGTTTGATCGGAAGAAAGCAAGGTGTCGTCAAACACAATTGTATTGTAAAACGCCCCTTGGGTTGGGTTGAATTTGATCCCCGGAATATCTCCCAGAATTTCGCGCATCCAGTCTGATCGTTTTCCGATCTGGCTATTAGCTTCAACTCGGTATGCATAATAATCCGGATGACTCATGATCTTTGGGATTGCCAACTGAGGCAAAATCGTCGAGCAAACCTCAATCATTTTGGCATTTTCCAAGGTTTGGCAGAGTTTTGCAAACTCCTTGGAAGAATCCCGATTGTAGAATTCCATCCATCCACAACGCGATCCAGGCCAAGGGAATTCTTTGGAAATACCCTTCAGAGAAATCGCAGGACGACTTCCTATTACTTCCGAAAGAGCCACTGCCTTGATGCCGTTGTAGGTGATGTTTTGATAGATCTCGTCGGCAATCAAGAGCAAGCTGAATTCCTCTGCGATTTTCACAAAGGCCTCCAACACTTCCTTCGGATAAACCATACCGGTCGGATTGTCCGGATTGATGATTAGGATACCCACGATTGAAGGATTGTATTTAACCTTCATATAAAGGTCTTCCATATCTGGAAGCCACTGATTATCAGGATCGAGTTTGTAGGTTATCGGAGCTGTATTGGCGTGTGCCGCCTCTGCAGAACTGTGAGTACTGTAAGCTGGCGAAGGCCCGATGATTCTTGCAGTAGGAATCAGGAATTGGTAAAGCTTTGCTATACCATCTCCCAATCCATTGAAAAAAAGAAGGTCCTCGGCAGTGATCTGGGAACCTCCTTTTTGATTGTTCAGGTTGGCCAGAAACTTCCTGGTTTCGAGGACACCTTTGGAATCGGCGTACCCGTAGGTTTTGTCGTCTTTGAGCAAATCAGCGATGATTTCCTTCATCCAATCGGGTACGCGATTGTGCTTTTGGATGGGATCGCCGATATTTTCCCAAGTCATTGTGTAACCCAGGGCTTCGATTTGTCGGGCTTTTTTTACGATTCCCCGGATTTCGTAATTCAATTCTTCTGCTCCGGGTCTGAGGAGTAGCTGTCTCATAGGTCAATAGGCTGGAACGGAATTAATTCCGGTACAAAGAAAGGGAAAAGGCAATGGAAAAATCCGTGATCTGATGAAAATCCGAAAGATTTGAATCACAAGTTGGTTATCTGATCAGAAGTTAAAAGCTTGTATTACAAATACACGATATCTTGTATTTGTAATACAAGCTTTTATATTTGTATTGATTTACAATAAGTTAAATGATACAAATAGACCTTCTAGCCCAGATAATCGAGGAGCAAGACCAGAATTTCCGCCAGAAACAGCTCATCTCCAGGGAAGAAAATATCCCTGTCCAATCCAATCAAATCCTTGTGGTGAGTGGAGTGAGACGCTGTGGAAAAAGCGTTCTCATTCGCAAAAGTCTTTCTTCATCTGAACCAGGGCTTTATCTGAACTTTGAAGATCCAAGACTAGTGGATTTTGAAGCGGTTGATTTCCCAAAACTGGAACTGCTGAGAGATCAAATGGGTAAAACCTCCATACTGTTGGATGAAGTCCAAAGTGTGATGGGATGGGAGATCTTTGCGCGATCACTCCATGAAAAAGGCCAAAAATTATACATCACGGGTTCAAATGCCAGCATACTTAGCCGTGAATTGGGCACTCGCCTGACAGGACGATACAAGCAAATCGAATTGTTTCCATTCAGCTATACCGAGTTTTTGCTGTTCAAAAATTTATCTCAAGGGGAGAAAAGTTTCGAAAGCTATTTCCTATCTGGAGGTTTTCCAGAGTATTTACAAAATCAGGATCAAGATTACCTACGGACGCTTTTCCGGGACATCCTTGCGCGTGATGTGGCTGTGCGAAGAAATATCAGCAATGAGACTTCACTCATTCGTCTGGGGGTATTTCTTTGTTCCAATGTTGGCAAACCGTTTAGCTATTCCCGAATAGGAAGCTTGCTTGAGATCAAATCCGTACGCACGGTGATCGACTACTGTGACTATCTGGAAGAAAGCTACTTGTTTGACTTAATCCCGATGTATTCCCCTTCGATCCGCAAGCAGCTGGCCAATCCAAAAAAGGCTTTTTGCGTAGATCCCGCTTTGGCCTCAGCCAATTCACTTTCCTTCAGCAGGGATTTGGGCAGAAAGCTTGAAAATTATGTCTATCTCCATCTTCGCAGATCTTTTAAGGAAATCCAATATTTCCAAAATAAGGAATCGGAGTGCGATTTTGTGGTCAAGTGGAATGAGGAAATCATCGGGGCAGCGCAAGTATGCTGGGAACTGAACTCTGAAAATCTCCAACGTGAAATCAAGGGACTGAAGGCCGCTATGGAAGATACTCAGGCATACAAAGGAGTCTTGTTGACTTGGAACCAAGAGGATTTACTTGAAGGACTAGCCGTGGTGCCTATTTGGAAATGGATGATGCAGCCGGCAAAGGTGTTTTTCGGAATGGGCTAGGCTTTTTCCTTTTGCTGTCGCATCGCCTCCATAAAAAACGTAATCGCTCCCCATGAGATGATTACTCCCAAAAGCCAAAATGGAACAGGAAAAAGGTCTAAATACCTGACCAACAAAATCAGGATTATCAGAACGAAAGGCAAGCCGTGAAGCCGGTCAATGATTTTTTTGCTCATTTTCGCTTTAAAAGATATCTCATGTACCCATTTGAATAGCCAAAAATCAATGTGTCTCCGGAAAACCCGTACCGATTTTGGCGACTATCTTCACTAGCAAAGATTTCTATTGTTTCGTTATTCATCGTTTTCCAAGAAAAAGTCGGTATCAAAGAAAATTCTAATGGTTCAGTGATTCCATTTCGTTTTAGGTCATCTCTTAAAAATTGTGCATCTAAAATTAGCTTGCCGTCTTTAGTGTAAGTCTCCAAATAGCTTTCCCCATAAAACTCATCTTTAATGATTTCCCCATTCGCATCTTTGGAAAAAAGAATCACCCACTTTCCCACCAATCGAGGATCTCGTCCTGTCTTCTGGGAAAAAGCTAGTATAGTTAGACTTAGAAAAACTATAAAAATCTGCATAAACTTAAAAATTGATCAGTATCAAACTTCATTTTATTTCTTCTGACTTTGATAAGCTTTAATCCCTGCAATCTGCCCTATTTCCAATAGCACCATTGCCAAAGCTGAAAAATTAGGATGGTTCTTCCCCTCTGGAATCAGTCCATTATCCCAAATGGACCACACTCCTATAATAACCGCTGCTACCAATACAGTGACATGTAAATACAATTGTCTTTTTCCCATTTGATCAAAAACTAATTCTAAGTTAATTATCCTATTGCTGCGAAAAAACATAACCCCTCGAAGATTTAAATCCTCAAGGGGTTTCTTGAATTTCTTATTTCTTATTTCAGCTTTCTGATTTAAACTTACCGGACAACCAGGGGATACTTCAATTCAGGACGAAACTGTCTGTCATTTTGCTCCTCGTTGAGCTCTAAACCCCCAATACAATCGAGGCTTCAATGTCCAGTTTACGGCTGATTTCCCGCGCGATTTTCAAAGTGGGCTCACTTTTGCCATTTAGGTACTCACTGATGCGGGAAGTACTTACTCCCAAGAATTCGGACAACGCTTTTTGGGTAAGACCACGCTCGTGCATTCTTAGTTTGATGGCTTCCGATAGTGTAGGAGGTGAAATAGGGAAATGAGCTTCTTCATAATCAGCAACCATATCCGAGAGCAAGTTCAGCTCCACATATCCTTTGGCTTCCGGATTTTCGATATTGTCAGAGCCTGCAAGCAATTCTTCGATCCTTAACAGGATGGCTTTGTACTCTTTTTCAGATTTGATCATGACACAAATTCGTAGTTAAAATCCACTTCCTCACAAGAAATCGTCATAAGTTTTGAGCTTTAAATTTGCCACAAGTTGTGTCAAACCTCATTGAATTAACGATTCTTCAAACATTTAAACCAACACAAAAATGGAACTCAATCAAGTATCTACCAAAAAAATTGTTTACTGTATTCTTCATATGAAAGAAAGGGCCAGGGCACTGCTTCAGAAACAAAACGCATTTAACAGCTTTCTGGAAGACCTTTTGAATTTGGATTTGGATAAAGAATTTGAAAATGGACATCCATCGTTAAAAGAGCTCTCGAAAAGACTGGATATTAAATATGACAGAATTAGGAAATACCTGCAGGAAATCTATCAGCTACTAATTGATAGTGGGGAAGAACTTCCATTTTCTTTCTCTGGTGTAGAATATATCTTTTACGTTTTTGGTAGCGGAGACAAGTCAGCTTTTTTCAGCTCAAATTCGCTGCCCGTAGTGCCAAGGTTGGGAGAATCCATTGACCTGCCATTTCTTCACGCATATTTTAACTCATCCACTTTTTACGTGAATGGTGTGAGTTATGAACTCACCGGAACAATTCAAAAGGTGTATTTCGATCTTAGGGCGGGATATTTTAATCCATATTGGTACTTTAGAAAAGCTCAAGCTGAAGAGGAAGGAGAATTGTCCTTCAATGATTTGATAAATCTTAATGAATATCAGCAAAAGGCTAAAATTGGAATCGGTAGATATAAAAATTGGCTCTAAGAATATCCGTTACTATTATTTCTAAAATGAAAATCCAATTTACCTCAACTGACCTGACTCTTGTTCGAAGAAGAAATCTGAGTCAACCTTCTTTCTATATTTTCTCATGGCTCCCTGATGAAGTATGGGTTTATTCAAATCGTGAATCGGTATAATATACAATTCCGCAGGATCGGAAGGCTTGCCGCCAATTCCCAATACAATGAAAACAGGGTAGTTCTCTCGTTGTCCAAATGTTTTGTATCGTTCCAGCTGTCTATCATCGGCAAAACGGACAAAATCACCTTTGGGATGATTTCTCCATTTACATTCCACGGCAAAAGGGTAGGAGATACCTCGAAGTTTCAGAGACAGCTGAATATCCGGCTGCGTAGTCGTGTCTGCATATCTGCCTTCTACAAACTTATCTCCCGCCCAGTTTCGGATATCGAAGTACTTGCTGTCAAACTTCTGGACGACAAACTTCTCAAAATCCAATCCTGCTTTTTGGTTGACATCAATCAATTCCGTTTCAGAGTCTTCTTGAGAGTCCGCGAGCTCTTTCTTTATCTGGGCTATCGTGGCATCTGCATTTTTCCCTTCACTCTCAGCCACCTCCCGGATCAGCTTCTCCTCCTTGGGTGTCATGATTCCGTCTGCTTTCACGGCTGAGATGACCTGATTTAGAGATTCTGATTTCGGTGATTTCAGCAGCAAAACAATTCCTGCTATCAAGAGGATTCCACCAAGGATGACGAGGGTGATGGGGAGCATTTTAGACATCAATAATTTAAGAAGATTGTAGAATCGAATTCTGAACTTTAGTAATAGTTTCTAGACAATCTGAAATAATTATTTTGTTCACTTGTTGAGATGAATTGATATTAATTTTTTCGACTTCTTTATTTT
>NZ_MUNY01000042.1 GCF_002002735.1 Algoriphagus sp. A40 | reverse complement strand
CTTTGGCACATTCAAGACATCTTGTAGTCTAAAAAATTATAAAATTCTTTTCAAATGAATTTTGAATTTTTTAAATTTCAGTCAAATTGCATAGGGTTTATAGTTTAATGAGCTTTTATAAACTGTAAATCATTTAACCTCAGACAGTTTAAATCGTTTTTATAAAATAATCGAATTTATATGGTAAAAAATCTACTTGATTCTTTTCCCAAAAAGGCATCCGGAAATCTCCGGGTATTTTAATTAATCTATTTCTAACCTTTTATTGCCAGCTATGAGAAAGTTTCTATCAATTGCTTTCGCTCTGGCTTTGGTACTGGGAATCACAGCCTCAGCTCAAAGTCAAGAGAGAGTATTGAGGGGAAAGGTCACTGCATCGACAGATGGTCTTCCCATGCCAGGAGTAACGATCCTGGACAAAAGTAATCAGACGGGTACCACCACCAATGTGGACGGTGAGTATTCCATCTCGGTAACGGATCAGTCCGTTTTGGTTTTTTCATTTATTGGGTTTACCAGCAAGGAGTTTACCGTGGGTAATCAATCTGAGCTGAATGTAGTCCTGGATGAAGACGCCAATGAATTAAGTGAAGTGGTCGTTACGGCATTCGGTCTGGAACGCGACAAGAAAGCCCTCGGTTACTCAGTGACCCAACTCGACGGGGACCGATTTACCGAAGCCAGAGCAATCAATGCCGGTAATGCACTTTCCGGAAAGGTTGCGGGTGTGAATGTGACTCCACCGGCTACCGGTGCGGCGGGTTCTACCCGAGTTGTAATCCGAGGAGGATCCTCTCTGACCGGAAATGACCAGCCTCTCTATGTAGTCAATGGTATTCCGATCGAATCAGGAAACCTCGGCAACGCAGGGATGTGGGGTGGCAATGACTCCGGTGACGGGCTTGCTTCGATCTCACCGGATGACATCGAGAGCATGTCTGTTTTGAAAGGTAATGCTGCTGCCGCCCTCTATGGTGCCAGAGCTGCCAATGGTGTAATCCTGATTACAACCAAAAGCGGAAAGGCAAGAAAAGGCATAGGCGTTTCTTTCAATTCAAGCATCATGTTTGACAATGTATGGGATCAGACAAACTGGCAAAGAACTTACGGTGCAGGCCGAGACGGCCGAGTGTCCAGCTCTTCATCAGAAGCAATGGAAGACGCTGTCAACGGTTGGGGAGCGAAGTACGACGGATCTCCGGTAGTTCAGTTTGATAATGTGTCAAGACCGTATTCTTATACAGGTGAGGGACTTTCTGACTTCTATGAGACTGCTTATACCCTGACTAACTCAATCGCATTTGATGGCGGAAACGAAAGCACCAATTATCGTTTTTCATTCTCTGATTTGACAAACGATGACATCATGCCCAATGCTGAGTTTAAAAGAAGGGTGGCTAATATCAATGTCAACAGCAAGCTGGGTAAGTTTACACTCGCGGTGAATGGTCAGTACACTTTCCAAAATGCAACGAATAGACCAAGGCTTTCTGATTCACCGGGAAATGCCAACTTTTCAATGATGGTGAAGCCAGGCCATATTCCTTTGGATGTGATGAAGGGCGATCCAAACAAACCTGGGGCAAATCCTGACGGAACTGAGCTCCGCTATCAGCAAAACACCTTTTCTACCAACCCTTATTGGGCGGCCTATCAGTTTTACCGTGAAGATGAGACCAACAGACTGTTGGGAAATATGTCGTTGCAGTACGATATCACCGATTGGTTGTATGTGAGAGGCCGTGTAGGTTTGGATTTCCAAGCCAGAGTGGATGACAGCTCTGAGCCTTATGGTACAGCTTACAAGCCAAGAGGAGATTACAACGTCACCGAGAGAACCATTAGAGAAGACAATGCTGATTTGTTTATTGGATTCAATAAGACATTTGGTGATTTTGCACTTGACGGTTTTGTGGGTGGTAACAGAATGAGAAGAACTGCCGAAAGCCTTAGAGGTGGAGGAAATGACCTGGTTATTCCTTATTGGCACTCTGTGAAAAACGTAGCTGCTCCCACGATCGACTACAACTTCTCGGAGTATGGAATCAACTCTTATTTTGCGGCAGCAAATGTGGCCTACAAAAACATGATCTTCTTGAACCTTACCGCTCGTGAAGATCAGTTTTCAACCCTTTCCCCAGACAATTTCAAGCTGTTTTATCCATCTGTGAGCGCAGGTGCTGTGATCAGTGATATGATTACACTTCCGGAGGTGATCACTTTTGCAAAAGTGAGAGGTTCATGGGGCCAAGCAGGTGGTGGAGCACCAAACCCTTATGCACTCAATCTGACTTACGGATTGGTTGGTAACGGTCACTTGGGCGGTAACCTTGGTCAGATCAACAATGGATCTATTCCTAACGCTACTTTGAAGCCTTATACTTCTACCGAATACGAAATCGGTGCTGACTTGAGATTTTTCAAAAACCGACTCGGCCTGGATGTCGCCTATTACAACAGATTGGTCAACGATGATATCCTCAACACCGGAATCTCCAGTACCTCAGGATTTGGATCCACTACGGTCAACATCGGTGAATTGCGAAACAAAGGGATAGAATTGTTGTTGAACATCACTCCGATTTCGAAAGAATTCAGATGGGATATTTCTTTCAACTTTGCTAACAACCAATCTGAAGTCTTGAGCTTGGGTCAGGATGCGTTTGGAGACCCGATTGAATTTATCAATTTGGGCAACAGCCGTCTGCAAAGAGAAGCTATCCGCCACATTGTAGGTGAGCCACTTGGTATGATTGCTGGCTACAAGCAACTGACAATAGACGGTCAGAAAGTGTATGATGCTTCTGGATTCCCAGTGACTACTGCAGGTTTTGAAACTTTGGCCGAAGGCCGACACCCGATCTCCGGTGGTATCAGCAACACGTTTAGCTACAAAGGCTTCAGACTGTACACCCTGATTGATTTTAGACAAGGTGGTAGCATGGTATCAGGTACCAATTATTTCGCCTATGCTTACGGATTGCACGAAGAAACCCTGGTGGGAAGAGATGGTAACCTGACAGTATCGGGTGTGGATGTGAACGGTGAAGCTAATACTTGGACCATTGGTGCAGATGCTGCCAATTCTGCTAATTATACTTTGGATCAATACTACACGCGATATGCTATGGTGACCGAAAACATCGTGTATGACGCTTCATTTGCTAAACTTAGAGAGTTGAACTTCGGCTATACTTTCTCAAGTAGTTTCTTGAGCAATACCCCGATTCAGACGCTTACCCTCTCTTTTGTAGGTAGGAACCTGGCGCTGTTGTGGTCTAATGTGCCCAATGTAGATCCTGAATCTGCTTACGCTGTTGATGGAAATTCTCAAGGCTTGGAATACTTCGGTATGCCTACCAACAGAAGTTTCGGCTTTAACCTGTCGGCTACGTTCTAATCAATCGGTAAACCAAAAAAAACACGCGAATTATGAAATTTACTAATAAACTGGCGGCTCTTCTTTTGGCGGGTTCTATAGGGCTTTTTTCCTCTTGTGACGAAAGCGCCCTCTTGGACTTGAACGTAGATGAAAATGCAGCTACTACTATAGATATGGCCTACCTGTTCTCTTTGGGTACTTTGAGAATAGCTTCAGAATATGAAAATACCCGGGTGCCGATGTTATATTCGGCTACGATGATTCAGCATACCGCTTCCACTGCTGGCTACTTCAGTGGTGACAAATACCTATATAATGCCCAATACAGCGGAGCTTATATGGAAAGTCACTATACCAATGTGGTAAGACTGCTCCAACATGTAATCACCCAAACTCAGGATGATCCTACCATGGACAATTTCCGTGCAGCATCCATCGTGTTGAAAGTGTTCGATCTGCATAGAATGACTGATATCTACGGAGATATCCCTTATTCTGAAGCTGGTAAAGGTTTGGAAGGTCCAGAATATTGGTTTCCTAAGTATGACAGCCAAGAGGAAGTCTATACAGCAATGATCGCTGATTTGCTTGAAGCCAGAGCTTTGTTTTCTGAGTCTGCAAGAGGATTTGGTTCTCAGGACTTTATTTATAACGGGGATATTGCCAAGTGGAGAAAGTTCACCAATTCACTTTTGATGAGAATAGCCATGCGCATGAGCAATGTGGATGCAGCCAAAGCTCAGCAGGTATTTGTAGAAGCCAGCAACAGCGGAGCTTTTGCATCTATTGATGATATGGCAACTATCGAATTTGCAACAGGACCTCAGGGAGTAAACAGAAACGGCTTGAATGATGGCTATTGGGGCAACAACAAGTACTCCAGAGATTGCAAGATTTCGGAGACTTTCTTGGAGTGGATGCGTACCAACAATGATCCAAGGCTTACTATTGTAGCCGGAGCCACCGGAAACCCAGACGATCCTACTACTTGGGTAACTGATCCTGCTGCGCAAAAAGGTTTGCCAAATGGCTATACTTCCACCACACTCAGACCACTTTTGACTCCAGAAGAATTGGCTGCCTATAATACCAATGGCAACAGAATCTTCTCCATGCTTAATCTGAAATATCTGGATTGGGAAGATCCTTATTACCTGATTTCTTATGCTGAGGTGGAATTGATGAAAGCCGAAGCTTCCTTGAAAGGCTGGATCGCATCGGATGCTTCTGAGCATTTTACCAAAGGTGTAACGGCTGCCATCAGATCTTGGGAGCTTTTTGATCCTTCCTTTGCCAGAACTCCACAGCAAATCCAGGCCTACATTGCTGGAAGAGGTTTTGCTGCTGCTTCCAATCAGGACAAACTTCGCCTGATCGGTGAGGAATATTGGGCTGCTACTTACCTGAATGACATCGAGTCATGGTCCAACTGGAGAAGAACCGGCTATCCGGTACTGACTCCAACCAAGGATCCCAATGCATTTGAAGGTAACTTCATCCCAAGAAGATTGAAATATTGGGAAAATGAAATCGGCTCCAATCCTGAAAATTATCAGGCTGCTGCCACCAGAATGGGCGGTGATTTATTCGCTACCAAAATGTGGTGGGATGGAGGAAATTAATCTTTCCTTAATTTAATCCTTTTGACAGAGGTTTTGATTTCGGTCAAAACCTCTGTTTTTTTAATTTTACCCTATTCCAATTCAACTTATCCAACCCATGAAACACCTCATTTTTGCTTGGTTTTTAGCGGCTCTTGCCTGTAGTCCCAAAGAAAAAAGTTCAGAACCCGAACTCGAAACAAAATCTTACCATATCATTGGATATGTGGCGGGCTGGAAAGACATCAATCCCAAGGATATCCCTGCCGAAAAACTTACCCATATCAACTATGCCTTTGCAAATGTGGCTGATGGAATAGTGACCAATATGGAAGGCAGAGCTGAGCGGGACAGTACCAATTTTTTGAAACTTCAGGAATTGAAAAATCGAAATCCCGAGCTGAAATTGTTGGTTTCAGTCGGAGGCTGGACACATTCCAAAGGATTCTCTGATGCAGTTTTGACCCCTGAAAGCCGGAAAAAACTCACAGCATCCGGAATTGATTTCCTGCTGAAATATAACTTGGACGGATTGGACTTTGATTGGGAATATCCGGCACTTCAAGGGGATAACAATGTCGTCCGACCGGAGGATAAAGAGAACTTTGTCGCTATGCTTAAAAGCTTTCGCGAGGCTCTTGATTCAGTCGGCAATGTGAAAGGGAAGCACTATTTGAGCACTATCGCATCAGGAGGTTTCAGGACTTACCTGGAAGTAAATAATATGGCTGGGGCTCAGCAATACCTCGATTTTATCAATATCATGGCCTATGATTTTTATACCGCAGGAGATGATTCCACAGGCCACCACGCCAATCTCTTTCCTAACGGGGCAAAAGGAAGATCTGCCCAAACTACAGTGGAAGAGCATATCGAATTTGGAGTGCCTGCTGAAAAGATCGTGATGGGCGTTCCTTTTTACGGTCGGATGTGGAAAGGTGTAGATCCAACTGAAAATGGTCTTTTTCAGCCTGGAAAATATGCCATGGGTTTGCCTTATCAGCAGATTTTTGCACTTTCTACAAATTCCGCCTATTCCAGGTTTTGGGATGAAAAAGCCGGCGCACCTTATCTTTTTTCCCTTCAGGATTCCAGCTGGATTACTTACGAAGACCCAGAATCTTTGGCTCTCAAAATGAAATTTGTAAGGGAAAAAGGACTTGCAGGTGCGATGTTTTGGGAAATGTCGGAAGACAACACCGGGACATTGTTAGATGCCCTGCACCTAGCACTGAATCCCAAAACTGAGCCAGCTAACTAGGTCATGACCTTAATAGGAGTAGATATCGGAGGCTCACATATTTCGGCTGCTAGGGTGAAATGGGATGGAAAAGAGGCCGAAATCACTGAGTTTCACGAAGCAGAAGTTAATACTTTTCGTTCTGCTGAAGAGATTATTTCCGATTGGGCAAGAGTGATCCGAAAATCGATTGGAGAGCATAAGGATTTTCGGATCGGGATTGCCATGCCGGGGCCTTATGATTATCCAAATGGGATTTCATTGATCAAGGACCAGGGAAAGATGAAATCTCTTTATGGACTTTCTGTGAAAAATCTGTTGGCCGAAAACCTGATGATCAACCCCGAAAGCATCTCTTTTACCAATGATGCTGAAGCCTTTCTTTCCGGAGAAAGTCTGGCCGGAGCTGGCAGGGGATTTGAAAACTCAATCGGACTGACCTTGGGCACTGGCCTTGGATCTGCAATCAAAATCCAGGAGGTGGTCAAAGATGCCAAACTTTGGACAGCACCTTTCAGAGAAGGTATCGCCGAGGATTATTTGGGAACCAGCTGGTTTAAAAAATATGCCTTTGAAAACTTTGGAATAACAATTTCAGGAGTGAAGGACTTGTATTTTGAGGATTTTGATCAACAAAAAGCCAATTTGATCTTTGAGGAGTTTGGAAGGACGTTGGGTGAGTTTCTGTCTTTTTATGTCATTCGTCTTCAATGCCAGGGGGTGGTGTTGGGAGGGAAAATTGTCCGTGCAGCAGACAGGTTTTTGCCCCATACTTATGCATTCTTTGAGAAATTCGACTTTCCAGTGGAAATCCGAGTTTCAGAATTGGAAGAGAAAGCAGCCTTGATTGGAGCTTGTCTGCCTTTTATTTCAAAATCAGATCCTTCATGAAGAATTATATCCTGATCTTTTTTCTGACACTTTTTCAAATAGCTGGTTTCGCGCAGGAATCCTATGATTTGATCATCATCGGGGGAGGGGCCAGCGGAACTGCAGCCGGGATTTCGGCAGGGCGTTTGGGTACAAATACCTTAACCATTGAATCTACTCCCTGGCTGGGAGGGATGCTCACTTCGGCCGGTGTTTCTGCAATTGATGGAAACCATCGGCTTCCATCAGGCATTTGGGGTGAATTCAAAACCGAGCTTGAAGCCTATTATGGAGGACCGGAAAAGTTGGCTACCGGATGGGTTAGCAATACGCTGTTTGAACCCAAAGTTGGAAATGAAATTCTGAAGAAAATGGCTTCAGGTGTGCAAGATTTGAGTATTTCCTTTGAAAGCGAGTGGAAAACCGCTGAATATAAAAACGGGTTTTGGACCGTTACATTTTCCAAAAACGGAACGACCCAAACTGTAACAGCTCCGCTCTTGATCGATGCAACCGAACTTGGAGATGTGGCCGCAGCCCAAGGATTATCGTATCGCCTGGGTATGGATTCTCGGGCAGAAATCGGGGAGGAATTTGCTCCCGACCAAGCAAATGACATTATCCAGGATCTGACCTATGTGGCGACTTTGCAGGATTTTGGCGCAGGAGCGGACAAAACTATCACAAAGCCAGCAAACTATGATCCCACTGAATTTGCCTGTGCCTGTGCTCATGCAGACCCAACTACGGACAAGGCACCGACTTTGGATTGTGGAAAGATGCTCGACTATGGCAAGCTTCCCAATGGCAAATACATGATCAATTGGCCCAACTGCGGCAACGATCACTATGTCAATTTGGTAGAATTGAGTCCAGCGGAGCGTGTGATCGAAATTGAAAAAGCGAAGCAGACTACCCTGAGATTTGTCTATTACGTTCAGCATGAACTGGGATACAAGCATTTGGGATTAGCTGAAAACGAATACCCCACGGATGATGACCTGCCCATGATTCCTTACCATCGTGAGTCCAGAAGATATCGGGGTTTGGTGGATTTGACCTTGCCTTATGTCCGCACTCCTTATGCTGCACCCAGTCCGCTTTATCGAACCGGAGTGGCGGTAGGGGATTATACCATCGATCACCACCACAAAAAGAATCCGGAGGCACCGGCAATTGACTTTATCAAAATCAGAGTTCCATCTTATAATGTCCCTTTAGGAGCTTTAATCCCGGAAGATCATCCTGCATTGATTCTTGCCGAAAAGAGCATTTCTGTGTCGAACATCGTAAATGGTGCTTCAAGACTTCAGCCGGTTGTATTAGGGATAGGCCAAGCTGCAGGAGTTTTGGCAAGTGTTGCTCTGGAGCAGAAAAAACCGCTTTCGGAAGTTTCCATACGTAGAGTTCAGCAATTGTTGCTGGATCAGAAGGTTTATATCATGCCTTTTTTGGATATGAATCCTGCTGATCCTCATTTTCGGGCGATGCAAAAGGCCGGTGTGGCTGGGATTTTCAAGGGAGAAGGTATTCCTTATCTCTGGGCCAATCAGACTTGGTTTTATCCGGACAGGCTGGCTACAGAGTATGAAGTGGTGGATGGCTTGAGACCGATGTATGCAGCTTTGAAAGACTTCTGGGGAGCTTCGGGCGATTTCCTGACAGGAGCAAGATTGTTGATTTTTCTGAAAATGATTCAGCCGGAATGGACCGAAGAAAATCTTAAAATGGCTTGGGAAAATGCGGACTTGGAAGGAGAATTTTCCTCAGATAGGAAACTAAATCGAAAAGAGGTATCAGTTTTATTGGACGAATTGCTGGATTTCTTTGGGAAAGAGGTGGATTGGGATGGGGATTATTGATTCCTTTTAAGGTGAAATTTTCCTTTATGGAAATTGATGGCCACAATTTGTGACCTTTTCAAGGAAATATTCTAATCTGACCTCTTATTCCTGACTTATTCTCCCGGCTTTTCGATTTCCAGTCCCAACTTTTCCTGTTAAGGCATCTCCCATATCTGCTCTCGCCTGATCGGCAAATCCATAGAGTTGAGCCAGGATTTCGGGATTCTGTGCAGCTACATCAGTTGTTTCACCTGAGTCTTTGCCAAGGTCAAAAAGCTGGGCTTTTTCCAATTTGACATTGACGTATTTTACCGGAATTCCGTCATTGCGCATTTCAGTTCCGGGAGGAATCGTGCGGTAGGTATGCGGGAAAACCAATTTCCATTTTCCGTAGATGACAGCTTGGAGTTCATTGGTATTGTAATAGGCAAAATAAGGCTTCAATGTTACTTTTTCCCCCATGACCAAAGGCCAAATATCCGAACCGTCGATTTTGAGTTCAGGAAGTTTGGATCCGGTGATTTTGGCCAAAGTAGGTAACACATCGATAGTCATTGCTGCCTGATCCTGAACTTTTCCTGCTGGGATTTTTCCCGGCCAAGCAAAGATTGCAGGCACCCGAATTCCGCCTTCCCAAGAAGTTCCTTTTCCTTCTCTCAATCCAGCCTGAAGACCAGCATGGCCGCCATAGGAAAGCCAAGGTCCGTTGTCAGAGGTGAAGATGATCAGGGTGTTTTCTTCCAAGCCCAGCTCTTTCAGCTTTTTCCGGATTTCACCCACCGACCAATCAATCTCCATCATCATGTCACCATAGGCTCCCTGTTCTGATTTCCCCCTGAATTTGTCAGAGGAATAAAGCGGCACATGCGGCATGCTGTGTGCCAAGTAGAGAAAAAATGGGTTTTCTTGGTTCTTTTCAATGAATTCCAGGGATTTGTAGGTGTACCAGGAAGTCAATTCCTGCTGATCTTCGAGATATGCAATTGCTTTTTCACCCTCAATCAAAGGAAGCGGGGGATAGTAATTTTTAGACTCCGGATGATTGGGCCACATATCATTGGAGTAGGGAAGTCCAAAATAGCTGTCAAATCCTTGCCTAGCCGGCAAGAACTCCGCATGGTGTCCCAAATGCCACTTTCCGACCATTCCGGTTTGGTAGCCATTGGCTTTGAGCATTTCAGCAATCGTGGTTTCTTCCGGATTCAGACCATGTTTTGCGGTATGGTCCAAAGCTCCATACAGTTCCAGTCGGTTGGCGTAAGTTCCTGTCAAAAGTGCTGCCCTTGAAGCGGTACAAACTGCATGAGGTACGTAAAACTGGGTAAATCTCACCCCATCAGCGGCCAATTGATCCAGGTTTGGAGTTTTCCAGCCTTTCGCTCCGTAGCTTCCCAAGTCTCCAAAAGCCATGTCATCTGCAAAAATCAGGATTATGTTGGGTTTATTTGGGTTTGATTTAGGCGGAGGTTCTTGGTTGAAAAAGCCTAAAATGGCTAGAATGAAAGAAAAGAAGTGGCTTGCCATGTCAATTTTTCAATTTTAGAATCTTATAATTTTTCAATCCTATCCCAGATCGATTTCCCGATTTTCTTGCCTTGGGTCACGCCGTTTTCGATGGCATCTCGAAAGTGAATTCCTCCATAAAGTCTGGAAATGGCAGCTTCATCTGAGGCTTGGAAAAAGCTTTCAAAAGCTCGCTCCGGCAATCCAAAATAGACTTCGGAAGAATCAAGGAATCCGAAATTTTCCCCAAAATACCCAGTCAAAACCTCAGCTGAGGCACTGCTGATCACGGAGTGCCCGGAGGTATATTCGGGAAATGGAGGAGTTTGAAGTAGTGGTTTCCAGTTGGGATCAAGTTTTTCATTGATTACAGTTTCAGGCCGGATTCGATGGGTTTCATATTTGGCTTTCCAGCAGGAGACAAAAGAGTCATGAAGAGTCAAGGAAACCAAGGTGTGGATATAGGCGGTTTCAGCGAAAGAAAGCTCTTCTTTTTGAGAGGCAATTCCGGTAATACCGATCCAGTGACCGCCCGGTGAGATCTTTTTGACCCCAATTGCCATGTGACCTGAAAACTCAACTTTGAATGGATTGCAGTCCCAGAAATTGGCAATTAATTTCTCCTCTTCAGTCAAATTTTTGCCTTGATCATAGACTTCCTGAAGCTGAATCTGGAAGGAACTTCCTTTGGTAAGATCAAATTCTGCCATAGGAGCTGGGGCAAAATCATCCAGGTTTTCAATGAAAAAAGTCCGCATGGTTTTCCATTCCGGTTCTACTGCGGCCATGTAGGCAGGAGGGGTGGGGTACCAAAAGCCCTCGCCTTCTTTTGGCGTGTAGCGGTTGAGGGCAGTGAGTTGGGTATATCCGTCGGTTTTTGCGAGTAACAAAACCTGATCTGCTACAGCTTTTGCAAAAGCCAGGTGTTGCTCCAGATTTTTCTTGGTAACCAGTTTGTTTTTCAATCCCCATTCCTGCCAGGCTTTTTGTTTTTCCTTCAACAAATACCCGGAGGGCATTACTTTTTCTCCCACCAAAAACATGGCATAAACCGCCGAGAATTCAGGTGATGCAATGGGTTCCAAAGGAAGATCGGAAACTTGATTTTGTATTTGTGAAAAAGTGAGGAAATCGGTTCGTTCAAATGTTGCTCCTGATTCTTGGATGACCCGATAGGACGCGAGATTAGTATAGGCATAAATCCGCGCGGCCACGGGAGGACTTGCCACATCCGTCACCATGACTTCGGTGATGTGAAAAAGCTGTACGGAGTAGAGTTGAGCCCAATCATGATTTCCCTTTTGAGCAAACAAAAGATTACCTGTCAATGGAAGGAAAAGACATGCCAGAAAGAAAGAAACAGCCTTTTTCATTGAATTTTATACGCCTCCGGTTTTTGTTGATTGATTCCGAATAGGAGCAGGTTGGTATCTCCAGATTTTAGATTCAAAATTGATTTGATATCTCCTTTGATTCCCAATCCTGACTCTTCAGGTGTCATTGGTGTGAAGTTTCCTTTTCCGTCTCCTAGTATAACCAGACCCAAACCTGCATCCATTTTACCGATACGGATACGGGTTTGACTTTGATTTCCGCCTAAAATCAAATCCATTTTTCCGTCCTTATTCAAATCGATTGGAAGAATGGAATAAACCGGAAATGCCTGAGCCAAGCGGGTGAGTGATGTAGCTTTGAAGCCGGATCCGGTATTTTCAAAATAGGTGGATTCCAGCGTCTGAATTTCCAGTTTCAGTGCTTTTTCGAGTTCTTGGGCTGAAAACAAATCCGTTATTTTGGCCTTGGAATAGGACGAATAATCGGTGAATTTGCTTCGCATGCTCACCATCTGGTCAAGCAATTCGTCACGGCTGGCATAGGGGTAAAATCCGTCTCCGATGTAGCACTCCAAGATCGGATCGATACTTCCGTTTTGGTCAAAGTCTGCGGCGTATAGTCTGATGCTTTTTTCAGAATTTGCCACCAGTTGGGAATTGAGACCAAAATTCCCGGCAATCAGATCCAAATCTCCGTCTCCATCAATATCAGCTTGTGTCAGACTTGACCACCAGCCAGACAGGTCCGATTGAAAATAATCCGATGACTGGTTCAGGAAAGAAGCGTCATTCTGATTGATCAGGGCAGTCGGCGCCATAAATTCCCCAACCAGAATCAAATCGGACTTTCCATCCTTGTTCAAATCCTGGGAGACTGCTCCTGTGACCATTCCCAGTTTTCCCTGATTGGGGAGAAATGCATTTGTCTGATCGGAGAATTTACCCTTTCCGTCATTGAGCAAAAGCTTGCTTTCCGGCGATTCTGGATAGCGTCCCGGCACAACTTTCCCACCAATAAAAAGATCGGGAAAGCTATCTCCATTCGCATCCAAAACAACGGCGATTCCTGTGCTGGTCAGGTATTTTGGAAAGTCACTTTGGGCGATTAAGACTCCGGTGCCGTCATTCAAATACAATCTGTCCCGAAGTGATTCATCTGAACTCAGGTAATCGTGATAGCCACCGCTTCCGATGAAAAGGTCAGGCCTTTGATCCCCGTTGAAATCATGGAAAACCGCAACTGCATCGGTGAAATCTGAGGATGATCTAAATCCCCGATAGGCTTCCCAATTGTTATTTTTAAAAGAATAAATCCTGGCAGGAGTGCCTTTTGACCCACCGATAAAAATCTCAATATTCCCATCTCCGTCCAAATCCGCCTGAGCTAAACTTGGTCCGATATGGCTCGGCATAGTCAGCATTAGTGGCTGACGCTTGAAATCGTTTAGATTCGACTGCGTGGAAAGAAAATCCGGTGCAGCCGTTTTTGTCAACAAGGCTTTGATTTGGGCAGGATTTTGAGAATAAGTCTGTGCCCCCTTCTGATTGATTTTGATAAGTTGGTTGGCTTGTGTGGAACCAATTTTGGACTTGGTTCCGTCTGCCCAGGAGATTGAAATGCTGTCCACTTTAGCAGCTTTTCCAAGCCCAATTTGAAGTCGATATGTTCCGGAGGACTGAAAACCCCGAACTGGATTTTGCTCCAGGAAAGTGACTTTTCCATCGGAAAAGGCTTTCATGGTTGAGCCTATGGCAAATTGGTTTCCTGGTTTTCCAAGCAGTTCTATTTGGAGCCAATTTCCTGAAGTGCTTTTGTTTTCAAAGATTCCAGCCGATTCGTTGAGGTGATTTACCACCAAGTCCAAATCTCCGTCATTGTCGAGATCGGAATAGGCAGCACCGCTGGAGAAGTTTTTCTCTTCAAATCCAGCCGAAAGAGAAGTGTTTTGAAACTGGAGATTGCCTTGGTTTTGGAAGAAATAGTCGTGGATAGGAGTGGAGGTCATGGAAGTGACCAATTGAAGGGTGTCGGCTTTTTCATTGGCAACAGCCTGCTTGAAATAGTAGTCGCCTTTGTATTTGAGGAAATCCCGATTGGTGTAATCCCGATAATAGCCATTGGTCACGAAGAGGTCCTTTTCTCCGTCATTGTTTGCATCAAATAAAAGCGCCGACCAGCTCCAGTCTGTATTGGAAATTCCAGCCATCTGTCCGATTTCTGAGAAAAAACCAACTCCCTGATTGAGCTGTAGCATGTTTCGCATGTTTTGGTGATAAAATCCCCTCCGCACCATCAGCGCATATTGTTCATAGTTTTCGGGCCCATAGAGGAGCTTTTGACGCTCGTTATCCTCTGGTAACATATCCAGGGTAAACACATCCGGCAACCCGTCGTTGTTGATGTCTGCGATATCAGCACCCATCGAAAAATGGGAAATGTGCTGAAAATGATCAATTGTCATATCCGAAAAAGTCCCATCGCCATTGTTGATATACAGGTAATCAGGCTCGATGTAATCATTGGTGACGAGTAGGTCAGGCCAGCCATCCTGATTGATATCCGAGGCAATTACCGCCAAACCAAATCCCAAAGCTGATCCCTTGATTCCGGCTTTATCACTGATATCCACGAATTTTCCCGAGTCGTTTCGGTAAAGTTTATCACCTGCATAGGGATGCCTTGCATCTCGGGCCGCATCAAATTCCAGTTCGTTGATCACCTGAATGTGGTGATTGAGGAGGTAGAGATCCAAGTCTCCGTCTTTGTCAAAATCAAAAAATAATCCCTGCGTGCTGTTGGATGGGTCGGCAATCCCAAATTCCCCTGCTTTTTCCAAGAACTTAAAATCACCTTGGTTGATCCAAAGTTCGTTTGTTCGGTCTTCTGGTTTGCCTTTCCCGGAGTAGCAGACATAGATGTCCAGGAGTCCATCTCCATTGACATCGGCCATGCTGACGCCGGTTGTCCAGGTATTTTTTCCTCCAACTCCGGCAGATTTGGTCATATCATCAAACTTGAGCTGACCAAGATTTTTGTATAATTTATTTCCGGTCATATTACCGGTAAAAAAAATATCATCCAGCCCGTCATTGTTCAAATCTCCGACAGCCACACCTCCGCCATTGTAGAAATATTCGTACCGTAGGATGTTGTTTTGCGAATCTTCCCTGAGCTGATTTTTGAAATTAACTCCGGTTTTCTTTGCGGAAAGTTTTTCAAACTTAGACCGGTATTCCTGAGCACTTGCGGCGGAAATGCTACCGAAAGTCAGTCCAATGCCAATGCAAAGAGAAGTCAGGAATCGAAAATGGGTAAGCATGGTATAAAAAGGCCGAGTTAACTCAACCTGTTAATGACATCTTCAAACAGCTTTTCGTTGACCACTGCAACTCCACCTAAGAGTCCTACATCCTTGCCAAGTTGGTAAAGCGCTAATTGCGATTTTTCGCGCGATTTGGCCATGCTGTAGATATTGAGTGCCTGTTGGATTGGAGTGATAAGGTATTGATTGGCCTCAGCAACCGATCCGCCAATGATAATAAGTTCCGGATTGAGGAGTTGGATCAAAATAGAAATGCCGCGTCCCAAATCAAGCCCTGCTTCAGAAAGAATGGTAATTGCCCGCTGATCTCCTGCCAAGGCAGCTTCCACAACCAATCCCGGTTCCAGTTCCCCTTGGTGATCTCTTACCATTCTCGCCAAAATACTGTCCTTGTCCAGTTTGATGGCTTCCTCAGCCATTCTAACAATGGCTGTACCCGATGCAACGGATTCCAGGCACCCCTTTTTTCCACAGGTACAGGTTACTTCTCTGGATTCAAAAATCGGAGAATGCGAAAACTCTCCGGCAAATCCTGAGGCGCCATGGTATATTTTTCCTTCGATGATGATCCCAAGTCCGATTCCCCAACCTATGAAAATTCCGAGGACATTTTTGTGTTTGTGATCTGATCCGAATTTGAATTCGGCCAAAGTCATGGCGCGGGCATCATTTTCCAGAAATATTTTTTTCTGAAAACGGGCTTCCAGATTCTCCAATAATGTCTTTTTTCCAAATCTCAGATAGGTATAGTTCACTCCGCCGATGGAATCCACAAGTCCGGGCATCGAGAATCCTATCGCGATAATCTTTTCGGCAGGGATATTGGTTTTTTCGAGGTAGTTTTCAATCAATTCGCAAAGCTGATCAAATGTCTCCTTTTCATTGTTGAGGACGATTTTATGCTCTTCTTTTTCGAATGCAAGCTCATGTGTGCATGAGTACAAGGCTAGGTGCATGTCGAACTTGGATAAGTCCACTGAGAGGATATAGAAGGCATTTTCAGCCAGTCTATAGAGATCGGGCTTTCGGCCACCCTGCGATTCCGCACGGCCTTGTTTGATAACTTCCCCGGAATTCATCAGATCGCCCAGTAGGGCATTGACGGTGGGAAGTGAGATTCCGACCTCATTGCAGATTTCGCTAGCAGTGTTTGCTCCTTTGAGGTAAAGATTCTTTATGATTTTGATTTTGTTGAGGTAGCTTTTGATTTCTACCACTCCCTCCATTTTGGAGATGATTTCTTGTGGGTTTATTAGGTTCATAGCTTCTAGTGATGCCTGAATTAAGGGAAATTTTAGGTTTCAAAAAAGACTTCCAGAAAAAAATTAAATAATGAGAGGAGATTTTTTATTGGAAAGTCGAATAATTTTTAGAGCGGATGAAATTTTCTGAAAAGATTTGAAAATTTCACTTTGAGATATTTCCCGATTTGAACAATTCTTATGTTTGTCTCAAATTTTTATGATATGAATGATTTAATAATTGAAGCTCAACTGAGCAAAACAGAGGTTTTTGAAAGAGTCGAAAATTTTCTCTCAAAAAAAGGGTTTAAAGTATCCTCAAAAGACGAGAGTAGGCCTTGGGGCGGCTTTTTTGTGCTGGAAGAATCCCAAATCAAAAACTTTAAATCTGAGTTTTTTGATGAAGTAGCGCTTTCTGATGGGCAATTAAATCAAAAGCTCAGTCCTAAATTTCTTTTGGTTGCGCCGGGGGCAAGGTTGTCTTGGCAGTATCATTTCAGGAGAGCTGAGCTTTGGAAATTGATAGCTGGGGAAACAGCAATTTCCAGAAGTCAATCGGATGAGCAGGGGCCGGTGGAAAAAATGATCAAGGGAAAAGTTGTTTCTCTAAAAAAAGGGGAACGCCATAGGCTGATTGGGACAAACAATTGGGGGGTGGTTGCGGAAATTTGGATGCATTCAAACCCTGAAAATCCTTCAGATGAGGACGATATTGTTCGGCTGCAAGATGATTACTCCAGAAAATAAGTAAGCTCGGGGTTTTGCCCCGAGCTTTAAAAATTTAGAATTTGGTCCGTAGCTCAATCACCCTTAAAATAAACTACACCTGATCAAAAAATACAACTGCGGACAAGTCCAAAGAAGTAGATGAATTTACTTATAAATTGTTAAAATCCAAATATTTAGATTTAAAAATACTTGATGGGTATACAAAATACTTTTTTATGGATTTAGAGCTCTTCGATCTTTTTAGCGATTTCTTCAGCTTCGGCTAGCATTCGATCTGAGGCAGTACGGTTGGAATGGGAAATTTTAAAGGCCTGGGACAGAATTTTCTCGTAAGCCTCCTGGAGTTTTTCTTTTTCAGATTTTTTCTTGAACAGTCCGAACATGGGTTGCTTTTTTGGAAGTTAAACTAGAGACTAGCTTCAATGTTCAGTAAGAAAACAAATTCGCTTCTCAGTTAGAAGCCACAATCTCATCGTTTTTATAGTTGATAAGGTCTTCCAGTCTTCCTGCAGAATTGTAGTATTTCCAGGGGCCTTCTTTTTTTCCGTCAATCATAGCTCCTTCAGAAGCTTTTCGGCCATTTTCATGGTAAAAAATCCATAAGCCCTCAGCTTTCCCGGATTCAAAAGTACCCTCGGATTCCTTCTGCCCATTGATGTAATAGGTGATTCGGGTACCATCGCCATCCTTAAGGGTTCCCTTGTCCAGTTTGGTTGCCCCATCAAAGCTGAAATAATCTCCTACATTTTTCAAACGGCCGTAATCCCAAAATTCCTCCTGAGTCAGCTGTTTGTTGTCGTAAAAAAGTCCCCAAATTCCATTCTCCAAACCGAGTTTGTAGGTTCCGACAGATTTAAGCTGGCCTCCATCATAGTAGTAAAACCATTGGCCTTCTTCCATTCCCAAATTATATTCCCCTTCCGCGATCAAGATTCCGATTTTATTGAAATACTTCCAGAGGCCAGTTTTTTGGTCATTTTTGTATTCTCCAATCGAATAAATTTCCCCATCCGGGAAGAAGCTTTTCCAGATTCCGCTTTTGGCGCCATTTTCATACTTGCCTTGAACTGATATCTGTCCGGAGCTGTGATATTCGATGTATTCACCGACTGGAACGCCCAACTCGTATGTTTTACGTTTTGAAAGCGCTTTATTCGGGAAGTATTCTTCCCAAACGCCAATGGCAATATCATTTTCGTATTTTTCGACTCTGGCCAACCTTCCGGTTTGGTAATAGTATTTCCATTCACCCGTTTTGTTGCCATTTTGGTCATAATATTCTTCGGCTTCAATGGTTTTGGTAGCTGGAAAATAGCGTTTCCATTCACCGACTTTTTGGCCATTTCTATAATTGCCCGTTTCCAGGAGTATCATATACAATGACCTTTTGAAACTGCCCTCTAACTGTCCTTTGACGTAGGTAGCTTCCGTAATTACATTTCCGTCTGAGTCATATTCCAGATAGGGACCTTCTTTAAGCCCATTCACATAAAATTCACGGGATGCCAGCTCACCGAATTCATAAAAAGTGACCCATTGGCCTGATCTTTTTCCGTTTTCATATTGGCCTTCGATGGTGACCTGTGTGGGATCAATGTAGGATGACGTTCCGGCTTTTCCGAAAAATTCCGTGTACTTACCCACCAAAATACTGTCCTGGAATACAACTTGCTTTTTTAATGCCCCCTCTGTATCGAAATATTGTGCAGGTCCAAAAAGCTTTCCATCCCGATAATCAGCTGTTTCTCTTCGCTTCCCATCTGGATAATACTGGGTCCATGCTCCTTCTTTTTTACCATCGGCAAAAGTACCCTCGGCAATCAGTGTGTTGGTTTTGGGATTGTAAAATTTCCACAAACCTTCTCGATTACCTTTAGCAACTACTCCGGTTGCCATAATGGTGGAATCAGAGTTGAATTGCTGAATCACTTTAGGTTCTTGAGAATATGCTGAAAAGTAGAGGAAAGTAAAAACTGCCAAAAGCAAATATCTCATATCATGTTGATTTCAGTGAGGCCCCAATCAGAACCTTTTTCAAACGATCAAAGGAATAGATTCTGTATACTCACTACGTACGAACTGTTTTCCAGTTTAAAATTAAGTTAAATCCCGCTTTGTTCGGACGGAAGTCTCAGAATCCCAAGGATTTTTTTTATCGCTTTACAAAGCTTTTCAGAATTGACCTTTGGTTCTGATTTTGGTTCATAAACTTTGATCCAATGATGGAATTGAAGCGCAGATGCTTTGATTCTTTCCTGATTTAGGGTGTGATTTTGCTTCAAAATCAGGTCTGGATAGTCCCATTGATTTTCGCTCAGGCCATAGTTAAAACCAAGGTCTAACAAGGATTTTATTGGATTTAATCTGTTTTTTCCCAGTAAAACAGTCAGAAAAAAACCATTACCAAACCAGTTGAGCAGTCGGATGTTCACTCCGGAATCAGGGTCAAAATCCCGGATCAAATCCAAAACCTGGTAAGGAAATCCCAGTAAATCGTTCCCTTTGGATATTTTGGAACCTTTTGAATTTTTGGAAATTTGGCTCAAATCATTTGCAGAAAAGGAATTGCCAATTTCCTCCAAGAGGCTGATAAATTGGCGTTTCAGGACATTTTGTCTACGGTAAATGTCAGCGTTTAACCAAAGCTCAAGATCCAAAGTCAATTGAGTCTCATTCATCATTTACCACCTCAATAACACTGATGCCCACGCAAATCCAGAACCAAAGGCAGCGAGGCAAACCAGGTCGCCTTGTTTCAATCTGCCTTGTTCCCAAGCCTGAGAAAGGGCAATTGGAATGGTGCCGGCTGTCGTATTTCCCAAGTACATGATATTGTTAAACACTTTTTCGTCCGGAAGTTGGAGCTTTTGTTGGATATACTGAGAAATCCTGAGGTTGGCTTGGTGAGGAACCAACAAGTCAAGATCATCTTTTGTCAATCCATTGAATTCAAGAGCTTCCATGATCACTTCCATAAATCGGACAATTGCATGTTTGAAAACTGCATTTCCGTTCATTTTGAGAAAAAAGTCTCCCCGATCTATCATCTCCTGAGAGAGTCTGACTTTGCCACTTGAGCTTGGTGCGATGCAATACAATTCCTCTGCGTAGGCCCCTTCTGAATGCAAATGTGAACTGAGAATTCCCGGTTGATCCTGCTCCACGGCACCTAAAACCACTGCCCCGGCTCCATCGGCAAAGATCACCGCACTGGAGCGACCTTCGTCACTTTTGTCTAGGGCGGAGGATTGGATCTCGGCTCCAATGACCAATATTTTCTTATACATTCCCGTCTTGATGAACTGATCAGCAACAGAAAGTGCATAAAGGAATCCAGAACAGGCATTTTTGATATCGATCGCTCCAATTCCCGAAAGTCCCAATTCTCTTTGCAACAAAACCCCATTTCCGGGAAGGAAATAATCTGAGGTGATCGTAGCAAAAACGATGAATTCGATCTCTTCTGCTTTTACCCCAGCTCTTTCCATTGCCATGCGACTGGCTTTGGCAGACATGTTGGTGACTGTGTCGACCCCGGGAGTAAACCAGCGGCGCTCATGAATCCCGGTACGTTCGACGATCCACTCATTATTGGTGTTCATCATCTGCGAAAGCTCCTCATTTGTCACGATCCTTTCAGGTACGTAGTGCCCGGCTCCGAGAATTCGGGATTTTTTCATCATTATTGGGTCTATTGAGTGAAAAACTATAAGGTTTGCCAATATCGGTACTTGCTGGCAATCCCACAAAAAAGCTCAAATCAGGATTTTTGTTTTCGACTTTACCCGAACAGCGTATAATTCCCAAACTGGTCCATGGGTGAAGTACGGCGGATAATTCCGGGTGTATCGTTTTGCACTGAATTGACAAGAGGAGAAACTGTATAACTCAACATCAATTCTCCGGGATAGGTTTTTAGCATATTCAGGAGATCTGATTCTGAAGTGTATTTGTCGAGCCATTTTTTTTCCTGCTCCCGGTTTAGAATTACCGGCATTCTGTCGTGGACCTCTTCCACTACTTCATTGGGCGTGGTGGTCAGGATCAAAAAGGTATGCTGAGATTCTCCTGAAACTGTTTCATATTCTTCCCAAATCCCGGCAAATGCGAATGTATCCTCATCTCTTAAGGTAAAGCGGTAAGGGATTTTGGTCTTTTTGCCAAGCCTTTTCCACTCGAAAAAACCGTCAGCAGGCACCAGACAGCGCCTCCTCTGAAAGGAGCTTTTGAAGGAAATTTTCTCATTGACAGACTCAGCTTTGGCGTTGATCAGTTTTTGGGAAACCGGTTTGTTTTGTCCAAAATCAGGAGTGATCCCCCAATAAAAGAACGAGAAACCTTTGGGGCTGTCTGAGGTAAGCACAGGCACCAATTGGGTAGGGGCGATGTTAAACCTCGGTTTGAAATCCGCCAGCATTTCCGCCTGGAACCGTTCTTCCAATTCAATTTTACTTTTGCTGAGGGAATATCTTCCGCACATGGTCAGGGGATTAATGGATTTGAGCGGAATTTAGAGATCGTGGCTTATAAATTCAACTGCCCTAAGCTCTGAATAATAGCTTTTTTCACGGGAAGGACCGGAAAACCCCACATGTCCACCGTGTTTTGGAAATTCAAAATGGACCAAATCCAGCTTTTTGGCCAGTTTTACCGGAAAACAAGTCTCGCTTAAAAAGGGATCGTTTTGGGCATTGAGAACCAAAGTTGGTACTTCGATCTGGTCCAAAAACTGCAGCGAAGAGTTGACCTGGTAATACTCCGCGGCATCCGAAAAACCATGAACTGGCCCGGTAAAGTATTCATCAAAGTCTCTTAATGTTTTGACTTTGCGCAGCTGACTCAGGGGCAATTTTCCCGGAAAAGCTTGGGATTTTCTGATCACTTTTTCTTTTAAAGTGGTCAGAAAGCGCTTGGAGTAAATGACGTTTTCTCCGGTAGAAATTTTTTCGCAGGATTTGGCAAGATCCAGGGGAACTGAGATAGCCACTCCTTTTTTGAGTTTTGGATTGCTGGATTTCTTTTCTCCCAAATATTTCAGAGAGAGATTTCCTCCCAAACTGAATCCCACCAGGAAAATCTTCCGATAGTCTTTTTGGGCATGATTGACCACAGTATCCAAGTCATAAGTGGCGCCGCTATGGTAAAAAATCAGAGTTCGGTTCATTTCCTCGCTGCATCCCCTGAAGTTCCAAGTCAGGACATCAAATCCCTTCTTAAGAAATTCCCGAGCCATTCCAAGCATATAAGGCCGAGTGCTGTTTCCTTCCAAACCATGACTGATTATTACCAAGCGGGGATTTCCGCTCCTAAACCAATCCAGATCAAGGAAGTCTCCATCAGGAGTTTCGATCCTTTCCCTCATAGGTTTTTGGACTTCAACTTTACGAAAAAGCGCAGGATAAATGGTTTCTAAGTGTCCGCTAAAGAGCCAATTAGGCCTTTGGTAAGAGCTTTCAGAAGTAAGTGGCATGGAGCAAAACGGCCTAAAACAGCTCGGAAAATACAGGATATAAATTTGAATAAAGCGTTTTTAAAAACTATTTTTGGACTCTTTAAAAACGAACAAGCTCAAAATTACCTATGGCCGAAATAATCAGAATGCCAAAAATGAGTGACACAATGGAGGAGGGGGTGATCGCTGCATGGTTGAAAAAGGTGGGAGATACTGTAAAGCCTGGAGACATCCTGGCTGAAGTAGAAACCGACAAAGCAACCATGGAATTGGAATCTTACGAAGAGGGTGTCCTTTTATATATTGGAGTTCAGGAGAAAGATTCAGTACCTGTGAATGGTGTCATTGCCATTATCGGTGAAAAAGGGGAAGCATACGAGCATTTGCTCAGCGGGTCTGCCGCTCCTGCTGAAGCCAAAAAAGAGGAATCCAAGCCTGAGGCTAAAGTCGCAGAACCTGCAAAATCTTCAGATTCGGCCAAAACTGAAGCTCCGGCAGAAAAAATAGATACTTCCAGTATCAATGCCACCGTGATCACCATGCCAAAAATGAGTGATACCATGCAGGAAGGTACCATTGCCACTTGGCTGAAAAAAGTGGGTGATACCGTGAAATCCGGTGAAATCATTGCCGAAGTCGAAACTGACAAGGCTACCATGGAGCTTGAATCCTATGAAGACGGTGTGTTGCTTTATATTGGCGTGGAAGCTGGAAACAGCGTTTCAGTAGATGGTGTCATTGCAGTGATCGGCGAAAAAGGTGCTGACTACCAGACTTTGTTAAAGGCAAATCAGGGAGGTAGCAAAGCTGCTGCTCCAACTGAGGTAAAAGTTGAACCTGTGGTGGAAGCAAAAGTTGAAGTTCCAGTTGCTGCGGCGGCTCCAATTACCACTGCTGTACCGAATGGGGAAAGAGTAAAAGCCTCCCCTTTGGCCAAGAAAATGGCTGAGGATAAAGGCGTCGACATTCGCCTGGTAAATGGATCTGGTGAAGGCGGAAGAATTGTGAAGCGTGATGTGGAAACATTTGTGCCTTCTGCGGCTCCAGTTGCGGCTACTGCCCCGACAATCGCAGCAACTCCTGCATCCGCTCCGGTAGTTGGTCAGGAAAGCTTCCGCGAGGAGAAAGTTTCTCAAATGAGAAAAGTAATTGCCAAGCGACTGGCTCAAAGTAAGTTTGGAGCTCCACACTTCTACCTGACCATGGAAATCAATATGGACAAGGCAATCGAAGCAAGAAAGAGTATGAACGAGATTTCTCCTGTAAAAATCTCCTTCAATGATATGGTGATCAAGGCTTCAGCAGCTGCTTTGCGTCAGCACCCAAAAGTAAATTCCAGCTGGTTGGGCGACAAAATCCGCTACAACGACCATATTCATATTGGGATGGCCGTAGCTGTGGAGGAGGGACTGTTGGTGCCTGTGATTCGTTTTGCAGATAGTTTGTCTCTCTCTCAGATTTCCACTCAAGCGAAAACTCTTGGCGGAAAAGCAAAAACCAAAGAACTTCAGCCCAAAGACTGGGAAGGAAATACATTCACCATTTCCAATTTGGGAATGTTTGGAATCGACGAGTTCACTGCGATCATCAACCCGCCTGATGCTTGCATCCTTGCG
Organism: Algoriphagus sp. A40; assembly: GCF_002002735.1. GTDB lineage: Bacteria > Bacteroidota > Bacteroidia > Cytophagales > Cyclobacteriaceae > Algoriphagus. The sequence continues at coordinate 332,316 of NZ_MUNY01000042.1, read as the reverse complement.
GTAGGAGGGATCAAAGAAACTGTAATCGTGAAAGACGGTCAGATGAAGATCGGCAATATCATGAAGGTGACCCTTTCCTGTGACCATAGAGTGGTAGATGGATCTGTAGGTTCAGCATTCTTGATCACATTGAAAAGCTTACTTGAAGATCCGGTCAGGATCCTGATTTAATAGAATAACTGCCAAAAAGTCCTGTTTCGACAGGACTTTTGCTTTTGTATGGTTATTGGAGAAGGGGTTGTGCAGTTATTGGTTATCAGTTACTATTGCTCTAGTCAAAACTCATAAAGCCAAATTGTTGGATCCAATAACTCAAAAACTAATAACCAATAACTTTTATCCATGGAAAAAATCAAATCAACAACCGTAGTAGCCATTCGTCACAATGGTGAGGTAGTCATCGGAGCAGATGGACAGGCGACTTTGGGGAATACTGTTGCAAAAAGTACAGTTAAGAAACTGCGTGTATTGCAGGGAGGGAAAATCGTAACCGGTTTTGCAGGATCCACCGCAGATGCATTTACACTTTTGGAAAAATTTGAAGAAAAACTCGGAGCCTTCGGTAACAACATGAAACGGGCAGCGGTCGAGCTGGCCAAAGAATGGCGGATGGACCGCATGCTAAGCCGCTTGGAAGCAATGATGATCATCGCCGACAAGGATGATATCCTGATTATTTCCGGTACCGGAGATGTGATCGAACCGGATATGGAAATCGCTACCATTGGCTCAGGAAGCATGTTTGCTCAATCTGCAGCCCGGGCTATGAAGAAGTTTGCTCCGCATCTATCAGCTGAAGAAATGGTAAGGGAGAGCCTCCATATCGCTGCCGATGTCTGCATTTACACCAATCACAATCTGGTGATTGAAAAGGTGAAGAATTGAAATAACTGAATCCATAATTGGAAAGCCGGAATCTTATTCCGGCTTTTTTTTGCGTTTGGCAAACCTCCGGGGACGATTGGGAGTTATTTACTTGTATCTCAAGGAAAACCCATGGAAACGACAACCACTAAGAAGACTGCAAAAAAAGATTATCGAAAACTGATTTTGGAAGGATATAAGAACCATGTGCTGGAGCATGGGTCGGAGCCGGCCTCGGTTTTCAAGTTTGCAAAGGATCTGAAGATGAAGGAGGAGGAGTTTTACACCTACTTCACTTCTTTTGCTTCCATCAAATCCTCGGTATGGGTTTCAATTTTTGAAACCACATTGGAGCAGATCGAAGCTCAGGAAGTCTACCAAGAATACAGTGTCAGGGAAAAGTTTCTCAGTTTTCTGTTCACCTGGATTGAGGAATTGAAGAAAAACAGGTCCTACCTGCTAAGCCTTTATCAGAATAAAACAAAGTCCTTCCAATCTCTTCCTTCTGACACCAAGGAATTCAAAGCCAAGTTCAAGGACTTTGCCGGAGAGATAATTTTGGAAGGAAAAGAATCTCAGGAGATCGCTTCTCGACCGTTCATTTCGGAACGTTACGATGAGGCACTTTGGCTTCAGGTAGCATTTGTGTTTAGATATTGGCTAGATGACAGAAGTCCGCGATTTGAAAAAACTGATGCCGCGATTGAAAAATCTGTGAATCTGGCTTTTGACCTAATGGGAAAAAGCGCTTTTGATAGCTTTTTAGACTTCGCGAAGTTTCTCTATCAAAACAAATAATCATGGCTGGCAAAGTAAAAGAACAGGAATCCATTCCGGTTTCTAAAGTGCAGCGTGCGGCCAAATTTATCTCCACCGGAGCAAAAGTCGGAGGAAATTACGTGAAGCATTACGCCAAAAAGATGGTTAATCCATCGATGGATAAGGAAGAGCTCCACTCCAACAATGCCACCGATATCTATAATTCGCTCAGTGAGCTGAAAGGATCGGCTCTGAAAGTGGCTCAGATGATGTCTATGGACAAGAATCTCTTGCCGAGAGCTTATCAAGATAAGTTTACGATGGCACAGTACTCAGCACCGCCTTTGTCTTATCCTTTGGTGGTGAAGACTTTTCAAAAATACTTCGGGAAGCCGCCGGAAGGAATCTTCGAGACCTTTACCAGATCTGCAGTAAACGCAGCCTCGATTGGCCAGGTTCATCAGGCGACCAAAAATGGAAAGACCTTCGCAGTGAAAATCCAGTATCCTGGAGTCGCTGATTCCGTCAGTTCGGACTTGAAATTGGTCCGGCCATTTGCCCTCCGGCTTCTCAATATGAATGAGAAAGAACTCGACCATTATATGGAAGAGGTAGAGGAGCGATTGGTTGAGGAGACGGATTACAAATTAGAAGTGGAACGCTCACGTGAGATTTCCCAAGCCTGTTCTCATATTCCCAATCTGAAATTCCCGACCTATTACGATGAATTCAGCTCAGATCGGGTGATAACTATGGACTGGATTTCCGGCAAACACATTAAGGAATGGATGGAAACCAAACCGAGCCAGCAGGCCAAAAATCAGGTCGGGCAGGCTCTTTGGGATTTCTATCACCATCAGGTGCACAATCTGAAGCAGGTTCACGCAGATCCCCATCCAGGCAATTTTATAATTCAGGACGATAATCGATTGGGAATTATTGATTTTGGCTGTGTCAAAGTGATCCCGGAGGATTTCTATCAGGGCTATTTTCCTTTGATGAAAAAGGGGATGGTTTTGAAGGAAGACGAGTTGAATCAGATTTTCTATTCGCTTGATTTTATTTCGGATAGAGATACCGAGGAAGAAAAAATCTACTTCAGAGGCGTGTTTAAGGACATGATTTCTCTATTGGGCAAACCCTTTCACGTGGATCGATTTGACTTTGCTGATGACAGCTACTTTGAGCGAATTTTTCAATTGGGTGACAAAATCTCCAACGATAAGATGTTCAAAAAGTCCCGTCAAGCACGAGGTTCCCGACATGGCTTGTATATCAACCGAACCTATTTTGGGCTCTATAACCTGCTCAATCAGCTGCAGGCCGAGGTGGATACTACTAAGCCGGAATGGTTTAAGTGAAAAAGTAAGGGAGGCTAAAAACCTCCCTTTTTGATTACTTCGAATAGGTCAGCCGGTAGATGCAATTTGCCATATCGTCTGAAATCAAAAGGCTTCCGTCAGGAAGTTCCTGAACATCAACTGGCCTTCCCCAGACTTCCTGGCTAGCATCATCCAACCAACCGGTGGCAAATGTTTCCTGACCGGTTACTTTGCCGGATGCATCGATTTTGGCCAAGATAACTTCGTAGCCTGCTTTTTTGCTTCTGTTCCAGCTGCCGTGTTTTGAAATGATCGCATTGTTTTTATAGGAGGCAGGGAACATTTCGCCTTCATAAAACCGCATTCCAAGTGGAGCGTTGTGAGGCCCCATCTTGGCGGCTGGAGCCGAATAAGCAGCCGCTTCTTTGCCCTTGTTACCAAACTCTGGATCTTTGACTGAGCCTGCATGCCAGTAGGGATATCCAAAATGTTGGCCGGCAGCAGTCGCCCTGTTGAGCTCGCAATCCGGCGTGTCATCTCCAAGCATATCGCGGCCATTGTCTGTAAACCATAATTCATTGCTCACAGGATGCCAGTCAAAGCCCACTGTGTTTCTTACTCCATGAGCGTAAACCTCTGGTTTTGCACCTGGCCTGGTCACATCAAGCCGAGTAATACTTGCGAAAATCTCCTCCTCCGGATCGCAAATGTTGCAAGGAGCTCCAACTGGAACATAGAGCATTCCATCCGGACCAAAGCCAATAAATTTCCAGCCATGGTGGCTTTCGGTTGGATAGCCGTCAAAGACGACTTCAAATTTCGGGTTTGACAGGTTGTTTTTGATGTCTTTGAATCTCAAAATCCGACTGACTTCTGCGACATAAAGGTCTCCGTCTTTGTATGCCACTCCATTTGGCATGTCGAGCCCTTCTGCCAAAATGTACTTGGAATCGGCTTTGCCATCAGCATTATCGTCAACCAAGGCGTACACATTTTCCTCTTGGCGATTTCCTACGAAAACAATTCCCTCTTCGGAGATTGCCATTGATCGGGCGTTGGGTACGTCAGCTGCCCAAACTTCTATTTTGAACCCAGCTTGGAGTTTGATTTTTTCCAGTTGGACATCGGCTTTTGCACTTCGGATATCCTGCTTATTGCTGCCTGAAGCTGTCGATTCTGGAGAAAGTTTTCCCTGGCAACTGGCGCTCAGACTGACCAATCCTAGGCTGAGACAAAAAACAAAGGGTTTGAAGTAGTTCATGAGCAAGTTATTTGAAGAAATAAGCTAATACAATTGAGATTGTTTTCCGAGTGGGGAGTGTATAAACGGGGCTTTGGTTATTTTTGCGCCATGTTATCTATTAGCAACCTTTCTTACTTCATCGGCGGTCGTCCGCTTTACGAAAATGCCAACCTCCATATCAAGCCAAAAGACAAAATCGGGCTTGTTGGGCAAAATGGAACAGGAAAATCCACATTGCTCAAAATCATCCATGGAGACTACCAGCCGACGACAGGTGAAGTTCAGAAAGCCAAAGATTGTACAATCGGATTTTTGAATCAGGACTTGCTTTCTTACCAGTCAGATGAAAGTATCCTAAATGTTGCCCTGGCAGCTTTTAAAGAGACTCTGGCGCTTCAGGATGAGATCGAAAAAGTCCTGAAATTGATGGAAACCGACTACTCCGAGGAGATCATCAACAAACTGGCAAACTTGCAGGATCGCTTCGAAAGCAATGAAGGCTATACCATCAAAGCCAAAGCTGAAGAGGTTTTGGAGGGTATTGGATTTCAGACGAAAGATTTGGAAAAGCCGCTTCGGCAGTTTTCCGGTGGATGGAGGATGAGGGTAATGCTTGCCAAGCTACTTTTGGAAAAGCCGTCCCTTCTTATGCTCGATGAACCTACCAACCACCTGGATTTACCGTCCATTCAATGGGTGGAAAATTATCTGAAAAACTATGAAGGTGCAGTTGTGGTCGTATCTCACGACCAGACTTTTCTGGATAACTGCATCAGCACAACAGTGGAAGTAGCCAATCAGACCTTGACTTCCTATCCGGGAAATTATTCTTTCTACAAGGAAGAAAAGAAAATCCGGATGGAGCTCCAGCAAAATGCCTACGAGAATCAGCAACAGATGATCAAACAGACGGAGAAGTTTATCGAGCGTTTCCGGGCCAAGGCGACCAAATCCAACCAAGTCCAATCCAGGATCAAGGCTCTGGATCGAATGGATCGTGTCAATGAGGTGGTAAATGACGAAGCTTTCGTAAACTTTAAATTTAAGTTTTCACAAAAGTCAGGTCGGGATGTAGTCGTTTTGGATCATGTTTCCAAGGCTTATGGAGACTTGGTTATTTTGAAAAATACCACCGCACGAATCGAAAGAGGAGACAAGATCGCTTTGATCGGAGCCAACGGAAAAGGAAAATCGACCTTGCTGAGGATAATCGCCGGAACAGATCAGAATCAAGGAACCCGAACGGAAGGACATAATGTGATCAAGGCATTTTTTGCACAGCATCAACTGGAAGCCTTAACCTTGGACAATGAGATCATCCAAGAAATGGCTCAAGCTGGGAGCAAAAAATCAGAGATGGAGCTTCGTGGAGTTTTGGGATGTTTTCTTTTTTCAAATGAAGAAGTTTTCAAGAAAATCAAAGTGCTTTCCGGAGGGGAAAAATCAAGGGTTGCCTTGGCGAAAACGCTGATATCTGAAGCTAATTTTCTACTGCTTGATGAACCTACCAACCACCTGGATTTTCAGTCGGTTAATATCCTGATTCAGGCTTTGCAGCAATACGAGGGGACTTTTATCACAGTCTCTCACGATCGACACTTTATCAAAGGAGTGGCAAATAAGATCTGGTACATCGAAGATTACGAGATCAAAGAATATCCAGGAACATACGATGAATACGAATTTTGGCGAAGCCAACAAGTGGAAGTAAAAGCAGTGCCTGCTGCTGAGAAAGTCGAGAAAAAGCCAATCCCGGTTGTTCAAAAAAATGCATCTGAAATTCAACAGGCAAAAAGAGACCTGAAAAAAATGGAAGAACAGCTTCAGAAAATCGAAAAAGAAATTGAGTCCTTAGATCTTTTGAAAGCGGAAACCGAGGTGAAAATGGCTGATCCGGAGGTGTATGAGAATGAATCAAAAGCCCAAAAAGTCCAAGAAAGCTACCAAAGTATTCAAAACAGCCTTTATGAAGCCAATGCCAAATGGGAGCAATTGGTAGATCAGATTTCTTCTCTTCAGGAATTGGCAGGCTAATTGGGTGGTTTTGGACTAAATTCCCTACTTTAAGTTCATGACCAAAAGCATATTTTCCCTCGTGATTTTCTTGGTTTTGCTGAGATCTGAGGAAGTTTTGTCCCAGATTTTGGAAGACAAAGTCTATTCAGAGCATGTCCATTCGGTGAGGTTGTTCCCATTGGGGCTCCAACAGGACAGTCAATTGGATGCAGCTGTGGTTTCGATTACTGATTCGAGGCCATTGGTTTTGCTCTTTGATGATATTGCCTACGACCCGGAGCAATACACCGTGAAGCTGATTCATTGTGATGCAAACTGGCAAAAGTCTTCCCTTCGTGACAATGACTTTTCTGTTTCTTTCAATCAATACAACATTGAGGAGTACAGTTACTCGGTCAATACCAGAATTCCCTACATCCATTATGCCTTTACGGTTCCCAGAGTCACAAAATCGGGGAATTATATACTTAAGGTCTACCGAAACCGAAATGAAGATGAGGTGATCCTGACCAAAAGATTTATGGTTTATGAGGAGCTGTTTACGGTGGGAGCATCCGTTGTCCCACCAACGGAGACCGAAAACAGAAGAGCTCTCCAGCAGATCAATGTGGCGGTGAATTATTCCAGAATTGATTTAGTGGACCCCACCACCCAGGTGAAAGTACTCATACGGCAAAACCAGCGCTGGGACAATGCGAAGTTTTTGGCAAAGCCAACTTTTCTAAATCAAATAGGAAAGACTATCCGGTACGAGCCGTTCGACGGGACGAGTACTTTTCGAGCAGGAAATGAATTCAGGTTTGTGGATTTGAGATTTATCCGGGCTACCGGCGTAAATATTGCCGATGTCAAGGTGGAAGAAACGGTGATATTCGCCAATGCTTTGACAGACCAACCCCGACCTGGAGGAGTATATTCCCAGTACCTTGATCTAAATGGCCAATACATGGTCTATACTAATGATCGACCCGGCGGAAATCCCGAAGTGGAAAGCGAATACATCTATACGACTTTTTACCTTCAGGTTGATCCAAACAGGGATATCAGAATGTTGGGATCATTGACAGCTTGGGGCAATAATCCTGACTCAAAATTGACCTATGACCCAAAAACGGGTCTGTACAGTACTTCCATCTTGGTGAAGCAGGGCTGGTATGATTACCAATATGGTTTTCCCACGGAAGATGGATACGATTCAGATCCGATCGAAGGCAGCTTCTTTGAAACTGAGAATGAATACGAAGTTCTGGTTTATTATCGAGCCTTGGGATCCAGATACGATCAATTGGTTGGATATGTGTATTTACATCCAAATCGAAGAAGGCTATAAAGAAAAATCCTCTCACTTGGAGAGGATTTAAAATTTTATAGTTCCTCAGGTAATTCACTTTCACCGTCGACCTCATCTGAGGTGGGAGCAACATTCTGCCTAATTCGCTCGGTGGGCTTGTAAGGAACGAATCCCTCACGCTTGAACTTGTAAGTTGTAGTTCTGTTTCCAGACGGATGGTTTGCCAAATCGAGCATACCGAATCCTTTGTGAGTGAAGGCTCCCAGACCACATTTGAATACAAAGTCCTGAACTTCCGGAGCAGCATAAAGGGTGAATGGAAGGGTATATCCTCTCACCTCATACTTCACGTCCATGTCATACACGGCGTAGATTCTTGCAAATTTCTTCTGCTGCTCCTTCAGTTTATTGACATAAACCATGTCGGGAACAACTTGGAATTTGAAGAAGGATTCCATTTGCTCGGGAGTGTACCAGCCCGACTTTTCCATTCGGGTCAAAGTAGATTCGTAAAGCAAATCAGAAAACTCATCGCTGTCCGGATTGATAAATCGCTTGCCGGCTTCTTCATTGAAAGCAGGGGTGATCAAAACAAGCGGAGAGATACACACGAATTTGTTATTGGTCTCCAGCGTAGGCTCGGTTTCCAATTCGGTGTATTCTGGGGATAGGATCAGATTGCCAAGTTCGATTTTTGGTGTAGCAAAAACCTGCTCAAGCAAGTAATCCATGAAGTCCTCGCTTTGCGAAGAAAGGACGAGCGTCACCAGACTGGAATAATAGTGCAAGCCACTTCTACTCACTTTAGTCTGACCTTTCAGGCCGGAAAAGTTGAAGTAGTTATAGTTGAAGAATTCTTCTCTTCCTCCTTTTACAATTACTCCTTTGAGAAATTGTGCAAGAATATACTGGTGATGAAAAGGCAAATAAGAGCCTTTGTTTTTAAGTGAAAATATAAGTCTAACTCTCACGGTGATTTAAAAATAAAATGAGACAAATGGTGAATTAAAATACTTACGTAATTGGGTGGATAAGCAGGTGCTAAAAGTACAAATAAAATTCAAAAAAAGTCAAACGTTAAACCTAAAATGCATAATATCCCCGTCCTGAACAACGTATTCTTTACCTTCAATTGCAATTTTCCCATTTTCACGGCAACCTGCTTCGGTTTTGAATTGGACATATTCAGTCAGTTTGATAACCTCTGCCTTGATAAATCCTCGTTCGAAATCGGTGTGAATCACCCCTGCAGCCTGAGGCGCTTTCCATCCTCTTTTGATAGTCCAAGCCCGAACTTCCTGAACACCAGCGGTAAAATAGGTGATCAAATCCAAAAAAGTATAAGCGCCGGAGATCAATCTGTTCAGTCCGCTTTCCTCCAATCCATATTCAGAAAGAAACATTGCCTTTTCGTCGGCATCTTCAAACTCCGCAATCTGAGACTCAAGTGCTGCACAAAGTAGAATTACATCAGCATTTTCCTCTTTCACTTTTTCTTTCAGCGTATCCACAAATTTATTTCCGGTAAGGATACTTCCTTCGTCCACATTGGCTACATATAGGACCGGCTTGATGGTCAATAAATGCAAATCCCTTACCGCTTCCAGCTCTTCTTTATCTGCCTCAATTGCACGTGCATTCAGACCGGATAGCAGTCCACTTTTGAACCGGTTGAGGATTTCAAGTTCGACTCTAGCCTTTGCATCTCCTGCTTTTGCGACTTTTTCTGTCTTTTGGATTTTTTTCTCAACAGACTCCAGATCCTTCAATTGAAGTTCTGTGTCGATCACTTCTTTGTCAAAGATCGGATCCACTCCACCTGCTACGTGCACGATATTGTCATCTTCAAAGCAACGGATCACGTGGATGATGGCATTTACTTCCCGGATATTAGCAAGGAATTTGTTACCAAGACCCTCGCCTTTTGAGGCGCCTTTTACCAGTCCGGCGATGTCTACAAATTCGATTATTGTAGGCACCACGCGTTGTGGATTGACCAATCCCTCCAAGATCTGAAGTCTTTTGTCAGGAACTGAAACTACGCCTACGTTTGGCTCGATGGTACAAAAAGGAAAGTTCGCTGCTTCTGCTTTGGCGCTCGAAAGCGCATTAAACAAGGTAGACTTTCCCACATTAGGAAGTCCAACAATGCCACATTGTAATGCCATTAATTCGTTGCTTTAATTTTAAAGATTCGATAGGATTTGTACCCTTCGTAGAATTCCATAATGGAAACCCTGAAAATGGTATAAACCGGAATTGCAAAGATCATCCCTACGATCCCGGCGATTTTTGCCCCGGCAAAGATAATAACAAATATCTCAAGGGGATGTGCCTTTACAGATTTGGAAAAAATCATTGGTTGAAGCACCACATTATCAGTGAGTTGTACCACCGCAAAGACCGATAATATCTTGAAAAGAAAGTAAGTATACTCTGCATCGCTGTCAAATGTACCTGTCGAAATCCCCACAATAATCCCAAATACTGCTCCCAAGATTGGTCCTGCGTAGGGGATTAGGTTTGCTACAGCCGCGAATAGAGCTATAGTCAGTGCATAATCCACCCCGGCAAAAGTCAAACCCAAGCTGGCTATCGAAAAAATGAACAGCATTTGAATCAATAATCCAAAAAGGTAATTGGATAGTAGCTTTTCCACCTTGGTGAAAGTAGCTACTGAGAGTTCAAAATAGGCGTTGGGGATCAGGTTCAATAGATTTCTTCTCAGAAGACCATTTTCAAGAAGTAGGAAAAAGGTGATAAAAGCCACTGCCATTACCCCGATCAGAAGACTGCTGGTCAGATTGACCAATCCGGTAATGAAGCCACCAAAATCAAAAGTCTTTATGAATTCAATAATCGAGTTTTTCATCTCCTCAAACAGTGCCCCGGGTTTGTTTTCCAATAATTGGTACCTCAACAAAACACGTTCTATTTTGCCAATGGGCTCTTGAATCTGCAGGTAAATTCCCTCTAAATCCATTTCTGAAAGGATCAGCAGTTGATTGTTGATCAATGGCAAAAACAGGAGACTCAGGAGGAAAATCAACAAGATGATGGAACTGTAGGAGATCAAAATCGCCAACCATCTGGGAATGTGCTGCTTGACCAGGTGAAAGTCATTCAGTCTGTTGGTGAGTGGTCGGAGAAGTGCTGCCGTGATTAGAGACAGGATTAGATATAGGCTGATATTTGAAAAATACCAGCCAAACAGGAAAAAAGCTCCCAGAAAAAGGATGAGATAAATGAAAAACCGCTGCATAGCTACAAAATAAAAGGAGGCACTTGCCTCCTCAAATATACTTTAATCCACTCAGGATAAGCAATCAGAGCTTACCGGGTAAGTTATTCCCATTTCAGCTCGTCATTGATTTCGTTTTCGGAATCTTCGTTTTCAAATTGGGCAAAATCGAACTCGGGCATCAGGTCATTTTTGAGATGGTCAACCGTTTCGTTCAGGGCATTTACAAATTTGAAGAAATCCTCTTTGTAAAGAAATATCTTGTGTTTTTCGTAAGTAAAACTGTCTCCGACGGTTCTTCTTTTGCTCTCCGTAATGGTGATATAGAAGTCACTGGCTCGGGTAGATTTAATGTCAAAAAAATAAGTTCTTTTGCCTGCTTTTACTTTTTTTGAGAATATTTCTTCTCGATCGAATCCTCGGTGATCTTCCACAGTGCTTCCGGATTTTGGTGTTGGGTTAGGATAATTTATCGATCTAAGATAAAACAAAAGCCATAGAGAATTCAAAGAGGATCTTCACTTTTTTTGGAATCTTGCTAAAAAACGAGCGCAAAGAGTTAAAAATCAGCAATAAATTATCCTGGTTAAATGAAAAAAGAGGCCTTCGCCCCTTTATTCTCCATGCAAAAATGCCTTTTTGGCAAGTAGTTCTGTTTCTGTTTCCTCGTGGTCAGGATCATCTACACAGCAATCCACAGGACATACAGCGGCACACTGAGGCTCCTCATGAAAACCGTTGCATTCTGTACATTTTGCAGTAACGATATAGTAAAATTCATCCGATACGGGCTCTTGTTTTTCGGTGGCACTCACCACAGTTCCGTCCTCGAGTGTCACTTGACTCAGCTTCGTCCCGCCTCCCCAAGTCCATTCGACACCGCCTTCATAAATTGCTGTATTTGGACATTCAGGTTCGCATGCACCACAGTTGATGCATTCGTCTGTAATCATTATAGCCATGGTTCAATCAATTTGATGCTCAAAAGTACAATCTCATTACTTCCAAGGCAATAAAAAGTTGTCATACTAATTAATTTAATTTTACTCCAAGCTTATTCCCTTTTGATAACTTTGCCCAATGACAGCATGTATTTCGTCCAAAGAAAGAATTAATGGATTTTCGAAACTGGGCCTTTTGATCATAAATCTCGATATAGAGGAAAAAGAGAGTCTGTTTCGAAGAGCCAATAATCAAAACAGCTGGTTTACTGAAGTTTCAATGGAATCAGCGCTTTCCGGACTTTCGTTGCTTTTGGAAAAAGAAAATATTGAGAAATGGCTTTCAGAATATTCAATACCTGAAAGTACATCCCCCAAAAAAGTAGGGATTTTGATGGCAGGAAATATTCCAGGTGTGGGATTTCACGATTTGATGTGCGTGCTTATTTCCGGAAATATTGCAGTCGTGAAATTGAGCTCTTCAGATTCCTTTTTTTCAAAATGGCTGATTGACCGGCTTGTTGAAGTAGCTCCAGAATTTGAAAAGTTCATTCTTATCGAAGAAATGCTGAAGGGCATGGATGCCTATATCGCCACTGGAAGCGATAATTCAGCCCGTTATTTCAACTATTACTTTGGAAAGTATCCAAGCATTATCCGGGCAAACCGCACCTCCATTGCGATTTTGACTGGAGAGGAAAGTGATAATGAATTGGATAAACTCGGATTGGACATTTTCTTGTACTTCGGTTTGGGCTGTAGAAATGTTTCTAAGATTTTCGTGAAAAATGTAAATCAGCTGCAGCATTTTTTGGATGTCATGGAGAAGTATAATTGGGTGGCAAACAACCATAAATACCTGAACAATTACGAATACAATAAATCCATCTATTTGGTAAACAGGGAACCTCATCTCGACAATGGGTTTTTGCTAATGAAAGAAAGCAAAGACCTAGTTTCCCCGATTGGAGTGCTTTTTTATGAAGTCTATAGTAGCGAGGCTGAGCTTTCTAAATTATTTCAAGCCAACGAATCCAAGATCCAATGTGTGGTGGGAGATCCTGAAAAATACCCTGATGCCATCAAGTTTGGTGAAGCACAATATCCCAAGCCTTGGGACTATGCCGACAGGGTTGATACTATGAAATTTCTTTTAGCTCTGGATTAAGTAATTGGACAGGTTTTTCGGCAATTGGGAAAGTTGCACAGAATTTGGTCCCTTCTCCCAAAGTAGAGTTGACGGTCAGCGTGCCACCATTTTTTTGAACATACTCCCTTACCAAAAGCAAGCCCAGACCGGTTCCACTTTCATTGGATTGACCTCTTGTGGTAAAGGAAATTCCCTCGTTCAGCTTAATTAGGTTTTCTTCCGAAATGCCTACGCCAAAATCCCTGACACAAAGCTTTTGTTTCCCGTTTTGTTCCTCGCAGGTCACCAAAACCTTGGTGCCCGGATTCGAGAATTTGATGGCGTTGGATATCAGGTTTCTGATGATTAGCTCCAGCATATTTTTATCTGCGAAAATCCAGGTGTTTTCGAATCCCTGAAGTTCCAGAAGGATGGATTTTTCCCTGGCAATCCGGTCAAGGAGACTTTTTTGACTCAGGATTATTTTGTTCAGATCCAATGTTTGTGGTTCAATGTATTCTCCCCGTAGCTGAGAACTAGTCCAAGCAAGTAGGTTTTCCAATAGAATGGCCACATGTTCCATGTTTTTGGAGATTTCAGGAAGCATTTCCAAAAACTCATCCTCGGTTACTATGCCGTTTTGGGTCAGGTGGATCAGTTCCTTTACACCAAATACCGGACCCTTGAGATCATGCGAAATGATACTGAAAAATTTGTCCTTGAGATCATTTAACTGACGCAATTCCAACGCTTGTTTTTTTAGCTGTTCATTGGTTTTGATCTGTTCGGTGATGTTGTCAAACAGGAGTAAAATACCAGAAGCAAGGGCTTTGTTGTCCGAGATCGGTACTGCTTCTATTTTTAGATTTTTCGCTCGCTCTTCCTCTTTTAAATGGTACTCGATGGATTGATGCTGTTGCGAATTTAGCAGCTCTATGATTTCAGGTTCAGATTCAAAAAGGAGGCTGGCGGACATTCCGATTTTAAGAGTTTCCTGTCGATTCCAGAGTTTTTTTGCAGCGGTATTGAAGTCTACAATCTTGTTTCTGTGATCAAAAATGATTACCCCTCTTGTCATTATTTCAAGGATTTTATCCCGAGCCACCGGTTTTAGATTCAGAAGATTGTATCTCAGGATTGCCACCGAAATCAGCAAATAAGTCAGCAAAAAGGCATAGGGAGTCATGTCCAATCCTTCGAAAGGCTTCCACCAGGAAAACTGATAAAATACATTGATTATCAGCGGAAAAAGACCACCGGCGATCAAAAGTCTGGTCTGCCTCTTGAAGTGAATATTGGCATATTGGAATCTTTTCCACAGGACGGCAGTACCAAGAAAATAAAACACGTAAGAATACGCGACTTGCACCGGATACCAGATTCCCTTTTCAATCCCCAAAATCGGGAAAGGTCCATCGGTGATCAGCCAATTGCTTTTATAGTGAAGGTGATGCCAATGATTGGTGAGGACGATGAGGTATGTAAGTATGGGAAGGAAGAAAATAGCGGGGTAAATCCATCGCTTGGAGGCCACGTCGTACCCGGTATATTTTAGTGCAAAAACCATCCAACAAGCAGGTGCTAACACAAGACCGGTATATTGGACTTTGCTCCAGATGAGCATGTCCTCGACAGTTTGGACCGTGAGTTCGATTCCATAAAAAAAGCCCCAAACCGAAAAAGACAACATCGTAAAGACGATCCATCGAACCGAGTCTTCTAATTTCAATCCAATGTATACTGAAAGGCCACCCACAAGCAAACTTGACAAGATCAAGGTCAAGGCATATGGATTGAACACAAATTCCATGGAATATTTGGGTTTTTCGGGCGACTTCCCGAATAAGGTACCAGAAAAAGGATACCAATAATAAATGATTATTTTAAACTAGAAAAGCTTTGAGAAAATCACTCTCTGAATTTCAGATAGAATCTCTGATTTAACTATTTGGGTTCATGTTGGGCTATTTTTTCACTTTTTTTGATTTTGATTGAGGATTTGCAAAAAAAATTCTTCGGGATTCATGGCTTCATTTAACATTGAAAAGGTTCATTCATAGAGGCCTGCTCGGTAAAAACAGAAAACCCAATTTTAGTCCTTTACATTTAGAAATCAATAAAGCAACCTTTTGCAGCCTTTTCGGCCCATTCCATTAATTTAGTTTTAAGGAGCTTGGGTCAGAAAAATTCGCCATTTTTCACGGATTTTCTTTTTCAGTGGTTGATTTGGCTGAGTACTTCCTATTTTCATTTTTTTCAGAGTAAGAACTATCGACCTGTTGCGTAAATACTGGGGCTATGCCTTTAATACAGTTCACTTTCAGTTACCTTTTCTGAGGGCTTTTCCCTATATTCGCGTTCGAAAAATCGAACCTTTTATCCACCTAAATATCCAAAACAATGGCTTTTGATATCGAGATGATCAAAGAGGTGTACGCCCGGTTTCCGGAGCGAATCGCAGCAGCCCGCAAGGTTGTTGGACGGCCACTTACTTTGACTGAAAAAATTCTTTACGCTCATTTGACCGAAGGCTCTGCCTCTCAGGCATATAAAAGAGGTGCTTCATACGTTGACTTTCAGCCTGACAGGGTTGCGATGCAAGATGCAACTGCACAGATGGCCTTGCTTCAATTTATGCAGGCTGGCCGTGACAAGGTTGCAGTTCCTTCAACCGTTCATTGCGATCACCTGATCCAAGCTGAAATTGGTGCTGAAAAAGATCTGAGCAAAGCCAAGGATAAAAACAGAGAAGTGTATGACTTTTTGGCTTCTGTTTCCAATAAATATGGAATCGGTTTTTGGAAACCGGGAGCGGGTATCATTCACCAGGTAGTTTTGGAAAACTATGCTTTTCCAGGTGGAATGATGATCGGTACCGACTCTCACACGCCAAATGCCGGAGGTCTAGGCATGATCGCAATTGGTGTTGGTGGAGCAGATGCCTGTGATGTGATGGCAGGATTGGCTTGGGAGCTTAAGTTTCCCAAACTGATCGGCGTGAAGCTGACCGGAAAGTTGTCCGGATGGACTTCAGCAAAAGATGTAATCTTGAAAGTTGCCGGTATTTTGACTGTAAAAGGCGGAACCGGTGCAATCGTAGAATATTTTGGAGAAGGGGCACGTTCACTTTCTGCCACAGGAAAAGGCACCATCTGTAACATGGGTGCTGAAATAGGAGCGACTACTTCCATTTTTGGTTACGATCAGAAGTCAGCAGCATACTTCCAAGGAACCGGCCGCGCGGATGTTGCCGCCATGGCTGATGCAATTGCTGAGCACTTAACAGGTGATCCGGAAGTTTATGCAAACCCAGCGACATATTTCGACCAGGTAATTGAAATCAATCTTTCTGAGCTTGAGCCTCACGTAAACGGACCATTTACTCCGGATTTGGCTTGGCCAATTTCTAAGTTTGCTGCTGCTGTAAAAGAAAACGGTTGGCCAGCGAAACTGGATGTGGGATTGATCGGATCGTGTACCAACTCTTCTTATGAGGATATTTCAAGAGCAGCTTCATTGGCTCAGCAGGCTGTGGACAAAAAATTAATTGCAAAATCTGAGTATACCATCACTCCGGGTTCTGAGCAGGTACGTTTCACTGTGGAGCGAGACGGTTTCTTGGAAACTTTTGGAAAAATGGGTGGAGTTGTCCTGGCTAATGCTTGCGGTCCATGTATCGGTCAGTGGGCACGTCACGGTGCAGAAAAGCAAGAGAAAAATTCCATCATTACTTCTTTCAATAGAAACTTTGCGAAGCGTGCTGACGGTAATCCAAATACTCACGCATTTGTAGCTTCTCCGGAAATCGTAACTGCTTTGGCCATTGCAGGTGATTTGACTTTCAATCCTTTGATTGATACACTGACCAACACAGAGGGTAAGGCTGTGAAATTGGACGAGCCAACCGGATTGGAACTTCCTACCAAAGGTTTTGCTGTCGAGGATGCCGGCTATCAAGCTCCGGCAGAGGATGGATCCAAGGTAAGTGTACTTGTCGATCCAAAGTCTGACCGACTTCAATTGCTTGCTTCTTTTCCAGCATGGGAAGGTGTCGATCTGAAAGGATTAAAACTTTTGATCAAAGCAAAAGGAAAATGTACCACTGACCACATCTCCATGGCAGGTCCTTGGTTGAAATTCAGAGGTCACTTGGATAATATTTCCAACAACATGTTGATCGGTGCAGTCAATGCCTACAACGATGCAACAAACTCTGTGAAAAACCAGCTGACCGGTGAATACGGGGAAGTACCTGCAACTCAGCGTAATTATAAGCAACACGGAATCGGTTCGATAGTCGTAGGGGATGAAAACTACGGCGAAGGCTCTTCCAGAGAGCATGCTGCCATGGAACCAAGATTCCTTGGTGTTCGCGCCATCTTGGTGAAGTCATTCGCACGTATTCACGAAACCAACCTGAAAAAACAGGGGATGCTGGCTTTGACTTTTGCTAATCCGGCAGATTATGACCTGATTCAGGAAGATGATTCCATAGATATTTTGGGCTTGACTACATTTGCACCGGGTGTTGCGTTGCAAATTGTGCTTAACCACAAAGATGGCAGCAGCCACACCATTTCAGCCAATCATACCTACAATGAAGGCCAGATTGAATGGTTCAAAGCAGGTGCAGCTTTAAATTTGATCAAGGCAAAAGCATAATTAAACGAGTAATTAAGTGAAGCCGTAGCGTCATTCGTTACGGCTTTTTTTCTATCTGATTCATGAATAATTTATCACCAAAGTCCATAATCATTGTTTCATGGGCGATGATAATGATTGGTTTGATTTCCAATCCTGCCTTTTCCCAAGTTGAAAGTGACGAAAGGGCTCTTCTAAACGTGGAAAATGGCATAAGCATTTCCAAAGATTCCTTATTTAAGTTAAACCTAAGGTTCAGGATGCAAAACCGTTTTGGTGTCAGAACTGAAAGTGGGGAGGATTTATCCATTGAGCAAACAGATTTCCGTGTCAGAAGGCTTAGGTTAAGATTTGACGGCTACGTTTTGAATCCGAGGATTCAATATTACATCCAGTTGGGCTTTTCAAAATCCGATCTCGATCTGGATGGAGGAGAATATGCCCAGCCAATCCGTGATGCCATTATTTATTATTATTTCAAACCGAATCTTTATTTTGGATTTGGCCAATCCAAATTGCCGGGTAACCGTGAGCGAGTGGTTAGTTCTGGTAATCTCCAGTTTGCTGATCGTTCTATCGCAAATGGAGTGTTTACCCTGGATCGTGATTTTGGATTTTTTGGATACTATACTCTACCAACCAAAGGGAAGGCTCAATACCAACTTAAAGGAGCTGTCAGTACTGGTGAGGGCAGAAATCCATCTCCTGGAGACTACGGGCTGAGTTATACAGGTAGGTTTGAGTACCTGCCTTTTGGAAAATTCATAAACTCCGGGGATTACTCTGAGGGAGATCTGGAATTTGAACCCAATCCTAAACTTTCCATTGGGATAACCTATAACTGGAATGAAAATGCTGCAAGAACTCGAGGTCAGTTAGGGACATATCTGTATGAGAAAAGGGATCAAAATGTCTTTATTGCCGATGCCATGTTTAAGTACATCGGTTGGGGAGTGATGGCAGAGTATTTCCGTAGAAATTCCCTGGATCCAATCACCGAAAATGCCGAAGGACTCAAACGGGCGGTTTGGGTTGGAAATGGCGCCAACTTCCATGTTAGTAGGATGTTGTCCAGAAAATCCGAGCTTGCCTTCCGGTACGCAGTCGTTAATCCTGACCAGGAAATTGTAAATCTTGAAAAAAGAGCTGAAGAAGCCATTCTCGGTTTTACCCGATATCTCAACGGTCACCGCATTAAAATCCAGGCAAACTTTGGCTACGGCTGGTTGGATGCAGCCCCAGAATTGAACGACTATGACAATTACTGGTTCGGAACCTTCCAAGTCGAGTTTGGAATATGATTTTTCTGTAAAAAATTGTATTTATAAGTAATTTAACTTGCTACGAAATGCAAATTGCTGTATGTTTACCGTGTAAGTGGAACCATTTATGGTTTACCTCCTTTCGGGACATACAGCAATTGAATTTCAATGCAGGACAAAGGCATAAACAGCACCTTTAAAAAGATTATTTATGAATCATCAGAAATGGTCTTTCTTGCTGACGATACCTATCCCTATTCTATTTTTTATGCCAACGAATCATTTGAGGAACAGGTAGGAGAGACCTTGACTGACAGGTCTTTGGTTGGTTTGGGACTGGATATCAATGCCTATATTTTTAAAGAAGAACTTATTCTATCCCACAATAAAAAAGACTATTCCTTTAGACTCGAATTGCCTCAAGATAGTGGAGCTAATTATTTCCTTTTCTACAAAGGAAAAGAAGTGAAAACACACGGGCTTCCGAGTAAAAAGGAGGCCTACCAATTTTTTTCTTCACAGGTAGATCTTATTGCCATTGGGAAATTCGATCACCTGACCTATCTAAATCCCACAGTTTTGCCGGTTTTGGGATATGAAACAGAAGAACTTCTCAATACCAATCTCTGCCCATTCATCCACGAGGGGGACCTAAAGAATATTCAGGAGATCTGGAAATCACATCACAAAAGCCAAACAGTTGCCTTTTGTGAGTTGAGATTTTTGGGGAAAGACGGGTTTTTCCGTCACTTGGAATGCTCGGTCCAATTCAATCCAGAGACGTTTTTTGTGATTGCCCGAGATATTTCAAAGCGGGTCAAAAGCCAGAGCAACGATAAAAAACTTCAGACTTTACGCGAAAGTGTTTCAGATTTAACCTATTCAGGAAACTGGAAAATGAATCTGGAAAAGCAAGTCCTGGTGCTCGAGCCTGCTACCGAAAAAATTATCACGGATTTGCTTGGGAAAGAATTCAAAATCGAGACCGTTCGCAGTTTGTTTTTGGACCAAATCAGAGCTGAAGCCGCGAAGCAAAGTTCCAATCAAATTGAATTTGAGGGAAGTCTTAAACTATCAAAATCCCATAAGATTAGGTTTTCAGCTTTTTTCCCTGATCCAAACAAAACTGAAATTTGGGGAGTAATCTGGGATGACAGCCAAAGAATTGCAATTCAAAATGAGTTGGCAATGCATCAGCATCTTTGGATGGAAAGCCCTGAAGCGATGATGATCGTGGAACCGAGCGGCAAGGTTTTTCTGGCAAACAAAGAAGTGAATGAGCTTTTCGGGTTTGAAAAAACAGATCATATCTCACACTTGGAGGATTTGAATGTTTTTTTCGAGGAATCCAACCCATGGAAAGAATGGGTCTCTTCACCGGCAAGCGACAGATCAGTTTCGCGTTTTTCCACACTATTGATTAATGATAAAGGAAAACAGCTAACCCTAGAGGTGGCTTCACGCAAAACTGTTTTTAATCAAACAGAATACATCACACTATCCTTCAGGAATATTTCCGAAAAAATAAATCTTGAAAAGAGAGTAGAAGCTAGCAGTGATTTTTTGATCAACCTCACAGAGCAAGTACCTGGGGGATTGTATCAGCTTGTCCTGAATTCGGAGGGTCAGATGAATTTCTCTTTCCTCTCCAAAGGAATCAATTCAGTTCTTGGGCTTTCCCAGGATGAAATTCACCAATTCACCGATATCTCGGCGGCAATTTCCAAAGTTCATCCCCAGGATTTACCCATGGTAATCATGTCTTCCGTGGCATCTGCCCGTAAAATGGAACCATGGCAATGTCAGTTCAGAGTCAAATCCGGAGGATCACCACAAGATTACCGCTGGGTATTGGGAGCAGCCAGACCACAGGCTTTGGAAAATGGAGACATGGTTTGGTATGGATATCTGACAGATATTTCGAAACAGAAGGAATTTGAGGCTAAGCTGGATGAGGCTAGACTGGCAGCTGAAAAAGCCAACCAGATCAAATCTGACTTCCTGTCTATGATCAGCCATGAATTGAGGACTCCATTAAATGCTATTTCTGGATCGGTTTATTCCCTTTTCCATGAGGACCCGACGGAAAACCAAAAGACAGCTCTCAACACCATCAATTTTGCAGTAGACAACCTGATCATCATGATCAATGACCTGCTTGATTTCCAGAAAATCGAAGCCGGAAAGTTGACTATCGAAAATAATCCATTCAACCTGAAAAATTTGCTGGAGCAGGTGATGAAGGGCCTGTCTTTTCATGCCAAAGACAGCAAAAACAAACTGGAACTTCATTTGTCAGATGGCCTCGATATCCAGGTGAGGGGAGACAAAACAAGACTGTCTCAAGTTTTGAACAACCTGATTACCAATGCGCTCAAATTTACCCACGTAGGAAACGTCGATGTGAAAATCGAGCTTCTTGGCCAAGCAAAAGGTAAAGTTCGCGTCAGTTTTGAAGTAAAGGACACTGGGATAGGAATCGCTCCTGAAAATCATGCGAAAATCTTCAACGACTTTGATCAGGTAAGACCTACTTTTAGTTCAAAGTATGGAGGAACAGGCCTTGGGCTTTCTATTACCAGGAAGCTATTGAATCTGATGGGCGGAAAAATCGCTATGGAATCAGAGGTGGGGAAAGGCAGTCGGTTCTTTTTTGACCTTGAGTTTGAAAAAGCTCAGGAGGAAGCCATCCCAACTCCAAGAAATGAAAGTCCTTCAAAATCTTTTGAAAACATTCACTTTTTGATGGCGGAAGATAATGAGGTGAACGCCCTCGTTTTGGGAAAAATCATCAAGAAATGGGGATTCACATTTGAGCGAGTCATCAATGGAAAAGAAGCGGTAGATGCAGTCCGGAAAGGAAAGTACGACTGTATCCTGATGGATATCCAAATGCCTGAAATGGACGGTTTTGAAGCCACTATAGAAATAAAGAAATTTTGCGACACACCAATCATCGCCTTGACAGCAGCTGCAAAACTCGAAATCATGGAAAGGATTGACGAATGCGGGTTTGAGGGATTTGTGGCGAAGCCGATTGATGCCAATGAACTCCTTAAAAAAGTGAAGGAAGTGATTGCTGAAAAATCCTACAAAGCCTGAGCTTTTTGATAGTATTCCTGGACTAGATCCATATCCGGATATTTTTCTGACAGTTCTTTCAGGTATTGCAAAGCAGAGATTTTATCCCCTTGCATCACATAATAAATCCCCTTGTTACGCATTGCAAACGGATTTTTGGAATCCATCTGGATACTTTGGTTGATCAAGTCTATGGCTTCTTCAGGTTTTCCCAAAAATAGCAGATAAAGCCCTTTGTTATTGTAGAAATAGGCTTGCCGATTGTCAAAGGCAATTGCTTTTTCTACTGAAATCAATGCTCCATCCAAATCTTTTTCCTCAAAAAGGATCATTGAGCGCAGGTTATGAAGGTTGGGTTCTGAGGGATTCAAAAGTTCTGCCTTGGATATAATTTCCTTAGCTTTTCCGAAGTCTTTTTGATAAAAGAGGAGTGTTGCCTGGTTGACAAGCAAGTCAGAATTGCTGGGTTCAAGAATTGAAGCCTGCTCAAAGGCCACAAGGGCTTCCGCGAATTTTTTCAGTTTTTCCTGACTGAGGCCGGTAAGGAAATAAGATTTCCAGTTGTTAGCATCGAGTTGGAGCAGCCTGTCTGCATCTTCTTTTGCCTTGTAAAACTCCCCATTATCCAAGTAACTTAAACCCCGTTGAAAAATGGCCTCGAAATAATCCGGCCGAATCTGGATGGCTTTGCTCAGATCCAGGATGGTTTCATCCAGTTGGTGGAGTCGCAGTTGAGCCATCGCTTTATTAAAGTAAGCATCAGCGTAGGCAGAATCCAGTGCCAATGCTTCGTTATAAAAAACAATCGCTGATTTGGGATCATTTTCCTCCAGTTTTTCATTGCCTTTGAGCAGAAACCTTCCTTTCTTATCCTCGATGCTATCGCAGCCAATTATTGCCAAAAGACAGATTCCAAGAAGAATTTTATTGGGATTGATCATTTTCAGTCGACTCTTTTTTTTCTTGTTTTTCCTCTCCCAGAAGCATAGCGAAAGGTTTTGTGTTTTCACTCAAATCGAAAATTTCCCGTAGGATTGCCATCGTGGGAATCACCAAAATCATCCCCGCCACGCCCCAAATAGCTGCGCCGACCAGCAAGCCAAGAAACGTGATAAAGGCATTCAGGTTGACATTTCCTCCGACAATTTTTGGCGTGAGAAAATTGCCTTCTAGCATCTGGATTGCCTGGTATGCAACAAAAATTGCAAATGGATAGAACAGGCTATCCATAGTCAAAAAGGAATAAACTATTGGCAATAAAACTCCAAAGAATGGTCCGACATAGGGGATAATATTCAAAATTGCTCCAATGACTCCAAAGAATATGGCATGCTTGACCCCTAAAATTGAGTATGCAGAAATATTTAAAACAGCCAGAATGACCATGACTTTGCCAACACCCACGATATAGCTTTGGATAACTTTCCGCAAGTTGGTGATTCGCA
Organism: Algoriphagus sp. A40; assembly: GCF_002002735.1. GTDB lineage: Bacteria > Bacteroidota > Bacteroidia > Cytophagales > Cyclobacteriaceae > Algoriphagus. Next base: position 309,081 of record NZ_MUNY01000042.1, on the reverse strand, counting down.
GTTTTACTAATTTCGGATCCTGGTCCCGGTAGACCATGATCATCATATTAGTAAGGTGGTCGCGGTAAAGCAGAAAGAAAAACATAAAAACCGGAATCAATATCAGACCCGTGAGGGATCCTATTGTATTCAAAGCAAAATTGGAGATGCTCGAACTATTTTGATTTAGTAATTCAAGGAGATAGTCAGATTCAGCTTTTTCAGCCAAATTTTCATTGATTCCAAAATTCTGATAGGTCCATTGATCCAAGCTACTCGCTACTGTCACCAGTCGACCCGAAACGTCATTGAAATCTTTTGTGAAACTAACAATGTTGCCGATTATAAAACTCATCAGTCCTACAACCAAGGCAATCATTAGCAGGAGGGAAATAATGGCACTGAAAATTCTTGGAATCCGAAATTTTTCCAAAAACATTCCCAAAGGAGTAAACAGAATTGCAAAAAAGCCTCCCATGAAAAGTGGAACCAACAGACTTTTGCCCACAATCAGAAAAAAAACTAGTACAATGATGAAAACCATAACTGAAAGGGCTTTCATGTATGCAGGCAACTGGAAACGGAGGGTATTCATATAATCAAAAATTTGTTTCAAAGAAGGTAGAACTAATCAGGTGATTTTGCAATCAACTTGTAATCAGGCCCGATCTTTTTAGTAAAGCATCAGGTTTTGGATTCCTTCCTCTAAATCGTTGGTACAAAACGGAAGGATGCTCACTCCCTCCTGCGGAAAGGACATTTTTTTCAAATGAGCGGGCTGTTTCAGAATCAAATACTCCTTTTTCCTGGAACAATTCAAATGCATCGGCATCCAGTACTTCAGCCCATTTGTAACTGTAATAACCTGAAGAATACCCGCCTTGGAAAATATGGGAAAAACTGGTGCTCACCATGGTGCCCGGCACTCTTGGAAGCACATCGGTATTTTTCATTAATTTTTCCTCAAATGCGCCGATATCAGAAATGGCTTCAGGATTTTTGCTATGGTACGCCATATCCAAAAGGGCAAAACTAATCTGCCTCACCGTCATATAACCTTGCTGGAAATTTGCCGCATTTTTTATTTTTTCGATCAATTCAGAAGGGATTTTTTTACCGGATTGATAATGTTTGGCAAATAGATCCAAACACTCTTTTTCATAGCACCAGTTTTCAAAAATCTGGGAGGGAAGCTCCACAAAATCCCAAAAAACACTCGTGCCAGACAGAGATTCGTAGGTACTTCTGGCCAGCATTCCATGAAGCGCATGTCCAAATTCATGGAAAAGAGTAGTCACTTCATTGAATGTCAAAAGGCTTGGCTTGCTCTTGGTAGGCTTTGTGAAATTGCAAACAATAGAAATATGAGGTCGATGATCTGTGCCATTTTCTAAGTACTGCCCACGAAATGAGGTCATCCAGGCACCGTTACGTTTTCCAGGCCTTGGGAAAAAGTCAGCATAAAAAACCGCCAAATGTTTTCCATTCCGGTCTTTCACCTCGTATGCTGTCACCTCAGGATTGTAAACCGGAATCTCAGGGTTGGGATTGAAAGTGATTCCGAAGAGTTTTCCAGCAGTTTGAAAAACCCCGTCGATTACTTTTTCCAGCTGAAAATAGGGTCTCAATACTTCGTCATCCAGCGCATATTTTTCCTTTTTCAGAAGCTCTGAGTAATAAGCAAAATCCCATCGTTCGAGAGTTTCCAACCCATCCAGTTTTTGGGCAAATTCTGCAACCTCACGGACATCTGCTTCGGCCTTTGGTTTGGCTTTTTGAAGCAAGGATTCCAAAAATTCCATCACTGTCTCCGGACTTTTTGCCATCCTTTCCTCCAAAACGAATGCTGCATGAGAGGAATAACCCAGAAGATTTGCCCGATCATGGCGGAGCTGAAGCTGATTTTTGATTATTTCTTGGTTGTCCAGATCGTCACCCTTGGAGGATTTGGTATTGAAAGCCATAAAAAGCGTCTTCCGCAGTTCACGGTTTTTGGCATAAGTCAATGCAGGAATGTAGCTGGGATAGTCGAGCGTAAAGGCCCATTTTCCGGGCTGCCCTTTTTCTTCAGCGATTTGCGCAGCAGCTTCTCTGATGCCCTCTGGCAGGCCGTCCAGTTGAGCTTCATCATCGATGAAATGCACGTATTTATTGGTCTCAGCCAACACATTTTCTCCGAATTTCAAACTCAATTGAGAAAGTTGCTGATCGATTTTTCGGAGCTTTTCACCGTCTTCGATACTCAATTTTGCTCCGTTTCGGACAAAGGATTTGTAGGTTTTTTCGAGTAAAGTAGTTTGCTCCGGGGAAAGTATTAGGTTTTCTTTCTCCTCAAAAACCTGAGCTACTCGATGGAAAAGCTCTTGGTCCAATAATATGTCATTGGAATGCTCGGTCAAGAGAGGAGAGATTTCCCTTGCCAGTTTCTGAATTTCATCGTTGGTTTCCGCCGAATTGAGGTTAAAAAATATTGAAGAAATTATCCCGAGTTTCTTTCCCGATCTGTCCAGTGTCTCGATCGTATTTTCAAAGGTCGGAATTGGTTCAGACTTAATTTTCTCGATATCGGCTTTTGCCAGCTGAATCGCTTCGCTGATAGCTGGAAGGAAATGTGAGGTTTGGATGAGGTGAAAGGGAGCGGTATCAAAAGGCGTGGCAAAATCTGCCAAAAGCGGGTTAGTCATAGAATTGGGCAATCGTTTGGGTAATTAATTTGGAGCAATCCACTTTGGTTCAAGGAGATGCCCCACTTTTTTCATTTCAGCCTCCAATTTACCGATTTGTTCGGTAAAGCTCTCCAACTGCCAAGGATGGAAAGGGGTGTTTTTAGACTCTTCGAGGGATTTTCGATAAGAGTCAAAATCTCCTAGGCCGAAATTGGCTTCAGCCCGATTGACTAAAATCCAGTATTTCTGGCTATTGTAATATTCCTGAAGTTCCTGTCCGTCTTTGGTGCCGTCGTTGATGAGTGCTTGGTCATTTTTTTCTTTTTCTTGAATCAGCTTCCAATCGCGTTCGCAAAGATATAGCACTCGCCTCCAGGTCCGCTGCGCAAAAATCAGATCAGCTATCCGGTCTTGGTCATTTTTTGCCAGGTTGGAGGTGGCATGATAAAGGAGGGTCATCGCCAGATTGATCCCGTTGTAGCGGTTGTTGAGCAGGTAATAGCTTCTCTGGTAGTATAGAATCGAATTTTCAAGGTGTTGATCTCCTTCGCCGCATTCGTAGAGTTTTTTCTCCACAGCGCCGGCGGACGAGACGGTTTCTGGATCATTTGTGGTATCCAGATTAATGGATTGGAGTAGGTTCAATGACTCATAGAGAGCCTGAAGCAAATTCGGTTGAGCAGCTTTGTAAGTTGTAAAAGCCAGGCGGTGGATGAGATAGGTGTCTTTTTGAGCAGAGTTTGCACTTGAAAGCATTACTGCAGTTTGGAAGAGACTCTTAGCTTTTGCAAATTCCTTTGTTTCGATGGCATCTTCGGCCTCCTGAATGATCAGGGAAAGTGCTTTTCCAATTTCCGGAGTAGTTTCTTTTTTCTCCGATTCTACCACGGCCTTTTCGATTTGTTCCTGGAGTTTGGGGGGAATCAGGGAATTCAGATAGGTGTAGACAGGGCTGTCGGCTTGATTTTTTTCCAAAACGGACTGGATCACATCGCCCAATGCTGCTCTGAAACGCTCCACTTCCTCATAGTCAATTGCATCTCCCAAATGCTGATAGCTGTGAATCACCACGTGGTTGAGATCGAAGGGATACATCAGTTTATTCTCTGAAATCACGATAGTCGTGAAGGGTCGAAGCGCGTGTCTTACCCCGAGTTCATAGAGCGCATTGGCATTGAGTGTGGAAAGATCAGCAATGACCAAATCGGCCTGCAGCAATTCCCGGTACATTTGCACATCGATGGATCCGGAGTGTGTGATTTCGTCAGCCCGGACGCATTCTATTCCTTTGGCTTCCACCACAGGTTTGATCAGCAACCGATAGGATTTGTTCAGGTCAAGTTTTCGTCCGTTGATATAGTCGGTTTTGATCCCGAATCCCATCACAACAAAGCATCTTTTTTTAGTAGTACTCATTCTTTTAAAAAATCAAAAATGGCGATTGAAAGCTTAATTCTAATATCCTGAAAGGTAATGGTTTTATGAAGTAAATTCTGCAAATCAATTATTTCAACTTGTGATTTTTTGGAGCCTTACCAATGAGTTTTGATGGTAATTTTCTTAAAAAGAAAAGCTATGAAAACCCTTCTTTTCAATTTGATTTTTCTGTTAATCCTTTTTTCAAAGGGATTTGCACAGGCAGAAGTTGGCGGTGGGCTGTTTTTCAATAAAGCTGGAAGACAGGTTTGGATCACCGGGACCGATGGGCAAAAGACCTCTCGGGGATTACTTCTAAAAGTGTCCCAAGACTCTGTTTACTTCACTGAGACCCGTCTGAAATCTATAACGGCCCAGACTACCGGATTAGAAATCAAGCGGCTGCATTATTCTCAGATTGAGTCTTTGGTAACAATAAGAAACAGACCGGTAGGAAAAGGTGCTGCTGTAGGAAGTTTGATAGGATTTGTTTCAGGCATGCTCATTCATGCCGCGACTTTTGAATCAGAAGCAGATCCGGTTTCTCAAATCTATGCAGAATCGGGAGGAGATTCCGCCTTATTCATTGGATCTGGATTTTTTGGAGCTACCGCCGGTGTGGCTGTCGGAGCGGGAGTGGGCGCTTTATCAAAGAAAAAATGGATCATAAAAGGCCTTGAATCCAATTTCAAAGAAGCATTGCCTGACCTTGACAAGAGAGCTTATTGGAACAGATCGAACTGACCAAAGACAATGAAAATTCCATAAAAAAACCGGGCTTATCACCCGGTTTTCATTTTTAAAAGTCAAAATCACAGCTCATCTCATCCATTCCGATCGGTGCTCCATCCGGAATTGAAAGAGTTTCTTGGACGATTAATTCTTCAGGTAACTCAAGATAAGTTTCAATTTTATCTCTCAGATATTGTTTATGAGCTGCCAAAAGACTGGTGCCTCCTGACATCGCGGCAATTTTTTCAAGCCGCATTCGCGTAAGTGCTCTCACGGTTTGTGAGGCCTCCGGATTTTTTGAAAGTGAAATCAGGTGATCAACCAATTTTGCCTCGGTCATCAGCTTTATTTCATCTTTTAAGCCACCAGGCATGGTTGAAGAAAACACCTGATCAGAAACTTGATCCAACACTGATTCATAACCGGGAAGTGATTTATCCTGGAGGTTTTGGAGGTAAATTCTATTGATCCTTCCGCTTTCAAAAAGGAAGCTAAATGTTGCGTCCACAATGGTTTCAGCAGGCGCAATCGGATCAAAAGTCGGCCCTGTACGGGAAGGGAAAGTCTCCCTGTTTCTTCCATAACCAAAAGGTCTGGGAGGAATCAAGGCCAACACGTGAGCCGGAACTTCCAATTGAGTCGGTGAAATGGTGGTCATTAAAGCTCTCAAAGCGTCATTCTGGTCCTTTGCAGGGATCCATTTTTGAGCGGGCTGGTTGTCTCCTTTGATTTTGTAGGTGTAATCCAATCCTCCGATCAATTTGCTTGTCGCCTCCAACTGGTAGCGATGCATAAGGTAAAGTGGCACAAATACCTCTTCCAAAATTGCCTGGGGTTCACCTGTTCGGATGGCATTCAAGCCGAATGACTTCATGCGGTTTTCTCTCAACTTGAGCAAGCGCATCAGTTCGGTAGATGCTGAGGCTCCATTGTCCCAAAGATGGGAGCGGGGATGAACACCGCTCGGGTTTCTGGAATCTGAATCCGTAATAAATTCGAATCCGGCTGCATAGGTGTCATTTAAAGTCTTCTCCAAAAACTCACTTTCACTTTGTCCTGGTGTTGGGGTGCCGTAGCCATATTTGATCGCCCATTTGTCCCATTCACCGATTTTCAGATCGTAAGCCTGGCTAAAGTCGAGTTCACCATTGGCTCCCTCAGTTATGACTGGATGGGGGTAATCCATGACAGAAGATCGGCTGCTTGGAGAAGTGGCATAGCTGTGTCCCACCCCGATTGTATGGCCAATTTCATGTGCAGACAATTGCTTGAGACGGTCCAATGCCATTTGCATCATCTTTGGATCAGCGGGTTTTCCCTCTTCAAATGGCTGCAGCAATCCCTGAGCAATCAGGTAATCCTGTCTTACACGCAAAGACCCCAAGGAAACATGTCCTTTCAGGATTTCGCCTGTTCGTGGATCTCTCACGCTTGACCCATAAGACCACCCTCTCGTCGAGCGGTGAACCCACTGGATGACATTGTACCGGACATCCAGCAAATCCAAACCTTCTGGGGCAAGCTCCACGCGGAATGCATTCTTAAATCCGGCAGCCTCAAAAGCCTGAGCCCACCAGTTTCCACCTTCGATCAAAGCTGAAGCCACCGGCTCAGGAGTCCCTCTGTCGAGGTAATACACAATTGGCTCAACTACTTCTGATACGGCAGCATTTGGATCTTTTTTCTCCAGACGATGTCTTGAAATAAAGCGCTTTACAAGCGGCTGATCGATGGGAGTGGTATAATCCTGATAGCTGATGAAGAAAAACCCTCCTCGCGGATCAAATTCTCTCTTGGCGTACAGTTCCGGAAGTTCGATAAAGGAATGCCGCATTCTTACAGTAACCGCCTCTGGAGTTGGCGTCACAGATCTCAGATAGCCACCTGCACCTGTTCCGGTAAGAGTAATCGTTGCTTCCACTTCCGTGTTTTGCGGGAAGTTTTTGGTCATGGGAAAATAAAGTCCGGAGCGGCTTGCGTCAACCCGATAAGTGCCCTGACGTGATCTGCTGAGGGTTTCTGATACACCATGTGCATCCTGAAGATAAAAATTGGTAGCGTCCACTATCAGGTTTTCGCCTTCTTTTTGGACAACTTCAAAACCCCAAAGGACGGATTCCGCAAAAGCGTCTTGGATGGATTTTGCTTCATAAGGATTGTCAGTATAAGCTCTGAAACCCAAATTTTTATGCACCAAAAAAACTTTGTTTCCGGTTTTTCGGAACTCGACCAATCGGTCTTCGCCGAGTTGGCCGCGATCCAGTCCGATGTCATTGGAACCGACACCGGCCGTCAGGGAGTTGACATAGAGAAATTCCTTGTCGAGGGAGGAGATTTCGAGGTAGATTTTGCCTTTTTCCTCATCCAGGTAAAAAGGCACAAATCCGTCTTTTTTGCTCATTTTGCTCAGATCCAAGGTTTGCGAGAAACCTGAAAATGTCCAAAGCAATAAAAAACTGAGTAGGTAAAGTGGTTTTTTCATAGGGTAATTTGCTTTGGTACAAATTATCAAAAAGCTCAGGGACTCCAGCACCATCAGTGGAAAATCACCGAAGAAAATATCGGATCATCAATGCAGTGTCGGTTTGTTTGGGGCCTTCAATGGTTTGTAGTCCGCTGCTGCTGACTTCCCGATCAGTGTAAGTGGTTCGTGAAAACCGCAAATATGCTGTCAGTTTTGAAGTAATCTGGTATTGTCCGAGTAGGTAATACCTCATTCCCTGACCAGAGAAAGCAGGAATTGAAAAAGTCCACAGCACATTGTTTTCGAAGGCATACAGCCTGTTGTCATAAGTTTCGGCATCGAATAGAGCAATTCTTCCCGTGAGTCGCCATTTGTCTTGGCCGTATTGGACGTCCTGCAAAACCATAAATCCATAGGTTTTTTTCTCTTCGATTATTACCTGACTTAAAAGAATCCGTGAACGGAGGAAAAGATTTTTGGAAAGGTGGGTCTCCAAACTCAGCAAGCCATTCAATTTTTTAACGGGCTGAACGAGGTAGGGTAAAGTTGGTTCTCCTGAATCAGACAGATTTCTGTCTTTTTGCTCCTCTCGGATTTGGAGAAAAGCAATCAGATTTCGAGACGGTTGGTAACTAATTCGGGCTAGCCATTCGTATCCTTTTGAAGGAGCATACACCCGATATCTCAGCCAGGGGAATTTGAAAAAATCGTAATAGGCATTGATCTTCCAGCGTTTTTCCGGTCTGATCTGGATACCCAAATAGACTCCCTGCTCATTGATGGGGCGGGTATTTTCTGCAAAACCTGAAGCATAAAAACTGTGGAAATTCCGGTCATAGTTTCTCCAAAGCAATGAAAAATCAACCTGTTTGCTCAGGCTGCTGACAAAACCCAAAACTGTTCCGCTACCTCCACTTTGGGAAAGAGCCGATTCTCCGAAAAGAAAGAAATTTTTCCAGTTGTAGTTAAAATAGAGACTTGAAACAAGATTGCTTTGACCAGCAAATTCAAATTGGTTATAAAGTTGGACTGACCTTATCCAGGGACGGTCAAAGCGTGAAAACAAAGAGTTTGCACCGATTTGTAGCTTCCCTGATGGATGGGAATATTGGATGTTTCCACCCAAGTTGGTTTCCTTAAATTGATTTTTGGTTGACAGTTCACTGGAAGTTCGATGCAGTCCGGATTGATTTATGGAACTGATGATGTCTTCTGCAGAGTCTATGGAATCAGTGGAAACTGAGATTCTTCCATCCCTTTCGGCATGAGAACCGATAACAGAAACCTGCCAGTTTTTGAATTGGCGTGTGGAGCCGATTCCTCTGAAAAATCCAAACTCCATGGCAGCGGTGTAAGGCAAAATTCCGATGCTGCTGCGTCGGACTGTAGGCACTGTTTCGGCTCCTTTTCCTAAGGTGTATCCAGCTCCAAATACCAATCCCTGTCCAAAAGAAGCCTGAAAATCACCCAGAGCGATGGTTTTCCATTTTTCCACATAGTAGCGGGTAAAGTGAAAGGAAAAGAAGTTGAACCCATATCTTGCCGTTTTTCCATCCCAAGCAAACTGTTCCCCGGCGTCTTTGTCCAGGGTAATTCCCATGCTAAAATCCCGTGCATGCTGAATGCGGAATCTCAAATAGACGTTGTTTGGATCACCTAAATATCTGCTTGAAATTGTCCCGTTGGCACTGGTGTCTGCGAGGGTAAATCCCCTTCGGGTTTCCCAAGTGCGTTGGTGGCGAAAAAGGAGATAGGCCTGTTCTTCTTTTTTCACCCTTTCCCAAAATTTCTCACTTCTTAAACCTGAATCCCCCAATGTGATAAATGGGATTAGATTTTCGATGGTATAAAGGTCAAATTCCGGAACAGCCTGAAGTTCATACAGTGAAAGCAAAGGGCCGAAATCGTTTCTGTAAGAAATCAGACTGCTGATCTGCGACGGATTGAGAAGGTAGGAGGCCTGAAGGATTTCTGCATCTGCCCGATTGATATCTATTGGATTTAGGTAGAGTTGGAAAAGCACCTCATAGATGGACTCATAATCCAGATCCTCTTCCTGAATTGGGAAAAGTCGCTCCATAAAGGACTCCAAATCTATGGCAGACTTTGGAGGACTTTGTGGAAAAGCCATAAATGGGAAAAGCACGAAAAAGAAAATTCCGAGCCCAAATCTCATTTCTTCTCCAGTTTCAAAACCAAACTCAGATGATGGGTACGGCCCAGATTGGTGTTTTGCCCATAAGCATAGTCAAAGCCGAATTGTTCTTTTCTCAGTCCCAAACCAAAGCTGAGCCGACTGGGATTACTGCTGATTCCAGTACGAAGAAATACCCCTTCCCTGAGCTGATATTCAATTCCGGCCTTGAAAACAGGATCCAGTTCGATGTCTTTCTCAATCTCAGCAAGAATTTTCAGGGATTCTCCAGGCAAATAGGCAATCCCCATTTGAATGGCCGTAGGAAGTCGCTGTTCACTGTTTTGGCTGAGTTTTGCCCGATTTAGATTTGAAAAATTTGCTCCCAGAAAAAAATCAGGTCCTAATTCGGCAACTCCACCCAAGGAGAAAACCATTGCATTTCCGGTCCCAAACCCTTCGATTTGGGTTTGAAACCAATCGATTTTCGCACCAAGACTTACAATTCCAAGGGTATTGGAAAAGCCCAATCCGATCAATTGTTGGTTGAAGAGCTTTCCTCCAAACCTTGAAATACCCAAACCGATTGTACCAAAGTCATTTTTCCAGCCCAGCGCCAAATCTACCGTACTCAATTCCTGAAGCCCAAACCTGGAATCAAAGCCGGCTGAAATTTCGGTTTCTTCCATTCGATCCAATGTACCGATATTATTGAAATAGGTCCAGGAATCCGGCAGATACACTCGTGAGTTTCCCAAGCCTTGGCTTCGGGCACCATGGGCTTGTGTGAGTGGGTCGGTTTGGGCTTTGCATATGCCAACAGCCCAAATCCAGAAGCATAAAAAAAGAAATTGCTTCATCAGGTTCAGAAAAAAATATGAACCTAATTTAGGTAGAAATTAAACTTAAGTAAAGTGCTTTTTTAAAATCAGAAGGGAGCTCTGAAATTGAAGAAGAGATTTCCTTCGCCTTGGTTGTTGATAGAATATTCAAATCGCAGGACCAAATCATAAATTCCTACGATATCTATCCCTCCACCGTAGCCAAAAAGGTATTTGTTGGTGAGTCGGGCATTTTCAGGAAGTTGGTTTCGATCCGTCACCGTTCCATGGTCGAAATTTCCGCTCAGGTACATTTTAAATGGAACAGTGTTAAACTGGTCCATTGGGATTAATCTGGAAATGTCAAAAGACAGATCGAGGAATTTATACCTAAAGCTGTTTTTATGAACGTACAACTGCTGACCTTCAATGACATTCAGTTCATAGCCACGGATGAAATTCGGAGCATATCCAATTCCCCTGACTAGCGTGTAAGGTTGTTGCGGGCTTAAAAACCAAACACCAGTTAAGCCGGTGGCAAAGTGGAATTTTTCACCGATTGGGAAATATTTATTGGCCACGATATTGACTTCTACCTCATCAAGTTCATCTGTGTAGATAATTCCATACTTGGTAGCAGTCAGCTGGAGCAATTCCCCCTGCGTGGCATAGGCTACATTATCACGCCTGTCATGGCGAAAAGAGTACTGCAGATAGGCATACCGAAGGTTGTTGCCCTCGTGCTGGAAATAGTCCGGGTTTTCTATAAGTACATCCGGACTTACCCAGGTTTTGTTGAAGCCGAGAGTGAGAAAATGATAGTTGTAGAAAGTTCTCCTATAGGTATACCTCAGTGCAGTGGAAAAATTTTTCCGCAGGACATCCTCAGTTTCATTGGTGTAAAAAACTTGCCTGTTGTCCACTGACTTAATCGCAATGGTTTTTTGATCAGCATAGGTCAGCTGGATCGCCAATCCATGGTTTTGTTTTTTATCGATGTAAGGTTTGGAATAAAGAATGTCCAGTCCTTTGGTAAATCCCAATTGGCCTGAAAAACGGAGTTTTTCATTCCTGCCACCGACATTCCCGTGGTTAATCTTTAGTCCATAATTGACGCGCGACCAGTCTCTGCCCTGATTGGTCCACCACTCGGAAAAATTCCGGTCTGCAAGCTGAAATATTACAGATGGTAGGACATACCAGCGCTCTTTGACGGAAATCAGAATTTCCACTTCATCATCTCCGGTAAAAAGAGGAGTGACCTCAACTTCAGTAAAAAGCCTCAGATTATAGATTTTTATCTGATCCGCTTTGAGGATTCCCATGAATGTTTCCCAATCGTAATAAAACCCCGTTGTAAAATCCAATTCCCTGAGGATGATGGATTTTTGGGTTTTTTCATTCCCGATGATGAAGATGTTATTTACCTTGACACTGTCTGGAGTAGGGGGATTGACAGGTTCCAGTGTTGTATCCTGAGCCTTGACCTCACCTAGACACACCAATAGGCAAAAAAAAGTCAAGCTGAATATGTTTCTGAAAAGTAAAATCAATGGAATTCTAATTGAGTTAATTTGGTTGAAACACAGCATGCCGAACCAAAAGGTATAACAAATGTTTAAAACCCGCTTGAGAAAGATAGCCATATTTCCTGTTTTGGTCTACCAATATGTAATTTCTCCGCTTTTTCCGGCAAGTTGCCGGTTTACCCCCACATGCAGTCAGTACATGAAAGAGGCGATTTTGAAGCATGGGGTTCTGAAAGGAGGCGTGTTGGGATTCAAAAGGATTGGCCGATGTCATCCCTGGGGAGGACATGGCCATGATCCAGTTCCTTAAATTTTTTCCGGCTTAAATCCTTTTTTCAGAGACATACCCACTAAGATTACCCCGATGATTACCAATGGAATGCTCAGGATTTGCCCCATGTTAAATTGCATCGACTGCTCAAAATCCACCTGAACTTCCTTGAAGAACTCCCAGACGAAGCGCATTCCGAAGACACTAATCAGGAAAAGTCCCAACAGCAAACCTTCTGGAAGTCGGGATTTGTACTTTGACCAAAGTCCCAAAAGGATCAAAAAGATCAGAAAATAGGAAACCGCCTCATAGATTTGGGTTGGATATTTGACCCTGCCAAATGTTTTTACAGTCACGAGATAGCCGTCCGCTTGTTCTTGAATTTCAAAATTCAATGGGCTCTCTACTGACTCAGCGAGGTATTCTTTGGAGGATTTAAACTGTGTCAGAGCATATTTAATGTCTCGCTCTAAAATGGAAGAAAGGTCCTCTTTCGAGAAATTTCCTTTGCTGATTTTTATGTCAAAATTTACCGGCACAATTCCATTTCCCTGTATTTCACTTGAGCGATCTTCGGGTTTATAGGCTTCTATGGACTCAAATGGGACTTTCAGGGTTTCCAGGATTTCCTCTGTATCCCGGGCAAAAACAAATCCACTGTCAGTTCCGGTGTCTTTTCCACCGATTTCAGAATTCATCAGATTCCCAAAACGGATCAATGCCCCCGTCATTGCTGTGACGATTACGATCCGGTCTACTACCCAAAGGTAGCTTTGTCCGGGTGTCCTTTTGGAATACATCCAGAGCGCAAAAAGGATAGCAATGGCCGCTCCATGGGAAGCCAGACCACCCTCCCAAACTTTTAGGATTTCAATCGGATTGCTGAGGTATTTGTCGGGCTCGTAGAATAGTACATGTCCCAATCTCGCTCCTATGATAGTTGCCAAAACCATGTAGATGGTCAGCTTGTCAACCAAAGTTTCATCCTGACCTTCTTTTCTGAAAAAGTAAACCATGAATTGCTGGGAAATGATAAAGCCCAAGGCAAAAAGCAAGCTGTACCATCTCAGTCTTTCAAATCCGGCAAAAACTGCCTGATTGGGATCCCATACCACATAATTCAGAAAAGATTCAAGCATAAATAGCTGTTTAAATTTGGTCTAATTGATCTAGTTCCTCGGCAAAACCTCCTGATAAAATCGGGAAGCGATACCAGGTTTTTGGGTCGACGTTGAATTCATCCAAGTGAAAAGATGGAGCCAATCGCTCCCTTTTCCATTGGTTTCGGGACCAAAGTCGGAAGAATTTTTTGATATACTCCTTCAAAACGGCGTCTTCGAGACTTAGTTCCTCTTTCAATACCAAGAAAATATCCATCGGGGATCTTTTGTCCCGGATCGCCAATCGCTCGATCTCCACGATTACCGAATAGGGCATTAGGTCTTTTTCGTCTGTTTGGGTTCTTTCCAAGGGACGCAATTCGGCAGTTGGTGTAAGGGAGTTTACCGAGGCAAGACCGGGCCTGTCCAGGTTTTTCTCCGCCCATTTCAACCAGTGGAGGATGAAATGCTTGTCCACAGCCGCAATAGGAGAGATGCTGCCACTGGTGTCGCCATCCATGGTTGCGTAGCCGACATCTCCTTCGCTTCGGTTGGAAGTGGAGAGCAAAAGCGCATTGTTGATATTGGCGAGCATCCAAATTATCGGAGACCGGGTCCGGGCTTGAATATTTTGTAGCGTGATGTCGTCTTGTTCCCAGGTAAGTTTGCGACCGATAGCGGTTTCGATTTTTTGGGTATAGGATCCAACCTCCTCATCGATATTCCAGGAATAAAATTTTGCTCCAAGACTTTCTGCCAGATTTTTGGCAGAATTGAAGGTGTCCTGGGATGAGTTTTTGGTTCCTTGGTAGGCTGTAGTCAGGAGCTCGCCGACCAGTTCCTTTTCCGGATTGTCTGTTTTGGGTGAAAAAGAAATCCCTAATTTTTCCACAAATCTTTCGAGTCCCAACTCTCCGATTCCCCTTCTCACCATTTCAGCAACTAATACAGCGATGGTGGATGAATCAGCTCCTCCGGAAAGAGACAGGACAAATCCTTTGCTTCGGCTTTTTCTCAGGTAATCAAATAATGCCAAAGCCGAGGCTTGCACAAATTCCCATTCCTTGGGTTGAATGGGGGCAATTTCCTGAAGTTTTTCCTCCAATTCAAACACAAAAACCTGATAGTCTTGGAATGAGAGGAGCTGATTTCGGGCTAAAAGTAGCCCTGATTTTGCCATAAGGATTTCTCCGTCAAAAATCATCCTACCGGATTCATTGCCCAATAAGTTGACATAGCAATAGTAGGAATTAAAGGCTTGGGAGCTGAATTCTATCAATTCCTTGCGCTCAATCGTCTTTTTCATGGCGAAATGGGAGGCACTGGGATTGAAGATCACATCGACATTTCTGTCAGCAAGCCGATAGCCAGGGCGGTTTTTTCCTCGCCAGGCATCCTCGCAGATCTCAAATCCATAATGGATTCCTTTGTGATGAAAGGTCAAGTCACCAAGTGGGACCTTTTCACCCTCAAACTCAAAATCAATAACCTGATTAGCTTCCCAAGGTGTAAACCAGCGAAATTCGTAATGGACTCCGTCAATTGCCATGAACTGTTTGGCTACAAAACCCTTCAGTTTGGCATTTTCGATGACTGCTACGGTATTATAGACTTTGTCCTGAATTCTCACTGGAAGTCCAACAGCCACAGTAATATCTGTGCAAAAGGGGATCAGCTTGGACAGCTGGGTAAGTGCCTTTTTGGGATACCAATAGCTCAGAAAAAGATCCTCAGACCCATATCCGGTTATCGCCAATTCAGGAAAGCAAAGAATTTCAACCTGCTGGGATTTTGCCTGTTGAATGGCAACCAAGATCCTGTCCAGATTGCCTTTCCAGTCCAGAGGAGTTTGATTGACAGTAGCACCTGCTATTTTGATGGCAGCCATGGGGTGGTTGAATTGGCAAAAATTAACTTCTAAACGGCAATGTTAAGGATTTCGCAGGCGTTTTTTGAAGCTTCTTGTTCAGCCTTCTTTTTGGTGCCGCCTTTTCCTTGGGCTATTGATTCACCATTGATACACAGCTCGACAACAAATTCCTTAAATCGTTGGTTTCCTGTGATTTTAAGGATTTTGTATTCAACAGCCTTGGTTTCTTTTTGCGACCATTCGATAATCTTACTCTTATAATTGGTTACAGTACTTATCATACTATCTAAATCCATGTGTAAGAGAATTCGTTGTAGGATGAGTTTTTGAGTGAATTCATACCCCCGGTCCAGATAAACCGCTCCGACAAATGCCTCTAGGATATCTCCAAAAAGAGATTTGTTGCCGATAAACTGTCGGCTGCTGACAACTTGTTCGAGCGTGTTTTTCAGCCCGATTTTGATTCCAATTTCATTCAGAGTTTCCCTGTTTACAAGTTTGGACCGGGTCTCAGTCAGAAATCCTTCGTCTCGGTAGGGGAATTTTTTAAATAAATGTTCGGCAATGACAGAACCTAGTACTGCATCTCCCAAAAATTCCAATCGCTCATTTGAAATTCTAAAACCGTTCGAGGTTTCTTCTCCAAGACCGGAAGGTGTGAGCGCCAGTCGATAGAGCGATAAATTTAAAGGCTTGCGCCCAATGATCATTTTGATCGAGGATGCAAGCCTTCTGTCTTTTGAGCTAAAGAAAAGAGTGTGGATTCCGAGTCTCTGGAAGAGTTTCACTCTGTTCAGTTATATTTTTTGAAAATGACAGAGCAATTGTGCCCACCAAATCCAAAGGTATTGCTAAGCGCATAATTGATCTCTCTCGCCTGCGCTTTATTAAACGTCAAATTGAGTCCCGGATCAAAAGCCTCATCGTCTGTGAAGTGGTTGATCGTAGGAGGTACAATGCTGTTGTTGATGGCCAGGATCGAAGCAATAGCTTCCACAGCTCCTGCTGCTCCCAACAAATGTCCGGTCATTGACTTGGTACTGCTGATGTTGAGCTTATAAGCGTGCTCGCCGAATACTTTTTGAATCGCTTTTGTTTCACCTACATCACCAAGTGGCGTAGAGGTTCCATGTACATTGATATAATCAATTGCCTCAGGTTTCAACCCCGCATCCTCAAGTGTTATTTTCATCACACTGCTTGCTCCCAATCCCTCTGGATGTGGGGCAGTTATATGGTAAGCATCAGCCGTCATACCACCACCTACGATTTCAGCATAGATTTTGGCACCTCTTGCTTTAGCATGCTCCAATTCTTCAAGGATCAAAGCTCCCGCACCTTCACCCAATACAAAACCGTCTCTTTCTTTGTCAAAAGGTCTGGAAGCTGTCTGAGGAGAATCATTTCGCTGAGAAAGTGCCTTCATTGCGTTGAAGCCTCCAATGCCAGCTTCAGAAACCGCTGCTTCGGAACCACCGCTGATAAAGACATCAGCTTTGCCAAGACGTATGTAATTGAATGCATCTATCAATGCATTTGTAGCAGATGCACAGGCAGAAACAGTGACAAAGTTTGGTCCTCTGAATCCGTATTTGATGGAAATAAATCCTGCGGAAATATCCGCGATCATTTTAGGAATAAAGAATGGATTGAAGCGAGGGGTACCGTCACCTTTTGCAAAATCGGTAACTTCTTCCTGAAAGGTTCTAAGTCCTCCGATCCCGGATCCCCAGATGACACCTGCCCTGGATTTATCAATGGATTCAAGATCCAACCCTGAGTCAATGATGGCCTCATCGGCTGTGATCATTGCATATTGGGTGAATGCATCCATTTTTCTTGCCTCTTTCCTTTCAATAAATTGGTCGAGGTCGAGATTTTTGACTTCGCAGGCAAATTGGGTCTTGAAAAGTGAAGCGTCGAAGCGGGTGATAGGCGCAGCGCCACTCACACCATTAATCAACCCCTTCCAGAATTCTTCTGTGGTGTTTCCTATGGGTGTGAGGGCACCTAAACCCGTTACAACAACTCTTTTTAAATTCATACAATGAATTTAGTAGTTCTTATTTTACGTTTGCCTCAAGGTATGTGATAGCCTGGCCAACAGTACCGATTTGCTCGGCCTGGTCGTCTGGAATAGAGATGTTGAATTCTTTTTCGAATTCCATAATCAATTCCACAGTGTCCAGAGAGTCAGCACCAAGGTCATTGGTGAAGCTTGCTTCCATAGTCACTTCAGACTCTTCTACGCCCAGTTTGTCAACAATGATGGCCTTTACTTTTTGTGCAATTTCAGACATTTTGTGATCAGTTTAGTTAATAACACTCCGCAAAGAAATATATTTAAAACCTAATTGGCAAAGAAATGACCGAAGTAAATTTTTATGCAAATTGTCCGTTCGTCCTGCTCAATTTTAATTTCTAACTTTGTTGCCATCCCCATTCTTCCTTCATGAAGAAGACCAAATTATTTATAGAACCTACATTTGATTTTGAGCTTATAGGGCTTGTTTCGCCTGTTAAAGACTATAAAATGGCTTGGTTGATCAATAGGGACTTAGACTTGGAATTGGTCCGATCGGAGGATATCCAAATCGAATTTCTCTCCTCACTTAGGCTGGAAATTTCCCAGTTTTTCCTTCCTTTACCCCATGGATATATCCAACTTTTGAAAAATAAAGCACTCAATACTTCTCAGCAATTGGCATATTTGATCCCGGAATTGCGAAATTTGGACTACTTTCTTTTAGTGCAAGACCAAACACAACAACTCAGTATTACTACATTTGTGGATCACCTCTCAAAAAACCCCTTCATTCAAAGCGTTGTGCGGTTGGATGTTTCAAAAATAAAATCGAAAGAAAACCTATTAACTTATTAAAGACCCAATGAGCCACCTGCCTTTTAAGAAAACAAAAATTCTGGCTACAATAGGCCCCGCCTCAAACAATTACGAAATGATCAAAAGCCTGGCAGCTGCCGGTGCTAATGTATTCCGACTGAATTTTTCTCATGGTAGTCATGAGGTACACCAGGAGGTAATTGAAATCATCCGAAGAGTAAACAAAGAACTTAATTGCCACCTGGGTATTCTCCAGGACCTTCAAGGACCAAAAATTCGCGTGGGCGAAGTTGAAAACAACGGAGTGGAGATTAAGCCGGGTGAGAAAATCACCATCACCAATGACCCTGTAATAGGTACTGCTTCTTTGGTAAGCACTGTCTATCAGAATCTTCCTCAGGACGTTGTTCCGGGAGATAGAATTTTGATCGATGATGGTAACCTTGAGGTGGTTGTCAACAGCACTGACGGAAAAAATGTCAACGCAACAGTAATCCACGGTGGAATCCTGAAGTCAAGAAAAGGTATCAATCTTCCAAATACCAAGGTTTCAGCCCCTTCACTTACCGAGAAAGATATTCAAGATCTAAAGTTTGGATTGGAGCAGGATGTGGATTGGATCGCCTTGTCTTTTGTAAGGTCGGCCGAGGATATTATTGACCTCAGAGAACGAATAACTGCTGCGGGTAAAGAGTGCAAAATCGTTGCGAAAATTGAAAAGCCGGAAGCACTTGAAAACATTGATTCCATCATCGAAGCCACTGATGCTATCATGGTTGCAAGGGGTGACTTGGGGGTGGAAGTTCCGATGGAAATTGTTCCTCTTTGGCAGAAAAAGATGGTGGAAAAATGCAAGCTTGCCTGCAAGCCTGTAATCATCGCCACGCAGATGATGGAAAGCATGATTCAAAATCCCCGTCCAACAAGAGCAGAGACCAATGACGTCGCCAATGCTGTCTTGGACGGAGCGGATGCTGTGATGCTATCTGCTGAGACTGCTTCCGGAAAATATCCTGTGAATGCAGTGAAAGCGATGACCAGCATCATCACCTACCTTGAGAATAACGCGGAGATTTACCACAACCTTTATAAAATCCCCGAAGACGACGTTACTTTCCTAAGTGACAACCTGATCTTGATGGCTGCCAGACTTTCCCGAAATGTAAAAGCAAAAGCAATAGTAGGTATAACCTCTTCTGGATTTACTGGATTCAGATTGGCATCTCATCGTCCTTTGGCAGATATTTTTATTTTCACCAGAAATGAAAAACTACTTTCCCAAATGTCTTTGGTTTGGGGTGTAAGAGCCTATCATTACAGCAGCCAAGTATCAACCGATGCCACTTTCGAGGATATTGAAAAGACGCTGAAAAACGACGGTCATGTGCAGTCCGGTGACATCATCATCAATACCGCCAGCATGCCGCTCAAGGAAAAAGGCAGAACAAACATGCTGAAAATACACGTGGTAGAGTAACAGGGAAGGAATTGCGAGAAATTAGAATGGTGGGCAGAAGTGCTCACCATTTTTTTTTGTATTTATCAAAACAAAATGTTTAACAAAAAGATTTAAATGTTAAACAAATTACTACTACAAATGATAAAGTTCCCAAAACTCCTACTTACCCTTTTTGTGCTTTTCGCATTTGTTTCATGCGATGATTCAGACGAGCAGCCTGTAGAGAACCCAACGTTGGCGGAAGCGGCTACCGATGCGGGTTTGACCACACTAATTAGTGCAGTGGATGCTGTTCCCGGCCTGCTGGACGTACTTCAGTCCGAAACAGCGATTACGGTTTTCGCTCCTTCCAATGAGGCTTTTGCTGCTGCCTTGAGTGCTTTTGGCGCAGCGAATCTCGATCAACTTGTAACCAAGATCGGAGGGGAAGAAAACCTGCAGTCCGTGCTCGGATTTCACGTAGTTCCTGCAGTAGCTTTTTCAAAAGATCTCTCGGCAACCAATACATTTACCACGCTGGCTGGGCAAGACTTAACGGTTAAGGTGAATGGTTCCACGGTCACCGTGACAGATGCAATAGGAAATACGGTAAACGTCATAGCTGCAGATGTGGCAATTGACAACGGGGTGGTTCACGTAATCGATGGAGTTCTTCTTCCAGAGCTGAATTTGCCAAACATCGTAGAAGCTGCTTCTGCGGCGAATCTGACCGTGCTTTTGGATGCTGTGAATGCTGCTGGTGTTGGTCCAACGCTTATAAACGCCAACGAAATCACCGTTTTTGCCCCAACCAATACTGCCTTTACAGCGCTTTTGGCAAAACTTAAACTGAACTCCTTACAAGATTTGGTAGGTGCTATCGGAGTAAATGGAGTTCAGAAAGTTCTCGGCTTTCATGTCGTTCCAGCAGTCGCTTTTTCTTTTGATCTGAAAGAGGGAAGTCAGCCCGTTCCGACCTTAGCTGGGGAAAATTTGACCGTAACTAAGTCAGGCAATGAAGTTACTGTGAGAGACTCGGCTGGAAATGTTTACCGAGTCGTAGCTGCAGACGTCGCTGTTGACAACGGTGTGGTTCACGTGATAGACGGAGTTTTGCTACCGACTTTGTAGCAGGTTTTCACTCAAGACAATTGGGAAAGACTGATTCATCTCTTGAGTCAGTCTTTCTCTTTTTTAGCTAGTCTTTTGAATTCCCGTATTTATACTTTTGATTTTGTCTTTGAACAATGATTGTTTTCATGACTTTAGCCAAATGACTCAGCTCATTTGAGTGGCTTTTAGAATGCGGGTAATCCTCGGCCAGCAAGAAGCCTATAATTTTCTGGCAGAAGTTTCCTCATCTGGGCCGACTGGAGGCACCATGACCACTTTTTCCCGATCTACCATGACCGAGCCAGGAGCCGAACCTTTGACTTTCCGTACAAATTTGGCTTCTGTGTAAATCACGGGAGCAAGGGTTTCAGTTTTGAATTTGGAATAAAAAGCAGCCAAACCTGCTGCCCGTTCCAAAACAGTATTTGGTAAAAC
Organism: Algoriphagus sp. A40; assembly: GCF_002002735.1. Lineage (GTDB taxonomy): Bacteria > Bacteroidota > Bacteroidia > Cytophagales > Cyclobacteriaceae > Algoriphagus. The sequence goes on along the minus strand of NZ_MUNY01000042.1, from coordinate 288,271 downwards.
AGCCATCCCTTTCATTCTCACCACCACATGAGATCCCGGAACTTGCCGGGCGTGAAGCCAAAGGTCATCCTTATGGATAAAGCCTCTGAGCATTTCATCGTTGTCTTTGGCAGACTTACCAACCCAAATCGTGTATCCTTCAAATTCGAAAACTTTGAACGGCAATCCGGTGACTTCTTTGGTGATGGCTTTGTCTTCTTTGTGGGTTTTCTGATAAATTTTGAGTCCTTTAAAGTCGGAAATGGCCAGTATGGATTGAATTTTTTGCTCCAATTCAGCCCTCAGATTGACTTTGGATGCGATGGTTTTTTCGATCTGATCCAGTTCGATTTGACGGTTTTTGGATTTCCGGTAAAGGGATTCGGCAAGAAGTTGGGGCTTTTGATTGGGTTTCAAAGTTACTTTTACCTGGTTTCCGGTATAAAAATCCAAGAGCTCAGCCACTGATTTGCCATTTTGAAATTCATGAAGATTGGCCATGATCACATCTGCAAGCTGGCTTGGAGATGCGGAATTTTTAAGTTCTTCAAGTTTTGAAGTGGACTTCAGAATGTAAGATTCTGTCTTTTTCAGCTGATCCTGATAGCTTTTGAGCAGGGAGTTTTTTTCCTTATCAAAGTTTCCCTTGACCAAAGCCAAATAGAACAACTCGTTGCTGGCTGTGATCGGATCAGAAAGGGTCTTGATTGGATTAGATTCCGGCAAAAGACTCAGATGTACCTCGCCCTGCTTTTCTGTTAAAGCAAAAAGGGGAGTGTCCAGGATATCGAGCAAATCAAGCATTAAAGCCCATTTTTGTTCAATTTCAGATTCCGGATATCCTCTCTCTTTCAACCATGCACGGGGAAGAGTACCAAGTGTGGGAAGAAATAATGAAGCATTTCCCTCCAATTGCCAAAACCTTTCTTTGCCAAGATCGAGAGGATTTTCCAGGGTTTTCCAATCCAATTCTTTGTCTTCCCGGATTTCATTCCGGAAAAGAAGGGAAGGGTTTTTATCGTCCTTTTGATACAAAAGGACATTGCTCCGATTGCCGTGAAGCTTAAAAACCAACTTTTTTCCAGAACCTAAGTCAAAATAAAATGCCCTCTCAAAGCTGAAAACGCTGCATTTCTCAATAGTGTCTCCGATCAACTCTTGGAATAAATCGATGCTGTTTCGCTTGGCCCGATGAAATTGCTCGGGAAAACTGAGATATATCTGCGGTGGAAGCAAATGAGCCCGAATAAAACGTATCCCATTTTCTCCTTCAGTCTCAAAGATTAATTCGTCCTTACTTTGAGAAAAGCAGGCGTGGATTTGACTTCCTGAAAATTCCGAATTCAGGGCTGGGGCCAGGTACTTTAGGAAATGGTAATTGAGGTTCATCAATCCAAAGTTAACTCCAGTCCATCGTAGGCCAAGGCGATTCCCTCGGGGAGCCCTTTGTCGATTTGGTCATGGAGTCCCAGCCGATGGGAAATATGGGTGAAATAGGTTTGTTTGGCTCCGATTTTTCTGGCCATTTGAACGGCTTCATCCAAGGTGAAATGAGAAATATGCGGATCGATCTGTAAGGCGTTTAGAACAAGAACTTCAGTGCCTTCCAGCAGTTTCATGGAATTATCTGGAATGAAGTTGGCATCGGTGATGTAGCTGAAGTCTCCGAATCGAAACCCCAAAACCGGTAATTTGTAGTGTAAAACCGGAATCGGAGTCACTACCAGGCCATTGACATGGAATGCGTTTTCGGAAATTTCGATGGATTCTACCTGCGGAACTCCGGGATATTTTTTGTCGCTGAAGATATAGGAATATTCACGATTGATCTGGTCCAATACATGCCTCCTGGCAAAAACCGGCATGTCCATTTTTTGGGAAAAATTGAAGGGTCGGATATCATCCAGCCCTGCAGTGTGGTCTTTGTGCTCGTGGGTAAAAAGGACGGCATCAAGTTTTTTTATTCCTGAACGGAGCATTTGCATTCTAAAGTCCGGCCCGGTATCCACGACCAGTGAGACCCCTTTGGCTTCCACATAAATGGAAGTTCGAAATCTTTTGTCCCTAAAATCCAGTGATTTGCAAACATTGCATTCACATCCGATCACAGGAACACCCTGAGAGGTGCCGGTTCCAAGAAAATTGACTTTCAAAATTTCAGCGAAGTTTGTCGGAGTTCGTTCAGAAAATCCTGGTTGGTTTTTCCCTTGAAATCCTTCGTGTCAAAATTCAGTTCATTGACGATGTCAATCAGCGCATTGATTTTTCCTTCCAGTGGAAAATATTTGTTGACAATGACGATTTTGGTGTCTTTAAGTACACAGTAGCCAGACTTGAAATTGCCCTTTTCGTACCTCAAAATATATTCAGAGGCTGCAAAAAGGTTCTCCATTTTGTCCAAAAAATGCTTGGTGTACTTGATCCCCATCAGCTCAGGAATTTTTTGACTGTAGCCAGTACCTTGTCATAGTTAAGCGGCTTTTGGAGAAAATCATCAAAACCAAGTCTGCGGAATTCCTCCGGGGTATAATTGTGGATGTTTCCGCTGATTGCAATGATCGGAAGTTTACTTTTGGTTTGATCAGCAAGTGCCCTGATCTGCCGGGTGCATTCCACTCCATCCATGACTGGCATACTGATGTCCATCAGTATCAAGTCAAATTCTTCTTTTTCCAAAAGCTCAAGGACTTGTTTCCCATTGCGGGCGGCTTTCATCTGAAAATTGTCAAAAGCCAGTACGTTTTTGGTCAGGTTGATGATAATGGAACTGTCCTCTCCAACAAGGATTTTCTTTGATTCACTCATTTGTCAAAAATAGGTTCTTGGTTTAGATAATTACGGAATTGCCCTATTTGATTTTTTAAATTTTTTATTTCCAGATCGAATTCGGGATTATTTCCTTTTCTGGCAAATTCTTCTGCTTTCATAGCAGCGTAAAAAATGCTCATCGCACCCAAAGTCCCAGAATTTCCTTTCAGCGTGTGGATCTTGTCTATAAGATCTGAGAAGTTGTTATCCGATTGGTAATTTTCAATAAGGGATTCTGTTTCCTTACATTCCAAAAGTAAATCCTTGAATACTTTTTGGATCGCAGCCTTGGAATTGTATTTGAGCAACTGCCCAAGAATTCCCTTGTCCAATATTGAAATTTCAATTTGATGCTTCTTTTGAGATTTGGATTTACCTGTTTGCCCTTTCAGATAATCCTGGATAAGCAGAATAAATTCTTTGGGCCGGATCGGCTTGGTGATAAAATCATCAAATCCCTGTTCCAAAAAGCTGGTTCTGTCTGATTCTTCAGCATAAGCCGTCACTGCCAAAATGGGACAATTCGATAAGCCTTCTTGCCTGATTTTTTTCATGGCAGTGATGCCGTCCATCTGAGGCATCTGGATGTCCATGAGAATTAGATCAAAACTTCCCTTTTTTGCCAGCTCGACTGCCTCAATTCCATTTTTGGCAGATTCAAATGAAAACAGCTGTCCGATCAGATTTTCAAAAAGCTTTCTGTTCAGGTCATTATCATCCACGATTAATACCGTTTTGCTTTTCATGACTTTCCTTTGGATTTTTGACCCATTCAAAATTCAAACTCTTGGCGGATAAAAAAAATCTAATTCTTATAGTTGGCCCAACCGCAGTGGGCAAAACTAGCCTTTGTCTAAATCTAGCCAAAAAATTCAATACCGAAATTGTTTCCTGCGATAGCAGGCAATTTTACCGGGAAATGAATTTAGGGACGGCAAAACCCACTCCTGAAGAACTTCAGCAAGTGCCGCATCATCTAATCAATTCTCTTTCGATTGAGGATGAATATGATGTGAGAAAATTCGAATATGATGCTCTCGAAATCCTGGGGGATCTTTTTAGGAAGAATTCCATAGCCATTATGACAGGAGGTTCTGGGCTTTATGCCGATGCAATCACCAAAGGTCTGGACGAAATTCCGGATGTGGACCCGGAAATCCGGAAATCTATAATCTCAGAATTTGAAGAAAAAGGTTTAGGATGGCTTCAGTCCCAAATCGAAAAAGTTGATCCGGAATTTTACCAGCAGGTGGACAGACAAAATCCGCAGCGGCTGATGCGCGCATTGGAGATTTTTCGGGGCACAGGATTAAAATTCAGCAGTTTTAGGGTAAAGCAAAAAGTAATAAGACCTTTCAACATCATCAAAATCGGGCTGGAAAGAGACCGGGTGGAGCTTTATCAAAGGATTGATTTGCGGATGGATCAAATGATAAAGGCGGGACTTTTTGACGAAGCCGATGCCCTTTTTGAGAAAAGGCACCTTAATGCCTTGCAGACGGTCGGCTATTCCGAAATATTCGGATACCTGGAAGGAAAATACGACAGAGAGGAAGCCATCAGGCTCTTGAAAAGAAATTCCCGACGATATGCCAAGAGACAATTAACCTGGTTTCGTCGGGATTCGGAGATCAAGTGGTTTCACCCCGATCAGCAGGACGAAATCATGACTTGGATTGAAACTCAGATAGGCTGAAATCCACTGATTTTTGCCACCCAATTGTAAGGCGCTTTTTTGATCAGGTTGTTGTATTGGTATTTGTTGATTTTTAGTTGACGGATGAGTTCAAAGCTTTTTTTGGAGATTTTTCTCTCCTTTTCCGACTCTCTCAACCTTTCCAAAACAACCTCCGGATCGGCTATTTCTCCCAGAATCAATCCGAGTTCGGGATGATCCAAGCCAAGTTTGGAAAAAAGATCACGCTGGAAATTGAGCTTTCGCTGCATCGCATTTTTTACAGTCAGGAAAAAAAGCAGGCAAGCACCGCCTACTGTCAAAAACAGAGGAATAAATCCCATATCAAATACTTAAAATTTCTATTAATGCAAGATGATCCGGGTTAATGGACTTGGTTTTACCGATGCAGTCTGCAAATGGAGTATATACCAGTTCATTGTTCATCACTCCAGACATGCAGTTTGTTTTTCCCGCCAATAGCCCATCCACGGCACCCATCCCACATCTGCTTCCCAATACCCTGTCACGGGCAGTAGGAGCACCGCCACGTTGGATATGTCCCAAAGTAGTGAATTTGAATTCCTTGGACGGATTGTCGATTTTCTCCTTGACCATCGCCATGATTTGTCCGGCATTGCCGAGATCATCCCCTTCGGCTACTACGATGATACTGGATGATTTGATTCCTTCCCTGTGTCTGTTCAGTGATTCGACTACGGTGTTGAGATCAGTTTGGGTTTCGGGAACCATGACAAATTCGGCTCCTCCACCGATCCCGGATTCTATGGCAATAAAACCGGCATCCCGGCCCATTACTTCTACAAAGAAAATTCGATCATGTGCAGCCGCAGTATCCCTGATTTTATCGATTGCCTCCAAGGCTGTATTCACTGCTGTGTCAAATCCGATCGTATAATCGGTTCCGTAAATATCATTGTCAATAGTACCCGGACAACCAACGGTGGGAATACCATATTCCTCGAAAAACACTTTAGCTCCCGTAAAAGTCCCGTCTCCGCCGATGGCTACCAGTCCCTCAATTCCCAGTGCGGTGAGGTTTTCATAGGCGGTTTTCCTTCCTTCCGGAGTTTTAAACTCCATTGATCTGGCGGACTTTAACATTGTGCCTCCTCGCTGGATAATGTTACTTACTGAGTGTGAATGCATCTGATAGATGTCACCTTCGATCATCCCTTCGTATCCTCTGTTGATACCAAATACATCAAGTCCTCTGTATATTCCGGTTCTGACTACCGCGCGGATACAGGCGTTCATTCCAGGGGAATCTCCTCCTGAAGTAAAAACGGCTATTTTTTTCATGGTTATAGGTTTTAGGCGAACCAAAAATAGAGATAATAGCAGGAATACCTTATCGGAATTTCAAAATTGAAACCGAAATTAGGCAGAAGGGTTAAGATCTACTCATTAACAAATTGAAGCCAAGGGAGTAAAAAATTTAACTAAAAAACAATGTCGGAACTTTCAAGATCAGGAATACTTCCATTGCCCGAAATTGCCTTAGGCTGTATGTCTCTGCCGGAGAATTTTTCTGAAGCTGAAAAAATCCTGCATAAAGCCTTGGACTCTGGGATAACATTTTTTGATACAGCCGACATGTACCAAAAAGGGAAAAGCGAAGATAATTTAGGCCGGGCATTAAAGGCAAAACGATCACAGGTCTTAATTTCTACCAAAGTCGGAAACCAATGGAATTCCTCCGGGACTGCCTGGTCTTGGAATCCCCGGAAGGCCTATATTTTAAAAGCCATTGAGGAAAGCTTAAAGCGGCTACGGACTGATTACCTGGATCTGTATCAGCTTCATGGCGGTACACTGGATGATCCATGGCAAGATACGCTTGAGGCTTTTGAGATATTGAAGGAACAAGGGAAAATCTGTGCTTTTGGAATTTCATCCATCCGACCCAATGTGATCCGAAAAGTCATGGCGATGAATCCTCCCGCCACGATTATGATGCAATACAATCCGCTGGATCGCAGGCCTGAGGAGGAGGTTTTTCCACTATTGGAGAAAACGGAAACCCGTGTATTGGTCCGAGGCGCATTAGCAAAGGGGATATTATTAGACAAACCTTTGACTGGTTTTTTGGATATTCCAAAAGAAAAAGTTGCAGAGATCAAGGCTGAAATCCACAGATTGGGGTTTAGTCCAGAAGCTGTCTTGATACGATATGGTCTGATGGAAAAAGCAATTGGCTCGCTAGTAATCGGCGCGAGTTCGATTGAGCAAGTTGAGAAAATAACAAAAGGATATGAGGAAAGTCAAGCTGTACCGGATGAATTGATCCAGGAATTGAAGCGGAAATTTTCACCGAATCTATACCAAGACCATCGGTAACAAAGCCTTTGCGAGTCGGAAAAATTCGGGATTTATAAAAGAGAAATGACGGTAATTTTGCCATAAAGCAGGATTGTGGTCACCCTGAGCGGAGTCGAAGGGTCCTCGACTCCGCTCGGACTGACACAATTTGGCCACCTTAAAATCAAATACGTCATTGGTAGGGCTGCTTAAATCACTTACTTTCGATCCAAACTTCACCCAAATCCTATGCTTAAGAGATTTACCCTCCTTGTAAGTTTTGTCGCTTTTTTTTCCTGTCAAACCCAAAACCCATCCGATGAACTCAGCCGCTGGGAGGCGCAGGCAGCACGTGTGGAAATCCTCAGGGATGATTTTGGTGTGCCGCATATCTATGGGAAAACCGATGCAGATGCAGTTTTTGGCCTGCTTTACGCTCAATGTGAGGATGATTTCCGGAGAGTCGAGCGGAATTACGTCTGGGCGATCGGCAGACTTGCCGAATTGGAAGGTGAGGACGCCCTTTATTCTGATCTTCGCGCCAATTTGTTTATGACTGAAGCAGAAGCGAAAGCCGCCTATGAAACTGCTCCGGACTGGCTCAAGGAGCTTTGTGTGGCTTTTGCCGACGGGGTCAATTATTACCTTCATACCCATCCGGAAGCAAATCCTCAGGTTATTACCCGCTATGAACCCTGGATGCCGATGTTCTTTTTCGAAGGGTCAATCGGGGGAGATATCGAAAGCATTTCTACCGAAAAGCTGAAAGCATTCTATGAAAATGAGGATGCGATGGCATTCAATGAAGCCGATATTTTGGCTGAGCCACAGGGTTCAAACGGAATTGCTATTGCGCCTAGCTTATCCGAATCCGGCAATGCCATGTTGTTGATCAATCCCCATACCTCCTTCTATTTTCGTCCGGAAGTGCATGTAGTTAGCGAGGAGGGACTAAATGTCTATGGTGCCGTGACTTGGGGACAATTCTTTGTTTATCAGGGTTTCAATGAGAAAACCGGTTGGATTCACACCTCTACTTTTGTGGATTTCAAGGATGAATTTGAAGAAGAAATCGAAGAGTCAGAAAACAAAATTCAATACAAATACGGCGAGGAATTGCGAGATGTGGAGGAGCAAAAAGTCACCTTGAAGTACAAAGATGGCGACCAGTTGAAGGAAAAGGAGTTTAGTTTTTACCGGACTCATCACGGTCCGATTACACACAAGTCCGGTCAAAAATGGGTTGCCACCAAAATCAACTGGGATCCGGTCAGTGCTTTGTCCCAAAGCTATACCCGGACCAAAATGAACAACTATGCGGAGTTTAAGGAAATGATGAATATCCGCACCAACTCCTCCAACAATACAGTTTTTGCGGATGCCGAGGGGAATATTGCCTACTTCCACGGCAATTTTATTCCAAAGCGAAATCCGGAGTTTGACTTTTCCAAGCCTGTTGACGGCAGCAATCCGGCCACGGATTGGCTGGGACTTCATACTGTGGACGAAAGTATTCTGATCCTCAATCCGGGGAACGGTTGGATCCAAAACTGTAATTCTACACCTTTCACGGCAGCAGCTGAGTTCAGTCCGAAAAGAGAAAATTACCCTGCATACATGGCTCCTGACACGGAAAACTTCCGGGGAATTCATGCCATGAAAGTGTTGAAAGAGGTCGAAAAACTGAACCTGGACAGCTTCCTTCAGCTGGCATACGATCCTTATTTGCCGGCATTTGAATACCTGATGCCGGAATTAATTTCAGCTTTGGAGAAAAGTGAAAAAGCGGATCACAAGGAAATTTTGGATCTCTTAAAAGCTTGGGATTACCGAACTTCCAAAGAATCGGTGGCGATGTCTTTAGCACACTTTTACGGGGAAAATTACCAAAGAACCTTCCGAAGCATGGGCCGCTTCATCAATCCGATGCCTGATGCCAAAGTCCCAACACAGGGTGAGATTTTGGAGGTTTTTGAAAGTACCCTTGCCCAGATGAATGCTGATTTTGGCACTTGGAATACTCCTTGGGGCGAAATCAACCGCTTCCAGAGACTTTCGGGTGCGATCGATTTGAAATACGATGACAACGCTCCATATATTCCAGTTGGTATGGCTTCTGGAAATTGGGGAGCATTGGCTGCCTTTGGCGCACAAACTTATGAGGGAACCAAGCGGCTTTATGGCTACCGCGGCAACAGCTTTGTGGCATTAGTGGAGTTTGGAGAAAAAGTCAAAGCCAAAACCATTCTTGCCGGCGGACAAAGCGCCGATCCGGCATCCCCGCATTTCTTTGATCAGGCCCAGCGGTACGCCGATGCCAATTTCAAGGAAGTGGCATTTTATAAAGAAGATGTTGAAATGAAGGTGTCCGAACGATATCATCCCGGAAAACGCAACTGATTGATAGTCTGCAAGAGGTCTGGACTATTTCATTTTTATATTCCTGACTTTTGTCAGCACAAATCCCGCCGATTGGACCTAGTTTAGTTGGAAAAATCCGCAGATGACCACTATCCTTCCTGGTTTGAGTTTTCCCATAGGATCTACCTTTAGTGATCAAGGGGTAAACTTCACCTTGTTTTCTAAGCATGCGGAAGGAGTGGAGCTTTTGTTTTTTAATTCCAGGCAAGACCAGGAACCTGAAACGGTAATCCGATTGGATCCCCGGGTAAACAAAACCTACCATTATTGGCATGTGTTTGTGCCTGAGCTCAAAGCCGGGCAATTGTATGGCTTTCGGGTGCGAGGACCCTATGATCCTGACAGAGGACACCGGTTTGATTCGTCCAAAGTATTGCTTGATCCTTATTCGAAAGCGGTGGCTTTTTCGGAAAAATGTCCAAAAAGTGTGGTCGTGGATCTCCATGCTTACGATTGGGAAGGAGATTTGCCACTTTACAGGCCATTTTCCCAAACCATCATCTATGAAATGCATGTGTCTGGGTTTACCAAAAATCCCAATTCAGGTGTAAGCAAATCCAAGCTTGGAACCTATGCCGGAATGATTGAGAAAATCCCATATCTGCTTGAATTGGGGATTACGGCAGTGGAACTCATGCCAGTATTTCAATTTGATCCAAAAACTGATGATGGTCGCACCAATTATTGGGGGTATAATCCTGTTTCATTTTTTTCAGTTCACGAAGAGTTTTCGAGCAAACAGGATCCTGTCCATGCTTTGGATGAATTTCGGGACTTGGTCAAGGCCCTTCATCGGGCCGGGATTGAGGTGATTTTGGATGTGGTATTCAATCATACCGCCGAAGGGGGCGAGGGCGGCCCGACCTATTCATTCAAAGGAATAGACAACCGAATGTATTATTCTCTTGAGGAAGACAAATCCAAATACAGAAATTATTCAGGCTGTGGAAATATCCTGAACGCCAATCAGCCGATGGTTAGAAGAATGATTTTGGATAGCCTCCATTTTTGGGTTAAACACATGCATGTGGATGGATTCCGTTTTGACCTTGCCTCGATTTTGTCCCGGGACGGAAAAGGCCATTTGCTGGAAAATCCGCCTATCCTCTGGGATATCGAATCAGATCCGGTTCTGGCAGGAACCAAACTCATTGCTGAGGCATGGGATGCAGCAGGGCTTTATCAGGTAGGAAGCTTTGTCGGAGACAGTTGGAAAGAGTGGAACGGGAAATTCAGGGACGATGTCAGGAGTTTCATGAGAGGTGACAAGGGGACGATCAAACCATTCATCAGTCGAATGACTGGCAGCCCTGATCTCTATGGACATCAGGACAGAGAACCAGAGCAAAGCGTCAATTTTGTGACTTGCCATGACGGATTTTCGCTCGCTGATTTGGTTTCGTATAGCCAAAAACGGAACCAACTAAACGGAGAGGAAAATAGGGATGGTGCAAATGATAACCTGAGCTGGAACTGCGGGGTGGAGGGTCCAACCCATGATCCACGCATAATAGCCTTAAGAGAACGGCAAATACGGAATTTTTTCACTACGGTGCTTTTGGCTGTGGGGTCACCTATGATTTCGATGGGAGATGAAGTCAAGCGGACTCAATTGGGAAACAACAATCCCTATTGCCAAGACAATGAGCTAAGTTGGTTTGATTGGGATTTAGTCAAGGAAAATCAAGGTCTTTTTCGATTCGTCAAAATGCTTATTGCCCGAAGACTCAGTCGGGAATCAAGCCAAGTCGAAAATGCAATGAGCCTAAAGGAGTTGTTGGAGAAAGGACGGATCACTTACCATGGAATAAAACTGAATGCACCGGATTGGTCGGATCATTCCCATTCAATTGCGTTCAGTGTGGAATCATTCAGCCAGGAAACTTCCATGCATATCATGATCAATGCCTATTCAGAGACCCTTGAATTCGAATTGCCCACAAGCAAGGAAATCGGGAAAAACTGGAGACTTTGGGTGGATACCAACAGAGTCTCCCCAGAGGACATTTTTGATTGGGGCAAGGGACCAGTTGTGACCGAGTCACATTTTCAAGTCAAGGCGCATTCTATTGTAATATTGGAATCTTAGGTTTGATGTGTTTGGAACTTTATGGAATAGAGGTCTTTCCTATTTTTTCATCCGATTTGTCCTTCTGGTTTTTTAGTAAATTTAGTAGGCAAGAAATGAAGTATTCAAGAAATCAAATTAACACGCAATGGATCAAAACAATGTGAAATTTTCCGGAGGGATTAATATTGCAGTGAAGATCCCCAAATCCAAATATGAAAAAACAGTTTCCTTTTATAGGGATATTTTGAAACTGGAAATAACCGAAAAGCCAATCACCAATTCTACCGTTTCCCGAACTCATGAGGTAAAATTCGGTAATAACATCCTGTGGTTGGACTGTGTGGAAAATTATACACATTCAGAAACTTGGCTGGAATTGAGGACTCCGGACATAGAAAATGCGGTAGAATACCTGAGACAAAACGGGATTGAGACCTGCGATGAATTGGAGGAAATTCCCAAGGAAAACCATTGGATTATGGACCCTGCAGGTACGGTGTTTATTTTGGATAAGGAGAGGGGTGCCAATCCTGTGGAATAAATAGTAAGAAGTACATGAGATTTTACATAAAGAACTTTGGCATCATGACTCATTTTTGAATAATAACGCATGCCCATGTTTTTCCGAGTTTTTAAAGAATCAAGGTCAATTCAATCAAGTCTATACCACCGAATAGGAACAGCGAGTGAATGGTTTGAATGAATAGGCGAAAAATTGGTCGAAAATTAAAAAATCCAGACAAAAATGTGATCGAGCATCAAATGAAAAATGAATTAAAACCAATTTGGAATAGGTTTTTTCAGTTCAATTGGAAGTTTGGACTTTTTCTGATTCTGATAGTTTGTATTCCGAGATTTTTATTGGTCTTAAATGCAAATGAAACCGGAAATTACAATGCCATCGGTATGGTCATGTTGATTTCTGCTTTGGCCCCTTTTATTTTCTTAAGCGAATATGGCAGGAGAAAAATAGGTTTAAGCAAGCCTGTTGGATATAGGGGACTTTTGATTGCTTTTGCCGCGGGCCTTGGTGCCAGCTTGCTTCTTTTTTGGATTGGAGAGGGCCTTTACGGAACATCCTACGAAAACTGGTATGTGTACATTGGCAAATCCTATAATATTCCAGCCGGAATATCTCCGAATGACAAGCAGATTTTGTTCTTAATAATGGCATTAGTGGGAATGACTTTTAGTCCGATAGGGGAGGAATTGTTTTTCAGGGGAATTGTCCATTCAAGTTTTGCCAATTCAATCGGTGAGAAATATGCTTCTGTAGTGGATAGTTCTGCATTTTCCCTAACCCACATTTCACATTTTGGGTTGGTTTTTATTGCAGGCAATTGGGATTTTTATACAATTCCCGCTCTGATTTGGGTAGGGGCAATGTTTTTGGTAAGCCTGCTTTTCATTCAATTTAAAAAGCAAACCGGTTCGATTTTAGGTGCAATAATCTGTCATTCAGCATTTAATCTGGGTATGATTTATAGTATCTTTTACCTTCTGTGAGGAGGAATTCTGAGTGAAGAGGAGCAATTGTGAAAAGTTGTGGCTATTTGTGTTATTCAGGATGTTCCATGCTGGCCAATGGAATTTCATACATCTGATTCTGAAAATGTTTGACTAAATAAAATTGAGTTTATGAAAAACAAACTGTTCTTTCTTTTTGCCCTGATTATTTTCCAATCGTGCTCAAAGGCTCCAAAATCGGAGTCCATTGAGGATAAAATCAAAAAAGTAGAATCCAGTCTCACGAAGCCCATCTATATCAATGGGGACTCGACCTGGACAATTGAGGAACGGATGGCTCATTATGGTGTTCCTGGAGTTAGCATAGCCGTGATTTATGACGGCAAAATCGAATGGACCAAAACTTATGGAGTAATGGACAAGGAGAGCAAATCTCCTGTTACCAAAGAAACACTTTTTCAGGCGGGTTCGATCAGTAAACCGGTAGCAGCTTATGGCGCCTTGAGTATGGTGGAGCAAAACAAAATCGGGTTGGAAGAGGATGTGAATACTTATTTGAAATCCTGGAAATTGCCCGACAGTGAATTTACCAAAGAGAAGAAAGTCACCCTGAAAAACCTCCTCAACCATTCCGGTGGAGTAACTGTCCATGGCTTTTTGGGCTATAGTCCGGACCTACAGGTTCCCACTTTGGTGGAAGTATTGAACGGAACGCCTCCGGCTAATTCGGGAACCATTTTTGTCAATAAAAAACCCGAGGAAAGTTTTCGCTACTCCGGTGGAGGATATACCATCATGCAACAAATGATGATGGATGTGGCAGGAAAACCTTTTCCCGAACTAATGAAGGAACTGGTGCTACAACCACTGGGAATGAACAACAGTACTTATGACCAACCCCTCCAAAGTGAGCAATTGAAAATGGCGGCAACAGGCTATTTGCCGGATGGCTCCATGACAAAAGGAAAGAGGCATACCTATCCGGAAATGGCCGCTGCGGGACTTTGGACCACGGCAGAAGACCTTGCCAAATTTGCAGTCAACATTCAGCAGACCTTGAAAGGTGAGCCTGAACTGGTGCTTTCCAAGGCTGGGACCACCCAAATGCTTACTCCATTCGTGGAGGATTTTACTGGGCTTGGCTTTTTTCTGACAAAAATGAAAGACGAAACCTATTTTGGACACGGTGGGTGGGATGAAGGGTTCTCCAGTGAATTGATTGCCCACAAGGACAAGGGATACGGGGTGGTGGTTTTGACCAATTCAAATCATCCGGACTTTATTTCTGAATTGATCCGTTCGGTGGCATTGACTTATGAATGGGATGAATATGTCCCTGTTTACGAGAGGATGCAACTCGATAATACGCTAGTGGGTCAGATTGCAGGACGTTACCGAATAGATGGAAACCGACTGATTGAAATCTTTCAAAAAGACAGCCTACTATTTGGAAAGAGCTTGGGAGAAGATCCTTCTGAACTAATCAGGATATCAGACAGCATTTATGTCCGAAGGGAAAACAATCAGCTAATTAAATTCAGAACTAACGCGGAAACTGAAAAGATGGAAATGCAATTGTTGGATCCGGGAGATCAAGCCGTAATCGCAACTTTGGTGAAATTGGACCAGGGTGAAAAAATCCCGATTGAAACTCTGACATCGGGAGAGTTCGATAGGGCTTTGGAAGAATATCAGGCCTTGAAAAAGCTGAATCCAAATGATCCCACAGTCTCCGAAGACAATCTGAATAACATGGGATATCAATTCCTGAACCAAGACCAATTGAAATGGGCACAGGACATTTTCAAAGTAAATACGATACTCTATCCCAATAGTCCCAATGTTTATGACAGCTATGCTGAAGCCTGTATGAAATTGGGAGAACGGGATTTGGCTCTGGAGAATTATCAAAAATCCCTGAATCTTGATCCCAAAAACACTAATGCAGCGGAAAAGATAGCGGAATTAAAAAATAAGAAATGAGCTGGCAGGATTTGGCTATTCCCAATTCCAATGAAGAAAAGCGATTTCGCTTTGTGATGGATTGAATTCGGACACCTTTTTAACTCCCAGTGAAAATGGGATTGTAAGGTGTTAAAGGCTGCACTCCAGATTATTGAAATCCGGCAATAAATTCCGGACTGGTTTCAATCCAGTTACCCAAGAGTATTTGCCCGCTCTCGGACAATCCTGTCCGATATTATTTTTTCCAAGTTTCTAAAATCATCTTTTCATGGCTCCAGACTGTGATTTTTATTTCGGTACAGATATGGGGAGTGAAAGGCATTTGGTGTAGGTTTCCCATTTTCAACCCGAAAACTCGATGTTTAAAAACTATTTCACTTCCCTCTGGAGACACATTTCCAAAAACAAGGTTTTTACTTTTATCAATATTTCCGGCTTGGCAATAGGGATGTTGGCCTGCATCCTGATCACCCAATTTGTGCTGCATGAACTGAGTTATGATAATTTCCTGGACAAAAAGGACAGGATTTTCAGGATTCAGCAAGACCGATACGACAAGGGAGTACTTTCCACCCAATGGGCTGCCGGGGCTGCGGGAATCGGTCCGGACTTGAAGGCTAATTTTTCTGAAGTGAAAGCCTACACCCGACTGACCAACAGGGCAGCTACGCTTTCGACCGGCGATACCTTTTTCAAAGAAGAACACCTGTATTTCGCCTCAGAGGATTTCTTTGAGGTGTTTTCCATAAACCTGATCGAAGGCATTGATTCGCTTGTTTTGAAAGAGCCTTTCAAAATGGTGGTTTCACAATCTTTGGCCAAGAAGTATTTTGGGAATGAGGATCCGATGGGCAAAACGTTGAAGGTAAACGGGGACTTGGAGTTTGAAATTTCCGGTGTTTTTGAAGATCTCCCGGTAAATACCCACATGAAAATTGATGTTTTGGGTTCATTTATCACTATGGAGAAACTTTCGGATAACCAATTCTTGACCTGGGATTGGGATGGATTTCTTACTTATATCCTTCTGGAGGAAAACATAGATGCCAAGGCGTTTGAAGCCAAACTTCCCGATTTTGTTCAGAAACAGCATGGAGAGGAATTAAAGCAATACAATTCCGGGATTGAATTTCACCTTCAGCCTGTGGCGGATATTCATTTGGATTCGGATTATATAATGGAATTCAAAGCAAACGGTAACCGGCAGTCGGTTTACTTTTTGTCGGTCGTTGCGCTGTTGATTATGATCATTGCCTGGATCAATTACGTCAATTTATCCACTGCCAAATCAATTGAGCGGGCCCGGGAAGTTGGGGTACGCAAAGTAATGGGAGGCTATCGATCGCAGCTTATCCAGCAGTTTTTGACTGAATCCCTGTTTTTGAACATCATTGCAGTGTTGCTTGCGGCGGGTTTGGCTGTTTTATTAACTCCTTGGTTTAGTGGGCTTACCAGTAGAGAGCTCGGCTATCAGCTGTTTCTGCAACCGGTTTTTTGGCTGGCTTTGTTTGTGCTGATTATTTCGGGAGCGCTGATGTCAGGTTTGTATCCGGCCTTTGTCTTGTCCTCTTTCCGTCCGGTGGAAGTATTGAAGGGGAAATTCAAAAACACTGACAATGGCGTATGGCTCAGAAAAGGCATGGTTATTACCCAGTTTATCGCTTCCATTACCTTGATGGTGGGGACTTTCACGGTCTATAAGCAATTGGATTTCATGCAAAATCAGGACCTGGGCGTAAATATCGAACAGACCCTCGTGCTCAATTCACCCAGTGTCACCGATTCTACCTACAAGCAGAAGTATCAGGTATTCAAGCAAAACATTGGAGCTTTGGCTGATGTGATTTCGGTGACGGCATCCACATCTGTGCCGGGAAGTCAACCCGGATGGAATGCCGGAGGAATCCGGAGGTTAAGTCAAGGCGAAGATGAACAAAACCAATATCGGGTCATCATGTCTGATGGGGCTTTTTTCGAAAACTTCGGTTTGGAAATGGTGACCGGTAGGGAGTTTTCGGATGATGTAGTCAATGAGCATCAAAATGTCCTGTTGAATGAATCAGCCTCCAGACTGATGGGTTTTGCCACTCCCGAAGAAGCAATTGATGACCGGATATTTTTCTGGGGAGATACCTTTAAAATCGTGGGAGTTTTGAAAGATTACCACCAGGAATCTCTCAAAAAATCATACGATGCCATGATTTTCAGGTACAATGATGCCCCCAATGGATTTTATTCCGTCAAGGTTAACGCTCAAAACATCGATGGTCTGATGACTCAGGTTGAGGCGGAATGGAAAGAAGTTTTCCCGGGAAATCCCTTTGAATATTTCTTTTTGGATGAGCATTTCAATTCGCAGTACAAGGCGGACCAACAGTTTGGGACGATCTTCAGTATTTTCTCAATTCTCGCCATTTTTATTGCAAGTTTGGGACTGTTTGGACTCTCCTCACTTACTGCGATCCAGCGGACTAAGGAGATTGGAATCCGGAAAGTTTTGGGAGCTTCCCTTCCAGGATTGTTGAGGCTGATCACCAAAGAATTTCTTATTCTTATTGGCATTGCTATCATTTTATCAATTCCGCTTGCGGCATGGGTGATGAATTCCTGGCTTCAGGATTTTGCTACCAAAATTCCTTTGTCCTGGTGGATTTTTGCAATTCCATGCGTGACAGTTGCAGTGATTACGATCTTGACAGTGAGTATCCATACGCTAAAAGTCGCTTTGATCAATCCCGTGAAGTCATTGGCTTATGAATGAGGAGAAAATAAATTTGATGTCTGGCTGAGAAAATTCAGTAGAAACCATAAAAAATGCCCCAGCGAAATTCCAGGGGCATTTTTTATGAATCAGACTTTTTTAATTTTTTGAAAAAACTGCAGCGAAAATAGTAGGTTTTCCTTACCAGGTTGGGTGTCTTTTCATCCAGTTATCAACCGAAAATTTACCTGATCCATAGATCAAAAATGTGATCAAAAGGATCAGAACCGCTACTGAAATACCAAATTCCGTATTGTTGGACACAGCGATAAAACCCTGTTGGATGTTGACCAAGAATACTGCTCCAACCAAAATCGGGATCTGAAACAAAATGGCAAATCGTGTGACCAATCCCATGGCAATCAAAATTCCACCAACCAGATGGGAAAATGCCACATAATGCGCAAGCCCGAGATTTACAAACTGTAAATCTGCAGTTTTCATGATCGACAGCAAGGCTTGAGTGTCGGATATAAACAGGATTCCTTTATAAAGAATAAACAGTCCGAGGATGACGCGGACAAAGTCAATCCATTGGGGATGATGTGTGTCTGCCCAATGTTCGATTTTGGTTATTGCATTCATGGCTTTTGGGTTTTTGTACCCCAATAATTTACAAATAAAAATTTACAAAAGGCTTGGAATTCAGAGTTGTATATTAGGTCAGGTCGGCTTTCGGTCTCAAAAAAATCATTTTTTTAATCAATTTCTGGACACCCCAGCCCGAACGATTTCCTTTCCAAGTGGGTTTTCAAATCCAGCGTTAGTTTGAATTTTCCTATGCAAACCACCATTCCCTATTCAATTCTTGATTTAGCTATTATCAAAAAAGGTTTCGACGCAGCAGATGCTTATCGGCGGAGTTTGGACCTGGCAAGACATGCCGAAAAACTGGGTTTCTGGAGATTTTGGCTAGCCGAGCACCATAACATGGCCTATGTCGCCAGTTCTTCCCCAATTGTTTTGATGGGACATATCGCAGCCGGTACGCAGACAATTCGGATTGGTTCTGGTGGCATTATGCTTCCAAATCACAGCCCATTGATGGTGGCTGAGGAAATTGGAGCGCTTGAAACGCTTTTCCCCGGAAGAATCGACCTTGGATTGGGTCGGGCACCGGGAACGGACCAAAAAACTGCCCATGCACTCCGAAGAGGTCGCCAGGAAAATGTCCAGGATTTCCCGAATGACCTGGAAGATTTGCAGCGTTATTTTTCCCTTTCCAATTCACGGTCTGATGTGAGAGCATTTCCTGCGGAGGGATTGGAAGTGCCGATTTTCATATTGGGATCCAGCATGAGCAGTGCGGTTTTAGCGGCCGAAAGGGGCTTGCCTTACGTTTTTGCAAGCCATTTTGCACCCTCCCAGTTTGTACAGGCAGTGCGGTACTATCAGGATAATTTCAAGCCTTCGGAATATCTGGACAAGTCATATGTGATGGCCTGTATCAATGTCATTGCAGCCGATACCGATGAGGAAGCTCAGTTTCTCTCCACCTCTTTCTACCAAATGGCACTTGGGATTATCCGTGGAAAATCCTATCCATTGATGCCTCCGGTGGAAGATATGAGTGAGGTTTGGAATGAGTCCGAGCGGGCGGCGATTGAAAATATGATGGCGGTGACCTTCGTTGGCACTTCGGACAGGATTTCTCAAGGCATTGAAGAATTGGTAAAGTTTACCGGAATCAATGAACTGATGATCACAACCAATATATTTGACCATGAAGCAAGGCTAAAATCCCTTGAGCTTACAGCAAATGCTATTCGGGAAATCAGCATAGCCAAAGTTTAACTTCGGGACCAGGGGCTCAAAAATGCAGGTTTCCGAGATTTTGGTAGCCGAAAACCACCTTGTCAGACAATAGTTCTTAGGTTTTTGCCAACCAGGGTTCATTTCTCCTCGGAATTAGAATTTTTTTTGTTGGTTAAAGTTTAATTGCTTGCTTTGAGACAGGGTATTAAAAATACATGGCAAGCGAGTTTGAAGCACATCCACATCAGCAATTGGTCTCTGACCTGTCCAAAGGCGACGAAAAAGCCTTTGAAAAGTTGTATGGATTGTTTTCGGAAAAAATCTACCATGTTTCGCGCCGGATGAACCTTTCTCACGAAGATGCAGAAGGAATTGTCCAAGAGGTGTTTTTGAAAATCTGGAAGAAGCGGGAAAAGCTGGATCCCCAGCTTTCCATCAACGCCTACATGATCTCCATTGTCAGATCTCTGGTGATCAAAAAAGCCAAAAAGGAAGCCCGATTTTTTGCTTTCCAAAACTACAGCATCCCGCTTTACGAATTTGAACGCAACAGCAGCCCGGAACAGGAGTTGATCTATTCGGAGTTTTACCACATTTCCGAAGAAATCATCGAACAGCTACCCGCAGGACAAAAACAGATTTTTATACTCCGCCATTTTGAAAATCTCTCCGTAGAGGAAATTGCTGAAAAGCTGAATCTTTCGCGACGGACGGTGGAAAATCAGATTTTCAGATCCACAAAAGCGGTCAAAGAGAAGCTGGTTAAGCTGAAAATCATTTCCTTAAGTGTTTTAGCAATGTCCCTGCAGACCTTACTATATCAGGTATTAGACTGAGTTTTCCATAGGTTTTACCGGGTTTTTGAAAAAAGAGCGAATTTTTTTCGAAAGTCCATGAGTAGTTTTTCCATCCTGAGGCTATATGTACCAGTAAATAGCTCCAGATGGATCACAAGAAACGTATAGATGATTTTTTTGCAGGAAAACTGACCTCAGAACAGGCTCAGGAACTCCTCGATTGGCTTGACTCTTCTGAGGCGGAGGAATTTTTGTCAGCTGAAATATTGCAGGTTTGGTCGGAAAAAATCCGAAGTCACCAAACCGAGAATTGGGATTCCAAACCCCTTTGGGAAAAAATCAACCAGGCAAAAGATGGCTATTCTAAGCCGCATTTGCTTCAGGATTCCAAGCCTTCAAAAAAACTTTTCCCTCATTGGCTCAAGGCCGCAGTCGTTCTTTTGGTTCTTGGCGTATCAGCCTTGTTCTACTTTGAACTCAACAAATCTGTTGAATTGCCGCCTGAAATCTCTTTTGCTGGCCCAAAGATGATTGTTCGCGAAAACCCCGCTGGACAAAAGACAAGAATCAACCTGCCGGATGGCTCCACGGTTTACCTCAATTCTGAAAGTAAAATAACCTACGCCGAGGATTTCCTGACCAACAGACAAATCGAACTGGAAGGAGAGGGCTTTTTCAAAGTTGCCAGAGACGAAGAACATCCATTTACTGTCGAGGCAAAGGGTATTCTCACCACTGCCTTGGGTACTTCATTCAACATCTCGACTTTCAATCAAGAAGAAAAGGTGGCAGTCACCTTGGTGACTGGAAAAGTTAGATTGAATCAAAAGTCAGGAAATAAATCACTTGATCTGAATCCGGGAGAGGAGTCCTTATTGTCTCTTCGGGACGGGGAATTGAGCAAGTATCCGGTGGAAGTTTCAGACAGAATCAGTTGGACAGAGGGAGTGTTGCGGTTTGCGGAAACTCCTTTTGAAGAAATGATCCCAATCCTCGAACGATGGTATGGGGTCAAAATTCAGGTAATCGGTAATCCTGAGCAGCTCAAGGCAACGGGGACTTTCGACAGCAACGAAAGCCTGCGAAATGTCCTGCATGTGCTGAGTGCTTCGATGGATTTTGAGTATGAACTGAACAATAAAGAAGTAGTCGTCAAATTCAACTGAACAGCCTATGTGATATCAAAAGGACATAAAAAAGAACAGGAACGTACTGTGAATACGCTCCTGTGAAAATCAAAACACGGCACCCACGGACTAAAGCTTAGCGGTCTGTCATCCGGGGGTATTATAATGTTTCAACTTACAACCCTAAAATATGAAAAAAATAATACCATTAATAGTCATGTCTATTAAGCTACTAGTCAGAGGTGTGGCGATCCTTTGTCTGACATTGAGCCCCCTGATGGCCAGCACGACCACGGCCCAGGTAAAAAGCATCGATGAGGTCCACCTCAAACTGGAAAAGAAAAGCTATTCTCTGCTTCAGCTTTTCAAAGAAATTGAAGATAAAACTGACTTCAGTTTCTTCTACACAGAATCTGCTGTAAAAGGCCAGTCCGGTCTGAATTTCGCAAAGACATCAGGTACAGTGGAGGAGCATCTTTATCAGATTGCTACGCAAACCAACCTCCGTTTTAAGCAAGTCAACAATACGATCAGTGTCATCTCCAATGGGACTGGAACCAAACTCGTGGAAACTGAAGCTCAACGGGCAAAGATCACCGGAGTTGTAAAGGATGAGACTGGATCGCCTTTACCCGGTGTCACCGTGCTTGTGGAAGGGACTACTACCGGTACGGTTACGGATATTGACGGAAATTTTTCTATTGAGGCTGCAGAAGGCCAAGCCTTGATTTTTTCATTTATAGGATTGCAGCGTCAAAGGATCATCGTAGGAGCTGCTTCAATTTTGGAGGTAGTGATGGCGACTGAGGAAAATAACCTGGAGGAGTTTGTCGTGGTGGGTTATGGTACTTTGCAAAAGAAAGACATCACCGGTGCAGTAAGCGCGATCAGCAGCGAAGAGATCAAAGATCAGCCTGTGGCAAGTATTGACCAAGCAATTGCAGGCAGAATGGCCGGCGTGGTGGTTACCCAGGCAACCGGTGCACCGGGAGGAGGAGCTTCTGTCAGAATCCGTGGTGCAGGTTCACTCAGTGCCGGAAATGAGCCACTTTATGTGGTGGATGGTTTCCCGGTGACCAATGATTTTGACCAGAGAAACAACCCGCTCAACACGATCAATCCAAACGATATCGACAACATCCAGGTACTGAAAGATGCCTCAGCGACAGCGATCTACGGTTCCAGAGGTTCTAATGGGGTGATTTTGATTACCACCAAATCAGGGAAATCAGGAATGTCCAAAATCGATTTCAGCATCAGCACCGGAGTTCAACAAGTTGAAAAAACCTTGGATGTGCTCAATGCGACTGAATTTGCCCATTACATCAACGAATCCAGAAACAACGCCTGGGTGAATTCAGGTCCCGGCCGCTCGGCTTCTGATCCCAATTCAGTTCGTCTGAATAATGTGATGTACTTGTTGCCGGAGGTATTCAGCAATCCTGAGTCCCTTGGAGAAGGAACCAACTGGCAGGATGAGATCTTCCGCACAGCTCAGATGAGCAATTACCAGTTGAATTTTTCGGGTGGAAATGACAAGACCAAATATTTCGTTTCCGGTGGTTATTTGAGCCAAGATGGGGTAATAATCAATTCAGATTTGAAGCGCTATTCTTTCCGAGTCAATGTAGAATCCCAAATGAACAAGAGGGTGAAAGTTGGAGCCAACATTACTCCTTCTTATACTTTCTCCAACCAGTCACTTGCAGAAGGCAACTGGCAGGGTGGGGGGATTATCCAATCGGCCATTACCGCAGGACCGCATCTTACTCCTTATGATGAATTTGGAAACTATACCAAGATCACCGGGCAGGGAATCGGAACTTCAGAAGTTGATAATCCTGTGAAAATCGCCAAGGAATATTTTCACGAACAGCAAAACCTCAGACTTCTTGGGACTTCCTTCGCAGAGTTTTCAATCGTGGACAATCTGAAGTTTAAAGCCCTTGTCGGTGCGGATATCCGTAATTTCCGTGAGGACATTTTCAGTTCATCTATCATCAACCCAAACAGCGTCAATCCGACCAAACCTGCAGTTGGAACAAACGGAACCTCGCAGATCAGAAACTGGCTTTCTGAATTTACCCTGAGCTACAACAAAAGCATCGGAAAGCACAATTTTGATGCAGTCTTGGGTTACACCGTGCAGCAGGAAGCTATGGAAATCAGTCGCATGACAGGTACCAACTTTGCCAATGACAACATCAAAACCATCAATGCTGCAGGTCTGATCACGAGTGCAACTTCGACAAAAGAAGAATGGGCTTTGATCTCTTACCTCGCCCGTGTCAATTACAACTACGACGACAGATACTTGCTGACGGCGACTTTCCGTCGTGACGGTTCTTCAAGATTTGGACAGGATAACCGTTGGGGTTCTTTTCCATCCGTTTCCCTGGGATGGAGACTTTCTGAGGAAAACTTCCTGAGCGACGTGGATTGGCTGTCTGAACTGAGATTGAGAACCAGCTATGGCTTGACCGGGAATAATTTCATCACCAATTACGGTTCTATCGGCCTGACCGGGATCGAAAATTATCCTTTGGGAATGAACGGCGGCACAGTAAGCAACGGTATCCGCTTGACCAATATCCCAAACAGCAAATTGGGCTGGGAGAAAAACAGCCAAACCGATATCGGAGTTGAAATCGGATTGTTGCAAAACAGAATCTATGCTTCTGCTGATTATTACAACAAGCGGACTTCCGATCTTTTGCTCAACGTGCCAGTCCCAACTTTGACAGGTTATGCGACAGCTTTGCAGAACATCGGGGAAATCCAAAACAAAGGATTTGAATTCACCGTCACCAGCCGAAACACTGTAGGTGCCTTGAAATGGACAACCGACTTGAACTTCTCAACCAACAACATTGAAGTTTTGGCTTTGGGACCTGACGGTTCACCGATCATCTCCAGACAGGTGACTTCAGCTTCTGCTCCGACACACATCACCGAAATCGGATCTGAACCTGGAAGCTATTTTGGCTATAATGTATTGGGTGTTTATCAAAACCAGCAGGATATCGATTCCAGCCCAGTGATTAAGAATGGCAACGGAACGGTTCAATCCAAACCAGGTCAATTGAAGTTTGAGGACGTGAATGGTGACGGTGTGATTACTGCCGATGACAGAACAGTTCTTGGCAGTCCTTTCCCGGATTTCACCTGGGGCATGACCAACAGTTTTTCTTACAAAAACTTTGATTTCGCTTTCACCCTTCAGGGAGTTCAGGGCTTTGAGGTACTCAATGTCGCCAGAAGGTATTACGGTAACTATGGAGGATTGTACAATGTCCTGTCGAGTACCGCAAACGGCTGGATGTCTGAGCAGGATCCGGGTGACGGCAAGTCTCCGATGATCGACAGAAACTTCAATGGCTATGCAGGCAGCACAGTAATCAACAACATGACTTCCCTCTTTGTTGAAGACGGTTCCTTCTTGAGAATCAGAAATATCACATTGGGTTATAACATGCCAGCTTCTTTGTTGGAAAAAGCAAAACTCTCCAGCGCGAGACTGAGCTTCACAGTACAAAATGCCTACACTTTTACCGACTACGAAGGATACAATCCTGAAGTGAGTGCGCAAGGTGGAAGTCCATTGGTGCCGGGAGTTGATGCGGGTGGCTATCCTTTGGCACGCACGTTTATGTTGGGTTTAAATGTTGGCTTCTAATCTGAAAACTTTATGAAAAGCATAAAAATATTAATCGCAGCTGGAGCAATTGTGATGCTTTCTGCAGGAGCTTGCAGCGATGATTTCCTAGACTTGGCTCCGATTTCCCAGCAGAACAGTAATAACTTCTACAAGACTGCTGAGGATATGAAAAATGCCCTGACGGCAGTCTATGGTTCCTTGCAGTAT
This sequence comes from Algoriphagus sp. A40, assembly GCF_002002735.1. Taxonomy (GTDB): domain Bacteria; phylum Bacteroidota; class Bacteroidia; order Cytophagales; family Cyclobacteriaceae; genus Algoriphagus. Next base: position 263,258 of record NZ_MUNY01000042.1, on the reverse strand, counting down.
GGGGGACAATACTACTCCTCCATCCATGTGATGGGCGACCTGAGATCGGACAATACCGAAATCACCAATCCCAATGCAGGTGCTGACCTTCAGGCAATCGACAACTTCACCAACACACCGGTGACCTCGATCAGCAATACCACCTGGACAGGCCACTATCAGGGGATTCAGGCAGCCAATATCGTGATCGAAAAGATCGAGGCAGTAACAATGGATGCTACGCTCAAAGTACAGTACATCGGCGAAGCCAAATTCCTGAGAGCTTTGATGTACTTCAACCTGGTCCGAATCTATGGGGATGTTCCATTGGTGACTAAAGTGATCAACAATCCTCAGGAAGGATACGATTATGGACGGGCTACTACTGAGGAAGTTTATCAGCAGATTATCGCTGATTTGGTGGATGCTGAAGGTTCTCTTCCTTACACCTATGTCGCAGCTGAGGCTGGACGTGCCACCAAAGGTGCTGCGATGTCTTTGTTGGGAAAAGTTTACCTTACAAAAAAGGATTGGACGTTGGCAGCTCAGAAACTGAAACAGGTTATTGACGAAGCTGCACAGACCAAATACAAACTGATGCCGACTTATGCGGGAATTTTCGGAGTTACTGCCGAAAACAACGCTGAATCCATCTTTGAGGTGCAGTTCAAAAGCGGTGCAAATGGCGAAGGAAGTCCGTTTACCAATCAGTTTGCACCAATCGGTTCAGGTACTGCAGTAGTTGCTGTGGGAAATCCCTTGGGACAAAATATTCCCACTGCAGAAATGGACGCGGCTTTTGAAGCAAATGATTTACGCAAAGCAGCTTCCATGAAAAACAGCTATGTGCTCAGCGGTAAAACAACTCTCCACAACTACGTGGTGAAATATTCCGGAACTCCCGCAGCAAACTTGGACAGTGACAATAACTGGATCGTGTTGAGATATGCAGATGTCCTTTTGATGTATGCAGAAGCGTTGAACGAACAGGGATTTGTAGCTGACGGACCTGCATTTGGGTACCTCAATCAGATCAGAACCCGTGCTGGTTTGCCTGTGAAAACCTTCTCAAATGCAAATCCTGCACTTCAGATTACCAACCAGGCCGATTTCCGTTTGGCTATCGAGCAGGAAAGAAGAGTGGAACTTGCGTTTGAAGGTCACCGTTGGTTTGACTTGGTCAGAACTGACAGAGCGCTTGCGGTTTTGGCTGACAATGGAATGCAGCCACATCATGTTTTGTTGGCGATTCCTCAAAGCCAGGTGGATATCAATCCATCTATGATTTCCCAGAATCCGGGTTATTAATTTGATTTAATTGGGGCTAAAACTCGGATCGCTTTTTCAAAAAGTGACTGAATATCAAAAAGTTTTAGCCCCTTTTTTCCTTCCTTGTCTTAGGTAAAAGACTCATTCGATTTCTTTATGACAAAGTATCTGTTAACCCTGTTTTTTGGGTGTGTGCTATCGCTTTGCCTTTTTGCACAGCAGCCGTTGACGCTCAACAGCCAAGATACTGGCTACCGTGGAATCTGGTACAGCAATCAGCCCTCCAATGACGAATATGTCTATAAATACAGCGGTGGCTTAGGAACCTATCCGGCCAATCATTACCCTTTTTCGGTCTATGCAGCCGGAGTGGACAAGACCTTTTTTTGCTATGGTGGTACTGACCCTTCGGGAAATACACTTCTGCACATGATCTCTTATTTCGACCATCAAACCGGAATGGTATCCAAACCCACCATCGTCCTGGACAAAGAGACTGACAATGCCCATGACAATCCCGTCATGAATATCGATGGTGGTGGATTTATCTGGATTTTTTCCACTGCACATGGCACCAACAGTCCTTCATACATTCATAAAAGCAAAAAGCCTTACGACATTTCTGAATTTGAACAGGTAAAGGCAACCAAACAGGAAGAAGGTCAAACCGTCGAAATGAACAATTTTTCTTACCTCCAAAGTTGGTATCAGCCCGGCAATGGATTTATCAACCTTTTCACACACTATGACCGAAAGGTGATTCCGGGTCAGTCCGATAAGCCCAGACGTACGATCGGATTCATGACCAGCGAGGATGGCATTGCCTATTCCGAATGGAAAGACCTAGCGATCATCGAAGAAGGACACTACCAGACCAGTGGACAGTCCGGGAATACACTCGGAACTTCCTTTAATTTTCACCCGGTCAAAGAGGGTGAAAACGGGTTGAACTATCGCACGAATCTGTATTACATCCAAACAAAAGACTTTGGGAAAAGCTGGGAAACTGCCGATGGAAAGAAGATCCAAATCCCACTGAAAGACATTCAAAATCCTGCCATGGTCAAAGACTATTTTTCAGAAGGATTATTGGTCTATATCAATGACCTGACTTTTGACCGGAACGGAAATCCGGTGATCCTGTATGTGACCAGCAAGGGCTACGAGGCTGGACCTGAAAAAGGCCCCAGGACTTGGCATACGGCAAGATTCACCGGTTCGGACTGGGAGATTTTGCCGGTCACTGAGTCCGACAACAACTACGACATGGGTTCGCTCTACATCGATGAAAATGGTGTTTGGAGAATTGTTGGACCAACGGCCACTGGCCCTCAGGCCTTCAATACCGGTGGCGAAATGGTGCTTTGGACGAGTAAGGATCAAGGTAAAACCTGGAAGTCCAAACAGATGACGGCCAATAGCCAATTCAACCATTCTTATGCCCGCCGCCCGGTCAATGTTCACGATGATTTTTATGCTTTTTGGGCAGATGGACATGGACGGGAAAAGTCAATATCCCGGCTATATTTCTCGGACAAAAAAGGAAAGGTTTATCAGCTTCCCGCTGAAATGAAGGAAGATTTTGCAAAGCCAGTCAAAGTCAAAAAATCCAGCAAAAAGTAATGAGAAAGTTTAGCCTGTTACTTTTTTCAATCCTCCTTTGGGGTTCTTGTAAAGAGAAGCTTCCGCCTCTTCAACTTGTCCAACTAGACACGGTGCGTCTGAGTGAATCGGGCTTGAAAGTGGAAGTTTTGGCTGATTCTCTGGTCGTGCCTTGGGATTTGGAAGTGGATTCTGAAGGCTTTCTTTGGGTGGCAGAGCAGGAGGGAAAAGTTTCCAGAATCAATTTGGAAACAGGAGAAATAAAAGTGATGCTGCTCATTTCTGATGTCTGGCAAGTGCGGACTTCCGGACTTTTGGGCATGGCAGTACACCCGGATTTTAGTCAAAATCCATTTGTTTATCTGAACTATACCGTCAAAAATGACAGCCTGATTACGAGTCGACTTTTCAGGTATAAGTTTGAAAATGACCAGCTTGTTCAACCTGAGCTTCTCTTGGAAATCGAAGGCGGAACTTCCCACAACGGCTCAAGACTGGCTTTTGGGCCAGACGGAAAACTCTATTGGGCGACTGGTGATACGCATGATTTTACCTACGCACAAGATGTACAGAAGCTCAATGGGAAGATCCTGAGAATGAACCCGGACGGAACCATCCCTTCTGACAATCCCGATCCGACGAGTTTCGTTTGGGCAAAAGGCTTTCGCAACATGCAGGGACTCGTGTTTTCTGACAAAGGACTGCTTTACACTTCCGAGCACGGCGATGCGATCGAGGATGAGATCAATTTGATTCAGGCAAAAGGAAACTACGGTTGGCCGAAGATCGAGGGAAAACACGATCTGGACACAGAAGTCGAATTTGCCCAAGCGAACCAAAGCATCGAACCCATCAGATCCTGGACTCCAGTGATTGCACCAGCGGGGATGACATTTTACGGAGAAAAAGCAATTCCTGAATGGACCAATTCCCTGCTTTTGACAACCCTGAAGGGAAAAAGTCTAAGGATACTGCAGCTAAGCGAGGATGGGAAATCCATTACAGAAGAGCAAATCCTCTTTGAAAATCACTACGGTCGCCTCCGCGATGTAGCTGTTGGACCAAACGGTGAAATCTACCTCAGCACCAGCAACAAAGATTGGAATCCCCAACCGGGATTTCCGCTGGCAGGAGATGATAAGATATTGAAAATCAGTGTTACAGATACCCTGAGTTCGAATCCTTTGGAAGTAAGTAAACCATCCGAATCGCTTATCTTAAACGGAGAGCAGCTGTATCTGAACTATTGTGCTTCCTGCCATAAAGCAGACGGAAGCGGAGTTGCGGAGGTCTTTCCGGCCTTGGCAGGTTCCGGTTTGGTCGAGGGAGATCCGGAAGCTCTGATTCAGATCGTTTTGAAAGGGAAAAATCAGATGCCGGCATTTGGTTTTCTCAGTAATCAGGAAGCAGCCCAAATCCTAAGTTATATCAGAAAACAGTGGGGAAATCAGGCTTCCGAAATTAAGGCTGATCAAATTGAAGAAAACAGATAAAATGACAGAAAATAAACTCCTGAAATTGCTGAAAGGCCTTGGCCCAGGAATCATCACCGCTGCCCTTGTCTTTGGCCCGAGCAAGATGACCATCACTTCCCGGCTCGGCGCAGAATATGGCTACTCCACACTTTGGGTGGTGGCTGTGGCTATCTTCTTCATGCTGATCTTCACCAATATGGGAGCGAGGATCGGACTGAGCAGTTCGGTGAGTTTGCTTTCCCAGATCAGGAACAAATGGGGGGAAACGGCCGGCGTGATCATCGGTTTGGGAGTTTTCCTAGTAGCGACTTCTTTTCAGGCCGGGAATTCTATCGGAGTTGGAATTGCAGTGGCGGAAGCAAGCGGCACCCCGACTTGGATCTGGGTTTTGGTGTTTAATCTGTTGGGAGTGAGCCTTCTCTTTTTCGGGAGCTTTTACAAGACTTTGGAAAAACTCATGATCGCCTTGGTTGGACTGATGCTGTTCTCTTTCCTGACTACGTTATTTCTCAGCAAACCTTCTCTCAGCGGTATTGCAGGCGGTTTTGTACCGAATATTCCTATCGGTTCTACCGGTTTGCTGATTGCCTTTATGGCTTCCTGTTTTTCCATTGTCGGGGCTTTTTACCAATCTTATTTGGTTCAGGAAAGTAAAAAACCCGGAGTCGAGGAGCAGGCCAAAAATCGAAGTGCCACCGGGATTTTGATCCTGGGAGTGATGAGTGTGGTGGTGATCATTTGTGCCGCAGCGGTTCTGAATCCTCAGGGAATCAAGGTGAACAGCGCATCGGAAATGTCCAAAGCCCTGGAGCCCCTGTTTGGATCCTATGCCGCCCATTTGTTCTTAGCAGGTTTGTTTGGAGCTTCATTTTCTTCCTTGGTCGGAAATGCAACAGTGGGCGGAAGTCTTTTGGGGGATGCTTTGGGTTTTGGAAATCGACTGAGTTCAAAAGCAGTGCGGGCTTTGATTGCTTTGGTGATGGCCTGCGGGGCCAGTATCTCGCTGATTTTCGGAAAGCTGCCACTTGAGCTGATCATCTTCGCGCAGAGCGTGACCATTTTCCTGGTGCCTTTTATCGGTTTTGCGATGTATGTCATTGCCAATGACCGCAGCATCATGGGCCTTCGGGTCAATTCACCTTTTGCAAAAATCTTCGGAGCGATCGGGCTGATCCTATTGACAGGCCTGGCCGTCTGGAATTTCAACGAGCTCTTTATCAAATAGACTTCATTCAGAATAAATCACAATAATGAAAGACTTAATTCAATTAGAAAAAGAACTTTTGGCACCTTCTCCGGCGCTGATTGCCGATATGGCAAAAATTGAAGGGGATATCATCCTGCTGGGAATTGGCGGAAAGATGGGCCCGAGCATGGGTAAACTGGCCGTAGCAGCTGCAAAAGCTGCAGGAGTGGAAAAAAAGATCATCGGCGTTTCCAGATTTTCAGACCAAAAGGCCAAAGCGGATTTGGAAGCAGCGGGCATTGATACGATTTCTTGCGACTTGCTGAATGATTCTGAGTTGCAGGCCTTGCCTCTGGCGAAAAATGTAATCTATCTGGCAGGAAATAAGTTTGGAACGACCGGAAACGAGGGTTTTACCTGGGCCATGAATGCCTATCTCCCTGGCCGTGTAGCGGAGAAATTCAAAGATTCCAATATTGTGGCATTTTCCTCCGGCAATGTCCTTCCTTTTGTGCCGGTGACTTCCGGAGGCCCGTCCGAAGAAACCGCCCCTGAGCCACTCGGAGAGTACGCTCAATCCTGCCTGGGCCGGGAGCGGATTTTTGAATATTTCTCCAAAAAGAACCAAACTCCGACGCTGATCTACCGGCTGAATTACGCCGTGGATTTCCGCTACGGAGTCATGATGGAGATCGCAAAGTCGGTCTTGAGTGGAAAGGAGATCGACTTGAAGACTGAAAACGTCAACGTCATCTGGCAGGGTGATGCCAATGAGATCGCGATTAGATCACTTCTTCACTGTAAGTCTCCTGCGAATATCCTGAACGTCACCGGGCCGGAAATCCTTTCTGTGCGATGGATAGCCAACCAGTTTGGGCGAATTTTCAACAATGAACCCAAATTCATCAACGAACCTACCGGAACTGCACTCCTAAACAATGCCTCCGAATGCCACCGGATTTTTGGATATCCAAGAGTGACAGTCCGTGAGATCATTGACATCACGGCCACTTGGATTTCCCAGGGAGGGGAAGAATTTGGCAAAGCCACCCATTTTCAGGAGAGAGGAGGGAAGTTTTGATGAACAAGCTCAGTAAAGAATTGAAACAGCATTTGCTTCAGGGGACAGTCATTCCTGCACATCCTTTGGCCCTGAAGGCTGATCGGAGCATCGATGAAGCGAAGCAAAGACAACTCAGTCGCTACTACATGGCGAGTGGGGCAGGTGGGATCGCCATTGGTGTCCATTCCACCCAGTTTGAAATCCGGGACCCGCAGATCAACCTGTATGAAACGGTTCTGAAATGGGCCGCTGAAGAAATTGTAGCGGTAAAACTTGACAAACCTTTTCTCAAAGTCGCAGGAATCTGTGGTCCAACTTTACAAGCAAAAGCTGAGGCTCAATTAGCCGTGGACTATGGTTATGACATGGGCTTACTGAGCATGGGCGGATTGCAAGCATGGACTGAGGCGGAAATTCTCCAGCGGGTCAGAGCAGTGGCAGCGATCATTCCGGTCTTTGGATTTTACCTGCAACCCTCGGTTGGCGGTAGGATTTTTAGCTACGATTTCTGGAAAGAATTTGCTGAAATAGAAAATGTCGAGGCCATCAAATGTGCCTCCTTCAACCGCTACCAAACCCTTGACGTGATGCGGGCAGTCGCCCAAAGTAGCCGTCGCAACGAGATTGCCATGTACACCGGCAACGACGATAACATCGTGGCGGATCTGCTGACCACTTACCGTTTTGAAGTGGATGGGAAAATCTTCGAAAAAGAGTTTGTCGGAGGCTTATTGGGACACTGGGCAGTCTATACCCAAAAGGCGGTGGAGCTTTTGGCCGAAATCAAAGCCTGCAAAAGCGGCGGCTCCGCGGAAGATTGGTCCAGACTTTTGACCAAAGGAGTGGAAGTGACCGACGTTAACGCCGCCATGTTTGACCCCGCTCATCATTTTCATGGATGTATTCCTGGAATGCATGAGATGCTCAGAAGTCAGGGCTTGCTGGACGGGATCTGGTGCCTCAATCCAAAAGAAGTTTTGTCCGAAGGACAGGTGGAAGAAATCGACCGAGTGCATCAGGCCTATCCGCATCTGAATGACGATGCCTTTGTTTCTGAATTTTTGAAAAATGACAAAATCTAATCACATGAACTTATTTAAATCGCTGGTATTATGGGTGTTACTGACTTCTTTTTCAACCTTGGGTTTTGCCCAAGTTGACACCACCCGGTTTACCAACCACGGTCCCCAGCTTTTCGCTTCCATGATTCAGGGAAGTGTTTTTGCAAAAGACAAGAACGGAAATGATCTGGTCTACACTGTGGTGCGGGGCGAACCTGCCCATTTGCTTGGATATGATGTAAAAACCAAGGAACTGATCATGGATCAGGCCCTTCCCAAGGCAGATGGAGCCTGGGATTTGGCGCAATCCTCAGACGGAACCTTGTATGCTCCCGGCGCCAATGGAAGCCTGTTTTCTCACATTCCCGGTACCAAAGAGGTTACCGATCTGGGTGTGGTCCTTGAGGGTGAAACCTACCTCTGGAGTTTGACACCCGGGGAAAACGGGGAAGTCTTTGGCACCACCTATCCGGGTTGCCGGGTTTTTAGGTATCATCCGGAAGACGGTTTTTCGGATGTTGGCAAAGGAGCTTTGGTAGAAAATGAAAATTACGTCCGCAGCCTTGCTTTTTATCCCAAAACAGGAATTCTCTATGCCGGTGTGGGATCTAAAGCCCATCTGATAGAAATCAATCCGAAAACCGGAGAAAAAAAGGAATTGCTTCCAGAAAAATTCAAGGACTTTGAGTTTGTGTACGGGCTGGAAATCGTTCCGGGAGTGGATGGAAATGACCGGCTTTTTGCCCTGATCACCAACGGAAGCATTACGCTGGTGTACAACCTGAAAACCCGAGAATTTGAACAGGAGATCGAAGGCATGGACATGCGGGCCATCGCCGGAGAATCCGCGGGAAAGGCCGTGTATTTCACCTCCAAGTCAGAATTGAAGCGTTTTGATCCTGCCAAAAATGTGTCCACGGCAGAAGTTCTGGGCCAAGAGGTCGGCACTGCCAACACCTTCAAAATCACGGAAGATGGAAAAGTCATGTTCCTGACTTCCGGAGCCAATCTCTTCACCTTCAATCCGGCTGACAATTCTTTGGAGAAGACCAAACTGCAAATCCCCGGTCAACCGATTCCGATCCATTCCCTGCTGACTGCACCGGACGGCAAGATCTGGTCTGGTGGTTATCTGGCTGGAGGAAATGCAACCTTCGATCCCAAGACAGGAACGCACACCTTTTTGCCTGGCTTGGACCAAACCGAGGCAATGACAGTGCAGGGCGATCAGCTCTTTTTCGGGATTTATCCCAAAGGGAAATTCTATGTCTATGACATGAAATCTGAATGGAAACCCAAGGAAGGCAACCCCAAGTTTCTCGGCCAAAAAGAGGGGCAAAGCCGGGCATTTGCGCAAGTCAGTATTCCTGATCGTAAGCAGGTAGTCTTCGGGATGATCCCGGAGTACGGCAAACTCGGTGGTGCAATGGCAACTTATGATTTGGCAAAGGAGGAGCTAAAGTTTTTCGACAGTCCGATTGCCAAGCAGTCCATTTCTTCTGTGGCCTATACGGGTTCCTATGTGTTGGGAGGGACCACCATTTCCGGAGGTTTGGGCAAAGCCCCGGAAACCAAGGAAGCGATTTTGTTTGGTTGGGATCCTGCCACAGGAGAGAAGTTGTTTGATACAGTTCCTGTGCCCGGCGCTTCTGCCTTGACCGGAATTATCAAAGGTCCTGACGGGAATTTTTGGGGAATGGGAGATGGTACGCTCTTTATCTTTGATTCAGCTAAGCGGAAAGTAGTTTCGACCAAAAAGCTTTATGATTTCCCTCCGTTCAAAAGTCATATCTGGAGAAGCGCATTTTTGGTTCTCCATCCGGATGGAAATATCTACGGGACAGACTGGGAGAAGCTGTTTAAGCTTGATCCGAAGACACTTGAAATCACTCAACTGACTAAGGACGCAGCTTTACTCGTCATGGGTCAGGATGGTAGGCTCTTTTTCAAAAGAGGAACTGAATTGTGGTCTTACAGGCCCTAGCTGGCAAGCTTTACCTGTGTGGAAAGACGCGCGCTGATGGTGCGCGTTTTCCTTTTTTGGCGGAATTAAGAGATATATGATTTCTGTATTTTGATGAAAACCCGCCGAATTTTGATTTTTAAATCTCTAAAGAGAAAACCTTAAAACACCTCCAAATCTCCCAAACTCCAGTTCCAAGATTGGTTCATAGGGATGAATTTGTCGTGTAACTTTCTCAAAGTCACCAATGGACCGATATTCAAAACTGGCAGCATTCCCATTTCGAGGACTTTCTGATTGGGGTAAATAAGGCCTGAAAAAGATGAAAATCTTGCTCCTGAGCTTTTGATCCGCTGATTCAGGGAATTTTTAAGCTCGTTTGTCTGATTGTCGGTAAGCTGACCTGTTGTGAAAAGATCACAAATACGGAACTCTCTTCCCATTTTCCCTTCTTTGGTTCGATAGATCAGGAGGTAACTTTCTCCATCGCTTAGGAATTGGTATTGGAAAAGAGGATTGTCCCGAAACCTCCAAAGAAGGTAACCTGGAAGAATCCTGGTTGAAATTCCAATGTTTTGTTGACTGTATGATTCAATTCGTTCGATCAAGTTTTCCACCCTGCTCCAATCGGAAAGTACCGGAATCATTTTGCCGGAGGTCGCTAGGTGAAAGTTGAGTTTGAGCGGTAGTTTCCCCCATTTTTCCCAGCCCATCTTAAGGTAACCGGGCGTACTTTTGCTGTTGGGTGTATTGTAGATCAGATTAATGCCTTGGTTTTTGATTTCCTCAATTAGGGAAAGAGTCAGTTTTTGAAAAATTCCCTTTCCCTGGTGATCGGGATGAGTGGCCGTATCCACAGCTCTACAAGCTTTGATTATTTTCCCGTTTTCTGAAAAATCCCATCGCAAAAATGCTCTTACACCTACAAGCGTTCCTTTTTCCTCTGCAAGTAGGATCGGAGATTTCCCGAAAGGATTGGCCTCATGTTTCCATTGCCAAAGTTTTTCGGACTTGGGAATCAGGTTTTCTCCCAAAGAGACTTTCAGCAGCTCAATGATTTGAGGGATATCACTTTCATTGCTTTTGCGAATTATCATAGGCTGAATTTAAAGGGAAAATATCGGCTTGAGAAAAATCTATTTTCTGGATTTATGGGAAAGTTTTTCCTTCATTGACTTTTCCAGAAGAAATCAATCGAGAGAAAAGGATTTCAAATCATCATTTTTTTTCATTGAAATCAAGAGAAGATGGGCATTGCCAAAATAGTCCGGAACTCTGTGAGCAGGAAGTATAGCCCTAAAATTTACAACTTGATCTTTAAGAATTCCCTGTTTTCCAATCCCGATATTTCTATATATTTGATCCAAGAGTTCAAATTATCCTGAATGAAGCATATTTTCTTTTTTGCCGGTTTAGTTCTGTTGGCAACTTCCTGCATCAGCAATAAACGGATCACCTATTTGCAAAACCTTTCAGACAGTACAGCCATCGATCTGGATGAGTTTATCCCGTTTGCAGAAGTCGAATACAAGTACATTTTGCAGCCTTTTGACATCGTACAGATAGATTTTGCCAGCGCAGAGCCTGAATTGGTGGAGGGATTTACCTTCCAGAGATCTACTCAATCTCAGGGAATCGGAGCTGGAGGAGGGGGAGGCCAAGGCAGTGATCCCATGTACATGAATGGATTTTCGATTGACCAAGATGGAATGGTTGAAGTTCCAAAATTGGGTAAAATCAAGATTTCAGGTTTGACGGAAGAGCAGGCAAAAGGTCTGGTACAGGAAAAAATCAATGTCTTTTTTAAGGAGGATGTTTTTGTCCGATTGAGAATTGCAGGTATCCGGTATACTACCTTGGGAGAGTTCAATTCAGTTGGGGTACAAATTATTTATAAAAACCGGGCGACGATCTTTGATGCCCTTGCCAATTCGGGAGAAACCTCCCTTTTGGCAAAAAAGAATAAACTTTTCCTGATCAGGCAGTATGGAGAAGGGACAAAAATCCACCAAATCAACCTAAATGACCGTGCCATTCTGGGCAGCCCTTGGTATTTTATCCAACCCAATGATATCTTGTATCTGGAACCGATGAAAATCCGGCAAATCGGAACCGCAGATAATTTAACAGCATCTTTGGCGCTTTTTGCTGGATTGCTGGCATCAATACTTTTAATTGTAAATTTGGTAAGTGGGGAATTATAAGTGATGGAAAAGCTCGATCTCAGTCAATTAGACAACGAAGAAAAAGCGCTGGAAATCCGGTATGTGATCGCCAAATACATTCGGTATTGGCCTTGGTATATCTTATTTACTATACTTTTTGTTACTGCTACGTTTCTTTTCCATCGCTATACGGTGGATGAATTCGAAGTTACTGGATCCTTGGTGATCAAAAACAGCAGCACACCTGAATCCAGGATCCTTGACCGTTCCAATATTTTCAACGCTGGGATCAATCTGGAAAATGACATTCTCAGATTAAGGTCGAAAAACATGGCACGGGAAGCTTTGGACAAGTTGCATTTTGATGTCGAGTACTTCGCCAAAACCAACATCAAAGACATCGAGCTCTATGACCGGTCACCAGTAAGGATTGATGTAGATTGGAATCATTTGCAGGTGACCGAAACCCCAGTTGAACTTGAAATTCTTTCCGAAAAGACCTTCAAATTAATGCCTGCCGAATTGGGATTGATGGACTTCAACGCTGTACAGGCTGCAGGTGACGAATCGGTCTACAACAAAACCTATACGTTTGGTGAGGAGATCGAAACCGCCCGTTCCAAATTTACGGTCTTGCTTGTAAACCCTTCCCGAATTGGGGAATTGATTCTCTTCAGGCTGGTAAATCCAACGGTTTTGGAGGAAAGACTGGCAAGGTCCGTAAATGTGACCATGGAAAATGAGTATTCCTCTGTTTTGAGACTGAGCACTACCACCAAAGTGGTAGAAAAAGGAAGGGATTATATCAATGCCCTGATGCAGTCCTACATCGAATATGATCTTAAGGAGAAAAATAAAATCCAGGAAAACACCATCAACTTCATCGAGGAGCAATTGGGGTTTTTAGAGGATTCCCTGAAAGAAAAGGAACGTGAACTTCAGCAGTTTAAAGTCGATAATAAATTGCTGGATGTATCTGCCGAGTTTTCCAACATTCTGGGTAAAATGAATACCCTGGATGAACGGAATGCCGAACTGGACTTTCAGCTTCAGTATTTCGAAGAGATTCGACTCTACATGGAGCGTAAAAGCAAGGATTTCTCAGATGTCATTGCTCCCTCCATCATTGGTGTACCTGATCCCTTGTTGAATGGGCTGATCCAAACATTGGTTACACTTTCACAGGATCGGAGAAAGCTTCTGGCCACAGTCAATGAAAATCACCCGGAGGTGGTCAAGATTGACGTGCAGATGGAAAAAGTTCAGGATGCGCTTTTTGAAAATGTGGTCAACCTAATTGAAAATACCCAAAAGCAAAAGCTTGGAATATTGAATGAAATCCGGCTGTATGATGCCGAGTTTGCCACTTTGCCCGAGTCCGAATCCAAATACACCAGCATATTCCGGGAGTTTAAGCTAAGAGAGTCTCTTTTCACCTATCTTCTGGAGAAACGCGCAGAAGCAGGAATTGCCCGGGCAGCTAACGTTTCGGACAATGCCATCTTGGATCTGGCCAAGAAAGGAACCCTGGTTTTCCCCAAGAAAACACAAAATTATGGTTTGGCTTTGGCCTTGGGCTTATTGTTGCCATTTGGGTTTATTGTGCTGAGAGATATGTTCGACGATAGCATTAAGGATCAGAGGGATTTGAAGAAGCACTTCATGATTCCTCAACTTGGAGTGGTCGGTTACAGTACAAAAGACACCAACAAAGTGGTTTTGGATCACCCCAAATCGGCTGTTGCAGAATCTTTCAGATCATTAAGGTCTGCTATTACCTATCTGGCTTCTGGCAAAAGCACTAAAAAAATTCTGGTCACTTCCTCTGTTTCCGGTGAAGGGAAAACTTTTACGTCTCTCAATCTTGCCTCAGCCATGGCTTTGGGATCCAAGAAAACTGTGGTTGTTGGCGGAGACTTACGAAGACCTAAACTTGCCTCTTATTTTGGCCATTCGGATAAATTAGGTTTGTCCACTTATCTCATTGGGAAAGCAACTTCTGAATCCATAATCTTTCCGACACAGCAGGAAAACCTGTTTTTTGTGCCTTCAGGAGTTATTCCCCCTAATCCTGCGGAGCTCTTGCAGACTCCCCGGCTATTAGAATTTTTAACCTACCTGGAAGAGCGATTTGATATCATTGTTTTCGATACTCCGCCAATGGGATTGGTTTCCGAGACGATAGATTTGATGCGTTTGTTTGACATCAATCTCTATGTGGTAAGACAAAACTACACGAACAAAGACCACCTTGTAATGATCAATGATTTGTTTAATAACAAGCAGGTGAAAAATGTCTATGGTGTGTTTAATGGGATCATCAATTCTGGATACCACTATGAAGGATATAATTATGGTTATGGTAATACCTACCTGTATTCCCAAAACAATAAATATATGTACAATTACTATGGTGACGATCTAGAAACAAAGAAAAAGAAAATCAAAAAGGCCAGTTCTTTTGACTTGAAAAGAACGATAAAAAAAGTTTTTAGGCTAAAATAAAATTGTATCCCAAGTGGATTTGAATTAATAAAATGTAACCATTCCTTTTGCCTGCTTAAAATCCTCCTGATAAAATATGAAAAAAGCTGCCCTCATTCCTGCCAGATATGCCTCCACCCGGTTACCGGCAAAATTGGTGCAAGACCTCGGAGGGATTTCGGTGATTCAAAGAACTTATGTAAGTACCTATGCAACAGGAGTATTTGATGAAGTTTGGGTGGTAACCGACCACAAGGAAATCGAGAAACAGATTTTGGATTTAGGCGGAAATGTGTTTTTAAGCAAAAAGATTCATCAAAGTGGATCTGACAGGATCGCCGAAGCTTTGGAACAGGTCGATGCTGATTTGATTGTAAACGTTCAGGGAGATGAGCCTTTTCAGGATCCCAAATCTTTGCAGGACTTGGTTGCTGTTTTTGAAAAACCCAAAGTGAAAATGGCCTCCCTGATGTGCCGGATATCCGAAGACGAGGCCTATAATCCCAACACAGTTAAGGTAGTTTTGGATGAAAAGCATAATGCAATCTACTTTTCCAGATCCCCGATTCCTTTTAACAGAGAGCGGACAGAGGATATTTTTTATTGGAAACATATCGGTGTTTATGCTTACACACGAGAACTTTTGCAGGAATTCACATCCTGGCCCAAAGGTCGCCTGGAGCAGATCGAAATGCTGGAACAACTGAGACTGATCGAGCGTGGAGTAAGAATCCGAATGGTGGAAACCGAGCATCACGCTATTGCCATTGACACCAAAGAGGACCTTGAACGTGCAAGGAATTTTTTGAAAAGTATACTCTAAAAGCGATCGATCATGAAAAAGCGTGTAACTGGTATTGGTGGGATTTTTTTCAAAGTAAAAGATCCCAATGCGACCAAAACTTGGTATCAACAACATCTGGGATTGAACACGGATGCCTACGGAACCACATTCGAGTGGCGGAGCAGTGAGAACCCTGAGAAGATGGGTTTTTCCCAATGGTCACCGATGAAGGATGACACGACATATTTCAAACCCTCCGAAAAAGACTTTATGATCAATTACAGGGTTGAAAATCTGACCGAATTGGTTGAAGAATTGAAAGCAGAAGGCGTTACCATTTTGGATGAAATTGAAACTTTCGAATACGGAAAATTTGTACACATTTTAGACCCGGATGGTCATAGCATCGAACTCTGGGAACCTATAGATGAGGAGTATGATGGAATTGTGGAAGGAAGAACGAAGAGCTGATTTTAAGAACCAGGAACTTCCATTATCGATTAACTCTCACCCCTTAACCTTTAACGATTAACCCTTAACTCTTCAAAATGGAAATTCAGCATCAATCTGACGGCCGAAGAGGCTCTTTTTTTGTTGCCGAAGGCGAAAAACGCATAGCCGAAATGGTCTATGTGATGGCTGGGCCAAAAAAGATGATTATCGAGCATACCGAAGTAAACGAAATCCTAAAAGGAAAAAAGGTAGGTGAGAAATTGTTGGAAGCCTTGGTAGATTTTGTGCGAAAAGAAGGGATCAAAGTCATTCCGCTTTGTCCTTTTGCAAATGCCACATTCAAAAAGCGGCAAGATTTGCAGGATGTCTTAAATTAGTTTCAGATAATTCATTGTTGAAATTACCGACAATCCTATGGTGACAATTCAGGTAGAGTCGAGCATCAACTTAGAGGAATATGTTTTTATTCTCCAAGATTCTGGTCTGGGAAAACGAAGGCCTATGGATGATCCAGGCCACCTTTGGCGAATGATCGAAGGGTCAAATCTGATCGTGACGGCCCGTGAAAAAGGAAATCTTGTCGGATTTTTAAGAGGATTGACAGATCACTGCTACCGGTGTTTCATCGCGGATCTAGCAGTTGCGAAAAACTATCAGGGAAAAGGAGTCGGCAGAAAAATCCTGCTGTTTGCCAGAGATTTGGCCCCCGAAGCAAGGTTGTTCCTTTTTGCCGCTGAAGATGCAGAACCTTTTTACCAAAAGTTGGGCTTTCAGCTTCATGAGCGCTGCTACCAGTTGAAACCTGGAGAGGAATTGAATTAAGAATTTAAAGGGTAAAGTTTAAAAAGGTCTCCCGATACAGTCTTCCGTCTTTTCACCTGCTTCATTTTTTTGCACGGTTTTTCAATCCTCGAATATTGGTTTATCTTACTTAGCACAACCACCAATCCTATTACCCATGAAGAAAATTTTACTCTCAGGCGTTGTCCTGATGCTTTCCCTTTCAGTTTTTGCCCAAAAAACTTACATCCATGCAGGTCGTTTGATCGATGTGAAAACCAAGAAAGTCCTGAACGAACAGACGATTGTGGTGGAAGGAGATAAGATTCTTTCGGTATCGTCCGGTTACCAAAGCGGAGGAACTGAAGACAAAACGGTTGATCTCAAAAATGCCACCGTTATGCCTGGTCTGATGGACATGCACGTGCATATCGAAAGTCAAACCAGCCCAACCCGCTATCTGGATGGTTTCCGGGACAATGAAGCAGATGTTGCCTACAAGGCTTTGCCTTATGCGCATATAACTTTAATGTCTGGTTTTACGACCGTTCGGGATCTCGGCGGATCGGGGGTGAATATTGCTTTGCGTAATGCCATCAACAGCGGTTTGGTTGTGGGTCCGAGAATCTATACAGCAGGAAAATCCATTGCTCCAACAGGTGGTCATGCTGATCCGACCAATGGAGTCCGAAGGGATCTGATGCGGGATCCGGGACCGGATGAAGGGGTGATCAACGGAGAAGCTGATGCCCGAAAGGCAGTTCGTCAAGCTGTAAAGTACGGTTCAGACGTGATCAAGGTGACTGCAACCGGGGGAGTGTTATCAGTGGCCAGAGACGGTTCAGCACCACAGTTTCAACAGGATGAGCTCGATGCTGTGGTTCGGACTGCCAAGGATTTTGGAATTCATGTGGCAGCCCATGCACATGGAGATGAAGGAATGAAAAGAGCAGTTAAAGCTGGAATCCATTCCATCGAACACGGTACGATGATGACCGAGGAGACCATGGAAATGATGAAATCCGCCGGGACTTGGTATGTTCCCACCGTGACAGCAGGAATGTCAGCGGCTGAATACGCCAAAATTCCGGGGTATTACCCTCCGGTCGTTCGGGACAAAGCCATGCAAATCGGGGCACAGATCCAGCAAACTTTTGCCAAAGCTTATAAAAAAGGTGTGAAAATCGCATTTGGAACGGATGCTGGGGTTTTTCCCCACGGGGAAAATTACCGGGAGTTCATTTACATGACCGAGGTTGGGATGCCAAATCTCGAGGCCATTCAATCTGCCACGCTAAATGCCGCTCAACTTTTGGGCATTGAGGAAAAACTAGGAACCATCGAGACTGGGAAAATTGCCGATATCATTGCCGTATCCGGAAATCCAGACGAGGATATCAAAGCCATGAAAGACGTGACTTTTGTAATGAAAGAAGGGAAAATCTATAAGCAGTAGGCAGGTTTATGAGTCAGGCTGAGCGGAGTCGAAGCCCGCTTAGTCCGGCTTTGACTTCGCTCAGCCTGACAACTCGATAATCTTGCAACCAGTTAATTCAATCCAACCACCAAAAATCTCAGCAGTATGAAAGTCCGATTTTTACTTGTTTTCCTATTTTTAGGAAGTGTTTCGATGGCTCAGGAGAAAAAAGAGCAGACTCCGGCCCCTCAGCCGACAGCCCAGGTTTTTGAATCCAAGCAGTCTGTCACGATTGATGGGAAGACCATCAGCCTCAACGCAAAAGCAGGAACGATGGAGCTCAAAGACGAAAACAACAAGCCTATCGCGCTGTTTGGTTTTACGGCTTATTTCAAAGAAAACCCAGAGAAAAACCGTCCCATAGTTTTTGCATACAATGGAGGTCCGGGTTCCTCCTCCTATTGGCTTCACATGGGAATCATGGGCCCCAAACGAATTGTAGTTGACGACCCAAATTACAATCAAGCGGCACCTTATGAGTTGGTGAACAATGAATTTTCGATCCTGGATGTAGCAGATGTTGTAATGATGGATCCAGTGGGGACTGGATTAAGTGTTCCGATAGGGGAGGCAAAAGGAGCTGATTTTTGGGGCGTAGATCAGGATATCAGAAGCATTAGCTTGTTTATTATGCAGTTTCTGAAGGCCCACGACCGTCTGAATTCCCCAAAATACATTCTCGGTGAAAGCTACGGAACTTTTAGAAATGCGGGAGTGATGAGCTACCTACTTGGAAATGGCTATGCGCTCAATGGAGTAATTATGGTTTCGGCGGTGTTTGATTTGCGTACCCTCTTTTTTGCTCCGAACGAAGACTTGCCTTACATCGTTTACCTGCCGACCATGGCGGCTACAAGCTGGTACCATGATAAATTGGCAAATAAGAGTTCAGACTTGCCGACTTTTGTTCAGGAAGTGAGAAACTTTACTGAAAATCATTATGCTCCCGCCCTCTATAAAGGAAACAGAATTTCGGAAGAAGAGAAAAATGCAGTGGCACAAAAGCTTCAGGATTACACCGGGATTTCCTTGGAAGTTTGGAAAAGAGCAGACCTCAAACTCAATTCGGGAGAGTACTTTCAGGAGCTTCTTCGCTCCGGTGGCGAGACTGTAGGCCGGTTGGATTCCAGATACAAGGGGATCAATATTGATCCTATGTCTATGAATTCATTCACAGATCCTCAAAGTGATGCAATTTCACCAGCTTACACGATGGGCTTTTTGGACTACTTTCACGGTAGCCTGGGGGTAAGCAAGGACTTGCTTTATGCCACTTCGGCCTATTCAAAAGAGGGATTTAAGTGGGACTGGAAGCATCAGGGCAACAACTACTGGGGAGCCGATGCCGCGGTGACCACCGTTCCGGAAATGACTGATGCCTTGAGTAAAGACCCGAATGTCAAAATTCTGATTATGAATGGGTATTATGATTTGGCTACTGTTTTTCATGGGGTCGAGCACTCGATTTCTCATATTGACCTGCCCAAGTCCGCCACTGATCGGATCATCATGACGTATTACGAGGCAGGTCACATGATGTACACCCATTTGCCTTCGGCAAAACTTTTCCGTGAGGATTTGAAGAAATTCATTGAAGGCACTCTAAGAAAATAATCCATGAAGTCCGGCCTTCCTTTCTTTCGACTTTTCACTTTGTTCAAAATAGTACTTGGATGCTGGGCTTTTCTTGCTTTCAGTTGCGCAGAGGCACAAAAGCCCGCACCAAACCCAGCGTCCGATCTTTATTTTCCTCCAAATGAATCCTCTGTTTGGGAGGAAAAGCCAATAGCTGAATTGGGATGGAATCAGACCGAACTGGCTGAATTGCTTGCCTGGTTGCCTACTCAGGACACGCGGGCTTTTATCATTTTGAAAGACGGGAAAATTGTGGTGGAGGAATATTGGGGTGCCAAGTTGACTGGAGTAGGAGAGATGGACCAAAACTCCTATTGGTATTGGGCCTCCGCTGGAAAAACCCTCACAGCGACTTTGGTCGGGATTGCACAACAGGAAAAGCTGCTGGACATCGATGACCGAACCCAAAAGTATTTAGGAGAAGGCTGGACTTCAATGTCTTTAAATCAGGAACGAGATATCCGCTTGATTCATCACATCAATTTGACAACTGGAATTGACGATAAGGTTGAAAATCTGGATGATCCAGCTCCTGAAAATCTGAAATACCTTGCAAAGCCTAGTACCCGCTGGAGTTACCACAATGCTACATACACTTTGCTGGAGAAGGTGGTAGTCAAGGCGACAGGCAAGGATTATCAAAGCTATTTCAAAGAAAAATTGGGTGACAAAATTGGAATGAAGGGTTTTTGGCAACAAACCGGATTGAACAATGTCTTCTATTCTGATGCAAGATCTTTTGCACGGTTTGGATTGCTGATGCTTGCAGAGGGAAACTGGAATGGAACAGCCATTTGGTCAGGGGATTTTTTTGAAAAAATGTCCCAAACTTCCCAGAATTTAAATCTGAGCTATGGATACCTGACCTGGCTGAATGGTAAAGCTTCTTATATGGTTCCAGGACCTCAGACTGTAATTCCCGGTTCTTTAATTCCTCAAGCCCCGGCTGATATGTATCAGGCGATGGGAAAAAACGGACAGTTTTTGATGGTTATTCCTTCCCAGAATCTCGTAATAGTCAGAATGGGAAGTTCAGGGGGCGATGCGCTTGTGCCATTTTTGATGATGAGGGATATCTGGCAGCGGCTGGATAAGGTAATGGACTAATGTAACTCAGGTATACTGTTCCATTTGACTGCTGATCTTTTCCAGAGTCAAAGGCTTCTCCAGGAAACCAGAAACGATTGGATATCCATTTGCTTTTTGTCTGTCCAGAAAGTCGATGGAGCTCGAAAGGATAATTATTTTATCATTCCGATGTGAATAGGTATCCAGATATTTGTTTAAAAATTCCCAGCCATTTAATACAGGCATATTGATGTCCAAAAAAATAATCAGGCTGTCCTCCGGTTTTAGCTCATTGATTTTTTCAAGTGCATCTTCTCCCCCCAAAAACTCCTCAATCCGATCACTAATGCCAGTTTTGCCCAAGAGTCGCCTATTGATCAGGTTATTGATGGGGTCATCGTCTACTAAAAAAACAGCATCAAAGCGAACCATTAAAATTTGATATCGGGTGTTAAGTCGTGCAATTATACCAAAATACAATTATTCCAATTGCCTAAGAAAGGTTTTGCGCTGTTTTTATTTTGGTAACCATACAAACCCTATAAATCAGGTAAATAAAAAAGGAGGCCCATTGGACCTCCTTTCAATTTTGATGGAATTTGGATTACATCATGCCACCCATTCCATGTCCGCCACCCATGGCAGGCATAGATGGTGAGTCTTCTTTCACGTCTGCAACTACACATTCGGTAGTCAACAACAACGCTGCGATAGAAGCGGCATTTTCAAGAGCCAATCGAGTCACTTTAGTTGGATCGATAACCCCTGCCTTAAACAGATCTTCATAGACATCTGTTCTAGCGTTGTAACCGTAGTTTCCTTTGTTTTCTCTGATCTTGTTTATCACTACAGAAGGCTCGCCACCAGCGTTGGAAACGATAGTTCTCAATGGAGATTCGATCGCCAGACGGATGATGTTGATACCAGTGTCCTGATCTTCATTCTCGCCTTTAAGTGTTGCAAGTGCGTCAGCAGCTCTTACCAGAGCAACACCACCACCTACAACAACTCCTTCTTGTACGGCAGCTCTTGTAGCGTGCAATGCATCATCTACACGATCTTTCTTCTCTTTCATCTCTACTTCAGTAGCAGCACCAATGTAAAGGATTGCTACACCGCCAGACAATTTGGCAAGTCTTTCCTGAAGTTTTTCTCTGTCATAGTCAGAGGTAGTTTTGTCGATTTGGGCTTTAATCTCAGCAATTCTGCCTTTGATTGCAGCTGGATCACCGGCACCATTTACGATGGTCGTGTTGTCCTTATCGATGTTGATTTTCTCTGCTCTTCCAAGCATGTCTGGAGTAGCATTCTCCAATTTGAAACCTCTTTCTTCAGAAATTACTGTTCCGCCAGTCAAAATAGCGATGTCTTCCAACATTGCTTTTCTTCTGTCTCCGAAGCCCGGAGCTTTTACAGCAGCTACTTTCAAAGCACCTCTGATTTTGTTCACAACCAATGTCGCCAAAGCTTCGCCGTCTACATCTTCGGAGATGATCAACAATGGCTTGCCTGACTGTGCTACTGGCTCAAGAACTGGAAGCAATTCCTTCATAGAAGAAATCTTCTTGTCGTAGATCAAAATGAAAGGCTGATCCAATTCTGCTTCCATTTTCTCAGTGTTGGTCACAAAGTATGGAGAAAGGTAACCTCTGTCAAACTGCATACCTTCTACAGTTTTTACGTCAGTTTCAGTTCCTTTTGCTTCTTCAACAGTGATGACACCGTCTTTTCCTACTTTGTCCATCGCGTCAGAAATCATCTTACCGATTTCTTCATCGTTGTTGGCAGATACAGTGGCAACTTGAGCGATCTCTTTAGAAGTAGTGATTGGTTGGGAGTTTTCCTTCAATCTGGCTACAACTGCAGCTACAGCCTTGTCAATACCTCTTTTGAGGTCCATTGGGTTTGCACCGGCAGCTACGTTTTTGATTCCAACGTTGAAAATAGACTGAGCCAAAACTGTGGCAGTAGTAGTTCCGTCACCTGCATTATCTGCGGTTTTAGAAGCTACTTCTTTCACAAGCTGGGCGCCCATGTTTTCGATTGGCTCAGACAATTCGATCTCTTTAGCTACGGACACACCATCTTTGGTGATCATAGGAGCTCCGAATTTTTTGTCAATGATGACATTTCGACCTTTAGGTCCCAAAGTTACTTTTACTGCGTCTGCCAATGCATCCACGCCTTTTTTCAGACGGTCTCTAGCATCAGTATCGAAAAACAATTGTTTTGCCATGGTATTTTAAGTTTTCAGTTGTTGATTTTGATTGGTTGATTAAAGAATAGCGAAGATGTCAGACTCTCTCATGATCAAGAAATCTTTACCTTCTACGCTAAGTTCGGTACCGGAATATTTTCCGTACAAAACAGTGTCTCCCACTTTTACAGTCAAGGGCTCATCTTTTTTACCGTTGCCTACTGCTACTACAGTTCCTTTTTGAGGTTTTTCTTTGGCAGTGTCCGGGATATAAAGTCCCGAAGCAGTTTTCTCTTCTGCTGCAGCTGGTTGTACCAAAACTCGGTCTGCAAGAGGTTTGATGCTTACGTTTGACATAGTATTAAATTGTTTAAGGTTAGATTTTAGATTAAAACGCTATTGCCCTATTAGCACTTCCTGTGCCAAGGGTCTTTTTGCCAAAAAGGCTGACAAATCGGCTGTAATTGCTCTGCATTTTTCCGTCACTGGCTTACATTTTTGTCAAAAAAGCCTGTCAAATTTTCTCATAAACATGTAAAAAATGTCAGAATTCCGTATTTTATGTCAAACCATTTTCACCTATGAAAACATTACCAAAGAACTGGATCACCGAAGGGCTGATCGATTTCGAGTACAAGAAGTATCAATTGCTGGCTTATTTGCAGGAAGCCGATAGGGAGTTTCAGGCTGTCAAATTGTATCCAATGCTGTCAGACCTGATCGATCATCATCGGGTTTTGCATGAATTGATTTCAGGCAAAACCGAATTGAGCAAGTTGTTTCCCAAAGCTCTCAATGGAATTGACCTTCAAAATGCTCAACTCCAATTCGAACCTAAGGTAGAAGACGGGGAGATAATGAAGGAAATTTCCCAAATCACTGAATATGCTTTGCCTAGAATTGCCTCTCAGATTGAGGATGGAAAATCCATTTACAATTTTGTGGAGGAGCAAGTTGAATTTGAACCGGTGGGAATCCAGCCGATCTACAATCGGGAAGGATATATCCTGATTACTCAGGAATCCCGTTCTGATATTCATGCATTTCGGTACAAATCAAATTTCCTTCAGATGGCTGGTGAAAAATTCCGGAGTATCAGTTTTTGGCTGGTCGGGATTTTTCAGAAGACTTTGGTGAATACCCTTGAAAAGCTAAAAATGCAACTGATCCGTGAGGTCAAAGAACTGCCCAATCCGGCTACTTGGAGGCTTCATAGTCCCCATTGTGTTCCTATTGAAGAAACCTTGATTCCTATATCCAAGCGCTTGGTTTTGCAGCAGATAAAATGAAAAAATCCCGCTTTCGGCGGGATTTTTTTCTTTGGATTTAATAGAAGGATTAATTTCCTGTGGTATCTGCTTCTGGAGTTGAAGTGGTGTCTGTGGCAGGCTGAAGGCTTGGCTCTCCGAATGCCGGAGCAACTACCTGCTGCTTCGCGCTTTCAATGTTTGGAGAAGAAAACTGGTTTGGTTGGCTGCTGGTGTAGAACGCTGAAGATGCCAAAGACAAAACCAGAATAGACACTGCCAAAACCCAGGTGGCCTTTTCCAGGACATTTCCTGTACGGGTCACTCCCATAATCTGGGAAGCACTGCCTCCAAATGCCGCGCCGGCACCGCCTTTTGAATTTTGGCCCAAGATCACCAGGATCAGCAACACTGCCAAAATCAAAATAATAGTAATCAATACTGTAAACATATGAGGTTAATTATTCTTTCAGTTTTTCAATTAAGTCCGCAAAGTAAGCCCTTTTCTCCGGAAACTTCAAAATCAACTTCTCATAAATTTCCTGGGCCATGGTTTTTTTTCCCTGATTGATCAAAATCCTGGCAAATGACTCTGACATAAGGTTGTCGTGGAGTTTGGTGCTGGACTCAGCCAGGTTTTCGGTATTTTGATTGGCTTCGATTTCTTTTATCGTGGCCAGTTTGAATTCCTTTTTGCTGAAAGCTTTGATCATATCGATCTGCTCTTTTTGCTTAGTGTCCACGATTACTCGCTTTTCTCTCCGCTTGATGGTTTCGATCAGATCATCTTTGTGAACGGGGCGTTTTTTTCGCTTGGCGGGTTCGGTTTTTGGTTCATCATTTTCCGGAGTCAAACCTTTAAGTTGCATCCCCAGATTCTTGAGGGATTCGGTGCGTTTTGCAGGATTTTGGCCGTTTTCAGTATCCTCCGGAAGAAAGTCTACCTTGATTTGGGAAGTATGAAAACCCTCGGAAACCGGCTTTTCAATCAGTTTTTTCAGCCAAATCCTATTCGGGCTTGTAATTGCAGCCTGCGCCAGCAACTGACTCTTTTTTCCATCACTTTTCAAAAATTCATACCGCGCAGCTAACACATGCGGAATCTGGAAGTAGGGGAAATTCTCCTGCACTTTCTTGAGCTGAAGAAAATCGGCTTTTTCAAGCCTGTCAGCCTTTTGGATTAAGTCAAGGAATTGGGTTGCGTTCACTTTCCGGGTTTTGGATTGAATATAGCAAAATTACCAGTTGGCTACTGTAGCGGTGAAAATATCCTGGATGATTACTTCGAAAATTTCCTCTACCAGCTGATTTTCCACATCCAGCAAGGTGACGTTGCGTGGATCGTAGTCTTTGAAGAAGGAAAAGGTCTGCTTTTTATTTTCCTCTTCATTGCTAAGGTTGATGTAATCCACATCAACGGAAATAGTCAGCCGCATTTGGCCGGCTCGATCAGGAAGATTAGGGTCACCGCTGGAAACTGCCGCTTGTGGCGTCAGAGAATACCTGCTGATTGCACCCGCAAACTGCAAATCGCCATTTGTCCGGACCAGTTCAAGCTGGGTGTTCCGTTGATAATACTCTTTGATGGCTTCTGTAAATCGCTGCTCCATGTTGGCAGGACCTCCACCGGAATCGTTGAAGAAGTTTTCGACCGAAAACGTCTTCACCAATTCGTAATTGATGTTGGTACCGGTGAAGCTGTACTTGACCGAACAGGCCTGCAAACCCAGCAAAACCAAAGTCAGTAATGAAACAAAACGCCTATTCAATTTCATACTGTTTGATCTTTCGATAAAGCGTCCGCTCAGAAATCCCCAAATCACTTGCCGCGTATTTTCTTTTGTTATTGTGCTTTCGGAGGGCTTTGAGGATCATCTCTTTTTCCTTTTTTTCCAGAGAAAGCGAATTGTCATCTTCTTCGTGAACAATGTCCTCAATAACGTCCTCTTCGTAATCTTCATTGTTCATGGAAGCATTTTTCTGGGCTTCCAAAACCAAAGGAACCTGGAAAGATGATCCACTTTCCACTGCTTCTTTTTGGGAAAAACCTGAATCAAGGTCTTCGAAAAGCCCTTGATGTTTCTGCATAATATTGGAATTGATTCCTCCGTTTTGGTAGGATTCCAGAACCAGTTTTTTGAGGTCATTCATGTCCTTTTTCATATCGAAAAGGACTTTGTAAAGTAAATCCCGTTCAGAAAATTCAGAATGATCCGATCCTCCTGAACCCAAAGCCATCGGGAGTCTGGCAGCATCCGCAGGGAGATACTTGGCCAAGGTCGGAGCATTAACTTCCCTGTTTTCTTCCAACAGGGAAATCTGCTCTGCAATATTTTTTAGCTGGCGGATATTGCCCGGAAAGGCATAGCGCATCAAAGCTGTTTGTGCTTCAGAGTCAAGACTGATAGGTCTGACTTTATACTTTTCCGAAAAATCCCCGGTGAATTTGCGGAACAACAGCACTACATCTTCACCGCGCTCACGCAATGGGGGAACATAAATTGGCACCGTATTCAGTCGGTAATAGAGATCTTCCCGAAACTTTCCTTTTTCCACAGCCTTGAGCAAATTGACGTTGGTCGCGGTGATGACCCGAACATTTGTCTTTTGAACTTTCGAGGAACCTACTTTAATGAATTCTCCATTTTCAAGGACGCGGAGCAAGCGGGCTTGAGTTCCCAGTGGCATCTCACCGATTTCATCAAGAAATATGGAACCTCCGTCCGTCACCTCAAAGTAACCTTTTCGGGCTTCGTGAGCACCTGTAAAAGATCCTTTTTCGTGACCAAAAAGCTCCGAATCTATCGTTCCTTCGGGGATGGCACCGCAGTTGATCGCGATGAATTTCCCATGCTTTCTTAGAGAAAGAGAGTGAATAATCTTGGAAAAACTTTCCTTTCCGCTTCCGCTTTCCCCAGTAATTAGCACCGTCATGTCGGTAGGAGAGGCTTGCATTGCAACCAAAATGGCCTGGTTGAGCAGGGGACTATTTCCAATGATTCCGAATCGCTGCTTGACGCTTTGAATTTCCTGGGGTGTAATCATGCCAAGACCGGATTAACTTCCAATACCTCACCGAATAAAGTAGCCTGAGATACTTCCGAAATTCGCACTCGCACATAATCGCCTTTTTTTGCTTTGTCAGCAGGGATGATGACCACTTTATTGGCTGAATTTCGACCCTTCAGCTGTTGATCGGATTTCTTCGCTGTTCCTTCGATCAGAATGAGTTGTTCCTGATAGAGGTCGAGTTTGTTTCTTTCAAAGGACAATTCGCCCTGCTTGGCGATGATTTCGGCGAGTCTTCTTTTTTTGGTTTCAAGGGGAATATCGTCTTCAAATTTCTTTGCAGCCAAAGTTCCAGGACGCTCCGAATAGAAGAACATGTATGAGAAATCGTATTTCACGATCTCCATCAAAGACAGGGTGTCCTGATGCTCTTCTTCAGTTTCGGTGCAGAATCCAGTAATCATATCAGAAGAAATCCCGCATTCCTCACCGAGGATTTCGCGGATAGCTTTTACGCGGTTGAGGTACCATTCCCGATCATAGGTTCGGTTCATCAGGTCCAAAACCCGACTGTTGCCGCTTTGGACTGGAAGATGAATGTAGTTGCAGATGTTATCGTACTTTTTGATCGTGTACAAAACTTCATCTGTGATGTCCTTGGGGTGCGAAGTAGAAAAGCGAACTCTTAGGTAAGGGCTGACTTGAGCGACCATTTCCAAAAGATTGGCAAAGTTGACTACCTCAGTGACTTCGTCTTCTTTTTTATTCAGCCGGGCTTTGTTGTTTTCCTCGGGAGACCACTTGTAGCTATCCACGTTTTGACCCAGAAGTGTCACTTCTTTGTATCCTTTTGCAAACAAATCCTGAGCTTCTGCCAAGATGGAATGAGGATCACGACTTCTTTCACGGCCACGGGTAAAAGGCACCACACAAAACGAACACATGTTGTCGCAACCTCGCATAATCGAGATGAAGGCAGTAACCCCGTTAGAGTTCAACCTCACAGGAGCAATGTCTGCGTAAGTTTCTTCACGGGAAAGGAAAGTATTGACACCTTTTTCACCTTCTTCTGCTGCAGAAATCAAGTTTGGCAAGTCACGATAGGCATCCGGTCCTACGACCACGTCCACGATTTTTTCTTCAGTCAAAAGATTCTCTTTCAATCGCTCCGCCATACAGCCGAGCACGCCGATGGTCAGCTCAGGCTTATTCTTTTTGGCTGTTTGAAATTGGCTGAGGCGTTTTCTGACGGTTTGCTCTGCTTTCTCCCGGATTGAGCAGGTATTCAAAAAGATCACGTCGGCTTGCTCAAAGTCGGAAGTCGTATCAAAACCACTTTCCTTCATGATGGAAGCGACAATTTCCGAGTCGGAAAAATTCATCTGACAGCCGTAGCTTTCGATGTATAGTTTTTTGGATTTACCGGTGTTTTCGTCAGCAGTTGTTTTGAAATCACAGGCTTGGGCCTCCTCTGCAGTAATAATGTCAATATCTTTAATCAGATCCATGAACTGGAATTTTCTTGTCTATTGGGGTAATCACTCAGGTTTGAAGTCTAACAAACCCAAAAGGATTCAATGAGGTTGCAAAATTACGAAAATGCGGACAAAATGGCAGAAAACCGGTTGGAATTATTCCGGAAAATGGAAAAGGACCTACTCTAGTTCAAAAGGAATCTTCAACTGCTCTCCAAAATGAACCTGTTCTTCGGTAATATTCAGGTTGGACAACCCAAGCCCCAATAGTCGAACGGGTTTCAGAATTTCTTCTTGATGGAGTAATTCTAGGGCTATTTCCCAAAAAGTATCTTTATCAGGATACTGTTCAAGAGTTCTGCTGCGGGTCTGAAGTGTAAAGTCAGAATGTTTAATTTTCAAAGTCACTGTCCGGCCTTTTATTCCACTTTTTTCGATCCTTCGAATCACCTCCTCAAAAATGGGAAAGAGATTTTCTTCCATTTCTGGAAGTGTGATCAGGTCTTTTTCAAAGGTGTTTTCTGCGCTGAGCGACTTTCTGGCTCGATGTGGTTGGACTTCAGACAGGTGGATTCCCCGCACAATATTGAAGTAGTGTAAGCCGGATTTTCCGAATTTCTTGGTGAGAAACTGCAAGGAATATTCTTTCAGATCCTTTCCGGTATGAATACCTAGCTTTTGCATTTTTTCAGCAGTCACCTTTCCGATCCCGAAAAATTTCCCGATGGGCAGCTTTTCCAAAAATACTTCCGCATCCTCAGGCAAAATCACCGCCTGACCGTTTGGCTTATTTAAGTCTGAGGCGGTTTTTGCCAAAAACTTATTGTAGCTGACACCGGCCGAGGCATTGAGTCCTGTTTTCTCTTTGATCTTGGCCCGGATTTGCTTGGCAATCAGGATGGCAGACTTAATTCCGGCTTTGTTTTCGGTCACATCCAGAAATGCTTCATCCAAAGAAAGCGGTTCGACCAAGTCAGTGTATTCATAAAAAATCTCCCTGATCTGAAGTGAAATTTCCTTGTATCGCTCAAATCTCGGTCTGGCAAAAATCAATTGAGGGTATTTCTTAGCAGCAAGCGCCGAGGACATTGCCGAATAAATCCCATACTTTCTGGCTTCATAGCTTGCTGCAGCAATCACTCCACGGGCTTCATTCCCTCCGACAACCAGGGGTTTTCCCCGCCATTCCGGATGATCCAGCTGCTCTACCGAAGCATAAAATGCATCCATATCCACGTGGATGATTTTTCGAATGGGAGGAGAGTTTTCCTGGTTATTTTCCACTGAGCAATTCCAAAATGGCTTGGGCTTTCAGCGCGCATTCCTCGTATTCCTGCTCAGCTGAGGCGTCTATTGTAATCGCGCTGCCCACTCCAAAATAGAGCTTTTTTGCCTCCAAATCAGCAATGATGGATCGAATCACCACGGAAAAATCAAAATTCCCATCTTCATCGATCCAGCCGAATGCACCAGAAAACCATCCTCTACGAAAACTTTCCTCTCGTTCGATAATTTCCATGGTGCTGATCTTTGGTGCTCCGGTCATACTGCCCATCGGGAAAGAGGCCTGGATGATTTCGCGAAAGGTGATATCGGGTTTGACCTCCGAACTTACCGTACTGATCATCTGAAAAACCCTTGGTAGAGGATAAATCCCGAAAAGTTCCTCCACCCTGACTGATCCGGTTTTTGAAACCCTAGCCAAATCATTACGGGTGAGATCAGTGATCATTAGGTTTTCGGCTCGTTCCTTTTCACTCGATAAGAGGATTTCTCGATTGGCCGTATCCTCCTCCTCATTTCTGCCTCTTTGAACGGTTCCTTTGATCGGTTGGGCGATGAGCTGCTGACCTGATTTTTTCAAAAACCGCTCAGGTGAGGCCGAAACCAGCCATTTGTTTTTTGCTTTAAATAGTCCCGAAAATGGCATTTTGGACAACTCATTAAGCCTGAGATAGGCAGAGATGGGATCCCAGGACTCAAATTCACCAGAAAAAGCCTGGCAAAAATTGGCTTCGTAAGTATTGCCTTCCCGGATCTCATTCTGGATGATTTTGATTTTTTCCAGATAAATTTCCCTTGGGATTTGTGGTGAAACTGAACAAATGGGATTTCCTTTTTCGGGAATTTCAAAAGTTTCAAGTTCCTTAAGTAAAGAATCGGGCAGTCCGTTTTTTGAGAAAAATCCGGATTCCGTTAGTTGAAATGCTATTTCTGGTTCGAAGAAACAAAGATCAGGTAGCGTAAAAAACTCCGGGTTTTTGCTTTCAAGCTTTTCAATCTGATTTTTGAAATCGTAGCCTATAATACCGACTTTTTCTTTGTGGAGTGAGTTTTCAAACAATTCATTTTCCAGCAACCCTTTATTCCCAGCAAAAAACAAATTGTCAAACGGGTCCCGTGGATAGGCGTGACTATTCCCTTCGAAATAGGCCAAAAAGTCAAATTTCCCAGCTCCCCAGTGTAGCAAAAGGGGGAGTAGTTTTGCTTTGGGGAAGGAATAAAAATGGGAGTAGTTTTTCATTTGAGAACAAAAAAAAGAGGAATTCCTTAGAATCCCTCTTTAATCATCGGGTAGTTAATTTTTATTCGGCATTGACATCCAATACCAGAGAAACGGTATTGTAGATGAACTGGTCTTTGGCTTTGTCGGCAGCACCTGATTCATCACCATACATCAGGCCCCAAGCGGTTCTGTCGATGTTAAATCCTGCTTTGGCAGTCACTGATCCATTAGCCAAGTTGATAGCGGCCGGAAACTTGATGTTTTTGGTGGTGCCTCTCATGGTAAGGTTTCCGCTTACCCAATGGGTAGGATTTGCTGGAGTCAGTTCAGAGTCGTGCTTTGGAGTATGCTCCGAAGAAAATTCTTCTTTGTCAGCGATACTATCTCCAGCCTTAAATGGCTCTACTGCGGTTATTTCGAATGTTGCAGTTGGATGATTTGCAGCATCGAAGAAATCCGGAGACTGAAGGTGACCGTAAAGTTTGCCGTAGTTTTCGTCCTCTGCAGGTAAATCCTCGATCTTCAATCCGGTGATGTCGAAGGTGAAAGTTCCGCCTATAATTTCATTTCCTGCTACTGTCACCGTGCCTTGTGTGGCAGGGATCTTGCCAAAATGCTCGCCACCGGGCTTGTAGCCCCTCCATCCGATAGTTGAAGAACCGGTCTTCAGGGAAAGTGTTTTTCCTTCTCCTGCTGCCACTTCTTGTGCTTCAGAGGTTTCTACGGTTCCACTTGGTGCCCCACATGCGAAGGCAATCATTGTAACGGCCACAAAGAGACCGATTTGTTTGGTTAGTTTCATTTTGTTGTGATGGATTGAATGGAATTATTGTGTGTATATACATGTAAACTGAAACTGTTTCAAAAAGTTCAAGTCAGAATTAAAATTTCTACTTTTCGGAAACATTTTTTTCAATCAACAAAAAAAGCAGCCGATGGCACTGATCATGAAGGTGGGAGACAAGTCTCCGGAATTTGGACAAAAATGCTGGCTGGCACCCAATGCCACTGTGGTAGGGGATGTGGTAATGGGGGAAAACTGTACCGTTTGGTTTAATGCTGTGGTGCGGGGAGATGTCCATGAAATCAGAATTGGCAATGACACAAACATTCAGGATGGAGCTGTGATCCATTGTACCTATCAAAAAGCTCCAACTCATATTGGCAATCAGGTATCAATCGCACACAATGCCATCGTGCATGGATGTACGATTCATGACCGGGTATTAATCGGGATGGGTGCCATAGTGATGGACGGTGCGGTGGTGCATTCTGATTCGGTCATTGCAGCAGGAGCTGTAGTTTTAGCAGGCACAATCATCGAGTCCAATTCTATCTATGGAGGTATGCCAGCCAAAAAACTGAAAGAGATCGGACCTGAGATGAGGGAAGTGATTCTTAGAACGGCTAGAAATTATCCCATGTATTCCGAGTGGTATACTGATTTAGAAAAATGATTTTAGGATTTTTTCATTAAAAAAATAAAAATAAAAAGGCCGGAACCTTTGTCATTTTTTTCTTAGTGGTTACTTTTGGGCAGCTGAAATTTTTAAATATGAAATTACTTTTTCAATTTCTCAGCAAAGGGAAGAATCTCGTTTTGCTGTTTTGTCTTTTTCTTTTGTTCAACATTCTTTTGAGCTCATTCATGCCCAAAGAATATGCATTGGATTTGAAATTCGCCTATTCGGTGGAGGAGGCCTATGGGGCTTTAAGTCATTTGGATTTGGATCAGAGAAAACTTTACAGGTTTGGAGTTTGGGCTTTAGATATGCCGTATATGGCGGTTTATTGCCTGCTTTTTTCCGGAATTCTTATAAAATTTTGGAAGAACAAGAAAGTAGCCTGGTTACCGGTCTCTATCCTGGTAATGGATTTCTTTGAAAACCTCTTGGTTCTTAGAATTTTAAAGCTTTATCCTGTCCAAAATGAGATCCTTGCAGTTTTAGCTTCCGGATTCACTACAACCAAATGGGTCCTGGTCGGAATCCTGATTTTTGTTCTTCTAATCGGACTTTTCTTGGTTGTTAGTGCTAGAAAATATTCTCCCGCAAATTCTGCAGAAGCAAGAATTTAACTATTCCTTTACAAAGGCTTCCTTTTGATTCTTTTCTTTTAACTGAATTTTGACTAGTATTTGGTAACAGAACCAATCCATATTTTTCGGTCAAAATCTAACTATGAAAGAAGAACATTTTAAATGGCATTCCCCACATCTGAACAGGGATGTTGAAATGCTGGTTTTTGGTCATTCAGGTTTTCCTGTCGTGCTTTTTCCCACCTCGATGGGATCCTTCCATGAAAATCGGGACATGGGGCTGATCGGATCAGCACATTGGTTTGTAGAACAGGGTCTGATTCAGATTTTCTGCCCGGAAAGCAATGACAAGCAGAGTTTTTACCACAAAGGAATTCACCCTCACCAACGAATCCAGAATCATGTGGCCTTTGACAAAATGATCTGTCATGAGTTAGTCGAACGAATTCGGCTAAATACCGCGGTGGCCAAGGTGGCAATGGCTGGATGTAGTTTTGGGGGATATCATGCAGCCAATTTTGCCTTTCGGCACCCTGGGTATGTGAGTCATCTGTTTAGCATGAGCGGAGCTTTTGACATCCGGTCATTCATGGACGGATATATCCATGACGATATCTTTTACAACAGTCCTCTTGAATACCTTCCTGGCCTGCAGGATCATGAGCTTTGGAATATGAAAATCATCCTCGGAACCTCCAATTGGGACATTTGCTACGATTCCAACCTCAAACTCCACGGAGTGCTTCAGCAAAAAGGAGTACCCCATTGGCTAGATGTTAGGCAGAATAAGCAGCATGACTGGCCCATTTGGCGTGAGATGTTCCCGCATTATTTATCCACAATCAAATTTGACTAAGAAAATCATTTAAATAATTAATACCCATTACCATGAAAAAAATCGGGATACTTTTCGGAATGGAGGATACATTTCCCCAGGCCTTCGTAGAGCAAGTGAATCAAAAAGCTGAGAAAGGAATTCTCGCTGAACCTGTTCGGATCGACAAGGTGATTCAAAATCAATTGACAGAATATTCAGTCATAATAGACCGGATCTCCCAGGATGTCCCATTTTACAGGGCCTATCTTAAAAATGCCGCGCTAACCGGAACAGCTGTGATCAACAATCCGTTTTGGTGGAGCGCGGATGACAAGTTTTTCAACAATTGTCTAGCAGATCAATTGGGGGTTCCATTGCCCAAAACGGTAATATTGCCTTCAGCCAAACATCCTGACGATACTACTGGAAAGTCTTTCAGAAACCTCGTGGCGCCTCTCGACTGGGAAGGTATTTTTGGCTATACAGGATTTCCAGCCTATATGAAACCTTATGCTGGTGGAGGTTGGAAGCATGTATATCGACTGGAAAACAAAGAGGAATTTTTCCAAAAACATCCAGAAACAGGTCAACTGGTAATGTTGCTTCAGGAGGAAATTGTCTTTGACGAATACTTCCGAGTCTATTGTCTTGGCGGAAAAGCTGTAAGGATCATGGAGTATGAGCCTCGAAACCCCCATCACTTGCGCTATGTGGTCGACAAAGCTCCCGCTTCTAAAAAACTTCTGGCCACCGTCAAAGACTATACGCTGCGACTCTGTCAAGGATTGGGCTATGATTTCAACACGGTGGAATTTGCCGTAAGGGACGGGATTCCATATGCCATAGATTTTGGCAACCCAGCTCCGGATGCGGATGTCAATTCTGTAGGTCAGGAAAATTTTGATTGGGTAGTGGAGGAAGCCGCCAAAATGGCGATAGCCTATGCCAAAGCTCAAAAACCCGGACAGATGAATCTTACCTGGGGAACTTTTGTGAAAAATTCAGTCGAAGTAGCCAAAAGATTTTAAGTCAAGCATATGTCAAATGTGTTGAAAAAACTCCCCCAATTCACGCTGGGAGTGGAAGAGGAATACATGATTATTGATCCCAAAACCAGGGATTTGCGGTCGCACATGTCCAAAATTGTGGAAGGAGGCAAAATATTTCTGAAGGAGCAGGTCAAGGCTGAGATGCACCAATCCGTGGTGGAAGTAGGGACAAATATTTGCCAGAATGTAGCTGAAGCACGGAAGGAAGTAGCTTTTCTACGGAGAAAAATCCATGAACTCGCTGCCGGCCAAGGACTGGTGGTAGGAGCATCCAGTACCCATCCCTTTGCCAAATGGCAGGATCAGGAAATCACCGATGACCCGCGATATCACAACATTGTCAATGAACTGAAGGATATCGCCAGATCAAATTTGATTTTTGGCTTGCATGTCCATGTGGGAATAGAAAATAGAGAAACGGCCCTTCAGTTGATGAATCAGGCATGCTATTTCCTGCCACATATCTACGCTCTAACCACCAACTCGCCATTTTGGGAAGGAAGAAATACCGGATTTAAGGCATTTAGAGCAAAGATTTTTGCCAAATTTCCAAGAACCGGTCTCCCGGAATATTTCGATTCTGTTCAGTCTTATGACAATTTTCTCGAAATTCTGGTCAAGACCAACTGCATTGACAATCCCAAAAAGATCTGGTGGGATCTGCGCATGCATCCGTTCTTCAGCACAATCGAATTCAGGATATGTGACATGTGCCTGACAGTGGATGAGACGATTTGTATCGTGGCCATCATCCAGGCAGTGGTAGCTAAGCTCTATAAACTCCTGATGAGCAATACCAGCTTTAATATTTATCGAATTGCTTTGATACGGGAAAACAAATTCCGGGCAGCCCGGAATGGAATAGAGGGACTTTTGATTGACTTTGGAAAGAAAACTGAAGTTCCCACCAAGGAATTGATAATGGAATTGCTTGAATTTATCGATGATGTGGTGGATGAACTGGGAAGTAGAGAAGAGATCAATTACGTGCACAAAATTCTCGAAAGAGGCACTGGAGCCGACCAGCAATTGGATGTTTTTGAAAAAACAGGCAATCTGGAAGCTGTCGTGGATTTTATTACTGGCAAGTTTACAGAAGGGATTTGAGTGATTGATTACCTTTGAGCCAAGAAAAACCGATGGATTAAAGTGGGAAAGAAAAAAGTAAATCTGGCGATTTTGGATATGTATGACGGAGAGCCCAATCAGGGTTTGCGTTGTATCCATGATATTCTATCCAGATTTTCGGAATCAGTCAGTTATAGGGAATTTGATGTTAGAGGGAAGGCTGAACTTCCGGATATCCGAAATTTCGACATTTTCATTTCTACAGGAGGTCCAGGCAATCCCCAGGAAGGGGATGGCAATTGGGACCTACGTTACTATGATTTCTTAGATCAAATCTGGATTTGGAATCAGAATCATTCCCGTAAAAAACAGTTGTTGCTTATCTGTCATTCGTTTCAAATGGCATGCAGGCATTTTGGTTTGGGTCAGATTACCAAGCGAAAATCGACATCCTTTGGGGTGACGACAATCCACAAAACCCCAGAAGGTCTAAATGACCCCCTATTTGTGAATTTGGAAAATCCATTTTGGGCGGTTGATTCGAGGGATTACCAAGTAGTCCAGCCCAACACCAGGAAATTTAAATCTCTTGGAGCAAAGCTAATTGCCCTGGAGAAAATCCGAAATCACGTAGAATACGAGCGGGCTATTATGGCGATCCGTTTTTCTGAGGAAATTGTCGGAACGCAATTTCATCCTGAGGCAGATCCAGTGAGTTTTTTAGAGCACCTGAAAAAACCCATGGTCCGCGAAAAAATCATCGAACTCAAAGGAAAGGCAAGGTTTAGAACCATGCTGGAGGATCTCGTCGATGAATCTAAAATCTACAGGACCAATGAGACTCTGATTCCCAACTTTCTCGAACAGGCGATCCGAAGTCAGAAAGTGGCAAATACTCCATCGTTGACTTGATTTTACATGATTGAATCCTACAGAAGGCAGTTTAAGGAGGCTTTTTCACAGGAAAAGTACCAGGCTTTTCTTCAGGATATTGCATCAGATTTTGATTATGCCCCTACATTTCGGATTGCCGAAACTCCATTTTTTATTCCAAAAGTTCTGAAAAATCAAATTTTGGAAGGATGCCACCAGGTTATAGATTTTATCAAAAGGCCGGATTTCAAAAATCTGACTCAGCGTTCGATTGAGTTAAATACCTCTGTTGCCAACGAGGATGCCCACACTCAATTTTTGGCAATCGACTTTGGAATCTGTGAGGAGGACGGCCAAATTATACCAAAACTGATTGAGGTCCAGGGATTTCCTTCCATTTTCAATTTCCAGTTTAATCTTTACCGGAAAATACTCAAGTACTATCCATTTCTAAATAATCTGTCACCTTACCCTGATGGGATGGACGAAATGGCTTATTTTGAGATTTTGAAAAGGGTGATTTTAGGAGACTTTGATCCGGAGGAAGTGGTTTTACTAGAGATAGAACCAGAGAAGCAAAACACCAAAATTGACTTTTATTATGCCACGAGAGACCTGGGTTTACCTGGAGTTTGTGTCACGAGTGTGAAAAAAGTTGGTAATCAGCTTTTTTACAAAAATGCTCAGGGGAAAGTGGTCCAGATTCGGAGGATATACAACAGGGTTATTTTTGATGAATTGAATGCCAGAAAAGATCTAAAGCTTGAATTCAGTTTTGAAGAGGAGTTGGACGTGGAATGGGCAGGACATCCCAATTGGTACACCCGAATTTCAAAATTTATCCTGCCATACCTGCACGGGCCCTATTTTATTGAGTCCAGGCTTTTGAGTGAATTGGAGGCAATTCCCGAAGATTTGGAAAATTATGTACTGAAGCCACTCTTTTCTTTTTCGGGAGCAGGAGTGATCTTTCATGTGAAAAAAGGGGATGTGGAGGCTGTGGCCGATAAGGACCTGTATATTTTGCAGAAAAAAGTACACTACGTTCCTGTGATCCAATCTCCGGAAGGGAAAGTGAAAGTGGAAGTGAGGATCCTGTGTTTGTGGCCTGAGTTGGATGAAAGCCCGACAATCGTTGGGAATCTTGTCAGACTCAGCAGAGGTGAAATGATCGGAGTGAAATTTAACCGGGACAAGGATTGGGTTGGCGGATCGATCGGTTTGTTTGAAAAGTAAAAAGCCGGAAAAACCGGCTTTCATTTTATCCTTGTTTCCAGCTTCCTGGATCTTTTCGCCATTCAGCGAGTGATTCAAGCGTTTCTGAAGTGATGTATTTTTTAGCAACTGCCTGTGGCAACAGGGCATCGTAATGACTCAAACAAACTAGCTTAACACCGGCATTTGAAAAATTTTGATCAGCAACATCAAAACCATACGTAAAGATTGCCACCATTCCCAGAACTTCAAATCCGGCATTTCTCAAGTCTTCCACAGCCTTAAGTGAGCTTCCTCCTGTAGACACCAAATCTTCGACCACTACCACTTTTTGACCCGGAACTACTTTTCCTTCAATCATATTTTCCATACCATGGCCTTTTGCCTTGGATCTGACATAGATGAAGGGAAGTTCAAGTTCATTGGCGATCAACGCGCCTTGAGGTATTCCTGCAGTCGCTACACCTGCGATTGCCTCCACATCTGCAAAAAAATGACTGACACTTTTTACCAAATAATCCCGGATCAGATTTCTGACTTCAGGGAAAGAAAGGGAGAGCCTGTTGTCACAATAAATGGGTGATTTCCAGCCAGATGCCCAGGTGAATGGTTTTTCCGGTTGAAGTCTGATAGCCTGGATATCCAGGAGTTTGCCGGCTACTTCGGCCGCAATGCTTTGGTCTAAAATTTCCATGGGCCCAAATTTAGTGGAATCATTTGCCTGAAGATTGTACTGCCTGATTTTTTTATGCATTTTTGGCCAAGACACCTTTATTATCGGATTTTAATCATGAAAATTTTTGTCAATGACAAGCCGGTGGAATTGCTCAGCTATGAGGAACTCGATCCTGCCAAGTCTTATGATTTTATTTTTTCTAATCTTGAAGAATTTCCGGT
Organism: Algoriphagus sp. A40; assembly: GCF_002002735.1. Classification (GTDB taxonomy): domain Bacteria; phylum Bacteroidota; class Bacteroidia; order Cytophagales; family Cyclobacteriaceae; genus Algoriphagus. Next base: position 224,423 of record NZ_MUNY01000042.1, on the reverse strand, counting down.
AGACATTCATTGGGAAGAAGACATCCTATTCCATGAGCCCAGCCACGACATGATTATCCGGATGCTATACTTGCTCCGCACAAGGAAAATGAAGGAGTTGGATTCGATTACCCTGGTGACAAAAGATAAAAAGGCACTCAAAGATTTTATCAAAAGCCGGTTTTCGATCATCAAGGCTGCGGGAGGCGTGGTTTCCAAAAAAAGCAAGGTCCTGATGATTTTCCGCCTTGGAAAATGGGATTTTCCAAAGGGTAAATTCGACAAAGGCGAAACTCCGGAGGAATGCGCAAAACGAGAAGTGGAGGAGGAGACCAATATCAAAGTAAAGCTTGGTCCACATATCTGCAATACTTGGCATACATACACCCAAAATCGCAAGAGCATCCTGAAGAAAACGTACTGGTTTGCAATGGATTCGGTGAATGATTCGGGTATGAAGCCCCAGCAGGAAGAGGGGATTGAGGAGATATTATGGCTGTCAGAGGCTGATGCCAAGACTGCTCTTATCAATTCTTATCCTTCGATGAGGTACATGTTCAAGCAATACCTCAAAAATCACATCAAAACTTAAATCGTGTAGGGAAGAAATTCGCTGACATTACCTCCATATCGGTGTACTTCGCGTATTACTGTGGAGCTAATGGCTGCATATTGTGGGGAGGTGATCAAAAACACCGTTTCCAACTCATCATTGAGATATCGATTCATCTGACTGATCGTATTTTCATACTCGAAATCAGTAGTGTTTCTAAGTCCTCTGATCAAAAAATTCGCCTTGGTGTTTTTTGCAAATGTCGAAGTAAGCTCATTGTACACCATCACTTTTACGCGGCTTTCTCCCTGGTAAACCTCCTCAATTTTAGAAACCATTAGGTCTATGTCGAAATAACGGTTCTTTTTGGTGGAATTATAGCCGATGCCGATGATGACCTCATCAAAAAGATTGAGGCTCCGCAACACAATGTCGTGATGTCCCATGGTATATGGATCAAATGATCCCGGAAAAATGGCTGTTTTTTTCATGTACTAATCATATTGCCAAAAGGCCTCCAGGACATGTTCTGACTTGAGGTGCTTAAATCCATGGGAGTAATTTTGATTGGAGACCGGATTTAGCAATCTGAAATTTTGAAAATAATCCAAGCCCCAGTCCTCAGTTATGCCACTTTTTTCGGTAGCTCCGAAGATGGTTACTCTGACGTGATTGCGATCGTAATTCAATTGGCTAATTGTAATCGCGATGTATTTGAGTATGTCCTCTTTCTCCGAAATTTCAAATAGATTGAAAACACTGAGATCCTGATCGGTAAATGCTGCCAGGTAAATATGGCTTTTGAAATAGCTTACCAAAACCTCCTGGCCGATCAAATTAAACCGTTCTTTAAACAGGAAGGAAAGAAATGAACAACTGCCGTGATGCAGGGTGATTTCAGAAAATCTTGCCTCCAGATTTTTGTTGAGTTTGGCAGAAATGCAGCAGACCACCTGCAGATTATTACTGTCTAAAGGAGAAGAAAAGAAAAAAGTATTTTCGTGGATTTCATCCGAAAACTGAAGGTATTCTTTTTCTTTTCCAGGCTGAAATAGAACACCTGGAACCAGAGAGAAGGCAGTTTGGTGAAAATAAAACTTAACAGGGACGTCGTTTCTCAATAAGGGATCGGTACTGAAAAGTACTTCAAGATCATCCAGTTTGAAATTCTGGTAGTGATGAATTCCAATATTTGCCTGATTACTGTCTTTGGCAAAAATGAAAAGTGTGTGGGGATAAAGAAAAAGTGATAAGCTCGCTGTGTCTTCCACATCAAACTTATCACTTTTATAAACCTTAAGGTTGTTTTCCAAAATCCAAAGGGATTATTTCCAGTTACCTTCTGTAGAAGCGTCGGTTCTGGATCCTACCTTCAATGCTTTTTCGTTATTGTTTGCTCTTCTGTCTGGATTGATCGGAGATGGGTCTCTGATCTCGAATACGTTCACCAAGTAGCCTCCTGTTTTTTCGACCTTGTCTGCAAAAAACTCAAACTGCTTTCCACCGGACCCTGGCACTACTGGCAAAAGGTCGAGGTTGAAATCAGGGAATTTTCTTTCGTTAAACAGAGAGTCAATCACGCTGACAGAACCCAGAGTATCAAAGGTAACATTGATCTCCTCAGCACCGTAATCTAGCAATTTGGTGGTTTCGGTTCTTTGGACCATCCAAATTGTACCGTTTTCGATGAACATCTTCAATGAATCCCAGGTGCTAGCGTATTTCCCGTTTGAAGCTTGGTATGCCAATTGGGCATCACGGAGCATTTCAAGTTTTTCGATAGCAGCAGCTTCTAGGAGTGCGATTCTTTTTTCTTCCTCAACAACGTCATCTACACCTTTCCAAAGTAGGTAGCCGAGAAACGCAGCAATTGCAAAGAAAACAACTGAGAGAACTTTTGTAAGATTCATTTTGATAGAGATTAAGAAATCAGGTTAAGGTTGAAGGTTTTTTAAACGTGCTATTTTAGAGATTTATTTTCAAAATTAAAATAACCTTTCCACAATCCCAGCTCAGATAGGGATTTAATTCCCCAAAAGACCTGATGAAGTGAACCCCGGGGAATCGCTTGTATTTCTTGGGCGGATTTCCAGGCAACATCCAGGAGGATCTGAATGTCATCGGAAAGCTCGGGGTCTTTTCCCAATTTAACACTGCCGTCTATCCTTTTTACTTCAAAAAAATGTTCCATCGAATGAAGTGGGGGGTGAAGGTATTCGTGGACAAATAAGTAATTGCCTACTTTCACGGTCAGATTGGTTTCTTCCAGAAATTCCCGCTCCAGGTTTTCGGGGGCATTGCTTCCAAAATGCATTCCACCCCCAGGCACTGACCAAAGAATTCCCCCATTGCCCATCTGGTGCTTGACCATTAGCAATCGGTCGTTTTCTATCAAAATACCGTTTACCCTGGTCCTGAGCTGGTTTCCAAATTTTGCTTCGATTTCTTTGCTGATGTTGTCTTTTGACATTTACATTCGTCTCTATGGGTAAAGCTAAACTGGCTGAAATAAAGCCATCGGTATTGCTAGGTCGGTATTTTCCGTTTGCTCCCACAACCGGCCAGGCGGAGTTTTTCAGAAAGATGGATGATTTTTTAATGAAAAGTCCATCTGAGAAGCCAGTTTTTGTGCTCAAAGGATATGCGGGAACTGGTAAAACTTCGGTTATTTCTGCGTTGGTCAAAGTCTTGCCTCATTTGGATATGAGATCACTCTTATTGGCTCCGACAGGCAGGGCCGCCAAGGTAATGAGCAATTATTCAGGGAGGGGAGCTTACACCATCCATAAAATCATCTACAAACCCAAGGGGGACCCCGGGACTATGGGGGGAGGTTTTATCCTCCAGAAGAATTATTACAAGGATACCGTATTTATGGTGGACGAATCCTCCATGCTGGCTGACGACGGGGGCATGTCCGGAAATCTGCTTTGGGACCTCATCCAGTATGTTTTCTCAGGCAAAGACAACCGACTATTGATGATCGGTGACACCGCCCAGCTACCTCCTGTAGGGAGTGAATACAGTCCAGCTTTGGATGCAGGATACCTGTTGCGGCACTATAGACTTGAAGCAGATCAAATTGAACTTTGGGAAGTGATGCGCCAGCGGTTGGAATCCGGGATTCTCTTTAATGCGACTGCTTTGAGGGATCAGCTTTTGCAGCAGGAGCCTAAGGTGAAAATTCAAACTGGTACGTTCCGGGATATTTTTAAAATGACCTCTGAAAGGCTGGAAGATGGACTTCGCTATGCCTATGAGAAATATGGAACGGAAAATTCCACGATTGTCACCCGGTCCAATAAGGCAGCGGTGCAATACAATCTATATATCCGAAGGGCCATTCACTTCTACGAGGACGAAATCACGGCTGGGGACTTACTGATGATTGTGAAAAACAATTATACCTACATGGCTGAATCAGAAAAGGTCAACTTTCTGGCCAATGGAGACATGGTGGAAGTGATGAAGATCCGCGGCTTTGAGGAAATGTACGGACTAAGATTTGCCACACTGGAACTTCGATTGTTGGATTATCCTGAGGAGCCATTTTTTGAGGCCAAAGTGATCCTTGACACACTTTATTCTCCCAGTCCTTCCTTGACGAGAGAGCAATACAGAAGCCTCTATGACCTGGTTTCACAGGATTATGCCGATGTGGCAAATAAGACGGAGCGGATGGAATTCATTCGCAAAGACCCGTATCTGAATGCCCTTCAGGTCAAGTTTGCCTATGCCTTGACCTGTCACAAGGCCCAGGGTGGGCAGTGGAAAGCAGTGTTTGTTGACCAGGGCTATCTTCAGGAAGACCAGGTCGACAGAGATTTTGTCAGATGGCTGTACACTGCTATTACAAGGGCAACCGAGGAGCTATATCTGGTGAATTTTTCTCCGACTTTTTTTGTGAAAGTACTGAATACCAATGCTGACTGAGGTCGTTCAATTGGCTTTCACAACTATTAACTACCTAGAAATCTTAATTTGGCATGTTATTTTCAATTTGTGAATGAAACCCAGAAGTAAATTGTTGCTTTGATGGTTCGTAAAAAATCGAAATATTTGATAATCAATTCAGACATAACCATGAAAAAACTAGGAATTCTATTCAGTCTATTTGCCTTTATGCTGGTGTTCCAGGCAAGTGCGCAAGAGCAAGCTTCTGGCGCGGTGATCACTTTCAAGGAAAAAGAGGTTAATTTTGGTGATATCGTGCAGGGAGCAAAAGTGGAGCACACCTTTACCCTAACCAACACCGGAACTGCTCCTCTGGTGATTTCAAATGTGGCGGCTACTTGCGGATGTACCGTTCCAAGCTGGCCCAAAGAACCTGTTGCTCCCGGTAAATCTGCCGAAATTAAAGTTTCGTTTAATTCTGCCGGAAAAATGGGAACGCAAAATTCAGTGGTAAGAATCTATTCTAATGCCTCTGAGCCAATTGAAAAAGTTTCTTTGATTTCTAACGTTCTTCCAAAAACAAACTGATTCGATTAGTTTAAAAATCCTAAAGCCTGTCCTATTTTTGACAGGCTTTTTTTTTAGCCCAACATAAAATCACCAATGGAAATCTTTCTGCAAACCGATACCTGGATCGCTTTACTCACTCTCACCTTTCTTGAGATTGTTCTCGGAGTGGACAACATCATCTTTATTTCTATTGTTTCCAACAAGTTGCCTATTGAGCAACAAGCCAAGGCCAGGAATTTGGGATTGACTTTGGCCCTTTTCTTCAGAATCGGGTTGCTCTTGGGGATCTCCTATATCGTCAAATTCACCCAACCTCTGTTCAATATTGCCGGCCATGATTTCAGCGGAAGGGATTTGATCTTGTTAGTTGGGGGACTTTTCCTTCTTTTTAAATCCACCATGGAAATTCACCATAAAATGGAGGGAGAACCTGAGGAGATTAAGGTTAGTGCCGGAAAAACCCTACGTTCAGTTTTGATACAGATTGTTTTTCTTGACATCATTTTCTCCTTTGATTCGATCCTGACTGCAGTCGGATTGGTGGAGCATGTAAGTATCATGATTATTGCAGTCATCATTTCACTCGGGGTTATGATGACATTTGCTGGCCGAATCAGCTCTTTTATCAACAAACACCCGACTTTGCAGATTCTTGCTTTGTCATTCCTGATTCTCATTGGCTTCATGCTTTTGTTGGAGGGATTTCATTTTGAAGTGCCAAAAGGCTACATCTATTTTGCTGTATTCTTCTCACTTGCAGTGGAAATGGTCAATTTGAGAATGAAAGGAAAAGCAGGTAAACCTGTCAAACTGAGACCAAGGATGACCGAAGAAAAGTAAAAATGAACCCCGGAAGAGATTCCGGGGTTTCTCATTTCAGCTAATACAATTATGGCAAAAACAACAGAGCGTAAGGTCACAATGGGTCAAGTCTTCAAGTCCATCATTTGGCCCCGAAGAAAGCACCTTTTTTTAGGTCTTTTTTTAATCATCATCAGCAGGCTTGCTGGCTTGGTTTTGCCCGGTGCCAGCAAATACTTAATAGATGACGTGATTCCCAGCAATGACATAGATATGCTGAAATGGCTCATTTTTGCTGTGGTGGTATCAATTGTGATCCAATCTGTCACCTCCTATTCTTTGACCCAGATCCTAAGCGTGGAGGCGCAGCACTTGATAGCCAAGCTCCGATCTCAGGTTCAAAAACATATCATCAAACTCCCCATCCGTTACTTTGACAATGCCAAAACAGGAGAGTTGGTTTCACGGATCATGACCGATGTGGAAGGAGTCAGGAACTTGGTGGGAACCGGTTTTGCCCAAATGGTCGGTGGGGTCTTGACGGCAGTTATCTCACTGGCCTTACTGATTTCGATCAGTCCGATGATGACGCTTTATGTCCTTTTGCCGGTTTTGGTTTTTGGGTTGGTATCCTTAAAGGCCTTTGCCAAAATCCGCCCGATTTTTAGAGAAAGGGGGAAAATCAACGCTCAAGTCACCGGAAGGCTGACCGAAACCCTGGGCGGAATCCGGGTCATCAAAGGCTTCAATGCGGAAAACCAAGAAATAAAAACCTTTGAAAAAGGGGTGGAAGAGTTGTTTCTCAATGTGAAAGCGAGTCTCACTGCCACCAGTTTTGTGACTTCAGCAGGAGCACTTTTGTTGGGATTGGCCTCAGCCGGAATTATGGGTATCGGAGGATACATGATCATGGAAGGACAAATGACATTTGGGGATTTCCTTGCTTTTACCCTTTACCTGGGATTTATGATCGCACCGATAGTGCAGATGTCCAATATCGGCAGCCAGTTGACTGAGGCGTTTGCCGGTCTGGATCGAACAGAGGAAATCATGAACACTCCTCTCGAGGCAGACGATCGAAAGCGAACCGTAACACTTGGGAAAATCGCTGGGGAGGTGGAGTTTCGGGACGTTTCTTTTGCCTATGAATCAGGCAAGGAAGTAGTAAAAGGAATCAGTTTCAAAGCTCCAGAAGGTTCGGTCACTGCATTGGTAGGGACTTCAGGTTCAGGCAAAACAACTATCGCTGGATTGGCGGCTTCATTTTTGAATCCCGATTCAGGCCAGATCCTGCTTGATGGCAAAGATCTTCAGACAGTGACTTTGGAATCATTCCGTTCTCAGCTTGGGGTAGTCTTACAGGATGATTTTCTGTTTGAAGGTACGATCCGGGAGAATATCATCTTTCCGAGACCGGAAGCTACCGAATCACAAATTCAAAATGCTGTCCGGGCAGCCCATGTCCGGGAATTTTCGGAAAGATTTGAAAAGGGCTTGGATACGCTGATTGGTGAGCGGGGTGTAAAACTATCCGGAGGTCAACGGCAACGGATTGCCATCGCAAGAGCCTTGTTGGCCGATCCCAGAATTCTGATTTTGGACGAAGCTACCTCTAATCTTGATACTGAATCAGAAGCCTTTATCCAGGCGAGTTTGAAAGAATTGATGAAAGGTAGAACCACTTTTGTTATCGCACACAGATTGAGTACCATTAGGCAGGCCGATCAGATACTGGTGATTGAGCAGGGTGCTATTGTGGAGCGAGGTGTCCATGATGAACTCATTGCGCTTCAGGGCAGATACTATCAGTTATATACTTATCAGGCAAGGATTTAACAGCTTAAACTTCTCGCAACCTTGTTTCCTGTTTTTTAAAATAATTTGCCGTTTTGGATATATTTTAAAATTAGTTTGCTAATTTCTCAAAGGGTTGATAGGATCCAATCCAATCTTTACATGAAACTGATCATAGCCGGGGCAAATAAATTAGGAGAATACCTGGTGGAAACTTATCCAGAATTCCGTTTGCGCCATGAATTGATTGGTTTTGTGGATGACAATCCCAAACTTCAGGGCAAAATGCTAAGTGGCTTGCCGGTGTTGGGAACCATTGAATCAGTGATGGAAATGGAAAAAATTGCCATGGTATTGGCAGTTCAAAGTCCAAATGAAAAGGTCGATGTGGTTCGGAGACTGTTTTATCATCCCTCCCTTGATTTCCCCAATTTGTTTTCCAGTAATGCCTGGGTTTCAAAAGATTGTATTTTTGGAAAAGGGAATCTCATTTTGGATGGAAGCCTGATCAATTTCGGTACTTTGATAGGTGATTTCAATACCATCAGCAGGAATTGTTCCATAGGACATGAGACAGTGATCAGTAACTATTGCTACCTGGAAGAGTCAGTAAGATTTGGAGGGTATAGCTATTTGGAGGAAGAAAGTGTCATCGGAAAAGAAGCAGTTATTTCTCAGGGAGTAAGGATTGGCAGGGAAGCGAGAATTTCCCCCGGAATCCATATTATCGAAGACATGCTTTCCGATTCAAAGATTAAATAGAGCTAAAAAGTTTAGCGAAACGGAAAAGAAACATAAAATTCAGATCCCATTCCCAATTTGCTGGTAAACCAGATTTCCCCGTTTAATTTTTTTGTTAGTTCCTTGACGATATTGAGTCCCAGGCCGGTTCCCTTGATATTCCCTACGTTTTTGGCTCGGTAAAATGACCCAAAAATATGTTCTTGTTCTTCTTTCGGGATACCCAGCCCGTAATCCTTGATTTTGATTTCGAAAAATCCTGCCTGGAATTGCAGGTGAACCTCGGGCTCCATCGCTCCCTCAGAATATTTCAAGGCATTCAGAATTAGATTTCGAAGGATATGATTCAGCAAACTTGGATCGGTTTGGACAATTTTATCGATATCCGGTCCAAAATATTTCACTATCCTGCGTTCCATATTTTCCTGGTTGATTATTTCCACCAGGTCTTTGACATACTTCGAGATCGGAATTTTCTTTACCTGAATCTTCATTTCATGTTGGATACTCCTTTCAAGTAAAAGAACATCACTGGTGATTTCAGTCAATCTGTTGGTTTGAGTTACAATTTTTTCCACGTGGTTGATGATCCTGGCTTTTATATCTGGTCCAAACTCCTTTTGCAAAAGCAATTCGATCAGCATAGCACTGCTCAAAATCGTGGCAAGGGGTGTTCTGAATTCGTGTGATGCCATCGAGACAAAGCGGGATTTTAGCTGATTGAGCTCCTTTTCTTTGAAGGCGGTATCCTTGAATTTTTTCAGGGAAATCTCCCTGTCAGTCACGTTGCGCCCAATGGCAAAAACTGCCTGGATTTTGCCATTGGAATTATAAAGAGGTTTGAATTGGAATTCCAGAAGAAATTTTCTTTTGGAAAATGGAGTTACCACAGGAATGACCATTTTTTGATCCGTCTTCATCAGAGGAAGTGGAGGGAAATTTTCCAATACCTGGTCGATTCTTTTGCCTATTGAATCGGCAATTGAAAATTCAAAATGCTTTTCCAGGGATTGGGATATGTAATCAATTTCCATTGCGGCATTAGTCAATACCAGAATGTCTTCCGATTGATTGATAAACAACTGGAAGATTTCTTCCTCCGAAAAACCGGAGGGAAGTGGAGGCCGAAAAGAATCCTGGTCTGCGATGGTCAAGGCGTTTGATAACAATGTAATATTTAATCAATTAATAAGCGAGATCAAGACTTTTGATAGATTGAGCCTACAATTGAGGCCCTTGTATTGCATCTAGTCGAAATTTATAGAGGGTAGGGCGACTATCAAAGTTTCACTGTTCCAGTACATTTACATTTTGTTGCAGCTAGTCGGCAATGGTAGATCAATGGATAGTAATTCGGGGAATAGTATGGGTATAGTTTTATAAATTGAATTCATGAAAAAAATCCTGATCGTCGAAGACGAGGTAGAATTGGCTAATAATATCAGTGAAATCCTTTCCAACCTGGACTACAAAGTCGCCTCTGTGGTTGACAATGCCAAAAGTGCATTGGAGTTTTTGGAGGAAAATGAAGTAGACCTTGTGCTAATGGATATTTTGATTCACGGTGATTTGGACGGAATCGATCTGGCCTATAAAATCCGTGAAAAGTATAATCTTCCAATAGTATTCAGTACGGCATATTCGGGGACAGAATATCTTGAGCGAATTTCCTCTGACATTCACGAAGGGTATTTACTCAAGCCGTTTACGCTGGACAGTCTTAAAACCGCGGTTTTCTTTGGTTTGAAACGTCATGAAGAAAAGTCCGGAAAAGAGAAAAAATCAAAAGGATCCCTGAAAATCATGGACAAAGGTTATTTGGTGCCCGTTCCCTTTTCAGAGATTGCTTATCTTAAAGCCGACGGCCTCTATACTAAAGTTTATACCAAAGCCAAATCCTACCTGGTAAGGGATATCTTGAAAAGTTTTGAAGAGAAACTTCCCCAGGATAAGTTTTTGAGAGTCCACAAATCCTTTTTGGTAAATATTGCTTTTATTATTTCTTTCAATGCTAAAAAAGTAAATCTTGGAGATACTGGTATTCCGATCCGACGCGGACTGTACAAGGAATTAATGGAAAAATTAAACGTCTAAACGGGAGAGGCAAGCCTAAGAAGGATTAGGAATCGAGAAAGAATTATTTTTGTCTGAGCTAGAATGCATCTTGTTGTTTAAACATGTCCAAATGAAGAGATTAAAAATTTTGATGATTGAGGACAACCCAGGGGATGTGCTTTTGACTTCTGAAGCACTTGAGGAAAGTAAATATGTTGTCGATATCGAAGTCGTCACCAATGGAAAAGACGGGGTTGATTTTCTTTTCCAACGAGGAGAATTTAAAAACAGCAAACGACCAGACCTGGTCTTTCTGGATATCAATCTGCCTCTCAAATCCGGTCATCAAGTACTTCAGGAAATCAAGTCCAATATCCTGACCCGTGAGATACCGGTCATCATGCTTACCACATCATCTACACAGGACGATATTTTGACAAGCTACCAAGAGCAGGCTAGTTGTTATATTGTCAAGCCTTCTGAGGCAGACCAGTACCTCGAATTTGTACAGGTTTTCGACCGGTTTTGCAGTACCTTGGCGGAGTAAATTATCGCTTCATCCGAAACCCTGTATTGATTCGTGGCTCACTTTTCCAGAAGAGATTTTCTCAAAACAAGTTCCTTTTCATTGTTGGGTTTATCCATTCCGGAGCCCACAGTTCGACTTTTTACCTCAAATCAAAAGCTTAAAATAGGGTTGATCTCAGATTTGCATGTCGATATCATCCATGACAGTGAGACCAGGCTCCGCACTTTTTTGGAAAGCATGGCAGGGGAAAATCCCGATGCTTTGGTCCAAATGGGTGATTTTGCCATTCCCAAAACGGAAAATTTAAAGGTTATTCAGGCTTATAATGCTTCCCATCCGAAAGCATTCCACGTATTGGGAAATCACGATATGGACGGAGGTTTTACTAGGGAACAAGTGGCCAAGGCCTTTGGAATGAAGGATTTATATTATTCCATTGAGCTGGGATCGATTCTGATGATAGTTCTTGACGGAAATGATCCCGGATCTTCCAAAAACAAGGGTGGTTATGCCTCCTACATTGGCCCTGTCCAACAAGCTTGGCTGATCGATCAACTTGAGAAGGCTGAGAAACCTGTTTTGATTGTCTCCCATCAGCCAATTGCCGGAATTTATACCATCGATAATCCCCAAGAGATCCAAAAGATATTGAGCCGTTTTTCCTCAAAAATTCTATTGGCAATCAATGGCCATACACATGTCGACCAGCAAATTTTTGTCGGAGGGGTAAATTATGTGCATATCAACTCAGCATCCTATTATTGGGTAGGGGAAAAGCTTTCCCATGAAAGTCTACCCTCAGAAGTCCATAATAAATTTCCTTCCCTGAAATTCACCTGCCCTTATTTTGAACCGCTTTTTGCAGTTTTGAGTATTGATCCAAACTCAAAGAAAATTTTTATCGAAGGCAGAAAAACTCAATGGATTGGATCTTCTCCCCAGGAGTTGGGCTATTCGATTCTGAGCGAAAGTGAGCAAAAGGAAAACCTTCGGCCTGAAATCGGAAGTAGAAAAATAGTTGTTTCAGGAAGTTAAGGAAGTTGCCTTCACTTCTTTCCCTTTGGTGCTAAGGGTAAGCAAGACGATGGTGATCAGAATGAAAATCGTGCCCAACCAATCCATCGGTCCGAAATAAACTCCCAGCCAAAACACCGCTACTCCTGCTGCCGCCAAAGGTTCAACACTGCACAATAAACTAGCAGTAGTGGCTCCAATAATAGTCACCGATTTTAGGAAAAAATAAAAGGGAACCACACTTCCTAATATGACAATGTAGGTAAATGCAACTCCTGCTTCAAAATCCCAAGTTCCCTGAAATTCCCAGGGTTTACTGACTAACGCAAAAGCTAATCCACCTACCAGCATGCCCCAACCTGTGATTGAGGCAGGGGAATATTTTCTGAGCAGTCCAACAGGCTGGATGGTATAAAAAGCCAAGGCTAATGCGGACAAAAGGCCCCAGAAAAGAGCACCTTCTGAGATGACCAGTTGATCAAATGATCCATGTGTCACCAATAGAAAAATACCGATTAAAGCTAAAGTCAGTGATGCATATTCAGCCATTATCGGCCATTTTCGATTCTTGATTGCATAAAAAGCCACGACCAACAAAGGTCCGATGTATTGCAAAATCGTGGCAGTGGCGGCATTGGAAAGGGAAATGCTGTAGAAATACGTAAACTGGACAGCGACCATTCCCAGTATTCCAAACAAGAGCAACTTCATGGCATCCATCGGATCTTTCCAAATTGTGAAAGTGTCTTTTGTTTTTCGGGTAAGAGAAAATCCCACCAAAATCAAACCCGCAATCAACATTCGCCAACACACGAGCCAGGCAGGATCAAATCCCTTCTGCTCAAAAAGAAATTGTGCGCAGGTGCCTGATACCCCCCATAAAACCGCGGATGAAATAGCCATAATAAGGCCCGGAATTTTTTGGTACTTGGAGGATGAAGACATGTAGGTTTGGGTGATATTGACTGCGAAGATATCTCCAAAATGCAATATTTCTCGACACTGGTTCGAGACCCTCCAATTTTAATTTTGTCAGATTCTTTGAATTTCAATGAAGATCGAGAATCTGGGAATCTTGCATTTAAGTGTGTTTTATTTTTTACCTTATAATTCAGGAATAAATTTTAAAACAAAAAGTTGGTTCTTTTTTTTGAGAACCAACTGAACCAAGTTATCTTTGTTGCGTTAATGAAGGCAAACCCACAAATTATGCTAACTGAAAAACAGAAAGAACTGATTGAAAGAATCGGAGTCTTCCATGAGCATAAAGGCATGCAGCCCTTGGTCGGTCGAATCATAGGACTGTTGCTGGTGCACAAAGAGGCAGAGGCAACCTTTGAGGAGGTTGTTGAGATGCTCGGAGTGAGCAAGAGTGCCGTGAGCAATGCACTCACTTTTCTTCAGGCAAAAGACAGGATTACCTATTATACCAAACCTGGCGACCGGAAAAGATATTTTAGGCTCCAGATGAAAAACTGGAGTGAGGATCTGGAGAAAGAAATGCTTGAAATCACCAAGATGAAGGAGTTTATCGATGACGTGATTAAAGTGCGGGAGGGATCTACTTGTACTGAATTTAAAACCTGTCTAGTGGAATTTTCAAGCTTCCTGGATTTCTTCAAAAAGGAAATTCCGACCCTTTTCAAAAACTTCAGAGGCCAAAAGGCTTAAAAAAATTTGAACCAAAAGTTCTTTAAAAACAGAACCAACTATTAATATCAAAAATAACTACCAAGTAAGACAATGTTTCGAAAATACCTGATTTACGCAATCACTCTTTTGATTCCGGGAGTATTGTCAGCTCAAAATTCGGCTCCTGAATTTTCTTTCACGGATCCGCTGACATTGAAAGAAACCATCCAAATCGGATTGGCGAACAACAGGAATTACAAGAAGGCTTTGCTCGATGAAGACAAGGCCAAGTATCAGCGCAACGAGATCAGAGGGGCTGGACTTCCTCAGGTTTCCGCCTACGGTGATTACAACGATTTCCTTGATGTGTATCCACAGGCGGTTCCTGGGGGAGTTTTCGGAGGAGATCCTGAGGGGATTCAAGTGATCTCTCTGGGCGTGCCCCATACCCTGAAGGCTGGAGTGCAAGTCAATCAGTTGATCTACAGCAACTCTTATCTGATCGGCCTGAAAGCTGCCAAAACAGGGGAGGAGTTTTACAACCTCCTAGCCCAACAGTCTGAGGAAGATGTGATCCACGAGATCGCTATGAACTATCTCGGAGCGATCCAACTGGAGCTTCAGAAGGAAAACCTCCTGGCGACTATCAGCCAGTTCGAGGGATTGGAAAAAATCCTACAGGCACAGTACGACAATGACCTAGCACGAAAGGTGGATCTCAACCGGGTCAAAGTGAATCTAACCTCAGTTCGCGCCGAGCTGGAGAATTTGGAGATTGCTATCTACCAGCGCGAAGGCTATCTGAAACTGGTGATGGGTATTCCGGTGGACACAGAGATCAGCCTTGACCTCCAGGTGACGGACATGAATCACATGGTGCAGGAGTTTCAGATTGCGGAGTTGCATGTCGAAGACAGAAAGGACATCCAAATCCTGGGTGTGCAGGAGCAGCTCTACGAATACGAGTATAAAAACATCAAGTCGGAACACATGCCTCAGTTGGTGGGATTCGCAGATTTCAACAAAAGTGCTTTTTCTCAGGATTTTGATTTCCTCAGCACCAGCCACGGTTGGTACCAAGGATTCCTGATCGGTTTGAAATTGGAGATCCCAATCTTCAACGGCGGACAGACCAAGTACAAAGCCGCTCAATCCAAAGTCAATGCCGAGCAGCTCCAGTTGGATAAATTCCAGGCGACTGATGCTGCTCAGCTTGAGTACCAAAACGCGCTAAATAAATACTACAATTCCCTGAGCACGCTGAAGTCACTGGAAGATAACCTGGCGCTGTCCAATGATGTCCTCTCCGAGACGCAGTTGCTCTACAAAGAGTCGCTGAGTCCCCTGACCGATCTTTTGGCTGCAGAAGCCAGCGGAAGACAAGCTCAAGGAAACTACAACAATCAGATTATCCAAGTGCGACTTGCCCAGCTGGATATCCTCAACTCTACAGGCAAGATCAAAAACCTCATTCAGTAACGCCAACTCCTACCTATCATGAAAAAAATACTTATTATCGGATTTTTGCTCATTGGCGTCAGCGCCATCGCTTTTACGCTTTACAACAACAAAACGGAACTGAATGAAGCTGCTGAGTCGGCGATGAAGTCGAGTGAGTTTATCTCTGTGACTGTGGAAAAGGTCGAGAACCAGATCGTCAATAGAAACTTCGAAGCAAACGGTGTGTTTGAGCCGTCTCAGGAGCTCAAGCTCATGTCTGAGACCTCAGGTGCGATCACCAAAATCCTCAAGAGAAAAGGGGACTACGTCAAAAAGGGCGATCTGATCGTCCAGGTCGATGATCGTTTGATCCGCTCTGACTATACGATTGCCAAGCTCAACCGTGACCAGGCTGAAAAAGACTTGAAGAGATTCGAGAATCTGGCCAATACCGACGCCGTGACCAAGAAGCAGGTAGAGGAAAATCAAACCGCATTCCAGATTGCAGACGCACAGTTTTCTGCTCTGCAAAAAAGACTGGAAGACACTCAGGTGAAAGCTCCGATTTCAGGTTTTATCAATGAAGACTACTTCGAGCTGGGAACTTTGGTAAGCCCTGGAATGGCATTGGTAGACATCATCAATAAGAACCCGCTGAAGCTTTCTGTCGGTGTGACCGAAGGGGAGATCTCCAAAGTGAAAAAAGGCGAGCTGATCACAGTCGGAGTCAACGCGATTTCGGGACAGGAATTTAGCGGAAAAGTGGACTTCATCTCCGACAAAGCCAACGGCGCATTCAAGTACGAAGTCGTGCTTCTCATGAATGGCAATCCGGAGCAAATCAAGCCAGGTATGTTTGGCACGGCTCATTTCAATTTTTCCCAAGATGAAGAAGTGTTGAAAATCAACCGAAAATCTATCGCAGGAAGCCTGAAAGATCCGGGAGTTTACCTCATCGAAAATGGCCAAGCCGTCTATCGCGCGGTGAAAATCAATCCTCTGGACGATGGAATGGTGGAAGTCTTGGAAGGCTTGAAAGCAGGTGACGAAGTGATTGCTTCCGGCTTGATCAATGTGAAAGAAGGTACTAAAGTAAAAGTACAGTAAGCATGAATATCACAAAACTATCCATACAGAGATCGACGGTGGTCGTCGTTCTCTTTACCGTGCTGACGCTGATGGGCTTGTTTTCCTACAGCCAGCTGTCGTACGAGTTGTTGCCAAAGATGGAAACCAACGTGGTGACCATCTCCACGGTGTATCCCGGTGCCGCGCCTTCTGAAGTAGAGACCTCGGTGACCAAAAAGATAGAAGATGCGGTGGCCTCTCTTGAGGGAATCAAATCCATGAACTCCATCTCTCAGGAGAGTATCTCGATCATTACCATCGAACTGGAGGCTGGCACCGACGTGGACATTTCCATGCAGGATGCCCAGCGAAAGATCAATGCGATATTGGGTGATCTGCCGGATGACGCAGATCCTCCAAGCTTGGGAAAATTTGACTTGGACGACTTGCCGATCATGCAGATGGCGGTCTATTCCAATCTCGATCCGGCGCAGTTTTTTGACTTGATCAAAAACAAAATCCAGCCTTCGATTGCCAAAATCAACGGAGTAGCGCAAGTCAACATGATGGGCGGAACCGAGCGTGAAATCAAAGTAAACCTGGACAGAAATCAGCTGGAAGCCTATGGGATTTCTCCCCTTATGGTTGTGCAAAAGATCAATTCAAGTAACCTGGACTTCCCGACCGGCCGCTTGAAAAACAACGACGGTCAGGTCTTGATCCGTTTGGCTGGGAAATTCAAGGATGTCTCTGATTTGGAAAAATTGGTGATCGCCTACCGACCTGACGAATCTCCGATCCAGCTCAAGGAAGTAGCCGAGGTGACCGATGACTTCAAGGATGCTTCTATTCTTGCCCGACTGGACAACAATGACGCGATCGGATTGAACATCCAAAAGCAGTCTGATGCAAATGCGGTGGAAGTATCTGCGCTCATCGAGCATGAGCTCAAGCTGTTGGAAGATACTTATCAAGCAGAGGGGATTTCGTTCCAGATTTCCCAGAACGCTTCTGAGTTTACCCTGGAGGCAGCCAATGATGTGATCAAGGATTTGGTGATTGCGATTGTGTTGGTGGCTTTGATTATGCTGCTTTTCCTACACAGTATCCGAAATGCGGTGATCGTGATGATCGCCGTACCAGCGTCTATTGTCGCGACGTTTACGGTGATGTACCTGATGGGCTTTACGCTGAACCTGATGTCCTTGCTGGCGCTTTCGCTGGTGGTAGGTATCCTGGTAGATGATGCGATTGTGGTCATCGAAAACATCTACCGTCACCTGGAAATGGGCAAGACTATCGCTCAGGCATCCTACGATGGTATCCGCGAAATCGGCGCGACGGTCGTCTCTATTACACTTGTGATTGTGGTGGTATTCGTACCGCTGGCTTTGACCGGAGGTTTGATCGGGGGGATTTTGAAGCAGTTCAGTATCACGGTGGCGATGGCGACAGTCTTCAGTTTGCTGGTGGCATTTACGCTGATTCCACTGCTGACCTCCCGCTTTTCCAAACTCGAGCATTTGAGCAAGGATTCTTTCTTCGGAAAGTTCGTCTATGGATTTGAAGGCGCTTTGGATGCCTTTGTGGATTGGTTGCTCGGTATCCTGAGATGGGGATTTGCGCACAAAGCTGTCCTGTTGATCTTGACTTTCGCACTCTTTGTCTCTTCATTTTTCCTGGTAGGTATGGGATTTATAGGAAGTGAATTCGTGTCTGAGGGAGATCGTGGGGAGTTTATCCTGAGAATGGAGCTGCCAAAAGACGCGACGCTGGAGCAGACCAATTTCAAAACCCAGGAAGTCGAAGCGTATCTGCGATCCTTGCCGGAAGTGACTGAGGTGTTTACCACAGTGGGTATGGCGAGTGGTCAGTTTACTGGTTCCCAGTCTTCTCCTTTTACTTCTGAGATCTCTGTGAAGTTGGTTCCAAAGGAGCTAAGAGCCCTTTCAGGACCTGATTTTGCCCGAAATGTGGAAAATGACCTGGAGGAGAAAATCACCGGAGCGGAATATACCGCTGTTCCGATCTCCATCATGGGTACGGCCAACGACGCTCCGATTCAGGTGATTGTGTCTGGTCCTGACAGGGATTCGGTGCAGGTGACCGCGGAAAAAATCATGGATATCCTTGCTGGAATCCGGGGATCAAGAAAGATCGAAAGTTCGCTGGAAGCGGGTAACCCCGAAATCCGTGTCGAGGTAGATCGCTACAAGATGAATGAATTGGGATTGTCGATGGATCAGGTTGGTGGAACGCTCCAAGTGGCTTTCAACGGAAACGAAGACTCCAAATATACCGATGGTGACTACGAGTATGATATTCAGATTCGTTTGAACGAGTTTGATCGTCAATCCATCTCTGATGTTCAAAACATCACCTTCCTCAATAGCAGAGGCCAGCTGATCAAGTTGGAGCAGTTTGCTGCGGTGAATCAGTCCGAAGGGCCGACCAAGTTAGAGCGCCGTGACAGGGTAGGCTCCGTGAAGATCACTTCTCAGGTGGCAGGTATTCCTTCAGGAACAGTTGGAGCAGAATTGACAGCGGCGATTAACCAGATGGATCTTCCTCAGCAAGTTCAGATCAACTATGACGGGGACATGAAAAACCAAAGTGAAGGCTTTGGAAGCTTGGGGCTTGCCCTGCTTGCCTCCATCATTCTGATCTACTTGATCATGGTGGCGCTCTATGATTCGTATGTGTACCCGCTGGTGGTGATGTTTTCCCTTCCGATGGCATTGATCGGTTCGTTGTTGGCTTTGGCACTGACCAAAGGAACCCTGAGTATTTTCTCCATCATGGGCCTGATCATGCTGATGGGTCTGGTAGCGAAGAATGCGATCCTCTTGGTTGACTTTACCAACCAGCTCAAAGCAGCTGGAGTGGAGGTGAAGACAGCCTTGCTGAAAGCGGTGAAGATCCGATTCAGACCGATCCTGATGACTACGCTTGCGATGGTGATCGGTATGCTTCCGATCGCCCTGGCAGGTGGTGCCGGAGCCGAGTGGAAAAACAGTCTCGCATGGGTCATTATCGGTGGTTTGCTTTCGTCCATGTTCCTGACACTGATCGTGGTGCCGGTGATATATTACCTCTTTGATCGCATGCTGGTGAAAATCGGCAAGGCAGAGAAGAAGCAAATCGAGCTGGATGATACTCCTGTGGAGGAATTTGAATCTGAGGCCGCAGCTTACGTCTGATCCGGATTGGTTGATGATGAAGACTAAGCAGGGGCCTGATTTCTTCAAATTGGGGATTCGGGCCCTGGCCTTGTTTCAACTTTTCCTGGCCTACCTACTTCTTATAGGTGCGGGATTTGGGTTTGAAGCTTTGGATTTTTCGATGAAAGCCGTTGGAGGGTTGATGCTGGCCTTTTTGACTTATCTGCTTTGGATAGGGTCAGGTGCAGCTGATCCGCGTTTCCGAATTAGGGTGGCTTTAGGGTGTTTGTTAGTGGGGTTGTTGCCTTTGCTCCTGAATTTGTCCGAATTGTTAGTGGGACATTGGGGAGCGAAAGAATGGGTCTTTTTGGCCTATTTCCTGACAGGCACAGGAGCTGTATTGGAATTGTATTGGAAACTGAAGAATGAATATTGAAAATAAACCAACTGATATGAAAGGGATGAATGTTGCTAAAAAACTATTCAAGGTATTTGAATCCTACGGGATCAACCTGAATGGAAGACAGGGAAATCTCCACCTGAAAAATGACCTCCACATGGATGAGGTCTTCATCAACGGACTGATTTTCGAATTGGAATATGTCTCCAAAAAGAATCTGGAGAAGGAATTCGGAGAACTTGAACTCAGACCGGTCAGCTTGATGGAAGAGTTTGTGTCCTAAAAATAAAATAGGCAAAAGGTTGTTTAATTACCCGCCCGGATTGAAAGTTCAGTCTGGGTTTTTTTTGAGAATCAAGAATCAAGACATAAGATTTAAGACGACAGATCCAGGAATTAAGACAATCGGGCTATTTGGGACGAACTCCCCCTTTATTCAAAAATGCTTTTTGGAACAAAAACTCAGTGAAAGGGGGTAGGGGGATTTGAAGCGGATTGCTCAATGGGTGGAAAGGAACTATTGAACTTTGTATCTATGGCCACACAGAATGCATTGATGATAGGCGAAATTTTTTGGAAATATCCCTAGCTTGGTAATATTGTCCCCTTTGACTTGGAATCGGTACAAATCTCTAGCAATCCAATGCCTTTAATCTTGCGGAAGTTGTTGCTTTTTTTCGCTTTTAGTTGGTGTTTTTTTCAGGCTTTGGCTGAATCCAAGCAGCCTGTTTCTGATGATAGCACCAGGATCAGAAGATTGGAGGCTTTTCGTTTTGATCTCCAACAAATCGTGGATCAATATCCCGGACTTTGTGTCGGAGTTGCATTGGTCAGATCGGATAAAGCTCCTTGGATTGAAGAAATCGGTGCATGTCCGCGGCACTCGAAGGAGGGCGCCACAGGGCAAACTATTTTTAGAATCGGATCGATTTCCAAAATGTTTGCAGGACTGGCTATTCTTAAACTTCAAGAACAAGGCAAACTCTCTCTTGACGATAAAGTTGCTGACATCTTGCCCGAACTGGTGTTTGACAATCCATGGGAAGAAACCGATCCACTCAAAATCGTTCACCTATTGGAACACACCACAGGTTGGGATGAGATGCATGTGACTGAAATGACGCACAATCAATTCCCTCCCGTCTCCCTGGGAAAAGCGCTGGATTTTCGTCCACGTACGAGGACTTCCAGGTGGGTTCCGGGTTCGAGGTTTGCCTACAGCAATGTGGGATACGGAGTAGTGGCGGCGGTAGTGGAAAAAATAGCGGGAACTTCCTACGAGCAATTTATCGCGAATCAAATTTGGAGCCCTTTACAAATGAGCCATTCTACATTTTTCAAGGATGATTTGTTCAGCCAATGGGCCGCCCCAACTTACAATTGGCAGATGGAGGAAGTGCCTTACAAACATGAACTCTATCGTTCTGCCTCAGCAATGAATTCCTCTGTTGCAGACATGGCCGGATTGCTACAATTACTGGTGAATAGAGGGAAAATAGAATCGCTTGTGCTATTTCAAGACACTTCCATCGCCAGGATGGAAACACCCAAAAGCACGCTAGGCGCCAAAGCTGGATTAGCTCTTGGCTATGGCTTGGGTAATTTCACGAGCATTTCGAACGGTTTTACCTACCATGGTCACCAGGGAGCTATTGACGGAGGCTTGTCCGAATTGGCATACTTGCCTGAACAGGGCACAGGTCACGTCATCTTGATTAATGCAAACCATGGTCGGGCGATGCAGGAACTGGCTACCCTCGTCAGGGAATTTGAGCAGAATGGACTTTCAACGACTCCACCAGATACTGTTCCTTATGAGGGTACAATCTCAGTTCAGGAAGGATATTATTTGGCGATCAACCCGAGAAGTCAAAATCGCTTCTACCAGGATGTTTTTTTCAACATCGAAAAAATAGCCATGTCCGAAGGTCGTTTGACCAAGACCTGGATATTGCCCGGCCCGACCACGAGCTACACACCAATTTCTGCAACCACGTTTACAGATGATAATTCCCGCAAGATTAGTTTGGTTATTGCCGAAGATCCGATTGCAGGAACCGTGTTGTATACAGATCAGTTGGTGTTGAAACACATCTCGGGTGTCCGTGTCATCAGCCAATTTCTGCTGCTCGGACTTTGGATAGCCTTGATGGGGTATGGATTTCTTGCTTGGGGATATTCGACCATCGCCTTTTTTTTCAATAAAAAAGCCTTTCGGAATGCATTGCGAGTCTGCGGGATACCTGGGGTCACATCGCTGTTTTTCTGCATGATCGTACTGTTCCAAAGGACAGGATTGAAAAATGCTGATATTCTTTTTTCAAGCCCCACCCTGTTATCTGTCGGATTGATGCTCACTTCGATTCTTTTTGCGGTTGGAGCGATCACCTCGGTTGTCATGCTTTGGAGATGGAAAGGGGTGAAAGTTAAGAGGATGGTTTTTTATCCCATGTTTTTATTAGGTTGCCTGCATTTGATCGCAGCAATTTATCTGATGTATTTTGGGATGATTCCGTGGATGACTTGGGTGTGACTAAAGTGATTTCCAGCAACTATTTTTGTCAACCGGATTTCTGAAAAAGCCATGGAAAACCTAATTCTTAGAAAAGCCACTCCTCAAGACGCCTCCAAACTTTGGGAGATCATCGAGCCGATCATTCGAGCGGGAGAGACCTACGTGTTTTCTCCGGATTCTTCCAAAGAAAAAATGCTGGCTTATTGGCTAGCTCCGGACAAAGAGACCTATGTAGCTGAACTGAAAGGTGAAATCTTAGGGACTTTTTTCCTGAAAGCCAATCAGCCCGACCGTGGATCCCATGTGGTCAATGCAGGTTATATGGTAAGTTCGAATTCGAGTGGAAAAGGTGTTGGAAAAGCCATGGCAGAGTTTTCCTTTGCGGAAGCCAAGCGCTTGGGTTATCTGGCCATGCAGTTTAACTATGTGGTGAAAAGCAATACGGTGGCAGTCAATCTTTGGAAGAAACTGGGTTTTTCGATTGTGGGCGAGATTCCTGAGGCTTTTGACCATCCCAGTTTGGGCATGATTCCGGTCTATGTGATGTATCGGAGGCTTTAAGGAGAATTCAAGACGGAAGACCGGAGACGGAAGACCGAAGAAGATTCGAGAAGGAACTGTTTCCGGTGTCAGATGCCGGATGACTGATGATTTCGGATGCTTCGACACCCTCAGCACAAGTTTCGGATTTCGGAAATCGGATTTGGGATTGGACAACTCCCCCTTTGAATTTTAGTCTAGATTTGGAAATGATTCATGGAAAAAAGGGCGGGGGGATTTGAGACGGGAAATTGATTTCGGATGTCGGATGCTTCGACTGGGCTCAGCACAAGATTGGGATTTCGGATTTGGGTTGGCGAGTTCCACTTTGAATTCTAGTCCAAATTTGGAGATGTATCATTAAAAAAAGGGGGAATAGGTCAATCTGAACCTCTGTCGGTAATCTCTAAAACTTGGCGTAGTTTTTTGAATACACCTTTTTAAAAAGATCAAATGAAATCACACCCTTATGTCATTCTCGGTGGCGGAATAGCCGGCTTGACCACGGCCATTGCCTTGAAGCAAATCGGAATTGAAGCTGTCGTAATCGAAGCAGCCGCCGAGATCAAGCCCGTCGGGGCTGGTTTGGCCTTGGCCGCCAATGCGATGATGGCACTCCTTCAGATCGGCATTGCGGATCAGGTGATTCCGGAGGGCAGGGAATTGAAGGCTTTTTCCATTTATGATCAAAAAGGTCAAATTATCACCCGAACGGATACAGATCCGGCACATTCCCGCTTTGGCATCAGCAATTTCACCATCCATCGGGCAGATTTGCACCGGGTTTTATTGGCACAGCTTGAACCAAAAAATGTCATTACCGGGATGCGCTCCGTGGATTTTAGCGAAGATTCTGAGGGCTATTTGGTCCGGATTGAAAACGGTGAGCAGATCAGAGCCAAGTACCTGATCGTGGCGGAAGGGATCCACTCTTCCATCGGAAAACAACTGCTGCCGGATGCGAAAATCCGCTTTTCCGGCTATACCTGCTGGAGAGGAGTAATGGACAATTCCGGATTGAACATTGCCGAAACCTCCGAAACTTGGGGCAAAAATGGACGGTTTGGAGTTACACCTTTATCCAAAAAACAGGTGTACTGGTACGCATGCATCAATGCTCCAACTCCCAATTCTTCTCTAAAAAGCTATACTAAGGCAGACCTGGAAGCCAATTTTAAGGACTTTCATTTTCCCATCCCCGAAGTCCTGGCTGGGACAAAACCCGATCAGATCATCTGGAATGATATCCTCGACCTGGAACCGCTTTCTCAATTTGCTTTTGGTAACGCTGTTCTGATCGGTGATGCGGCTCACGCCACCACTCCAAATATGGGACAGGGAGCTTGTATGGCCATCGAAGATGCGGCAGTTTTGGCTTGCTGTCTGAAGAGAAATTCAGATCCAGCCCTGGCTTTTCTGGAATTTGAAAAGCGAAGACTTCCCCGCACACAAAAGATTGTCAAAGATTCCTGGAGGCTGGGTAAAATCGCCCAATTGGAAAACCCATTGCTGATGGGTTTGAGGAATTCTTTTTTCCGGATGATACCTAAAAAAGTGACCGAAAAGCAACTGGAGGCGCTTTATCAGGTCGATCTTTCCTAAACAGCTTTAAGAAAGTTGACGGTCTGAAGAGGAGTTTTGACACCCAAATCCAGCAGGAGTTCTCCCCGCTCACAGGCAGTATTCACTTGAAATTCAACCTTATTTTCACCGTCTTTCCATTTTAGCTTGGCAGTCTAGGCTTCCGAAGCTAATTTCCGCCCCAATTCATTATTCTCAAAGTTTTATGTTCTCAAACCACAAATCGACTTGGATGGGAATGGCCCTGATTTTTTCGGCCGTCTCCGTTCAAGCGCAAACCCAGCTCAAGCTGGCTTCCTTCGAAAGCAACAAAGGAAGCTGGATTGAAGTAGCCAAGGTTTGGGCTGATCCCCTTCAGTCCAGCCATGAGCTCCTTTCCGAAGGAAAAGGAAGCATTATTCTCAATGCGCCGACCAAAAAGAAACCCGGAGCCGACATTGTTTCCACCGAGAAATTTGGAGACACAGAAGTGACTCTCGTCTATATGATGGCACCGGGGTCAAATTCCGGCATGTATCTGCAGGGACAATACGAAGTTCAGCTGTTGGACAGCTGGGCAAAAACTCAAGTCAAAGCCGGAGACAACGGCGGAATTTATGAGCGCTGGGACGAGTCCAAGCCGGATGGCCAAAAAGGCTACCAAGGCTACGCCCCGCGTCTGAATGCCAGCAAAGCTCCCGGAGTTTGGCAGACCTTGAAGGTGTATTTTAAAGCCCCGAGATTTTCTCCTTCCGGTGAAAAAATTGAAAATGCCCGTATCATATCCGCTTCCCTCAACGGAGTGACCATCCACGAAGACGTGGAGCTTTTCGGCCCAACCCGTGGAGCCATGGCTGGCGGTGAAGTCGCCGAAGGCCCGATTCGGATTCAGGGTGACCATGGCCCCATTGCGATCCAGTCTTTGGAAGTGAAGCGATACGATACGCCTGCGCCTGAGTTTGGTGAGATTTCCTATCAGGTATTTCCAGGTGCCTATACTGAGCTTCCGGCTGAAAATACGCTAAAAGCTTCTTCATCTGGCAAAATCAAATCTTTCGATGAGTTTGTAGCCGGTTTGACTTCCTCTTCCCTGAGCAAGTTTGAAGGAAAAATATCAGTGAAAAAAGCAGGTAATTATACCTTCAGAATGTCGGTTCCCAACGGTCTTGGAGCAATCCAGATTGGCAATTCCACTGAAGCTCCTGTGCTAAAGGGGGGAATGATCCAAACCGAGAAAGCACTTCAGGCCGGAGAGGTTTCCTATGTGATCTGGGTGTCCAAGCCGACCGACTGGACTGCTCAGGGATTTATGCTCAGCGCCCGATCCGAGGGGATGTGGGATCAGACTTACAGTCAACCTGCAGGTGCGGAGTTTTGGTCCACTGATCCGATCCTGGTGAATGCCAGCGAAACTCCGGTGCTCAGATCCTTTATCGAGCTGCCGGGCGGCAAAAAGATTTCCCATGGGATTTCTGTTTCTTCCTCATCCGGAGCGAATTTTTCCTATGACTTGAATTCCAACCAGCTCCTAAGAGTTTGGAGAGGTGGATTTTTGGATGCTACACCGATGTGGGACAGCCGTGGCAATGGAGTTTCCAGACCAGTGGGTGTGGTGACCGAACTGAACCAAGGATCACCTTTACTTCACAATGCGGATTACAGTGCGGTGACCAAAGAGTGGCAGGCCAAAGGCTACCAGATCTTGGGTGACGGTGCGCTGAGATTTACTTCCCAGTCTAAGGACGGGATCGGGTTGAACGACCAGATTCAGGCAAAAACTGACGGAAAGGGCATTGACCGTATCCTGCAGCTTACCGGCAATAGTGATTCTTTGCTGGTGTTTGTTGCACCGGGGAAAACGCTCACCAAAGTGTCGGATAATATGTATCTGATCGAAGAGACTGGGATTTTTCTTGTTTCTGCAAATGCTCCCAAAGTCGGTGCCGACGGCATCTATTTGCCTGTCACGACCTCGCTTACTTATAGCCTCTTGTTTTAATCCTGAATAGAAAGAAAAGATATGTTTCGATTGAATATTAATTTGAAAACGTTGACTCTGAGTGCAGTAGCGCTAGGGATGAGCCTTTCTCTATTTGCTCAGGAGTCACCAAAAGAAGAGGATTTCTTCAAGATCCTCAGAGTTCCCGCTCCTGAAGGCACACTGCTGGAAGTCGGTGGATTGGCCATGCTTCCCAACGGAAACCTTGGCGTATCTACTCGTCGAGGGGATGTTTTTATCGTAGAAAATCCCACTTCCCAAAGGCCTTATTTCAAGAAGTTTGCTTCCGGTCTTCATGAAATCCTGGGTTTGGCCTATCATGAAGGGTCGCTTTACATGGTACAGCGGGGCGAATTGACCAAACTGACCGACCTGAACTCGGATGGAAAAGCGGATTGGTATGAGACCATAGCAAGTTGGCCACTTTCAGCTCATTACCACGAGTACAGTTTTGGTCCCAAAATCACTCCGGACGGGGCGTTTATTGTTACCACCAATGTGGCTTTTGGGGATGAAGAATGGTGGAGAGGAGAAAGCAGGGTTCCTTACAGAGGCTGGACCTTGAAAATTTATCCAGATGGAAGAATCGAACCCTTTGCTACGGGTATGAGGTCTCCTGCGGGTCCAGGTATCTTGAATGGAGAAGTGTTTTACACTGAAAACCAGGGCGATTACATGGGTTCCGGTGGACTTTGGCATCTGGAAAAAGGAGATTTCTCCGGTAACCCTGCGGGACTTCGCTGGACAGACCTCCCGAATTCTCCGGTAAATATCACCCGCGCGCAGTTTGATGCAGTGATAGATCCGATGAAAAACAAGGATGCCAACGGTCGATATATCAAACCGGCAAATGACGTAAACGCTCCATTTATCACCTTGGCAGAAGCCGAAAAATCTCTGCCTGCAATTAAACTTCCGGCGGTTTGGTTACCGCATGGCATCCACGGGATTTCCAATTCCGAGCCTATCATGATCCCGGACAACTACTGGGGACCATTCGGCGGGCAGATCTTGGTAGGTGATCAAGGCCAAAGCAAGATCATGCGAATCATGCTGGAAAAGGTAAACGGCGTCTATCAAGGTGCTTCCATTGATTTTAGAGCTGGGTTTCAATCCGGAGTTTTAAGAATGGTTTTCGCAGAAGATCAGTCACTCTTTGTGGGAGAAACCAACCGTGGTTGGGGTTCTGCCGGCGATGCCAATGAAGGTTTGCAGCGCCTGGTTTGGAACCGTGAGGCTCCTTTTGAAATGAGAACGGTGAAGGCCAAGCCGGACGGATTCGAAATCGAGTTTACCAAGCCAATTGACAAGAAATCAGCCGAGGACTTGACTTCCTACATGATCTCCAGCTTTACCTACAAGTATTTCCCAGTTTATGGAAGTCCGCCTGTCAGACCAATGGATCATGAAATCCTGGGTGTGGAGGTTTCTGAAGACGGCAGAAAAGTAAGGATCGCCATCAAAGATCCTCAGCAGTACCATGTCCACAGAATCAGCCTGCCCGGCATCCGTGAGGCAATCAATTCCCACGAACTGGTCCATACAGATGCTTACTACACACTGAATCAGATTCCTTCAGGAGACAAGATGGTGATCAAACCCAAGCCGGTGGTGGTAGCTGAAGTTGCGGCTGTGAAGCCAGCCACTGCAGCGACAAAACCCGCTGCAACTGCTGCCAAACCAACTGCCACAGCAGTCCCAACGGAAGCTGAAATCAAAACCTTGTTGACCAAAAACACCTGTACAGCTTGTCATCAGCAAGACAAGAAGGTGGTTGGTCCGCCCTTTACCGAGATTGCCAAGCGTAACTATTCCCCCGAAAAGATGGTCGAGCTGATCTATAATCCAAAGCCTGAAAACTGGCCAGGATATGCCACACCGATGGCAGCCATGCCTCAGGTACCAAAAGAGGAAGCGCTGAAGATCGCCAGATGGATTAATTCGTTGAAGTAAATCTGCCAACGGACGGCAGTCCGATAGCTATCGGACCACAGCTGTTTGATAAAGTCAAAAGACCGGAGCGAAAGCTTCGGTTTTTTTGTTTCTTGTATTTTGGGCATTCTCGGTGGGCTGATTTAAAATGATTTTTTTTCAAACCCGTTTTTTTCAATGGGTGTATCAAGATTCATCCACCCACAAAAGAGAATGGTTTTAATAATTCCAGGTACTGAATGGGAAGAGTTTTGGGAATGAGATTTTGAGCTGACAAAGGTTGATCAGAGGTTTCCAAATAGTCCATCATCGCCCGGATTTGCCCGTTCCCGAACAGCCTGTTTTCCTAAAATGTGTCTGAATGAGCCTATGGAAACGGTTTTAAAATTGGCACGAATATTATTCCTACATTTAGATAATACTATCATGCCTATGAAAGATTATCAGTTAGGGGAGTTTGAGGAAATCGTCATCCTGACGGTGGGGATTCTCAGCAATGCCGCATATAGTGTGGCGATCAAAGACGAGATCGAATCCAGACTCAAGCGGACTGTGAGTATGGGGGCGCTTCACACGGCGCTGAACCGCATGGAAGACAAAGGCTACCTAAAATCCTTTGCCGGAGAAAGTACCGAAGAACGGGCAGGGAGGCCAAGAAGATATTTTGAAATCACAGCCTTGGGCAAAAAGGCGATCCAGCATGCCAAAGAAACCCGAGACGAACTCTGGTCTGCTATCCCCAAGACGATATGGCAATCAAATCTTGCCGGCATCTAGGCTATGAAAAATCATGATCCCTCACCACCCGGAATTTTCCTGAGTTTCTTACGATGGTTCTGCCATCCCAGGATGCTGGATTATATCGAGGGTGATCTGTTTGAGGTATACGACAGAAATTTCGAGAAGCTTGGGAAGCGGAAAGCAGACTGGAAGTTTGCGCTCGATGTACTCCTGCTTTTTCGTCCGGGCATTATTCGGCCCAGAAGACCCTATCAGAACTTAAACAATTACGGTATGTATAAAAGTTATTTTAAAATTGGCTGGCGGACGCTCCTGAGAAACAAGGAATATGCTCTGATTAATATTGCCGGCTTGGCACTCAGCATCACCTGCTGCATCGTTATCTTTGTGCTGGTGAAGCATCACCTGAGCTTTGACGATTTTCACCAAAACAAAGACAGAATCTACCGCGTCGTCACGGAGCAACACCGGGAAACAGTTTCATTTACCAATAATGTCCCTTCACCCTTGGGGGCAGTTTTGAGAGACAACCATACCTATGGGGAAAAGGTCGCGAGGATGTTTCATGAATCTAATGCTGTGATTTCTTTTGAGCAGAATGGGGAAAAGCAGCTGATCAAAGAGCCGGATGGTTTTGCATTTACGGAGCCTGCTTTTTTTGAGATTTTCAATTTCCCGCTGTCCAAAGGATCCATCGAAACTTCGCTGAATGAACCCAATACAGCCATTCTCACCGAAAGGCTGGCTAAGAAATATTTTGGCGACCAAAACCCCATCGGTCAGGTGATCACTTACGACAATTTTTTGCCTTTCAGGATTACCGGAGTTTTGGAGGATCTTCCTTCCAATACGGATATCAAGCCGGAGATCTTTGTTTCCTATGTCACGATGAAAGATTTCAATCCCTGGCTGGCCAGTGATGAGGCTTGGGGAGGAATAATGTCCGGGATGTATTGCTATGTGCTACTTCGACCAGACGTGAGTTCTGCCGAGGTGGAAGAAGCCATGCAGCCTTTTGTGAAGCAGTTTCGGCCAACCAGCAAAAATGTCCATCACTACAAAATGCAGGCTCTGCAAGACATCCACTTCGATGGTAAATATGGTGGGGCAATGGAAAAGTCTGACATTGGAATTCTGATTGCAATTGGGATCTTTTTGCTGATCACAGCCTGTGTGAATTTCGTCAATCTCGCCACTGCGCAAGCGCTGAAAAGATCCAAGGAAGTGGGTGTGAGAAAGGTGTTGGGCAGTTTCCGTGGGCAGCTTTTCTGGCAGTTTATCGCTGAAACGGCGATTATCGCGACGATCAGTATTCTGGTGGCAGTACTGGCGGGATATGCTTTGGTGCCCTATATCAATGATTTCTTCAATACTCAAATCCCCGTCAATTTCCTTGCAGACAGCACCTTGGTCCTGTTTGTCTTAGGATTGGATATCCTGATTACACTTTTGGCAGGTTGTTATCCGGCCTTTATTTTGACTGGGTTCAAACCGGTAGCTGCGCTGAAGGGGAAGCTTTCCTTCCAGCAATTGGGCGGCTTCAATACCCGGCGTTCTCTGATCGTTACCCAGTTTGCCATTTCTCAGGTTTTGATCATTGGCGTGATTGTGATCATGAATCAGATGAGGTTTGCCAAAGAGGCAGATCTCGGTTTTGACAAGTCATCCGTTGTGATGGTGAAGCTCGGAGGCGATTCTCTGAATACGATGAATGTGTTGAAAAATGAGTTTTTGCGCCTGCCTGGAATAGAAAAAGTATCTCTCTGCTATCAGGCTCCGTCCTCTTATGACTCCTGGAATAATTCCATCCGTTTTGGAACTGACTCAGAGGAAGTGAATTTCCTGACCAATATGAAACTGGCAGATGCGGATTACATTTCCACTTTTGATTTAGAACTACTGGCTGGCAGGAATCTCACGCCTTCGGATACCGTTCGGGAGGTTATTGTCAACGAAGCCATGCTTCAAAGTCTGGGTATCACCTCCTACGAGGAGGCTTTGGGTGAAACGGTCTATGCCAATGGAGGGACGATGAGTGGTCAAGTCGTCGGCGTGGTACGCAATTTTCACGACAGATCTTTGCACGAGCCGATTTCTGCTGCTTTGATCACCTCTGCGAGTGACATGTATTCCAATTTTGCCATCAAAATCAATGGTAATTCTGTGAAGGCTACAATGGAGGAAATTCAAGCGCTTTGGGAAGAGCAATATCCCGACAAGATGTTTGAGTATTCCTTTTTGGATGAGGATATCGCCAAGTTTTATGAAGCTGAGGATACTTTACTCAAAGGAATTCAGTTCTTTTCCTTTATTGCGATTTTCATTGGCTGCTTGGGACTGTATGGGTTGATCTCTTTTATGATTTCGCAAAAGACCAAGGAGGTTGGCATCCGCAAAGTATTGGGCGGGGGAGTCCCACACATCATCTGGCTGTTTGGGCAGGAGTTTGTGCGGCTGATACTGATTGCGTTTCTGATAGCGGCGCCGGTCGGCTGGTGGTTTATGAGCGGATGGCTGCAGGATTTTGAATTCAAGATCACACTGGACGCATTGACCTTCGTCGTGGCCATAGGTAGTTCTTTGGTGATCGCTGCCCTGACTGTGGGCTATCAGGTACTTCGCGTGGCTTATGTCAATCCTGTGCGGAGTTTGAAAACGGAGTAATGGCAATATCCCCTTTGACAGTAGGTTATAAGCTACAAGGTGGCCTCGACTTCGCTCGGCCACCGGAGTTTTAAGTTTGAGGGATGGGGGAGAAAATGCGGCGAAGCCGCATTTTCTCCCCCATCCAAAACAAAGATCCCAACGGACACCGAGCGAAGTCAAGGTGCCATCAAAAATCAATTTGAATACCGGAAATGTAGCGGCTAATCTTTTCATCAAAAAGAGCATATTAACCAATTCCTGATTTGCATCTATTCAAATGGATAGGTGAGAAAACTAAAATCCACTTCCTAAAATACCAGCAAGAATGAAACGGAGAAATTTTCTAAAATCCGCCATGGTGGCATCAGCACTTCCTCTTCAATCACTTCAATCGCAGCCTGTAATTTCGAAACCAAATGTCAGGAAGCTTTTTGCTTATGGGGGAGATTTTGATCGGGGATTTACCAAGTATGTAGCGTCTCTCACAGGGAAGGAAAATCCCAGAATCTGCTTTTTACCCACAGCAACC
Source organism: Algoriphagus sp. A40 (assembly GCF_002002735.1). GTDB lineage: Bacteria > Bacteroidota > Bacteroidia > Cytophagales > Cyclobacteriaceae > Algoriphagus. The sequence goes on along the minus strand of NZ_MUNY01000042.1, from coordinate 192,330 downwards.
GGTGACGCTCCTGGCTATGTCATGCGCTGGTTTGAAACTTGCGCCAATCTGCCATTAAGCGCCTTTGTTCAACGCTCCTTTATTTCTTCTTACAATCAAAAAGAATCCTTTGAGGATATTTTTCTTAGCATGGATGCCATCTTGGTAGGAGGTGGCAATACCTTGAATATGATGGCAATATGGAAGGCGCAGGGAATCGACCTTGCCTTACGCAAAGCCTATGAAAGTGGAGTGATTTTAGGTGGTGGCAGTGCAGGATCTCTGTGTTGGTTTGAGCAGGGGACCACAGACTCGCGGCCAGGAAGTCTAACCACGGTAGAAGGTTTGGGTCTTATAAGCGGAAGCCACAGTCCACATTACGATGGCGAAGGCGAGCGGAAACCACTTTACTGGTCTAAAATCAAGAGCGGTGAATACAAAGCAGGGCATGCGTGTGATGATAAAGCGGGAATCTATTTTGAGAATGAACAAGTCAAAAAAGTAGTTTCTCTTGATGAAAAAAGCAACGCATACTATGTGTCATTGGTAGGAGGTGAGGTTGTAGAGAAAGCCTTTCCAAAAGAAGTGTTGCCTCCAGCTTGGCCGTAGGCAGACTGCGGTCTGGTTTTGGTATTTTTGGGAGAAAAGCGAAATCTCTAAAGCGTTTGACTATGAAATTTGACAAGGCCATTCCGATCCTCTATTCCACGGATGTTTTCAAAACCATCGCCTATTTTACCGAGCAATTGAAGTTTGAAAATAAATGGGAATGGGACAGTCCTGCTACGTTTGGCGGTGTTTACAGAGATCAAGTTGAGATATTTTTTTGTAAACAGGATCAGGGAAATCCCTCTACTTGGTTGAGCTTGGTGGTGGACAATGTGGACGAGTATTACGAGCTCATCAAGGATAGTGGGGCCAAAATTCTTTCCAAACCTGTGACCAAAGAATGGAATATGCGGGAGATGTTGGTCGAATGTCCCGACGGGCATATCCTTAGAATCGGGCATAACACATCTTGTGATTGAAAATTAGCGGGGGTCATTTGCAGGCGGCAATTCAAGAAAGAGCAGTCTTTCTAAGATATTTAACAGATTGATATTCATAGGGTAATATTCTGTTGGCTCGATTCATTTTTTCATAATCAAAGGGTAATCCCATCTTAAAAGCTTTCGAGAAGGGAGTGGGTAATTTCAATGGCAATTCATTGATAACCTTATTCTAATTTTTCATGATAAAAATCTATGTACTGGGAGCTTCATTGCTCCTTTTGGCTGCTTGTACCGAGCGGATGAATAGGCCCTTTCCCGGCAATATCACTTTTGCAGAGTTGTCCAGTATCCAAATCGGCGGAGCGACTGCCGCTGAAATCACGGCATTTGACCCGTCGACCAAGCGTTTGTTTGTTGTCAACAATGACGGAGTATCCCGTGTAGATGTGATTGATTTTTCTGATCCAAGTAATCTGGTCCAGCTTTCCCCGATTTACATCGATGCCTATGGGGGCGGTGTCAATTCTGTTTCCGTGAAAAACGGTCTTTTGGCTATGGCAGTGGAAGGATTCGAAAAGACCGACCTGGGAAAAGTCTTGGTGTATAAAACCAAAGATCTTGCTGCAAGTCCGGTTCAGATTCTGGTTGGAGCCCTACCGGATATGGTGACGTTTAGTCCCAACGGTAGATTCATCGTGTCAGCCAACGAAGCTGAGCCCAATGCGGATTATACTGTTGATCCCGAGGGAAGCATTTCCATCATCGATGTAGAAAAGGGCTATGCAGTCGAAACGTTGGGTTTCGCTTCTTTTGCGGGACAATACCCAACCTTGAAGGCAAAGGGTTTTCGGATCTTCGGACCGGGTGCTTCGTTTGCCCAGGATATTGAGCCGGAATACGTTACGATTGACCACAGTTCCTCCTATGCCTGGGTGACTTTGCAGGAAAACAACGGTATCGCCAAGATCGATCTGAGGAGAAAAAAGATCACTGATATTTTTCCTTTGGGACTCAAAGACAACAGTCTTGCAGGCAATGAACTGGACGTCAGCGATCGGGATGATATCGTAGGAAATCTGCAAAATTGGCCCTTGAAGAGCTATTTTCTTCCCGATGCGATTGCTTCCATGAATGTAGGTGCCAATACTTATCTGGTTACAGCGAATGAAGGAGACACCCGGGACTATGACGGATATGGGGAAGAGGAGCGGGTCAAAGACCTGGACTTGGATCCGACGGCTTTTCCAAATGCCGAAGCTTTGCAAGAAGACGAAAACCTGGGAAGATATACTGTAACTACCTCGGCTGGGGATGTGGACAAAGACGGGGATTTTGATGTGCTGTATGGGATCGGAGGAAGGTCGCTGACCGTTTGGAATGGAGGTAACGGTGCGATGGTCAAAGACTACGTCGACCTGGAGCGTGACCTATTGTCCGCCAATTCCTCCCTGTACGACGATGGGAGAAGTGACAACAAAGGCGTAGAGCCCGAAGAGGTAGAGATGGGCCAAATCCGGGGAAGAAATCTGGTCTTTGTGGGCTTGGAACGGTCCGATGCTGTTATGGTGTATGAAATTTCTGGGAGCGGATCGGTCAGGTTCCTTCAGCTGTTGGACGGAATTAAGGGCTTGGGAGACTCAGGACATGATGCTCCCGAAGGACTCTTTTTTATTCCGGCTGAGGAAAGTCCAAACGGCCGGCCACTGTTGATCGTCAGTTCAGAAGGCGACGGCAGAATTACTGTTTATATCAATTAATCAACTAAATCTGAGTCCTTTTCTTACAAAAACAGGCGTCTTTCGGCGCCTGTTTTTTTTGGGAATTATTGAAGGAAGCTTGGTTTGTCAAAAGGGAAGGTCAGCTTCCGCCATGGCTTTCTTTTCAGCTTTTCCTCCGCCCATCAGGAGGATTTCATTGACCACCACTTCAGTGATGAACTTTTTCTCCCCGTTTTTGTCGGTATAGGAGCGGTTGCTGAGCTTGCCTTCGATGGCGATTTCAGAACCTTTGTCGGTGTACTTGTCGAGGATCTCGGCGTTTTTACCCCAGATGACCAGGTTGTGCCAGGTGGTTTCGGTGACTTTTTCACCCTTGGCGTTTTTGTACACTTCGTTGGTAGCGAGTGTGACGCGGCCCATAGATTTGCCGGATTCGAGGTTTTTGATTTCGACTTTGGCACCTAGGTGGCCGATGAGTTGAACTTTGTTTCTTAGCGCGTTCATGGTTTTAAAAGATTAGATGTGAAAGATTTGATAAAGATTTTCGCCAGAGGCTTGTTGATGAACCAAAGTTGGGAGGAGGGAAAAGAAAAAGTCGGTAGCTAGTCGTTTGTATTCGATTGTAGTCGTTTGTTGTCGGGTAAAATGCGATTGGAGAAGATAGAGGCTATTTTTTAATTCAATAGAATTTAGTAGGTTGAGCAAGAGGAGTGGGGGAGATAAGAGAAATAGGCGAGATTGCGGGTATACTGGCCTTACCACCAATGCTAAAAAGACAGACAACACAGCAATAAAATGACTGAAAATGGACTCGACATACATACTTTATCGATCAAGCGGACTGACTTACAAACTGACCGTGTTTTGCTATTGGGACAGGTGGCAGAAAAAATGAAAAAGCCCCCACTTTGCATTTTTTAAAATTCCTTTTCGCTAGATGCACAAGTGGTACATTTGGTTTGCCTCACCGTACAAAGCCCACACTTCGCCAAGCCAAAAGAGCCATTATATGCCATGGCACTAAATAAAAACTGTATTTTGCCAATAATTTTATAACGAATAAATGAGTGATAAAACCATACATATTGAAGCTCACGACAGTGAAGCGGACACTTGCCGAAAGGAAGTGTTGCCCAAACTGTATGGCAGCCAATGGACAGACGATTTAATCCTTGAACAACGGACTTTTACTGACGGAAAAATTATTGTGATAGGAAGAAAGGCAAGAAGAAAAAAAGCGAAACGCTTTGACTACTTGCTTCGCTATTCACAAAACTTCCCGATTGCAATTGTTGAGGCAAAGAAAAAATATAAGTTAGCTGCGGACGGAATCCAACAAGCAAAAGACTATGCCCAAATACTCGGACTTAAATTTGCCTACTCGACAAATGGAACTGAAATTTTAGAATTTGATTTTATCACTGGACTTGAAAGGAAAATTTCAAAATATCCAACACCGACAGAGCTTTGGCTTAGACTTAACCAAGCCGAACCTATCAAGCCCGAAATCCAAGAAACATTTTTAAAACCATTCTTTGCCACAAGTGGCAAAGAAGTCAGATACTATCAACGCATTGCAATTAACCGAGCAGTTAAAGCAGTTTTGGAAGGAAAAAAAAGAGCTTTATTAACTCTTGCAACTGGAACAGGAAAAACAACAATTGCTTTTCAAATCATTTATAAACTTTGGAATAACCGGTGGAACACCAAAGGTGAACACCGCAGACCAAAAGTTTTATTCATAGCCGATAGAAGTATATTAGTTACGGATCCACACGCCAAAGACTTTGCAGTTTTTGGAGATGCAAGATGCTTGGTTACCGAAGAAGGTTTGCCAAGTAGCAGAGAAGTATATTTTTCAACTTATCACTCTTTGGCAGAGGACAGCAACCGTCCGGGAGCCTTTAGGAAATTACCGAGAGACTTTTTTGACCTTATTGTAATTGACGAGTGCCACAGAGGAAGTGCTTCAGACGACAGCAATTGGAGAATAATCTTAAATTATTTCAATACTTCGGTGCAAATTGGGTTAACTGCAACACCCTTACGGGACGACAACAAAGACACTTACGCGTACTTTGGAAACCCTCTATACATCTACAGTTTAAAGCAAGGGATTGAGGACGGATTTTTAGCTCCTTATTTGGTTCATCGTGTAGTAACCGAAACTGATGCAACAGGTTTCAGACCGGAAGAAGGACAACTGGATGACAATGGAGAATTAATTCCCGACGGCATTTATACAACTCCCGATTTTGAAAATACTCTTTCCTATTTGCCAAGAACAAAAGCAGTTGTAAAGCACCTTTACAACTTTATGGTAAAATACGGCAGGTTTGATAAAACCATCGTGTTTTGCGTAAACCAAGAACACGCTGACCAATTCCGCAGAGAAATAAGCAACCTAAATTCTGACTTAGTTCAGCAATATCCCGACTATGTTGTTCGTATTGTTTCAGAAGAAGGCGACATTGGAAAAGGGCATTTGGGTAGGTTTATGGACATTGACGAACTTATTCCAGTAATTGTAACCACTTCCAAATTATTGAGCACTGGTGTTGATGTTCCTACTTGCAAAAACATTGTGATTTTTAGGATGGTCAATTCGATGACCGAATTCAAACAGATTGTGGGTAGAGGAACGAGAGTAAGAGAAGATAAAGAAAAACTCTTTTTCACCATTTTAGACTACACGGGGAGTGCAACAAGAAATTTTGCCGACCCTGACTTTGATGGAGAACCACCATTGATAACCGAGGATGAAATTGACGGAGACGGGAACATTATTGACGGTGATGAATGGATACCAGACCCATCAATACACGAACCTGAAGATTGGGAAGATGAGGACGATTCAGACGATCCACCCACAGGCGGAACCGAAGGGGACCCAAGAAAAAAATATTATATCAGCGAAGGAACAGTTTCAATTGTTGCTGAAAATGTTCAGATTCTTGATGCATATGGAAAACTAAGAACCATACAGTTTACTCAGTATGCAAAAGAGCAAATCACGACAATATTTCCCTCTTTGAATGATTTCCGTGGCAAATGGAATGACTTGCAAGAGAGGAAAGGTATTCTGGAAGACTTGGAAAACAACGGAATTTCTATTGATCAATTGATGGAGATAACGAAGCAACAAGATGCAGACCCCTTTGACTTGATTTGCTTTATCGCCTTTGATTTAAAGCCATTAACAAGAAAACAAAGAGCTGAATTATTAAAAAAGAACAAACCTGACCTTTTCTCCAATTACAGCGAAAGAGCCAAAGAAGTATTGAATTTGATTTTAGAAAAATATGTGGACTATGGTTTAAATCAAATCAGCCCCGACATCATTTCGGTTGAACCTATTGCACAGCAAGGAAACCCTATAGAAATAGTAAATGAATTTGGCGGAATAGACGAATTCAAAAAAGCGATTGAAGAATTACAAACCCTGCTATACGCAGAGGCAGCATAACTAGAAAATGGCAAAGACCAAAAAAGAAAAAGCACCAAAGAAAGCAGCGAAACCAGTTGTTATTGAAACACCTGCACAGCGTTTAAGTGGCATTATAAAAACGTGCAGAAACATCATGCGAAAGGACAAAGGAATGAACGGTGATGGCGACCGTTTGCCAATGTTGACTTGGATAATGTTTTTGAAATTCTTGGATGACAACGAAAACTTGCAAGAAGTAAACGCACAACTGGAAGGAAAGAAATACAAATCAGCCATTGAAGAACCATACCGTTGGAGAGATTGGGCAAAAGACAAAAATTTGACAGGTGATGATTTATTGGCCTTTGTAAGTAATGAAAAAGTAAAGTTTGCCGATGGAAAAGAAAGAACAGGTTTGTTCTACTATTTACGAGCCTTGCAAAGTGAAACAGGTGCAGAACGCAAAGACGTAATAGCAACGGTTTTTAAAGGCGTTACAAACCGAATGATTAACGGTTATTTGCTACGTGACATCATCAACAAAATTGATGAAATCCATTTTACAAGCAACGAAGAACTAAACTCACTTTCACACTTGTATGAAAGCATCTTAAAAGAAATGAGAGATGCCAGCGGTGATGCAGGAGAATTTTATACGCCTCGTCCTGTTGTAAAATTTATGGTTGAAATGCTTGACCCAAAAATTGGCGAAACAGTTTTAGACCCAGCTTGCGGAACAGGTGGTTTCTTGGTTGAAGCATTTGAACATTTAAAGAAACAAGCCAAAACCGTAGAGCATAAAAAACTACTGCAAGAAAGGTCAATCATAGGTGGTGAAGCAAAGCCACTTCCCTATTTGCTATCACAAATGAACTTGTTGCTTCACGGATTAAACTATCCGAAAATTGATAGCGGTAACAGCTTGCGTTTTCCTTTAAAAGATATTGGCGACAGTGAAAGAGTTGACATTGTATTAGCCAATCCACCATTTGGAGGCGAAGAAGAAAAAGGAATTTTGAACAACTTTCCTGACGACAGGCAAACCACTGAAACTGCGTTACTCTTTTTGCAATTGATAATGCGAAAACTAAAACGCAAAAAGCCAACACAGGAAGGCGGCAGAGCCGCTATAGTTGTGCCTCACGGCACTTTGTTTGCTCCCGGAATTGCTGCAAGAGTTAAGAAACAATTGGTTGAAGATTTTAATTTGCACACCATTGTAAGATTAGGCGAAGGAATTTTTGCTCCCTACACAGACATACCTTGCAACCTTTTATTCTTTCAGCAAGGCGAACCAACTAAACAAATTTGGTATTACGAATTGTTGCCCCCTGCTGATAAAAAGAAATACAGTAAAACAAAACCCATACAGTTTGAAGAATTTGACGAGCTAAAAAAATGGTGGAACAAGCGAAAAGAAAATGATAATGCTTGGAAGGTTAAAATAGCAGACATTATTCAGAATGATGAAAATGGAAAACTGACTAACGTAAACCTTGATATCAAAAACCCGAACAGAAAAGGCGAATTTGAGTATCGTGAACCAGCCGAATTAGCTAAATCAATCATTGAAAGAGAAAAGGAAATTTTCAGTTTAATGAAAGAAATTGAAAAAGAAATAAAAATCGCTTTGAGCTATGAAGGGTAATTGGAAGCAAACTACAGTTGGCGATTTTGTAGAACAAGTCAATAATACAATTTCGCTTATTCCTACTGAAACATACACTTTGTTGGGTATGAGTTTAGAAGGTAGAGGCTTATTTGTCCGTGAACAGAAAAAAGGTTCTGAAATTGGAAGTAAAACATTAAATAAATTACAATCAGGCAATTTTATATACAGTCGCCTTTTTGCTTGGAAAGGTGCATTTGACTTTGTAAAAGATGAATTTGAAGGATTTTTTGTATCAGATGAATATCCCACATTTAAAGTAGATGATAAAAAAGCAGATGTTCAGTTTCTGCATTACTATTTTAATCAAGCCAAAACTTGGAAAGCCGTTGAACAGTTTTGCATTGGTGTAACTAAAGCAAGTCGAAATAGATTTAAAGAAAAGTTCTTTTTAGACTTTCCGATTAATCTTCCTGACCTTCAGACGCAAAAACAAATTGTTTCGAAGATTGAAACCATAAGAAATAAACGAAACAAAATTTTTGATTTGACTACCCAACAAACCAAAGACATAAACAATTTACTTTTTAGCAAATACACCGACCTAATAGAAAATTCGGAATGGCTACCAATGAAAGATGTCGCCCCAATTGTTCGCAGACCAGTTGTTTTAAAAGATGAAGCATTATATCCTGAATTGGGTATTCGCTGTTTTGGGAAAGGCACATTTCATAAACCTGCATTAACAGGAACAGAAGTAGCTACAAAAAAGATTTTCCAAATAAAAACAGGCGATTTAGTTTTTAGTAATGTATTCGCTTGGGAAGGAGGAATTGCAGTTGCAAAAGAAGATGATAACGACCGTTACGGTTCACATCGTTTTATTTCGTGTATAGCAGACGAAGAAAAAGCAATAGCGGAATTTTTGTGTTATCATTTTCTATCTCAAAAAGGATTAGAAGAAATTAATGCTTGCAGTCCAGGCGGTGCTGGTAGAAATAAAACTCTTGGCTTAGATAAGTTGATGAAATTATCAGTTCCAGTTCCATCACTTGAACAACAAAGAGAATTTGTTGAGCTGCTTGAAAAAACAAACGGTATCAAAGAACATCACAAACAAACAGAGCAAGAATTAACCGAACTAATGCCGAGTTTGTTGGACAAAGCCTTTAAAGGAGAATTGTAAGTATGCCTAATTTGCATCTTGAAATAGCATATTACAATGAAGAGCAAAAAAATTTGTTTCAAGGTTTTCCTAATGCTAATGCTTTAAATCAAATTGTTGAAAATGGACTTACAATAACTGATGATGAGTTTCTTGCCTATATGATGTTTACATGGCAAATGGATGTTAATGGATTTAGAACATATGCCGAGTTAAGTGCGTTGGTGCAAGACAATCTAGGTGCTGTTAATCAACTTTTATCGTTTAATAATGGTAGCATACAAGCAAGAGTAATTGGCAACGATTTAATGCAAACTGGATATACCGAACGAATTGGAGTTTCACTTGGTTTATGCTTATTAAACAAAATCCACAACTTAACAGCGGCTGATTGGAAAAAAATCCCAACAGTTCCCGGAAGAAACGGACACCCAACATTTGATTTTGACCTTCCAATTGCATCAACTGGCAATAATTTTATCCAAGGTGAAAACAAAGGAAGTGCAGTTACAGACAACTCTATTCAGAATAATTCAATTGAAGCACATTATTCAAGTATCAATAGAAAGAAAAGATATGTTAGGGAACAAGAAGCACAATTGCAAATTCCTATTCATCAAAACTTGTATTATGGAACAATTGGAGTTTTAGACAATAGACCCAATAGCAATGCAAAAATTTGGCTAGTTGACCCTCCTGCATTTGAAATCGAGATGGAACCAAGAAAATACAAGCTATTGGCTCGACTTAGGTACTATCTTGACGAATTCAGAAACATTGGCGTAAAGAAGAAAATAACTGATGCATTGGAGTTAAGAATTAAGGAAATTGAAACTTCAAAAGACTACAATCAATTCAACTTCAAAAAACTAGACGACAAGTTTCCAGTAAAAAGTGGTTATTATCTTTATATGGAAGGAAATGTATTAGCAATTGTTTACACAAGCGAGGCATTTGGACGAATTTTTCTTGTAGAGGAGGAACAAAGAATCGTTCCATACCTATTGGCATTTCCAAAATCGATTATGCGTTTAATAATAAAACAAGACTTTGAATCAATTTTGAATTATGAATATAACCCAGATTTCATAAATGAAAACATTCAAGTTTTAATGAGATTTACTGAGTCTGAATTCTTTGAAAAGAAATTAAGAGAAAATTTGAAGTTTGTTTTCAACAAAAGAAACAAATATTTTGAGGCGGTTTATTTTGGTAAAGTTAAACATACTAAAGATGGAAGAATATTTGGAAAATTAAAAAATGAGAGTTAATAAATAAAACCTACCCAATTTGCAGGCACATTGCCAAAGCCCCGCAAGCCCACGCAAAGATCAAAGCTTTGTCAAAGAACTTGCAAAGCCAACGCTGGACAAAATTGCTTTTAAAAAATTTCCAGACCCTTAAAAAAAATAAAAAACGCAACGCACAACCCGTTACAGAAAGACAAAAAATCAAACGAACAATGACACTCAAACCCAACACTGACAATGGTTTGCAAGGACGATTGACACAACACCAGTTGCCAACAACTAAGCTTTCGTTGTGTGCGAAGCACGAACATTGAAACCGCTGTTGCACTGCCTGCCCCGATTCTTTCGGGGAAACCGTGAAGTTCTTATGGGGATTGAGTCGGGATTTTTGGTGGGATTTGAGTAGGCTTAAAACTCTAACTAACCCTAAAATCTATTTACACACTTTTCGGGATGGTGTCTCTTTCGGCTATTGGTTTCTCCAGCAGGATCCAACTTGACTACAGTTGAGCTTGAGATTTGAACATCCATCTTCTATTTCCCTGATTTTGCATTCGGACATCAGATTAATGCTTATCAATTAATACACTAGGCGAAAATGTTCAACTTGCTGTTCTCCAGACTCCAAGATTTAATTTTTTTGATCTATATTCCATGGATAAGTCAAACTTTTACCAAAGTGCTATTCCTGGAAGAATCGAATGATTTCAGTCATGTACGCAGGAAGGTCAATGCTCAAGTAACCCGTTTATAGCCGTGCCGCAAACTTTTTAATAGTTATTTCAGAATCCAAAACACCTCAACACATCCTTATGAAAACACTTTTTACTTCAACTTTTGCAGGGATGCTCCTGCTTGGATTGATCTCATCCTGCACTTCGAATCAGGACAAAGAGGATCCCGGCAAGCGGCTGCTTGGACTGGGATTTGGTATAAGCAATGCGACTATTCTGGTCGAAGACTTGGACAGTGCCAGAAATTTCTATGCGGCTGTTCTTGGATTTGATATGCCTCCGCCTGAGAGATTTCAAAACGGGATTTATCCCGGTACACGCAGTGCCTCTGTTGGATTTGCAGATATGTCCTCTTTCGAACTTCTTGGTATCAGCGATTCTGCCGCCGTTTCTGCCCCGTCGTTCATCAAGTCGTTTTTGAAACTGCAGGAAGGCGTTCGGACGTATTCACTTTCCACTTCTTCAGCAGAAGAGACACGACATTGGCTCAGTTCGGTGGGTTTTGCGATGGACTCGCTCCAATCAGGTCGCACCAAGGCAGAACTGCCAAAAGGATGGGATTGGGATAGCGGTGGGCCTGAGTGGCGCAGTGCGGATTTTGACCATAAAGATCCTTCCGCGCACCTTCCCAACTTTATGGAATACGTTGGGTTTCCGTATTTTGAATTCGAAGATCAATGGGAGTCCGTTCATAGTTCGTGGCGTCAATACTACAATCATCCCAATGGCGTAGTAGGCATGTCAGCCGTACGTGTTGCGGTGACCAATCTGAAGGAAGCTCGCAAAGAGTTCAAAAAATTCGGATTGACCGAACTGGAATTCACTGAAGCTCAGCATTTGGCGCGCTTTAAGATCGCCCATAACCAGGAACTGCATCTAATGACTTCCCAAACCCCTGAACACGGAATTGATACATTCTTGAAGACACGCGGGCAGGGTGTGTTTGCTTTGCGATTTGAAGTGAAGAATCTGACAGAGACCAGGGAGTTTCTGAAGAAAAACCTGCCGGCAGAAGCGCTGCGTATGGAAACCTTACCGGAGCGTTTGGTGGTGTTGAAGGAATACGCTCGGGGAGTTCAGCTTGAATTTGTTGAAGAATCCAAGGAGCAGGCTGCCATGGCCCGGATCTACACTTTCGAAAAAGGTAAGAAGCTTGACAGTGTTTCGATAGAATTTGCGTCCAACATGTACATAAAATATTGTTCGCTCTGCCATGGCAAAGACAGGGAAGGCTATGCGGCAGATTTTGCCCCTTCGCTGCGTTCACCTTCATTGATGGCCACCACGCAAAACTCCAATTACCTCCGGCATGCAGTCTCTTACGGACGCCAGGGAACCGCCATGGCAGGCTATGCCAAAAGTCAGGGTGGCCCCTTGAACGAAGTTGACATAGACCTTTTGTTGCAATGGCTTTATGAATTGAGCGGGGTGGAGAAGGCCGTTGAGTTGTCGACAGAATCTGTAACCGGAGACTTGGCAATCGGAAAGGAACTTTATACGCAATACTGTGCAAGTTGCCATGGTGAAAAAGGTGAGGGAATCAACGCTCCAGCACTGGGGAATCCCATGCTGCTGGCGACGGCAAGCGATGCGTTTTTGCGGTACGCGATCTCCGAAGGAAGAGAAGGCACACCGATGGTCGCTTTCAAGGACAGTCTAAAATCCGCAGAAATAGATGCACTCACTGCCTATCTCCGAAGCCGGGCCTCAGGATGGAATGCTCCCGGGGCGATTACTGTGACGGAACCGCTTCCCGAAGATTATGTATTGAACCCAGAGAACAAGACTCCAGAATTTACACTTCGTGAAGGGCTTTATGTATCTTCTGAGCAACTTCTGAAAGCTCTGCAGGACAGTGCGCGATTCGTCATGCTGGACGCACGTTCCAAGGCGGCGTGGCACCAGACACATATTCCGGGGGCTGTTTCTGTTCCCTATTACGAAGAGCCGGATACATTTATCGAGCATCTTCCCAATGACAGTACAATGATCGTTGTCTACTGCGCTTGTCCCCATGCAGCATCGCAGCGGGTGGTAAATACACTGAAACGTTTTGGTTACAAGCATACTGCAATCCTGGACGAGGGTGTTCTGGTCTGGGCGCAGCGTGGCTATCCGATTCAATCTGGGCAGGTTGAATAAGCAATGAAATTTTAAGTGGTCAAAAGTTCATTGGGGTGTGTATCCGGAAGATTTCAAAGCAAGAGGTTTTATTTCCAAATGCGCTGATTATATCGGTTTCCCAGTTCTCTAATTTGATTCTGACGGGCTAATTTGATTCATGATTTTTTCTGTAATTGAAAGTTTAACTATTTGGGATGGCTGTTTCAAATGACGATCAATTTGTCTTGGATGTGCTTAAAGGAGAGTGAAAGCCATCTTTGGAAGACTCGGATGCTTTGAAAAAGAAATTAGATCATCCCTTGATGTCTATTTTTTGGGAGATTACAACTTTACTTTCCGTGTGCTTCGGCTTTTTCGCAGTTGGTCTTGCTATGTCAAATCACACCTAACAGAGCCAATTACGGATTATTTGGACTGTTTTGGCATAGATAAAAAGTATTAATACTAAATACTATCTTGAATAAGATCAAGTTTTCAATTTACGGAACCCGTCTAAACGGCTTAGAAATGGGTTTTTTACCGAAATAGACTAGTTTTATCACAGTCTGACGTTATGCGATGGCTAAAAAAACGACATGGTAACAATTTAAATTCAGAGATATGAAAAATAGATTGACCCATTTTGCCATTCACATTGATGGCATTGAACGGGCAAAAAGTTTTTATGATGGAGTTTTTGATTGGGGTTTCAACTCTTACGGAGAATCAGACTTTTTACAGATAAAAACCGATAAGACAGAGAACGGAGAACTCATCGGAGCCTTGCAATCAAGGAATTATTCACCTGTTCCTGAAAATCTAATTGGTTTGGAATGTACCATTGGCGTTGAGAACGTTGATGATATTGTTGAAAGTGTAAATAACAACGGTGGACAACTTCTAATCCCTAAAACAGCCATTCCTTTTGTGGGTTGGATTGTGAAATTTTTGGACACAGAAGGAAACCTGATTTGTGCAATCCAAAATGACAACAGGGCAAGATGACAAAGTCAAGACCGATACCCCCAGACTTTCAATTCTTGTTGGACTTTAAAGATCAGGAAGTCATAGACTTGTTTAAAGATTTGAGAGAACTTATTTTGGAATTGTACCCAAATAGTAATGAACTGCTTTATCACACTCACGCCTTGACGGCAGTTTTTTCAATTTCTGATAGGCTATCAGATGCATTTTGTATGTTGCCGATTTACACAAACCATTTGAACTTGGGTTTTAACAAAGGGACACTTCTAAAAGACCCGAATCAACTATTGACCGGAACAGGAAATTTAATACGACATATAGATGTAAAAAAACCAAGTGACTATCGAAACCCTAAAGTGACTGAATTGATAAAAGAAGCAATCGAATTTGCAATAAAAGATATGGACAAACCCACTAAATCTATTGGACAGACAATATCTAAAATAAAGAAATAATAGAAAGCTGACCGCCTAACAGTGTATATAATAAGGTGGTAAATTCAAGCGCTTAGTGCATTTAAGTAAATTTGGTACAAGCCGACAAGAAAGTGCATCGAAAACCGACAAAAGTCATATTCTCGAACCGCTAGGGCGTAACGACTGGCATTTTGAAAATGGCCTGGAATTTCAATCATGACTTCTAAGCTTTCCCCTGCTCATTATGCTGTTCTGGAGACGGGTTTCCCATATTTTTGCCTTCAACTAATCCATTACGGGATCAACAAGAAAGTTTATTCGGATCAGTCGGCCCGATCGGGCTTCCGCAGGGATTGTTCTTTTCTTTTGCCTCCTGACATCGCTTGCAAGCTTCTTCAAAATTGTAAAGTGGACTGGGCGGATTTGGTTTGAAAAACAAATCCATCTGGGCCAGCGCACACAAAGTCAGCGCATCATTTGGATCGGGAGGAGCGGGGACGCCGGTTCCGGATTCATTTCCATACCATCTTTTGCAAGCCTGAGCTTTGGCATCTTCCGGTTCCAAATTGGGGTTTTCGGTGTAGAGCTTCAGAAAAGTCGCTGCAACCAGATCCTGAGCTTCATACTGGCGTATGTCCGGTATTTGGGAAGCATCTTTGGTGCATTTTCCAGTCACTCCGGCTGCAATCATGTGGTTTCCGATGAAATAGGGGGTTTCCCGCTTGGAGTCAGGCCGAACTTTAAATTTGCCTGTCTGCATCACATCCACCAGGGGAATGGAGTAGGGGACGCCGCTGCTTTCTCCTTTCAGCGTCGGAAGAATATCTGTGTATGCTGTCCGAAACCAACCCGGTGCCTGAGGATCATAAAGCGGAGAACCGCAGATCAGCAGGGGCAGCGTGTACTTGCTATCCTCGGGCCAACCCGGAGGAGTTAGGTACAGCTCCAGCATTGATTTGATATAGTCCCGGTCCTCAGGCCCGTCAAAAAAAGCCGAAGCCATCATAATAGGCATGTAGTCGTTCGGGTATTCGCTTTCACCCGATCCCGGAGCGGCAACCGGATTCACATCGATAAAGGTCTTGTACAGATCCACCTCGTCAGCCGGAACCCCTGCAGCCGAGAGCATCCTGCCCCAGCGCTGCATGGTCATGGCGTTTTCAAAAGTCCCTGCCTGAAGCACAGCCCAGGGCGGATAATGAAGCAAGAGAAGCCCTTTTTGACCGATTACATTCAGTCCCAAAGGCGGAAAAAGCGTCCATTTGGAGGTGCCGTCGTATGGGTTTTTGTTGACCGAATAGTTGTTCAGGGGATTCCAAACTCCAAAACGCTCCATCAGCCGTTTGCCCCGGATGGCTTTTCTGGCATTTTTTGAATTGAAAATCTGGCTATGTCGATCGCCAAAGGTCTTCAAAATGGCTACCGATGCTGAGCCGGAGAGTTCGATGAAATATTCCTCATTTTCTTTGATGACCTTGACCTGATCCACTCCGGAAATGCGGTCTGCTTTTAGGGAGTTTTGGGTGTAATGGCGAATGACATCGGCTCTAGTCTTGAAGTTCAGGTCTTTGTTGGCAAATTTTGCCGCGGGAAAAAGCTCGTTCATGGCCCGAACCGGACCCAATGAATATCGGTGAGTGGTCATAATTCAGCAGTTTGGATTGGTGCTCGGAGATTTCCATTCAGAAAAATCAGGAATCACAAAAAGCCCGTCTGTGCTGACTTTGTCATTGGGATTCCAGGTGGTTTTCACCCAAAAATTCATTGCATCCGGGTAATGCTGCAAGTAGAGATGGCAATTTCCGGGTTCGTTGTCAAAAGTGGCCACCACTTTTCCCTTCAAGGAGTTGATCTCAGCCAGTGCCTCGGATTTGTAGTCTACATCAGTTTGGGTTTTTACTTTCTTCAGTTTGAGCTCACATCGGCCTTTCCAATAGGGAAATCCCCTGTTTGTCATGTCCAGTGCAGTTCCCAAACCCATCCCGTTTTTGAGTCCTGGATCGCCTATATGTCTTCCCGTGAGGTAAAAAAGCATTGCCCCGGCATCATAACAGGCATTGGCGAAATCGACTGCTCCGGGGTTTGGAAGATCAATCGAGGCATAGTCGTCTGTAAAAAACGTATTGCCCCAATAGGTGATAAAAGGTTTCAGAGAAGCGCTATTCGGATCCAAACCAGCTTGGGTAAGCGCATAGCTGACGCTCCAATTCATGTCTGAAAGCTTCAGATTGGCAGCGACTTTTGCAAAATCCGGGTATTCATCGCCCTGATCTGCGGCAAAGTTTTGAATGATGATCAGGTTTCTCCGCGCAGTTGAGAACAGGGTGTCGTCAAGGTCAAAAACTACAATTGGCAAAAGGGATTGGGATTTGATGGCAGGAATAACTTTTTGAAGTTGTGAAAAATCACTCATGGTTTTTTGGTTGTTTAATGGGTTTTAAAAAAGAAAAGAAGATAAGTGAATCTCTCAATAAATCAATGACTTGCCCTTGGAAAACCTGGCGTTTGTTTCCTCAGCTACAGTTTTGCCCTGTGCCGTGAATTTTTCATAAAATGAGTTGAGGTTTACAAGAGGTTTTGCCCCGACAAATTCCTCAGGCAAGCCCGAAAGTCCCTCCAAAGCAATGCTCATTAAAGTTTTGGAAAGGCTCAAAATCTGGGCTGATTCAAATCCAAAAGAAGCTTCCCTGTAAAGCGTGTTGATTTCATTTGACAAAGGCAAGAGCAATTCAAGCGTCTTGTCAAGTGATTTCTCCGAATAGAGAAGGCCAGTGTAGAAAAATGCCGGTACCAATTGCCAATCTCTGGGAAGTGCGTCCGCAGTTCTGATTTCCAGAAAGCCTTTGGGTCTCACCTCGGGATAAAGCAAAGAAAGGTGGTTGTCAAGGTCTTCCAAAGTGGGGGAAATTCCTTCAGTTGGATTTTTCAACCAATAATCCCAGGTAATATTTGCTGGAAAAACCCGATCCCCCAAACTTAAAATATGAATAATTGGAGCCTTCATGGCCAAGTCCAAATATGCATCGATCAGGTTTTCTTGGGTTGGAAATCCAGAACTTTTCCCCCAGTCCAAAATCCCCGATCTGCTTGGATCCAGGTTTTGCCAGATAAAGCTGCGATGGGATTTTCTCTCCATTACTTTCCCCTGAATTATTCCTGAGTTTGCGAAAATCGCTGTCGCAAATGGCACCAACAGATTAGCCGCCGTCATTCGTTTGACCCTTGTTTCCTGATCCTTGCCTACGTCAAGGTTGACATGAAGGGAGCAGGTTTGACGCATCATTTGGATGCCGTATGGGCTGATTCCTGAAAAATACCTTTGCAATGCCCGATATCGGGGTTTATCGAGTTGAAGTCCGATTTGATCAGCATCAAACCAGGGATTTGTGCCCAATTGAGCGAAACTGATCTGACTTTTTTCCGAGATGAGATCCAAAATATTTTGGCTGAACTGGAGGTGGGAAACTAATTCCTGTAAAGAGCCACAGGCTGCTGTGACGATTTCTACCTGTCCTCCCGGTTCAAACTGAAATGAGTTTCCGTTTGGGAATTCGATGTCAGAAACACACTTTTTTTCTGCTGATTTTGCAGTGCCTCCAAATCCTTTTGAAGTGTTTACTAGCTCTTCAAAAAGTGAGAATGGATTGCCCAGAAGCGGCACGGGAAGGACTTTATTTTGACTGTTTTCCGTGAATCGAACCGGAAATACCTCCAATTCTATCCCCACAAACCCCGGTCCTTTTGAGTTTTTGTTTTGGGAAGGAGTCGGTTCAAAAAGCACCTTTTCAATGTAATTCCGACATATTTCTGGGCTTAGTTTTTCAATAGGTTTCTCCATGAATTATCAAAAAATTCGGTTTTAGGATTGGTCTTTGTGTGGATCGGTTTCTACGTTTTTCTCTTTGATCTGAATTTGGTCCAGCAAATTCCAAAGTTCGGGCGCCTGAAAAGCAAGTCCTCCACCGCCACGATTCGCCTGACTGATTTGCCTGTTGATGTCCGAGATGATGATGAATCCAGGTTGTAGGTTGATAGCGATACCCCATTTGGCATGGTCTTTTTCAAAAGCCCAAGTGAAGCCTTTCATTCCAATTTGGCTCAGATCTACGTCTACAATATCTTCGGTGATATCCGAGATTCCAGCATCCAAGTCTGCAAAAACGACTCCTCTTCTCCAGGATTCCACATCGATATCACATTTCAGGGTAGGCCCTACTAGATCTTTCCAAAAGTCCTTACCGATCTTGGTTCCTTTGGGAGGCATGCTCCAAGATTTATTTTTTGCGATCAGGCTAAATTGGACACCATTGTGAGTTTCAAATTGAAAGTGAACAGGTGCTGTTGGTTTGGGAGTTGGTACACCATTGGCAAATTTGAATAGGGCTTCCTCAGTTCCAGTTTCCGGTAAATGACTAGCATAAACCTGTGCTTCATGCTGTGCATTCAGGATTTCTGCAAGTTGATTTGCGGTGTCGTAATCCTTGAGGCTTACACACAAATAGGTTTGTCCAAACTTTCGCTCATAGTCGGGAAGTACTTTTGCTCCCTCTGTTGGAAATCTGGGAGTGGAGTGAAGCAGGTAAAACCCGCTGTTTGTCTTTTTTGAAAAAGCCAAAACGCCCTTTGTATGTCCCTTCGTTCCTTTGTTTTTGGGATTTGGATTTTCTGGGGTGGGAGGGATTTCATCATTCCAAAGGATGTAGCCATAGCCGGATTCAGGGGAAAATATCTGATCAAGTGTCAATCCCAAAGCGGATTCCGGATGATCCAGCGAAATAGGGGATTGGGAAAGTCCATTCTCAGCAATCGAATCGGAATATAAAAATTCATACCCGGTGGTGTTTTTTTTAGGGCCGATGTTAACCGGTAACTTGTAGCTAAACCACCAATCTACCACTTGACCCGATTGATTGCTTAAGGGAGAAATCATGGTTTTTTGGCGTTTTTTAGCGATTCGAGTTTGCTTTCCAAAACTTCAAAAAACCGGGCTGCAATATTGATGTGGAAGATTTTTCCGATTTCCTTAATACCTGTGGGACTGGTCACATTAATCTCCGTCAGGTAATCTCCGATCACATCGATTCCGACGAAAAACAAGCCCCGCTTTTTCAGCTCAGGGCCGATCTCGGCACAGATCCATTTGTCCCGATCGGTCAATTCAAATCCTTCTGCCACTGCACCTACTGCCAGATTTCCACGGTGATCATCTCCTTTTGGAATTCGGGCTATGCCAAAATCAATTGCTTCTCCATCGATCAAAATGATACGTTTGTCTCCCTTTTCTGCGATTTCTGGAATATAGGCCTGGGCCTGGATATAGCAGCTCTCCTTTTGAGTCAATTCCTCAATAATGACATTCGTATTTGGGTCGCCTTCCTGGATTACAAAGATGGATTGACCGCCCATTTTGGCTGTGGGTTTTACCACTATTTTGTGATGGATTTTGAGAAAATCTCGAATCGCAGCTTTGGATCGGGTCAGAAGGCTGGGAGGGCAGCACTGAGGAAACCAGGCTGTGAAGACTTTTTCGTTGACATCCCGAAGCGATTGGGCGCGGTTGAGTACCAGCACACCTTCTGCTTCAGCCCTTTCCAATATGTAAGTGGCCATGATGTACTCGATATCAAATGGCGGATCCTTCCGCATCACAATGACGTCCAAATCCGCTAAACTGCCATAGGTCTCCTCCCCAATTTCGAACCAGTGATGGTAGTCGTCGAATACCTTCACCCTTCGCATCCTTCCTTCGGCACGTCCATTCCTCAAAAAAAGATCTTTCATCTCCAAATAGACGAGTTGCCAACCCCGGGCTTGTGCCTCCAGCATCAAAGCCAGGGAGGTGTCTTTTTTGGGATTGATGGATTCGATGGGATCCATCACTATACCTATTTGAAAACCACTCATAAATTAACTTTCGGTTAATTGATTCTGAAAAATTAAACATCAGCACCTTCTGAAAATTCTTATTTATTTCCCAAGGGTTACATGGAAAGCACTTTTAAAACAAATTATCCGGTTAGGATTATTTGGAATATAAGCTCTCGTAGCCTTTCCAGTCATCTGGAGGCGGGTTTTCCAGGTATCTTTGAGATCTGTTTGCGAAAATTTCAAACACAGGATCATCGGGGCCTATCAGCATGCCCTGAGAAAAAAGCTCAAAAGCAAAGGCAAAATCCCGGTTGTAATAGGCATTCATTCCCTCCTGAAGCAAAGTCAGAGTTTGCTCCTTAGCAGCTCTTCTTTCCGGTACCTCGGCATCCAAAATTTCATACAAACTCACTGCCTGTGCTTTGCCTTTTACAGCAACCCTGTCCACCATCCGGATGGAATAGTTTTTCGGGTTTTCCAAAGCATTAAAGGTGTTTTCCCCGATCAGAAACTGGGCTCCGTAGACCTTGGTCAATTGCTCGATCCTGGAGGCTAGATTGACAGTATCTCCCAACACGGAGCATTGCATCCGGTCATAAGCTCCCATGGTTCCCAACACGAGCGGCCCGGTATTTACCCCGATTCCCATTTTAAGGTTAGGGCGGTGTTTGGAATTGGATTCACTGTTGAAAGCCCAAAGCGCATGGGCCATTTTGATCCCAGCATCCACTGCCTGATGTGCGGGAACAGCGAATAGAGCTAAAATCTCATCTCCCGAGTAGGAGTCAATGAACCCGCCGAATTCGGAAATGTGTTTTCCCAGGTGGCTGAAATACTGATTGAGCAACTCGATTACCGACTGGGGTGAGAGCAATTCTACCAAAGGTGTAAAATCGCGGATGTCTGAAAACAAGACAGTCATGTCCATTTGAACTGACTCACCCAGCTTTACTTTGGCGATGTCATCGTGCCCGAGATGTTTCAAAAATTGAATAGGGACAAAGTGCTGCTGGGCTTTCAGCAGTTTTTCCTGCTGCTCATAAATTCTGGCGTTTTCGATTGAGATAGCAGCCTGAGCAGCAAGAAGTTTGATTACTTTGACACGCTCCTCGGTGAAGGCACTGTGGGTCAGGTTGTTTTCAAGATAGACGGCCACTTTTCCCTGATTGTGTACAGAAAGTGGCACCACCATCATGGAAAGCGGCTTTTGATTGAGGATATAAGGGTCAGAGGAAAACGGATTTTGCTCCTGTCCATTCCCGATTACGATCGGTTTGTTGGTGCGCAAAGCAGTATTGATCATTGTGGTCGGCAAATGAGCCGGATTGGCATTTCTAGCCGAACCACCCAAAGAATGATCTGCCGGATGGTCAGAATCATCCTGCGCCTGAACCTCCAGTTTGCCGTCTTTCTGTCCGATCAGGTATCCTTTTTTTGCACCGGCATTTTCGATCAGGATTTGCAGTGTGGCGACCAACAGTTTACTGAGGACGAGTTCTCCGGAGATCATCTGGGAGGCTCTAAAAACCGAACTCATATCCAAGAAATCGGCATTGAGCGTATCCGATCCCATGGTTCTGGTTTCATTTAAACTGGGACGCGGGGATTTGTTGCCGGAATATTGGGCCGCACCCCGGAAGATCTGGTATTTTTTCTCCATATCCCGTGTTTTGCCATAGGCTCCCCATCGGTAGTATAAGTAATGAGAGGACAAAAGATATCCCTCGGAGGCTTTGGTAAATCCTAGTCTAATCAGATACTGTGCTGCCATTTCGTTTGCCATCGCCTCATCCCGGACAAATCCGTTTTTGCCAGCCAAACCGATAGCTTGTTCGTAAAGGTCCAGTGCTTCTTTGGTTCTGCCTGATAATCCGGAAAGTTCGGCTTCCATCAGTAATCGGAGGTGCTCAAAGTTTTCAGGGCAGTTTTTAGCCCATTTGGTCATCTTCTCCAATGCCTCGTGCATTTTCAAGATCAGGGGTTCCTGTTCCTCCTTTTCCAAGTTTGGCAAAAGCATGGATCGGACCAGAAAAGACACGATGTAAAATCTCACCGATTGGGGAAGGGACATGACTGAGGCCATCATTTTTTCCTGCTCCCTGACGTGGATAATTGCTCCGGCAGGATCGTTGTAAAGCAGATGAATCTCCGCTTTATAGATATGATAATTGGCAATTCCGGTCATGAAATGCCTTTCCAGCATTCCGTTGACACAATCCATTTCGTCAAAAGTGTCGTCTGTCAGGGAGAATTGCCCCTTTGTCAAACCCTGGAAATTCTGCTGCATCTGCAGAAAGAGGGTACCGGAATCGTAAGAATCCTGATACTCGCATTCCTTCACGATGACGAGAAGTTTCCGATGCTCTCGTGAGGCGGTCTCCAAGTCTAAGGTCGGATCCCAAATGATACAATCCTGCGCACTGTATGCCAGATACAAAAGGTCTCCGGATTGGTAGCCCGCTTTGATGCCTTTCTGAAACCATGGCGTCATACTGGACCAATGATTACTCCAGTGATGGACAAACATGGTGTAGACGTAGATTATTCTCGATCTGAGCGCAATGTCATCGAACTTTTCGATCAGATCCACCGCCAGTTTGCCGTATTTATAGGCTTCTGCCGGATTTTCAAAATATCCAGAAAGCAGCATCGCATAAGCTGCATAGGCAAATGCAGTTTCGGGACTGTTTCCGTATTTGAGTGCGATATTGGCTGATTTCAAAACCAGGTAGGGAAACATTCTGCCTGAGCCGGACAAAAATGCCGCAGGAAAAATCTCCATCAGCAATTGACTGGCAATTTTTGCGTTTTGGTCGCTGATTTCGGGATTGTTGATCAGATCAGAAACTGCTTTGCCTTGAAGATTTTCGGAGACCAGCCGGACTTCCTCGGCGACATTTTCCATATCCGGAACTTGGACGAAGTTGAATCCAAGAATTGCGAGACCCTGGTAAGCAGCTTTTATGGATTCAGGAAGTTTGCCGATAGTTGCATATTGACGGGTTCTGACCGCTAAAATCAACCCTTTTTCCACCGGAGTTTTTGCATTTTGGAGCATGACTTCGGTCCACTCATCGGCCTTATTCCAGTCACCTGTCAGATAAAAACAGCTTTGAAGTTCTTCGCTGAGTTTCCACATCAGTGAATAGTCAGATTCCCAGGCATTGGCGCCCAGCATTTCAAAACTAATCTTGAGATAGCCCAAAGCCGCTTCATAAGCTGAAGATTGCCTGGCCTTGACTCCAGCCTCAAGGTTTAATCGGGATAATTCTTTTCTCTCGGAAGGATCCAAAACCAAAGTCCGGCCTTCGTTTAGATGGCCGACAACATCAATCAAGGCCTCGTCCAATTCTTTTGGAGTGGTATGTGCCAAAATCAGTCTGCCGATCGATAGGTGCAAAGCCTGCCTTTTTTCCTTTGGAATCATCGAATAGGCTGCCTGCTGAACCCGGTCATGCTGGAATTTATAGGTCGGGTTGAGGAGATTGGTTGCCGATTCGGCTGAATCAGAAGGTATTTCTGCTATTCCCAATCCACCAACTCCCACATATTTATAGTTCTCATTGAGTGGGATGACCATATTGGTTTTGATCGCCTCATAGAGCTCCGAAGCTGTCGTTTCCATGCTTCCCTCACGGATAATGGACAGCGTTTTAAGATCAAAAGTGGCACCGATACAGGCAGCCAACTGGAGGATGTGTTGGGTGGCTTCATTCAGGCGATGCTGGTTGGAAACCAGGAAATCGACAACGCTGTCACTGTTTTCGACATTTCTGACAGCTTCCAGATCCCAATCCCATTCACCGCGATTGAGATTGAAAAAAATCACCTTTCGCTCGTGCAGGTCTTTGAGCAACTCGATGGTAAAAAACGGATTGCCGCCTGTTTTTTTATACAATAAGTTGCTGAGCTGCTCAGATCTGGAATGATCACAAACCAAAGTGTCCATGATGATCTGATCTACTGCTTCTTGACTGAGCGGTTCGAGTTGCAGGAGACCGACTGTCCGCTTTTTCTTGATTTCCTCCAAAGTCAAAATCAAAGGATGCGTGGCATCCACGGCATTGTCCCGAAATGCTCCAATCAGAAACAGGTTGCTCAGCTCCTGAGCTGTTACCAGTCGGTTGATCAGGTTCAATGTTGGAATGTCGCTCCATTGGAGATCATCCAAAAAGATGACCAATGGATGTTCCTCAGTGGCAAAAACCTTGACGAAATTCAGAAATAAGATCAAAAATCGGTTTTGGGTTTCCGCTGGAGAAAGCTCCTGTACGGCAGCTTGTTTTCCAATGATCAATTCCAACTCAGGAATCAAATCCACGATCAGTTGCCCGTTGGTGTCAAGGGCTTTTGCTATTTTTTCGGCCCATTCATCCAGTCGTTCTTTGGGTTCTCCGAGTAATTGGCGGATCAGGTCCCGGAATGCACTTGCCAAAGCGACATAGGCGGCATTTTGGCGAAACTGATCAAATTTTCCGTGTATTAGATAGCCTCTTTTTTTGGCAATCGATCGGCCAAGTTCCTGTACCAAAACTGACTTTCCAACTCCGGAATAACCCGAAACAAGACAGAATTCAACAGATCCAAACGTAGTGTTTTCAAAGAAATTCTCAAGTCTGTTCAGCTCCTGAGTTCTTCCATACAGTTTTTGAGGGATTTGGAAAAGTCTGGAAACATCGGATTGCGCCAAGGGCAAACTGAGGCCATTCAAACCTTTGCTGAAATTCTCCCTGGCTTTTTCCAAATCCATCACCAGGCCAAAACTGCTTTGGTATCGATCCTCCGCATTTTTCGCCAACAGCTTTTCAATAATGTCTGAAACTATTTTTGGGATGGCAGGATTGATTGAAATCGCGGAGGGAGGCTGACGGCTGATGTGGCAATGGACCCATTCCAGTGCATCTTTTGCCTCAAATGGAAGTTTGCCGGTGAGAAGCTGAAAGAAAGTCACCCCAAGGGTGTAATAGTCTGTCCGATAGTCAATGTCCCGGTTCATTCTGCCTGTTTGCTCAGGTGCCATGTAGGGAAGTGAACCTTCGATATTATTCAGAAAAGCAATATCCTGATGCTCACGTGAGAGTTCGGACGCCGCACTGAAATCGATCAGTCTTATATCTGAAGTTTGGGGATCATAAAGGATATTCCGGGGAACAATGTCCTTGTGGATAATTTCATTTTCATGGATTTTCCCAAGGCATCTGACTAAGGGTATGGCGATCGAAAAGAATTGCTCCAATGGCAAAATTTCTTTTTCAAAAGTCAGCACATGCCGATCGAGTGAAATCCCAAACTGTTCCATTACAATGGCCTGCTTGCCATTGCCATGATTGATCAGTGAATGGACTGCAATGATGCCTTCGCCTTGAATCTTTTTGATAATCCGGTATTCTCTCCTGAGGCTGGCCAGGTGCTCTTTTTTGGGGTATTGGTCGAGAAGTGTTTTTAAAACTACCCTGATATTGTCCTCCTCTCTGCGGGCCAGGTAAATGATATGGGGATAGGATTCGAGGATGATTTCCTCCACGACGTAACCAGAGATTTTTTCATTTTGGAGTATGTCGTGGAGGGTTTTCACAAATTAAAGGTTGAAAAACTGGGCTATAGTTTTGTGATACTCTTCCTGTGCCTCGTGTTTCAAAGGGTTGCCGTGACCACATAGTGCATGCTTAAACTCGATCTTTTTGAGTCTTTCAAAGTCTTCCGGCTTGGGCTGACTCTCGTGAAGCCAGGCCAGTCCGAGTCCGGCTTTTTTGAAGAAGTTCATTTTTTCCATAGTTGGCACAGTGTTCTCATCGAAGAATTGATCAGGCGAAATCCAGTTTTGCAGGGAATCGCAGGCGATCATGATTCCGCCTTCCCGGTCTAGTCGGAGGATTCCTTCCGGGCGGAGAACCGTTTTGAATTCGAAAAAGGTGCAGTCTCCGAATGGCATTTCCCCGCCTTCTTTGAGTTCCTTGTCCACATGCAATCCTTCCTGAACTCTCATTCCTGGCATTGCCCAGAATTGAGCCTGATAACGATCCACATAAAAGGGGTCGTCGATTCCGTGCATATCGCCGATCCGAACAACATTCACAACTTTGCCGAGCCGGTCCAGTTCAGCTAAGGCTTCGTCTTTGAGTCTGACAGAATTGACGATAGTCAAATTGCCGTTTTCCCGAACAATGGTCATGTTTCGGCTAAACTGCCACATGGAACCGAAAAACTCGTTTTTCATAGTTCCAGTCACGAAAAACACATCTTTGAATACTTCCTGTATTGGTCCATGAGGCATGGCCTCGTGATATTGTTTCATTTTGTCAGTGGCTAATTTTTGAATGATCGATTTCCTTAAATATCTAAATTTTTTTCTTCCTAAATAACATCAAAAGAATAACTACCAGCATACTTGAATTCTTTGGAATACTCATTCAGATAGGCATTGAGGTATTTTTTTCCCGGTTCCGAAATCTGACCCTTAATGACATCCTCCAAGGTTTCCCTTCCGGTACTGGAATCATGTCTTTTGAGGTGAAATAGGGTCATGTCTTTTCCTCCAAAGAGGCCTGCAATTACCTCCAGCTTTTTTCGGGCTCCACGCATGTCAAATACCGACCCGGAAAGGGCTGTAAGATGAGGGTGTGAAGCGAGAGTTTTTAGAGTATAAGTTGGAAATTTTCCCTCTGGAACTTGAAATTCCGGGTAGTCAATTTCGGGTAAAAGAGTCTGGCTTTCAAGTTTTTTGATGTAAGATTCACTGAGTCCTGCTGCTATGGCTCCTTTGTGGATGATGTTCAAATATCTTCGGGAGGGCAGACATGAGTCGTCAATAAATTCGGGCAAACCTATATAAGCCCAGGCAGTTACCGATTCGGTTTCAGTTTCCAATGATACGGCAATTCTGTCATAAGCTACACCGTAGGATTCCATGGCATCCATGGAGGCTAGATGCTCGTCTTCGCAAAGATAAACCATGCCTTCGACCCGGTCATCAGCCGTACCCGGTTCGATATTTCCCATGCCCCCTTCGTGTCGAAACCAATGCTGGACATTGAATCGCAGCTTCCAGCCTCTGAGTGTGGCTTTCTGAGAAGTGACAGGTTCCACGCCTTTTGCCCGGAGGGAAATCAGGTTGATATTGGATCCATAGCCGAAATAGGAAAACATGTCAATTGAATATTTCTAGTTTATATCTTTAAAAATCAAACTTTTACAAAATTCGAAAATTGTTGATTTTGGAAAAAGGTGAGGTATTCCAACTTATCGATTTGACATTTTCACGGTTCATTTAAGAAATAAATATCCAAGGAGTGACTCCAATTGCAGGCAAAAGCTTTGAAGGATAGCAGCAGGTAGAAAAGACGTATTGATAGGATTTGGAAATAGAAAGTTTGGTGAATTAATATAGGACTTTTTCCAGAATATTTTACTTAATTTAAGGAGATATGAATTGATGGATTTTTAAGGAAATGGTTGAAAAAGGAAAGAAATTCCTGTCAATGGCAAGTCCTTAGAGAAACTTTATTCAAGACCTCAAATTCATATTTCCTTTTCTGGCATCTGTCCCAAAGTGGATGTTTCAGTTGATTAAAACTTTGATTTCTGATTCTCTTACCGGCTTTTATCCGGACTTTCTCATATTATTTTTCCTCCTAAAACACCATTTCTTATGAGTACTTACCTTGTTTGCAGAAGTAATTCATCGAATAATTATCAAATCTGGAATTTTGACCCCGAAAAACGCGGAGTCTTTAGTCAAGTAAGTTTAGCCCCAACTGCATCTTTTGATCCGGGGTTTCAATTGGCTCCGATTGGAGGGTATTTGCTTACCTGGGGCCCGGCTCAGACTACAGGCAAAGTAAGTTCCTTTCCCTATCGGCTTTTTGAATTTGACCCAAGTTCACCGGATCCTCTGGCGGGAAAACCGGTTCAGGAGGGAAATTGGCCCACGACAAAATTCTGGGGTTACCGTGGTCACTATTCGGATAATCCAAATGAGCAAAAGGAACTGCCCCTGATTTCAATGGGAAACTTCATGCTGTTTTTTGTGGCTGGGGAAGGCAGGGGGACTTACATGTTGTATAATTTTGATCCCAACCTTTTAGGCCCGCTTCCTTCCGATCCCTTACCGTCAACTTATACTCCGCAGGGGGGATTCCCATCGATAGAGGCAGGACATGAACTAGTCTGTATGGGGAATTATGTGCTGGATAGGTATGGAGACGGGAATGATGTTAAAATCTGGAGTTTTGATCCCCAAAACAACGTACCGCTTTCCATACCTGAGGTTTGGAGTGGAAATTGGGCAGGCATCGACTCAAGACATCAAATCGTACCGGTCGGAGATAAAATCCTCACCTGGATTCCAGGTAAGCAATCTTTCAGTCTTTGGGAATTTCATCCGGGGTCGAAAGTTCCTTTCAAGAAAATCATAGATGGAGGAAAATTGCCTGAAGGGATCATAAATTCTTCTTCCCTGATGGCGGTACTTACCAAAGACCCACAAGTAACTGTCGGCGATCCTCAACCCGGGACGATCGAATACATGCGGGCCAAAATCAAACATGTCGTCTATTACACACTCGAAAGTAGATCGTTTGACAATGTCTGCGGCTGGCTTTATGAAAAAGGCCAGGCAAATATCAATTTCATAGGTTCTACCAAGCCATTTGAGGGAGCGAGTACCAAAAACTTCAACATGAACGGAGGCAAAAAGGTGTTTCAGTCTAAGTTTCAAAACGGTGCTTTAAGCAATGACTGGGATCTTTCCGACCAAAAGCAGGATCCTTTCCATGACAATTCAGATGGACTTCAGCAGATGTTTTTTGACAGAAACCCCGGTTATCCCGGGAAAGCCAAACCTGATATGGGTGGATTTGTGAGGAACAATTCCAGCGGGGATGTGATGCTGACCCTAACACCGGACCAGCTACCGGTGATAAACGGGTTGGCTGAAAATTTTGCCATCAGCGATGAATGGTTTTGTTCAGTTCCTGGCGGGACGGATATCAACCGGGCTTTTGCAGTTTCCGGGTCCGGAATGAACCGGCTGGACACTTGGGAAGGTGGTAGTATCTATGCAAACTGGGCCCAATATCCGCATCGACAGTCTCTCTGGAAAGTGCTTTGGAATAACGGAATTAAGGATTGGGCGATATACAATTCGATAGCCTGGGCTGACAATCCTTTCACTTACCACCTTTACCTGGAAGGCCAAGCTCCAAATATTGATCTAAACGCGATGAAGCTCATAGGAGGAGTTGAAAGTTTCAAAATTCAGGCAAAATATGGAACGCTGCCTTCCTTTAGCTTTTTGGAACCGGTGTGGATCGCGCCATCCGGAACTTCTTCCTATCACCCGGGGGCAAGTATGGTTCCGGGAGAAATTACGCTCAACGAAATCTATGAAGCAATCAAGAGTGGGCCGAATTGGGAGGATACTTTATTGGTCATTACCTTTTCCAAAAATGGGGGAATCTACGATCACGTGTCACCGCCATATGCAGCCAAGCCCTGGCCAAACGATTGGGTAGATGGATTTGAATTTGACTTGTTGGGGCCAAGAGTGCCAACAATCATGGTGTCGCCATGGATCAAGAAAAACACGGTTTTCAGGTCAGGAGGGCCCATTCCATTTGATTCTACTTCATTTGCTGCCACTTTGTTGAATTGGTACGGCGTTCCGAAATCCCGCTGGGGAATGGGAGACAGAATGGATCAGGCTCCGACTTTTGAGCCTATTTTTCAGGAAACGGAAGCCCGAAAAGATGCGCCAAATCTTGATCTGCCTTACGACAAAGGATTTCCAAAGAAGTGATAAAGAAAACGTTCAAAAGAAAAGCCCCCACCAGTTTGACTGGTGGGGGCTTTTTCAATGATTTTGTAGTCTTTTGGGTTGTTTTTTTAGATTAAAAAGCTTCAAGGGGAATTCAGATCAATTGTTCTCTCAGCATTATTTTGGCTTTGATAAGATGGTTTTTTACTGTGTTTTTGGAGATCATCAACTTCTCGGCGATTTCCTGGTAGGAAAGATTCTGGAAGTAGGAGAGCTCGATCACTTTTTTACGTTGGACTGACAATCCATCCAAGGCGCCCTCAAGGTTTGTAAATACTTCCTCCTCATCTGCCGCACTCATCACATTTTGAGAATCAATCCGGTTTTTGTAATAGTCTTCAATTCTTTCCCGGTCTTTTTTCAGTTTTTTGAAATAATCAATTACCTCATTTTTGGCAATGGTGAAAACATAAGCGTTAATTCCATCATCAGCACTTAGTTTTTCCCTTCTGCGGATTACTTTCATGATTACCTCATGGAAAATACTCTCTGAATCGATGGAGTCCTTCACCATGGATACAATAAATCGCATAACAGGAGCTTTGTAAAAGGAGTAAACAGCCTCGATGGCCTGCTTTTCTCCGTTCCTGAATGCTTCAAAAATTGTTGGATCAAGAGGGTTCATTTTTGTCGGGTTTTTCTTTCGACTGAAATTTTCAAAAAAATTAACATAAGTCGTTACGCATATCACGCATATCAACCCTCAATTTGCGAAAATCTTAAAAATGGTATGTTATCTTTTTAAGTCTTAAAAATCAGAAAGTTACTTCCATCTTTACCCGAAAATTACCTTTCCATGAAATTGAGGCACTTTTCAAATCAAAAAAACAGGGAAAAGGACCAATATTAAGGAGCTGTTTCCTGATGATTTATTTTTCCATTCTTATGGGGAAAAAGTGATTTTCGAGAGAGTTTTTTACAGATCCTCATTTCCTGTTAAAAATTTCCGGTTCAAAAATGAAACCGGATTTAAATGTAGTTGAAAAAGAAGGGAAGCGAAAGACCGCTTCCCTTTCTTGATTCAATATTGACTTATTTTATTACTTCCAGGTATCTGCCCATCCAATAAGGAAGGAGCCAGATATCTCCTGGGCTGTTTGCAGTCATGCCGTTGTTTCCACCGTCAAGTGAGAAACGGTTGGCATTATGTCTAGCAATTCGAACTTCGCTTGGGGACAAGACTTCTTTGGTCAGTTGATTTCTGAAATTTGGCTCCATCAATTCGATGTCCTTGCGGTGACTGTTTTTGGTGGTCCAGCCGATAAAATCGATTGGGTGTTTTTCCAAAAACCAGATGGCTTCCTCCAGATCGAAATTCTCAGGCTGAACAAGGGCCGTGAAGATGTTCCACAATCCTTCTTTTTCAGGTCTCTCTGCTTCCCAGTGGTCCACAATAGAAGCTTTGTACTTTGCTTTTAGGTTTTCATCGAATGCATAACGGTAAAGTCCCCAGTATCCAACGTAATACATCTCATCGTCTGAGTGATTCCATCCGTCTGACAACATTTTAGCCCAATCGTCACTGCCATCACCGGACCGGCCGATGCCAGACATTGGACGCATCATGTTTTCCAGGTATCCGTATTTATTCATCAGTTCAAAGGCCTTGTCCTTATACATCTGCTTGCCTGTGAAATGATAAGCAGTCTGAAGCATGCCGGTGATGTTGGAAGAATTCAACTTGCGGTCACCTACTGAAGTTGGGAAGCCATTGACATAGACTGGATTCCATTTGCCCCAGAGGGTAGGTTTTCCGTCAAAATCGATCATGTACATGTCATTTTTGACGATGTGCGTCATCATTGCGTCAAGCAACTCGATCGATTTTGCTTTTACCCAAGGATCCTCAACTACCTCAGCCAATACACCAAAGGCAAACACGTGCCCGATCGCTTCATCGGAAGAGGTGGTTGATTTCCAGTCCCACTCTGGATCTTTTGCATGTTGCCATCTTTCTGGATCGGAAAGTTGGGGAATGTATCCGCTGCGCTCAAATGATCTGGAAGGAAATCCTACCAGTGAATTGATCGTGAAAAGTCTTTCCATTGCGAGGAGGGATTCTTTCACGTTTTGTAAAGCTTCAGGATCTTTGGTAACTGCATATCTGAAACCTTCTCCTGCAAGATACATGGTCGTCCAAAGTCCGTCGTTGTCAGAATCTGAAAGTTGCCCAGTGGCAAGATTGCCTTTTTCTGAAAGTTCCAATGAAGCATTGAATCCGTGACGGATGTGGTGCTGACGCATCTGCTTGTCCAGGATTTCGGCTTTTTCCGCCAAAGTCATTTCCTCAAACACGATGGTTCCCAAACCGTTTTCGGTAAGTACATGGGTTTTGTTTCCCTGGATGATCAAGTCTTTGACTTGCTCGCCCGGCAGCCAGCGATCACCATAGTAATAACTGATTTCTCCGGCTGCATCCATGCTGAAAGCACCCATGGTGGTTCCAAACCAAACTTTATCCTGGTCGGCCTGTACGGTGGTGATTTCAGTCCAAGGCAATTTCTGGTTGATCTCGCTTTTTTTCTTGGCTTTCAGATCATAGGTGAAAAAACCGTTTTTGGTCCCGACAACCAATTGGTTTTTTCCCGGATTGACAGCCAAAGAAGTCAGTTGATCTCCTGTGGTTGCTTTGGTCAGCGCATTGTTAGCTGGAGAGAAAGAATAAATCTCAGTTGAGCTCAGGATCCAAAACAGATTTTGGCCTGCATCAAAGACAATGTCTGCTACATTGATACCCGCCGGCAACTCAAATGAATAAGCTGCCTTGTCCTTTTGAAGAAGCTGAAGCTTGTTGTTTGCAGCCGCAAGGAAAGTGAAGTTGTTTCCGCCGGCAAATGCCGTTGGATTGCTCAAGGTATGCTTTATAAATAAAGCACCTGCCCAAGCGTTGCTGAATAATGCCTCGTCATCGAGGTACACCAACTGGTCTTGGTATCTGTCAATTGCGAGGACTTTTTTGTCCTTCATTGGCAAATAGGTTCTGTCTGAAACAATTTTGCCGTCCTGTTGGAAAACTCCGCCGAATGGCTTCATCAGCTGGTTCCCCTCTAGGATTTGAACTACTCCATTTCGGTCACTTGCAAGGCTGAAAAGGTTTCCAGTTCCAAGTTTCCCTGCATTTTTGATGGCATAGTCCTGCAAAAATGTGCGGTCTTGGTGTACCTGTTTTTTTGGATTGGGGTTCTGGGCCCATACCTGTACACCAAATTGGGTAGCCAGGGCAAGAGCAAGAATCAATGGTTTTTTCTTCATTTTATTTTAATAATTCAGGATTGATGCTTTTGTAAATAATGGTTTTGCCACTTTGGAAATGGCTGGAATAAGTAATATGGATCAGGCCATTTGAATCCTGGATCAATGAGGGATAGGAGAATCCACCCTTTTTCGTAGTGTCATTTTCCAGATACAATGGCTTGCTAGACCAAGTGGCGCCTTCATCTGTGGAAATCCACAGGGCAAGCTGGTAGCGACCGTCGTGAATGTCGTTGCCGATTAGTATCCATCTGCCGTCTGCCAATTTTAGCATTTCCACACTTGCTGTATTTGGAAGATTGGTTTTGGTAGCTGGGGACCAGGATTGTCCCTGATCTTTTGAGATACTCTGTTGGATAAAAGTAGGTCCGTCACCGGAATCTCTGAGCATGGCTACAATGTCTCCGTTTTTCCGCTGAGCAAGGGCCGGTTGGATCGGTCCTCTACCCACCAAAGGAAGACTTGGTTTCCAGGTTTCTCCATTATCTTCCGAGATCGCCATCAAGGAAAGATTGAATCCGTCAGAGTAAAGTGGAAGGATTATTTTCTCTCCCAACACCAAAGGCTTGATCCGGGTCATCCATCCGATGCTTCGGTATTTGGAATTTTTGGTGGCCTCGATGGTCAGTTTGTCATAATCAGGTGCATAAGCCGACCAGCCATGGTTAAGCTCGGGGAGTTGCTTGAATTTTTCCTGAACTTCCTTCACAAACTCTTCTCCTGGCTTGAGCAGGATGTTGTCCTGCCAGTCCCAGATCGGAGCTCCCGCTTGGTTGTAGTTTTTGGTTTTCCGGGTTCTGAGGATCGAATGCTCCCATTGGTTGCCCAAAACTGCAATCCAGGCTAAAGTCAGTTCGTTTTTGGAATTAAGGAAAAGAACGGGGTTACAATCCGGGATTCCGGGGGTGTCAGCCATCAAAAACGGAGCGGACCAATTAGCAGATGATTTGGCTTTTCTGGATCCCAGAATTCTCACATCGTCGGCGGTTCGCTCTCCAGAACCTTGAAACCATGCCGCCAAAAGGTCTCCATTTGGCAAGGCCACGATGCTGCTGCCGTGAGCATGCTCGGCTTGGGGTGGGAAAATCTCCTGGCTGGATACGGTTTTGACGTTGGATTGAGCTAGTACATTTCCTGTCCAAGCACAAAGTGCAAAACTGGCGACCCAGTATTTAAGGGTGTTGGCAAACTTCATTTCTTATTAATTTTCTTTTAGTTTGTTTCTGCGTTCGAGGACTTCAGTCCATGTGGTGAGGATGATTCCTTCTTTCTCGATAAAGGCCTTCAGGTCTGGGTCAGTCATTGCCAGCAAATCAGCATTTCTGGAGTTGCCAGACCCGGAGATCCTGTGGAAAAACTCCGAATGCTCATTGCTGTGGATGATGATCATGGCCAGGCCAGGTTCCATCATATTTAGAGCGCGTTTGAACTGTTCCACTTTGTGTTTGCCTAACTCCTGAACGGTATAGTTGGGCTGTTCAGGTTTCCAGTCTCCGCTGATGGTGTGGAGATCATCCAATACCGGCAAACCCAGGTCCCAGATTTTCTTACCAATGGCATTAGCCTGTAGGAGGATTTCCGGTTTGGGAACCTCCATGCCTTCCTTGTATTTGCCTTCTGCCTTAAGCTTTCGGATGACAGGTGCGGTCATGCTTTCTTCCAAAAGGATGTTGTTTCCTCCCGGAAACATGACTGGGATACCGTATTCTACGCCAACCTGAATGTATTTTTCAAGGAATTTTTCATTGGCAAACAAGGTGCCCATATGGGAATCCAAATGAGAAGGACGAATTCCCAAAGCCAATGCCCGCTCTACCTGTGCTTTGAGTTCCAGATAAACTTCCTCTGGTTTTCCGTGCTGAACTACCTGCTCGACAGTGGGCCAAAAGGAACCTTCCGGATCGTGAAGGGAAGGGACAAGGGTTTTGCCCGCAAGAGGTTCCCAGCGGTAAGATTTCCATTCTGAAGTCAAAACCAGGTGCAGGCCAATATCCATTCCAGTCTTCTTTTTGGCCTGAGTCATAAAATTCCCGGCCCAAGGAGTTGGCATCATCACGCTGCATGAAGTAGCAATCCCAAAATCCAAGGACTGAAATGTTCCTTGATTGGATTCATAGGACATCCCTGCATCATCCACGTGGAAAATCACCACTTTTTTGTCCTTTGGATAGCCAAGTTTTTCAGAGTAGCTCTGGGAATGGGCTGAACCAAGGCCAATAAAGGAGGCTGACAAAAACAGCAATAACTGTTTGATTTTCATGAATGTGATTTTTTGGGCTATCAGTTTGCTGCGTCCAATCCTTCAATTTTGAACTTCCAGAAAGCAACTTTCTTTCGGTTCCAGGTATAGGTCATGGCCAGGTGATCACCGTCAAGGATGATCGAAGGATAAGAGAACTCCGTTTCGGGGTCTTCCCCTTTTTCTATGGTTTCATGATAAGCCCAAGTCTTTCCGTTGTCCATAGAAATGGCCAGGTCGATGGGATTGCGGTCTCCCCAGTTTTCACTGATCGGATTGTAAATCAGCGCGATTTTCTCTCCACCCAAGTGAGCGACATCGATCCCGCTATTGTTGTTTGGCAGGTCGGTCAGATATACAGGGCTCCAGGTTTTTCCGTAATCTTTGGAGTCACTTCGTGCAATTTTGCCACCGGAACTTCTCAAAAGAATATGGACATTGCCAGGAGAGGATTCCCAAGCTGTTGGCTGGATGATGCCTTCTTCGGCGATCAGGCTTCGGTCAAGTTCCAAAAACGGAGTGGCTTCCCAGGTTTTTCCACCATCTACACTTCGATCCATGAAGGCATTCCAAACCTCGTCTTTTTCATTGGAAGCAGGAGCCAGCCAAGTGCCGTCAGACAATACGATGTTGTGATTTCGCACTGGACCTCTTCCTCCGCGGTCGCCAGGAACGAGTTCCACTGGTGCAGTCCAGGTTTTTCCTTTGTCTTCAGAAGTCTGAACCCAAGTTTCCCAATCGTCAATTTCTTTCCCTACTTTGAAATAGAGGTACAATTTTCCATCAGGAGCATTGAACAGTACAGGATTCCAGTGGGGGTCATTGCGGATTTTGGCCACTTTCTGAGGTACTTCCCAGGTATTTCCGTCGCCTCTAGACATCCAAATGCTTACGTCGTCGTGTTTTTCGTGAGTACCACCAAACCAGGCAACCAGGTATTCACCGGGATTCACCGCCACGATGGTGGAGGCGTGTCCTTGGGCAAATTCCGGATGACTGTCAAAAATTTTACTATTGCTCACCATAGTCAGACTCAGGGAGTCAGCGGATGCTTCAGTGACTTCTTCAGTGCTTGAAGAATTGCCACATCGGATAAACAGCAATGAAAGTGCGATGATACAGCAAGGGATGCTGGCCATCCGAAAAGAATAGCTTGTCATTCGTTTGATTTTTGGTTTAAATACTATTTCAAATTCAATTAGGACTAATCTGTTCAGAATTTATATAGGCTTTGGGATAAAAAAATATTTCGCCCATATGAATGAAATATCAATATTATCAGCCCAATATTGGACTTTCTTAAGCACCCCTCTTATCCTATGAAGAAAAGAACTTCCCTTCTCCTTTTGATTTTCCTTGTGTTTTTTGTGATATCCCTGATGTCAAATATACTTGGCCCGATAATACCTGATATCATCGAAAGTTTTTCCTTAAGTCTCTCTTTGGCCGGATTTCTACCGTTCTCTTTTTTCGTTGCTTATGGAGTAATGTCTTTGCCATCAGGGCTTTTGGTGGAGAAATATGGAGAAAAGCCAATCCTGCTCGGGGCTTTTGGCCTGGCCGCTTTGGGGGCATTGGTTTTTGCCTTTAATCCCCAGTTCAGTTTTGCCCTGATGTCCCTTTTTGTGATTGGACTGGGAATGGCCATGCTGCAAGTGGTCATCAATCCCTTGCTTAGAGTGACAGGAGGGGAGGAGCATTTTGCCTTTAATTCTGTACTCGGTCAGCTGGCTTTTGGGGCGGCGTCATTTCTCAGTCCATGGTTATACAGCTATCTGGTCCAAAACCTTCATACCGGAAAGCCGGGATTTCATTTCCGCTTTTTGGAACAAATGGTGCCTGCGGACCTGTCTTGGGTTTCGGTTTACTACCTCTTCGCGCTGCTGGCTATCCTGATGATTCTGCTGATCAGCAGGGTGAAATTTCCCAAAGTCGAGCTTAACGAAGACGAAAAAGTGGATCTAGGCAAGTCTCTCAAATCCCTGATGGGGCAGCGGAAAGTCTGGTTGTTTTTCATCGGGATATTCTGCTACGTGGGTTCCGAGCAAGGTATCGCCAACTGGGTCAGCAAGTTCCTTCAGGAATATCACGGAGCTGATCCGTCCACAACAGGTGCACAGGTGATCTCCTATTTCTGGGGCCTGCTTACCGTAGGATGTCTTTTGGGATTGCTTTTGCTCAAGCTGATGGATAGCAGACATGTCCTGATGATCTTTGCACTAGGTGCTATCACCGCATTGGTTTTGGGTCTGACCGTTGAGGGACAGTTTGCCTTAGTCGCTTTTGCATCGACCGGATTTTGTCTTTCAGTGATGTGGTCTGTGATCATTTCATTGGCACTCAATTCAGTTCCCATTGCACATGGGACCTTGGCTGGCTTGCTTTGTTCCGGGATTATCGGCGGGGCGGTGGTGCCACTGATCATCGGATCCCTGGCCGACGGGATTGGTCTGAGAGCTGCGATGTTTTTCCTGCTCATTCCGCTTGGGTATATTTTTTCAATTGGAATCTGGGCCCGACCTTTAGTCACTAATGCACGTGTAAAGTCACTGAAAGACCTATTCTCTTAAACTTGCGATGTATAAAGTCATTTTATTGCTTGACTTTGGTGAGGAATACAGTAAAGCCCTTTTGAAAGGAATCAGTAAATATTCCTCCGAAAACGGAAACTGGAGCTTTTGCCGCATGCCGCTTTACTACCGGGAGACGATGGGAGTAAAGGGCATCCTGGAATGGGCAAAAGAATGGAAAGCCAATGGGATCATCGGCCAGCTTTACAATGAGATGGAGACGGAATTTTACGAATCTCCGCTTCCGATCATTGCTCAGGATTTTAAGGAACGCTTCAAGAAAATCCCAAACATCACCGGGCTATATCGGCAAACCGGGAAGATGGGTGCAGAATATTTTCTGAAAAAAGGCTTCCAAAACTTCGCTTTTTACGGCTTCAACAACATTGTTTGGTCCAGGGAAAGGGCTGAGGGATTTGAAACCGCCGTCAATAAAGCCGGATATCAGGTAAATTATTTTGAGCATAAAAAAGCCCGATCAACGGATATCTGGTATTACAAAAGCAAATCCCTGAGCAAATGGCTGAAAAGCCTTCCCAAGCCGGTCGCTCTGATGGCTTGCGATGATAACCAGGGAGTTCACATCACGGAGACCTGCAAACACAACCAAATCCGGGTTCCCCAGGAGGTAGCGGTTTTAGGGGTGGACAATGACGTGATGCTTTGTGAACTGTCAGATCCCCCGCTTTCGAGCATTGAACTTGACATCGAAAAGGGTGGATATGATGCCGCAAGGGCTCTAGATCTCATGATACAGGGAAGGGTTAAGTTCTATCGAGACATTCCTGTTCCACCTATTAAGGTCATCACCCGGACCTCGACCAATATTTTTGCATCTACTGATGACCATGTCGCAGATGCCCTCGATTTCATCCACCGCAACATTGAAACCAACTTGCAGGTCACGGATATTGTCAAGGAAGTCCCCATGTCCAGGAGATCTCTGGAAAAACGATTTTTGGAAGTGACAGGAATGCCTGTTTACAAATACATTTCCAATTTGAGGATTGAGAAAATGGCTGAAAAACTGCTCAGTACCGATCAGACGATTTTTGAGATTGCCTTGGATATGGGCTTGCAGGACAGTAAAAATATTGCCAGGCAGTTTAGACAGGTCATGGGCTATACCCCGGTCGATTACCGCAAAATGTTTGGGGAGAAAAAGGCTGTAGTGACAAAGTAGGAGGAGGGAAGTTTCCAGTGATCAGTCCCAGCATTCAGTTATAATTGGACAATCCGATACATCGACTACACTCAGCACAGGCAACCTTGACAACCCGACAACCCCCAGCCGTCATCCCGCAACCTGCAGCCGACACCCCACAAGTGATCAGTCCCAGTATTCAGAGATCCTCAATACAATCAGACCTCCGAAATCCGATATCCTGAAATCCGAAATCTTTCGACATTTCCTGAAAAAGTAAATAGTCTTTTACCTTGATTCTTGGGTATTCCTTTTAAATAAAAGGAATGAAGTCAAAATTTCTCCCCATCCTTCTGACCGGAATGACTCTCGGAACAGCATGGGCGATCAGAGGTCAGTTTGGTCACGAGCAGGGTGCAGCTTGGGCCGGAGCCATCGGATGTGTTTTTCTGGTTTTGTTTTCAAATAAGAAAGAGTGGATTTCCGGAGGGCTAAAAGCTGTACTTCTTGGCGCGATCGGATGGGGCATGGGAGGAATGATGAGCTACGGGATGGTCGTGGGGTATGGTAAAAGCGATAGTTTCCTCAATGTATCCTATGGATTGCTCATGATGTTCATAATCGGGGGGCTTTATGGTTTTCTGGGTGGAGGTCTGTTTGGACTTGGACTTCAGGAGTCCTCCTCCGGCAAAAAAATAGCATGGCACCGACTCCTGGTGGAGATGTGTGCCGGTGCGATTATCTTCTATTACTTCGTTGTGGAGGAATTGGGAATATTGATGACACCTCCGCGTTCCGAAGCCTGGGGTATCTGTGCAGGTGCTGCTATAGCATTGGCCTATTTTTGCACCAGAAATTCCTATTCGGCTTCGCTAAAAGTGGCCATCTATTCCGGATTAGGCGCAGGTTTTGGATTTGCCTTTGGAGAATTCCTGATGGTCTTGGGGATGGTATCGGAAATAAAATTCAACTTCTGGAACGTCATGGAATATTCCCTGGGCTTTTTTGGGGGAATAGGAATGGCCTATAGTGCGTTGACCGCCAATTTTGAAACAAAGAAATCGGAACTGCCCGTCCGTTCCTCAAGTATTGCTTGGCCGGTATTTGGGCTGATGGTACTGATTCCTTTTATAGTCTGGCACCAGTCTTTTTTGCAAAAGGATTTGTTGCCTGCCTATGAGAAAGCCATCCCGGGGAATTCAGAATTTTGGGCAAGCATGGCGGTATTGCTGGCATTTTTAGGCTTTTTGATTACGTCGATTTCCGGATTTATCTTCTCCCAAAAGTGGCAAAACAGCTCAGAAGCCAAGAGTTTTGACTTGATCAAATGGGTAGGATTGATCCTGTTTGGGATGTATTTGGTTTATACGTTTCTGATTACCGGATCTTACCTGAGCATTTATCGACCTGAGCAGTTTCTGTACCTCGTCAACTTTGGATTTGTTGTCACCATGATTCGGTACTGCACGATGGATATTGCCACCACGGTATTTCAGCCAAAAAAGGCAGGATATCTCTTGGTGGGAATTGTGGTGACTTTGCTGATTTTAGCTGCTGTGGCAATCTCAACCCATGGTGAACTGAAAGGGGCAAATGATCGATTTGGGGCGGAAAAAGAAGTAAGGGAATGAGCTAAGAAAACGGGTGGGACAGGAGATAGATTTTCCCGTTTAGGCGGAGGAATTTCCTTTTGCTGTGTCAATGAATAGGATTATAAGCTACTTTACCAGCAGGTCAAAATGGAATTGTGACAACCAAAATCAGACAAGGTCAACCAGTCAGGCTGCCCTTGATTCTTAATTTTCTTAATAAGAGATTGTAAAAAAACATATGAAAAAATTCCTGAAACTGTTCGCTTTTTTTATCCTGTTGATCCTTTTGCTAATTGGGGGGATCTTCATTTACAATTGGAGAGATCGGCAGCCCGGATATGCCATTGACCTGAAATTGGAAAACAAAACTCCGCAAACCCTTCAGGCTGGCTTTGCCAAAAAGGCAATTACGCCGACCATTGTTGATACCTGGAACGATGCCAACGGGGACAATGAATACGACGAAGATGAGGGGGATACTTTTAATGACCTGAATAAAAACGGCAAATTCGACGCTTTTTGGATTGCCGGAATGAGCAATGCCAAGCCTGCGCAGGGCGTCCACGATGACGTGTGGTCGCGTGTCATGGTCTTGGACGATGGGAAAAGCAGAATTGCCATGATTTCCATGGATGCCATTGGCTTTTTGCACGGCGATGTCATCGACATAAGACAGCGGATTCCGAAGGAATTGAATATCGACTACACGCTGATCTCTTCTACCCATACCCATGAAAGCAATGATCTGGTAGGAATTTGGGGAGAAAACATATTCAATACCGGCGTCAATCCCGAGATGATGGAATATGTCAAGTCGCAGACGGTAGCGGCTATCGTCGAAGCTGCAACTAACCTGAGGCCAGCGAAGCTTGTCTTTGCTGAAGACCTCTCTGAAAGGGATTCTGTGTTAATGAAAGACACCCGTAAGCCCATTGTCAAAGCAACGGGAATACATCTCATGCAGGTATTGGATCTGGAAAACGACCAAACTTTGGGCACGATCATTAACTGGTCCAACCACCCGGAAACCCTTTGGAGCCAAAATCTTTTGATCAGTTCTGATTTTCCGCATTACGTGAGAGAAGGGATTGAAAATGGAGTTTATAACGGTGACGAACTCATGCAAGAAGGGGTAGGAGGCGTGGCCATCTATTTTTCAGGGGCGATTGGAGGTTTGATGGCTCCACACCCCTCCATTCCGATACACGATCCGTTTACAGGCACTGCCTATTCGGAACCAACTTACGAAAAGACCAAAGCTTTGGGCGACCATATTGCCCTGATGTCACTCGAGGCATTGAAGTTGAGAGGGGATACCTTGACCACTTCCAACATCTCGGTACGTGCGAAGACAATTTTTGCTCCCTTGGATAATATCACCTTTAAAATCGCCAGTGGCATAGGATTGATAAAAATGGGGATGCCGGAATATTTTAAATCAAGAACAGAGGTTGGCGCTATCCGTATCGGCCCGGCGATGTTCCTGAGTATTCCGGGAGAGATTTACCCTGAAATTCTCTTTGGCGGGGTAGAAGCTCCTGCCGGACGGGAGTTTGATATTCAGCCTATAGAGACTCCTCCGATCCAGGATTTCATTACCGACAAATACAAGTTCTATCTGGGACTATCCAATGATGAGATTGGTTACATCATCCCCAAAAGTGAATGGGATACAGGGAAACCGTATCTCTATAATGATGATCGTGACACCTATGGCGAGGAGAATTCCTTGGGGCCAGAGACCGGGCCGCTGATCTATAAGTCCCTGATCGAAATGATCAAAGAGCTGGAGTGAGTTTCAGTTTGCAGTGATCAGTCTCCAGTGATCAGTCGCGGTTTGCAGTGGGCAGTTGGTCAGTTGTGAGTGGTGAAAAGTAAGTAGTGGGCTGAAGTGGTCAGTCACCAGTGATCATTCGGAGATTCAGATTGAGCACCTGAGAAACGAAGTCGAAATAATGGTTTAGTCGCAGTGATCAGTCAAAGTGATCAGTCTCACTGTTCAGTGGGGAAAAGCACAGCCGACCACCCGATGCTTTGACTTCGCTCAGCAGAGTCAACCCCGACAACCCGACCACATCCGATACTTGTACCGAGTGATTCTAAGCATTCGAAATCGGTAAATCCGAAATCCTTTGACATTCCTGAGATAGGAAATAGCCCTTTTCGTTAATCCCAAGGTATTCCTTACAAAAAAGGAATGAAATCAAAGTTACTCCCCATTCTCCTCACCGGCATGACGCTCGGGACTGCTTGGGCGATTCGAGGTCAGTTTGGGCACGAGCAAGGTGCTGCTTGGGCTGGAGGTATTGCCTGTGTTTTTCTGATTTTATTTTCAAGGAGAAAAGAATGGATTTCCGGAGGGCTAAAAGCTGTGCTTCTTGGCGCGATCGGCTGGGGATTGGGAGGAATGATGAGCTACGGGCAGGTCGTGGGTTATGGCCGAGTCAATGATTTTTTGAACGTTTCTTATGGCTTGCTGATGATGTTTGTCATCGGGGGGCTTTATGGATTTCTGGGTGGAGGTCTTTTTGGCCTTGGACTTCAGGAGTCTTCTTCCGCTAAAAAAATAGCATGGCACCAACTTCTTGTAGAAATGTGTGCAGGAGCGATCATCTTTTATTATTTCGTAGTAGAGGAATTGGGGATTTTGATGACTCCACCACGCTCTGAAGCTTGGGCGATCTGCGCAGGTGCAGCCATCGCATTAGCTTATTTCTGCAGCCGTAATTCCTATTCTGGCTCATTGAAAGTGGCGATTTACTCTGGATTGGGTGCCGGTTTTGGATTTGCCTTTGGTGAATTCCTTTTGGTGTTGGGTAATGTCTCCGGTTTAAAAATCAATTTCTGGAACGTCATGGAGTATTCCCTCGGCTTTTTTGGAGGAATTGGAATGGCTTATGGCGCCTTGACTGCCTCTTTTGAAACCCAGAAATCAGAGTCCAAACCCCTACCTTCAAAGGTCGCCTGGCCGATTTTCGGACTGATGACTTTGATTCCCTTTATCGTTTGGCAGCAGACATTTTGGGATAATGACGTAGTGGCTATCTATAAAAACGCAGTGCCAGCCAATCCCGAATATTGGGCAGGTGTAGGAATTACTCTGGGTTTTTTCGCCTTTTTGATTTGCATGTTCTCAGGTTTTACCATTTCCAAAAAATGGAGAAGCAGCACGGATACCGAGCGTTTCGACTTGATGAAATGGACAGGAATTATCCTCTTTGGGACTTACGTGATTTACACCTTCCTGATTACAGGGTCTTACCTGAGCTTTTATCGCCCTGAGCAGTTTATGTATGTGCTCAATTTCGGAGTGGTCCTAGCCCTCTTGCCTTACTGCAATGTCGAATTTGCTCTGGAACCATTTCAACCCAAAAAAGCCCTGTACCTGTTTGTTGGGATCATTACTTTTCTGTTGGTGATTTCGGCAGTGGCTATTTCAACCCATGATGGGTTGCCACATGCCAAAGGTCGATTTGGGGTTGAGATTCCAGAGTGAGAAACCTGAATCAATGGGATGGAAATTTATCAAAGTCCTTTTTTTTTGAAACCCAACCCTGAAAATAAATATTGAAACATAGCTTAAATAAAAGGTAAAAAGAGCCTTCCATTTTGGAAGGTTTTTTTTGTGAAAGTCTTCGAAAAAAAGACCTGTCAGGATTTCAAAACCTGACAGGTCTTTAGGCTATGGTGCTGAATTTTCATTTACCATAATTTTTTTTAACACAAAG
The DNA here is from genome assembly GCF_002002735.1 of Algoriphagus sp. A40. Lineage (GTDB taxonomy): Bacteria > Bacteroidota > Bacteroidia > Cytophagales > Cyclobacteriaceae > Algoriphagus. The sequence continues at coordinate 147,746 of NZ_MUNY01000042.1, read as the reverse complement.
AAACAAAGACCAAAAAGTGGGATGGGTATTGGAAGGAGTGGTAATTGATCCCTATGTTCCTTTGTGTTTAAATCTCAAAATTTGGATACAGGCTTTTTGTGACTTGAAAAGTAAACTCTTGAAAACACAAAGAAACAAAGGACACAATAAGAAATTAGTTTTGTAAGCAAACCTCTTAGATCCCTATGTTCCTTTGTGTTTAGAACTCAAAATCTTAAAATCAATCCTTCCGGATTTCAAATTTGTCCAATACTTCTCCTCCTGATTTGAAAGAAGTAAGTGTCAAGGTATTCCCTTTCAGATCGATTTTTTGATAGAGGTAATCATCCGGTAAGGTTGCGTCAATCTGATCCCAGTTTTGGGTCTCACTTTCGAATCCTCCGGAAGTGGCAGCGGAATGGACAAACATCATCCGCGATGAACTCTTTGTAAATTCAGCAAGCGGTTTGGATCTCATGTAAAAATGGAAATGTCCACTCATAACCAGATCCACTCCATGTTTTTCCAAAGCCGGTAACCATTCTCTTTGGATATCAGGATAGGGTTCCACAGAATTGAACATCGGAAAGTGAACGACCATAAACTTCCACTTGGCCGGATTTTCAGCCAGGGTTTTTTCGATCCAGGCTGATTGTCCCTCGATAGGGAGTGTTCCGTCCATCATCAGGAATAGCGCATCGTGGTATTTGAAGAAGTAGGTGAATTCCCGATGTGTGGAATCCGGCCCGTTGGTCGGTAGGTCAAACAACTCCTGATACATCCAGGCTCCCAGCCCGTCCTGACTGTCGTGATTCCCGGGAACCGGCATAAACTGCCTTTGAGCCCAAGCCTTTTCGGTATAGCCAAACAGTTCATCCCAATTATCACGGTAAAGACCCGTATTGACCAAGTCTCCGGATTGGACATAGAACCTGATTTCTGGATTTTTGGAAGTGGCGTCCTGAAGCATTTTTCCCGTTTTTTCATCATTGTGCATATCACCAAACCAAAGAAATGAAAAGTCTACCGGACTGGATTCGGCAGTCTTGAATTCTTGGACTTCGCCAGGCTTGGCATTGCTGATAATCCGGTATTCATAGCTGGTTCCGGGTTTCAGTCCTTCCAGTCTGCCGGTATGTCTTTGGATATACCGGTCATTCTGAAGTAATCGGTCTTCCATTCGGAAAGTGCTTGAATTGGTCTCCAAGGTATCCTGAGTTGACTTTTCCCAATATTGGATCTTGCCTTCTTTAATAGCGTCGGCTGTTCTCCATTGTATCGAAACCGAATTGGAAGGATCTCCAGTCCAGGTAAGGACCACCTGATCGGCTGATTCAGAGGATGGGAATACAGTATTTCGGAAAGCATTCAGAAAGTGGGCTTCCCTGGCTCTTCCCCGCACGGTGGTCAGGAGGATTTCGCCCTGCAGACTTTCCGGAACTTCGGTCAGCTTGAGCCCATCCCAATCGTGGTAGGTAAAGGCCCCCGGCTGAAATTTTTCCTGATGCTGCTTTGCAGGAAATATCGGATTGATCTCCACAGGTGTTCCCTCCTTAACAGGACTAATACTTACAAAATATACCGGTCGGTGCTTATCCAGTCCGTTGATTCCCAATTCCACTTTTCCTTTTTCAAAGACTTTCTGCCAAACCTCGTATTCTGACATTTCATTTTTGACCAGGAGGGTAGTTTTTTCAAAACCGGAGGATTCCAGCCAAAATGGAACAGACTTTTGGCTCTTGTCCCGCATCAGCGAAATGCGGACCGGTTGATTGACTTCAAAGATCCAATATCCTGTGGCCAGGACTTTTTTTTCATCCTCACTCATATAATCCATAAGAAATTTTTCATCGAGGAGATTCAGGCTATCCCCGGGGATCTCCTTATATAAGCGTGTCACCACTTCATCCGCCACTTCTTTTAGGCTTGGCTTGGCGGGATTTTTTGGATTACAAAAGGAAAGGGCCAGCGGAACCAGCAGAAAACCAGATACTCTGGTGAGAAATAGGGGGATGTTCATCGGTTTGGGATTTTTCTAAAATGATCTCACAAAAAGTACTCACAAGAGAAATGAAAAGACTATTGAACAAAAAATATTAACGAGTAGTCCGTTTTTCTAGCCCTGAGGTATTACCTGTGAATGAGCAAGCTATGGAAAAGCCAACTGCATCTGAATTAGTCAAAAAGCTAGCCAAGGGAGAGATCAGCCGAAGGGAATTTGATCTGTTTCTGGAAGCGCTGGATGACAAAAGCCAAGCCGAAAACCTTGATAAAGGGTTTTGGGGTCTTTTTGCTCAGTTTTTAACCAAAGGGAAGTCAGACGAACAGAATGATGATACAAGTAAAAACTCGAATACACTTTAACTAACCTAAACGCTTATGAAAAAAGGCATCTACTTACTCAGGCCCAAAATCTTAAAGGGTGTTTCCCTCGCCCTGATTTTGGGCTCGGTCATTCTCCCTCCTATGCAGGGGAGAGCGATGGCCAATGGTTCAAATCTTTCAATGGATGAAATTTTCCAGGCTCAAGCAGTCATTAGTGGAAAAGTTATTTCCGCAACTGATGGTTTGGGCTTGCCGGGTGTTACTATCCTGGAAAAAGGAACAACTAACGGTACTGTATCCGACATCGACGGAAATTATTCCCTCAATGTCAATTCTGCCAGTGCAGTTTTGGTGTTTTCTTACATCGGTTTCAATACCGTTGAATTGCCTGTAAACGGCCAGTCTACTTTGAACCTGACGATGGAAGAAAACATCGAATCTCTGGGCGAAGTAGTCGTAACCGCTTTGGGTATTGAAAGAGAAAAAAGATCTCTCGGTTACTCCGTAGGTGAAGTAAAAGGAGAAGACATGAGAACTGTAACCCAGGAAAACGCTCTTGGCTCACTTGCCGGTAGAGTGGCTGGTGTTCAGATCAACCAGACTTCCGGTACAGGATCTTCTACCAGTGTCGTAATCCGTGGCGCTACTTCTTTGAGCAGTGACAACCAGCCTTTGTTCGTAATTGACGGGGTGCCTGTTGCAAACTCTTTGGGTAACGTAAGAACCATGGGTGACAGAAACCAAGTCGATTATGGTAACCCGATTGCTGACTTGAGCCCGGATGATATCGAGGACATGACAGTATTGAAAGGCCCAAGTGCTGCTGCTCTTTACGGTTCACGTGCTGGTAACGGGGTAATCCTCATTACTACCAAAAAAGGTAAAAAAGGCGAAGCAATGAGAGTGAATTTCTCCACTTCCAACGTTTTCGAAACTCCTTACCGCTTCTTGGATATGCACTACCAGTATGCAAACGGTTCAAGAACAGATCTTTTGGATGAGCGTTCCGCTTATTGGTCAGGTCCTAAATTGGACGTGGGCAACAAAGCAGTGCAGTGGAACAGCCCAACTGATGCCAGCGGCAATAAGATTGCTACTGACTTGAATTCATATGCGGACAACATGAAGAACTTCCTGGAGACAGGTATCACTTCTACCAATGCCCTTTCCGTATCAGGAGCTACTGACAAAGCCGTTTACCGCTTGTCTTACTCCAATATGATCAACAAGGGGATGATTCCTAATACGGATCTTAACCGTCACAGCATCAACTTCTCCAACTCTTACAGCGTCACTCCTAAATTGAATGTAAGTGCAGACATCAATGTCTCCCGCAACAAATCGGACAACCGTCCGACTACCGGAAACAGAGGTGCTAACCCATTGGAAGCAGTATATGCTTGGTCTCACGTGGATATCCGTGAACTGAAAGACTATTGGGTACCAGGTCAGGAGGAAATCCAGCAGAAATCGGTATCGCCTAACAACGATAACCCATACTTTCTTGCCTATGGGGTCAACAACGGTTTCGAAAGAGATCGAATCTTCGGAAACCTCAAAACTGAGTACAAATTCTCAGATGCGGTGAAATCTCACGTGAAATTGACTATGGATACCTATAGCGAAAACCGTGAAACTAAGATTCCTTATTCTTACACCAGAGAAAGAAAAGGTGCTTACCACCTTCAAACTCTTGGCGGTACTGAAACCAACGTGGAATTCATGACCTCTTACAACAAGCGTTGGGAAAACCTTACCCTGAATGTAAGCGGTGGTGGTAACATCATGAGTCAGCATTATAATGATGCATATATGGGTAGCAAGACTAACGCAGGTTTGATTGTTCCTGGACTTTACAGAATCAGCAACATTCCAAATACCGGTTTGAACTACAGTAACTATAGCTCAGAAAAATCAATCTATTCTGTGTTCGGTATTGCTTCTTTTGGTTTCAAAGATCAATTGTATGCTGATATTACTGCAAGAAATGACTGGTCAAGTACATTGCCAGCTGACAACAGATCTTATTTCTATCCTTCCTTGTCTTTGAGCTGGTTGGCTAATTATACCTTCAACCTTCCTGAAAGCATCTCCATGCTGAAGTTGAGAGCAGGTATTGCACAAGCTGGTAACGATACCTATCCGTATGCTTTGGAGCAGCAGTTGGGTACAGGCAGCTGGGGAAGTTTGATCACTACTAATTACCCTGGCACCTTGCTAAACCCTAATCTGAAGCCTGAAATCAGTACTTCCAAAGAATTAGGTTTGGATATGAATTTCTTGGATAACAGAATCCGTTTCGAAGCTACCTACTACTATCAGAGTAACGAAAACCAGATCCTGAGCATTCCAACTCCTGAATCTTCCGGGTATTCTCAGAGACAGGTTAACGCTGGTTTGATTTCAAGCAAAGGCTGGGAAATTCAGATAGGAGCTACTCCGATCCAGAAGGCCAATGGCTTGACTTGGGACGTGAACTTCAACATCACCCGCAACAGAACTACACTTGAGGAACTGACTGAAGGTATGGAGTTTATTACTCTTTGGGAAGACAACGGCGGTGGTGCAAGCACATTCGTAGGCGGACAGATCGGTGACCTTTATAGCCGTGGTTTTGCAACTGTAGAGGATAAAAACTCTCCATATTATGGATGGCCTATCCTTTCCAACAACGGAGAATGGATCAGCAAGAACGACAGAGCGGACAGAAGAAAAGTGGGTAATTTTAACCCAGATGCAATGCTTGGTTTCCAAACCAGCCTGAGCTACAAAAGATTTGTGTTGTCCGCAAGTGTGGATGCCCGAATGGGCGGTGACTTCATGTCCTTCACTTACAGATATGCTGAATCTGACTGGAAATCAGGAAGACAAAAGGATATGTTGATCCCTGGTGGAAACTACACCGAGCAAGAATTGATCGATTTGCTGAAATCTAATCCTGGCAAATACATCATTCCTCAAAATGGCGCGTTCCCAAGAGTGGGTGGTTATTCGAAGGAAGAGGGTGGCATGGATGTCAACCAAGGTCCTGAAGGTGATGACGGAGCTTTCATTCCGGGTGTGATCATGGGTGAAAACGGAGAATATATCGAGCACCTTGGTGGACCAGGTACCAATATCTATCCGATCTCTGATACCTATCCTTGGAGCTACAACGAGGCTATTACTTTCGATGCCTCTTTTGTAAAACTCCGTGAGCTTGCTTTGACTTACACTTTGCCAAAACTGAAAGGATTCCAGAATGCAAGTGTTTCGTTATTCACACGTAACCTGATGCTTTGGACCAAGGCGGATGTAGGAATCGATCCTGAAAGAGCATTCCAGTTGCAGGCTTCCAAACAAGGTGACTCTGCCAACTTGTTCAGACAAGGTATTGAGCTTCAAAACGTGAACCCTTGGACCATGCCTTTGGGCTTCAAGTTCAACGCTAACTTCTAATCCATTCGCTCAATTAAATTTAAGAGACTATGAAAAATTGGATAAAACATACCAAAGTACTTTCCCTGGCCACCCTGATCGCATTCGGGAGCTGTGAAAGTTTAGATGAAGTCAACAACAACCCCAATGGGGTTTCACCGGCAGACGCCAACGTGAATATGCTGATGCCGACTGTCATGGTAGGCGCCGCATTGAACGTAACAAACCTGGGATATCAGGACATAGCCGGTGTGGTACAGCATACCCAAAAAGACGGCTGGTTCAGTGGTCACAACAGTTACGCATGGGGCCCTTCTGATTGGAACGGTTACTACTCAATGTTGAGAACCAATGAGTTCCTGATCAAAAGATCTGAAGAGGTTGGTTCTGATTTCCACAAGGCTATCGGCCTGACAATGAAGTCCTTCCTGTTTGGAATGGTGACTGACCTTTGGGGAGATGCACCTTATACCTATGCACTTCAGGGTTCAAAAGCTGAGTTGGAATATCAGTTTCCAATCTATGATTCCCAGGAAGTGATCTACAAAGGAATAATCGAAGACTTGAAGGCTGCAGCTGCAATTTTTGCAAGCACTCCTTCAACCAACGTGATCCCTCAGTACGATGTCTATTTCGGAGGTAATGCTGTCCGTTGGCAGAAATTCACCAACTCCTTGTTGTTGAGATACTACCTGAGAATCTCTGACAAATTGCCGGAGATTGCAAAGCCTGGTATTGAAGCGATCTATAGCTCAGGAATCTACATCACAGACGCTTCTGAAGATGTGACCCTAGCTTATTTGGGAGCTTCTGCAGGTGATTCTTGGCCTACAGCCACATCCTTTGATGCAGGTTCAAACTTCAGAAGATTGAAACCAGCTAATACCTTGCTGGATCCGATGTTGGCAACCAATGATCCAAGATTGAAAGTTTGGTTTAGACCGGTTCACTGCCGATGGGTTGAGGATTTGACTCTTGCAACAGCAACTGATCCTTTTATCCGTAAAAATGGTGTAATCCAAAACGGTGTTGTATCCTTGGGCGATGAGCAATATTTGAAAGAAATTGCTGCAGGCAACAAGTTTACCCGCCACTACAACCCAGAAAAATTGGGTTATAAGTTGGATACCAGAGAATATGTAGGTCTTCCTACAGGTTTGATCAACCCTTCTGCTCACAACCTTAACCCGACTCCTGGTCAGCAGCTGGAAAACCAGCACGTTTCCCAGATCGGTGATGTGTTCAGAGCAGCTAAAGGTGATCTTTTGAAAGCAAGAATTATCTCTGCTGCTGAAGTAAGCTTTATCCTGGCAGAAGCTGCTACAAAAGGTTATACAGTAGGTGCAGCTAAGACCCATTACGAAAATGGAATCAACGCTTCCTTGAAAGCTTGGGGAGTTTCCAGTGGATCTGCAGCTTACCTCGCTCAGCCTGGTGTAGCATTCGATGGCACTGCGAAGCAAATCCTGACTCAAAAGTGGATTGCTAGCTGGACTTCAGCTTCTGAAGCTTGGTTTGATTACAGACGTACAGGTTTGCCTGATTTCAAAGTTGGTCCTGCTTCAATGGAGCCAGTGATGCCAGTAAGATTCCCTTATGGCAACAATGAACTGAACTTCAACAATGAAGAAGTAGCCACAGCTGTTGGTCGCTTGCAAGTTTCTGAGTATGGTTCCGAAATCGGTCCAAACAACCAGTGGTCTAAGCCATGGATCATCCAGGGTACCAACAAACCTTGGTAAAATTTAAATCCGGATTATTCTGGCCCAAAAATTAAACAGGTTTAGTTAGTTCAATTTACCGGGGGAGATTTTCTTCCCCGGTTTTTTTGTGGCTATTTCTGGCTGTTTTTTCTGGAATGAAACGGGTTTGCCCATGGTCAAATTCTATCTCAACGCTTAGGGTTATAGGAAATCATTATCACTTGATCCGGTGTTTTTTCCTATGAATTCTGTAGAAATCACCGTTGATGATCAGGAATTCTTCTCGTTCATCTTCTTCAGCAAATCTTCTAAGTAATCCACCTGAACTTCCTGTATTTCAAGTAGTTTTTTGTTTTGATGCACCAGGAGATGGTCGATTTTTTCACTTAAAAGTTTGATTTCAAGTTCGGCTTTCAGGTTGATTTTGTAATCATGCTCGGCCCGCAGCCGGTCTTTGGATTCCTGTCTGTTTTGGCTCATCATAATAATTGGTGCTTGAATCGCCGCCAGACAGGAAAGAATCAGATTGAGCAGAATAAACGGAAAGGGGTCAAATGCCCTGCTCATCAGGATGTAGGCATTGGTGAGCATCCATAGGATAATAAAGCTGAAAAACACAATGATAAAGGTCCAACTGCCACCAAACGTAGCGATCCGATCCGCCATGCGTTCCCCAAGTGTCAGTTGGTGTTCGACTCCATCATCGATTTTTTCTGTCATCACAGAATTTTCCCGAATTGCTTTCAGTACATCACGGTCCAGCAGGGCAAGTTCACCGCGCTCCAATTCCATGAGTTGGGTTAGATACAGCCTTCGATAGAGGTTCAATTCATCCAGAGAGATGTAGCTTTCGGCGGAAAATCCGGGATAATCCTTTCGGATCAACTCAAAAATAACAGCCCTGATCTCGGCACCTTGGATGCTTTCTCCTTTTGAAATTGGTTTGTTGCTGATGAAGCTGGTTTTCATGCTGAAAAATTAAATTGGCAATTAGAATTTGGGAAGAAAAATCGTGAATTACCAACAGGATAAAGCTGGGATTTAGAATTGGAGGTTTAACTTCTGGGAGCAACCTTAAAAGGCAAAAGCAATTTAATGCTCAGCATTTCTAAATTGAAAATAGATCCTATTGCTTTTTTCCATTTAGTCACTTCCAAATAATTGCCGACTTCGTAAATCGATATTGATAAATCGGAACATAAACCTAAATTAAATGTCATGAGAAAATTGATCATGTGGAATGTCATGACCCTGGACGGTTATTTTGAGGGTAACCAAAATTGGGACTTGTCTTTTCATGAATTTATCTGGGGAGATGAGCTTGAAAAAATCAGTATAGCCCAATTGAACTCAGCGGACTACCTGGTATTTGGGCGGATCACTTATGAAGGAATGGCAGCCTATTGGAAAGAGGCAAAAGGAGAAATCGCTGACTTGATGAACAGCATCCCAAAGCTTGTTTTTTCCAAAACATTGACTTCAGCAGACTGGAATAATAGTAGATTGATTAAGGAAAATGCTGCTGTCGAAATTGCCAGACTTAAAGAAGAAGACGGAAAAGACTTGTATGTATTCGGTAGCGCCAACCTCTCGGAGGCTTTAATAAACGCGAATCTGTTTGACGAATACCGCATCGGAGTAGCCCCGGTAATTTTGGGAAGCGGGCGGCCTCTGTTCACGCAGGGTGGATTTCCAAAAAAGTTAACACTCGATTCCACCCATCAGCTTTCGACAGGGGGAGTAATACTGAAATACAAGAAATGAAAAGGGTGGCAGCCTGGCTTCGAAACTGCAAATTCGCCTGAGCTACCACCCTTATCGATAATTCATCGAAGCGATCAAGACCTAAAATCAATATTGAAAGTACAGGAAGAAAAGCCCAAAATATTACCTTTTATGGGGATTCGCTTAACTGCACGTCTCCAAACATAGAATGGATAGTGGAACAATTGAAGCGGCTGTGGACAGTGGACTGTTGGCCGTGGTCCGATAGCTATCGGACGAGAATCCGCATCATTTTCATCTCAAAAGGTTCGATATGAACTATTGCGGATACTCATCTTACCTTACCCTTCCATACCCCAAAACCTTATCAAGCCTTGTTTTCACGTAGGCAAATCCGGCAACATTGGCGGCTTTATTGCCTTCAATGGTATAGATAAATCCATCTTCATAATGATGGACAATTCCAATATGGCCTTTTCCTGAAGGTAAACTTACCCGCCACCAGGCTACGATATCTCCCGGTTGGGGGATAAATCCATTTTCAGTTCCGAGAAAATGCATGCCTTTGGCCTTAAACTGGTTGAAGATATCCCTGGCACCTGCAGAATATCGGAAGGGCATTCTTGATTTGTCTCCGCCTGCAGCCTGTAGGAAGCACCAACTTAAAAAACCTGCACACCAGCTTTCGCCTTCTCCTAAGCCAGATGGTTGCATATATTTCTTCACCCACATTCCTTTGTTGTTTCCTCCGATTTCACCAGCCCCAGCTTTCAGTTCTTCGATGGCAAATTGCAGTGCCAACCTTCCCGTAGGATGGCCTCCTTTGTCAGGTCCCGGCATAATGGTATAATCGGTGCCAGTAGTGGCGATTTTGGCCCGGGGATTTTGAAGAGCCCACATGGTGATCTGCCCGACTTTTCCATCAATCTCTAGAGGAGTGCCGTTTTTGTCCAAATGCCCAGCCTGAAATGTCCGAATGGCATTAAAGGTGGCGGTGTCAAATACGCCAGTCACTGGCACATTGTAGTCCAATTCCTGGAGCAACAGTTGCAGCGCACTTACATTTTGTCCGGTGCTGCCTTTTTTTAAAAGTTCCATAGTTTGTGTTTTAGATTAAAATGGTTTGATTTAAAAATGTTCGCTAAAGTATTGAAAAATAGTTTGTTATTGGAATTGTTCATTGGGGAAAATGCTGACTTCCCAATTTCATTTCCTATAGAAAAATTGATTTTGTAAGCGGAATTCAAAAAAATATGGAACCTAGGGATCCCAAACTGACACTGCGCACGAAAGGATGAATACGATAGACCTACTTCTTCTTCTCGGGATTTTGGCTACGTCCTTGACTTTGGTGATTAAGCCAAATATGATAGAGAACATTTTTCGGCCACTTTTGGGGCTGGTCCTTTTGCTGTCGATTGGACAAATCCTGCTCTCGGGCCTTTATTGGCAATTCCTTCCTGCTTATTTGTTGCTTTTGCTCTTTTTGGGAAAAGCCTTTTCCTTCAAGCATAGCACATGGATTAATTCGGGCATGGTATTTAAGATCAGCCTGCAATTTTTGAGTGTGGCTTTACTGTTAAGCTGGTCTGTTTTTCTTCCAGTTCCAAAATTGACTGAGCCCACTGGGAATTTTCAAGTCGGTACTAAAATATTCCGCTGGTTTGATCCTTCGCGGGACGAACCTTTGACCGCGGATCCCCTGGACAGGAGAAATGTTGTAGTTCAGGCATGGTATCCTGCAGACCCCGACCACCAGGGAAATCCTTCGGTTTATTTGGACGGATTGGACCATTTGCCTCCAATGGTCAGTGGGCTACCCAGCTTTTTGTTGAACCATTTTGATCAGATCAACACGTATGCTATCCTGGATTCTCCGGTTTCCAAAGCCAAAAAGAAATGGCCGGTTATTTTGTTTTTGACCGGAAATGGCGCCTCCCGTGCCTTTTATACCAGTTTGGCTATTGGCCTTTCCAGCAAGGGTTTCGTGGTTTTGTGTCTCGACCATCCTTACGAAGCAGCGCTTACCCAACTTGCCGGAGGGAAGCTGGCCACACCAATAGAAGTGTACCACAAGGATGACCCGGATTTGCTTCAGTTTATGGAAGTCCGACTCCAAACCCGCCTGGCAGATGTCCGGTTTGTGCTGGATCAAATCGGCAGTGAGGAGGAAGCTTCCAATGGTTTTTTCTCTTCCCTGGATCAAGACTTGATTGGCATTACGGGCCATTCTTTGGGTGGGACAACTGCTGCAGTGGCGATGGCACATGATTCACGGATTAAGGCTGCTGCTAATATTGACGGTACGCTTTATGGAGAATTGCCTAAACCGGATGGGCCACGCCCGTTTTTATTACTGGAAAGTAACAAGGACGATCCGGATCGGTATAAGCGGTATGAGGCTGGCAACCGGTTTTTTTTCAGGCAATTCGGTGGAGGATACCGGTTCGAAATAGCTGAAGCAGATCATTATAGCTTTACAGATGCGCCGCTCTTTTTGGCATTTCCTTCCCGAATTCTTGCTGGTCGAATCTTTGGGATTGGTGATATTCCAAGGAGGACCCACCTCGCGACTGTGGATTTTTTACAAACATTTTTTGAAGGTGCACTGAATAGGAAAGTACCAGATTTGGATTTAATTGCCAGCCGACGTCAGGGAATTATTAGGAAGATGATCGATTAAGCATTTCTCAAGAAGGACTAAGACTATTTTTAATGGATATATTCAATAATAATTTTTTAAAGTATTGGACTTTACCGATACTATCGTTAGTATTAGTTACATTTTTATTTAAAACCAATGAAAGATTTTTCGTCCAACGATATTATGCATTTTTGGAAAAAGGAGTATTCCTCCCAACTGAGCAAATTCAGCAAGTATAATCCCAGCGACCAATTCCACCACATTGCCAATATGTGCGCACCGGGACATTCTTACTATTACATCCTAAACCTAAATGATTTCAGCCTCGACTTTATCCATCCCAATGTCGAAAAGGTGGCAGGCATTAGGGTAGAACAAGCTACAATGGATACCCTTCTAAAAGCAGCCTTACCCAAAGAGATTGAGGTAATTGTAAAAAAGGAAAAAATCATCCATGAGTTTATGCAGTATTTCAAAGACAACGATGACCTACTTTCCTACAAGATCATTTATACTTATCGATGCAAGGGTCCGAATGAGAGGGTCCAGACCATGATGATACAGTCCACCGCGCTTTCGGTTTCCGATTCAGGAATTATGGATCATGCCTTTGTCATCCATACCGATATCAGCCACTTGGGCAATGTGGCCACCGATTGGGTTTCTTTTGTCAGCCTAAACGGAAAGGAGTCATTCTTCAATATCAAAGCCCATCACGAACGCTTCGATCCCAAACTTGCCAATCAAGAAAAAGCCGCTCTTAGTTCGGAGCTAACCAAGCGGGAACAGGAAATCGTCAAACTGATGAGCCAGGGATTAAATGCCAAAGCCATATCTGACAGACTTTTTATCTCTTTCCATACCACCCGTACTCACCGGAAAAACATCCTCAGCAAAACCAATTGCTCCAATACTGCAGAACTGATTGGAAAGTGCTTGGCAGAGGGGGTGATTTGATTTTTTGATTTAGGAATTTCGCCGATTTATGGTTGAGTGATTTTTAGTGTTTTGAAAATTGAAGAGGTATTGATAGGACTTTTTTTACCCTCATTCCCCTCAATACCCGACACCCCATGTGGGATAATCCCTGAAATTCCAGTAGTTTAAAGGCTCATTGAATTTATTGATGAACGCCCGATTACTGAGTTTGCTTCCCCTGTTTTTGCTGCTTTTTTCCTGCAGTCCCGATCTCCCGGAGGAGGTTGCTTTGGCCTATGAGGAACTTCCGGAAGCGATTGATTTCAATATCCACGTCAAACCGATCCTGTCGGATAAATGCTTCGCCTGCCACGGACCTGACCTTGCTGCCCAAAAAGCCGGACTTAGCCTCCATGACCCCGAAATGGCCTTTGCCGGACTGAAGGAATCTCCAGGCAAGTTTGCCATCAAACCCGGCAGCCTGAACAAAAGCGAACTCTTTCACCGGATTATTTCCGACGATGAGGAGTATCGCATGCCGTCCATTGAATCGAATCTGACTTTGACTCCAAGGGAAAAAGCAATCCTGATCAAGTGGATCGAAGATGGAGCGGAATACAAACCACACTGGGCTTTTATCCCTCCCCAAGACCAGGATTTGCCTAAAGTCAAGGATAATTCCTGGGCCAAAAATCCCATCGACCGCTTTGTATTGGCAAAGTTGGAGCCCGAGAAAATCCAGCCTTCTCCCGAGGCCGACAAAGAAATTCTGTTGAGAAGACTGAGTCTGGATTTGACGGGTTTGCCTCCAAGTCTTGCTGAGATGGACGTCTTTCTTGCAGATCAATCCCCGGATGCCTACGAAAAGCAGGTAGACCGACTGCTCAATTCCCCTCATTATGGCGAAAAGATGGCGATGCACTGGATGGATATCGCACGATTTGCCGATACCCATGGCTATACCGTGGACCGTTACCGCGATGCATCGCCCTACCGCGATTGGGTGATCCGGGCTTTTAACCAAAACCTGACTTATGATAAGTTTATCACCGATCAGTTGGCGGGCGACTTGCTTCCCAATCCGACCAAAGACCAGTTGATCGCCACTGCTTTCAACCGGATTCATCCCCAAAACATGGAGGGTGGAATCGTGGAGGAAGAGTTTCGGGTTGAGTATGTTGTGGACCGCACGAGCACCATGGGACAGGCCTTTATGGCTTTGACTTTGGGCTGTGCCCGCTGCCACGACCACAAGTATGACCCGATTTCCCAAAAGAATTTCTTTGAGCTGAGCAGTTTTTTCAACCAGGTGGATGAGGCCGGGCAGATTTCCTGGGACGATGCCATGCCTGCCCCGACAATGCTTTTGACCGATACTGAAAAGGACCAAATGCTGGCTTATCTTCTTTCGCAGAAAGAAAACGGAGAGACGTCCTTGGCTCAGGTGGCCAAGGAAGAGGAAGCGGGATTTCAAGCTTGGCTGGATTCCAAGGCCTACCAAAAAGAGGCTAGCCGGGAGTTTCCGGCAAGCCGAAAGGCATTTTTCACTTTTGACCAAAAGTCTATTCAAAACCAACTCAATCCTTCCCAAAAAGGCATGATGGAAAGTAGCGAGGTGAAAAACCAGCCTCCTTCCTATGTGGAAGGGTACAAAGGAAAAGGGGTTCAGCTCAATGGGGACATGTGGCTGAATCTGGGTGGAACTGGCGTTTTCTCCAGAAATGAGCCCTTCTCGGTCAGCATTTGGGTCAATATTCCAAATACTCTGACTCATGGTGCGATCTTTCACAAGGGTTCCGGCGCTGTCCTGTATAATTGGCGGGGCTATCACCTTAGTCTGAAAGACAACCGGCTGGAGTTGCTTATGGCCCATACCGCTCCCTACAATGCCATCACCAAAGTTACCGAGCAGGACATTCCCCGGGATCAATGGGTGAATTTGGTCATGATCTACGACGGATCTTCCAAAGCCAAAGGGCTGAAGGTCTTCCTGAACGGCTCAGAAATGACAGCCCAAACCACCCACGACAACCTATACAAGGACATCCTCTTCAAAGGTGGACAGCCCGGTTTGCAGGTCGGTGCAGTGTGGAGGGGAAAAGGTCTGAAAGACGCCCTTGTGGATGAAGTCAGTGTGTACGATCTGGAACTTTCCCCCTTGGAAGTGCGACATATTTCCAATCCGGACGATTACAAAGCCACCCTTGCCAAGGGAGCGGATCAATTTACAGTTTCCGAAAAGCTGGACTTGAAAAAGCTGTATCTCAACAACCATTCTTTGGCTTATCGGGAAAAGCTGAAAGCGGTGATTTCCCAAAGAAAAGCTTATTCTGATTCAGTGGAAGTAATTCCTGAGATGATGATCATGCGGGATAAAGCCGAAAAGCGCCCCACCTATATCCTGACACGGGGCGAATACAATCTGCATGGGGAGGAGGTTTTTCCAAATACCCCGGAAAGCGTCCTTCCCATGAAAGCGGATCTGCCCAGAAACCGACTAGGCCTGGCCCAATGGCTGATTTCTCCGGAAAATCCATTGACTGCAAGAGTGGCTGTCAACCGGTTTTGGCAGAATTACTTCGGCAAGGGTCTCGTCGCTACCTCGGGGGATTTTGGGAATCAGGGCCAACTGCCTTCCCATCCGGAATTGCTGGATTGGCTGGCTTTGGAGTTTCAGCGATCGGGTTGGGATGTGAAAGCGATGCAGCGCTTGATCCTCACCTCGGCCACTTACCGTCAAGCTTCCATTAAGAGACCGGAATTGGAAGAAAAAGATCCGGAAAATGTCCTGCTTGCGCGGGGGCCGATGGTCCGCCTGTCCGGGGAATTGATCCGGGACAATGCACTTGCTGCATCCGGCCTGTTGAATTCCGAAATCGGCGGCAAAAGCGTCTTTCCATATCAACCTGAGGGTTTGTGGAAAGTAAATGGAGGAAATTACGTGCAAAGCACCGGCAAAAATCTCTACCGCCGCAGCATGTACACGATATGGAAACGCTCAGTTCACCATCCGACTTTGGCCATCTTTGATGCTCCTGATCACAGTGTTTCGGTCAGCAAGCGCCAGGAAACGAATACCCCGCTTCAGGCTTTGGCTTTGCTCAACGATCCGACTTTTGTGGAAGTTTCCAAGGTTTTGGGCGAGCAGATGCTGACCTATCCCGAAATCTCAGAGGCGATAAAAACTACTTTCCGCAAGGTGACTGGAAGAAATCCACACCCCAAAGAACTTGAAATCCTGCTGGATCTGAGAGAAAATGAGTACAGAAAATTCACGGCTGACCGCAACAAGCTGAAAGGTTGGCTGGAAACCGGGGAATACCGGATTGATCCGGATTTGGATCCGGTCCAGGTAGCGGCCAATGCCGTCACCGCAAGTGCAATTATCAATTCCGACGCAGCCCTAACCAAGAGATAATGAATCATCACCACGACGCCCCGCTTAGATCTGCGAATCGGGATCT
Source organism: Algoriphagus sp. A40 (assembly GCF_002002735.1). Classification (GTDB taxonomy): domain Bacteria; phylum Bacteroidota; class Bacteroidia; order Cytophagales; family Cyclobacteriaceae; genus Algoriphagus. Next base: position 131,571 of record NZ_MUNY01000042.1, on the reverse strand, counting down.
TCAGGAGATCGAAAAGAAAATGGACAGAAGGCGTTTTTTGACCAAAACTTCTTTGGGTATCGGCTCCCTGGCTTTGGGTTCGCTGATGGGAATGGAAAAGATTTTCGCAGGAAATCCGATAGCTCAACCAATCCTTTCAGATTCTCCCAACGGTATTTCAGGTTTGCCGCATTTTATGCCCAAGGCAAAGCGGGTGATCTACCTGTTTCAGGCCGGAGGACCGTCGCAACTGGACCTTTTCGATTACAAGCCAAAGCTTGTTGACCTGCATGGGCAGGAGCTTCCGGATACGGTGCGCGACGGACAGCGGCTCACGGGTATGAGTGCGGACCAGAGTTCTTTTCCAATGACCGCCTCAGCTTTCAAATTCCAACAATATGGCCAAAGCAGGGCCTGGGTCAGCGAACTGATGCCACACACAGCGGAGATTGCCGATGAGCTATGCTTTATCAAAAGCATGCAGACCGGTCAGATCAACCATGATCCGGCGATTACTTTTTTCCAGACCGGGCATCAGCTTCCGGGCAGACCCTCGATGGGCGCTTGGCTGAGCTATGGCCTGGGTTCGGACAACCAAAATCTGCCCTCCTTTATAGTCCTGGTTTCCAAAGATGCCGTGCTTGACCAGCCGCTATATGCCCGACTTTGGGGAAATGGTTTTTTGCCTTCCCAACATCAGGGAATCCAGTTCCGATCCGGGAAAGATCCGGTCCTTTACCTTGGGAATCCTGAAAACTACGAGGGAGCGGACCGAAGAGAGATGCTCGATTACCTCAAATCCCTGAATGAGGTGCAGTTTGATACTTATGGAGACCCGGAAATCAATGCCCGAATTGCACAATACGAGATGGCTTTTCGGATGCAGACTTCTGTGCCGGAGGTGACGGACATGTCCTCTGAACCGGACTGGGTATATGAGATGTACGGTGAGGAAAGTCGTGATCCCGGCACTTACGCAGCCAATTGCCTGATGGCTAGAAAGCTGATCGAAAAGGACGTGAAATTTGTGCAGCTCTACCATCAGGGTTGGGATCAGCACGGCAACCTGCCCGGTTCGATCAAAAATCAATGTAAAAAGACCGATCAGGCGACAGCTGCCCTGATCAAAGACCTGAAGCAGCGGGGACTTTTGGAAGATACCCTGGTCGTTTGGGGCGGTGAATTTGGCAGGACGGTTTACAGCCAGGGCACGCTTTCACCGGATAACTATGGAAGAGATCATCACCCGAGGTGCTTTACCAAGTGGATGTGCGGGGCAGGAGTGAAGCCGGGCTTTACCCATGGGGAAACGGATGAATTTGGCTATAACGTGGTCAAGGATCCGGTTCACGTGCATGACCTGCAGGCCACGATCCTGCATCTTTTTGGCATCGACCACGAGAAACTCACCTACAAGCATCAGGGACGCCGGTTCAGGCTGACCGATGTGGAAGGTCATGTGGTCAAAGGAATTTTGAGCTAAGCCGGATAGAAGATGACAGAAGATTTGATCACATTCATCGGCCGTTTTCACCCAGTTTGGGTCCATTTGCCCATCGGGTTTTTGATGATTGGCGTGTTGTTGAAGTCTTATGTGGTTTTGCTAAAAAAGCAGAATCTCCAGGAAGCCGTGAATTTCACCCTTTTTTTGGGCGCGGTCAGTGCATTGATTGCCGCTTTGCTTGGTTATTTGCTTTCCCAAAGCGGTGGCTATGAAGGGAATTTGCTGGATAACCATTTGGCTGCGGGTTGGCTCACGGTGGTACTTTCCGGAATTGCCTGGTGGGTGAATAAAAATGAGGAAAGGTTCTCAGGAAAAATCAATTACTCCGTTTTGGGATTGCTTATGCTCACCCTTTTTGTCACCGGACATTTTGGGGGCAGCTTGACTCATGGAGAGGATTATCTGACTGCTTATGCTCCTTTTGGGGAAAAGCAGGAGGAAAGCAAGGGCCGGATTTTGGCAAGTGTGGAGGAGGCGGAGGTTTTCACAGATGTGGTTCAGCCGGTTTTAAAGAGCAAGTGTCAAAGCTGCCACCGAGAAGGGAAAACCAAAGGTGAATTGAATATGAGTTCCTATGAATCTCTGCTGAAAGGCGGAGAAAATGGCCCGGTGATCATTCCTGCTGACGCGGAAAAAAGCGAGCTCATCCGCAGAGTTTCGCTGCCATCTGACCACGATGATTTTATGCCTGCTGAGGGGAAAAAGCCGCTAACCGAAGAAGAAATCCAATTGATCACATGGTGGATTGAAAAAGGAAACGCAGATCCGAAGATTTCCCTGATGGAGGCGGATGTGGAATTAATCAAGTGGGCAAAACCCAAACTGAATATCTTGGGAGCCGAAAAAATGCTGGTCGCAGCTATCGACACACTCCGAATTATGGAATTGGAGAAAAAGGGTTTTCGAGTCAGAATTCTTTCTCAGGAATCAGGGGCCTTGGACATAGTTCTTCCTGAGGAAGCAGCAAGAGGCCAAGTTTCCGAACTTTTGAATGCCCTTTTGCCGATCAAAGACCAGATTTTTTGGTTGAGCTTGGCCGGAACGGGAATTCAGGATTCAGACCTCTCGTTGATTTCGCAATTTTCCAATTTGCATCGACTCCGAATTGAAAATAACCCGATTACCGATTCTGGGATTTCAGCCTTAAAAAACTTAACCAAACTGGAAGTTTTAAATCTGAATGGAACCATGATTAGTGCTGAAGGTTTGGAATTCCTTGCCGAAATTAAGTCATTGAAATCTCTATATCTCTGGAATACCGCCGTTAAGCCGGAGGACAAAGGAGTGAAAGATATGGCTTTGGCAGAGGTGAAGGTGGTTTTTGGAAGTTGAGCTAAGTTCAACCCTTTCAGGGTTGTACTTTCCATGCGCTACGTAAATCCCCCGGTTCCACCGGGGGCTATTGAGAGGTTCGACCACTTCGTGGTCATCTTTAAAATCAATTTCGATTCCAAACATACAACCCTGAAAGGGTCAAACTTTTCAATAACCGCGGATGCAACCCGTGGATAATGGATTTGACCCAGTTCCCCACGACCCCGAAAGGGTGTCGAACAATTTTCGCACTTCACCAACTAAGCGTAGATTAATATCTTTCAACTTTGAGCTTCAAATTGTAGCGAGGTAAAGTCCGTGTCGGTGGGAATTCATATCTGTTTCTTTAACTTACCTCAAGCTTTTCCCTAACAACTATGCAACACGACCGAAGAGAATTTATGAAAAAGTCTGGCCTGGTTGGGCTTGGAGTCATGAGTGGAAGTCTCTTGGATTTGCATTCGAATCCTCAATCAATAAACCCCGCGCTACCTGTGAACAATCAACAAGAACTCAATATGATCGGGTCTTATGGACCTTGGGCTAAAAGCCTAAATCTTGAAAAGTTGCCTAGTCATTCCTTTCGGAATTCAGAAATTACCGATCTAGATGCTTGGAGAGATGCTACCAGGAAACTTGTTGCCGAGCGTATGGGAGCGGTGGATTTGGGCTCGATTCCAAAAGTTGTAGTACACCAAACCGGAAGCTTTGAGGGAGTGGTTTTTGAAGAGATCACTTATCAGTTGCCAAGTGGAAATCCTACCAAAGCAGTGATTTTGAAACCCGAAAACGCCAAGGGAAAATTGCCTGCGATATTGGGACTGCACTGCCACGGTGGGAATAAATTCCTGGGTTTGGACAAAATCTGCAAGACCAAAGCCGACATTCCGTCCTATGTTCAAAATCATCACAACACTTATTACGAAGGAAGAGCTTGGGCCAATGAAGCCGCCAAACAGGGGTATGTAGTGATGGTTCACGATGCATTTGCTTTCGGAAGCAGGAGGGTTTTGGTTGAAGATGTACCTGTCCCTATCCGCCAAGGCATCACAGATTTCAGTCTGGATACCGAAGAGCAGATCGAGACTTATAATTCCTGGGCGTCGGAGCATGAACATATTCTGGCCAAGTCCCTGTTTTGCGCAGGAACCAGCTGGCCGGCGGTTTTTCTGGCAGAAGATCAGATGGCCCTGAGCATCTTGGCTGCCAGAGAGGACGTAGATTCCAGCAAACTGGGTTGTGCCGGGCTATCAGGAGGAGGACTGCGAACAGTCATGCTGGGAGGACTGGATCCGAGGATTTCCTGTGCCGTGGCGGTGGGATTTATGACCACCTGGGTTGATTTGTTGCTTTACAAATCCTACACTCATACCTGGATGACTTATGTGCCGATCCTGCCTCAAGAACTGGATTTCCCTGAAATTCTGGGTTTAAGAGCACCTTTGCCAACCTTGGTTTTGAATGACATCGAAGACCAATTGTTTACCCTGTCGGAGATGGAAAAGGCGGATGAGATTCTCACAGAAGTCTATGCCAAAGCCAATGCCTCAGACAAGTACAAATGCACTTTTTACCCAGGACCCCACAAGTTTGACAAGGCAATGCAGGAAGAGGCCTTTGCGTGGTTTGATCGGTGGCTGAAGGGGTGATTAATTTTGGTCAGCGGTTGTCTGACCACGGTCAACAGCCGTTGTTAGTTCAACTCTTTCAGGGTTGGGACACTCATTTGTAATTTCCTTATCCCCTAGGTTGCACCTAGGGCTATTGAAAGGTTCGACCACTTCGTGGTCATAGCTGAATTCCATAAGATAAACATTCGACCCCGGCAGGGGTCAAACTTCTCAATAGCCATGGGTGCAACCCATGGAAAATAATAAAGAAAGACTTTCAACGACCCCGAAGGGTGTCGAACTTATCTATTCCAACCCATTCACTCCACCCGCTTATTCGTCTTCAGATACCCCATCAGATTCACTATTTCTTCTTGACTCAGGTTTTCAAATAAACCGGAAGGCATCATGGACACATCAGTCACTTCACGGGAAAGGATACCGGATTTGTTGATCAGCACCTGATCCTGACCCACGATTCGAAGGGTGACTTGACGTTCGTTTTCTGAAATGATATTTCCTGAATAGGTCCTTCCGTCCCGGGTATTGATCACCACCATCTTGTAGTCGTCCTGGATTTCTGCTGTGGGTTCGAGCACATTCATCAGGATGTATTCCGGATCTGTCCGGTTGGAACCGGTGAGGTCCGGGCCGATAATTCCCCCTTCACCGTACATTTTGTGACAGCTTCCGCAGGTTTTTGTAAATACTGCTTTTCCGGTGTGAAGATTTGCTGAGGCCAATGTCTCAGGCTTTAGCATCGCGCGGTATTTGTCATAGGCGGCTTGGTTGCTCGGCACTGACTCGATCGGCCCCCAAACTTCGATAAATCCGCTGCCCACCACCCGGAGAAGCTGTCGAGCTACACTTGCAGGAACTTCTGATTTTGCGATTTTTTTGGTTTTGATCTCCTGGGTCAGCATGTTGCCATATCGTGCTCTGGAGGATAAGGTCTGCATGGCTTCAAGTTTTTCCTCGGGGGAAAATTTGGGATAGCTTTCCAGCAGCAACTTACCCAGAGATTCATTGTCAAAGGCAGCTATGGACCGGATAACATCTTTCTTCATTGCCGGTTCCTGAAGCAGGTTGGGGATTTCGGCCACCAATCCTTTTTGCTGTTGTGCGGAGAGTGTTTGAAGTGCTTTTTTTCGCTGATCCATCGGCAGACTCTTATTTTTCAGCGTGGCAAATGCCCGTTGAGTGGCTTCGGTATCCCCGAAAAGTCCGGAAATCTCCAAAGCCAAAGTCTGTTTTTTACCTGCAGATTTTTGGAGTTTTTCGGCGACAGATTTCCAGTTCGCAGGGGTTTTCAGATCGGTTCGGCCTTCCATTCCGCTCAACATTCCCGACATGAGTAGTTCGGTATTCGGTCCTTCCTTGCTGATCAGGGCAACGAGTTTCTCCACCTGGTTTCCATCCACGGCCCGTCGGGCTATATTTTGGGTGACAAAGCTGAGTTTGGAGGTTGGGGCAAGTTCCAGGACTTGCTCCGGATTCCCGGCAAACCAAGGCTCGATGCCGTACCAAAGCATCTTTGGCAGGTTGTGGTCTTTATCGTCCTCCGTGTGCTGGATCAGACTTGAGGCAATCGCCCATTTGTCAGCATTTGGAATCCGCTGCAAAGCCGCAGCGAGGTAAAGCCGAACCACAGGGGAAGCATCTGACTTTGCCATAGATTTAAATTTGGCCAAAGCTTCTGGGGAAGGTTTCATGTCCTCGCAGAGTAGCTGGATGGCCCAAGCCCGGACATAGGGATCTTTGTCAGAAAGTGAAGCAACCAGTTCTTTCTCCGTAAACCCTCCGGTCTGATGGAGCGTCCACATGGCGCGGAGCCTCCAGTCCAGATTTTTATCCGAGGTGAAAATCTTCTTCAATGAGGTATTCGTTTCCGGCTTAAGTTTTTTGTTGACCGCGCGTTTTTGGAGAATTCCCCGGGCCCGACGTGCGTGCCAGTCAGAAGGATTGGTCTGAAAAGCCACCAATTGGGCATCGGTCATCTTATTCAAATCTGTGTACCTACCGGGGAAGTTTTGAGCCAGGGATTTTTCTGGCATAATCCGGAAAATCCTTCCTGTTTCCTCATTCAAGACTTCTTTCCCGCATATGTCAGCATCGTGCCAGTCCAGGGCGTAAAGTCCTCCATCGGGTCCGATTTCCATACTGAAACCCACCCATTGGGCATTGTTGGCCATCATGAATTCATCCCCGTGCTTGCCTTCAAATCCAGAACCTTTGGGGATCAAAATATCCGAAAGGACTCCGTGTTCGTGGATGTTGGCCATGAAGATCCTTCCTTTTTCCTCCTCGGGAAAGGCATCAGATTGATACACTCGGGCCCCGCCGTGCGCCGAACGGTGGCTGTGGTTGGCGATGGTCTTGATGTCCTCGTAGACATAGGGATTGAAATGCTGTCCGCCCTGTCGGTGGTAGATTCCGCCCGGAACTACATGCCAGAGATGCGGGATCACACAGGCACTCATAAAGAGCTGCCCTTTGGCATCGTAGTCAATGCCCCAGGGATTGCTGAAGCCATGGGCCACCACTTCAAATCTGTCTTTGACCGGATGATAGCGCCACACACCGCCGTTGATGTCCACGCCTTCTTTTTCCAGGAGATCTTCGGGAAAAGGGTCTTTGTGGTAATAGAGTTTGCGAGCCTCATCGCCTTTGGGTTTGCGGATTTTGGATGGGGTGGCAAAACCCTGCAAACCGTAAAGCCAGCCGTCCGGACCCCAGTGAAGACTGTTTAGCGTTTCGTGTCGATCGCGAATTCCCCAGCCGGTCAGGAGGATTTCGATGTCATCCATGTCCGCTTTGTCGTCCCCGTCTTTGTCAGGGACAAAGATCAGGTTGGGCGGTGCGCCGATGAAGACACCGTCAAATCCCACTGCAATTGCCGCAGGAAAAGCCAGCCCTTCCATAAAGACGGATTGTTTATCTGCCTTCCCATCTCCGTCGGTATCTTCCAGGATCAGGATCCGGCTGTCTCCCGAATTGGAAAAGCCGTCACCCCGGGATTCATAATCTTTGTTTTCTGCAATCCAAAGCCTTCCCCGGTCATCCCAACAGAAGGCCATGGGCTGGGTCATCATGGGCTCGGAAGCCCAGACATTCACTTTATAACCAGGCTTGATGGTCATGGCATCCACGGCTTCCTGAGCGGTTAGGAATTTTGCATTTAGACCTTCTTGCTGCGCCAGTCCCCATAGTTCAGTGGTATTGTACATGCCTTCCCGTCCTGAGAATTTCCCCCAGGATTCGGTCAGTTTGAGGTCATTTGCTTCTCCGGTATAGACCAGAAGGCGAAGTTTGATGGTCTCGGTTTTCCCTTGTTCGATTACCCAATCCCCGTCTCTCGTGAATGCCGGGCCCAAGCCCAGTTGCCCATCCACGCGCCATTTATTTGGATAGCCGCGGTTTTCCGGATGGTCAAAGATGGCCACATTAGCCCGGTCTTCGCGACCTTCGACGGTCATCCCGACATTGATCCACATGGAAGGTTGGCCCTCGGCCTGTTCGTTTTTTTGGCGTGCTGCATTAAAGATTTCCCCATCGATTCCTTCTTTCCAGGGCATGCGGAGAAAGAGGCTTCCGTAGTCGTATTGTCCGATGGTCACTTCGGTTTTGGCTTCGCCCTTCCACTCGAGATCCAGCGCATATTCCCCATTAACCTCACTCAGGCTCCAGTTTTGGGTTTCCTCCAAAACCGGATTTCCCAAGGAATCCAAAAGCTGATAGATGGTCTGCCACTTCACCTGCTCCCCGGATTCTTCCACAATGTTCAGAGCGACCTTTTTCCAATAATCTCCCTCAGGATGGTGAAAGTAATCCCGGCCATTAACCCGAGTCAAACCCCAATAAAGTCCGGTCTGATGCTTGTGATGCCCGGGACTGTATTCGGTTAGAACTCCCTTTCCGTCAGGGGCAAGAATGGGATGGAGGTAAGGCCGGAAATCTTCAGATGCATGCTGCACGATAATGGGCTCATTTTCTCCCTGCCTGACCACCGAAATGGTTCCTTCAGTTTCATTTTGGATCAATTGAAACTGGGTGGGAGTATCGGAGGATTCTGACTCTTCCGATGATTGCGGCTTGCATCCCAGCAATACAAAAAGGATAAAAAATCCAAACAAAGCGAGAATTCTGGTTCTGGGCATAAGGTCAGTGGCTTTTGGGTTTGAGAGAAAACTGGAATCTCAATTCCGGTTTTGTTCTATTTCTTAATATAGGAAAACCCATTGGAAATAGGTGAATATGGATTTCAATGTGTTTTTCTATCTCAACCTTTCGGGTTTTAGTTGTTTTCAATGGAATTAAGCAAATGGGTTTTTGGTTTTAAGATAAATCTTTTGGACTGACACTCTTTCAACCCCCATTTATGGCAATAGCATTATTAATACTTCTCATTTTTGGGATAATAGTTTACATTTTTTTAAGCCAGCCCAAATTCGGGAAGCTGCCTAAGGGAGATCAATTAGAAAGGATCAAAAACTCGGAAAATTACCGGTCCGGCGCATTCCAAAACCTCAGCCCAACTCCTGACCTTACCGAAGGAGCGAGTTATTTGGGAGTGATGAAGGAGTTTTTATTTGGGAATAAGGCGAGGATGAAGCCCAACGGAAAAATCCCGAGCCTCAAGACCGATCTCCATGGCCTGGACAGAAAGCAGGATGTGTTGGTTTGGTTTGGACACTCTTCCTATTTCCTGCACGTGGAAGGCAGGAGGATTTTGGTGGATCCGGTATTCAGTGGTTCGGCCTCACCCGTGCCATTTGGCACAAGAGCTTTTGAGGGAACTGATGTGTATGCTCCAGAGGATATCCCCGAGATCGATTTTTTGATGATCACTCATGACCATTGGGATCACCTGGATTATGCAACGATTATTGCGCTAAAGCCTAAGATCGGCAAGATAGTTTGTGGCTTGGGAATCGGTGCCCATTTCCTTCATTGGGGCTTTTCACCTGATCAAATCCTGGAAAGGGACTGGAATGAATCCCTTGATTTTGATTTAGACTTTAAAGTACATGTGCTGCCTGCCAGGCACTTTTCTGGTCGGGGCCTGTCGAGAAACAAAGCGCTTTGGGTTTCTTTTTTGCTTGAAACCGCCAAGATGAAAATCTATTTGGGAGGGGACAGCGGCTATGATTCCCATTTTAAAAGGATAGGTGAAAAATTCGGCCCCATCGACCTTGCCATCCTGGACAACGGACAATACGACAAAAGCTGGAAGTATGTCCATATGCTTCCCGATGAAATCCTCCTTGCGGCCCAGGACCTCGATGCTGCTCGCGTGCTTCCGGTTCATTCCGGCAAGTTTGTTTTGTCAAACCATTCCTGGGACGAACCACTGGAAAAGATTGTTCAAAACAACGCAGAGGTCGGATTGAACCTGATTACTCCTTTGATCGGAGAAAAGGTCAGACTTAAGGATACCACCCAGGAATTTTCTGCATGGTGGAGGGAAATCAATTAAGAAATAGGAAATGAATCTGTCGGGTTTTTCCTTTGGAAGGATTAAGTTTGGTAATGAAGCATTTCCTATTCTTCGCTGCATTTAGTTGTTTTCTTGCTCTCTCCGGTTTTTGCCAACAGGATTTCAGGATTCATTCACACAACGACTATTTGAGAAAGGCTCCGTTTTGGGAAGCCTTCGAGGCAGGCGCCGCATCTATCGAAGTTGACGTAATCCTGCAGGAAAACGGTCTGATGGTCGCACATGAAAAGGAAAGCATCCAGCCCGAGCTGACCCTGAAGTCGATTTACCTGGAGCCAATCAGCGAGGCGAAAAAGCAAGGAAAGATCGTTGCATTCGGATTTCACCTTTTGATTGATTGCAAAACTGAAGCCTACGCAACTTTGGATCAGGTGGTCAAAGACGCTTCGGAATTTGAAGAAATGCTTTTTTCCTCCCAAAACCCAAAAGGGCTCAAATTGATTATTTCAGGCAACCGGCCCAAAGTGGAGGATTATGGAAAGTACCCGGAATGGGTGTTTTTTGACTATCAGAGCATGGAGTTGACTTCAGATCTCCCCTGGGAAAAAATCGGGATGGTGAGTCTGAGTTTTAGCAGGTTTTCAACCTGGAAAGGTAGCGGAGGTTTGCCGGAAGAGGATAGGAAAAAGCTGGAGGACTTTATCGCTTTGGTTCACTCCTTCCATAAGCCGGTCCGGTTTTGGGCCTCACCCGATGGAGAAACAGCTTGGAAGACCTTTAATGAAATGGGAGTGGACTACATCAATACGGATCAGCCGGGCAATGCCAGAAAGTTTTTTATGGATTTGTAGGCTGGTTTTATGCAGAGCTTAAATGATCTCTCCATTTTGATGAATCTGAATCGGAATTGATTTCAACCCTTAATTTCGGCCATTTACAAGCCTTCCGTCGCCGGTCCTCAACTTTTAAACACTTTAACATTTTAATTTAAGCAACTGAATTGCAGCTGAAATAATTTTTTGTAATATTCCCTTGATTTTCTGACTATGAGCAAGCGAATTTCATTCGGTTTTATATTTGCCAACTGGATAGTAGGATTGTTTTTAATTTTGCTCCTACCAACTTCAGCAGAAGCTGTTACCACTCTTGACGATAAATCGTATCTCCAGACTTCCAAAAACTTAATCTCAGAGACGGCCAACCTTCCGGAAAGTCCTTCACTCGAGTTTGATTTAAAATTCTTTTTGTCCTCAGGACTTTTCAACAGCATTTTTAATAAACCTTATTCAGGCACTTTGGACTTTCCTGTTTCAAAGTATAATACAATCCCATTTTTTGATGTCAAGCAGACCTTTATTCAGTTTTTTTATACCTGGTAGTTTGAATGCATTTCGGATAACATCTTAAATCATTCAAAATTTTCACTACAACTATCCTTTCTTATGGAAATGAATTTCCAGGGGGTTCTTTGGATCCTCCTTATTGGTATACTCGTGGCGAGTGTACCTTATCTCATTCATCTGGTTAAGGCCAGAAGACAAGAAAAAGACCTTTCGGAATCCTTTCAGGAATTTTCTTCAACCAGAAAGCTGGTTTTGGACAAAGTCCAAAAATGGAGAAACCACTACATGCTTGGCTTGGATTTGAAGCAAAATATTCTGGTTTATTGTCGATTTGGAAATTATCCCGCACAGATGACAATCAATCTTAACGAAGTCGATCATACCTCCATTGATGCCCACTACGAAGAGGTAATTTATGGCAAGTCAAAATTGAAAAAATTGGAATACCTCGATATTCTCCTCCATTTCAAAGACCGAAACAAGCCCACAAAAAGTATTACCATCTTTGATGAAAGACAAATTCGCAGGATGGTGGATGAGCAATTTATTGCGGAGAATTGGGTTTTGACCTTAAACCGACATTTGAATTCATCTGAGGATAATTCTAAACTTCGGTTGGCGATGTAAGTCTTTTCTAAATTGGTTTTCTTAATGATTTGGGATTTGCTTTTGGCAAATCCCATTTTCGTTTTATTGGAAATTGCTTATCCAAATCACTTTTGCTTTTACCTTCAATTCCAACTTATTCAATCGCCAACTTATGGATTTTGCCGTCAAAACTGCAGACATATAATTCTTGATTTTGATCTATACCGAAAGAGGAGACAGAAGAAGTCTTTACAAGCTCTTTATTAACAGGATTTGATGGATTGGAAATGTCCAGACTCCATACACTTCCGGAAGCAAAATCCGCATAGATGTATTGCCCGATTAATTGTTTGAGGATTGTGCCCCGATACACAAAACCTCCGGTGATGGAGACACCTTCCGAACGGCCATATTCAAATACAGGCACCTCAAGTCCGGCCGTATTGCAGCCAGAAGAAGGCTTAAAGCAGTGCGTCCCTTCCATGGTATTCCAACCATAGTTTCCGCCCTTTTTTATGATATCGATTTCTTCATAAGCGTTTTGCCCAACATCCCCAGTCCAGAGTTCTCTGGTTTTTGAATCAAAGCTGAATCGCCATGGATTACGAAGTCCATAGGCGTAGATTTCTTCACGAAAGCCTTCCGAATTTCCTGCAAAAGGATTGTCAGCAGGTATCGCATATTTCAAACTTCCCTGTTGCTTGTCAATGTCAATTCGGAGAATACTTCCCAAAAGGGTCTTCCTGTTTTGTCCGTGGCCTTGTGGATCTCCACCACTGCCTCCATCACCCACAGCAATGTATAAGAAGCCATCCGAACCAAAGGAAATCTGTCCACCATTGTGGTTGGAGAAAGGTTGTTCAAATTCCAATACTACAAGTTCGCTTGCGGGATCTGCCTGATTGGGATTAGTCGGAGAAACCTTAAATCTGGAAATGACTGTTCTGTTTGGACCAGAGGCGGTATAGTTCACAAAAAAATAGCCATTGCTTTCAAAATTAGGATGAAAAGCCAAGCCCAACAAGCCTTCCTCATTTCCGGAGTCATCGACTTTTTGTTCGATGTTCAAAAATTCGGACTTGGCAGTAGCTGCCGAATTATTTTGAAAGACTGAAATAACTCCCCTTTGTTCCGCAACAAAAAGCCGGTCTGAATTGTCTCCTGCATGTTGTAAATCTACTGGTCTTGTAAAACTCAAGTTTGGAAAAGCCTCAACGATAGTAACAGTTCCATTCTGTAGTGGCGGTTCATTGGAGTTGTCCTGAGAACAGGCTGTGGTGTTGATAAAGATTAAAACAAGGAGAATAGCGGAATAAGCTTTCATAGTATCAAGGGTTGTTTCCGGATGTATAATTGCCAAACCTCAAAAACAAGGGTTGGGTTTTGATTCCTATCTACGAAAATTGGCTGATTATGAATGAAATATAATTGGATGAGGTCTGGATAAAAATAATATTTCCAGTGATGATCTACCCAATCGCGCTAATTCAACTGCCTAAATAATAAACAATGTGTCCAAAAGCTCTTAGAGGTTGAAGGACAAGCGGTTCAATCAAATAATTCCGATAAAGACTGGATTGGTAAGTAAGTAGGTGTATAAAAACAAGAAAAGCCATCCAAACAAATGGATGGCTTGGTGGGCCCAACTGGATTGTTTTCGAACCATTTGAGAGAAGATATATGGAGAATTTTAAATCTCGCTAGTGAATTTGACATTGAATAGTAATACTGATAAATGGTGCCGTGGCATCGAATTGGTTTCAAGTCGATACCAATTTTGGTTTTGACGCATGATTTGGTCGTTAAAAGAAGAAACGCTGTTCTATTTTGGGCGAGAGCTTTTCGATGCTTTGAATTTAGGGTGCGGGGTGTGCCTGAATTCCGGAACAAGGTTGCCCTTTGTCCTCCGGGCGGCCAAGAGTTTCTGGTCAATAAATCTTCGAAATAGGAACCAAAGGATCACCCGTGAAAAGCTGAGGGCTGAGAAAGCCAATTTTCAACGATGGACTTCAAAAAACTTTTTACTGACTTTTTTCAGTTCTAATATTTCTATTTTGTACATTGTTGATAGTCAGTGCATTTTGGTTTGGAGGCGATTGGTGCGAATTTTTTAAGAGTAAATCGTGATCTAGTTCTTTTTGCATTTTCAATCCAATTTTTTACTCCATGGATGCAAAATCTGAAAAAAGGCAATTTTTTGACGCAGGAGGTGGGAAGGCCAATTCGAACGCGATAGAGGTTCCGTCCATTTCATTGCCGAAAGGCGGGGGAGCAATCAAAGGGATCGACGAAAAGTTTTCAGTGAATGCCGTAAATGGCACTGCTTCATTTTCTATTCCGCTACCTTTTTCGCCAGCAAGAGGGGCTTCCCCTTCCTTATCACTTTCCTATAATTCTGGAGCCGGTAATGAAATTTTTGGTTTGGGTTGGAATTTGAGTTTAGGTTCAATTAAGCGCAAAACAGACAAAGGGTTGCCCCAATATCACGATTCCATAGATTCTGATACATTTCTGTTTTCTGAAGCAGAGGATTTAGTGCCAGAGTTTAAGCAGAATCCTGATGGAAGTTTTCAACTGGATTCTGAAGGTGATTACATCATAAATGAAAGGCCTTCAACAGATGGTTCATTTACTATTAGAAAATATAAACCACGAATAGAAGGACTATTTGCCAGAATTGAACGCTGGACAGAAAATGCAAATGATAGAATTAAATGGCGTGTAATTACCAAAGAAAATACTACCACGCTTTTTGGATGGAGTGATGATGCCGTTGTCTCTAACCCTATAGATGCGAAAAAGATTTACGAATGGCTGCCAGAATTTGTTTTTGACGATAAGGGGAATTGTTCTCAATACATTTATAAAAAGGAGGATGAGATTGGTTTTGAGGAAACATTGCTGCACCACCGTAACCGAGTTAAATCGGGTGTAATTACTTATACTAATCTATACCTCGAAAAAGTACTTTACGGCAATCAAACTCCATTCAGCGGATTTGGAAATACTTTCCCGGTTGAAACAGATTATTTTTTTCAGACTGTTTTTGATTATGGAACACTAAAAGACGATGATTCCTTTGATGTCGTTAATGAATGGGATTTTCGGGCAGATGCTTTTTCAGATTACAAAGCCGGTTTTGAAATCAGAACCACAAGGCTTTGCAAAAGAGTGCTGCTATTTCATCATTTTACTGGAATTAATGAATATGAAGGCCTTGTAAAATCTATCAATTTTGAATACGGTACCTCGGCCGAGCAGGATTTTACATTTTTAAAAAAGATAACCTCTTACGGTTATATCAAAAAACTGGATGGTACTTATTCCCACAAAAAACTCCCACCCATGGAGTTTGAGTACCAAAAGCATGATTGGAACAGAGATGTCAAAACCATTTCTACAGAAGATTTGGTGCATGCACCAGTTGGACTTGACGACCAACAATACCAATTCACAGATCTTTTCAACGAAGGTCTCTCAGGTATTCTCACAGAACAAGCCAATGGATGGTATTATAAACACAATCTGGGAGGCGGCCAATTTGAACATGCAAAATTGGTTTCTCCCAAGCCATCTTTTGCAGGATTGGGCACACAAATGCAATTAGCGGATCTAGATGCCGATGGCGGCATACAATTGGTCAGTTTTGATGCGGAGCCAAGAGGATATTTTGAACTGGTTGATGATAACGAATGGCATGGCTTGCGTTCATTTAAAGCTCTTCCAAGTATTGATTTCGGTGATGCCAATACCCGCATGCTCGATTTGAATGGCGATGGAAAGCCCGATGTGATGATCTCAGAAGATCAGGTTTTTACTTGGTATCCCTCCGAAGGTAAAAACGGTTATTCGGCAGCCCGAAAAACATCCAAACCTTTCGATGAAGAAGAAGGACCCCACATCGTTTTTGCGGATGCAAAACAAACCATCTTTCTGGCAGATATGTCCGGTGACGGTATGACGGATATTGTGCGTATCAGAAACGGCGAAGTCTGCTATTGGCCTAATTTGGGATATGGGAAATTCGGTGCTAAAGTGGCTTTGGATAATGCGCCAATTTTCGATCATCCCGATGCATTTAATCCCGCTTATTTGCGCTTGGCAGATATCGATGGTTCGGGCACTTCAGATATTATTTATCTGGGTAAAAACAAATTTACCTGTTGGAAAAACCTGAGTGGAAACAGCTTCGGTACTACCCCTTTTGAAATTGATTCTTTCCCCGAAATTCATTCTAACTCCAAAATAACCGTAACCGACCTTTTGGGAAATGGTGTAGCCTGCATTGTATGGTCAAGTCAATTGGCAAAAGATGTCAACATTCCATTAAAATACATTGACCTGATGAACAGCAAGAAACCACACATCATGGTTTCTTATAAAAACAACCTGGGCAAAGAGGTTTCATTAGTGTACACACCCTCTACCAAATTTTATATTGAGGATAAACTGGCAGGAAATCCCTGGATTACAAAACTTCATTTCCCGGTTCATCTGTTATCCAAAACGACGGTTGCTGACAAGTGGACAAAGACCCGGTTCACCTCGCAATACAGCTATCACCATGGGTATTATGATCATGCGGAAAGAGAATTCAGGGGATTTGGCAGGGTGGAACAAACCGATGCTGAGGATTTCGGCGTCTTTGCTGTGGCAAATGCAAACAGTCCATATATAACGGATGATCTCACCCTATACCAGCCGCCAATCAAAACGATTACCTGGTTTCATACAGGTGCGTTTTTAGGTAGAGATAAAATTTTAAACCAGTTTCAAACAGAATATTTTGCCCCACAATCTCCAGATTTTTCCGAAAGCAAGCTGTCTGAACCTAACTTGGATGCGGATGGGCTTTCTCCTCAGGAATGGCCACAGGCTTTACGGGCTTGTAAAGGAATGACCTTGCGCCAAGAAGTATATGAATTGGAGGTAGAAGCATTTAAAAGAGGTGAGGAAAAAAGAATCAGGCTATATTCTACCGCATTTCACAATAGTAAAATCCATCGCGTCCAACCCAAGGGCAATAACCCATTCGCTGTTTTCTTTCCTGCCGAAAGTGAAGCCATTACCTATCAGTATGAATTGGATTTGACGAATGAGGTGATTGTGCCCGATCCCCGCATCGCCCATTCATTCAATTTAAATTATGATGCCTATGGCAACATGCTAGAATCGCTGGCTGTCACCTACCCTCGTATTGGAACACATGCGGAAGCCGGCCTAGCGGCAGAAACATTGGCCCTTATTCAGGAGGTACAAAGGGAAAGTTTGATGGTTTTTTCCAAAAACAGTTTCAGCAATGACATTTTGGAGGAAAACACCTACCGATTGCGTGTACCAACCGAAGCTAAAACGTTTGAGGTAACCGGAATTTTTCCTGCAGATGGATACTATTTTTCAATGGAGGAAATTAGGAATCACCAAATTTCCGATGTCGTAGGGGAAATTCCATATCAAATGCTCCCCAACCGAACCAGCCCACAAAAGAGGTGTGTGGAGCACTTCCGGATACTCTATTTCGCGGATGACCTGGAAAATTCTTTGCCCTGGGGTGCGCAAAGCACATGGGGGTTGCCCTATGAAACCTACACCCTGGCGCTTACCACAGCGTTAATTTCCGCAGTGTTTAAGCCAGGGCAATTAACGCCCGGATTTATTCAGGATTTGAATGACGCCCAAATCAGCGGATACCTCAGCGGAACGCCCCTGCAAGAACGATTTCCTGACATCAATACCGCCGGACAATACTGGATTCGTTCGGGGATTGCTGGTTTTCATGCTGATGCAGCCATGCATTTTTTTCTGCCGGAAAGATACACCGACCCGTTTGGAAATATTACCGGGTTGCGATATGACGACAAGGATTTATTCATCGAAGCGATTACCGATCCAATAGGCAATGTCACCCGTGTTGAAAATTTCAATTTCCGGGTGTTGGCTCCACAACGAATGATTGACATCAATGACAACATTGCCGAAGTGGTTTTTGACATATTGGGAATGCCTACTGCGACTGCTTTAATGGGTAAAGGTGACGAAGCCGATCATTTAACTGATTTTGATGAGGCACTTATACATCCAGCACTGGAAACAGTCATCCCCTATTTTACAGAAGCGTATGATGAAGCAGTATCCAGAAATCTATTAGGTAACGCTACTGGCAGAAGCTTGTATTACTTCGGTGAACAAATAGAAGCCGATGGAAGCATTACCTATGGCCACCATCCTGCCTGTGCTGCAGGTATTGTAAGGGAAAAACACTTATCGCAAGAAGGGGAAACTCAAAGTCCATTGCAAGTGGGCTTTGAATATTCAGATGGCTCAGGCAATGCGATAGTCACCAAAAAACAAGCGGAACCTGAGCGGGATGGACTTGCCCTGCGTTGGCTTGCTAATGGCAAAACCATACTCAACAACAAAGGTAAACCCGTAAAGCAATACGAACCTTACTTTAGTCCAGTCGGTCACCAATACGAAGAACCTATAGAATTTGGGGTAACGCCCATCCTTTTCTACGATGCTGCCGGCAGACAAATACGGACCGAGATGCCGGATGGAACCTATTCCAGAGTAGAATTTACCCCGTGGTTATCTACTGTGTGGGATGCCAACGATACGGTTTTAGAACCGAACAATGCCTGGTATCTGAGAAACATCGCGGGAACAGTTGCGCAACAGCGGGCTGCAAGTTTAGCTGCGGCACATGCTAATACCCCTGCAGTGGTGCATGTTGATGGTTTGGGTAGAGAGGTCATTTCCATTGCCCACAATCGCAGGGATGGCGTGGATGAGAAACAGGTAACCTTCTCCAAGCTGGATACCGAAGGGAAACCCCTATGGATACAGGATGCCCGCGGCAATCGGGTAATGGAATACATCAATACAACGGGCGCTGTAAGCGGGTATGTTCCCTGTTATGACATCGCAGGCAATCTACTTTTTCATCACAGCATGGATGCCGGAGACCGATGGATGATTATGGATAGCACCAGACAACCATTTTATGCCTGGGATGAAAATGAAAAAATAGTTGGAACGGATACGGTGCAGGAAAATAAAGTCATGCAGTCCGTTTACGATGTTTTTCATCGTCCGATTGAAGTCCGGTTAAAAATTAATGAAGGGGAATGGCAGGTGATTGAACGCCTGGTATATGGTGAATCTTTACCGGATGCGGCATCGAAGAACCTCAAAGCACAAATCTATCAGCATTACGACTCAGGTGGATTAATTACTAATGAGCTTTTTGATTTTAAAGGGAATTTACTGGAAGCCACCCGGCAATTGACTACCTCCTATGACCAATCGCTTATTGATTGGAATATAGAATCACCTATACCGGAAATATTTACACAGAGCATTCAATACGATGCACTCAACCGCATGGTATTTATGGAAAACTGGCACCTAACTGGGAGAATTCCATCTACTTATAAGCCTACATACAATCAAAGAGGGGTATTAAAAAGTGAAATACATACTGTAAATGGCATAGCCACCACGGTGGTGCGAAACATTGAATACAATGCCAAAGGCCAGCGAACCCGCATGCAATACGGCAATGGCACTACTACCCGATACCATTACGATGCATTGACTTTTCGTTTGATGCAGCTCAGGACCACCCGTAACAGCCCGGGAGAAACCTTGCCCAATGCCCATACTGAATTACGCGACCCCCTTGTATTGCAAAACCTGTATTATACCTATGATCCATCCGGAAATATTACAGAAATACTCGACGATGCATACGAACCTGTATTTTTCAATAATCAACGGGTAGAACCCCGCAACCGATATAGCTACGACGCTCTCTACCAACTGATACAGGCAGAAGGAAGGGAAAATGGAAATTTGGATCAGGCACCCAAACATGGGCAATCAGCAGATATGGCCTCTGTATCATTCCCCATCAATGACCCCAATGCCAGCCGCAACTACATACAGGAATACCGCTACGATGCAGTGGGCAACATTTTACAAATGAAACACCGTGCAGGCATCGGCGGTTTTGCTGACCGATGGACCCGACAATACACCTTTGCAACAGACAGTAACCGACTATTAAGTACCCAAACGGGCGATGTTGCCTCCACCATTAATTATAGCTACGACACCCACGGCAGCATGCTTAATCTGGGCAATGGGGAGGAAGAATACCGTATGCAATGGGATTACCGCGAGATGATTCATACCATCAATTTGGGCGGTGGCGGACAGGCATTTTATAATTATGATACAACCAAACAACGCTGCCGCAAACGCATAGAAAGGCCGGGTGGCGTAATCGAAGAGCGCATTTACCTCGGGGGGATGGAGCTTTATCGCAGATGGAATGGCGCAGATTTACAAGAAGAAATTGAAACCCACCATCTGTTTGTGGGTGACCAACGGATATTGATCGCAGAGCATATTATAACAACCAATAATAACCAACTCTCAACAGGTCTAGTTTATCGGTATCAATACAGCAACCACTTAGGCTCAGTGGGATTGGAATGCGATGGCGGTGGGAGTATTATTTCGTATGAAGAATACCACCCTTATGGCACTAGTGCTTACCAGGCCAAAAATGCAGCCATAACTACTACCGCCAAACGATATAAATACACAGGCATGGAGCGGGATGAAGAAAGCGGGATGGCTTATCATAGTGCCAGGTATTATTTGAATTGGCTTGGGAGGTGGTTGAGTGCGGATCCGATTGGGATTAAGGGGGGGATGAATTTATACGTGTATGTAGAATCCCAACCTATCCATTATACAGATCACTCTGGAAGGGAGAAGAAATTCACTGATCAAGAATGGGCTGATTATGTAGTTAAAGCTCAAGCCGAATTAGCAAACATCAGGCAAGACGTTGCAGCAATGAGGGCAGAACTAAAAGCAATGGTAGACGATTCAGTGGAGAAACTTCGAATTGCAGAAGCTGATGCAGCAGCTGCTAGGACAAAGGCAAAAGCTGCGATTAGAAAAGCAGATGCTGCTCAAGCATCCTATGATAAGGCGAAAACTAGAGTCAGCGGAGTAGGTCAAACTTTGATTGGCTTAGGGATTGCAGCTTTGAATTGTCCATTTGTGGAAGTTGGTATTGGAATACCTGGTTGTGTTTTTGGTATCGACAATGCAGTTACGGGAGTTAAAAAAGGTATATCAGGTGAAGATACTGCTACAGCTACAGAAAGGTCAGCAGTAGAAATCCAAGTTGAATTAGGGGTTGATCAACTAGAAGCCGAAAGAAATGCATCAAACTTTGTAGATTTAGTTCAACAATTTTCTATAGATCTTCCTTCTTATGCAAGTGCAAGATATGGCAATAGTCTTGCTGGCGAAGGCGATAGCAATACAAGTACAACGGCAAATGTTGAATCTACTTCATCGGCCGACTATCCATTTGTAATTCAACCAGGAGATAAAACCGGGAAAGGGGCAGCTATTTATACAATAAGAGGTAATAGCATCTCTTGGGAAACGGAGACGAATGCTGTGCATGTAGCGTCCGCAATCAGGCAACAACTTGCTCAAAATCCCAAAATTGAAGAAGTGTTAATATTATCTGGAACACACGGTGACGAATTAGGGAATACGGCAATTTCCAATCCAACATATGCAGAACCAATATTTTACTGGGAAGATGTTGCAACAAGTCGTGCATTACATGTTCCTACCCGAGTCTACAATGCACCTTATTCAGACCAAGTCTCTAGGTTTCACGGGAAAGAAGCAACATCAAGCCCAAGACAGTTATGTGTTAGAGCCTATTGCTTTAGTTCAAATTCAAGCCCAGGTCAATAGCTTTAATATAGAATTTAATATTCTGCTTGGTTTGTTTCCCCTGACCATTTCGAAAAAAAATAAAACATAAAAATGCGCACAAAAGCCAACTAAACAGAAACCAACCTCTCCCTCTGGAAATACTTTACCGGTGATGCAATTATTGTCGGAACCAGAATTTACAAAATGAGAGGATTAACTGGATTCAAGACCACAATAATAGATGGACAAAGAAACTTAAACACATGAAACAAAATAATCAATTTTTAAATCCTTATTTATTAAATCCGCAGCTCTCCGCAGAAGAAAAAATCATGCTTGTTAATAACGAATTGCAAAGACTATTGACGCATTTTGATACCAAATCAGATAAAGCCAAAACAAATTTTCATTTCTATAAATACACCAGCATTGTACTTGCCGCATTTACAACCATAGTTTCATCATTGCAGGTTATATACCCGGAAAGTTTTCCGCTTTGGATTTTACCTGTTGTCAGCGCAGGTGCAACAGTAGCTGTAGCATTTCTTGGCGCCTCCAGTGCACAAAGAATATGGATTAACTCAAGAACCACCGGCCAGCAATTGCAGGCAGAACAATTTTTATTTAATCAACAGGCCGGCAGTTATTATAATATCTCAAAAGAGGAGAGCCTCCGCCTGTTTTCGGAACGAATGATACAGCTATGGAACGAAGGCCACGGCAAATGGGAACAGACCGTGAATGAAGGGTGAGAAATGAAAATATAGAGACTTTAAAAAAAATTAAATCAAAGTATTATGGCAACCACAATCACGATATCCGGAAAAGTCCTTTACCAAAACGGAATAGCCGCACAGGAAGGCTTCCGGGTCGTCGCCAAAGAGCGCCAACTGCGTCTCAATCCTACTTTGTCAGAAGTATCAATTACAGCAAGAGGAAGTTATAGCCTTGTGCTTCGGGATATTGCTGAGAGCACGTCTTATTATCTTGAAGTGCCCAATGAGCAGGGCAAAGTGTTGTTGAAAGAAGGTCCTTTTTCGGTACGGGCCGGCAACATCAAATTAGACCTCATCCTTAACGATGAGTTTTATACCGGGAAGCCGGTTTTCAAAACGCGGGAGGCTGGATTGAAAAAATATGTGGCTGAATGGCGGCAGGGCGGCACAAACCAGCCAATCACAGCAGATGACGCCCGCTTTGTAGCTTCTCAAACCGGTGAAGATCCCAGTGAAGCCTGGCGTTGGATGAAAGCCCATCAACTGGAAGTAGAAACCACAAACGGTGCGAATAAAATGCCCGCCGAGGCACTTTACGGATTGCTGAAGCAAGGCTTACCGGGATCCATTCAAGCACTCTCAGCTCTACCAAACGGCGACATCGTACAAGCGCTCCAACAGGCAATGAAGACGAACCAAATCTCCGATGCTGTACCCGTTGGCGTCCTGATGAAGAGTTGGAATGAATTGCTGGGCAGCAAATCCCTGAGCGAAAAGCCCGAAGGGATGGATGCCTCCCTGGGGGAAATCCTCACAATTGCCGGCGCCAATACGGGTGACAAGAATAAAATGATGGCCCTGTTGTCAGAGCACACGGGCAGCGATGAAGCCTATTGGGAAAAATTGGCCACAGCTATTGGCAACAACAATAATAGCAATAACAAGGTCACCCGTTTACGAAAAGCCATGCAACTCACAGCCTTTGTGGGTTTTCAGCCACGTATGGTGGGTGCCTTGTTGCAGGAAACCCCAATAGAAAATATCCATGCGGTTGCAGCACTGGCAGGTAAGGATAATGAGGATTGGAAAGCCTTCATCCAGGCTGCTTCGACCGGGGGATCCGCAGTTCCTACCTTCATCAAGGGTCGCAACGAAACAGAGCGAATAGCACAATATGCAGCTATTCTGGCCAAAACGTCAGAGACGGCTTTTCCAACCCATGCCTTTTTTGGACGGCTGTCGAAAATCGCTGCTACCGATGGTTTTGGTGCTTCAAAGGCAGATTTGCAGATGTTTTTCACCCAAAACCCCAATTTTGAATTCAAAAAAGCGGCTATCGAAGCATTGGCTGAAGGCACTGGCTTGAATCTGACCGGGATTAGCAGCCCTCAATCGCTTTTGAAAGAACTACGCAGTGCACGACGCATGATGGGTTTTACTCCCAATACCAAGGCAATGCAAGCCTTGCGGAAGGCAGGATTGGACTCCGCAAGCGCAGTAGCGGCTATACCAAGCCGCCAATTCATCTCAAGGCTTGGAGGAGCCTTTGACACAGAGGAGGAAGCTCTTCAGGCGCATCACCAGGCAGAAAGTAAAGCTTCTTTGGTTACTGCAATCTGGGCAGCCGGACACCCCAATCTGAACTTAGCCACCACCGCCACCATTGGTTCGTATATCGCCAACAGCTCCAATGCCACCCTCCGAAGTCTATTTGGAAGCCTGGACGCTTGTGAGTGTGAACATTGCATGTCGCTCTTTAGCCTTGCCGCTTACCTGACCGACCTCCTACACTTCCTCAGCTCCCGCTCCGAAGAGGCTTATGATGAACTGGTACGCCGCCGCCCAGACTTGCCTGGTTTATTGCTCAATTGCGAAAACACCAACACGCCCCTGCCTTATATTGACCTAGTGATAGAATTGCTGGAAGACTTCGTGTCTCCGTTGCCTGACTCGACCGCCCGGCAGACCACACTCAGCGCTGCAGAGCTTGCAGCTAATCCGGAGTACAGCAATGATGCGGCTTACGATGTCCTGAAAACTGCCATCTATCCAACCAGGCTGTCATTCAATTTTCCTCTCGAAGAAAGCCGGGTGTATTTGTCGCACCTTCAACAGTCGCGCCACCAGTTGATGACCTGCTTTTTTCCAGGAAAAGAGCTAGCTGCCTTTGCCGACCCGCATGTAGCAATAGAATTTATCGGTATGTCGGTACAGGAACGTGACATAGTCACTGCCCAAACTACTGGAGACGGTACGTCAGACAATGGTGTGTGGAACTTTTATGGCATCAATAAAGCCTTTGGTTTTCGTCCCATTCTGGACCCTGACGGGGGCAGCCCTCTGGATACTCCAGAGAATTGGATCAGCTTTCTTTCTGATCGGGTAGATGTTTTTCTTCAGCAGGCAGGAGTTTCATATATAGAATTGATAACTCTGCTAGGCTGTGAATTTATTAATCCCGGCAGCACGAAGGGTAATCCCAAAATCACCATCGCTTCAAAAGATACTGATAGACCTGATACCTGCGATCTGAAACAGCTCAAATTAGAGGGGCTGGATGAAGACGATTTGGTGAGGTGGCACCGTTTTTTGAGGCTTTCCCGTCGTTTACACTGGACCTATTACGAGTTGGACCAGGCGCTCAAATCAATGGGAATACGAGGGCTGAACCCTGACGGTACTCCTCAGCCCGAAGCCAGATTTCTGACTGCTGACCAGGTGCGCAAGCTATCCCAGATAGAGCAGTTGCGCCGCCGATTCAACTGTCTGGTGGAAGAAGTATTGGCCATGTGGAATAACCTTCCTTCCGTCGGGTACACGGATTTTAGCAAAACCCCGTCGTCGGCTGTCCCTGCTTTGTATGAAAAAATATTCCGCAACAAAGCTGTCCTCAACCCGCTGAACGATGCACTGAAAGCCGACCCAGTCGCTTTATCGGGCATCATGGACAGCCACTCGGCATCTATTCAAGCGGCGCTGCGGATCAGCGAGGAGGACTACCGCTTGCTGAGGAGTAGCAGCAGGGTGGCCGCCAACAGCGACCTGAACCTTCAAAACCTTTCTTCATTTTATCGCCACGCTACTATGGCACAATGGACGGGACTAAGTATCTCCGAATTGCTGCAGCAAATTGACCTGTTTGGAATCAACCCGTTTGAAAATCCGGTTGAGACCTACGCTTTCCTTTGGAAAACCGATTTTATCCAGGATTCGGGATTTTCATTGGCAGAATTGGATTATCTGTTACGGGACATGGTTGTGAAACCTTCAGGAATTGCACCCTCCGATGTAGCCTTACAGCTATTCCTAAATGAGGTCGGGGCTATGCCGGAGCGCAATGAAAATATGCTTGCAGGGAAGTTTTCCGGAGCATTTGGGTTGTCGGCAGCAGCGGCCGACCTGTTGCTCATAAAACACCTCAAAAGCTCATCAAACCCTGCTGTGGCTATGGTGCAGGACTTTATCAACCCGGACACAGTAGAAACCACCAAAACAGCCGACTACCGCAAGTTTGCCAAAGCGGCCATGTTGGTGAAACGATTGAAAATTTCCAACGAAGAGCTGAAACAAATATTTGAAAATCAAACACTTATCGGATGTCTGGATTTCGATGCCCTGCCTATAACGATACAAGTGAATGCCCATTGGGAGGGCTTCGAAGGGTTGGTGAACCTAATCCGAGCCCGTGACCTGCTGGGCTTTGGTACTTCCCATCTTTTCGACATACTCCAAAACGCTTTGGTCACAGAAGCAAGCAAAGAGGGATGGCTTGAAAAGCTGGCACAGGTAACCGGGTGGGACAAAGTTTCCATTACCTCATTGGTAGGTTCGGCTGACATTGTGGATAGTGGAGGTATATTAAAAGTGGACTTCCCCACTGATTTCCGCAACGGCGACCTGATTTTGCGCATCAAAAAGGCATTGAATGCACTGCACACCACAGGCATTAGTGGGGACCTCATGAAAAAAGTCGTGCTGCCCGATATAAATTCCCAAACCGCAACTGCCATCAAACAGGCTGTTAAGTCGAAATACGATGATGTGCAATGGCGCAACATCGCAAAACCCTTAAGGGATGTTCTTCGGGAGCAACAGAGGGCTGCTTTAGTAGATTATGCTGTTCATCATACCGGGCCATGGAAAAGTTCAGAAGAACTCTACGCATACCTGCTGATCGACGTGGAAATGAAACCTGTCTCCATGACTTCCCGCCTGAAACAGGCGACTTGTAGCGTGCAATTGTTTGTAGACCGGGTTTTGATGAACCTGGAGCGTAGCGAGGAGACAGGTTTGCACGTTCATCTTCAACCCGAGCAGACGGAAGAATGGAAAACCTGGCGAAAAATCTACCGGGTATGGGAAGCCAACCGCAAAATATTCCTCTATCCCGAAAACTGGATAGAGCCGGAATTGAGGGACGATCAGACCCCATTTTTCAAGGACGCAACTGATGCACTTCTACAAAACGAGCTGACTCCTAATACGGTAGAAGATGCTTTCCGTGGGTACCTGGAAAAACTGGACGAGGTTGCCCGACTTGAAATCGTCGGCAGCACCCATCAGCAGGAACCCGAAGAAGGCGATCAGTCTGCCATTGATATCCTGCACGTTTTCGGTCGTACCTACACACAACCCCATCAGTATTTCCACCGCAGCCTCGAAAAAGGAGAGTGGACATCCTGGTTAAAAATGGAAGGGGATATAGACAGTGACCATTTGGTGCCTGTGATTTTCAACCGGAGGCTTTGCTTGTTCTGGTTATTTTTTACCCAGGAGGCCGAGGAGTCTTCCCCAATTAATCCTGCAGTAATACTCCCCAAAACAAGTTATTACTGGAAAATCCAAATCGCGTGGAGTGAGTTTCGCAATAATGCCTGGACTGGGAAGAAACTTTCCAAAAGCTTTGTTCATACCGAAAGCACCAGCAACAAAACCAGACTAAGTGAGTTGCGCAAAGGGTTGTTTGTGCGTCCCTATATGGCAAAAGACAGGTTGCTTGTAAATTTAAAACCAGTCAAGATCAGGGAAGATGTGGAGGCTCATTTATTCGTGATGGGAACAGGTTTATCCTATTGTCAGACTTCGTTTATGTTCGAAAACACTTCCAGTGAACCATCAGTGATACCTGATCAATTGCCCACCGGTTTTTCTTTGCCTTTGCCAGCCAATACTGTTTTTGAAAATGAACTCATTAGCGGCTCGTCCGCCGATTTGAAATTGCGGTATGAAACGGTATCCCCTGATGGCAGAATCTCCTTGGGAGAATACCAAAAAGTATTTAATAATACAGCTAATTCTCCTTTCCGGCTTTCCGTTGAAGCTGGAGCACCTCAACCGCTTGCCAGATTGTTTTTTTTTCAGGACCAGAAAAGCAGTTTTATTATCAAGACAACCTATTTCAAAAAACATTTGAGGGAAAACCTTTACTCGGATTTACCGGATGTATATACGGTCGAAAAAAGCATTGGACATATCTGGGGTCAGGTTTTTAACCAAAGGGGTAATTCGATGCGGAGAAGAAGTGAAGTAGACTATCCTTCTGGCGGGAACAGCCCAATTCTGGAGTCTTCTTTTGATGGATTGGATGCTGCCCTAATAATCACCCGATGTACAGCAGAGAATCAAATGGTAGAAACCCTTCCCCATGACCTGGCCACTGGTTTCGATGTGCCCTATGTACCCTCTGCTGACCCTTCCCGGCGAATTGGGCGTTATTTTGAGGTCAGTGCGTATTACCATCCTCATGTCAAAAATTTCATCCGTACCCTGAACAAATCAGGCGTTCCGGCCGTGTTGCGCCGGAGTGTACAAGAGGGCAGCGACCTCGTAGATTTTCAAGAATATGAACCCACTGCTGCTGTCCGGGATCACCCCAAAGGTATCGTTGATTTTACCTACGGAAGTCCCTATTCCCAATACAACTGGGAGGTGTTTTTTCACCTGCCTATCCATATCGCCTGCCGGCTAAGTACAGACCAGCGTTTTGAAGAAGCCCGCAAGTGGTTCCATTACATATTCGATCCTACGACAGGCGATACAGGTGACAAGGAACGCTTCTGGCAATTCAATCCCTTTTTTGAAGAGGCTAAAAAAGGCTTCACTACCGAGGAGGATTTTTTGAGAAACGAGGCTGATCTGGCCGCTCAAATAGAAAAATGGGCTGCAAACCCTTTCCAGCCGCATATCGTGGCCCGGATGCGCGTCACAGCGTACATGAAGTTCACGGTAATGAAGTACATAGACAACCTCATTGCCTGGGGGGACCAGTTGTTCCGGCGGGACACCATTGAAAGCATCAATGAAGCCACCAATCTGTACATTCTGGCTTCCAACATACTGGGTAATCCGCCGCAAAAAGTCCCATCCCTGGTTAAACGACAGGACGAGACTTTTGATGGATTGAAGGACAATCCGGGCATTTCCTTTTATCCCCTGGCGGATTTGGAAACCTATATTTCCGACATGCCGGAGGGTACAAATGCTGTAGGAACAACGAGTGCCCTAGGCGCCATGTTTTATTTCGGAGTGCCTCGTAATGAATATCTGCTCAAGTATTGGGAAACAGTGGCCGACCGACTTTTCAAAATCCGTCATAGCCTCAATATTGAGGGCATTGCTCGTTCGTTGCCTTTGTTCGAGCCACCGATTGATCCGGCGTTACTCGTTCGGGCAGCGGCTGCAGGCTTGGACTTAAACAGTCTTCTGAACGATGTTAACGGAAGGTTGCCGCACTACCGCTTTGCCTTCACGCTACAAAAAGCCTATGAATTGGTAAATGAGGTAAAAGGATTGGGAGCGTCTTTGCTATCAGCTTTGGAAAAAAGAGATGCGGAGGCATTGTCGCTGTTACGCTCGGGTCATGAGCAGCATTTGCTGAGTGCGTTGCTGCAGATAAGGGAAAAGCAGGTGGAGGAGGCGAAGGAACAGGTTCGGGGTTTAGAAAAGTCGAAAAAAATAATCGAAGTGCGTGTTGACTATTACCAAAATTTGAAAGATTATAATGTGTGGGAGAAGTTGAGTATTGCATCATCTACAACTGCCAGCGGACTTTGGCCTATGGTGGCAGGAATTGAGGGTATAGCAGCATTACTTAACAGTTACGAAGCAAAATTGGGCTCACCAACTACGGTCGGAGTGACAACAAAGGCAGGAGAAATTTCAAAAGGAGTTGCAAGAGTAATTGAAACAACCATTAATCTGGCCAATACTGCTTCTGGTTTAACAGCATTTATGGGTCAGCGTGAAAGAAAAAAGGAGGAGAGGCTTTATCAAAAGGACCTAGCAACAAAGGAACTAGAACAAATCAACCACCAAATCCTCGCTGCCGAAATTCGTTTGGCAATAGCGGAGCGCGAACGTTCCAATCACAAACTGCAAATGGAGCAATCCGCAGAAACGGATGAATTCATGCGTAGCAAGTTTACTAACCGTCAGTTGTACGACTGGATGGCGGGTCAGGTATCTACCCTCTATTTCCAAACGTACCAAATGGCTTACGACCTTGCAAAACAGGCAGAGCGATGTTTCAATTTAGAACTGCCAAACGATGCACTTGAAGCTGGATACGTAAAATTCGGCTATTGGGACAACTTGAAAAAAGGCTTGCTAAGCGGCGAAAAACTACAATTCGATTTAAGAAGATTGGAGAATGCCTACCTTGAAGAAAACAAACGGGAGTACGAGATAGTAAAACATGTTTCACTCTTCCTGCTTGATCCCCTTGCTATCATACAACTTCGGTCAACAGGCGCCTGTGCATTTGAAATTCCTGAAGCATTGTATGACATGGATTTTGCAGGCCAATATTTCAGGCGGCTAAAATCTGTCAGTATAAGCCTGCCTTGTATTGCAGGGCCATATACCTCGGTAAGTGCTAATTTAAGATTGACAAAAAGCCAATGCCGTACAAAAAATGATTTGGCTGAAGGAAGTTTGAAAGAATTTGGGAATGGTCAATCTATTGCTACAAGCAATGCGCAAAACGACAGTGGCATTTTTGAACTTAATTTCCGGGATGAAAGGTATCTTCCGTTTGAAGGCGCGGGAGCGATTAGTACATGGGAACTTGAGCTTCCAAGAGAAATAAGACAGTTTGACTACGACACCATTTCAGATGTAATAATTCACGTGAAATATACCTCAAGGGAAGGCGGTAAAGACTTGAAAGCTGATGCAAATGGAGTCCTAAAAGAACAGCTCAAAAAAATCAAGCAGAGTTTGGGTGAGTCCGGTTTGGCTACAGCGCTGAATTTGAAGCATGATTTACCGAACGAATGGAACCTGCTGAAAAAGAAAGGTTCTATAGCGTTAACGCTTGATACATCAAGATTGCCCTACATGGTTCGACCTATCTATCCGGAAGTGTTAGAAACTGCGAAGATAGAAAGTGTCATGTTTGTGGCTAAGTTAAAAGGGGGTAGCCCTGATGAGTTTACCATTGATATCGATCGGAATATAGACCGAGTTACCACAAACCTAAAAAGAGCGGAAGAATTGAAACTATGGACAGGATTAGAAACAGGCTTTGTTTTAGATACTCCGTTTAGCCTTTCACTTTCAGATGAGGTCAGAGGGAAATTGGACGAATTGATCTTGGTTGTAAAGTATAAGTTTTAATGCGTTCCAATAAAGGCCAATCATATATTGGATTTTGTGTGAGTGACCTGACTAGATATGAAGTCAAGGAATGCTCTATTTGAAACTATCGCGAAAGTTTGTTAATAGATTTTAGGAGTGGTTATAATGATAATAATTTCTGACTTATCTCCGGAAACTTGATCCTGTTTTGGATATAGGTTTTTGATTTCAGTTTCTTGATATGGATTTCGAGCATTCTTGCCTGCGAAAGTGATGAGCAGCAAATTGAATGGAGGATGCAACCGAAAAACATTTTCATCCCTAAAAATAAAAATGCCATCTGATTTCTCAGATGGCTTGGTGGGCCCACTTGGAATCGAACCAAGCACCTACTGATTATGAGTCAGTTGCTCTAACCGAATGAGCTATAGGCCCGGATCATAACTAGGATTTATTCGCTCTAATGCCTTTAAACCTTGGTTTTGGGAGTGCAATGTTACATATTTGAGTTCATATACACAACTCGTATTGCGAATGAAAAATGCCCCTGATGCTGACTTTTTGATCTTTGATTTGGGCAATGTGATTATCGATTTAGATTACAATAGGGCATTTAATCTTATCAAATCAGAGGTGCCTCCAGCCTACCATTCCAAAGTGGATTCCTTCTATGTCACTGATTTTCATAAAGCTTATGAAAAAGGAGAAATAGATTCCCAGACCTTTAGAAATGAAATTCGAGCCTATTTTGGCCAGTCTTGGGAGGATAGCAAAGTAGATGAACTTTGGAACAGTATCCTTGGAAAAATTCCTAACGAAAGAATAGAACTCGTCTCAAAACTCAAAGGAAATTACCAGCTGGCTGTGTTGAGCAATACCAATGAGATTCATATTGATGCAGTTTACGAAATGCTTCGAATGGATCATGGGATGGAAGGATTTGAACCGCTTTTTGACCGAATCTTCTACAGTCACGAGATGGGTTTGGCCAAGCCATCGGCTGAAATCTACGAGAGGATGCTGTTCGAGCTGGGCACGAGTGCTGACCGGGTGATTTTTTTCGATGATTTGGAGGCAAATGTTTTGGGTGCAGTTTCCCTTGGAATCAAGGCGATTCAGGTGACTGGTCCGAATGTGATTTTTGATTTTTTCGGACATGTATAAACCAAAAGAATACTTCATCCACGGATCCCTTTTCATTCTTACCGTTATCACCACCACATTGGCAGGAGGGGAGTGGGTTTACGGTAAATCTGTGATCGCAAGTGGGGAATCATTCATGACCTGGGAATATTTTCTTAAATCCATGGCATTTTCCATTCCATTTGTCGGAATCCTGCTGGTTCATGAACTGGGGCATTTTTTTACTTCGATTTATCACAAAGTGAAATGCAGCATGCCCTATTTTATTCCGGCCTGGTTGGGATTTATTGGGTGGCCATCGATTGGAACCTTCGGGGCGATCATCCGGATGAAAGGACTTGTCAACAGCCGTAGGAAGTTCTTCGATATAGGGGTTGCGGGTCCGATTGCCGGGTTTGTGGTCGCTTTTGGGGTGCTGGTGTATGGGTTTACCACCTTGCCTCCAGCAGAATATATTTACACGATACATCCGGAATATGCCGATCCGGAATTTGAAGGGAATGGAGAGGATGTACTGGATTTTGAATTGGGAAAAAACCTTCTTTTTTGGGGAATGGGGGAGCTTTTGGCAGATCCGGACCGACTTCCGGTCATGTCTGAAGTGATCCATTATCCTTTTCTTTTCGCCGGATATTTGGCCCTCTTTTTCTCCGCGCTCAATTTGTTGCCTATCGGACAACTTGACGGCGGTCATGTGGTGTTTGGTCTGTTTCCCAAGCATCACAGGCAAATTTCAATCTCGGTTTTTACGATTTTCTTAGCCTATGCCGGATTGGGGACCATTAGACCGGGAATGCCTTTGGAGGAACTGATGATCAGTATTCCACTCTATGTCGGATTTTTGTATATCTGCTATTCCAGAACAGATTTTTCCCTGCAATCCAAACTTACTATTGCACTTTCCATTGCCGCTGGACAATATGCTTTGGCCTTCTTTAAACCGGAATGGGATGGATATCAGGGCTGGCTTTTCTTTGCATTTCTTTTGGGAAGGGTGATGGGGCTTCGACACCCAGAGGTTTCCGGAGTAAGAGAAATGGACCGAAACAGAAAAATCATCGGCTGGTTAGCAATCCTGATTTTCGTGCTTTGCTTTTCTCCCAAGCCTTTTATTTTCTCCTAAAAAAAAACGAGCCGGAAATTTCCGGCTCGTTCTTATAGTGCTCTGTAAGCTAAAATTCCTCCCAGGACATTTCGGACCTGGTTGAATCCTTTGCTTTCCATGAATTTTTTGGCATTTCCACTGCGCGCACCGGATCTGCAATGGACTAGGATTTCTTCGTCTTTGAATTGCTCCAATTCCCCTAGTCGGTGTGGCAGTTCGCCCAAAGGGATGTTTTCTGCGCCAAGGTTATCCTCTTCATATTCCCATTCCTCCCGCACATCAAGAAAGTGAAACTTTTCACCTTTGTCCAAGCGATCCTTCAGTTCTGAAACAGTTATATCTTCCATATTATTTGGTTACTAAAATTCGGAATGATTTTGAACCGGATTTGGAATTTAGGTTGATCACATAAATCCCCGGTCTTTGTCCTTCAAAATTAACAATTTCCCCTTCATCGTTTCGCTCCCTCTGTAACAAAATCTGCCTTCCGAAGGAATCAAAAATGGTAATTTCTGCAAATTCCCCTTCCACAAATAACCTGTCAACTACCGGGTTTGGATAAATTCTAAAACCAGATTCAGGAATTTGACTCTCTTCAAAGGGAGGGGAAAGAGATACATGGGGCCGGATCATCAGGGAGCCTTTCACTTCTTCATTCTGAACCCAGCCACTTCCCACATTGTAATAAATCTTGTCACCTTGGTCATTGACTTTGTCCAAGCCCACATGGATAAAGTCATTGGTATATTGGGTGAATCCGATATGAAATTGTCCTGTTACAAGCAGGTTGGTATCCAGTGAATAATAAATAAAGTCCTGGCCGGGTATTTTGGCAGGAATCAAAGATTCTTTGACCAGGATGGGGCTTTTGTCAATTTCATCCCATACTACGATGTCCAGGGCTTGATTTGCCTGAATAGCATTGGTGAAATTGATCGAAATTCCTTTGAGGTAGACTGGTTCGGGTGTGTCGAACAGGACAGCTAACTGACCTGCCCGCTGATTGATCCCCGCCGAATAATCAGCGGATCCGTTGTCATAGGCAAAAAAATCACGGATTGGAAAAACAGTCTTTACCGTGTCGTTAAGCCGATAATCCACCGATTGGTATCGGATGGTGTCGCCGTTTTGAATTTCATAGAGAAACTCATCCCCCGAAGTAAGGGAGGTACTAAAGACCAAATCTGATTCTGAAACCGGCACAGGGATTTCATCGAACTCACGGCTCAAAAATGATCTCCTTTCCAGTGAATTGGGTACAGGATTGAAAGGAGTATCCTCGTTGATAGGCAAGATTTGGTTGCCCAGGCTGTCCTCTAATTGGATGGAATATTCCATTGCCCGAAAGCGGTCTTCAAGATTCAAAAATTCATTTCCAACTTGACTCCAAAGTCCGGTTTGATCAGCTTGGAGCAATTCCAAAGGATAGGCTGTAAAATCTCCGATTGTTACCTGATTGCGTTGTGTCAAAGCTCTGTCCCGATAGCTCACCTCGTTTTCCGTTCTATTGAAATTCAGATAGACATAATCCACCAACCAACTGTCAAAGGGTCCAATTTGGCGCCCGTTGGAGTAAAACCTGAATTGGAAGTCAGAATGCTGCCATTCGGGTCTGATTTTCAGGATTTCCTGAGTAAAGGCAGTCCTGTCAAGTCCTTCACCTCCGCGTCGAAACCAAACTGTAACCCAATTTCCCTCAGGATTCAAAATCTGAAGTGTGAGTTGGTCACGGTCGTCCGGGGCTTCGGCCTTTCCTCCTGCCTGCCAAAAAAAGCTCAAATACAGACTTTCCTTCTGAGCAGTTGAAAGTGTACTCAGATCAAATGGTTTGGAAGCCAGAAAGTCGCTTTCGCCCTGGTCACGGATCTGTAGGGAATAAGGTCTTCCGTTTTGATCCACTCCATTGAACAATATTGCTCCCAGAGAAGGTGGATTTTGTCCGATTGTCTCCGTGTAGGATGCACCTTCAGCAGTCCATTTAAGGGTATCAAGCCCTGTCGAAAAATCGTCCCAAAAGGGTAATGTGTTGAAGTTTTGAATTCTCGAAGAAAGCCCGGCTGCTGTTTTTGCAGAATACTTTTGTTGGTGGATTGGAGCGATTTCTACAAACTGGGCAAATCCTTGCTGGCTCTGCGAGATAAGGAAAGCAAAGCAGAAAAAAAGTTGCCAGGATGTTTGAATTTTTTTCAATCCCTTAGTTTTTGGATATCCAAATATCGATTAAATCTCCGGTTTTGACTTCAGATCCAGCCGGCGGGGCTTGCAGGAAAATTTTTCCGGGAGAGACTGAATCTGTCAAAGAATAATTCTTTTTGCCTACTCTGAGACCCGAACCCAAAACGAGAAATTCCCCATCTTCCTCCTCCATTCCCGTAAGGTCAGGTACGAGGAGAATCTGGTTTCCCATACCATCTCCAACGACCAAATCAATCTGGGCACCTTTGGGTATTTCAAAACCTTCCTTGACGGTGACTCCTCTGTATCGCTGTTCAAGGACCACGTTGATACCGATATCTGGGACATACACGATATCCCCACGCTCCAGACCAATATTTGAAAGAATTTCCTGGACATTTTTCAGTGGCATGTTAACCAGATTTGGCATTTTGATCAAAGGTGCATTTCTGGCATTGAGCGTCAGGTATATTTTTCGCCCACTTTTTACCTGGGAGTTTGCTTCTGGAATCTGCTTTAGGATTGCCAAGGCAGGCAATTCGGTGCTAAAGCCAGAATCCAGTGATACTTCATATTGGAGTCCTGAATTGTCCAACAGTTCACTTGCCTCCTGGTATTCGTAACCTGAAAGGTCCGGAACAGAGACTGTTTCTCCGTGATTGGTATAGAGAGGTAAGTAAACTTTCAAAAAAAGAAATCCAAAAAAAACTGCGATGGCGGTAATGATCAGCAGGTTTATCAGGATTTTTTTGAGCGAATAATTGAGGGGAATCATCGGGAAATTTGTGTCAGACTAAGATAGTTGGATTTTTGATCGCTTAAGGTGCAAAATTGTTGAAAACAACCCAAAGTAACTGGCAAAAAATAAGCCGAAGCTTTCAACTTCGGCTTATTTAAGATCAATTAATAATCAATCTCTTCGTTTCCTGAAGGGAATTGCTGTTGATCCTAATCACATACAGGCCTGTTCTGAACAATTCAGTGCTAAACGAGTAGGTCTGGTTGAGAGTGCCCGGATAGACTACTTCATGCACAATGGATCCTGTGGCTGAAATAATCTGAATGGTGACATCTTCCCGTACCGGAAGGTTGAATGCCAAGCTGAAAAATTCCCTGGCCGGATTTGGAAACAGAATGCTGGAAACTTCCGAAGGTATTACTGGCTCTGGATTGGCATTCAGAAACAGTTCCAGATTATCCAGGTAAACCGGAGAATTGCTGTTTCCGGATATTTCCAATACAAAAGCCAATCTGACTGAGGTATTGCCAGTACCTGCCAATTCACTTAGGTTCACAAACTTTCTTGCAAAATCTCCTGGTGAATTGGGATTTGCATTTCCAACTGATACGGTTGAAAGTTCTGTTCCAGCTGCAGTCCAAGCAAGGGTATAGCTTAATCCCCCGTCCTTGCTTGCCAAAAGTGACAAGCGTGTATCCGCATCTATCTGGCCGACTGCCAGGTCAAAGAAGATACTAGCCTGACTGGTTTTGGATAGATCAAAAACCGGAGTACCCAACCAATAACTGTTGCCTGAACTTCCATTTTCCAGCCTGGCCGCATTGTTGGGTTCGGTGCCGTTGCTTACTGGAAGGACTGTCCAGGAAGCCTGATCATTTTCAGGATTGATGGTCAACCAGGGATTGAGGTTGGTACTGTTGTCGAATTTTTGTCGCCAGGGAGCAGCAATGGAATCCGTATTTTCCAAATGGAACCGACTGAAAGTTAATGGAACCTGTTGATTTTGGTCGAAATTAGGTTCTGATACCGAAAACTGAAGACGGTTTTTTCCCTCACTTGTGGACTTGGCAATATCCAGATCTACATGGCCTTCAGGGGTAACGTTTAACTCTGAAACAATGTAAGTTTCAGGAGTTGAGGAATTGGTAGTTCGGGTAAACAGGAATTTAGAAACCGGTAGGTTACCTGTGTTGGTGACTCGAAAAATTTCATTTACATGCTTTCCTGTACCGATTGGGTAGGGATTTACAATTTCTTCGATTTTGAGCGAGTAGTTGAATTCCTCATTGGGAAGAATGCGGATATTTTTCAGGTAAATGTTATTACCGTAAGAATTTTTGGAAATGATTGCCAAGCGAACTTTACCCAAGGAAAGAAATTCTTTCAGATTAAAGACCTCAGTTCTGAATTGCGCATTAGAAGTTGGGATAAACTCATCCAAAGTTGTGGGTGAGGTTTCCAGCTTTACTCCAGATTTCTGATAGTTGACATCTATAAGGTCAAATTCTGAGGCGCAGTCTTCGGATACAGAAATCAATAATTCATCCTGATAACCTGCCTGATTGTATGTGGCATGTGCTACCTCAAAAACCAATTGGGCATTTGGATATTTTGACAAATCAATGATAGGGGAAATGAAAAAGTCGTATTGTCCGGGAGCTTCATAATCAAAATGACGGATATAAACTGCATCCTGACTTTGTCCATCGAGGGAAAGGGTACTTTTCTCCCAAGTTTTTGACTGATCAGGATTGGAAATGACCCAATCACCTGGAAAAGTAGAAATATTGTAATTGTAAGGGAGATTGATTTCTCCCTGCAAAACAGGATTGGAGGTTTTTACATTGTTGGCTGCATTTTCATCAGCTTGCCCATTGACTTGTGTGATCTCAAATTGGATTTGATTGTTTCCGGGTTGTAACAGATAGGGGTTGAAAGTCAAGTTAGCTGTTGCCCCAGTGGTCAAGTTTAGGGAAAATGTCTTGCTTTCGATGACTACTCCGTTTCTTCTAAAATCCAACCGGGCAGATGAAATGAGTCCCGATCCGGCATTTTGTACTTCTACTTGTGGTATGATATTGAGATCACAGATGGCATCTACAGGTTGGGTGATCCTGATTAGAGCCAAATCTCTGCTTACCAAAACAGGATCTTGGGTGGCGCGGTTGTTAACAAGTGTAATCCGTCGGGGGCTGTTTTCCAGTACCACATTATACCGTTCTACCTGACCTTTGGTGAATAAATTCATGCAGGCATCCGGAGTATAATCCATGTAGTTTTGGATCATGTTGTTGTTTCCGCAGGAAAATTTACTCGGATTGGAATTACATACCGAGTTTGAGGAATCCTGATCCGGAGTATCTGTGACAAAATCATCCACACCGCATCCTCCATCTCCCCAGATATGACGTAGTCCGAAAAAGTGTCCCACTTCATGCGTGGCTGTTCTTCCCAATGAACCGGAAGCTGCACTTCCCCCCACTCCAAAATAGCGGTAATCGATTGTTACTCCGTCCATAATCGCCGGTGTAGGAGAAAAATTCAGGCCCGGAAGGTCAGATATCGGAAAAGATGAATAACCGATATAGGGCTGAACCAAAGGAACCACCCAAATATTCATGTATTCCTCCGGATTCCATTGGCTTAGCTGACCGATCAGGACGGCATCAGTATTCGGATCATAGGTGGATTTGGTGCCTTGCAGGCGGACAATTCCATTGGTAGGAAGGCCATTTGGATCCTGCTTGGCAAGGACAAATTCGATATTGGCATCGGCAGCTACAGGAAGGAATTCAGCCGGAGTTCGGTTGGCATCGGCGTTGAGTCTTCTGAAATCCTCATTGAGGATCCGGATTTGCTCGATGATCTGTGATTGGGGAATGTTTGTGCCAGTTCCTTCTGCTGAACCGGTATGAATGACGTGAACCACGACGGGTATCAGTCTCCGATCTTCCTGGATTCTGGCTATTTGAGGTGTGGATCTCCTGGAAACAATTTTTTGGTCAAGCCAATCCTCAAAAAATCCTTTCGTTCCAAAATAAC
The DNA here is from genome assembly GCF_002002735.1 of Algoriphagus sp. A40. Taxonomy (GTDB): domain Bacteria; phylum Bacteroidota; class Bacteroidia; order Cytophagales; family Cyclobacteriaceae; genus Algoriphagus. Next base: position 92,543 of record NZ_MUNY01000042.1, on the reverse strand, counting down.
CCATCTCTTTTTCGATCTTGGATTGGATCAGGGTATGGGCACATTTGTCTGTGTGGGAATGGGGAGCGGTAGATCCCAGGGATTGGGACGGATCCAGAAAGGTGATTTTTTGACCGTAAGTACTAGCCGCTAGTAGTAATAGTCCTTTTAAAAGCAGGATTGTGCTAAAAATCCGGAAACCTTTTTTCATTCAGTGGAAATAATCAGGCAATGGTAAGATTTACGGCTTCCACCCGAATGATTTCAGGAATTGCACGCTTGATGGCCTCTTCAACTCCTGCTTTCAAAGTCATGGTTGACATGGGACAAGAGCCGCAGTTGCCCATCATTTCGATTTTCAAAACCAAATCCTCTGTCAATTCCACTATCCGCACATTTCCCCCATCAGCTTCCAGGTAGGGTCTGATGGTATCCAAAGCGAATTCAATTTTTTCTCTTAGTCCAGGTTCCATTATTACTTATGCTTTTACTTCTACAACTGATGTTTTTTCGATTGAGGCATTTCGGATTGCGATCTGTCGGGCTACAGATTCTGCCAAATCCATATAGGCATCTTTAGTCAATCCTTCTTTCAATACTGCCGGGTAGCCTGTATCGCCACTTTCCCGGATACTTTGTACAATTGGAATTTCTCCAAGAAACGGGACATCGTATTTTTCGGCTAATTTTTTTCCACCCTCTTTCCCAAAAATGTAATATTTATTTTCAGGCAACTCCTCGGGTGTAAAATAAGCCATATTTTCAACAACACCTAAGATAGGCACGTTAATTTGAGGCTGCCTAAACATGGACAAACCCTTGTTTGCATCAGCCAAAGCGATCTTTTGAGGGGTGGTGACAATCACAGCACCAGTGACGGGAACAGTCTGAACCATCGTCAGGTGGATATCTGAAGTACCCGGCGGCAAATCAATCAACAGATAATCCAATTCTCCCCACTCCACATCCGAAATAAATTGTCTTAAAGCAGAACTTGCCATCGGGCCTCGCCAAACCACGGCATGGTCTGTAGGGGTCAAAAACCCAATGGACATCAGTTTTACCCCATATTGAGTGATCGGAATGATGATGTTTTTTTCACCGACTTTCTTTACCGATGGTTGTTCACCCTCGACATTGAACATGGTAGGAACTGATGGGCCGGAAATATCCGCATCTATCAATCCGACTTTTGCTCCGAGTTGAGCCAAAGCTACAGCCAAGTTGACCGCTGTTGTGGATTTTCCCACTCCGCCTTTGCCGGATGCAATTGCAATGATGTTTTTCACTTCCGGTAGAATCGGCCCTGCATCCCGGATAGTTGTCACTTGAGAAGTCATAAAAATATCCCAAACCCAGTCCTTTCCATGATCTTGTTCCAAGACCTCGATGCAGTTGTTTTTGATTACTTCCTTCAAAGGACAAGCGGGAGTGGTCAATACGACCTTGAAACTCACTTTTTTTCCTTCAATATGAACTCCTTGAATCATTCCCAAGGTGACCAGATCCTTCTTTAGGTCTGGATCCTGAACTCTTGAAAGTGATTTTTTGATTGATTCTGCGGTCAATTGCATGGGTAATTCTAAATTTTGGGCAAGTTAGGTTAAGAATGTGGCTTTATGAAACCGCATTCTAGCCTTGTCTGGGAGAACTCTCACCCAAGACAAATAGTTCTTTGGAATTGTCCTTTAAATCTGAACTCTGCACTTAACTTTGTTTCCTATCCTATTTTAATGAGCATTAGTAAGCTGACTTCTGACAAAGTAAAAGAGCGTGCCGACATCGTCGAGGTGGTGGGTGACTATGTTCCTTTGAAGAAAAAAGGGCAAAACATGTGGGCTTGCTGCCCTTTTCACGGAGAAAAATCCCCCTCGTTTTCGGTTTCACCTGCCAAGCAGATTTACAAATGCTTCGGTTGCGGAAAGGCCGGAGACCCGATTCAGTTTGTAATGGATATCGAAGGAGTCGGTTTTCAGGAAGCCATCCGTCACCTTGCCGGAAAATATGGGATAGAGGTAGAAGAAGACGAAAACCGCACTCCCGAACAGGATCTCCAGCAAAATGAGCGGGAAAGTTTGTTCATCGCTCTGAATTTTGCCAAGGATTTTTTTGTGAAAAATCTTCAGACCGAGGAAGGAAGATCCATCGGTCTGAGTTATTTCAAGGAGAGGGGTTTCAATCCCCAAATCATCGAAAAATTTGATCTAGGCTATGCTTTGGATGGTTGGGATCATTTTTTGAAAGCTGCTAAAACTGCTGGATTTGAGGAAGATATTTTACTCAAAGCAGGTCTTATTCTTCAAAAAGAAGGAGATCCTACCAGATTGTATGATCGCTTTAGAGGAAGAGTCACTTTTGCGATACACAATATCAGCGGTAAGGCGATCGGCTTTGGAGCCAGGATTCTCACCAAGGACAAAAACCAACCGAAGTACATCAACTCGCCGGAGACACCGATCTATCACAAAAGCGATGTGCTCTATGGGATGTTTCAGGCCAAAAAAGCCATCAGAGATTTGGACAACTGTTTCCTGGTCGAAGGATATACGGATGTCATTTCGATGCATTTATCCGGAATCGAAAACGTGGTGGCCTCTTCAGGCACTTCGCTTACAGAAGGACAGATCAAACTGATCAAGCGTTTCACCAATCAGGTGACGGTCCTTTATGACGGGGATGCTGCCGGGATCAAGGCCTCAATTCGGGGAATAGATTTGCTGCTTGAAGGTGGGCTGAATGTCAAAGCAGTTGTATTTCCTGACGGAGATGATCCCGACAGCTTTTCGAGAAAAGTCGGCTCGCAGGCTTTTCAGGATTATCTGAAAGAAAACAGCCGTGATTTTATCGGATTTAAGATTGGTCTTTATCAGGATGAATTTGCAAAGGATCCTATCCGAAAGGCCGAAGTAATCCGTGAGATTGTCCAAAGCATCGGGAAAATTCCGGATCCTATCGTCCGTTCCGTATATGCCAAAGAAGCCTCAGGACTTTTACAGATCGAGGAAGAGATTATTCACTCAGAGCTTAATAAGTCTCTGATCAAGAGTAATAAAGAGCATTTTCAGAAAGTAAAGGAAGAAGCTGAGGCTGAGGAAAAACTGGAGGAGTTGATCCCCACCAAGACTCAGATTTCGGTTGAAGACACGCTGAGAATTCAGGAGAAAGAGACTGTAAGGCTTTTGTTAAATTACGGCTGGCAAAAGTTTGATCAAGAGGAATTGCGCCTCTGTCAATATTTACTTTCAGAGACTGAGGAAATCGAATTTCATACCCCGATTTATCAAAAGATTCTTAGCATGTACAGGGACTGTCTTGCAAAAGGTGAAATTCCTAATACCGATTTTTTTGTTGCTCAGCGGGATACAGAGGTAAGGCAGGAAGTTATTGATCTGATCACTCCCAGACATGAAGTGTCCAATCATTGGCATGAGCGGCACCAGATTTTTATCACCACGGAATCTGATGATTTGGCAGGAACTGCTTTCAAATCAATTTTGAGATTGAAGAGGAGGCTGGTTCATAAAATGATGGATGAAGCCAAGCAAAAAATTAAATCCGCAGAGCATGAGGGTTTGGATGCCGATAAGGTGTTTGAACTTCAGCAGGTTTATTTTGAACTGAAAAAGGTCCAGCTTGAGATCGATAAAGAACTCGGAATAGTCATCGGCTAAGGCCAAACTTTCTTTGGTCAATCCCTGTTTAGAGTTGGAAAGAGACTAAATTGCGCTTCGATTTATGAATTCAAATACAACCCAAGTGGAAAACTACCAGCTAGACTCAATAGAGGATGCCATCGAAGCCATCAAAAACGGTGAAGTCATCATTGTAGTAGATGATGAGGACCGTGAAAATGAAGGCGATTTCATCTGCGCGGCTGAGAAAGTTACTCCAGAGATCGTCAATTTCATGGCTACACATGGACGTGGACTGATCTGCGCTCCGCTGATTGAGGATCGTTGTGACCAACTGGGATTGGAATTGATGGTTGGGAATAATACCGCTGCTTTTGAAACTCCCTTTACTGTTTCAGTTGATCTCGTCGGCCATGGCTGTACTACCGGAATTTCAGCTTCAGACCGTGCAAAAACCATCAAAGCACTGATAGACGACTCGATTCATCCAAGCGAACTTGGAAAACCCGGGCATATTTTTCCGCTAAAAGCAAAGCGGGGAGGAGTAATCCGCCGTGCAGGTCATACCGAAGCGGCAATTGATTTTGCTAGACTTTCAGGAATGGCACCTGCAGGGGTTTTGGTAGAAATCATGAATGAAGACGGGACGATGGCCCGACTTCCTGATTTGGTGAAAGTAGCCGAACGCTTCAAACTAAAGCTGGTTTCGATCAAGGACTTGATTGCTTACAGACTCAAAAACGAATCTCTGATCAAACGCGAAATCGGAGTGGAACTTCCGACTACTTGGGGGGATTTTGATCTCATTGCTTTTAGACAGACCAATACCCAGGAGATCCACATGGCCTTGATCAAAGGCGAATTGGATCCTAAGGAACCGATCCTTGTAAGAGTACATTCTTCCTGTGCGACAGGGGATATCTTCGGGAGTTGCAGATGTGACTGTGGTCCACAGCTTCATGCGGCAATGGAAATGGTTGAAAAAGCAGGCAAAGGAGTGGTCCTTTATATGAACCAGGAGGGCCGGGGGATCGGCTTGATCAATAAACTGAAAGCCTATAAACTTCAGGAGCAAGGCATGGATACTGTTCAGGCAAATATTGCTTTGGGCTTGCCGATGGACGGTAGAGACTATGGAGTAGGTGCACAGATTTTACGAGATTTGGGAATCAGCAAAATCCGCCTGATCTCAAATAACCCCCAAAAAAGAGTGGGCTTGTTGGGCTATGGACTGGAAATCGTGGAACAGGTTCCGATCGAGATCAAACCCAATCCACACAATGAAAAGTATCTCACTACCAAAAGAGATAAAATGGGACACAATATTCTCAAGTAGGAGAAGTTGTTAACTTTAAGTATCGAGGTCAAAAGGGAAGCAATAACCCAAAATGAATTTGGCCGTTTATTCTAAGCATAATGATCACCATGAAAAAGGCAATTTTCACCCTGGGCTTCCTATTTCTGAGCTTGGTTTTGGCCTTAGCTCAGAATAGCCAATTCCCTTCACAGGTTTGGCACAAAGGAAATATTTATCTCAATGACGGCACGACAATTTCAGGTCTGATCAAATATGATTTGGACAATAATCTGGTCCAGCTTCAGACTGAGACTGTGGATACTTTCACTGCTTCCAATGTTGCAAACTTTGAAATCTACGATGAGATTTTTGGAGGAATCCGCAAGTTTTACAGCCTTCCTTATGCAATCAACGGGCAGTATGAGACTCCGACTTTTTTTGAGGTTTTGACAGAAGGGACTGACATTGCTTTGCTTTGCCGTGAATATATCGCAACTGATACCAGGGGGATGAACAATTGGGGACCTGTCGGAATGAATCCTTTCTGGGGACCGCAGACTTATTCGGGATATCGGCTGGCTTTCAATTATTATTTTTTCAAAAATGGTAAAATGGAGCTGTACAGTTTGAAGCGAAAAGACCTTTTTGCCATGCTTCCAGGATATGATGAAGAGATAGATCTTTTCATGAGAAAAAACCGACTGGAGCATGATAAGCGCGGAGATTTGCTTAGAATTACCGCGTATTACAATGATTTGCACAATTAATTTTTATGTCAAAACCGCTTATCCTCGTCTCCAATGACGATGGAATCACCTCCAAAGGTATCCGGGTTCTTGTTTCGGTAATGAAAAAACTGGGCGATGTAGTGGTAGTCGCCCCAGACAGTCCACAGTCCGGAATGGGTCATGCAATTACCATCGGAGAGACTCTCAGATTGTATGAAGAGGATATTTTTGAGGATGTGTTGGCATACAAATCCAGTGGCACGCCTGCTGATTGCGTAAAACTTGCGAAGCATTATGTCTTGAAAGACCGCACTCCGGATCTGGTGGTAAGCGGGATAAATCACGGTTCAAATACCTCGATTTCGGTTTTGTATTCCGGAACCATGTCTGCGGCAATTGAAGGTGCGCTGGAGGGATTACCATCCATTGGTTTCAGCCTGTGTGATTATTCTTCAAAAGCTAACTTTTCCCACGTTGAAGAATGGGTGGAGAAAATTGCCCGGCAGGTTTTGGAAAGAGGAATTTCCAAAGGTGTTGCTTTGAACGTGAATTTCCCTCCCAAGAGAAATGAACCCATAAAAGGAATTAAAATTTGCCGTCAGGCAGATGCCAAGTGGCAAGAAGAATTTTCGGAACGCTACGACCCAACAGGGAGGAAATACTTCTGGATGGCAGGAAACTTTGTGAATTTTGACAAAGGGGAGGACAATGACGAATGGGCAATCGGTAACAATTACATCTCCATCGTTCCTTGCCAATATGATCTGACTGCGCACCACGCGATTTCCCAGATCAACAAAGAATGGGATTGGGAGAATTTGCAATCCTGACCCTTTGGCATTTTTGAATTGAAAAGGCAATCGGAGTCCATTATTTTCGTGATTATCTTTATTTTGCAGCAAATCAAGAATCTGCCGCATAGTGAGTCGCCCAATTCTTTTACTCTTATTGATAATTTTCTCCTTTCCGGATTATGGTTTTTCACAGGAACCAATCTTAGATAGCCTTAATTCGATATTGAAGGGAAAATCCGGAAAAGAGCGGATCGACTTGCTGAACCAAATGGCTGCATCGCTTCGCGAAAGTGCCCAAAAGGAAGCTATGAATTTTTCAATTGAAGCTGATTCTCTGGCGAAAATCAGTGGAGATCTTTCAGGGCAAAGCCGTGCCTTGGAAAATATCGGTTGGATTTATTACCGCCAAGGCCAATGGCAGAAGTCTTTTGAATTTTCAGAGAAAGCTTATGAATTGGCCATAAAAACCAAGGATCCGCTTCAGGCTGCCCGATTGATGAACAATATGGGAGCTCTCTATTACGAGCAGCAAAACTACCCAATGGCAATTGAGCAGTTTAAAAAAGGGTATGAGCTTGCCACCAAAGTGAATGACTTGTCCACCCGGATTCGAAGTCTGAATAATGTGGCTTTAAACTTTACTCAAATAAATCAGCTCGATTCGGCATTGGTATATGCCCGGCAGTCGATCGAAATGAATGAAAATGCCGGATCACCATACCTGACTTCTTTTGCCCATAGGGTAATTGGAGATGTTTATCTGGCCAAGGGGAATTATGATTCTGCACAGGCCATTTATACCCGTTCCCTCGAAATGTCCCGCGAACAGGGAATCAAATCCTTTGAAGCTGGGGTTTTACACCGATTGGGAAATGCGTATTTGCTCAATGGAATGGACAATAAAGCCGAAGAAATTCTTTTGTATTCAGTTAACCTTTGCCGTGAATATGGATTTTTGGATGAACTTTCGAAAAGCCACCGCTATCTGGCAAAGTTGTATGAGAAAAATGGAAAAATCGAAGAAGCATTTTTTCATCAGTCCCAATATTTGACTTTAAATGACTCCCTGCTCAATAAATCAAACCGGGACAGATTGGCTTTGCTTCAGAATATGTTTCAAACCGATCTGAAAGAATCTGAACTGGAACTACTGAAATCACAAAATGAGAATCAGGCCTACCGGCTAAAAACATCCCGGCAGTACATTGCCTTTTTCGCCATAACCGCAGCTTTGATTGGAATCCTGGGAATCCGACTGTATTTCATGAACAAAAACATCCGGTCTTTCAATGCCAACCTGATGGCCCAGCAGAAAAAAATCGAGGAGCAAAATGTGATTCTTGAGAATCAATCTCTTCAACTGAAGGGAATTAATGAGACCAAAAACAAGCTTTTTTCGATTTTGGGACATGACTTGAGAGGACCAATCGGACAAGTCAAATCAGTAGTCGATATGCTATTGGCCGGCCATCTCGAAAAAGAGGAATTTTTGAGTCTGATCTATGTGCTGAACAAAGACATTGATTCGGTCAATTTCACCCTAAACAATACCCTGAAATGGTCGATGGCCCAGATGGAGGGGTTTAATGTGAACTTATCCACTTTTGATCTGCGAGAGGTGGTTGACAACTCACTCAAGCTTTTACAAGCGGCTTTTAAGGAAAAGAACCTTGCAGTCTTTACTCAGATGGAAGCCAGTGTTATTGTTTTCGGAGATCAGGATTTAATGGATGTGGTGGTAAGAAATATCCTAAACAATGCGGTGAAATTCTCAAATCAGGGGGATGCGGTTACTGTATATTCAGAAACGGACGATGATTGGGTCCATTGGAGCGTACTTGACCAGGGTGTGGGAATGACTGGAGATCAAATAAATCTGATTTTATCCGAATCCTATTCCCTGACCAAATCTCAACCTGGAACAAACCTTGAAAAGGGTTCCGGTTTGGGCCTTCAACTTGCCAAAGAATTTACCCGCAAATGCGGTGGCGAAATTACAATAGAAAGCTATCCGGGACATGGAACTAAGTTTAGTGTCCGACTTCCCAAATCAATATCAGTCCTCAATCCAAATTCGATTATCAGCCAGGAAGAGTTCAAGGCTTAACTTGGATTTTAAAATCCCCAAATCAACCATCGTTTCCATAGCTTGGTTTAACCCGCTCCGTGAAACTTTTGCTTGTGTACACCACTTGGTTTGCCCAAGCCATTTTTCTAACCCATTCTGATCCAGGTGATAGAAAGTGGCCAACGTTTTGGCATTAGTATGGTTTTCCATTAGAGCCTGCGAAATCTCATAAAGCCTATCCCGAAGTTCAAAAATCATTTCCCCAAACTCCTCCAAAGCTTTATCTGAAGCGACTATCACAAAGCATGGCCAAGGGCTCGGTACTTCTCCGATCAATTTCATTGTGCCGTTTTTGACCATGGGAGAGGTAGTGTATTTTTCCCAAAGGAAAATCCCCTCATCTCCTGAGTCCATCGCTTCTTTGGCCCCATCCATGTTTCCGACAGTTTCAAAAGTTAGTTCTTCAACATTCCAGTCCTCTCTTTTTGCCAAAACCAATGCCATCAAATGTGATCCGGATCCAATTCTGCTGATAAGAAAATGCTTTTTTTTCAGCTCAGAAAGGGAGTTTACATTTGAGTTGGCCCGGATATGAATTCCCCAAACCAATGGTGTTTCGACATGAAATCCGATCATTTTGGAGGGATTTCCTGCTTCAAAATCCTTTAGAAAACTTTCTGTCAATAGAATCGCAATGTCAGCCTCGTCATTTCTCAGAGCCAGATTCATCTGGCCGGAACCCCGGGATTCGTCCGTCCATTGGATTTTTACTCCTTTGTCTAATAGCGGCTGCTCTTTTTCCAAAAGTCGAAATGGGTAATTGAAATGCTCAGGGACACCAATGATTCGCAGGGTTTTCATGGGAATTTTCGGGAAAATTAAATGAGGGTACAATCGGTAAAGTGGTGCGCCTATTTGAGTCCTAGGATTTCGAAAGGCTCTGTCAGGTGATCCAATTCAAAATAGGGAAGGTTTTTAATTTCGAAATAAGGGTGATTGTGTTCTGGGAGTGGATCAAATTCAGTCAGTTTTCCAAGAAAAGCAAAATCCTCCCGCTGAAGCTTGAAATTTTTATCGGCTAGCGATACGGTATCATTGGAAAATCCATGGAAATAGATTTTCAAGGTTTTGAAATCGCTTGGATATTTCCCTTCAACGGAATCAAATGTCAAGGTTTCGGACTTTGAATCGTATTTGATTTTTCGCTTGAAAAAAACATCAGAAAGGTACTCCAATCCTTCTCCGGCATCTTCGTAATGAAGGTATTCTGAGCCCGTTTTTCCTTTGTAAACATGGATTCTGAGGATGCCGTCATGAGTTCCTTCGGTAAATGCCACATCAGATTGCATGGTGAAAATCTGTCCGCCTTTGACATAAATCGGCAGATAATTCAGCGGACAATCTTGGTAAATTGTCTGAATTCCGGAGTGTTTTTGGTCAGAATAGAGGTAATACCATCCGCCCTCCGGTAAATATACTTTGGTGATTCCTTTGGTACTTTCGACAGGAGCCACAAGGAAAGAATCGCAAAACAGGTATTGATTTTGGAAAGCGGATTGGTAGATAGTTTGGTCCTGAGTGAATTGGACAGCCAAACTTTCAGCAACCGGAAGACCTGATTGACTGCTGGAGTAAAACTTGCTGTAAAGGGTAGTCAAAAGCCTGTACCTCAGTTTCATATAGTTTCGGCTGATTTCCTCGACTTCTTCCCCAAAAGCCCAAGGTTCAGCATCTTTGCTGTTGATCATGGAATGAGCTCGATAAAATGGAGCAAAAGCAGCGATACTCATCCAGCGTGCAAAAAGTGACTTGCTAGCCTCTCCTGCAAAGCCCCCAACATCATAACCAGCGAAAGAAACCCCGCTCAATCCCAGGCTATTTACCAGTCGAATCCCGGCCAACATGTGCTCTTCGGATGCGACATTGTCGCCAGTCCATGCTGCGGCAAATCGCTGGATTCCAGCGAAACCCGAACGGGTCAATACAAAAGGCCTCTTGTCAGGATTTTGAAATGCGGAACCTTCCTTGGCACTTCTGGCCATCTGCATTCCGTAGATATTTCTGGCTTTTCTGTGAGAGGCTTTTTCTCCTTCATATTCAAACTCGATCAAATTTGGAGTAAACTGTCCCCAGGATGCAGGTTCGTTCATGTCTGTCCAAAAGCCGTCAACACCGGCGTCTGTATAGAATGCCATTTTTTCGGCCCACCAAGATCTGGTTTCTTCTTTCGTGAAATCCGGAAAGGCACACCAACCCGGCCAAACCTGCGCTTCGTAAGTTTTACCGTCAGGATATTTCACAAAAAGATCTTCTTTCAGGCCTTCGGTATAGGGTAAATATCCTTTTTGGCTCTTGATTCCCGGATCCATGATGACCACGACTTTGAAACCTTTTTCCTTCAGCCGAGAGATCATGGCTTTTGGATCTGAGAATTTTTCTCCGTCAAAAGTGAACACTTTGTAGCCCTCCATGTGGTGGATGTCGAGATAGATGACATCAGCGGGCATTTTTTTGTCCCTGAAAGTCTGCGCCACGGTGTAAACCTCCGAGTCAGGATAATAGGAATAACGGCACTGTTGGAATCCCAAAGCCCACTTTGGAGGCATTTGCATGCGCCCGGTCAGCCAGGTGTAGGAGCTAATGATCTCAGTCACAGTTGGCTGGTGGATAAAATAATAATCCAAATCCCCGTCTTCAGCACTGAAATACACAAAACGGTTGGTAGAGGCTCCGAAATTGAAAACAGTTTTATGGGTGTTGTCAAAGAAAATCCCGTAAGCGCCTTTTTCATGGACTCCCATGTAAAATGGGATGCTCATGTAAAGGGGATCATCACCAACACCATAAGCGAAATAGTCCGTATTCCAGTTGGTGAAGGCATTGCCAAACCGGTTAAGATTCCCTGTTTTTTCACCCAATCCGATGAACTTCTCCTCCTTTTGGACTTGCTTATAGGCAGTCACCTCCGATCCGATCCAGGACACTCCAAGCGAATCATCCGCATTCAGAAGCTTACCCTCGAGGTCAAAAAAAGATAAGTTGAAAGTCTTCAGATGGAGGATCATTCTCAGCAAAGAAGTAGTGAGAATCAACTGGCTTTCTTTTTCGATTAATTCGAAATGGACATTTTCAGGAAATGCAATTACTGAGTAAGGATTGGATTCAAAGTTTTCAAAAAGACTGGCCTGAACCCGGATTATTCCATCCTGAAAAACACATATCCGAAAATGGGCAAAATCACTTTTGCCTTCCAATCCAAAACGTGTGGAGTGCCACTCCTTTACTTCTCCAAAACCTCGATAGCGAGCCGAATTGCGTGAAAATTTTGAGACCGAGGTGGAAGTATTCATGATATAAGAAATTGGGATTCCAGTGAAGTACTTCGCTAAATTAAAGATGATAACCTTAATTCTGGCAATTGCATAGGTATGAAAAAATTGGTTGCAATAATGTGTATCGAAGGACTCAAAACATAAAGGATGATTATTGAAATCAGAGAATAGGATTGTTAAATCGAGAGGTTTTGGCCTTTTGCTGGAATGTAAGAGCCTGAGTTGTTGATTGAGATGTACAAACCCAATGTGGTGAGCAGATTTTAGATTTTGACTTAACTGGAATTCAGGCAGGGATTTATATCTTTGAGGCTTTCGAGAACAAGCGGGTGCTGCTAAAAGTGCTCTATCAAAGAATAATCAAACCTAACTTAAACTATGAAATTTAAACCTGGAGTAAAATACGGGGAAGAGCTTAGAGACCTTTACGCTTACGCTAAAGAAAATCAATTTGCTTATCCTGCAGTCAACGTGATCGGTACCAATTCAGTAAATGCTGTTTTGGAAACTGCCAAGAAGGTAAATTCCCCCGTTATCATTCAGTTTTCCAATGGTGGAGCTCAGTTTTTTGCAGGAAAAAGCCTTCCAAATGACAAGCAGCAGGCAAGTATTGCGGGTGGTATCTCAGGTGCACACCACGTACACCAAATGGCCGAAGCGTATGGTGTTCCGGTGATTTTGCATACTGATCACGCTGCATTGAAGTTGCTTCCTTGGATTGACGGACTTTTGGAAGCTGGCAAGGCATTTTATGCTGCTTACAAAAAGCCTCTTTTTAGCTCTCACATGCTGGATCTTTCCGAAGAGCCACTTCATGAAAATGTGGAGATTTCTTCCAAATACTTCACCGAATTCACTAAACTGGACATGGCCATCGAGATCGAACTCGGCGTGACAGGTGGGGAAGAAGACGGAGTGGATAATTCAGATGTGGATTCTTCCAGATTGTACACCCAGCCATCTGAAGTGGCTTATGCATACGAGCACCTGAAAAAAATCGGTGATCTGTTTACTATTGCAGCTTCTTTTGGTAACGTGCACGGTGTTTATAAGCCAGGAAACGTAAGCTTGAAGCCGGTCATCCTGAAGAATTCCCAGGACTATGTGAACGAGAAATACGGAACCAAAGGCAAGCCTTTGAACTTCGTGTTCCATGGTGGATCTGGATCTTCAGTGGAAGAAATCCGTGAGGCAAACAGCTACGGTTCTATCAAAATGAACATCGACACCGATATGCAGTGGGCCATGTGGGAAGGGATTCTCAATTATTACAAGAAAAATGAAGGCTATCTGCAAAGCCAATTGGGAAATCCAGAAGGTCCGGACAGTCCAAACAAGAAATTTTACGATCCGCGCAATTGGATGAGAAAAGGTGAAGAGAACTTCGTGAAGCGTCTCGAACTTGCTTTTGACATGCTGAATGCAGTGGGCAGAAATTAAGCTATTTTAGTAGTCTGAATATAAAAAGTCACTTACGGGTGACTTTTTTTTTCATATTAGATTTTAAAGTCCGGCGATTTTATCTGACCTCTAAAAATCTATTATCAACAGATGAATAGATCCATTTTAACCGCTTCTGTTTTGACAATTGCAGTTTTTTCTTCCTGTAAGGAAATAGAAAAAGAAGCTCCCGAAGTCCAAAATTACTGGCCTCAAGCAGGAGTGACCTATGAAATTTTTGTACAATCCTTTTACGATTCCAATGGAGACAGTATTGGGGATTTCAACGGAGTGACACAAAAACTGGACTATGTGAAAGAATTGGGTGCCAATGCGATTTGGTTTATGCCGATCATGCCATCCCCGACCTATCACAAGTACGATGTGACAGATTACAAGGCGGTGCATCCGGATTATGGGACGATGGACGATTTCAAAAAACTGCTTGAAGAAGCCCATAAGCGGAATATCAAAATCGTGATTGATATGATCATCAATCACACCAGCAAAGAGCATCCCTGGTTTTTGGAAGCAAAATCCGGCCAGGACAATCCTTACCGGGAGTATTATGTCTGGGCTCAAAAAGACACCATAGCTGACTTATTGAACAAAAAGATCCTCACGCTGGACTCGGACAATATCCGCCAATGGCATGATCCGGGAGTGGGCGAGGATTTTTACTACGGATTTTTCTGGGGAGGAATGCCAGACTTGAACTTTGACAGCCCAAAAGTCCGTGAGGAAATCTACGAAATTGGCAGATTCTGGCTCCAGGAAGTGGGAGTGGACGGGTTCCGTTTGGATGCTGCAAAGCATATTTTTTCCGATGATCGACAAATAGACAATCACGAGTTTTGGAAGGAATTCCGGGGAAAAATGGAAGCCATCAAGCCGGATGTCTATCTGGTAGGAGAGGTGTATGACAAAAAGGAAATCGTGGCACCTTACTTACCTGGTTTACCGGCCTTGTTCAATTTTGATTTCCACTATACTTTGCTGGAAACCATGAATACTGGTGATGGGATGCTTTTGGCCAAAAAGCAGAAGGAAATCCTGGACTTTTATCAGGGGATTACCCCAAGCTTCATTGATGCGACTATTTCCTCCAACCACGATCAACCCCGCTTGCTCAATGAACTGGATTCAGATCCGGCCAAATACAAGCAAGCGATCTCTATCTTGCTCACGATGCCAGGCGCGCCTTACCTATATTACGGTGAGGAAATCGGTATGCTGGGCCTCAAACCCGACGAGCACATCCGAGAGGCTTTCCTTTGGGATATCAAATCCAAAGACAAAGGACGAACCAAATGGATCAAAGCCAAGTACAGCAAGGACTCAACAGTGACCCCACTGGTGATACAACGGGGGGATCCAAACAGTTACTTCAACCATTACAAAAACCTGATCGCCCTTCGCAATTCCTACCCGGCTTTGGCGATCGGTTCATTAGAACTTCCGGCTGAGGAATTACCGTCGACAGTGATGGCTTACTTCAGAAAGTCCGGTGAACAGGAAATCTTTGTAGTTCACAACGTGGGTAAAAAAGAGGTCGAAATCAGGCTTCCTGATGGCTTTGAAGAGATGTTATTCAGTTTGGGAGAAGGGGGATTTTCAGATGGCAAACTGAAACTTGGGGGAAATTCAAGTCTTGTGCTTTTGAAGTAATTGATTTTTCCCATATCCAAGGTAACAAATAGGTGTAGGCTCATTGGGTAAATCTAAGGGGAAGCAAGACCCATCGCCATAGTTCTGATATGTGACTGGCAAGCTATCAGGTCCGTTTATTGGGAATCAGAAAGTTGGTTCTGATGCTGGTTTTAGTTATCCAAATAGTTTGATCGAAAACCATTTTCAATTCCAAAATCTCCCTTGTTCCATATTGCTTCCCAAAGAATAACTTTCTAGCTTTAATTGTTTGTGAATCTTCCAATTAGCTACGACCCTGTTAGTTCAGACCACTTTTAATTGGCTGTCAGGTGAGGAGTTTTTTCCATCCTTTTTAAAATCTTTTATTGCATGTCAACCTTCAAAATCAGACTTAGAGGTCAAGAATTGCCAAAAGAAATTTCCCAAGCTGAGGATCAAGCCTTGGGAAACTATCAAGTCAGCAGGACATTTTCGGTAGAAAGTGCCACTCGCAGCGATATCCCCGAGCAGCTCATCGAACTCAAGGAGGGAGAGATTTTAGAGCTGGATTTTGATGACAATACCTTCTGGCTCGGTGATGCAGATACGATCAGGCAGATTTATTCCAAAGACCTTAAGAGAGGTGGAGACCTAGATGAAATCAATCTCTCCGGAGACATCGAGTCTGATGAGCAAGATCGAGGCCTTGTCCAAAAAATCCTGGTAAAAGCTGCAAAGGTTTTTGTAAAAAGGGAGGTCATCAATCCTGGAATCAAAAAACTGGCTACTAAAGCTGAAAATTCTGCGCTTGAATTTGGAGGAAAGTCCTTCGAAAATGAAGGTGCTGCGGTAATCCTAAGTGTCGGAGAAAACTTTGAATTGGCCAAAGCTGATTTTTCTAAGGTTGACCTCTCTAAAAATTGCCTCCTTTTTATCCACGGCACAGGATCCTCGACTGTAGGTTCTTTCGGAGAAATGAAAGCTACTGACGAATGGAAAGAAATGGTGAAGCATTATGGTCCAGGAAACATCTTGGCCATCCAACACCGAACGCTGACCTGCAGTCCCTTGGAAAATGTATTGGAGGCCTTCAAACAGCTGCCAAGCGGCATCACCCTTGACCTGGTGACTCATTCTCGGGGAGGCTTGGTGGGGGATTTGATCGCTAGGTTTGCGTCAGCTAATCAGGGTTTTGGAGATGTCGAAAAGGGAGTTTTGAAAGACAATAAGCGCCAGGGAGATCTGAATGTCATCGCTGAAATCTCAAATTTGATCGGTTCCAAAACCATTACTGTCAATCGAATGGTGCGGGTGGCTTGTCCTGCCAATGGCACCACACTGGCTTCAGATCGGATGGACCTATTTCTCAACGTGATCATCAATCTCCTGGGTACGGCGATTGGGAGCATTACTAATCCGGTCTTTACCACGATGAAGGAATTGATCATGACCGCGATCGAGACCAAAGATGATGTCTCGGTGCTACCGGGACTGGAGTCGATGAATCCTAAGTCACCCTTTATTAAAGTATTGAATTACCAGGGAACAGAGCTGGAGATCAGTTCCAAACTCATCGTGATTGCAGGCAGCAGCGAGCTGAGTCTGGCTTTCAAGAGTTTGGTGGTTTTGGTAGGCAAGTTCTTTTTCCGTGGGAAAAATGACTTGGTAGTAGATACTTCCAGTATGGATTTTGGTGCCAAAAGAGTACCAGGCAACACTTTTATCTATCTGGAGGAATCAGGAAAAATTGATCACATCACCTATTTCAAGACTCCGCTGGTAAGAAACATGATTCAGACTGCACTTCTTGGTAACCCTGAGAAGTTTGGCGGGAAAACGAGAAAGGATGGAATTACTTTCCTCAGAGGGGAAGAAAGAGGCGGCTTGGTACTGGAAGGCGGAAGCTACAACGGAACTCAAGTCAGTGGCAAAAAACCGATTGTGATTTTATTGCCGGGAATCATGGGATCCAACCTCAAGGATCCGGCCGGCATGCTTTGGATCAATTACAAGCGATTTTTAGGAGGTGATTTGAAAAGCTTATTACCAGGCCCGGCCAATGGAATTGAGGCTGATTCCTTGATCAAGACCTCCTACAAGAAGCTGGGGGATTTCTTGAGCAATACCTACGATGTCCAGGCTTTTCCATTTGACTGGAGACTGGATATGAAGGGGAATGCTGATCTCCTCAAGGCAAAAGTGGAGGAACTCATGAAGCATAACCAACCCATCAAAATGGTCGGCCATAGCATGGGTGGCGTATTGATCCGGGATTTTATGTTGTATCATCCTGAAACTTACAAGGAGCTCAATAATAGAGCAGGATTCAAAATTCTCTTCCTGGGTTCGCCGCTTGGGGGATCTTACCGGATTCCTTATGTGCTTTTTGGAAGAGATGGGATCATCAAGCTTTTGGCGAAAATTGACATTGTCAATTCTCCTAAGCAACTGATGGATGTCTTTGTGAATTTCCCCGGCATTCTTGCACTGCTTCCGATCAATCGCTCAGGCAAACATGATTTCTCAGATGTGAAATTTTGGGAAAAGCTCCGCAAAGCCTCCGGAGATGGATCCTGGCCCATACCCACTGAATCGGACCTCAAAAATTTTGCAGCCTATCAAAAGCAAATTTTAGAAAAAGAGAAAGAAATCAATTACGAAAATATCTACTACATCGCCGGACAGAGCCGAAAGAAAAAATCAACCATCACAGATCTGGAAATCAGGGACGGAAGGTTGGAGTTTTTTGAAACAAATGAAGGCGATGAAAGTGTGACTTGGTCGAGCGGGATTCCATTGGGAATCAAAGAAGCAAAGCATCTCTATTACGCCAATGTGACTCATGGAGCACTTTCCTGCGAAAAGAAAATCTTTGGAGCCATTGAAGATATCTTGAGTCAGGGAATTACCGGACGGCTGCAAAACACCCTGCCAAATGGACGTGGAGTGGAGGAGAGGATTTTGGCCAAGGAGGAAGAAGTATTTGATATCAGTGAAGGAAATACCCTCAAGACCCTGCTTGGATTGGGTGAAGAGGAAGAGCAAAAAGAGCACGAAACTCCAATTCATGTCAAAGTCAGCCACGGAGACTTAAGCCACGCAGATTATCCGGTACTTGCCGGCCATTTCCAATTCGACTCCATTTTGACTTCTGAAAAGGCCATCGATGGCATTTTGAATTATGAACTTTCTCGGTTGCTGAGTTTGGGGCTTTACCCTGATAAAGTCGGGACGCACCAGATCGTTTTGACCAAGGATCTTACCTGCGACAACAAGAGTTTTAAAGGAACCGTGGTCATCGGAATGGGAGTTCCTGGTGAATTGACGCCTTTTCAGTTAATGGTTTCCGTCTCCAAAGGAATTGCTCGCTACCTCACTATCCGAAATGTAAGAGACGAAGAGGAGGAATCAGTAGACCAAAAGGATACGAGTGAAGTGGAAATTGGCTCTAAAACCAAAGGGAAATCTTCGGAAACAAAACCCAAAGAGCCAGAAGTAGAAAAAAGCGAGCGTTTGGGTATCTCCATCATTGCCTTGGCCACTTCCTATGGTGGATTTTCCAGTGATACTTCTATCAGATCGATCCTATTGGGCATCCAAGAAGCGAATAGAAACATCCGTCGAGCCTATCAAAACAAGGTAAAAGTCATCGAAGAAATCGAAATTATCGAACTCTTCCGTGATCGGGCATTGGGTATTTTGAGAACTGTCAAAAACCTGGAACAGGATGGGAGTAAGGAATTTAACATTAGTATCTCCAACCTATGTTTGAACCAAAAAATCGGAAGGCTTTCCCGAATTCCATTTGATAATACTTCCGACTGGTGGACGCGAATCAAGGTAACTGAGGAAAAAAGTGATGATGAACTCAAAACCGGATTTGGCAGAAAAATCAAAATGGCTATGGCCACCACTGGAGCTAGTGAAAATGAAGTTCCGCTGCTCACAAATGTGAGAAATATCGAAAGTCTGCTCGAAGGGATGACTTTAAAAAACCAATATGAGCCGGAAATTGCCAAGACGATGTTTGAATTATTGATTCCTTTTGAATTCAAAGAAAACCTTAAACGTCAAAATAATATCACTTGGGTTTTGGACAAGCGGACGGCCAATTTCCCCTGGGAAATGCTCCAGGAAGATCTTAGTGGTATGCCGCTGTGCATCCATTCGGGTATGGTGAGGCAGTTGGCCACGACTAATTTCAGGAAAAATGTCAGCTCAGTTCAGGAAAAGCGCGCCTTGGTCGTAGGTGATCCTGAGTTGCGTGGCTTCATGAGTCAATTGAAAGGGGCTGAAAAAGAAGCAGCCTTGGTTTCCGAAAAACTAAAAAGCGAAAAATATGTAACCGAGACGCTGATCAACAGCAATGCCTCGCAGATTATTCTGAAGCTTTTCACCCAAAATTATAAAATCATTCACTTGGCGGGCCATGGTGTTTTCCATTCCGATCCTCAAAAACCTTCAGGCATGGTGATCGGCAACGGGTACTTTCTGACTCCAAGTGATATTGCTCAAATGAGCAAAGTGCCGGAGTTTGTCTTTGTCAATTGCTGCTATTTGGGCCAAATGGACAATCAGGCGGAAGAGTTCAATCAAAACCGAAACAAGCTTGCAGCAAATATCGGAACCCAACTGATTGAGATTGGGGTGAAGGCGGTGATTGTGGCAGGATGGGCAGTAGATGATGCGGCGGCTTTAGATTTTTGCGAGAAATTTTACAAATGCCTCTTCTGTGGAGATACATTTGGTGAGTCTACCAAAGCTGCCCGAGCGGAGATTTACAGAGTGCACGGCACCAGAAGCAATACCTGGGGTGCTTATCAATGCTACGGGGATCCCTTCTTCAAAATTGAAGGATTGTCGCAGTCATCCCATGCAGGAGTCGGATTTTATCTTCTGGAAGAGGTGGAGATTGATTTGTATAATCTGGGATTTCAATTGGAGTCCAAAAGCATCAGTACCGCAGACGGCAAGGCAAAACTTCTGAAACTCGAAGAAGGAATCAAGCAGGCAAATCTTTCCAGTGACAAAATTTTGGAATACAGAGCGGATGTCCACGCCAAATTGGGTGACTATCAGAAAGCCATGGAGCTCTATCAGGAGCTGTCGGGATTGGAAAATGCCGGCTATTCGGTTCGTGCAATGGAGCAATACTGTAATATTTCCTGCAAATATTGGGTGCAGGAATTTTCAAAAACACCAAGCAAACGAGAAGAAGCCCTGAAATCAATAGACTTGGCAATAGCGCAACTGGGATTTCTGAATAAAATCGGGGAAACTTCCGAGCGGTACAGTTTGATAGGAAGTGCCTTCAAGAGGCAACTGACAGTCATTGATCCGAAATCGCCGAAGTTAATTCTTCAAGCGTTGAAAAATTCAGCCGAGGCCTATGTTATGGCAGCCAAAAAAACCGGTTTCAAAAAAGCCTATCCAGTAAACAATGCTATCCAATTGGGTAGAATCTATGAACTGGCTACAAAAAAATCATTGGATTGGTCTGATAAAACAGGTTCATTAGTTTTGGGAGAGTTGGAAAAACACCTTAAATCCATACCCGAGGAAAAGAAAGAGTTTTGGGACTTGGTGACTGATTCCAATATTTTGCTTTCTAAAATTTTATTGGATGAAATGCCAGCAGAAAAGGCCTGGAAAAATTTAAAGACTTCCTATGAGAACGTGTGGAAAAATGCAGGAAGTGCTTCGGATAAAATGGCCGAAATAGAGCACCTTAACTTGCTAATTCTGATGATGGGAATTGCAAAGTCAACGGAACTAGCCTCTTTGTCAACCAAACTTCAAAAACTCAAACAGGAACTTGAGGCAAAAAAGTGAATGGTATTTGGGGAAAATCTTGAAGTTGAATTTCCTCAATCTTGCCGGAAAAAAAATAGTCTATGAAAATGCCAAAAAAAAGGCCCTCAATTTAGTTTGAGGGCCTTTTCCAATTTTAGGTGGAAAGAATATTCGCAACTCTCAAATCCTCATCATCCACATGTTTGTCATCTACAATAGCTTTGACAATTGGGGTGAAGACTACTTTATTGTTGATCATGCCGGCCATCACGTCATATTTTCCCTGTAGGAGCCCTTCGACAGCAGCCACTCCCAACTTGGAAGCCAAAAGCCTGTCAAAAGCTGTGGGTGCACCACCCCGCTGTAAGTGTCCGAGAATGGTGACTTTGATGTCGTAATAGGGGAGGAATTTTTTTACTTTATCTGCAATCTCCTGTGCGGATCCGCTTTTTCCGCCTTCTGCCACAATTACGATGTTGGAGGTTTTCATTGCCTTGGATCGCGTTTTGAGCTTTTCCACCAAAGTCTCAATCGGAGTTTTATTTTCCGGTATCAAAATGGCTGCCGCAGCACTCCCGATTCCAGCATTGACCGCAATAAATCCAGCATCACGACCCATTACTTCCACAAAGAACAACCTGTCATGGGAAGTGGCCGTGTCACGGATTTTGTCAATGGCTTCAATTGCAGTATTGCAAGCGGTATCAAACCCGATCGTAGAATCAGTTCCGGAAAGGTCATTGTCAATCGTGCCGGGAAGTCCGATGGCAGGAATTCCATATTCCTGGAAAAACAGGTGGGCTCCTGTCAGTGATCCATCTCCACCGATGACGATCAAGGCATCGATGCCATGGTTTTTCAGGTTTTCATAGGCTTTTTTCCTTCCTTCAGGGGTTCGAAATTCATCACTTCGGGCCGACTTTAGAAATGTTCCGCCGCGCTCCAATACGTGGGTGATGTATTTGGAATCGAGCTTTTTGATGTCATTTTGAATCATTCCCTCGTATCCGCGATAGATCCCGTACATCTCGAGGTTATAGTAAAAACCGGCTCTGACTGCAGCACGAATTGCTGCGTTCATTCCCGGTGCGTCCCCACCAGAGGTGAGTACACCGATTTTTTTTATGGTTTTAGCTTCCATTATTAGGATTGTGTTAAAGCTTTGAACATGAGGGCTGCAGATGCAGGGTTGGTAGCCAAGGGAATATTGTGGACATCACATATTCTCATCAGCATCTGAACATCCGGCTCATGTGGATGTTTGTCTAGAGGATCACGAAAGAAGATTACTGCGGCCAGTTTTTTTTCTGCGGCCATTGCTGCAATCTGGGCATCACCGCCCAATGGTCCAGAAAGTAGTCTTTCTACTTGAAATCCGGCTCTTTCGATATGAGAACCAGTGGTTCCGGTAGCTACCAAATCAATGTCTACTCGGTGAAGGGCATCCCGGAATCCGCTTAAAAAATGTACCATGTCGGCTTTTTTGCCATCATGGGCGATAAGGGCGATTTTCATGAATAGGTGCTAATAGGTTTGAGTCAAAGTTAGGAAAAATTCGCATTTCCCTTCTTTGACTTATTTTTTATGACTGCTATATGTAAATCAGATTGATAGTCAAATGGTTCCTTTTTCAAAATACGGTCGGCTTACCCTCCATAGCTTGAATTTGTAATTTAGATACTGGAAAATGAGTTCTATGCTCTTTTCTCTTCAAGCATCAGCAAAAAGGCATATTCCAGCGCCAGTTCTTTGAGCGCATTAAAACGCCCTGAAGCTCCTCCGTGCCCGGCATCCATATTTGTATCAAGCAACAATAAGTTCTGGTCTGTTTTCATTTCCCGCAACTTGGCCACCCACTTGGTGGGTTCCCAATATTGGACCTGCGAATCATGCAAACCAGAGGTAACGAGCAGGTTTGGGTAAACTTTGGCCTCCACATTGTCATAAGGAGAATAGGATAGCATGTAGTCGTAGTATTCCAAGTCTTTAGGATTTCCCCATTCTTGAAATTCCCCTGTTGTCAATGGAATACTTTCATCCAACATGGTGGTCACCACGTCTACGAAAGGAACATTGGCAATCGCACCATTGAAAAGCTCAGGTCTCATATTGATTACTGCGCCGACAAGCAAACCTCCCGCACTTCCTCCCATGGCATACAGATGCGCAGGGGAGGTATATTTTTCTGCAATCAAATGCTCAGCACAGGTAATGAAATCCGTAAAGGTATTTCGCTTGTTCAGCATCTTTCCCTGCTCATACCAATGCCTTCCCAAATCCTCTCCACCTCGAATATGGGCGATGGCAAAAGCAAATCCGCGATCCAAAAGACTCAATCGATTACTTGAAAAGTAAGCATCCATGCTGTACCCATAAGACCCGTAGGAGTATAGCAGGAGTGGGCATTGACCATTTTTGGCGAAAAGTGATTTTTTGTACACCAGCGAAATCGGGACTTGTGTACCATCAGCGGAAGTAGCCCAAATCCGCTCAGAATGGTATAGTGAATGATCATATCCTCCTATTACTTCCTGTTGTTTGAGTAAAGTTTTTTCTCCAGAAATCAGATCAAAGTCAAAAACTGAGCTAGGCGTCACCAGAGAATTATAGCCAAAACGGAGGATATCCGTGTCAAATTCAGGATTGGTGCTGATCCAGGCAGTATAAGTCTCGTCATCGAACTTAAGGGTAAAACTTTCTCCTTCCCAAGGTTTGATCTGGATCTTGGTCAATCCGTTTATCCGTTCTTGGGTGACCAGATATCTGGAGAAAAGGTCAAAATCCTCCAGCAGTACCTCAGGCCGATGTTCGATAACATCTGTCCAGTTTTCTTTTTTCGGAGCCGAAACAGGAGTTTTGACCAATTTGAAATTCTGGGCATTCTCATTTGTTCGGATCCAGAAGAATTCTCCAAAATGATCAGCCGCGTATTCCAAGAAGGGGATTCTTTCTTGAAGGATCTGAAATTCACCAGTTGGTTGGTCCGATTT
Source organism: Algoriphagus sp. A40 (assembly GCF_002002735.1). Lineage (GTDB taxonomy): Bacteria > Bacteroidota > Bacteroidia > Cytophagales > Cyclobacteriaceae > Algoriphagus. The sequence continues at coordinate 68,861 of NZ_MUNY01000042.1, read as the reverse complement.
CAGAAATCTCATTTCCGAAGAAATCGTGCTTTCGGAGTGGATAAAGAGGTATTCTTCAGTTTTGGACTTGTGAACCATGCAGGAAAACTCCTCATCGGTTTCCTCAAAAATCAATTCATCGGCTGAGACATCCGTTCCAAGTTTGTGTTTGTAAATCCGATAGGAGCGGAGTGTTTCCGGATCTTGTTTGGAGTAAAAAAGAGTTTGGTTATCAGCTGCCCAAACGAGATTTCCGGTGATTTCCGGGATGAATTCAGAATAGATCTCTCCGGTTTCCAGATTTTTAAACCAAATGGTATAAATCCTCCTTCCCACCTCATCAGAAGCGAAGGCCAGAATCTTTTGATCCGGAGTTGTGGAAGTGCCTCCGACTTGGTAGTAGGATTTTCCTTCAGCAAGCTGGTTAACATCGAGAATTATTTCTTCCGGACCGTCTTTGGACTCTTTTTTCCTGCAATAGATTGGATATTCTCCACCTTTCTCATATCGGACGTACCAGAAATAACCGGACTTGAAATAGGGGACGGTCTGGTCATCCTCCTTGATCCGCCCTTTCATTTCTTCAAAAAGCGATTTTTGAAACTCTTCAGTCGGTTTCATCACCTCTTTGAGGTAGGCGTTTTCAGCTTCGAGGTATGCGATGACTTCAGGGTTTTCCCGGTCGTTCATCCAGTAATAGTTGTCGATGCGCTCGTGGCCGTGAATTTCTAAAAGTTGGGCTTTTTGAGGGGCAATTGGGGCTTTCATTCCGCTGAATTTTGTTGCAAGGTTAATGAAAAATAGAGGTCCTTGGTTCAAAGATTTAGGATAGTTTTGGTTTTTCCTTCTAAAAGGGAATGATTTCCAAAAAGAGAGTTGCACAAAAGCGTAATTTTCAGAATATTGATCTATACTTCAACCAACCTGAAACTTTATGGGATTATTGAAAGAGTTTAAAGAGTTTGCCGTCAAAGGCAATGTAATAGACCTTGCAGTCGGTGTGATCATCGGCGGAGCTTTTGGTAAGATTGTTTCTTCTTTTGTCAACGATGTAGTCATGCCTCCAATTGGGCTTTTGATCGGTGGAGTGGATTTCAAAGCTTTGAAACTGATTCTGAAAGAAGAGACCACCAATGAGCTGGGAGAAACTGTGGCAGCAGTAACGCTGAATTATGGCATGTTTATTCAAAACATTGTTGATTTTGCCATCATTGCTTTTGTGATCTTCCTGGCAATCAAGGGAATCAATCAAATGAACAAGAAAAAAGAGGAAGCCCCTGCACCTGCGGCACCACCAGAGCCAACCCCTTCAGAAAAGCTTCTGGAGGAAATCAGAGATTTGCTCAAAAAACAATAAAAAAAATGGCCCGTCAGGGCCATTTTTTTTATTTATCATCTCTTCCTCTTTGATAGAGGTGCCGGTTAAAATCCCGGGCTATATTGTTAAGCATCAGGATCTGTTTGGAAGACAAAACCTTTGATGCATCGTTTACAAATGTCTGTTCTTCTTTCAATAATTCACTTTGTAGCTGGAACCGCTTTTGGATCCGTGTTTTGGCTTCTTCTTCGCTGATAGTTTCCAGGTCTTTTCCCAATTGAGAAATCTGCTTCATCGTCGCTTCCCGATCGTCGTTGTATTCGTTGAAAATCGGCCAAAATTTTTCAGCCTGCTCGGGTTTCAAGTCGATCCGGGTGGTGATAAAGGCAATTCTTGCAGCTTGAAGTTTTTCCTGATCTACAGGCGGTCTTTGTGCCAAAGCGACTGAGCTTAAACTCAGGAACATGATCAATGCGATTAGATATGTTTTTTTCATAGTTCTTAAAACCAGTTTAGTTCATCTTCTGCCCACAACTCTTCGGATGCGGGCATTTCCTCTTCAATTATTTGGTCCAATAGGGCATTTGGGTCCTCTGACAAACTCAGGATGTCTTCAGCGGTCCAGACTTGGCTTTCAATATATAGATTAGCTTCTTCTTCTATTGTAAGTGGCTGTGGATCTGGTACAAATAGCCCCAGCTGCCAGGATAAACCCAAACCAAGCAGGAATACTGCGGCAGCTGCATATTTGGTCCATGAATAAGATTTCCGAGCCATTGCCTTTTCAATGATTTGGTCAGGCAATCGGTCAAAATAGCCTTCCGGCGATTGGAAATCTTTCAGTTTTGGAAAGTGGTTCATCGTAAGTTAGACTTGGGTGAATAGGTTAAGTTTATTCGGACAGTACAGATTGTTCTATTTTTTTGACAGCGTGATGGTAGCTGGCCTTCAATGCCCCCACACTTGTACCGGTGATTTCTGACATTTGTTCATAGGTCAACTCTTCCTGATATTTCAAATGAAAGACCAATCTTTGCTTTTCAGGCAGTTTTAAAAGGGCTTTTTGAAGTCGGATTTGAATTTCATCGCCGTTGAGATTTCCGGGCTGATCGAGATAGGATTCCATTTTTTCCTGATGGTCATCGATAGAAAAGAAAAATCGTTTCTTCTTTTTTTCAAGAAAACTCAGGGCTTCATTGGTTGCTATCCGGTACAGCCAGGTGAAAATGGCCGCATTTCCCTCAAATTTATCGATGTTACGATAGGCTTTGATGAAGGTGTTTTGGGTGAGATCATCGGCGTCTTCATGGATGATGACCATTCTGCGAATGACGTGATAGATTTTTCGCTGGTAGGCTTCGATCAACTGCCTGAAGCCAATTTCCCTGGTAAAGGGAGATTTGATCTGCTCCAGAATTTGTTGGTCGGTTTGTTTCATTCTCGGGTCTTTAGACTGACTTGGAGAAATAGGGTTTAATGAAACCCGAAATATGCATTAGAAAATCTACTGCTGCCTCAAACCGCTTCAAAATCAGCCGCTGCGCTTCACTTTTCTCCCGATAGCCATCGGGATCCAAAGTGACTGATTTTCTTGCGTTTTGAGGCCTCGTTACGAATTCTAATGCATAGTCCGGGTTAAACCAAAAAGAGCCAGTTTTACTGACTCTTTCCCTATTCCTGCTGAAATCAAATCTCCAAAATGTAATCCAAAATCCCGGCATTCTTACCTTTTGGCCTTGTTACCAGCAGAGGCAGACTGTCGTTGAATTGGATCAGGCGCTCAGCCATACTGCCGATAAAGAGCGCGGTGGCTGCTGTTCGCCCTTTTACTCCGATAATGATTGCATCAGCATCTATTTCCATTGCTTTGGAAACAATCTCCTGAACAGGATCGTCGTCATCATCTTTGGTGTAAATCGGGGTGATTTTGATGCCTTTGGTGTCGATTTTCCGGATGAATTTCCGGTAATCGATCTCTGCGTGCATCTTCATAATTTCGGTGAATTCCTCATAGCTTTTACCTGTAAAATGGTAACCCGAGGGAACGGTAAAGACATTCTGGCAGACGATTTCGGCTTTACCACCGTGCTTTGCTGCTATCATGATGGCTTCTTCTAGGGCGTCTTTGGAATAATCAGAAAAATCACTTGGGACAAGGAGCTTTGTGATTCTTGGCTTGGATCCTTCTGGTACGATCAAAAGAGAACAACTGGCTCTTCTTGCAAGTCTTTGGGAGGCAACACCTGTACCTGGTAAATCTACCTTACGGCCAATCAGGATCATATCTGCTGATTTTTCCTCTGCCAGCTTCAGGATTTTCTTAGAAAGATTTCCTTCCTTGACTACATAACTGATGGCTAGACCTTTGATTTCAGGGAAATGTTCGTTGACCAATTTTTCCATGGCTTCTTTCCTTTCATTGATCATGTTTTCGATCAAATTTGGAAATTCCTCCAGGACTTCTTTTGGAATGGAAAGGTTCTTTATGACATTGGAAAAGTAGATTTTCTTCGTTTGATTGACCTTGGCTATAAAGGCTGCATGCTCTATCAGCGTTTGATCCAAAGGAGTCTGATCGAGACAAACAATCAATTTCTTAATCAAGTACATGGTAACCGTGGGTTTGCGGTGCAAAGTTATTTGAAGACCAGTAATCTATCCAGAAAATCGCAAAATAAAATTCTGAATTTTTTGAATGAATGGATGAAATCCTCATTTTCTCCAGGGATATGATGATTTTAAGGGAAATAAAATTTGGGTAAAATCCAAAAGGCTTCAGAATGGACTTTTTTCTGTTTCTTCTTTGAGTTATTTCTGTGGGAATATGCCAAACTCTACAGTTCTGATCCCGTATATTTGTGGAGTCCGGGCCGCCGACTTGTTCAAACTTCACAATTTAATTACAATTATGGGTGAAGCCCTCTCCAAAAACAGGCCTCATCCTGTTTCGATGCAAATCGGGACAGGACCTCGCACAAAACGCAGGATAACAGTGGAAGTTTGCGGTTTCAAGGCAGCTCAAATCTTGTCAGTACGGAGGTTTGTAACACTCTAAGGCCCGGACTTTTTTAGTTTACTTTTTATCCAGTTCCTTTCGTCTTTTCCGACTCCGACCAGCCTTGACATCATTAGGAACAATCCCAAAACAAGCATAGATTTAATCACGATCAAAAGTATCGGAGTAAGTGATTCCGGATTGAAAAACATTCCCAAAAAGGCCGTAAATCCAACCAAAAGTATTTTTAAAGTTTCAAGGCTGAATGGATCTACCTGAAGTCTGTATTTCAGATAGCCATATTTAACCAGATTAAAAGCCAGCATTACCCCGGCTGAACCAATCGCAGCACCTTCGATTCCAAAAATCGGAATCAGCCAGTAATTCACCACGATGATCAGAATGCTCATGGCTATAGTCAGCACCAGATTGAACCTGTAGTATCTGGAAAAGACCAAAATCTCACTGTTGACAGAGAAGGCGACGTCAAATATTTTGCCCAGAGCAATGTAAAAAACCACCCATTTTCCGGCCTGATAGATTTCCCGGTTTGGGACAAAGTGATAGATGCTGTCAATATTGGACCAGATCAGGGCAAAAAGCAGCAGGCAGATATAGAGTTGCCGGTTGGAAATCTGACGGTAAAGTTTGTTGATTTCCTCAATCTGGTTTTTTGCAAAATGATCTGCAATCACAGGCATCGCAACCTGAGAAATAGCCCTTCTGGGCAACTCTACGACCAAAGCCATGTAAAAGGCAATTGAATAAATGGCATTTGCCTCAAGACTGACCATGGAACTGACCATGATACTGTCGATTTTCATGATCAGAGTAGAGGCTGCGGTGGCCAAAAATGTGATCAGGCTAAAACGGATAAATGAGCTTCTGAATCCCTTGGGGAAACTTTTCCAACTGAAATCCAACTCTACTTTTCCCAACCAAATCAGATAAACCAACACCCCAAACAAGGCAAATCCATAAACCGCCACAAGGCCCTGCATGACTTCATCAAAACCGATCCAGTCCAGCAAGTAGATGCCAACCAAAACCGAAGTCAGAAGTCTGAGAAAAACCTCCCTGAAAAAGGTCGGAATGGCGACTTTCAGATATGACCTGCTGTAGGCATCGAGCACGCTGCTAAGCAGAGCGAAAAGGGTAATCAACAAAACCACTCCCAGGAAGTTGATCACTTCCGGTGAATTGTTGGCGAATAAACCGATAATTTGGTCTTTGAGTCCAAAGAAAATCAGGCTAACTGCAACAAACCCCAAGAGGGAAAATGCAAGACTGTAGGAAAGGAATGCCGATTGATTTTTTTCCAGTTTTGGGAAAAACCGGGTAATGCCATGACCGACTCCCAACTGGGCAAATGGGACAAAAAGAAGTCCCAAGTCCTGAATCGTTCGAAAGGTGCCCAGCTCGGTAGCATCCAAAGCATAAGGATACAACCACAGGACATTGATATAGCCCAATACCACACCGATGTAAGAAAAAATAGTGGTTTGGATACTTTGTTGGGCGATTTTACTCATTGGCGAAAAGTAGAAAAAAAAGGGGAATTCCTTAGAATTCCCACAATTATTAGGGCTTTGCGCATTTATCGCAACCAGCTTGGGTTTTGGGTTTGAGTAAATACTTTTTCCCCAAATAAACCAAAGCACCTAAGACTAAAAGACCGACTCCGATTTCTTGCCACATGATCAGGATAGGATTTGATAGGTAATCAGCGCACTCACATAGGCCAGCACGCTCATATAAACCGTCTGGATAATGGGCCATTTCCAGCCTTTGGTTTCTCTTTTGACAACAGCAACCGTACTCATACACTGCATTGCAAAAGCATAGAAAACCATCAACGAGAATGCCGTTGCTCTGTTAAACGTTTTTTCACCTGTGTTGGCGTTGATTTGCTGATCCAATTTTTCACGGATAGTCAGCTCATCTTCCAAGTCGCCTCCGATGCTGTAGATCGTGGCCATGGTGGATACGAAAACCTCACGAGCAGCAAAGGAAGTGATCAGGGCAATACCTATTTTCCAGTCATAGCCCAGAGGTTTGATGGCAGGCTCAATTGCCCTGCCCATGATTCCGATGAAGGAATTTTCCAACAAATGCGAATTCGTTTCTGCTTCGATTTCGGCGATTTGAGCTTCATCGGTCACATTCTCAAGTCGGGCTTCACCTTCAAGCCGGATCTGATCCATTCTAGACGGCGGGCCATAGGATGCCAAAACCCAAAGCACTATGGAAATTGCCAAAATGACCTTTCCTGCTTCCATTACGAAAGTTTTGGACTTTTCAAACATGGTGATTCCGACATCACTCCACCTTGGGATTCTATAGGGAGGAAGTTCGGAAAGCAGGAAACTCTTTTCCGCTGTTTTCAGAATTAACTTTAAAAGAAAAGCTGTTCCCAACACTCCGATAATACCCAAAAGGTACAATCCGAGAAGGGCCAAAGCCTGAAGGTTTACAAAGCCTAAAACCGTCTCATCCGGTACGGTAAGGCCAATCAAAATAATATAAACAGGCAATCTGGCTGAGCAACTCATCAGCGGAGTGACCAGAATGGTGATCATTTTTTCTTTCCAGTTGGAAATATTCCTGGCAGCCATGACTCCAGGGATAGCGCATGCTACACCAGATACCAAGGGAACGATGCTTTTGCCATGAAGACCAAAAGGCCTCATCCAGCGGTCCATCAAAAATACCACTCTGGACATGTAGCCCGTATCTTCCAAGATCGCCAAAAAGCCAAAAAGCAGCGCAATCTGGGGGATGAAGATTACCACCCCGCCGATTCCGGGAATGACGCCCTCCGCCAAAAGCCGCGTAAGCGGACCGTCTGGAAGTGCGCCAGAAATTCGGCCGCTGATATCTGCAAATAGACCATCTATCAAATCCATCGGGTAGGAAGCCCAAGTGAAAATCGTTTGGAAAATCAGCAATAGAATTCCCACAAAGATTGCATATCCAAGTATAGGATGTAGGAAGACCTTATCCAGATTTGACTTTGGTTTGGGTTCGGATTTCCTGGTTAGAGCTCTGGTTACAATCTCTGTGATCTTCTTGTACCGAATCTTGGTTTCCTCTAGCTGTGCTTCTTCGAGGTCAAAATTTGATGCTTTAGTTAGATTTTCGAGCCAAGCCCGATCGCTTGAAGGAATTGCCCTGTCTTTGGTTCCAAAGCGGATCAGTTGATAGGCTTGATAGGAATTTTCAAGTTCAAATTTTTCCTGAACCTGATTGAGCAATTCCACCGGCACGACCTGCTGGATATCGATAAATCCCGGAGCCTTGCAGAAATTTCTTTGGCTGATCAGATTTTTGACTTCATCCAGACCCTTTTGGTTTCTTGCATCGGTCGAAAGAACAGGAACTCCCAAGGATTTGAAAAGCTCATAAGTTTTGATTTCGATGTTTTTCTTTTGGGCCAGATCAGCCATATTCAAAATCACCGCCAGATTGACACCAAGATCAATCAGTTGAGTCGCCAAAAAAAGACCTCTGGAAAGCTGGGACTGATCAATGATCATCAGCACATAATCCGGTCGGGCTTCTATTTTGGTATGGTTGAGTACCCGATGCGCAATGATTTCGTCCTCGGAATTTGGGAAAAGGCTGTAGGTACCCGGAAGATCCAGGATTTCAAAAGTTTCTCCGTTGATCTGTACCGACCCGGTTTTTTTATCCACTGTGACCCCCGGGTAATTTCCGATCTTTTGATTGAGGCCGGTGAGGTAATTGAAAATAGTCGATTTGCCAACATTTGGATTCCCGACGAGGGCAATCCGGGTGGTAAGCGTTTTATGGGAAAGAGTAGTTTCGGCCATGAAATTAAATCTGTTCTACTCGGATCAGGGCAGCCTCGGACTTTCGAAGTGCAAGGAGAGTTTCCTCCATCAAAAAGGCCATCGGACCTCCGGATGGGGCTAGATGCTGCAGAGTGATTCTTTTGCCTGGGAGAAAACCCAGTTCCATCAGGTTGATTTTAAGCGGAGAGGGCAATATTTCAAGGATTTTTCCTGATGTATTTAATGGAAGGGTGTCAGCTGTCATGGGTCTATAATCTCCTAGCGGCAAAAATAGCACTATTTGGAATGAATCTAATGAAAAATAGATAAGATTTTTATCATGGTTTTCCAGCTACCGGACATTAAGGATCTGATCAATTTTAAGGCTATCAAAAGCTAGCGCTCAAACCCAAAGTAAAGTTTCTGCCGCTGGCAACAATTCCCGAACTGTAGGGTCTGTACCGTTTGTCTCCGATGTTTTCGACTCCTGCAGACAAATTCAATTCAGGAAAAATTTCAAAAGTGGAATTAAAATTGAAAATAGCCCAGGAAGGGGAGTATGGGTTTCCGTTTTCATCCATCGCATAGATAGCTGGCTTTCCCCGTTCTTCTTCAGGCATTTCTTCAAAAGATCGCTCAGTGCTGTATTGGGAGGTGAATTCGAGTTTTAGTCGCTTGGATTGATAGGCCAATCTTGTCAGCCCAAATGCCGGTGAAGCATGTCTGGACGGGCTGGTGGATTCGTCATCCAATTCTTCGGTTCCTTTTTGCCAATTGTATCGGGAAGTCAGCAAAAGTCTTTTAGAAAGCGCAACTTCGATCCCGGTCTGAATGCCATAGACTTTGGCGAAAGCAGCATTTTGTAAAGCCAGGACTTGGCTCGGTTCTCCCTCATAAATGATTTCTGATTCACCATTTAGTGTAAATGGCCGTCTAACCATGGCCTGATCAAGCAGGGTGTAAAATGCCGTGAAGTCCAATCTTACCCGGTTTTGAAAATGCTTGTTGAAATTGATTTCGGCGTTATATGCATACTCGGGCTTTAGATCTGGATTTGGAACAATCACAGTTCCGGGTTCGGAATCAAATATTTTCCCGATGTCATCCACGTTTGGAGCTCGAAATCCTGTGGAGAGCAAAGGTGAAATTGCGAAAGAAGGCTCGGGTTTGAAGATCAGACCAATATTTCCGGTAAGTGAGTGATATCGATTTGTGGATTCTGAAAAAGGCAATGGAAAGGATTCTTGATTGTTGCTGAAATCTGCTGCGAGGCTGGTGTAATTGTACCTCAAAGCAGTCTGCAACTGCAGGTTTCCTTTGATTTTGACATGGTAATTTCCATAGGCAGCGATGGAAGTCCAATCAGAATCCGGGTAGCGTGCTGAGGCAGGACTGATCTGATTGGTGGAAATATCGGTGACAATTCCGGTAGAATTGACCTTGTTCAAGACTGTTTCCAGCCCGTAAGTGAAGTAATTTTCATCGTCCAGATTTTTCAAAAAATCGACATTCAGTGACATGGCATGGACTTTTTCGATTCTGTCAAATTCTTCGTTTTGCCCAAACCTTCGGTCAATTCGGCTTTCCTCAAAGAACTGATGCGCCGCGATTACCTTTACCTGATCAAACCATCCCCGATCCGCTGTGTGAGTGTATCGGATATTGTTCATCATCCAAATCTGTGGCCCATAATCCCAGCGGGCAAAACGGAGCGCTCCATCTCTTTTTTCGATCAATCTGTCGTACCTGGGAATGTCTGTGGATTTGCTGTAATGAAACCCATAATCCCAGGTGGTATTTTGGTTTGACTGAAAGCGAATTTTTTGCATCAGGTTGAGCTGATTGTATCCGCTTCCAACCTGCACCAAAGGATCAGGATTTGTGACTTCTAGGTCACTTCCGTTTTCTGTGATTTGGTATTCGTTTCGCATATAGGAGTCAGGCCCACCATTATTTCCCATTTTCAGATCCCCATAATCAAAATAGCTTGCACTGCTAAGAAAAGACCACTTTCCCGAACCATAGGAAAGATCTCCGTGAAACGTTTTCTCAGAATATGCCGAAGCAAACCGACCGAGTACATTTCCCGAAAGTTTCTCGGTATTGGATTTTGGAGAAAGGGTCTCAAAAGCCATCACCCCACCGATCGCGTCCGAGCCATACATCACCGATCCAGGTCCAAAGAGAATCTCAGTGGTCTGGATAGCAAAAGGATCAAGGGAAATGACATTTTGTAAGTTTCCGCTTCGGAAAATCGCCGTATTCATCCTCACTCCATCAACTGCGTAAAGCAGACGATTGGCAGAAAAGCCCCGAATCATGGGGCTTCCTCCGCCCAGTTGGCTTTTTTGGATAAATACTTCACCACTGCTTCCAAGCCAATCGGCGGTATTTGCAGGTGTGCGCAAGGTTAGTTTTTCCTCGTCCAGGTGACGTACTTTCCCGGGAATATCCTGGGAGTTTTGTCTCCATCTTGATGCTGCAATCACAGCGACATCCAGTGTGATTTGGCTCGGACTGAGCTCGATTTTGAATTGAGTTGAAACCAGGTTTTCCCAAGAGATATTTTTTGACTCAAATCCGAGTAGTTGGATGATGATTTCCGGTTGATCTTTGAAAATACTGATGTCAGCGGAACCTTTAGAATCTGTGACACCGCTTTTGCCGGGCTCAGCCGAGTAAATCAAAACTCCTCCCAAAGGCTGTTGACTTCCCGATTCGGTCACAAAAATTTGTTGGGCCTCTAAAATGTGGGCTCCTAATCCAAAAATCAATAAGGCCAGCAATAGATGTTTTTTCATAGACAAAATCTCTTTCCAAATATAAAGCAAAGCCCAGAATTGGTTTGGCAACAAATTGATGAATGGTTTATTGCATTTCAGGGAGTGAATTGGATATATCCAACCCAAACCTAAATCATTTTATCTATAGGTGAATTAAGAATAAGAATTTCAAGTAATTAGGCTTGATTTCGCTAGGTCGAATCCAGGAATTTTGGTTAGATTGTTCCACTGTTTTTCAGTTTTCAATCGATTTCGAGAGAAGGTTTTTCTGTGCGGCAAGCAATCAATTTTTAATTGCAAAATAGCTTTTATCTCAACCCTCAATTTTTTTCTCATGGAAAAAGACCAATTAAATATCCTGCTCGCTGAAGTATTTGGTCACCTTCAGCCAGATGATGCCCAAGATCCCACACTCTGGAAAGAGGGGCTGCCATTATTGGCTAAAAGCCTGATCGTTTCAAAAGACCTCAGCATCCGATCTGAATCTTTCAGCTTCGAAAGATCCCAGCTTTTTTCACAAGAAAGGATCAAACCGGCAAAAATGGATAAGATCCGTGAGATCGTGGAGAAAGTGGAGGCAGAGGAGAAAATAGAGAATAAGGAGGCTAAGGCAGTTATTTTAAAGCCATTTGTTAGGGAAGTCCCAGTCAAGACCACGCAGATCAAAACCAGTGTACCTGCTTGGGCAGCTGGAGCTAAGGTTGAAAAAACCGTCGGACCGCTTGTCCGTGAGGATGGAAGATTAGTTCTGATTGATTTTTATAAGGTGGTTAAGCTGTTGGGTCTTTATCAACAAAATAGCCCACTCCCGGTAATTCTTTTCCAGGCGGAATTTCATGAAAGCAAATTCAAGCAGGTGAATACTCCGCCAGTGGAAGTCACCAAAGAGTATAAAATAGTGGCTGGAAGTGTCTGGATTCGGGCAGACATGTTGGCTCAAAATGCGCCTGCCAACCGATATGCTGGATTAAAAGTTGCATCTGGCAAAATCCAGCTCAGCCAAAATCCGGTTCTTCAAAACGAAAAGCTTGTGTTGGGAGCTCAGACTGGAGTCCAAGTCTCGCTGGTAATAGGTCAGGCAGCGGCTGTGAATTATCCAGCCAAAAAGCATGGAATGGATGCAGTTGATGCCAAAATCAAAACACCTGAAAGTTTGTCTTTTTCATTTTCGGGAACTTCAAAAGCTCAAATCGCAACTGTTGGAAGCGGAGAAGTTGAGCTCTACGCTCAAAATTTTGTCTTTAATCAGAAAAACGCAGCTCCCACCTACCATACCCAAATCAGCAGATTGCTGATTCCAATGGCGTGTAATCAGTCTGAGATCAAGCCAGCAAAACAGAAAAGCCCAATAATTGAATTTTCAGAAAGCGCTCCGATCAAAACAGTCGCTTGGGCAATCCCGGCAGCCGAACTTGACGTCAACAATCCGCTGGAAGTAGCAGGTCCCGGAGGATTTTTCCTAGAAGGAAAGCCTGGACTAAAATGTAGCTGGGAAGGTTTGGAGGCCAAAAATCTGAAGCTTCAGCAGCCTTTATTTTTGGTGGATCCCGGAAGGATCGGCATGACTGATCTTACCGGTGAGGGCGAAGGGGCATTTCAGGAATTTGAACATTGGAAAGACGAACAAAACACTCACGGAACAAGTCTGAGTGTCTTTTTAGGCAAGAAGACTTCTGTGATTTATAATTCACTTGCAGAGGGAGTCGAGCTGCTAGTCACCACAGTCAACGCAGTGCATCATGTGGATCGTCCGGTTATGGTAAATGGTTTGCCCGTTGCGGTGAAAACCAAAGACAGTTTGTTGGTTTTAGCCGGATCAGAAACCAAAAACCTGCTTTACCTGATTGATGACAATATTCTGTGGGACAATAAACTACCGTTTGATAAAGTCCCGAAATTCAAAAGCCTTGCCCTTGCGTTGGAAAACGCTTTATTTAAAATTACACCTGTAAACGGTGCGATGATTTTTGGGGAATGTACTCCCGATTGGAAACGGATTTTGAAAAGTGAGACCTTTTTGGTTTTTGGCCTTTTGGGTTATCTGCCTACACTTCCAGACCCTTATTTGGCCAATCTAACCTACTTGCAAAGGTTAAATAACCGAGGTGGAAAGGATGGAGTCGAAGGGATTATCAGTTGGTTGGTTTGTCAGATTTCGCAGGCTCCCAAAAATGAAAAAACAGATAATGTGAAGGTGAGCTTTCACTTTGGTCCTGCGTCCAATGAGCAACAGAGCACTGCATCTGGTTTTGGAATGGTTGCCAATTCTCAGCCACCAGCTTCAGCATCTACAACTTTAGCAGGATCTCAGCCAGCTGGAAGCGTAACTATGATGAGCAATGTGAGTGTCAATAAACCATTGCCTCCTTATGAACAGCACCTGACTCCGCATATTCAGAAATACCAAAATGAATTTTTTGCCCTTTTGGATGTCAGCTCCAATGCAAATCAAATGGGTGTGAGTCTAGGAGCCCCTTTTCCAACCAGAGTAAAAACAGGAATCGCAGTTGGGAGAGGGGAAAATGTGGCACATATCGAGCAGACGTCCAATCAGATGTTTGGAGTGGAAGGGATGGAAGTGGTCGTACGAAGCTCAGCAGCCAGACTATTCATGCTTCCGCAAGTTGCCTGGGAGCCCGTTTACAATTTGACTCCTCCCGGAAACAATGTCTTAGGAGATCCGCCTTTGTTTTTCAACTATTACCCGAATGACGGCGGGCCGTCCCGCATTGCAAACTACCATGGTGGTCAAGTTCCTTTGGCTCCGATTCCTTTGGTGAAGTACACACTGGAGCAATACAAAAATCAAAAAACGCCAGTTGACGCCTTGTTTACACTTTCCTTTGGTCTGAAAGCATTGGCGCAGCTTTCTCATGATGAACCCAGAGAATCCCAAAAGCCTGAGCTTAACCTGGTGAAGCCAAGTTTTCCAAATGACATGGTTGGTGGAATTCAGATTCGTGCCATTGCCAAGGATTATGGAAAGGATGCAATGCAGGGTGCCGGACCGGATAGCCCGATGTTTAAAGGATTCACTGTCCAGCTTTCCAACATTCTGGGAATGGACGGTCAGCCTAACAATTCCAGCACCTTGGGCCGAAGCGTCACCAAGATTTTTAACGGAGAGTTTTTCACCAGTGAATCAACTCCTGACATCCTGAAAAAGCGGGGAGTGCCTCTTTCCAAAATTGACTTTTCCGGATACGGAGCCAGCACCTTCAGCAATTGGCTGAGTCCAAGAGCTGCAATTGCCGAGACTAGTCAGGCAAGGTTTGATATCATGCTTGGCCGAACTGGTCATGAAGTGATCCAAGTGAAAAGCATCCTCAAACCATGGGGAATCCGAGTGGTGAGGACAATTACACTTTTCCGAACCGGGTCAGGTTATGTCTATCGAACTGACAGCGGATGGCAAGCAGAGTCGGATGGACTTTTTGATTTTAGATATAAGTATATCGACAAGAGTTTGCCACCCGAAGGTGTAGATGAATCGGGAAACACCATTTTTCATACGGTGACTGTGGAACCCTATGAGCTGCATACTGGTCCGATTCGGGGATTGTTCAATGTAACCAATATTCAAGAGGACGGGAATATTGCCGAATACAATGTTCCAAAGGCGATCAAGATTCCTCAAGGGACAAAATATGTGGATGAATTTGGTGAATGGGTCACCAATAACACGGGAGCTGAAATAACCAAAGATGTGATTTTGGCTGCTGTATGGTTTGATGCAGATGTAAAAATTGACAACCTTGTTCAGGGTCACAAGAACGGGCTGACACCTTCCAAAAAAATCCTGGGATATGTGCAGTTGGCTCCGCAGGGCGTCACAATTCCGGCAGCAAACTTCAAAGCATTATTGGATCTCCAGGGAGGGCAGATCGGTGGAGATGTGGATTGCGTCATGGATCTGAACAAATCGGGGCAATTGATGCGGATTACACGGTTTGACATTTCACCTTCGGTCAAAGCAAATAATAATGCAGCGGATCCGATTTTTGTGGCTGCAGCACGCGGAAATGTGCTTTTGCCTAAAGATGGAAGTTGGTCGGTCGTGCAGCACGAGACAGGTACAGGAGAAGTGACGCCATTGCCAACTTATGTGCCGGTTCCTGTGGTCAGAGAAGGAAAATGGGTGGAAGGAAATGTTGTTCCAAATAACATCCAGACCGGAAAACTCCTTCGGATTGCCCATCCACTTGAGATTCTGAGAGAGCCGATAGGAAACACTTTCAATTTTGGATTTTTACAGTCCACCGCCACCCAAAAAGCACTTTTCCTGACTCCAAGCTTTAAGTTTGATACTAAAAAACTTCTGAGCAAAACCCCTCCGGCATTTGCTGATGCTTATCGGTTGATGGACAGCAGCAGCATTTTTCCAAATATCGGTGATGGGTACACCAACTTGGGCAAAGCAGTGGCATTGGTTTCGGGAATAGATGTTAATGGAAATGCAATTGATGCTTTTAAATCAATTCCGATTTTGGATGGTGGCAGACAGGTTTTTGAGTTGTTGGATTTGAAAGTCAAAACAGAGGCTGGTGAAATAATTGACCGCGGATTCAAACTGTTGACAGGAGAGGCAAATGACGCGCTTAACAAAGCAATAGCCTTTGATGTCCCAAGCTTTGATCCGCTGTATCTGGTCAATATGGATGCGCTCAAAATCTACATCGAATACAAAGCGAAAAAGACGGATAAAGAAAACCCCAAACCCTATATCGATTCCAAGCTGAATTTTGACGTGGATTCTTTTGCAAATGACCTTAAGGATACTTGGAAAAGCCGCGTGAACAATGTGGGAATGGTGGTGGATTTGGGTTCTTTCGAGCGCTTGATGACTATCAAAGGAAATTTTGACGCTCAAAAAGGCAAGGAATCCGGATACGAGGGAGGTCCTGATAATCCGAGCAAACTCGAGGGGTTGCCGATTCCTGAAATTGAATTCAGTGAAGACCTGCAGCCGGTCATCGATCTCCTGCAGATGCTGGCTTCCATGTCCACAGGAAACTATGCTGAGGTTTTGAAGAAAGGACTTCAGATAGCGATGAGCAATGCCGGAGAGATCTGGGAATACAAATTTGAAGCTACCAAGGAGATTCCTTTGGTCAGGTTCCCACCTCTCAAAGAGGCCTACGAAGCACCCCAGTGTCCGTTGCGCTTAGAGGCCAGCCTTGCACTTGGAGTCTATTTCAATGCAGCACTCAAAGTCACCACCGACCCAACTCAACTTTTACCAACTGCCGGTGGATTTATCCAGTTCAAAGGCGGTTTGGAAGTGATGTGCCTGACAGTGGGCGGAGCAACGGTTTACGCCATCGGAGCGGTTGAGCTCAAGATCGCCTGTGACACGAAAGTCGGGCCGAATCTTACAATGAAGTTTGGCTTTGGAGCATCACTTTCGGTCGGATTGCCGGTGATTGGCAATGTAACCGTCACCTTCATGGTAGGATGCGAGATTTATGCCTCGGCGACAAAGATCTCGGTGACAGCATTTATGATGTTCAAAGGTCATGCAAGTTTGGTGGGAGGCCTGGTAAGTATCACGATCTACATAGAGGCGAGTGGTACCGTCACAAGGGAAAACGGCCAAACCGACTGTACGGCTTCCGTCACCTTCGGGCTGGATATCAGCATCTGTTTCATTATCAATATCAGCTTTGAAGAAACCTGGCAAGAAGGCCGCCAAATAGCCTGATTTTTTCTCTAATCTTTTCGACATGGAACCAAGACGAATTCTAACCCTAATGACCTTTCCTCAGAGACTTGTAGGAAATGTGTTGACTGTCAATATTGTAGTAGTACCCAGAAACAGCGATCCTTTTGCCAATTGGCCGACGGGACTTGGGAATCCCAATCCAACACAGGTACCCGGATTTGCTAACCTGCAGCCCAAATTTATGTTCGCAATTGTAAAGGGAACTGATGACTTTCCTTTGAGTAACGCCACTGCCGCAAGCAGAATGCCGATCCTCAGAGACGTGATCGAAATTCCTGCGGCGAATAAATCAACTGTCCTCCAACAGATTGCGGCATCGTTTACGATAACCGACAACACGGACAAACTTCCGGATCCTGTGCCTTTAGACCAAGCCGGAAAGCGGGGCATCAAAAAATACCTCCCACTTTCCTACCGCAGCAGGTTCAATTTTACACAACCCCGCCATCCCAATGCGGTCACGGATGATTCCTATCACTGCGCAGTAAGGGACAAAGTGGATTTGATCCTAAATTATGCCCCCAAAAATAGCGTCAGTTGGGGAAAGGTCTTTGCAAATATCCTTCGCCAGCCGATCTTGGCCAAGGCCTGTGGAATGATCTACGAAGTGCAATTGGAAGTGGAACCAGGCTGGTTTGATAACGGAGGATATCTTTATGCGGATATCGTTGGTGGAGATTACGAAACAGCCCAAACTGCTTTGTTGGAAGCTGCGGACGGACCGCTGGTTAAGCGGTACGCTGCAAAAATTCCTGATTTGGTGATCGGAGAGGATAGACCCGTTTTTGCTCCGGTCTTGTTTCCTGTCCTTTACCAGAAATCCACCGAACTGACCGAACCGATTCCTGTGGGCCCTTGGGATGAACTGTTTTTGGAGGCACACCTTTATAATGATGGCTTTGCCAAAATCGTCCACGCCAATCAGGCCGAAAGCGGAAACTTGTTGGAGGAAGCACCCGACGGACTTCCACCTCAATCCGATTCCGGGATTCGGATGGGCTGGGATGATGAGCAGATTTTGGTCTGGTATCTGAGACAAATTCTCGAAAATCCGGGTGATGCGCTTGGTTCCGGCAAGCGGCTCGATGCGCCACTTGGAGTCTTGGGATATCATATTGATGTCCAGCAAGCTATAGCAGGAGCTCCTTGGGAAAGTCTCAATGTCGTTCAAGTCAATGCTGCTCAGGGCGGCTTGGCTGGAACTTTTGCCAACCAGACGGCTGAGCTTCCCTATCAGGTCTATCCAACCAAGATCGCAGGACCCAAAAGCGATGGCTATTGGCTGCCGATGTACTATGCCTATTGGATCGGGAAAAGCATGGCTACCGAGGACAAGGATGCGATGGAAATCTATCGGACCGATCAACCTAATGGCAGAGTACAATCGGGTCCTCAGTCCGGCCAAGTGACACCCAACAGTGCCTTGAGTCCTGGGCAAATACAGACCCAGTTGAGGTATGGGAATACCTATCGATTCCGGATCAGGTTGGCGGATATTTCTGGAGGAGGTCCAAGTTTGGAAGATGAGCCTCTCAACCCTGCACCCAGCCCGAACACCTCTGTTTCTTTTAAGCGATTTGTCAATCCGGGTATGCTCAGAATAGAGAAACCTGAGGGACTTAAAGAGCACAAAGTAAACTTTTTCAACTCTGCAGATCCGGATGACACCGAATTCAGCGACAATGTCGTGCTTCAGATCGAGCGGCCGCTGTTAGAATATCCTTCGGTAGTTTTTACGGACAAGTATCAGCAAATCGGACAGGATCCGATCGCCATGCTGAAGGGGTTGCAATTCGGTGCAATGGGTTTGAAGCCAGCGCTTCCTGATCCCGATGTTCACAAGATCAAGATCCTCGTGGAGGTAAAATCGCTTCGAATGGATACCCAACTCAGTCGATCAGGAAGAGATTCTTATATTCCTTTGTATTCAAGGGAATGGGATTTTCCTGCAGAATTTGATGGAAAAATAGAGTTGCCGATCAATTTCATTGATGTGCCCGTTCTTAATTTGACCGAACCGGCTGATCCCTTTTTATCCCAAAAACTACTATTCGATCAACTTTCGGCAAATGCCTTGGTCTTACCGACAGGACGTCAGGTTAGAGTTTCGTTGCGTGCAGTTGCTTCTTCGGAAGAACCTGAAGAGATCTATTTCGGGATCATTGACTCGGACGAAGACAAAGACAGCAGGTTTGGCAAGGTTCAGCAATTGATGTTTTACAAAGAAACTCAGAATGAGGATGTGCTTCTTTTGCCTTACAAAAATGTCCCTGAACTCCAGGCGCTTTATCTCAAACCAGATCCGATTCCAACCACCAAGCAAATCACCCTCGGTGCCAGACTTCGACGAAGATCTGAAAATGATCAACCCGATGTAGTCAAGCGATTGGCGGATTCTTTGGGATTGGAGTCCAAAGGTTTGACTCTGATGGCCAAAAAAGGGGAGCGGGTAGCCTTCGGTTGCAGCGCCAGAATCAGGCATTCGTTAGCTCCGGATGGCAGCAGCATCACTTTTGCCACCAAATCCGACCTCTATTACCACTGGGTGACTTGCCTCAGCTACCAACTCAACCGGGATTGGACTTGGGATGGTCACGAGGATGTTGCTTTTGTCATCCAAAGAAAACACCGATTCAGAAGAGAACCCAAAAAGGAGATCAGGGAAAATGACTACCTCGATGACATCGAAATCAAGCATACCGTTTCCTTCGAGGCTTTGCAGGCGGACAGCTTTGATTCGGTCAACAGGCACTATACCCGGGTTATTTTCATTGATGCTTTGGAGCCAAAGAATGAGCGCTTTAGGCCGGGAACCAGCGAATTGAGGTATCCGGATGAACTTTGGGCTGAATATACTTTGGTGCCAAAAATGAAAAAGGGTCATGCCGTTCCAGATCCGGTGACCACAGATCTGCTGAAGCTGCCGACTGTGCTGATTCCTGCACAAACCCCGAAAATCGTGAGTGTGGGATTGGCATTTTCACCCTATGACCGAGCGGAAGATTACAGCAGTACCGAAGCCAGGAAAAGGTTCCTTTGGGTGGAATTTGAAGAGGCGATCCAAAATCCGGATGATGGGTATTTTTGCCGGATGCTGGCGAATGCCCCCGATCAGCTGATTTCCAACAACGACTGGGATCTCTTTCAGATACCTGAGGAATCCTCCCTAAGTCTTGATCCTGAGCTGATGCGAAGGATTATTCCCGGTCAAAGTGACGACAAATCCGGACTGGATGCCATGCAGATGATGGTCAAATCCACGGACAGCGATAAGCACTATTTGCTGCCAATTCCTCCGGGTATGCATCCGGAAAGTCCGGAAATGTTCGGCTTTTACACCTATGAATTCCGGGTTGGTCATGCGCATTTTATCGATCGGGAAGCAGAAGATGATGAGCTCGATGGAATGGAGTTTAGCTCAGTCCTGGATTTTGAATTGATCAATGGTGTCCCCAAAGGAAACCTATGGTCAACTGCGCAGGGGAGGTTTGGTAGAGAACTTCGGGTGACTGGGATGCAGCATCCGGTTCCGACTTTACTTTGCTCGCTCAATAGAAATGAAAACCACATGTATGTCTCGGCACCTTTCGCCAAGGCGGTTTTCCAGGGGAAAAATGTAACCTCAAAGCCTCCCCGCACCAGCCTTTGGACCTTGCTTTATGCGCAGGTTCATCAGGCAGATGGACTGGACCATCGGAATATTTTGCTCGCTGAGCGAAGGATGCGGATAGATGTACGGGTGAATACCGATCCAAAATCATTGAAAAAAATCAATGATCTGACTCAACAGACCTATTTTATGCCAAGCCTGGCAAAGTATGAAGTTGGCCAGTTTAAGGTGAGTCCGCAGCTATCAACAGCGAACCTCTTGGCTTATATCAAAGAATCGCATCCTGTGGGAACTGCCGTCTTTACTTCGCAGGAAATTGCCGGGTATTTGACGGATCTCGGATTACCAGAAGATAGTCCCTTGAGCGTGTTGGTGGTCGAAGTGTTTGGAAATATTACCAATCTGGCTCAGCACATGAATTTTTTCCGAGCCAGAAATACTTCAGGCGACAACGCCGATGCTATGCTTGCCACCCAAAGAATGATGCATGCAACAGGTACCGCGACCCCCGATGACCGGGAGGATTTGGGTAACAGTCTTGGGAATTTCAGGATTCTAAGAACCTCTCCGCTGACCAAGGTGCCGTTTGTCTGCTGCCCAACTTGTGAGTAAGTTGCTGAACCCTCCCTATGTAAAAGCCCAGCCAGAAGGTTGGGCTTTTTTGCTTTTATGAGTTTTTGTGTGGGAGAGATATAAAAGCCTGACAAGTTTTGTCAATTTCTCTATATCCTCGGAATTTTTTTTTAAGGAAGTTATAGGTAAACGAAGAAAGGTGTAATTTGAGACATAATCCGAGAGGTAATTGATATGTGTTTTTAAAAGTTGGGGGTCGATTGATTCCTGAATTAGATAGCTTATGAAAGATTTCTGATGGGGGTGTCAAGGTGTTACCATAAACCCTAAAAAACCGAAAGTTAAACAATTATATACAGTGACCAAATGGAAAAGGCAACCCTACGCAAAATCAAAAGACCTGCAAAGCCGACACACAAACAACGCAATTTGAAGCACATTGGCTTTTGCCCAACCGCACCAAACACTCGAAAGCATTCATTTATTTGTTACTAACTTTTAAGACTTCCGATAATGTTAAACAGAATAATAATTATAAACTCAGAACTCTATTCAAAAGCCGACATCTTAATAGGCGACACGACCAGCATACAGTTGGAGGCTGACAGTAATGTTGGTAAGAGTTCCCTAATTAACACTCTCAATTTTCTTTACATCATTGACCAGGGACAAATGCTGTTTGAAGGTGAACGAAAATTAAAAGAATCTATAAAGCACTACTTCAAGACAGTCAATCAAAGT
This sequence comes from Algoriphagus sp. A40, assembly GCF_002002735.1. GTDB lineage: Bacteria > Bacteroidota > Bacteroidia > Cytophagales > Cyclobacteriaceae > Algoriphagus. Next base: position 47,346 of record NZ_MUNY01000042.1, on the reverse strand, counting down.
TTCGTAATTTTTGAAATCAACAAAAGCGGTTACACATACTGCATTTTAGTAAAAGCAAACGGAAACTTTGAATTAGAGTATTACAAATTCAACTCATCATACAACGAAGAATACTTTTTTGAAAAAACTGATAGGGGCTTCGCCCCTATCAGTTTTGAGAAGATTGTGGCGACACTTCTTTTGAAAACCCAATCCAAGCCAGAGCAACTAAAGGCTGACGAACTTTACGACAGAGTTTACAGTAAAAAAGCAGACAACAAGCCTGTTGTTTTGACAACTGATAAAATTACAAGGGTTGGAAAATCTCACAGCAACAGTTTTACAAAAATCTATCATCTTCTTTTAAAATCAAGCGACATTGACGAACCAAAGTTTAAAGAAGCACTAACCATTGCTGCAAATGTTAGCGAAGAAACACTACAGGTTTTTGCGAATAACACAAACAGAAAAGTTGAGAAACTAAGAGAAACAGAACTTGAAGTAAAAAACCTACGAGGCATACTTGAAGAATTTAAGTTTTTAAAAAAGGCAAATGATGATTATAATGCTATCAATCGACTTTGTGCTGAATTGAAAAACACTTTTATTCAACAATTCAATAAGGAAACAAAGGACATTGCAACACAATTAAATTATGATAGCGATTTGATGCGAGGCATCCGAACAATACAAACGAAACTTTCTACTACCTTTAGAACACAATACACAGAGCAAAAACAAAATGAAATAAAATTTGCGACACTTGCCGAAGGAGAAGAAAAAAACCTTAAAAAACATAATGCTGAACTTGATTTAATAGACCAATATAAAAAAGGAAGTTTGCCATATGACGGATTATTAAATGATTTGAGCAGATTAAAGGAAGAAAACACAAACCTCTTATCGGAGTTACAGAAAATACAAAAAGAAAAGTTGACTGCAAATCAACTTCAAACTGAAATCGGTAAACTTGAAACCCAAATCTCACAATTAGTAAAAAAGGAAAAAGACTTTGATAAAATACTTGGACAAAATATTTCTGACAATATTGAAGTCAAAAGAAAATTAAACAGCATTTTAAGTCCCAAAATTTTAGCTCTAAATTCCAACAAAGCCTTACTAAAAAAAGTAACTGAAACAACCGATTTACTGAAAATATTTGATGGAGAAATCAAAATTGACGGATTAGAAATTGAGCCGATAGAAACAATTGACGATGTAAAAGAATTTTTAAAGACTGCAAAAAAACAGTTAGGAGAAAAACAAAAAACCTTAGAATTTGTAAAGGAAACGACTAAAAAAGAGCAAGACCAAAAAGAAGTAGAAAAGCAACTAACCGAGAAGCAACAACTTTTTGAAAAAATTGAGTGCCGAGATTTGATAATTTCTGAAAGAGATTCAGTTCAACAACTCATTAACGATTATAAAGGCAAAGAACTTGAATCAAAAGCAAAAGCTTTTGAAACAGAGCAGGAAATAAAAAATGTTCAACTCCTTCTTAGTGGAGAAGAAAAGAAAAGAGATGATTTCAAAGCAAGAGACCGAATATTAAAGGAACATTTTGATAGGGCTAAGGATTTTGATTTACCGCTAACAGATGCTATTCTCAATAAAAATATTGATGAATCATACACCGAATTGCTAAAGCAAATCGGTGAACTCAATAAAAAAGAGCATTCAAGATTTGAGCTTTATGTTTTTGTAAACAAAGACTTGAAAATTGATGAGAAAGACATTGACAGATTTATTCAGAAGGTGCAACAGAAGATTGACAACATCAAAGACCTTGATGCCATTTACAAAGATTTGTTGCAGCTTGTTTATACAGAGTTTACAAAACCGACCAGTGATTTTTTAGACAAATACAATCACTTCCAACGCTTCATTACCGACTACAACAAAGAGTTAGCGGACTTTCCAGTTTCAAACATTACCAAACTTTCTATTGTTGCTTCTGACGTTCAAAAGGAAATACAAGCCCTCACAAGAATTTCCAAACTTGACAACAAAGCAGATTTGTTTACTACTTCTTTAGAGCAAGCCGAAAGCATCAAAGCATTAGAAGATAAAATCAGAGAGAATAAGGAAATAAAATTTACTGAACTGTTTCAATTGAAAATTTCAATTGAAATTGATGGAGTAAAGAAACCGCCAATTGATTTGGGTAAGCAAGTTGAATCAAGAGCAACCGACAGAGTTTTGAAACTTTTTCTTTTCCTAAGTATCATTAAGCGTTTAGTAGAGAATGCACCCGACAATAAAATTGTTCTTTACATTGACGAGTTAGGAGAAATTGGACCTCACAATGTTCGTCAAATAATAAACTATTGCATCAAGTATAACTTCATTCCAATCTTTGCAGCACCACGCCAAATTGAAGGAATTGAAAAATATTATGTGATTAAAAAAGCATCAAAGAAACAACCGCTAAAAGTGGATAGTGCCAATGTAAAAAGTATCAGATATAAAAATGCAAAACCTACTGTTTCATAATTTTTTGAAAGAACTAATAGAAGTTAAGCGAATGCCGCAAAGCGGCATTGCTAAGACTATTTTGCGTTCAAAAGATTTTCAAATTCTGGAAACCGCAAAGTTTATAGAACTGAAAACCGCAGTAAACAAAGGCAAGTTTTATGAAGTGGTAAATGAGGAGCATTTAAAACAGCATTTCATAAATTCTTTTCCAAATGAAATAAGCGACAGGTTTACGGCTATTCAAAATGCCAAATCATTAAGAGACAGCAAAGGCAGGAAAAAAGAAAGCCAAAGAATTGTATTGCTGCGGGGCAGCAATACAATTGTTGCCAATAATTCAGAATTGAATTTATTAGAACTGACCACGAAGTTTAATGTTTTCGCTATTCAATTGAATCAGTTGAAAACTGACAAACTTTGTTTCGTTGAAAATTTAGATTGCTTTATGGTAGCAGAAAAGACAATCAGCAGGGAATACACTTTCATTCACATTTACGGAAGAATAGGTATTGAAAACTTAAAGAGCATTGAAACAAATGAAATTCTCTTTTGCCCTGATTACGATTTTGTAGGACTGAATGAATACTTGAAAATGAAAAGCATTTACCCAAACACAAAATTGTTTTTCCCTGACAACTATGATAAGCTCTTTAAAGAATATAGTAAGCCATTGAAAAAGAAAAATGGAATGGAGCAACAGCCTACAACACAAGTGTTGCAAAGCCAAGAAGAAATTGTAAGCAAAGTTTGCAAACAACTTTTGGAAACGAAATACTTTTTAGAACAACAAATAATTTTTGAGGACTAAGCAATGAATTACAATCTTTCACCGACACGGATTTTAGGTTTTATGCTTGATAATTTTTCATTCATAGAATTGCTTTATCGTATTCGTAAGGAAGATGACAGCATAACAAATGACGACTTACAAAAACTTTGCACAGAGAAAGAATTTAACCGAGAGAAACTATTTGAGTATGGAATTTTGCTTGACCAGTTAGAAGGCAACCTAATTTTCAATATTCATTACAAACGATTTATTGAATTCCTTTTGAAGGAATCAAATTTATCTCTGCCCGACCGTTGGGCTAATCAGACCAAAACGATAAATGAAGCATTTGCAAAACTGCAAATCTGCACAGACAAGGAAACCATTTTTAGAATTGTCAGAGCATTAAGAGAAACCATTTCAGATTTTACAACGGGACTGAATGACGAACTACGAAAACTTTTCAAGGACACTGAGAACATAAAGACAGGAGAAAAAACCGATAATGATTTAACGCTACGAATTGCAAAGACAAGGGAATGGATTGAAGTTTTCGTAAAACCATTGAACGATATTTTTGATAGCCGCCAAGACCTAACAATTATAAAATCACTTCGTGAAATTTTGGATTATGCCAACTACAAAAAGTTTGAGGAAAATGATTATGAAATTCGCCAGCTATACGAACAACTTTATTTTTTCTCTGACAACACAAATAAAGAACTCAATTCAATCATAAGACATCTTTCAAACGAACTTATTCCTTTGCTAAGAAGGATTGAATCAAATTCTTTAATCCTAAAAGGTTTGGGTGCATTTCTACAAAAGCCTTTTGGTAGAGAAGATTTACCAATACTTGCAAGACGAAAAAACCATTTGGTTTACTCAAAGGAATTTGGAGACGAAGCAAGTTTGTTTCTTGACCAGTTTAAGCACAGAGAAACAATTTTCTTTGAAGACGATACAACAGAAATTGACGATTGGATACCCGACTCCGAGCATTACAAAGACGAGTTAATGAAAAATTTGCCACTGGCAAATTTTTATGAGTGGTGTTACAACCAACTGCAAACGGAAACAGAAAACATTAGTGTCATAAAGTTTATTTCATTGGCAAATCTTATTCACGAAAAGGATTTTTATGCAGAGTTTTCAGACAATCAAAAATTTGAAATAGAATTATCAGACGCAATTATTCAATTACCTAAAGTGAAATTATATGCTTCCATTTCCTAAACAACATAAAGAAATAACTCAACAACTTTTGAATGGCAAATTCATCTTAGAGAACGATGAATTATATACTCCCATTTATTTTGACCGTGAAATGTATGCGGACTTTTTCAAGCAGACATTTGAATATGAATTAATAGCCACGACAGATTATGTTTATTTAAAATCGACAAACGAGAAAGACAAGAATAGCAGGGACTTTTTAATTTTCCTTGCCCTGCTTTGCCGTGAATTGGACAAGGATGGAAAGGACTTCAAACAAGAAATTGAATTTGAAAGTTTTTTAGTTGAGGACATCACAGCATTTCTAAGCGAATCTTCTAAAAAAAGAGAAATAATTGAAAGCACTTCAATAGCAAACAATAAAGGCGACATTGACTTGATTACTTTTTTAAATGAGTGGCAAAGACGAAATGTAGTTCAGTATGTAGGGAACAGTAAATTAAAATTTCGGTTTACAAAAGCAGTCGGTTTGTTCTTTGACTTTGCGATAATTTTGGCTAACGACAAATTGAAGGACAAAGCAATTTAAATTTAGAATGACTTATAGCAAACTCAAAACAATTATTCATCCCATCATCTCATTCAGGGCATAGTCAGATCGTTTTTGGGACTTGCTGTAATTTTCCAACCCTAATTCCCAGAGAATAAATAAATCCCTTTTGATAATTTTAGCTTAGTCTTCCTCCAAATACAGACCCATTTGAATTCGGGAAAAATCTATTTTCATTTGAGCGCTTAAAACCAAAAAAAACCGACCCTCTCAAGTCGGTTTTTCTCTTTTTTATCCTTCAATCAAGTTTTCTCCTTCGCCGGTAATCCCCCTTTTTTCTGGCCTGCATCGGGTTGAGTTTCGATGATGGAGAGCATCTCGGCATCGGAGAGTTACTCGGCTACTTTGCCCTTGGGGATCTTGTAATTGTATTTGCCAAACTTGATATTGATGGCCTGCAGCTGGGTGTGGAAAATTCGGTTAGAACTGGATAGGATTTCCAATTCCATCCTTATTTTTTTGTGAGTTTGCAATTCGCCCATAACTTAACAATGACTATGAACAGCGACATCCTTATCTACCAAAACCAAGACGGCAAGATCAAAATCGATGTTCGCCTGGAGGAGGAGACCGTCTGGCTTACTCAAGCACAGATGGGGGCTTTGTTTGGCAAAGGCAGAAGTACCATCACGGAACATATTTCCAATGTGTTTGCCGAAGGCGAATTGGAGGAAAATGTGGTATGTCGGAATTTCCGACACACCACTCCACACGGTGCCATAGCAGGCAAAACTCAGGAAAAGGAGGTAAAGCACTACAATCTTGACGTAATCATTTCTGTAGGTTACCGGGTCAAATCACCGCAAGGCACACAGTTCCGCATTTGGGCCACCCAGCGCCTGAAAGAATACATCATTAAGGGTTTTGTCTTAAATGAAGATCGATTCAAGTCGGGTAATTCAATGAACTATTTCAATGAATTGCAGGAGCGTATTCGGGAAATCCGTCTTTCGGAGCGATTCTTCTACCAGAAAATCAAAGACATCTACACCACCAGTATAGACTACGATCCCAAAGACGAGAAGACGCTGGAGTTTTTCAAAGTGGTGCAAAACAAGCTCCTGTGGGCGATCAGCGAGCAAACCGCGGCTGAATTGGTGTATCGGAGAGTAGACGCCAGTTTGCCTTTGCTCGGCATGCAGTCCTTCGACAAAATGGGAGTCCTTTCCATCAAAAAATCCGATGTAAGCATAGCCAAAAACTACCTGAAAGAAGATGAAATCAAGTTGCTCGGTTTGCTGGTAGAGCAGTATTTGGCTTTTGCCGAGACGATGGCCCAGCAGCGCACTCCGATGTATATGGCAGATTGGATCAAGCGCTTGGATAGCATTTTACAACTCAACGGCAGAGAACTACTCAGCCATGCGGGAAAGATCAGCCACCAGCAAGCATTGGAAAAATCAGAGGCCGAATTTGAAAGGTATCGGATAACCCAAAAAGCTCTGGAAAAAGAGGAAAGCCTAAAAGAGATAGAGGCTGACATTAATAAACTGGGGAGGCCAAAAAAATGAAATTTACTGAGGCGAGTTTAGAGAAGGTATTTTCCAAGTGGCTCTTTGGCTTCCTCCTCAATGGTGTGAAGGGCCTGATAAATAAAAAAAACCGACTCTCTCAAGTCGGTTTTTGCTTTTTTACCTTTCAATCAACTCTTCTTCTTCGCCGGGAATTTCCCTTTTTTCTTGCCTGCATCGGGTTGGGTTTCGATGATGGAGAGCGTCTCGGCGTAGGAGAGTTGCTCGGCTTCTTTGCCTTTTGGGATCTTGTAGTTGTTTTTGCCAAACTTGATATAAGGTCCCCAACGTCCGTTTAGGATCTGGATCTCCGGATTTTCATCGAAGGTTTTGATATGCTTTTTGGCGTCAGCTTCCCTTTTGTTTTGAATCAAGGTGACGGCTTCATCTTCTGAAATCGCCATTGGATCCTGACCTTTTTCCAGAGAATAAAATGAACTGTCATGTCGGATATAAGGTCCAAATCGACCAATTGCCGCAGTCATCTTTTTGTCCTCAAAGAATCCAACCTCTCGCGGTAATTTGAACAACTCCAAGGCATCGTCCATGGTTACATTTTCGATGAACTGGCCTTTTTTCAAACTCGCGAATTGCTTGTCTTCATCTTCGGTCTCGCCGATCTGCACCAGCGGTCCAAATCTTCCAAGTCTTGCATAGACATTTTTGCCGGAAGTGGGATGCTGCCCGATCAATCGGCTGGAGTTGATATCCTGACGGGAAACCTGCTCGGTCTCTTCCACGCTCTTGTGGAATTTACCATAGAACCCGTCAATCATATCCTGCCAATCCTGTCCACCGGCAGCGATGTCATCAAATTCCTTTTCTACCCGTGCAGTAAAATGGAAGTCGATCACATTTGGGAAATGCTCCACCAGGAAGTCATTGACCACCATGGCGATATTGGTAGGGAAGAGCTTGTTTTTCTCTGCCCCTGTATTTTCAGTTTTGGTCGAATCCTGAAATTGCCCCTTGGCAATCTTCATTTCGACATAATTTCTCGGAGTGCCGTCTCTTGCTTCCTTGACCACATATTCCCGCTTTTGGATGGTAGAAATAGTAGGAGCATAAGTAGACGGTCGGCCGATGCCAAGTTCTTCGAGTTTCTTGACAAGGGAGGCTTCAGTATATCTTGGAGCAGGTCTGCTGAAGGTTTCTCGACCTTTCATTTCCTGCAGATTCAGTCCTTGACCGATCTTAATTGGAGGCAAAAGCGATTTGTTACCTTCTTCGTCCTCTTCCGGTTCGTCATCTGTGTCTTCCAGGTAAACTTTCAAGAATCCGTCGAATTTGATTACTTCTCCGGTAGCAATGAGGTTGAGAGGAGAATTGGAAATAGCGATGGTGATGGTGGTTTTTTCCAATTCGGCATCCGACATCTGGGACGCGATGGCACGCTTCCAGATAAGTTCGTAGAGGCGTTGCTCATTCCGGTCTCCTGAAGCCTGAGTTTGTGAAAAGTCGGTAGGTCGGATAGCTTCGTGAGCTTCCTGGGCACTTTCCGATTTGGTGGTAAACTGCCTGGACTTGTGATATTGTGCCCCGAAGGAGTTTTCAATGGCACTTTTTGCAGCACCCATTGCCTCTTGGGACAGGTTGGTGCTGTCGGTACGCATGTAGGATATTTTACCGGCCTCGTACAGTTTCTGAGCCACAGACATGGTTTGGGCCACAGAGAAATAGAGCTTTCTCGAAGCTTCCTGCTGTAAAGTAGAAGTGGTAAAAGGCGGTGCAGGAGTCTTTTTAGTCGGCTTTTTCTCCAAATTTGCTACGGAAAAAGAAGCATCCAGACATTTCTTCAGGAAATCCTCGGCTTCGGCTTTGGTCTCAAATTTCTTTGGAAGTTCGGCCTGGAACGTTTTTCCTTCCACTTCAAAAATCGCAGTGATTCTAAAGGATGACTTTGATTTATGCCCTTCGATTTCGCGCTCTCTCTCGACAATCAAGCGAACAGCCACAGACTGCACCCGACCCGCTGAGAGTCCGGTTTTGATTTTTTTCCAAAGGATTGGAGAAAGTTCAAAACCCACCAGTCGATCCAGAATCCTTCTTGCCTGCTGTGCATTAACCAAATCATAGTCGATTCCACGAGGATTTTCTATGGCTTTGGTAATTGCATTTTTGGTGATTTCTCTAAATACGATCCGCTTCGTGCGATCTTCTTTGAGATTGAGGACTTCTTTTAGATGCCAGGAAATGGCTTCTCCTTCGCGGTCATCGTCACTCGCCAGGTACACCATTTCGGCGTCCTTGGAAAGTGCTTTCAGATTTTTGATGACTTCCTTTTTATCGGCAGTGACTTCGTAGGTCGGTTTGAAGCGGTTTTTAATATCTATTGCTTTATCGCCTTTGGGAAGATCCCGCACGTGACCGTAGCTGGAAACTACCTTGAAATCCTTGCCCAGATAGCCTTCAATGGTCTTTGCCTTGGCTGGGGATTCGACGATGACTAGATTTTTTGACATAGAGAAAAGAGGAAATTCTTGACCGAAAGGCCAATTTTGAAAAGCTAAAAATAGATGGCCTAGTCTTCTCCTCCAAATAATAAAAAAATGAGACCTTTAGTATTGGATGGATTTTTGAGGTTTATCGGTCAGGACTTCTCGTTAAAACGATTTCGTAATGAAGCATTTAATTCTTTTGAGACACGGTGAGGCAGGCTTTTCGGATGGAGTTGACTTTCAAAGGCAGCTTACTCAAAGCGGAAAAGAAAACCTGAATAGGCTGGGTGAAATTTTGCTTTCGGCTGAAATGAAAGTTGACTATTTGCACTGTTCCGCAGCTACCCGTACCCGGGAAACGGCCGAGATTATCAAGAAATACATGGAGATCGGGGAGGAGGAATATACCCGGGATATCTATGAAGGAAACCTGGAATCTCTGCTAAAGCGGCTCGAAAATACTCCCAAAACTGCTGAGTCCTGCATTCTGATCGGACACAATCCTACCATCAGTCTGTTGCTTTCTCACTTGACCCACGAAAACTACATCGGACTGAAGCCCGGAATGATGGCCATCATCGAGCTTGAAATCACTGAGTGGTATATGATCGGACTGGGAACAGGGATTTTGAAGGAGGTTTTGCAGTAGGCAGTCTCAGTAGGCAGTGGTCAGTCGCAGTAGGCAGTCTCAGTAGGCAGTTGCAGTTTGCAGTAATCAGTCGCAGTATAAAGTTGCATTTGGCCGAGATTAGTCACAGTTTGCGGCGATCAGTCTCTGTTTTTCAAACTGAATACTGCTCACTGAATACTGCCCACTGATCACTGACCACTGCGATTCAACCAATATTCTCAATATCCGCCTCGGTGTATTTGGGAGTTCCGCCTTTTTGGGTTGCGACGAAGCCGCCGATTTTACAGGCGAAATCCAGGATTTCTTCAGGTGATTTTTCCTCCAAAAAGGTTTTGATAAACCCGCTCAAAAACGCATCACCTGCTCCGATTGAGTCCTGGACCTGAACGACATATCCCGGGTGCTCAAACATTTTCCCTTTCTGATAGATCAGTGCACCTTTTGAACCTCGGGTCACACAGATGATTTCCATAGGGAAATGCTGATCCAGGTGAAAGCACAAATCCTCTATTGTGGCTTCAGTCCCGAAATAATCCGCAAAAATCTCCATTTCATCCTCATTGATTTTCAGCACATCGGTAAAGCCGAGAAGTGTCTCGATCACTTCAAAATCATAAAATGGAGGACGGAAGTTGGCGTCAAAAATCCGCAAAGTTGGATGACGGAGAAGTTTGAGTAAGGTTTTGAGGCTTTCCGGATTTCGGACTCCAAGTGTTCCAAAAACAAAAGCATCGGCCTCCTCGACGACTTTGTCCAGCTTCTCATTCCATTCGATAAAATCCCATGCCACCGGTGCGACGATAGAATATTTGATGTTTTCCGGATCAGAAGTATCTACCAAAACTCTGGAAGTTTCGTGGTCGATTTTGGTTTGGATCAAATCCAGAGGGAGTCCGAACCCATTTAGAAATTCAAGGAGTTTTTCCCCGTCTTCGTCTTTTCCAACGGCTGAAATCAAACGGGAATTCAGACCTAACTGATGGAGGTTGAGTGCAACATTCATGGGAGCTCCACCGGCCACAGGCCCGGAAGGCAAGCAATCCCAAAGCATTTCTCCGAAAATAACGACGTTATCACGCATGACTTTTTTGTAAATCTTTTTGAATCTCTTCCAGAGTCCTTCCCTTGGTTTCCGGCATTTTAAAAATCACCCAAAGTAACTGAAGGATCATCATCAGACAAAAGAATGCAAAAATGTAACCCGGACCGAAACTATTGGCAAAGAAAGGAAAGACGTTGGCGATCACTGCTGCCAGGATCCAGTGGGTGAATGATCCCAGCGACTGCCCATAAGCCCGGAGCTCGTTGGGAAACATTTCGGAAATAAACACCCAAATCACAGCGCCTTGGCCCACGGCATGGGATGCGATAAATCCAAATACGAAAATGGGGAGCCAGAATGCCGGGATTCCCGGTCCGAGAAAATTATAGGCCATCAAGGAAAGGAAAATAATATATCCAATGGACCCGATAGACATCAGTTTTTTTCTTCCAAGTCGATCTATCAGATACAATCCAAAAAATGTGGCAAACAGGTTGATCAACCCAATGCCAATGGTGGAAATCAACGCGTTTTCAGTGGAGATTCCGGCCATTTCAAATATCCTCGGAGCAAAGTAAATGATCGCATTGATGCCAGAAACCTGATTGAAAAAAGCAATCATCACAGCAAGCATGGTACTTGAGAAAAATCTCGGGCTAAACAAAACTCCAAAACCAGACTTTTGCTTCATGGATTTTTCTTCCTCAATGGCGAGCCTGATGGCCTCATCCACACCCTCCGGATCAGTCCGGGTCAGGATTTTCCGGGCTTTCACCTGATCGTTGAATTTGGAAATCAACCAGCGAGGGCTTTCCGGAATTCTAAAGATCATCACGCTGTAGATCAGTGCTGGAATTCCCTCCACTCCGAGCATCCATCTCCAATCTTCCGCGATTCCCGCAGTGCCGATTAGGTAATTAGACACATAAGCCATCACGATTCCGAAGACAATATTGAACTGGTAAAGTGCAACCAAAAGTCCCCGGTTTTTAGCAGGAGCGATTTCTGAAATGTACATCGGAGCAACTACTGACGAGGCCCCAACACCTAATCCTCCCAAAAATCTGAAAAAGGTGAAAGATTCTACATCCCAAGCTATGCCAGATCCTACGGCTGAAACAAAGTAGAATAATCCGATCCAAAGCAAGCTTTTCTTTCGCCCCCATTTGTCTGCGGGTATTCCTCCAAACAATGCTCCGATGACTGTGCCATAAAGCGCTGAAGCAATTGCCAGTCCATGCATCCAGTCGCTGAGCTTCCAGACTTCCTGGATATCCCGTTCGGCACCGGAGATTACAGCTGTATCAAAACCAAACAAAAAGCCGCCCAAAGCGGCTGTAATGGAAACAAAAAAGGCGTACCGGTTTGAGGACATGGACTATTTTAGGTCGATTGATTCACTAAACTAAGGAGAAGGATCGCAATTCAAAACCCTGCAAGGCTTAATTTTCTTATATTCGCGGGCACAAAAAATGATGCCCCACAGCCATTTATTTCGCAATTGTTTTACCCATTCTGAAAATATAAACCCAAAGTCATGACTATCACGACTGAGATTTACAAACCCAAAAACCACATCCGGATCGTTACAGCAGCCTCGCTGTTTGACGGGCATGATGCGGCGATCAATATCATGCGCCGGATCATACAATCCACCGGTTGTGAAGTGATTCACCTCGGACACAACCGTTCTGTCCAGGAAATCGTCGATTGTGCGATTCAGGAGGATGTGCAGGCAATTGCCATTACTTCCTATCAGGGCGGTCACGTGGAATTTTTCAAGTACATGTATGATTTGCTTCGAGAAAAAGGTTCCGGGCATGTCAAGATTTTTGGAGGAGGTGGAGGCACCATCCTGCCGGAGGAAATCAAGGAACTTCATGGCTACGGAATTACCCGCATTTATGCGCCTGATGATGGACGTGCGATGGGCCTGCAGGGGATGATCAATGATCTGGTTCAGAGATGCGACTTTCCGATCGGTGATGAATTGCCGGAGGAATTTTCCCTGGTCAAAGAACACAAAGAGCATGTCGCGCGGGCAATTTCCGCTTTTGAAAACTTCCCTGAAAACTCCAAATCACTGCTGGAAACAGTAAGAAAGCAGAGTAAAACTTCATTGACGCCGGTTTTGGGAATCACCGGAACCGGTGGAGCAGGAAAATCCTCTTTGGTGGATGAACTGGTTAGGAGATTTCTAATTGACTTTGAAGAGAAAACTCTGGCTATAATTTCAGTCGATCCCTCCAAACGAAAAACCGGTGGGGCACTTTTGGGAGACAGAATCCGCATGAATTCGATCCATCATCCCAGGGTTTTTATGCGCTCCTTGGCTACCCGTCAATCCAACTTGGCACTTTCCAAATACGTGCAGGATGCAGTGGATACGGTGAAGGCTGCCGGTTTTGATCTTATTATCCTTGAAACTTCGGGAATCGGGCAGTCGGATACGGAGATCATCGAGCATTCCGATCTTTCGCTCTATGTGATGACACCTGAATACGGTGCAGCTTCTCAATTGGAGAAGATCGACATGCTGGACTTTGCCGACGTGATCGCGCTCAATAAGTTTGATAAGCGTGGAGCACTCGATGCGATCCGGGATGTGAAAAAGCAATTCAAGCGAAACCACAACCTTTGGGATATCGAGGACGAAAAGATTCCTGTGTTCGGCACGATCGCTTCCCAATTCAATGACCCCGGAATGAATCAATTGTACCGGGCGGTCATTGGAAAAGTCAATGAAAAATTCCACGGTTGGGAAAGCAGTTTTGAAATGACTGCGGGCACTTCTGAGAAAATCTATATCATTCCTCCAGCACGGACCCGATACCTAAGCGAAATCACCGAGAACAATCGCAATTACGACAAGTGGGTCGAGGAGCAAAAGGAAATCGCTCAACAACTCTACAGCATTCAAAAGTCTATTGAAGCCATCAAGTCAACCAATGTGGCTGACAAGGATCGACTGATCAAGGAACTTCAGGAAGTCTATGCCCAAGTGGAATTGAATCTGGATCCGAAAAATAAGAAATGGCTGGAGGAGTGGCCCGGTGAAGCGGCCAAATACAAGGAAGATTATTATGTATTTAAAGTCAGAGAAAAGGAAATAAAAATCCAAACTATCTCTTTTTCTCTTTCAGGTTCCCGGATTCCAAAAGTTGCCTTGCCAAAGTATGAAGCTTGGGGAGAGCTGCTGAAATGGGGCTTGAGAGAAAATGTACCAGGTCAATTTCCCTATACTTCGGGAGTTTTTCCTTTCAAAAGAGAAGGGGAGGACCCTACCCGGATGTTTGCCGGAGAAGGCGGACCTGAGCGCACCAACAAACGCTTTCATTATGTGTCAGCGGGGATGCCTGCAAAGCGCCTTTCCACGGCTTTTGATTCGGTGACTTTGTATGGGGAAGACCCGGACTACAGGCCGGATATCTATGGTAAAATCGGTAACTCCGGTGTCAATGTTTGCTGTCTGGATGATGCCAAAAAACTCTATTCAGGTTTCAATCTGGTAGATCCGATGACCTCCGTTTCCATGACGATCAATGGCCCTGCTGCTACGATGACCGCATTTTTCATGAATGCTGCCATCGATCAGCAATGTGAAGTATACATAAAGGCCAATGGTTTGGAGGAAGAAGTTCAGGCAAAAATCGATTCTATCTACAAAGACAAAGGGTTTCCAAGACCAACCTACAACGGAGTAATTCCGGATGGAAACAACGGCTTGGGTTTGATGCTTTTGGGGGTGACAGGAGATTTGGTTTTACCAAAAGAGGTCTATGAAAAGATCAAAGCCGATACACTTTCCAAAGTTCGTGGCACAGTGCAAGCGGATATTTTGAAAGAAGATCAGGCTCAAAACACCTGTATTTTCTCAACCGAATTTTCCCTCAGATTGATGGGGGATGTGCAGCAATATTTCATTGAACAGAGTGTTCGGAATTTCTATTCTGTTTCCATTTCCGGATATCACATTGCTGAGGCCGGAGCCAATCCGATCACGCAATTGGCGCTGACGCTTTCCAACGGGTTCACCTACGTGGAATATTACGTTTCTCGGGGAATGAACATCAATGATTTTGCGCCAAACCTATCCTTTTTCTTTTCCAATGGAGTCGATCCGGAATACGCAGTTATCGGGCGCGTGGCAAGAAGAATCTGGGCAAAAGCATTGAAACTGAAATACGGTGCAAACGAGCGCTCCCAGATGCTGAAGTACCACATTCAGACTTCCGGGCGCTCACTTCACGCTCAGGAAATTGACTTCAACGATATCCGAACAACACTTCAGGCTTTGTATGCGATTTATGACAACTGTAATTCCCTGCATACCAATGCTTACGATGAAGCAATCACGACGCCAACCGAAGCATCTGTTCGCCGGGCGATGGCTATCCAGTTGATTATCAACAAAGAATTGGGTCTATCTAAAAATGAAAACCCGCTTCAAGGCGCCTTCATCATCGAGGAATTGACTGATCTGGTAGAGGAAGCAGTATATGAGGAGTTTGACCGAATCACCGAAAGAGGTGGAGTTTTGGGTGCCATGGAGACCATGTATCAGCGCGGAAAAATCCAGGAGGAAAGTCTGCACTACGAAATGCTCAAGCATACAGGAGAATTCCCGATTATCGGGGTAAACACATTCCTCTCCTCTGAAGGATCTCCAACCGTGACTCCAGGTGAAGTGATCAGGGCCAACTTTGAGGAAAAGGAAGCTCAGATTCAAACCTTGAGGAACTTACACGAGGCTTTTGATGGTTTGGAGCATGAATTATTGACAGATCTGCAAAAGGCGGCTGTATCTAATGAAAACGTCTTTACCAAACTCATGGAAGCTGCCAAATTTTGTTCTTTGGGACAGATTACACACGCCTTGTATGAAGTTGGAGGTCAATACAGAAGGAATATGTAAAATTTGGAAGACCGAAGACCGGAGACGGAAGATCGAAAATCATTCTGCTTCGGGAGAAGCAGCCAAGCTGAAATCCCGTAAATCGTAAATCAAAAATCCTAAATATAAATGGCAAATAAGCGAAACGTGACCGTCCGCATGAAGGCGGATCTGGAATATGAAGCCCGCAATGCACAGGGCAATATGGTTAATATCGACATGTACGATCCTGAGCATAAGCATGCTCAATCACCTATGGATTTGTTGCTTTCTGCTTTGGGTAGTTGTGCTTCGGTGGATGCGGTGTTGATGATGAAGAAAAAGAGAAGAGAAATTCTTGATTTTTTTGTAACTGTAGAAGGAATCCGAAATGACGGTGTTCCTGCGTTTTTTACTGACATCGAACTGAAGTTTACTATCGTTTCTCCAAACGCCACTGAAGAGGAATTTTCCAAAGTGGTGGCCTTGTCAGTAGAGAAGTATTGCTCCGTAGCTTCCTCGCTGAAATCCAGGATTACATTCAAATCTGAAGTCAGAAGACCCGAATGAGAGTGGTTAAAGAATTGATCCGGGAGGAGGTGAGAATCAGCATTTTCTCCTGGAACAATAAGTATATCCTCAAGTTTGAGTTGGGTCCCATGGAGCAGACTTTTAAGCTGAATGAAATGGATGTATTGGAGGAGTCTGAGCTGGATTCCTTTTTGGAAGGAGATTTTTTTGAAAAAGTAAAGCGAAGATTTGATGAAATGGGAATTACTTTTCGTTCGCAGTTGGAAAATCTCTAATTTCCCTGAAATCGGTTGGTGTTATGCGTTTTCTTAAGGGAATACAGGTTTTCCTTTCAGCTTCAGTTTTATTTGTAGGATGCAGTCCTTCTTTGGAAAAAGTCCCTGAAGAAAATTTCCAAAAAATGAGATCCTTGATCCAGGATATGGAAACGAAGGGTGCAGTAATGGCTGAGAAATTAGACACTGTTGCGCATTTTTATGAATACATTCTAACCAAAAAAGACTCTATCCTCAAGAATCCGAGAACCAACCCATACAAATTTGAGGGAGCTTTCTCTACAAATCTTCCCGGTCAGGATTCCACTCTCAGTTCCCTAATAATCCTCAATCCTACCCCAAACAGGCAAAAAGCTGAGGAGGAAGTGATTTTGACAAATGTGCTGGACAGTGTATTTGCTGCTTTCAAAAGCAGTAACAGGATGGCAGTGCAAGTTTATTCCAATTCGGCCATGCAGGTGAGCCGGGTGTATCCTGCCTATGATGCAAAAAACATCATTGATGCCAACATTGATGTGACTAAATTTAATTTTTACTACGAGGCAGATCTGGAGCATAATCCTACAAAAGGTCTTGTTTGGATACCAGAGGCCTATGTAGATCCTGCAGGCAAAGGTTGGATACTTTCCTTGGTTCATCCGATTTATGATGGGGAGGAGCTTTTTGCGGTTTTGGGAGTTGATTTTACCGTTACAGATTTCATTGAAGAATATTTAGCATCTGAGCCCGGTGAGTATATTCTGGTCAATTCCAATGGTGATATAGTGGCAGGCAAAGCCGAAGCAATTGAATTATTAAGTATGCCACCGCTGAAAAACCATGTTTATAGGGAAACAGTACAGTCGGATAATTTCAGGATTTCTGATTTTAACCTGTTCAACAGCAAAAGCAGAGAGGTGAGAAAAATGGCTCAGGGATTTCTCCTTGAAAAAAGTGAGCATTTTGAATTTCAGGAGGAAGCCAATTTAAGAAAGGCTATTTGTGTTCCTTTTGTTTCTATAGGGTGGTTTTTGATTGAAATATTCCCCAATAACTGATGGCTGGAAATTTCATAGATCGTTCAAAATTCTGGCAGACTACTGTGGTAGGAAGCATCCTGGTGGTCCTGGTTATTGTTTTGGGCTTCAGTTTTTTCAATGCGATCTTTTTTGCCCAGGTAAACTCCAGAAAGGAATTTTTGATTAATCAAACCGAGCTTGCTGCCAGGGGCTTGGAAATGGACTTGCACCGCTTCAAGGAAGAGTCAAAAATATTGGTTTCTTTTCTGGAGGACCCCGATCTTGATGAAGAGGATTATCGTGATGAATTTACAGTGATGGCGAGAAGGACATTTACGACCTTTTCGGGGATGATTGATTCCATTTGGGTAGATATGAATGATTCTGTCCTGGTTTTTACCATGACTGAAAGAAATGATTTCATCAGAAAAAAAACCAACAAGCCATTTCCAGAAAAATTCCATGATTCAAAGCTTTTAGTAACTGGTAAATTAGGCCATCGGATTCTTTATTCAATCGATATTCTGGGATATTCCAGAGAATACGCCACCAATTTTTATTTGAACCCTGGGGGAGAAAAATTTTTGTATTACGACTCCACCTTGATTCCTATCGGTCTTCATGAGGATGTGGAGCAGGTCAATCTTGCAGAAAAAGACCTGGTTCGAATTGAGACGGATATTAATTTGGGTCTCAAGGGATTTTATGAAGTCAAGTGGAGCAAGGGTAGTGAAGACTTTGAGGGAATTCTTGCCCAATATCCCTTTTCCTTTGCCAATGGGGAAATCCCTGCTTCTTTGGTCTTTTTTGTTCCGATGGAAGGACTCTCCACAGGGTTTTACAGTACCTATATTTATTTCTTTTTGGGGATAGTTGGCCTTTTGATCGGTACAGTTTCATTTTTCATCCTGTCTCTAAAGGGGAATATGGATTCCATCAAGGTTCAGGAAGAAAACCTGGGAGAGATTTCCAGATTGTTTGACCAGCAAAACCTGCTCTTGCAAGAATTGAAGGGCTTTGTTTTTTTTCATGATTACAAAGGTGAAATCACCAAGGTGTCTAAAGAAGTCGAAGGAGTATTGGGACATTCTATCGAAGAATTTGTGGAGGCTTTTAAGGTGGACTCCACCCACCCTCAGGCAAATTTAGTGAAGTCTCATACCATCAAAGCGCTGTCTGAAGGAAAGGATTTTGTCGATCTTGAATACGATTTTGTCAAACCGAATGGCGAGAAAATCTGGGTAAGGGTTTTTGAAAAGTTGATTTTTGATGAACAGGGAAGGTTTTCCGGTGGAATGGGGATCGGGACTGACATTACTTCCCAGTTCCTTTCCAGACAGGAAATAATCCAAAGTGAAAACAGGCTTAGGACCTTGATCAGCAACATTCCTGATACAATTTTTATTTATGACAACGAAGGCATTGTCTTGGATTTCCATGTTCAGGATAAGAAAGGACTGCATGAACCTGCTATGGCTGCCTTGGGAAAATCGCTTAAGGAATTTGTACCGCATGGTCAGGCTGAGGACCTTTTGAGGGTATTTCACAAGGCAAAAACTACCAGCAGTATTCAGACGATAGATGTAGTATGGCAAACTTCCATGGGGGATAGACACCATGAGATGCGTTTTTTTCCATTGGATGAAAATCAGATCATGTCTATTTCCAAAGATATTACCGGACAAAAAATCTGGGAAAAAGGTCTTGTCGAGGCAATGAATGCAGCTGATCTGGCAAGCAAAGCGAAATCTGAGTTTTTGGCAAACATGAGCCACGAGATCCGAACCCCGATGAACGGCTTGTTGGGGATTATCGATTTGCTTGAGAGTACCAACCTCAATAAAATCCAAAAACAGTATGTCGAAATCATCAAAAACTCAGGCAATTCCCTTTTGACGATCATTCGGGATATTCTTGATTATTCAAAGATAGAATCCGGAAAAATCCAGATTCAGAACATTGTTTTTGATCCTGAAGAAGAATTGAAGGACCAAATAAAAATTCTTTCTGGACTTGCAGGCAAGAAAAACATCAAAATAGAAGTAAGCATTGGCTTCCTGGGGAATATTTTTTTGGAAGGAGACAAAGGAAAAATCAATCAGATCCTATTGAACCTGATCGGAAATGCGATCAAATTTACTCCGGAGCATGGAACAGTAGGTGTAGTAATGGATTTGAGTGCCGTGGATGATCTTTTCTATGTTTTATCATTTCAAATTACCGATACAGGAATCGGAATTTCGAAAGAGCATCTGGAGCATTTGGCAGATCCTTTTTACCAAGTGGAAAGTTCCAATACCAGAACCTATCAGGGAACCGGCCTAGGCCTCGCAATTGCCAAGAAAATCATTGAATTGATGGGGGGGCAGCTTGAAATCGAAAGCGAAATTGGCAAAGGTTCGGTGTTCAGCTTTTCGGTGATTGTCAAAAAAGCAGATCAAAATATCATCACCCCAGAAAGTCAGGAATTGACTTGGAAAGATATCCGGGAAATGGGGACGGTATTTCCATTACGAATACTTTTGGCAGAGGACAATGATCTGAATCTTCAGCTCATGACCTTGATGTTTCAGCAGTTGGGCTTTCAGTTTGAAGTGGCTCAAAATGGGGAAGAGGCTCTCGAAAAGGTGAAAAACCAGGACTTTGATGTGATCTTGATGGATGTGCAGATGCCTTTGATGAACGGATTGGAGGCTACCAGAGAAATCAGAAAGCTGAAAGGGAAGAGCAATCTAGTTATAATCGGACTATCAGCCAACGTGTTTGAGGAGGACCAAAAAAAGGCTCTGGAATCTGGAATGGATGATTATCTGACCAAGCCGATCCGTCTGGCCTCTTTGGCAGACAAGTTGGAATTTTACTATCGAAAGATGCGTGAGAGGGTCGGATGAAAAATAGAATGGCCCCGGATCATTCCGGGGCCATTCCCATTTATAAGCCAGTATGAAGGTCAAACTCCTCCAGATAATCAGCAACTCTCCTGACAAACATTCCGCCTAAAGCACCATCGACCACTCGATGGTCATAGGAGTGGGATAGGAACATTTTGTGGCGGATGGCAATCACATCACCAGTTGGAGTCTCAACGACAGCCGGCTTTTTGACTATGGCACCAACTGCCATGATGGCTACCTGTGGCTGGGGGATGATCGGTGTGCCCATGATATTTCCAAAGGACCCCACATTGGATACCGTATAGGTGCCACCTGCCAGGTCATCTGCAGTGAGTTTGTTATTTCTTGCCCGGTTGGCCAGTTCATTTACTTTGTTGGAAATACCCACGAGATTTAACTGATCGGCATTTCTGATAACTGGAACGATTAGGTTTCCTGAGGGAAGTGCCACAGCCATTCCTACGTTGATGTCTTTCTTTTTGATGATTCTTTCACCGTCAACAGAAATATTGATCATCGGAAAGTCACGGATCGCTTTTGCTACGGCTTCTATGAAAAAAGGAGTATAGGTAATTCCTTCTCCATATTTGGCTTTGTAGGCCAATTTGTTCTTTTCCCTCCAGAGCACAATATTGGTCATGTCCACTTCCACAAAGGAGGTGACGTGTGCAGATATGCGCTTGGACTCCACCATCCGCAGCGCGATCATCTTTCTCATCCGATCCATTTCGATGATTTCATCGGTGGCTGAGATACTGATCTGTGCCTTTGGTTCGGAAATGGAAGGAATCGATTTTACATTTTGCTTTTGGACTTCAGACTCTTTTCGCGTTTTGATAAAACCCAAAATGTCGTCTTTGGTGACTCGGCCGTCTTTTCCGCTACCCGGAATTCTGGAGAGTTCCATACCGGAGATTCCCTCCTCCTTGGCGATGTTTTTCACTAAGGGTGAATAGAATCGTCCATCAGCAGACGGGGTTTCATTTTCAGGTTCAGGGATGGATAGGATCGCAGCAGTATTTGCAGGTGCGGCTGCTACCAATTCTTCTTTGGAAGAAGCTTTTTCTTTCTTTGGGGCGGGAGTGGCAACTCCATTTTCAGAGGCAGTTTCAATAACCGCGATCGGAGCACCCACAGCTACGACATCTCCTTCCTTGGCAAGGATCTTTGTAAGTATTCCCCCATGTGTGGCAGGAACTTCTGTGTCAACTTTGTCAGTGGCCACCTCTAGGACAGACTCGTCTTGCTCAATGGAATCTCCTTCCTTTTTCAGCCAGGTGAGGATGGTGCCTTCTATGATACTTTCACCCATTTTGGGCATCAGCATTTCTACACTTGCCATAGCGATTGAGGTAATTTAATTGGGTTTAAATTCAAGTTTTAAAATTAAATTTTCTTTAACTCCTACCCAAACCATGATAGTAAAATTTTATTTGTTATTCTGAATAAGGCAAATCCTTAACAAATTCAAAACAGCAACCCCGGTTAATTGAATATTCAGCAACCTGTCCTGGGTCAGTTGGAGTTTTTTTGCCTCAGCAAATCTCTCTCCGGCACAGGCGATCCAGACTGTTCCAACCGGTTTTTCCTCAGACCCACCATCCGGCCCGGCGATTCCACTGCTTGAAAGTCCAAAATCCGCTCCAAAGAGTTTTCGCACGCCTTCGGCCATTTCCAGAACAGTTTCTTCACTTACCGCCCCATAGGAGTTCAGAGTTTCTGCTTTTACACCCAGGATATTTTGCTTAAACTGATTGTGATAAGGAACTACCGATCCGTTGAAGTAATCGGAACTGCCTGGAATGCTGGTGACCAAATGCGAAATGTAGCCTCCTGAGCAGCTTTCGGCCAAAGCTAAAGTTTTCCCTTTGCTCTTCAAAAGTTTTCCGATGGCAGATTCGAGGCTTTCTTCATCAAAACCATAGACGAATTTATCGATCAGGGGCATGACGAGTTCAATCTGTTTGGCAACTTCCCCTTGAAGTTTTACCCTGTCATTTCCAAAAGCTGTCAGTCTAAGTTTCACATGCCCAGGTGATGGAAGATAGGCCAGGCGGATGTGTTCAGGAAGCGCATCTTCCCAATTTTTGATCAGATCCGCGAGCCAGCTTTCTCCGATTCCAACAGTTTTCATCACCTTGTGATAGATCACCGGTAGGTCAAAAAGCTCTGGCAATTTGGGAAGGACAAAATCCTTCATCAGCTTTTTCATCTCATACGGTACGCCCGGCATAGACATCCAATAGGTGCCATTCCGCTCAAACCACATTCCCGGTGCCGTTCCAACTTCATTTGGCACATAGGTACAGCAAGAGGGAAGGTGGCCCTGAAGTGTATTCAGCGGAGTCATTTCCCGTCCCCGTCTTTTGAAGAAATCAGTGACAGCGGCCACTGCCTCTGGAAACTCGATGATTTCGCAGCCAAAGTATTCTGCCAAAAGAGGTTTGGTCAGGTCATCCTGTGTTGGTCCCAATCCACCGGTGATCAGGATCAGGTCAGCGCGTTTCTCTGCTTCAGCGAATGCAGTTAAAATATCCGTCCTATTGTCTCCAACGGTCGTTTTTCGGACCACTTTTGCGCCCAAAAGATCCAGTTCCTGGCTGATCCAATGGGAATTGGTGTCCATGATTTGACCATAGAGCAATTCATCTCCTATGGCTATGATTTCTGCTTTTACAAGTACCATTCTGGAATTTGGGTTTATCTGACTTTGGCTTTTCTGATGATTTTGGAGAAAACGGATGGAAGGAATCGCTTGAGGTAGATGGCCATGGTTTCCTTTCCCCCGATATAGACTTCCTCTTTCTTTTGTGTAATGGCGGAGAATATCTCGGCTGCACAGTCCTCCGGGCTCATGCCATTGGCTTGGGCCTCATCCATCTGGCCAAGGGCGGTTCCATCAGCGGTGATGGCATTGACCGAGACATTGGTTCGGATAAAACCCGGGCAGATCATCGTCACTGCTATGTTGTCCAGATGGTGCTCTGCTCTAAGCGTATCGAAAAAACCATGTAAGGCATGCTTGGAAGCTGCGTAAGAAGATCTGTAAGGAGACTCGATCTTGCCGACCAGGGAGCTAATCACTGCAAATTGGCCGGTTTTCCGGGAGATGAAGTTGGGAAGAAGGGCCTTCGTCAAAGCGATCGTTCCGAAGAAATTGACCTCCATTAGCTTGCGATCCACCTCCAGGCCAGTCTCACGGATCAAAGACCTTTGGCTAATACCACCATTGTGCAGCATCACATTCACCTGTCCAAAGTACCCGATTGCTTGGGTCACTTTGGATTCAAATGAGGGAATGTCTGTCAAATCAAGGGGCAAAACCAATACTTCAGAGGGATGGGCGCACTCGTCCTTCACCCGGTTGAGTTCCTGTTCCTTCCTGGCTGAAATGATCACTTGATATCCTTCTTTTGAAAATTTTTTGGCTGCAGCCTCGCCGATTCCAGAAGATGCTCCTGTGATCCAAATGACAGGTTTCGTCATGGCTTTGTTATTTTTTCGTAAGTCACAAAGGAAAATGGGTATTCGTTTCTCTCGTCGGCAGGGTGGTCCTCTCTTCCGGTTTCCAGCCAAATTTTAGAATCGATCTCGGGAAAAAAGGTGTCACCATCTGGACTTGCCTCTACATCGGTAATCTCAAGCCTATCGCAGAGGTTTAGCGTTTCACCGTAGATCTGCCCGCCTCCGATAATGTAAAGCTTTTCGACCCCAACTTTGTTGCAAAAAATGAAAGCTTCCTCAACGGATGAAAAGGCATAGTGGCCTTCGGGAACGGAGAAATCGGGGTTTCGGCTAACAATGATGTGGGTCCGGTTTGGAAGCGGTTTACCCAGCGATTCGTAAGTTTTTCTTCCCATCAGGATGTAATGACCGGAAGTTAGATTTTTAAATCGCTTGAGGTCAGCAGAAAGCTTCCAAATGAGCTGATTGTCTTTGCCGATAACGTTGTTTTTGGCTTTGGCTGCAATGAGTATAAGTTGCACAGGGCTTCAAAGTTTGGCTTGAAGTTACCAGTCTTTGGAAAGGAAAAAATGAAAAAGGGTAGAAAAACTACCCTTTTTGCTGATTATTTGTTTGCACCTGCCATCATGTTGGGATAGTCGGACATCTGGAATTTTTTAGGACTGTCCGTCTCGAGTTCGATCACTTTCATATCGGTGACAGCGCCCTCTTTGTCAGTAAAGATCATTTCCATAAAAGTGCCTTTTGGGGCATTGGAAAACATGGAGGAATAGCGCTCAATTGTCTTGCTTGATACCATCGGATTGCTTTGTGGAGAAAACATCGAAACCCCGGCAATCGGCTCCTCTGTGACCCAGTACCTCCCTTCGCCATCTTCGGTCGTGACCAGGTATTCCTCACAGGAATAGCCGAGGATAGTTTTGGAATTTCCTGTTTTGGTGATCTTATAGTCCGGCTGCTCAAGTTGTTTCTCGGCTTCTTCATCTACCATTCCCTGCATTTTGTCGTAGTCCAGTTTCATGGCCATACTTGATTTTTCACCTTTATCTTCCAGCAAGATGACCATCGCTTGGTTTTTGGTGTCCATGATTGTGGTAGTAGTAGTTTCCGATTGCTTGGGATCAGCGAAGGCCATTCCCATGAACTCTGTATTGGAGGAAAGCAAATACTGAATCTTAACCGGGTCTTCAGCCTTGCCTTTCTTGTCCGTGCTGGTCACCTCCATCACCATGTAGCCAGTAAACGAATAGTCTGTTTCGGTAGGTGCCTGCTCCATCAAACCACCAAACATCCCATCGATCGCATCATTTGTTGCCTTTTCGGAGGATTCCCTTGTCTTCTTGGTTGCGGCGTTTTCCGCACCTTGAGCAGCGGCGTTTTGGATTTTCTTCAAAAGCTGGGCCTGAGCAGGCAATGCAATCATATACCCAGCAAGAATGAGGATACTTAAAATTGACTTTCTCATGATATTATTTTTAAAAATTCATTTCAATTTCCTAAAAATCAGCAACATGAAAAATAGAAATCGTAATTAATGCAACCTCAGAGTTTGATTCCTCTGAGAAGTTCTTCTGTCTTCATTCGTTTTTTGCCCTCTATTTGGAGCTCCAAAACCATCAATACTCCGGCGCCAGTCTGAAATTTCAGATAGCTTTTTCCATCGGATTCCCAATCACCTGCTTGTTTTCCGGACAGATTTTCTGAAGAAAATCCCGACTTGAAAATTTTGCAGGTCTTGCCCTGAAATTCTGTCCAAGCCGCAGGGTAG
The DNA here is from genome assembly GCF_002002735.1 of Algoriphagus sp. A40. Classification (GTDB taxonomy): domain Bacteria; phylum Bacteroidota; class Bacteroidia; order Cytophagales; family Cyclobacteriaceae; genus Algoriphagus. The sequence continues at coordinate 21,911 of NZ_MUNY01000042.1, read as the reverse complement.
GGAGATAATCCACGGATCAGGTTGTGGATGGATTCCGCTGAGTCTGTCCAGTCGATCTTGCCTGTTTCCTTGAAGATCTTCGGCGCGTGATGCATGGCTTTTGACTCGTCCTGGACAGTCGGGTTAACTTCGCCTTTGGAGATTGCTTCCACGGTTTTGACAACCAAATCGGCTCCTATTGTCATCAGCTTTTCATAGACCGAACCTAGATCATCTTCTGCCAGGATCTGGACTTTTTCTTGGAAAATGATACTCCCGGTGTCAATCTCATGTTTGAGAAGGAAGGTGGTCACTCCAGTTTCCTTTTCCCCGTTAATGATGGCCCAGTTGATCGGAGCTGCACCGCGGTAATTGGGCAGGAGGGAGGCGTGAAGATTAAATGTGCCCAGAGGTGGCATGTTCCAAACAGCTTCAGGAAGCATGCGAAAAGCGACTACGATCTGAAGATCGGCTTTAAGATCTCTCAACTCCTGATGGAATTCTGGGTTTTTAAGGTTGGTAGGCTGGAGGATTTGCAGGCCAAGTATTTCAGCCGCTTCTTTGACCGGGGAACCGACCAGTTTTTGGCCGCGGCCTTGGGGTTTGTCGGGAGCGGTGATCACGGCGACAACATTCCAGCCGTTTTCCACCAGTTTTTCAAGCGCAGGCACGGCAAATTCCGGCGTGCCCATGTAGATGATCCTTAGATTTTTTTCTATCACTTCGTTATTCAACATTCGGTATTCGGTGTTCGAGATTTGAGATTTGATGCTTTGACAAGCTCAGCACAGGAATTCCAGATTTGAAATTTGAATTTCCCAAAGCGATGATGCCCTCGTAGTCGAGCATGTCCGACTTGTATTTTTTACCATCTGCCACGGTTAATTTCAGTTGGGTAGTGGTACTAACCAACTGACTTCTCTCTTTTTTGAGTTTGGCTTTGAGGTATTTCCAGTAGTTGCGGGTTTTCCAATAGTCGTCCTGGTTGGTCAGCACAGCGATGATATCCAATACCGAAAACCACCATTTGGCGTTTGCCTCGTCCCAAAGGGCACGTACCTCCCGGTCGTCAAAAAATCGGATGGATAGTTTTTGGAGATCTTTCATGAGATAAAGTATTGAATTTGAAATTTGAGATTTGAAATTCGAAATCACGTCAACTCAAATTCACTTTGTATTTCAGAATTCAATTGAGATTTTAACTTTTCCCCCTAAGCCTTTTTCCACGATTTCATAGAGTGTTTTAAGTGTCAGATTGCTCCCGTTATTCTCAATTCTTGAGATATATGCTCTATTTTTATCAACCAAATCCGCCAGTTGTTCTTGCGTCATTTTTTTTTCTTCGCGGGCTTTTTTTAGCATCAATCCTATTTTGAAGGATTCAAAATCCCGTTCAAGTCCGTCTCTTCTCAGCGTTCCTTTTTCTCCGTAGACTTCGTCTTTGATTGTGCTCCAAGATTTAGTGCTCATAGTTTTATTCAGTAACTCTTGAGTCAAAACCCAAATTCCTACTTATAAATCAAATACTTCTCTCTTTTGACTTTGTAAGCATCCAGTCCCGCCTTCCAGCTTTCCCGGATTTCAGCCTCGCTTTTTCCGGCCAAAATCTGCTTTTTCAGTTCGTCTGTGCCCACCAAAGTATTGAAGTAATTGTTGAAAAACTTCTCTTTCATGCCAGATTTGGAGTAGGCGTCCAGGAGGTATTTCAGCGTAAAGTGATGGTCCATCGATTCCCCTCTCAGGTCCACGCCATAGCAGAGTTTGTCCTGAAGTGGAGGAGTTTTGGACATGCCGTCTATGCTGACAGGAGTAAATTGAAAATCCCCGAATTTTGGATCAGGATAGCCATACACCTGAAAAGGGAAATGGGTGCCCCGGCCCAGCGAAACGACCGTTCCTTCAAAAAGGCAGGTGCTCGGATATAGCTTAATCGCCAGATCGGTGGGTAAATTTGGCGAGGGCTTAACAGGGAGGCTGTAGGCTGTCTGGTGAGTCCAGTTTGCCACTGGGATCACTTCCAAATCCACCGTCAGTCCTCCTTTTAACCATTTTTCTCCGTTGATCATCTTCGCCAATTCACCTACTGTTAATCCATGGACGATTGGGATATTGTGCATTCCGACGAAAGATTCAAAGCCGGGTTTCAGCATCGGTCCGTCGATGTAGCCGCCATTGGGATTGGGGCGGTCAAAGATGATGACCTTTTTGCCCTGCTCGGCACATGCCTCCATCACATAATGCATCGTACTGATATAGGTGAAAAATCGGGTGCCTACATCCTGGAGGTCGAAGATGACCACATCGAGATCAGCGATTTGGGCGGCGGATGGTTTCTTGTTGTTTCCATAGAGGGAAACAATCGGCAGTCCGGTCTTTTGGTCAATGCTGTTGTCGACTTTTTCTCCTGCATCGGCCGTACCCCGGAATCCATGCTCAGGCACGAATACCTTTTTTACCTGAATCCCTTTTTCCAACAGAAAATCCACCACATGCTTGTTGTCTGATTGGGGCATGATGCTGGTTTGGTTGCCTACAAAGCCAACTTTTTTTCCCTCAAGAAGTGGGAGAAAAAGCTCAGGCCGCTCGGAACCCGTCAGAACTTGCTGTTGGGAAAAAACAGAAGAGGAGTAACAAAACGAGAGCGTAAAAGCCAAAAAGTAAATCAGGAATGAATATTTCGTTTGCTTCATGCTATTTTGCGGGGATTTTGAACAAATTAAAAGGATTATCCGATCCTATGCTAGCAGATTCAGGTTTGATTGAAGAACGGCGGATAATCGTTCAAGGTCGACAGTTGACCGTCAACCGGGGACGGCCAATCCAAGTAAAAACGCAGGGGAATTCTTGTTCGTTTACCAAGTTTTAAACCTAAAAAGCACCTTTTTGAACCTTTCCTATTTCATTGCCAAAAGAATCAGTTTCAAGCAGACCGGAGGTTTTTCCGGGACGATTCACCGCATAGCAGTGGGAAGTCTGGCCTTGGGATTGGGGGTTTCTATCCTGGCGTTCATGGTGCTTGGCGGATTTCAGGGTTCAATATCCGATCGGGTTTTTGGATTTACCGGACATTACCAGGTGCAGCGATTTCAGATGAGCAATGCCTTTGAAGAAGCTCCTTTTTCTCTCAATTCCGAGTTTATCCAAAACTCCAAAAAACTGCCTTTTCTGAAGCGAATCCAGTCTTTTGCACACAAGGCAGCGCTTATTAAAGGCGACCAGGAAGTGGAAGGAATACTGATGAAAGGGGTAGGAAAGGACTTTGATACTCTGGCGTTTTCCCGATACTTGGTCGAGGGGAGAATGCTTCATCTGCCAGATTCCGGGGTCAGCAATGAGATCATGTTGAGCAAGTTGGTTGCCAATAAGTTGTGGCTAAAAGTCGGCGACAAGGTGACCCTGTATTTTGTGCAGGATCCGCCCAGGTTTAGAAGGGTGGAAGTCGTAGGGATTTTTGAAACTTACCTTGAGAATTTTGATGAAAAAATCGTGGTGGGTGAGCTTCAGACGATTCGAAATCTCAACGGCTGGACTCCGGACCAGGTCGGAGGCCTGGAGCTGTTTGTGGATGATCCCAAAAAGAACGCCTCCTATTTTTCCCTGATCGAAAATGAACTGGATCTGAATCTGAAGTTGATAGACAGTAGAGAGAGGTTTCTGGAAATTTTTGACTGGCTCACCTTGCTGGATACGAATGTGGTAGTGTTTATTTCCCTGATCGGTTTCGTGGCGATTTTCAATATGGGAGCAATTCTTTTTATCCTGATCATGGAGCGCACGCAGATGATAGGATTACTCAAGGCATTGGGAGCCAGAAACGGACAAATCCGACTGATTTTCTTTTGGAACGGGATGAAAATTCTCGGAAAAGGCTTACTTCTGGGTAATCTCTTCGGTCTGGGAATCGGGTTTTTGCAAGATCAGTTTAAACTGGTTCCTCTGGAGGCAGCCAGTTACTACATGACTTATGTGCCGATAGAGTGGAATTGGCCGATGTTTATCTGGCTCAATCTCGGGATTGCCCTGCTGACTTCCCTCGTTTTGTGGATTCCGGTAATGGTGATTTCCAGAATCGACCCGATCAAATCGATCCGCTTCGATTGAGTTTGTAGGGGGAGAAGATACTTTTGATTTTCATCCAAATCACACCCAAAACAGCCTCCTTAAAGATCTTGGTGCTCATTTTCGAGGTTCCCTTTGTTCGGTCAGTAAAAATGATCGGAACCTCCACGATTCTAAATCCAAGATTCCAGGTGGTGAATTTCATCTCGATCTGGAATGCGTAACCGATGAAACGGATTCCGTCCAGTTGAATGCCTTCAAGCACACTTCTGTGATAGCATTTGAAACCGGCAGTTGCGTCTTTCACAGGAAGACCTGTGATGAATTTGACGTAAACACTGGCAAAGTAAGACATCAAAACACGGCCCATGGGCCAGTTGACGACATTGACTCCGGTGATGTATCTTGAACCAATTGCCAAATCATAGTTTCTGTCCTTCACGGCATCGTAAAGTCTGATCAGGTCTTTGGGATCATGCGAAAAATCACAGTCCATCTCAAAAATAAAATCATAAGATCGCTCCAATGCCCATTTGAAACCGGTGATATAAGCGGTACCAAGGCCCATTTTACCCTGTCGTTCCAATAGATGGAGGCGTTTGGGATAATCATTTTGGAGGGATTTGACTACCTCACCTGTTCCGTCGGGAGATCCGTCATCGATGACCAAAAGTTCAAAATCTCCATTCAACCCCATCACCGACTGAACCATATCGCTGATATTTTCCAGCTCATTGTATGTAGGGATGATGACGAGTTTGTGATGGGTCATAGGATGATCAATGGTCAAAAGTAAGATTTAAGGTGGATTTTTGAAGAGTGGTTTATGTGAAATTTGCATAAAAAGTAGTTTTGCAAAAAGAAAATTCCCCCATGTCCCAACATATCGCCATCGTCAGTTATTTTTCCACAGGTGCCTATGATACCAATACCATCGACGAGGATAAAATTCTTTCTTCCATTTTGACTGAACTTGGAATCTCCCATGAAATTCAGGTTTGGTCGGATCCAAGTGTGGATTGGAGCCGATACACCCATCTTTTGATCAAGTCACCTTGGGACTATTTCGATTTTTATCCGGAGTTTTTGGCTTGGATTGAGAAAATCCAGGCTTTGGGAATTCCCGTCTTAAATGATCTTGACACTGTCCGATGGAACTCTAGCAAGGAATATCTTCTCGAAATAGAGGGAAAAGGTTTTCCGACCATTGCCGGATTGATTTTGAGAAAAGGCAGCAAGCCGAGTTTGGTTGAAATCCGGGAAAAGGTAAAGGCGGATACCATTGTGGTAAAACCATTGGTGAGCGGTGGGGCTAAAAACACACTTAAAATTCCGGTGAAGGATTGGGCCGATCATGAAGAAAAAGTAGCTCAACTCGTGAAGGAGGAAGATTTTCTGGCCCAGCCTTTTGTTCCTGAAGTGGCTGAAGTAGGGGAGTATTCCCTGATTTTCTTCAACAGAATGTTTTCCCATGCGGTCTTGAAAACTCCAGCTAAATCGGATTTCCGGGTTCAACATTATTTTGGTGGAACCATTCAGGAGATTCAACCCTCAATCGCCGTGCTGGAATCCTGCCAAAAACTCATCGATACCTTTGGGCCTGAGACGCTTTACGGACGCGTCGATGGGGTGGAAATAGATGGCGTATTTCACCTAATGGAATTGGAGCTTATCGAGCCGTATTTGTTTTTGGGAATTTCGGGGAAGGCTATTCCGAATTATAAAGCGGCTTTGAAGGAAAGTCTTTTGGGGTAGGAAGTTGAAGGTCGGGATGTTGGATGTCGGAGGTTGGAGGTAGGGAAGTAGGAGGTTGAAAGTAGGGAAGTAGGAGGTTGGAAGTTGGAGGTAGGAAGTTGGAAAGCTCCGTTGTAAATGAGAGTTCTAGGCTGCAGCTTGATTTTCATTTTCACCATTGAAGTTCAAGTTGACAGGATTCCCCCTTGATCAAGGGGGATAGGGGGATTATAAATCGTGATTTGCAGCTTGGATGATTCACCCAAATGATTAATTTGAACCCAGAAACAGCCGAGAAAATCCTCCGTCGAAAATGGATATACACGACATTCGATGGGACAGTTGGATTTATTCGGATGTTGGCTGCCATTAGCAAATTATGACACACGGACAAATTGAGAGAACAAAAAAAGTAGTTATACCGACATTCATGATTTTATTTGTCGTGGGAGTCATTGAAGCATTTCTTACTTCAAATGAATTTGCCTTAAGCGACATAGTCATCAATACATTCCTTATACCAATAATCATTCTATCAATAGCAATGTCCGCGTACTGGATTTTACTTACTGACGACTTTTGGGACTTGTACGAAGGAATAGATATTGAGATTTCAAAAATTTTAAAGACAGCTATTAAGTTCATTGTATGGATACCTGGAATGGGACTTTGTTTCTTTGCAGTTACTCAGGGACTTTTAAGTATTTATAACAGGACTGCCGGAGAACAAAAGCTAACTGCTATCAGCGGACAAATTATCGACAAGGACCAATATAGCTCAAGGTATTATTTTGAAATAAACGACCTGTCAATTGGAAGAGAAATTGAAATAAAGGTAGCCGAGTCGGACTACAATAAATTTGAGAAGGGTGACAACTATAAAACGGAGAGAAAGATTGGAGCGCTCGGGACAATTTATGAGAAGCGGTAGCTAACGGCAGCCAACAAAATGTATAAAACATGGCTGGGTTCAGTGTAAATTTGTAGTTTAGTTTTTCAAATTACGTTTGGTGTCATGGGACAGTGATGCGCTTCGAAAGCCCAGCCACGTTTCATACATAAACGTTGCTAGCAATAGCTCGAGACAGATGAGACTACTAATAATAATACTGATGACATTTTTTTCACAGACGATTTTTGGTCAAGTTGTCAACTCCGTTTCGTCTGACAAGACAGGAATGTTTTATTACTCGGTGGACTCCTTGATACAGAAGATTGAAAAAGAAAAAAGAATTGAAAAAATAGTTTTATGGGCGGACTGGTCGACAATTCAAGATTTTCCAGAGACAATTAGGAACATCATAATAGTCAAGCAGGACAAAGCAAAAAATTATAAAACAAAGAACCTCGGTGACAATGACGTTTTATTCAAAGTCAACGGACTGACAATAATTCGTGACCAAGTTACGCTATCAATTTGGGCATATGAGAAAAGAGATAAGAGGACAACATTCTTTGCGGACGGAGCTTACATTTTCTATTTCAAGTATTTACCTGAGACAGAGACATACAAATTGACACAAATAAAAAGTGGAATCATATTGTAATAGCTACAGCAGGCAACAGCACCTACCCAAAAGTGGCGGTTCAGTGGTTAAATCAAGCTTTGTGCTTCTATCAAAGTCTGTCTTGGTTGACAGTGAAGTGCTTCGAAATCGCCACCTTCGGGTAGATGCAAACCGTTGTGCACTATTTACCCTTGGACAAATTTGACTTTGATTAAACGACTGATATTTTTAATTCTAGTACTAACGACAACGACTAGTTGGAGTCAAGTAACAATTAATGGGACAGTGATTTTCAAAGAGGACAAATCGACAGCTCCGGGAATTAATATTGTAGAGAAAGGGACTGAAAACGGAACGGTGACCGACAAAGACGGGGCTTTTAAACTGACAGTTGAAGACCCGGATGCTACTTTAGTCTTCTCATTTATCGGAGTAAGGACTCAAGAGTTTGAGCTGAAAGGAAAAAGAGAAATATTCGTCACACTAAAACTTGATTGCAACAAAGATTTTTTTGACTCTAATGAAGTTCACGTATATGCAAATAGTGGTGTAATCAACAATCCAGTAGGTGGACAAATTGACGTTGCTTCACCATGGATTTTTCTAGGAGTCATCAAAGGTTCATATGCTTACCAGACCAACCTAGAAGACAACAAAATGCAAACCGGACAATTGGAATTAGCTCATTCCATTAGCAACTGTGACTTCGATATTGATTTCAGGTGGAATTATCGACAAGTAAACTTTGACAACAACTTGGACTTCAGCGTGAACTCATTTGAAACCGACTTGAACCTAAGAAAAGTAAAACTAATTGCCGGTTATTCTAGACTTGATTTCACCAAAATAGAGACGGCTGACAACAAAAAACTTTCAGGACTTTCAATTGGTGTTGGTCGATACTTTAACATTCCGCTACATCCGACAGCGATATTGAAAGTAGGCTTGTACAAAGACAAAGTAGAATATCAAGCTTCAATTCAAGGTGGACATAAGCGATTTTTATGTTTCTTGAAGTTTTACAAATTGGACTCATTTAATGAATTAAGTGTAGGCATTGGAACAGGATTTGGTTATAGAACTAAGAAAGGAAAAGGGTAAACGGTACCCAACAAAATGCATAATCAATGGCGAGATTCAGTGTAAAATTATAGTTTAGTTTTTCAAATTAAGTTTTTTGTCGTGGGATAGCGTCGCGGTTCGAATTCCCGTCACTTCTTATGCACAAACGTTTCCTGAATCTGATAATGTTCCTATGGAGATTGAATCTGGATTTCTGTTTTGGTAACTGGCTCTTCTCCCCCCTTGATCAAGGGGGCTAGGGGGATTATAGATCGAGCAAAGTTGATTTCGACTCCTTGCCTACCGAACATGAAGGCGCTCAGCCGGAAAGGATTGCCAACAAGCAAAGCAGAATTTTCCATCATTTCTTCCCTTTCTAACTAAAATCCTTTCTTGCCGCTTGGATGACTCGCCCAAATGGTTAATTTGAATCCATAAAAAGTCCGGAAAAATCTGTGTCAAAAACGAAAATAATCGATACTCAAAAATGGAGTGGGACTTTAGCAGTTGTTAGCAACCATTTTTAATGAAGAAACTAGTAACGATATTAATTTTAGTATTAGGAATACAATTAGCGAGTGCTCAAAAGAAATACTCAACAGTCATTTTTTATGACAATGATTTCTCTTTGATTAACAATGATACTTTTAGTGGTCAAGATTCATTGATTATAAAATATTATGACAATGGAGATATCAAATCAATAGGAAAATGTGCTATTGACAAAGAAGGAAAAGTAAGTGACTTTAGAGTCGGAGAATGGACAGAATACTATTCGGACGGTACAGTGAAGTGTGAAGGGAATTATCAGATAAGTTCTTATGTAGATTGCGGAATAGCTGGACTTGAAAGAGTATTTTACAACTATAAGATTGGAGAATGGTCATTTTTCAAAAGTAATGCGACACTTGCTGCCAAAGGGAAATACAATATTGTAAAAGCAAAAATTGACACTCGCTGCAAAAACGGTGACAGCTTAATTTACATGGCAATTACCAAAGATTGGGAAATACCTGACAAAACATTGGATAAGAAAGTTCTGGAATCTGTGAAACAAGAATATGAAGGTGGATTTTTTACCGAATCTTATTATGATTCAAAGGAAAATAAGGTGATAATAAAGTTTGGAATTAAATAAAAAACTGCTTCTAACATTTTGTAAATTGGATTGCGGGGTCAGAGCGTTGCCCCATCAAGGATTTGTCTTCTGCTCTTAGCGGAGTTTCTTCCTAACACATTGAAGAAGGAATTGACACTTGGTGGAATTTGTAATTCCACCAAAGTATCCCTACCAATTTGTAATTGGCAAATCAGTCACTTCTCTCAAAAACAAAACTCCTCCAAATGACTTTCTGCATAGTCGCTGCCTTTGTTGGCAGCTTCCTGGATCATTTGGCAGCCTTCCGTATTGTCCATAAGAGCGAGGCAGACACCCTTTCGAGCTAAGGCCTCGATATGGTTTGGGTTGTTTTTTAGCACAAAATCAAAATCTTCCAAAGCCCATGGCAAGTATCCGATTTTCAAAAGTGCAAATCCTCTGTTGTATCTGGCGGCGAGGTTGTCAGGTTCTTTGGTCAAATAGGTGTTGAAGGAGGCTGCTGCACCGTTGACATCGCCCTGATTCGCTCTTGCAAGCCCGGTGTAATAATAGACTTGAGCAAATTCTGGATTCATTTGCTGGGCCTGTTTGAGGAAAATTTCCGCTCGTACCCAGTTATTCACCATCAATTGACTTCTTCCTGCCAAATAAATAATCTCAAAATCCTCGGGATCGAGTGAGGCAGCTCTTAGAATGTGCAGTTCTGCAGGTTTATAGTATTCCTTTTCAAACAGGATTTTTCCGATTGCAGCATGCGCTTGGGCATAACCCGGATCTAAATCCAAAATTCGGTCGTAATCTTCCATGGCTTCCTCCATTTTGCCCAATTCCTCAAAACATCTTGCCCGGATATGAAGAGATTTGATGTCTTTGATATGGATAAAAAGCCTTCGGGAAATCGCCGAAATCGCCTGCTCATATTTTCCGGTTCGATAAAGTTGTTCGATAGTAGCCGGATCAGCAGCACATGATACTAAAAGAACTAGTGATGATATTATCGTAAGAATATGATTAAATCGTATCATAACGAAATAAACAAAAATACTGACTAAATGAAAAGCTTCAAAAGTGAAAAGATGTAAAAAAAACCTGCCGGAGTTTCATATCCGACAGGTTTTGGGTTTTCGATTTTTTCAATTCTCGATTTTTCTGATTCGGCTTAAATCCAGTCCAGCTTGGTTTTGGTCAAGTCTGATTCCGCATCCCCGGTATTGAGCGTGCTGGCTGGCTCGAAAAGCATGATCCAGACTTCCTCCGGTGCAACCGGCCTATGTTCTACACCTCTTGGCATGATGAGAAATTCATTTTCCTGAATGGTAACCGTCTTGTCTCGGAGTTCCATCAAAAGGGTGCCTTTCACTACAAAAAAGAGTTCGTCCTCCAGTTCATGTTTGTGCCAGACAAACTCACCCTGGAGCTTGACCAGCTTAACATGCTGACCGTTGAGTTCGCCGACGATCTTTGGTGCCCAGTGTTCGTTGAAAAGTCCGAATTTTTGGCTGAGGTTTACTTTTTCCATGGGTTGGTTAAATCTGAAGTGAGGCTTATGTTAGATGAAAAGTCCCCCTAACCCTCTTAGAAAGAGGGAATAGCGTCATTTCTTAAGCTAGCGTTAAAGCACTCCTTTAGTACTTGGCAGTTGATTGATATTTCTTGGGTCCCGCATCACAGCCATCTTGATAGCCCGTGCAAGTCCTTTGAAGGTCGCTTCGATCTTGTGGTGCTCGTTTTCACCCTCTACTTTGATGTTCAGGTTACACTTAGCAGTATCTGAGAAGGACTTGAAGAAATGGTAAAACATCTCGGTGGGCATGTCACCGACTTTTTCGCGCTTGAAATCCGCATCCCAAACCAGCCAGGGCCGTCCGCCAAAGTCAATTGCTACCTGTGCCAATGCATCATCCATAGCCAGTAAAAAACCATAGCGATAGATTCCTTTTTTGTCTCCCAATGCTTTCAAATAAGCTTCTCCCAAAGCTAAAGCCGTATCCTCAATGGTATGGTGTTCGTCGATATGGAGGTCACCCTTTACTTTGATTTCCAGATCGGTGCTGCCATGCTTTCCCAATTGCTCGAGCATGTGGTCGAAGAAATGCAAACCTGTGGAAATGTCGCATTTTCCGCTTCCGTCCAGATTCAGCTTGATGTAGATATCCGTTTCCGAAGTGGTTCTTTTGACCTCAGCTGCCCGTGGAGGCATTTTTAGGAAATTGTAAATCTCATCCCAATCCTTGGTCGAGAGTGCCGCATCCGGATTTTCATCACCGATGAAGATTGCTTTGGAACCCAGATTCTTTGCCAATTGCACATCGGTAAATCGGTCACCAATCACATAGGAATTGGCCAGATCGTATTCCTCTGAGAAGTATTGGGTAAGAAGTCCTGTTCGAGGTTTGCGGGTAGGAGCATTTTCATGTTCAAAAGTATGGTCTACATGAATTGCCTTGAAAAAGATATTTTCTTGCTCCAGCGTCTTCAGCATTTTGTACTGAGCCGGCCAGAAGTCTTTTTCTGGAAAAGAGTCAGTTCCCAAACCGTCCTGATTGGTCACCATGACAAGTTCGTAGTCGCATTCCTCAGCGATTTTGCGAAGGTTTGAAATGGCTTTTGGAAGGAATTCCAGTTTTTCCAGGCTGTCAACCTGAAAGTCAGTAGGCGGTTCTTTGATGATCGTGCCGTCCCGATCTATGAAGAGTACTTTTTTCATTTACGATTTTAGATTTACGAGCTGAAAATTAGATTTTGGCATGATTCGCCCAATTTTCCAATTTTCGAATTTTCCAATCTTTCAATTAAGAAATCATTTTTTTCAAAGCCGAAATCAAGGCTTCGTTTTCAGTTCTTGTTCCAACAGTAATTCTCAGGCAATCCTCACAAAGCAGAACTTTGGCTCTGTTCCTGACAATTACTTTTTCGGCGATCAGATCATCATAAACCTGGCTTGCATTGGGGATTTGTACCAAAAGGAAATTGGCGTGTGAAGGATGGATCTTTTTTACGAAAGCGAATTTTCCCAATTCGCTTTGCAGAAAATCCCGCTCTTCCAGAATCTCTCGGATCATCTGGTCCACTTTGGTTTTGTTGGTTATAGCTGCCAAAACCGTTTCCTGAGTCAATCCAGAAATATTGTAGGGAGGCTTGATTTTGTTCAGAATACGGATGATTTCCTCACTCGCAAAAGCCATCCCGAGTCGGAGAGAAGCCAATCCCCAAGCTTTGGAGAAAGTCTGCATGACCAACAGATTGGGGAAATTGTCCAGTTCGGCAGTGAAGCTGGGCTCATCGCTGAAGTCGATATACGCCTCGTCCACAACTACCAATCCTTTGAAATTATTCAATAGAAACAGCACATCCTCCCGCTTGGCTTTGTTGGCCGATGGGTTATTCGGAGAGCAGATAAACAGGATTTTGGAGTTGGCGTCGGCTGCTGCCATGATCTTTTCAGGCTGAAGCTGAAAGTCCTCACTCAGCGAGACCTTGCGGATTTCCACGTCATTGATGTTGGCGCTGACCTCATACATGCCATAGGTGGGAGGAAGGAGGATCACGTTGTCTTTTCCCGGATTGCAAAAAGCACGGTAAAGCAGATCAATCGCTTCATCCGAACCGTTTCCCAGAAAAATCTGGCTGGTTTGGACCGCTTTGATTTTTGAAATCTCCGTCTTCAGAGCACTTTGATAGGGATCAGGATAGCGGTTGAAATCCTGCTCTGTGATAGAGCCAAAAGGATTCTCATTGGCATCCAAGAATACTCCTTCCTTGCCGGTGTATTCGTCCCGAGCTGAGGTATAAGGCTGTAATTTCGCGATGTGTGGTCGCAAAAGTGAGTTTAGATCGAAGCTCATTTCTTTTTGCCTTTCAGGTAGTTAAGACGGATGGTCACCGCGTTTTTATGGGCTTCGAGGAGTTCGTTTGCAGCCATCACTTCTACGGTTGGTCCGAGGTTTTTCAAACCTTCGGCGGTGATTTTTTGAAGGGTGATCTTTTTCACGAAGCTGTCCAATGAAACCCCGCTGTAATTACGGGCATACCCGTAAGTCGGAAGGGTATGGTTGGTTCCGGAAGCGTAATCTCCGGCAGACTCCGGAGTGTAATTTCCGATAAATACAGAGCCTGCATTGTAGATTGCTTCGACTATTTCATCCTCATTTTCCACTGCAATGATGAGGTGCTCAGGAGCGTAATTATTGATCAGGGCCAAGGCCTTTTCCTGATCTTCCATCACGACCGCAGTGGAATTGGCCAAAGCTTTGGCAGCAATATCTTTTCGGGGAAGTTTTTCCAGTTGTTCGTTGATTTCCTTCAGGACTTTTTTGGCGAATTTTTCTGAAGGAGTCACCAATACGACCTGAGAATCCACTCCATGCTCAGCCTGTGAAAGCAAATCCGAAGCGACAAAAGCAGGAATGGCTGTCTCATCTGCATAAACCAAAACTTCTGATGGACCCGCTGGCATATCGATCGCCACCCCATATTTGGTCACGAGCTGCTTGGCAGCAGTCACGTACTGGTTGCCGGGACCAAAGATTTTATCCACCTGTGGCACACTGTCTGTACCGAAAGTCAGCGCCGCAATGGCTTGAGCTCCTCCAACTTTGACGATTTTGGTGATGCCGATCAGATTGGCGGTATAAAGAATTGCCGGATGGATTTTGCCTTCGCGATTTGGCGGGGTGCAGAGGATAATTTCCTTGCAACCCGCAAGTTTTGCAGGGATACCCAACATCAAAACTGTGCTGAAAAGTGGGGCTGTGCCTCCGGGAATATAGAGCCCGACCCGCTGGATAGGGATACTTTTTCTCCGGCAAACTACTCCAGGCATTACTTCTTCGATGAGCTCTGGAGTGAACTGGGCAGCATGGAATCTCTCAATATTCGATTTTGCAACCGCAATGGCTTCTTTGAGCTCTTTGCTGACCAAATCTCTTGAAACCTTGATTTCCTGAGCAGAAACCACCAGACTTTCCAATTGGACATGGTCATATTCCTGAGCGAATTTTTTCAGGGCTTTGTCACCGTTTTTCTGAACTTTCTTCAGGATCGGTTTGACAATCTTGTTGATTTCCTTGGTTTTCTGGACCGGTCGGGCGAGGTTTTTTTTCAACTTTTCAGATGAAGGATTGACCAGGAGTTGCATAGTTTTTTTGGTAAAAAGCTTTAAATCTCTTTAAATAACCATTTTTTCGATCGGAACGACAAGAATGCCCTCTGCACCTGCAGCGCGGAGTTCTTCGATGTTTTCCCAAAACTGATCCTCACTCAAAACCGAATGGATCGATGACCAACCCGGCTGCGCTAATGGCAAAATCGTAGGGCTTCTCATTCCGGGAATTAATTCGATGATACGTTGGATGGAGTCGTTTGGGGCATTCATCAGGACGTATTTGTTGCTTTTGCCTGTTTGGACGGCATTGATTCTGAAAAGCAATTTGTCCAGAATGACTTTTTTCCAATCCGCTAAATTCTTGTTTCCGATCAGGACGGCCTCAGATTTGAAAACTTCTTCCACTTCCTTGAGGCCATTCATCATCAGCGTGGAGCCGGAACTTACGATATCAAAAATTCCCTCTGCCAATCCGATGCTTGGAGCGATTTCAACCGAACCGCTGATTTCATGGATTTCAGCCTGGATTTTCTGGGATTTCAGGTAGTCCCCCAGGATTTTTGGGTAGGAGGTGGCGATGTTTTTCCCCTGAAAATAGGAAACTCCTGGATAATCCTCGCCTTTGGGAATGGCCAGAGAGAGGCGGCATTTGGAAAAGCCCAGTTTCTTCAAGGTCAACACGTCTTTGTCCTTTTCGACCAGTTCGTTTTGACCGACGATTCCCAAATCAGCGACTCCGTCAGCGACGTATCCTGGAATGTCATCGTCACGGAGAAAGAGGAATTCGGCTGGAAAATTGGTGGAAGTGGACTTGAGTTTGCCCGTTCCGTTGTAAAATTTGATGCCGCACTCTTTGATCAGGCTGAGTGAGTCATCGGAAAGTCTGCCGCTTTTCTGCACGGCAATGCGGATTATTTGTTCCATGGGGACAAGTTACGCTTGGAAAGTTTTGGATTTAAGAAAATTTTGGTGGATTGCCGAATCCCTGTCATCAGCCTCACCGGGTGGGTGTGTATATGTCTTCCTCAGGAGGAATGATGGAAGTGATGCATCAGGAAGGTGTCCTGTGCATTTGCTAAAAATTCAATATTTCTATTGCTGTTTTCCATTTACGTGGGCAAAGATAGGCGCGGGATGAAAATATGCAAGGGAATGAATGCTTTTTCAGCAAAGAAATAAATTCATTATTTTAATGGGATGAGGGTAGTTCATTCGATCAACAAAATTCCAATTCGTATTCCAAAAGAAAGATGGGATCATGTTGTTTTGGGTCACCCTGAAATGGAGCGATTTCAAACTGAGGTGATGGATACTTTGGGAGCCCCAGATTTAATTTTTGAAGGAAGTAGTGGGGAAAAGATTGCTGTAAAGGATTATTTGAGCAACTTAGGAAAGCTAATTGTGGTTGTTTATAAAGAATTGAATAAAGAAGATGGCTTTTTAGTGACCTCTTTTTTGATTTCAAAATTAAGCAGACTGGAAAAGAAAAGACTGATATGGAAGAAGTAGAATTTAAAGACATCAAGGCAGTGCTGCCTTATTTCTTAAAGCATAAATTTCTATGGACTAATTATGACGACAAGGCAGATGTTCTATATGTCCACTTCAAGGAAAATGCCGTTTCCGATGATTCTGAATTAACAAAAGACGACCTCATCATCAGGTATGAGGTAGGAGAAGTAGTCGGAATTACTGTTTTAAATGCAAGTAAGAAAATGTAATTCTCCTGGGTTATTTACAAGTTTACTGATTGCTTAGGTTTAGCTGATAATGCCGAATCGGTTTTTCGCCCATTAGATGCTCGATGAAATAATCCCACCGCTTTTTGGTAAAATAATCTCCGGGAGGTCGCCCGAAGCTGTGGTTTCTGCTTGGCCAGATAAACAAGTCAAAGTCTTTTCCGGCCTTGATCAGATTTTCCGCCAGTTTGAAGGTAGCTGAAGGATTGACGTTTTCGTCGATTCCTCCATGGGCCAGGAGCAAATGCCCTTTCAGGTTGGCCGCATTGGTGATATTGGATTGTTCGTGGTAATAATCGCCGACCGGATAGCCCATATACATTTCTGGCCACCAGGCTTTTTCCATCCGGAAGTCATGATCACCAGCTGAGGCAACCCCAACCTTGTAAAAATCAGGGTGCAGCAGCATGGCTCTGCCTGCATCGTATCCTCCTGCAGAGTGACCGAATATCCCAACTTTTGTAATGTCAATAAACCGCTCTTTGCTCGCTAATTGGGTAATGGCCAGCACATGGTCGGTGGTGCCGTCTCCGAGATTTCGGTAAGACACATCCGAGAAAGCCTTAGACCGTCCAAAACCTCCTAAACCGTCAACAGTAACCACGACAAAACCAAGTTCCGCCATAGGTTGCTGGTGTCCGAGAACTGCAGATTTGAACGTTTTCGGTGTGGTTGAGGTATGTGGGCCGGTGTACGTATAATCTATGATCGGATATTTTTTCTTGGAGCTAAATGTGGTTGGAAGAAAGTAAACCCCGTGGATTTCGGTTTTTTGGTCTTTGGCTGTGGCGGTGAAAGGGACAGGGAATTTGTAGCCACGCTCGAGAAGGTTGGAGATGTCAGCTTCAGAGATTTTCTGGAGGTGTTTGCCGGTTTTCAAGTCCATCAAAATAGATTGAGTGGGTTGATTGACTGTAGAGTAATTGTCCACCGCTAGCTTGCCGTCTTGGGAAATGTAGATTTCATGGTAGGCATTTTCCGGAGTGAGCAATTGCAGATTTGAACCGTCCAGGTTAACGCTATACAAATGGTTGAAATAGGGATTTCTACCGGATTCTTTACCTGATGCTTCGAAATACAAGACGCTATTTTCCTCATCCAAATGACTCAGCTTATTGACGACAAACTCGCCGGTGGTGATTGGATTGAGTTCTTTTCCGGTATTCCAGTCATAGAGGTAAAGTTGGGCCCAGCCGGATTTTTCAGAGCTGATAATAAACTGTCCGTTTTTCAGCTTGCGAAAAACATTATCTCTATTGATGTGAGTCGTCGAGGATTCTGAGTAAATTTTTCGTATTTCCAGACTTTCTCCGTCGATTTCAAGCAGGTGAAATTCCTTGTATCCTCTTGGCAGATAAAAGCCACTCAGCATTTTGCTATCATCTGACCAGCGCAAGTTGATGCCGATGAAATGGGGGGAGGAGAGTTCAGGGAGCTTTTTTTCCGACTTCTTTTCCAAGTCAAAAACGACCGGAATGTACATTACTACTGTGCTGTCGCCCGGAGATCCGCGGTAATAGGATACCAATTCTGGCCTAAATTTTTCATCCTTGCTAAAGTCCAGCAAATACATTTTTTCGGCAATTCTCAAATCCACTATTTGGGTGAAAATCTTCTTGGAATCCGAAGACCAGGTAACTGAAAAGTGCGCTGGCCGCTCTCCATTTTCACCATAAATCAAATCACTCCAACCGTAAAATGAGGCGTATTCAAAGTCTTTTTTGCCGTCAAAGCTCAGTTGCGTTTCTTCGCCGCTATCCAGATTTTTTACAAACAGGTTATAATTTCTAGAGAAGGCCTTCCATTTTCTGTCAGGAGAAAAAGACTCCATTTCATTTCTTTCTGACATAGGAATGGACTCAAGAGAACCGTTTTCGGTGTTCCAGTTCCAGTTATGATTTCTCCATTGGAATGTGATGGTTTTCCCGTTTGCGACAGAAACCCGTTCAATCGGAAGATTGGATTGATCGATCGTTTCGCCGGTTTTATCCTGAAGCAATTTTGCCAAAGCAGCATGATCAAAGGCAATCTTTGTTTCCAGAGACTGTGTATCCGTCTTGAAAAACCGTTTTCCTTCAGGAGTGTAAGTGGCGTGGACAAATGCTTTGCTTCCATCGATCCAGTTGGGAATGACTTCCAGATGGTAGATTTCTTTTTGGATTGAATTGGTCAGAAAAAACTCGGCTCTATGGTAAGTTTCTTCGGTAATTTGAGCTTTTAAATTTTGGGAAAAACTGAAAGCAGTCATCACAATGACCAGAATGGAAAAGCAAAATCGTGTCGAGTTACTCATGATACCTGATTTAGAACTTGATCCTCAAATTAGCAAAAAAGAAAAAGGACCAGCCCTGATTTTGGATGAGTTGGTCCTTATTCATTTAAAGGGGAAAAACTGGTTAGCCTGCTGCATCGAAAGCTTTTTTTAGCCATGAAATCACCTCAGGAGTGATTTGTTCTTCATGGTTGACGACGACTTTATGGCTGCACATGGCGTTGGCCTTGGATTCCAGTTCCAAAATTCCTTGTGCAGGTTGACCTTTCAGGTTGATTCCGATTTCGTATCGGGTTTTTGTGGCAGGTACCAGTAAGGCAAATTGCTTTTTACGCTTTACACTGACGTAGGCATTTTTCGGAACAAATTCCACGTCCTTTCCCATTGCCTCGATTTCGCTTTTCAGTTTCTCATAGATGGGCCAAAATGCCTCTTTTCCAATATATTGTTTTCTGACCAATTCATCCTGATCATCTGCTGATCCAGCATCAGATTTCAAGGCTTTGTGGGCAACCAAATTGGCGAATCCGTGCGTGAATCCATGATTTTCCTTCAGAAATTTCAGGATTTCCCCATGCTTTTGAAGTTTTGCTTTTTCAACAATTCCGATCCAATCCTCAAGGGATTTTCCTGTGTTTTTTTGGAGATTGTCAATCATGGTTTGGGTGGCCTGGTCCATAGATTTTTGGTTTAGAGGTGGGATATTTTGGGAGATTCAGTACTAGTATTGTTTTTGAAAGGCTTGTGGCGAAATCTTGATTCTTGATACTAACGTCTTGATACTTTTATGTTTCAATTTCTGCGTAAATAGGATAGTGGTCTGCGGCCTGGATCAATTCGTTTTTGAGACTTTGGATGAGGGTGTCTTCCCTTTCTAAATAGGGGTTCCAGACCTGACCTTTAAGGACTTTTATTCCTTTGCTGACCAAAATATGATCTATCAGTACATTGAATTCATCACCTGTGATCCGGTCTATGTATTTTCCTGAGTAAGGTGTCCAGCCATAGGCATTGAGCTTAGGTTTTGGAAGCACAGATTTCAAAATCCATTCAGGTTTCCAAGCATCTCCCAGGATCATTTCGACAGCACTTTTTGAAAATCTGTTTTCATAAAAATCCAATTCAAAACCGTCATTGATATCTCCCATGACGATCACATTTTGGCCTTTGGCAAGGTACTGGTCGCAACGATCCCGGATATGCATGCATTCTCCAAACAACCTCAGTCTGTCCCGCTGGGAGAGTTGCTCAAATCTGGCGTAATCAACCTTGTCAAAGATCCCTTTGGACTTGGTATGGGCAATTATTACCCGGGAAATGAGTTGGTCATTAAGGTCTAAAATGCTCAATTCTAGAGGAGGGCGGTAGTGGCGATATTGCTCCTTGATCATCCTGTTGGTGGTATCCATCAGAAATGGCTCATTGAAGCGCTCTCCGTCCCGGGTTTCAGGTGTGAAAATGACTTTGATTTTGGTGGAATCAAACATTGCTCCGAGTTCCTGCTGACCGGACGATGGAAAGCCATGAGCCGCGGAAAATGTGTGGCCGGGAATAAATTCATTTGCCCATGCAATCAACTGCCCCGAAGTGGTCTTTGAGCCATTGACCAAGGTGTCAGGGCCTTCGACCACTCCCAAAAAATCCACTTGGAGAGCCTTGACAATTGCTGCCAGTTTTTTACTTCTTTTCCCGTCTTTTCCTGTTGTTTTCGGAGTGCCGTCAGGTTCGAAGAGATCCCGCATCCACTCCACATTGTAAACAGCTATTTTGAGATTCATAAAAAAAGGCTTTTGAAGTAAAACAGTAATGGAATTTACCATTTTACTTCAAAAGCCTCTTTATCAGCCGGATGTTTTTAGAGTTTGATGTAGATCTTTTTGCGGTCCATCCACCACCCGATCAGCCAAATCAAGAACATATAGCTGAGGGAGAAAAAGAAGGAGGCGTTTTTAGGGTTTAGCCAGCTGGTGAAAAGGGTGTCATAGTACAACCCTCTTAAGGTGGTTTCGCCCACCGGGATCAGGGCAAAAATATCGACGACAACCCATGCAAGTACGTACAGCGCCAGGGTATTTTTCCCAAAAACCTCGAAGAAATAAGTCCAGTTTTTATGGTTTCGAATCTCGATCAAGAAGATCAATCCTGCCAAGACCAACAGATCCCATCCCACAGTCAGCAAGACATAAGAGCTGGTCCAAAGTTTCTTATTGATTGGAAATACCGTGTTCCAAGCATAAGCTGCCGCAATAAGAAGAAGGCCACCGATCAAGAGCGTCTGTACGGTCTTGACTGTGTTGCCTTTTCTCTGAATCATTTTTCCAACCAAATACCCACCGATTACATTGACAATTGAAGGCAGTGTACTTAGGAGGCCTTCAGGATCAAAAGCAATTCCTTCGCCGGTGTACAATCTTTCGGCACCCAGCACGGCCAAGTCAAACTTGGTGGCGGCGTTGGTGGCGAGGGCGTACGGGTCACCCGCTTCTCCAAAGAAATAGAGGATTGGCCAATAGAGCAGCAAGGCGGCACCACTGAAAATCCAGCCCAGTCTTTCTCCACCCCAATACAGGATAATCGCCGCAAAGAAGTAGCAAAGTGCGATCCGCTGAAGCACACCAAGAAGACGGACATTTAAAGGATTTTTCAAAACCATCTCCCCGGCTTCATTCAGGTCATAGAAAGGGAATGCGTTGAGCAACCAACCCACTAGGAAGATAAGTACAGTTCGCTTGATGACCTTCCGGTAAAACTGTCCAGAAGGCATTTCATTGAGCTTTTTCATGGCAAAGCTCATAGCATTGCCCACTACAAAAAGGAAGGTAGGAAAAATCCAGTCAGTTGGGGTGAAGCCATGCCAATGCGCGTGTTCCAGCGGCGCATAGAGATCATTCCAGTTGCCGGGAGAGTTCACGATAATCATGAAAGCGAGCGTGATCCCCCGGAATACATCCAGGGCGAGGTATCGATTGCTCAAGACTTTTGCCTGTTGATCAATGGACATAGGTGGTTTTTATAGGTGAAAATGAAAATTCAAGATAAAGTTTTCCCCGAAATATTCAGGAATGATAACTATAAAGGGGGTAAATGGGCAAAAAGGACTATCAATTGCCCTAAAAAAAAGCCATTTGCAGAAAACACTAAAATTCCTTTGCAATCACTTTAAACTGGGTTTAAAGGATTTGTTAAATTCGGTAGATTTTAATGTATTGATTTTTAACCGTTTAAATTTTTAAAGTAATGAGAAAGATATTGATTTTGTTGATTGGCCTTGGGTTGTTTTCATGTAGACCTTTATTAGAGGTTAACCTTATCGGGATAGAAGAAAAAAATCTAATTAAAGACAGTTATATCATTG
>NZ_MUNY01000079.1 GCF_002002735.1 Algoriphagus sp. A40 | reverse complement strand
TAGGTCAACTTTTAAAATAGTCAGATAGGATTTATTTAACCTAAAATGTAAATCCGTTTAAAAAAGCAATATTTAAAACCTAAGAAATGGTTTCGGCAAACTCGACCACCGAAGGTTTGTTTTCAATGCGAGATGGGTTCTCAGACACCGACCTTGTCTTGGTAATCAAAATATAATTTGGTTTTGGAGTCATTGAAGGCAATCAAATAATCTAAAATGGATTAGCCGTTTCAGGAAAGTGTAGGTTGATTATAAATCGTTTTATAACCACTAAAAAATTAAATTTTAAAATTCAATAAGGAGTTCATAATCAATGGATTTGATTTTTTTTAACGAAAATTTGGCGGCCATTTATAAAAAAAATGAGTCTTTCCAATTTTTATCCCAAGTTCAATTTTTTTATTAAGGCTTTGAAAAATGGAATTGACTTAAAAAATGCCTCAATTGCCTGAAAAACAGGTTTTTATTGGCCAATAGATTGGATTTTGTGATGATTTTATCTATTCTATAATTTTTCGTGAACAAAAATTTGTAATACAAAGTAAATAAAATGCATTTAGGGTTTGGATAATCAAATTCCTCACTTAACTTTGGAACTGTTGAGGTTCTGCAATAGACTGATTTTTGAATTTCAACGAACCATACTGATTTCAGTGTTTTTTTGATAACCACTTTTAGCATAGAATATGAGAAAATTGAATTTTAATTGGTTGATTTCTTCCAATCACTTGGATAAAAATCATTTGTTTCTTTCATCACCTTCAAAGGAATTGAAAGTTCTTCAACTGGATTTTGAAAACTATGGTCTATGCCTTTTTAAAAAGGTAATGGTAGCTAACACAACTTACAAGCATAATTAAATTCTCAATAGTCCAAACAAAGTCTTAACAATGACTTGGACTAATTTTCAAAAGAAATAAATAATTGGTTTGAATTGACCAGAGTGGATTTTTCTTATTTATGACTGGTTTCTTTTAAATGGCTGAACAAATACTTAAGGAATGCAGCTAATTTAAAAATTATAGTTTAATGAACTTTATAATGTATGTATTTACCATAAGTAAATATTTACCCTTGTGAAGTATTAAGTAGGTGGACTCATACGTTTTTCTGAGTCTTTGTGTGCAGCTAATTTGATAGTAGTACTGCATTTTGTAACACAAAATTTATCCTTAAATAATTTTATAAACTAAGCTTAACACAAATGAACTTTTTGAAGAAAAGAATTTTCGTAGCTGGCCATACCGGGATGGTAGGTTCTGCGATTTGGAGACTATTAGAAGCAAGAGGTGCTGAGCACTTGATAGGGGTGACTAGTAAGCACCTTGATTTAAGAGATCAGGCGGAGGTTTCTAATTTCTTTGAAATTCACCAGCCAGAAATTGTAATTGACGCCGCGGCAAAAGTGGGTGGGATTCTTGCAAATGATTCCTATCCCTACGAGTTTTTAATGGATAACCTCCAGATTCAAAACAACCTTATTGATGCCTCCTACAAGAGCAATGTGGAAAGATTTCTTTTCCTGGGAAGTTCTTGTGTCTATCCCAAAAAATCCGAGCAGCCTATCCGCGAAGAATACCTCCTTACGGGTCCCCTTGAAGAAACAAACGAAGGATATGCAATTGCGAAAATTGCTGGAATAAAGGCTTGTGAAGCCATATTTTATAAGACAGGAAGGTCATTTTCCTCAATAATGCCTTCGAATCTTTATGGTCCGTTTGACAATTTTGATTTAAACAGCTCGCATGTATTGCCAGCTATGATTAGGAAGTTTCATGATTCAAAAATCAACGGAAATCAACCTGTCAAACTTTGGGGTACAGGTGAACCGCTCCGTGAGTTTTTACATGTTGAAGACCTTGCAGATGCTGTGCTTTTTCTCTTGGACAAGGAAGTGAAATACCCATTGATCAATGTTGGAACCGGGATTGACATTCCGATTAAAAAATTGGCTTTAATGGTCCAAAGTGTAGTGGGTCATGAAGGGGATATACTTTGGGATTTGGACAAACCCGATGGAACCCCGAGAAAAGTAATGGATGTATCCAAAATCAACAAAATGGGATGGAACCATAGGCTCACACTTATCGAAGGGATCACACAAACCTATAAATGGTACCTCAAAAATCCACACAGCATCAAAGAAGTGAAAATGGGTATCTGATATACAAGCTTTAAAATTTAAAACAAACCAATTATGACTAAGAAAGTCGCATTAATTACAGGTGTTACAGGACAAGACGGATCATATCTTGCCGAACTTTTATTGGAAAAAGGCTACATCGTCCATGGGATTAAAAGAAGGTCTTCCTCTTTTAACACCCAACGAATCGATCATCTGTACCAAGATCCTCATTTGGCCAATCCGAGTTTTATCCTCCACTATGGAGATCTTACTGACTCGATGAACATCACCAAAATCATCAAAGAAGTGATGCCGGATGAAATCTACAATCTGGGTGCAATGAGTCATGTGAAGGTGAGTTTTGACTCACCAGAATATACTGCCAATGCCGATGGATTGGGAGTATTGAGAATCCTTGAAGCCGTAAGATTGCTCGGTTTGGAAAAGAAAACCAGAATTTACCAAGCCAGTACCTCAGAACTTTATGGGTTAGTGCAACAAATTCCACAGTCAGAAGATACTCCATTCTATCCCAGATCACCCTATGCAGTTGCCAAATTGTACGGGTTTTGGATCGTGAAAAATTACCGGGAAGCTTACAATATGTTTGCCTGTAATGGCATCTTGTTCAATCATGAATCTCCTCTTCGTGGAGAGACTTTTGTCACAAGAAAAATCACCAGAGCCGTAGCCAGAATCGGTATGGGAATGGAAAAAGTCCTGCACTTGGGAAACCTCGACGCAAAAAGAGACTGGGGACATGCCAAGGATTATGTGGAAGCTATGTGGCTGATGCTTCAGGTAGAAACTCCTGAAGACTTTGTAGTTGCTACAGGAGTGACCACCACCGTAAGAGACTTTTTGAATTTGGCTTTTGCAAAAATCGGTTTCAAACTCGATTACATCGGAAAGGGTGTCAGTGAAATGGGAGTCTTGTGTGAAATAGATTATGATGTGGCATATGAGCAGTTGGGCAAGACAAAAGACGAATTGCCAAAACTGGGAGAGGTGTTGCTCAAAGTAGATCCCGAATATTTCAGACCTACTGAGGTGGACATTCTGATTGGGCAACCTGAAAAAGCCTTTACCAAACTTGGATGGAAACCCAAATATGATCTCAACCTTTTGGTTGATGACATGGTGAGCGCGGATCTAAAGCTTTTGAAAAAAGATATATGCCTGGTCAACGGTGGCTTTGATGTCACTTCTCATTTAGAGTATTGAATTCGTAGTTAAGTGTGTAGTTGTTTTTTGAATTAATCATATTACAATGGATTCTCCTAAATCTTTTTATTCTCACAATGTTTTTGACTTAATAGATCAGGCATTTCGCCTGTTCCCAGATCAGGTTGCCTTAGTTTTTAATGAGGAAAGAATTACCTATTCGGAACTGAAAACCCGCGTGGCAGATCTCGCTGACCTTATAAAAACTAAAGTACCAGAGGAAAAACTTATTGCAGTTTCCTGTACCCGATCTAACCAAACGATTGTAAATATTTTGGCAATCCTTTCTTCAGGAAAAACCTATTTGCCGATTGATCTGGATGTGCCGGTCGAAAGACTTCAAAAGATCGTGACCGATACTAAACTTCGGTTCGGATTGCCAGGAAATCCTCATGAGTCCTTTAATTCATTGAATGTTACAGATATCAATGCTTCCTTGCCTGATAAATCAGGAATTGAAATTGTTCAGTCTGACCTAGCCTATGTACTTTTTACTTCTGGCTCAACAGGAACTCCAAAAGGAATAGCTATAGCTCATCCTGGTTTGATCAATTTAATTGAATGGCAAAATGGAGCTTCCAATTCCAGACCGGGTTTCAATACGCTTCATTTTGCTAAGCTCACCTTTGACATTTCCGTCCAGGAGATTTTTACAACACTATCTACCGGTGGCACATTTTTCATAACTGAAAACAGTACGCTCAAGGATCCCTTATTATTACTTGAGTTTATTGAAAAGAACCAAATAAACCGGATCTTCTTTCCTTTCATCGCGCTTCAGGGGTTGTGTAATGCCGCTAATGCCTATCGCATTTTCCCAAAATCTCTTAAGGAAGTCACGACCTGTGGGGAACAATTGAAGGCCAGCCTCGCTGTCAGGAAATTCTTCAGAAATATGAAAGACTGCTTGTTGATTAATCAATATGGTCCGACAGAAGCTACGATTATCATGACCGAACTACGTTTGGGAAGCGATGTCGATCAATGGGAAGATCTTCCAACTATTGGAAAGCCGGTCGCCCAAGCAGAAGTGGTTTTGGTCAATGGAGAAGGAAAGCTTATCACAGAACCAGGGGTAACCGGGGAGATGTATATTTCCGGGCCCGGATTGGCAATTGGCTATTTCAACAATCCCACTTTGACAGCAGATAAGTTTCCAGAAGTAACCTTCGAGGGAATGAAGCCGACTCGTTACTTCAAATCCGGAGATTTGGCGGAATTGACTCCAAGTGGTGAGCTTAGATTTAAGTGCAGAATCGACGACCAGATAAAGATCAGCGGTTTCAGAATAGAACTCAGCGACATTGAAGCAAATGTGTCAAAAATTGAGGGAATCGATGAAAATGTGGTTGTTACTGATTCGTACAGCGATGGAGCACTTTACCTGAAGCTGTTTTACACCTCCGGAGATCCGACTCTTACCAAGGAAGTGATCCGCAGAAAGCTTGAAAAAGTGCTTCCTGAGTATATGATACCGGCGCAATTTTTCAAGGTTCATTCTTTTCCTAAAACAACCAGCGGTAAAGTAGACAGAAAAGCATTGGCTAAGCTTGGTGCCACTCAGGTTCATGTAGCAAAAGAATCCAAGTATACAGATTCTAAAAACATCGGAAAAGTGCTCCGGGAAATTTGGAAAGAAGTCCTTCAGGTGGATGATTTCTCCGCTGAAAGCAACTTTTTCAACCTGGGTGGACGGTCCATACTAGCCCAACAACTATCGCTTGGGATAAGTGAAAAGCTGGGGATAAGGTTCCCGGTTGCGTTTGCATACCAATATCCAACATTGAACAGTCAGCTCAATTATCTTTCCGAGAAGGATAAGAGTGCTGATAGCCAGCTTGAAAAGGCTGTCAATTCTAAAGAATATTCTCAGTCCAGAGATGTCGCAGTGATTGCAATGGCTGGCAAATTCCCCAAAGCCAATACAATCAAGGAGTTTTGGGATATGATCAAAAACAAAGGGGAGGGGATCAGCTTTTTTGACTTGGAGGAAATCGACCCTTTGATCCATGGGGAGGCCCAAGAACCGAATTATGTCAGAGCCAGAGGTATTGTTGAAGGTGTAGAGAATTTCGATCCGGAGTTCTTTGGAATGAATCCAAGACTCGCTGCAATCATGGATCCACAGCAACGCTTATTTCTGGAGCTTTGCCATGAGGCACTTGAAAAGGCGGGTTGGATTGCAAATCGGCCAGATTTCAAAATAGGAGTATTCGGGGGAACCAATTACAATTCCTATTTCAATAAAAACATAGTTTTTGACCAGGAGCTGCTGGATATTTTCGGTTCTATTCCGATCCTTTCTTTGAACGAAAAAGACTATTTAACCTCCCGTGCGGCCTTTCAACTTGACCTGAAAGGACCTGCGGTTAGTGTTTATTCTGCATGCTCCACTTCACTCCTTGCAGTGGCCCAAGCAGTTGAAAGTATCCGAAATGGTCAATGCGTAGCCGCATTGGCTGGCGGTAGCTCGGTGACTTTTCCGGTCAAAAGCGGCCAATTCCACGAGGAAGGTGCTGTATTCAGCAGTGACGGTCATTGCAGACCATTTGATGCGAATAGTAGCGGGACCATGTTTTGTGATGGTGCTGGGATTGTGTTGCTCAAATCATACGAGCAGGCTGTAGCCGATGGAGATCCGATTTTTGCAGTCATCAAAGGTGTGGCTGTGAATAACGACGGTTCAGAAAAAGCAAACTTCACCTCTCCAAGTGTACTTGGTCAGGCGGAGGTCATCAAGAGTGCGATAGCCGACGCTAACATTGAACCTTCGCAAATAGGTTTCATTGAAGCGCACGGTACAGCTACTCCGATTGGAGATCCAATAGAAATAGAAGGTTTGAAATTGGCATTTGGTGAAAATGTGCCTTTTCAAACTTGTTCGATCAGTTCGGTAAAAAGCAATATTGGACACCTTACTGCCGCTGCTGGGATAGCAGGCCTGATCAAAGCAATTTGTGCTTTGCATGAAAAAGTATTGCCAGCCTCAAATGGTTTTGAAAATCCCAATCCTGAAATTGATTTTGAGCATTCTCCTTTCTATGTACAAAAGGAAACTACTCCATGGACAAGTGACAGAAAACGGATAGCAGGGGTCAGTTCTTTCGGATTTGGGGGAACCAATGTCCATGTGGTGGTCGAAGAGTTTACGGGCAATGAACCAGTTGATAGCACCCATCACCAGGATGATTGTTTAGTGGCTTTTTCTGCAAAAACTGAAAAAAGCCTGACTTCCTATGCAAAACAACTTCATCAATTTGCTGTGCAAAGGTCAGATCTCAATCTGTCCCAACTGAGTTACAACCTGCTGAAAAGAAAGGCACCTTATCAGTTTCAACAATCTTTTCGGGTTAGCTCCAGAGATCAATTATTGGAATTGTTGCAAAAAGTTGGTGAAGGTGTGATCAAACCCATTCAAAGATTGGGAGAATTCTCTTATCCGGTATTTCTAATTCCAGGACAAGGTGCCCAATATGTGGGAATGGGGAAATCACTCTATGAATCCAATGATACATTCAAACAGGCATTTGACAGATGCTGTAAAGGGTTTGATCAATATCTGTTGACTTCTTTGAAGCTCGAAATTTTCGAAGGCACTTCAGACACTTTAGCAAACACCAGATACACCCAACCGGCCATTTTCACAGTTTCTTACTCTTTATCCATGGCTCTCATGGAAATGGGTATTCATCCTGGCGCTTTTTGTGGACATAGTATTGGAGAATATGTTGGGGCGCATTTGGCAGGAATATTTTCCCTCGAAGATGTTATCAAGATAATTGCTTTCAGAGGAAAACTAATCAGCGAATTGCCGGGTGGTAATATGCTTTCGGTGAGGTCACGAACTGATATTATCCGGGAGATTTTGCCCAATGGATTGTCAATTGCTGCACACAATGCTCCAAATCTCTGTGTGGTTTCTGGTCCGGTCGAAGCCATTGAAGAATTCAAGACTGTATTGGATGGGTATGAAATACCCGGTCAAGTTTTGAAAACCAGTCATGCATTTCATTCAGCAATGATGGATGGAGCCTTGGAGGAGTTTTCACGGGTAGTTGCTTCTGTTGCTAGGAATTTCCCAAAAATACCTGTCATGTCAACCCAAACCGGAAATTGGCTGACCGATGCAGAGGCTCAATCGGTTGACTACTGGACAGGTCACTTGAGAAATGCTGTATTGTTTAGCGATGCTGCTGTCAATTTATTGAATGAATTACCAGAGGCGTTTTTCATAGAAATTGGGCCAGGGAATGTTTTGAATAGCCTGCTGCAGCAACAGCCCGAAAGTAAAAATTTCCCTATAATCCACACGCTTTCAAAAGGCAATACCGAAAGTGAAAAAGCTTTTTTGATAGATCAATTGGGGGTAGCCAATGCCAAAGGGGCGAAAATTGATCTGATTTCTGTTCTTGGATTTACCCGATTTGAGTTTTTGGATATACCAACTTATGCTTTTGATAAAAAGTTGTGCTGGAATCAAAACGGTGCATTGGCCAATCCCTATTTTCAGAAAAAAGGAAAGCAAGTATCTAGTGTTTCAACAACCAAAGTTGAAAAAGAAAGCTCGAGCAATGGGCAATTAAATGGATCAACCTCAACATCTCAATCCTCCTCAATCCATCGCCACTTCGGCAAATTGAGAATAATGCTGGAATCAGCATCTGGAGTTTCAATTTCCGAAAGTGACCTTGAATCTTCTTTTTTCGAATTGGGATTGGATTCCTTGATTTTGACCCAATTCACCTTTTCTCTAAAAAAAGAATTTGGTGTCCAGATTTCCTTCCGACAACTCAACGATACTCATAATACTCCAAAGTCAATTTTAGATTTTTTGGATGAAATGCTTCCTGCAGATACTTCAACTCAAGAAGAAAATCATTTCGCTTTACTGAATGATTCAAGCAATAATTCACAAGTACTTGAAAACAATGGCATTAAAGAAGGTGTGGCTAAAAGTATATCCTCCTCAAAACTCCAAAATTTCACCAAAATGCGAGGAATGCTTGAATCAGCTTCGGGGGTAGTGATATCGGAAAAAGATTTAGAATCTTCCTTTTTTGAATTGGGACTTGATTCCCTGATTTTAACTCAATTCGTTTTTTCTCTTAAAAGAGAATTTGGAATCCAAATATCATTTCGCCAACTCAACGATAACCTGAATACTCCGCATTCGGTATTGAATTACCTGGAAGACTCCCTTTCGAAACCAAATGATTCAGAGATGGCTGGCTTTCAGGAGAAACCTGTTATTGCACCTGAAAATGCTGAGGGTTCAATTTCTTTGATAAAACAACAATTGGCCGAAATCACGAAGCAAGTCAAGGAAATCAAAAATGGCAATGGTAAAGAACCAATTTCACAAGAGGTTTCAAGCTTCCTTCAGGACAAAACCCAGTTCGGAGAAACAAAATTTGAGGAAAAAAATATTTCCCCTCAAACCCCAAGCTATTCCCAAAGTTCCATCAGTCCAAGTGCAAAACTCTATTTAGAAACCTTTGAGCTGGAGTATTTTAAGAAAACAGCTAAAAGTAAAATTCAGTCAAGTCAACTGAGTGGTAAAATTCTGAACTCTGATGTGGAAGAAGGAAATCGAACCCCTGAGTTGGTTCATCTGTCTTATCCAATTGTTGCGGACCGTTCGAATGGTTCCAGAATTTTTGACTTGGACGGAAATGGTTATCTGGATTGGGTTAATGGCAAAGGGCCAAATCTTTTTGGAAACAATCCGGCATTTATAAGTGAAGCCATCAGGAAGCAACTTGAACCGTCAAATGGATCTGGGTCCATTGGTTCTAATTCCGACACAATAAAAAATTTGGTGGGCAATTTATGTCAAGTTGAAGAACTGGTGATTTGCGCATCTGAATCTGAAGCTAAACAAAAAGCATTTCACCTGGCTTGCTCCGGTTCCTCAAAGCCATTTGTAGTGAGATTTGCAAGTCCGGGAGATTTATCCTTTCAATTGGACTCGGCCGGTTCCAATCCTATTCAATATGTTTCTGAAGAAGAGTTGATTCTGGAATATGGCAGTCAAAAATCTATTGAAATAATCTCTCAGCTGGCAGACCAAATAGCTGCAGTTTGGGTTGAACCGATTCTAATCTTTGAGCCGGATTTTCTTCCGGTTGAGTTTTTAAAAGCGCTGAGGTCTGTTACTGATTCTCTTGAAATCTGTCTGATTCTTGATGAAACCATAACTGGATTTAGAGTTCATCCAGGGGGTATTCAGCAACTGGTAGGTATTCAGGCTGATTTGGTTGTCTTTGGGGCTATGGACAGTACTGGATTTCCAGTCAGCATTTTAACTGGAAGATCTAAATGGCTGGAAAAAATCAGTATGTCTCACCAAACAACTTCCAAAGGTTCTACCAAGAACTTTCGTAAGCTGGACTTTATTGGCTCATCAATTTTGCATCCATTGGCTTTGGCAACTACCAAATCAAACCTAAAGGAAATAGCCCAAAGAAGTCCCTTAATCCAAGAAAAACTTGCCCAAAAGACGAATGATCTTGTTTCGAGGTTGAATGCTTTGTTTATAAAACTCAATTGTCCATACATATCAGTCAATTTTAAATCCATTTGGAAAATTATTCCAAAGTCTAAGTTCCCCTATTGGGAAATCCTTTTCATCAAACTTCGTCAAGAAGGAGTTTTTATTTGGGAAGATAGATTCTGTTTTATGACAGATGCTCATTCGACAGATGAAATTGATTTAACTATCCTCAAGCTTGAAACTGTTCTGGTGCAATTAATCGAGAATGAATTGGTAATTGGGGATTTGCCCGATTTGGAGGAAGTGCTAATGGACGTTAAAAATCCTCCTTTTCCAGGAGCGAAAATAGGATTTGATTCAGAGGGAAATCCGCATTGGATAAATCCGGTTAAGAAATAATTGAAGTGTTGATTTTGTAAATTTTTTTTTATGAATAACTCAGTAGAAATGACGCTAAATAAATTGAATCTCACTAAGGAGCCTGTTGAAATAGAGAAAGTCATCCAAACGACTCCTTCTCAAATGGAGATTTGGCTGGCTTGCAAATTAGGTGGGAAGGAAGCCAATATGGCATATAATGAATCCGTTTCAATTCAATTAACAGGTAGTCTTTCAGTTAAAAGCCTTCAGGAAGCATTTCTGAAAATCATCGAGCGCCATGACGGTATGCGTGCTATCGTCAGTGCCAATGGGAAACACTTAATGATCTTATCATCCTATGAATTGCCAATCAGGTTGAGAGATATCAGTGAAATGAGCTTTGAGGAGAAAGAGAAGTTTTTAAAAAAACATAGTTCAGAAACTGGAACGTATCAGTTTAATCTGACCCAAGGACCGCTGTACGTCATGGAATTAATTAAACTGGATCGGATGCACCACCAGTTAACTTTTACTGGGCATCATATCATTTTTGACGGTTGGTCATTGGGTGTAATGCTGGAGGAATTGGGAAGCCTGTATTCCTCAATAGAAAGTGGAAAGGAATCCGATTTGGATAAGCCTGATGACCTCAGTGAGTATTCTGTCGAATTGATCAATTTCACCAGAAAATCCAGCTATAAAGAAACCAAAAAGTTTTGGACGGAATACCTGAGCAACCCAGTTCCAGACGTGAAATTGCCTTTGGATAAGGTAAGACCAAAATATAGAACCTTCGGCTGCGAAGTACTGGAGGTATCATTTGAGGAGCCGCTTTTTGCTTTAGCTAAAGAATTTTCAGGCAAGCAAAAGGTGAGCTTAAATCACACTTTGTTGTCGGTTTTTGAAGTTTTTTTAAGCGATTGGACTCAACAAAATGACATTGTAGTTGGATTGCCAGTGGCTGGACAACTCTTGATGAACAAACCATCTTTGATTGGTCACTGCGTCCATTTGCTTCCACTCCGAAGCAAAATCAATCCAAACCAGACCTTTTCAGAATTTCTTCAATCCAGGAGAAAATCTTATAACCAAACTCTGGATCATCAAGCGATCAGTTTTGGCAGCATGGTTCAGGATCTTCCAATCAAAAGAGATCTTTCCCGAATTCCCTTGGTTCCAATCACTTTCAATATTGATATGGGGATGGACAAATTACTTTCTTTCAAGGGACTGGAGCATAAGCTGATTTCCAATCCGAAAGCTTATGCCAATTTTGAAATCATTGTCAATCTGTTTGGATCAGCTAACCAAAATGTTTTTGAATGGACTTACAACAAAGATCTTTTTGATGAATTTTCAATTGCAGCTGCAGGAAACAGGTATTTGTCTTTCATCGAAAAAATTCTACAAAATCCTGATATAAAAATCAGCGACTTAATTAATACTGAGTCCAGAGTAAGCACTATTTCATCATTAGAAACTCCAGTTCATCGTAATGAGAATGAGCAGACAAATGATTTTGTTCCTTTTATAAAATGGATCCAATCCAATTTTGAGCATCTCAACGACCACTTAGCACTTCATTTTCACAAAGAGGTAATTTCTTACCAAGCCATGGGCAGTAAAGTTCGGTCCTTTGCTGGATTTCTAATTAAAAACGGAATAGGACCAGGTGATATCATAGGCGTTCATTTGGATAGATCTCCTGAACTCATCTATACCATTTTAGGAATATTACAGGCTGGTGCAGCCTACCTTCCCATCGATGTGGATTTTCCGGAAGAGCGGGTAAAGTTTATGCTGAAGGATGCCGATGTCAAATATTTCTTTACTGAAAAACATGATATTGACTGGGCTGAATTGGACTTCAAAAAACTGAATATTAATCCAGATCTGTTTCAACTTTACTCCAGGGAGTATCATCCGGTCACTTTCCATCCCAATGATCCAGTTTTCATTATCTATACTTCCGGTTCTACCGGTATGCCAAAAGGGGTTGTTTTAGACCAAAATAACCTGTATCAATTTTCCAAACACTATGTGAACATGCCAGGCATCAAGCCTGGGGATAGGGTGTTGGGGCTTACTTCAGTATCCTTTGACATGCATTGGTTGGAATTGGTCATTCCATTTGCCTATGGTGCCAGTCTTTTTCTGATGGATAAATATCATAGGATTGACGCAAGGGAAATCATAAAAGCACTTGAAAAGCACAAAATAACTCAGCTCTCAGCGACCCCATCCCATTTGAGGTCCCTGGTGAATCATGGACTAACTAAAAAGCTGGACGGTTTGCGGATCACTTCCGCTGGAGAGCCCCTTTCAGTTGAACTTGCGGAATCATTGTTCCTTGTTTGTGATACGTTGTTTAATATTTACGGGCCTTCCGAAACCACTATTTTTTCCACCATCAAGAAGGTAGAGCAAGGATCCAAGTTGATTACCATAGGAAAACCTGTTCTAGGAACTACGATCCTGATTGTTGATGAAGAAGGTGAAATAATCAAAGGAACTGGGAAAGTTGGAGAATTAATAATAGGGGGAACCGGGGTAGGAGTTGGCTACCTCAACCGACCTGAATTGAACCGTGAAAAGTTTATCGAAAACCCATTTCCTTCTTTTAAAGGCCGCTTTTATAGATCTGGTGATTTAGGGCATTGGACCGAAGATGGAGAAATAATCTGCATGGGAAGATTGGACCACCAAGTCAAAATCCGCGGACAACGCGTTGAACTTGGTGAAATAGAAAGTAAAATCTCCACGGATATTGTAGTCCAGCATGTAGCTGTTTTGAAATACACAGAAGAAAATGGTGAGGATTTACTTCGAGCCTTTATTTCCATCAAGGATCCTTATAAATCTGGTTTTGATGCCCAGACCTGGATAGAGGAGTGTAAATCAAACTTGGGTAAAAAAGTTTCTGCCTACATGATTCCTGCGCAGTTTGTAATCCTTGATCAAATGCCACTCAATTCAAATGGGAAAATTGACAGGAATTTGATCAAATCTTATTTAATGAATGAGGCAAAAAAAGTGTCTCCTGGACAAAAAAAGAAGAATGTTGAATTAATTGATTCTGAAAATCGCATAAAAGCGCTTTGGGAAAAAGTTCTCCAAGTCACCGATTCTGATCCGGAGGATGACTTTTTCAAAGTGGGTGGTCATTCTCTACTCGCAGTAGAACTTATTTCTCTGATAGAAAAAGAATTTTATGTAAGCCTCCCTTTATCTATACTTTTTGAATACCCAAATATCAAAGCGGTTGCTTCCCAGGTAAATAAATTGTTGGAAGAGAATTTGAAATCGAACTCTGGATGTTTGGTCAAAATCAAAGACGGAGACCCAAATAAAATGCTTTTTTTCATCCATGGTGTTGGACTAAATCCAATTGAGATCAATACCCTGGTACAAAACATGGATGAATATCAAACAATTTGGGGATTACAATCCCCAGCTGTGGTAGATAGTACCATAGCACCCATGACTAATCTGGAAGAGATTGCAAACTTTTATATCAGTCAAATCAAATCCGCAGGCCTGTCTGGCCCCTATAATTTGATGGGGAATTCATTTGGTGGGTTAATTGCCTTCGAAATGGCTAACCAATTAAGCAAATCTGGGGAAAGGGTAAGTTTCTTAGGGATGATTGATACAGTAGCATCTCAGAATGATGGCTTAAGAGATGATTTTATAAAAGGACTTAATACCATCTTTCAAAAATTTCTTTTTGAGATCACTTTTATCATTAAGGATTTCCAATACTATTTAAAATTCAGAAAAAAATACATTAATGAAAGGTGGCACAGTCTCAAGGAATATTTTTCCAACAATAAAGGAACTGACCTGTATTCTCGGATAAAGCATATCGAACGCGTGAATTTCGAGGCATGGAGAAATTATAAACATGAACCTATTGATGTTAAAATCACTCTATTTCTTGCGGAAAGAAAAACGTTTTACCTAGAAGATAGAAAGACTTATGGATGGAGTTCATTTTCAAGGGAAGTCGAAGCGATAAGAATGCCCGGTGAGCATGCAGATATGCTAAAGCCCCCGCATGGGGAAAAGTTTTCTAGAACCTTACAGTCAATCCTCAATTTGGTAAATTAATTTGGCTATGGTTTTAGGAAGAGTAATCTGCGACAAGATAAAAGTACTCGAGTGGAGCCGAGTTTGTGATTATAATTTGTCAAACCACTTTGACTTGTGGAGAATATACATTCCAGATCATAGAGATAGTATAAATATGGACTATGACTTACTTCTAAATGAAGAAAAGGAAAAGAGCGAATCCTTCCTGAAGGAGGAAGATCGGATTCGATACATTTTAAGTAGAATTTATGTTAGAAAACTTCTAGCAAGATATTTGAATACCGAAGCTTCTGAATTAGAATTTAAATATTCAGAGAAAAATAAACCAATACTGGAAAATTACCCAATGGTCAATTTCAATATATCACATTCGGGAGATTACATAATTCTTGGATTTGCTAATAAATGGTCAGTCGGCGTGGACATAGAATTAATGAACACACATGTGGATTTATACAGTATGATTATAAACTGCATGTCTAGTACTGAAGTTAGTATGATACTTAACAGTGAAATGCCCCGAAAAATGTTCTATAAATATTGGACAAGAAAAGAGGCCCTTCTAAAAGGTGTCGGGATTGGATTGACAGACAGGTTAAAAGATATCAGTTGTAGTGACGGGTTAAACCTAGTACCGATAGAGTTTTCAGGATTTGCTTCTTCCTGGAAGGTTTGGAGTTTTGAAATGGAAAATTCCTACTCGGTCAGTATTGCTCATGATTCTGCAATCAGAGTGATGAGATTTTATGAAATGTAATAATTGAATTAACAATATATGAAATCGAAAATGAGCGAATTGTTGATTATTGGAAAACGGATAGGAATATTGGTATTCTTAATCTTTTTGTTTTCTTGTTCAAAAAGAAACATCACTTACTTTTCCAACCTTGATCCTGAGCAAGAGGGAAAATATTCCCAAACAGTTGAAGTGAAGCCTATCCGGATTCAAAAAGAAGATGAACTGGAAATAAAAGTGACAACCCTCAATCCTGAGTCAAACCTTCTATTTAATTATGGTGTGATTTCTGAAGGGGGCGAAGTAAATATTGGATCCCTTGGGAGCTATGGCTTATCCAAATATATTGTTGATTCCGAAGGGAATATTGACTTTCCTATTTTGGGAAAAGTAAATCTAACTGGGCTTACCAGAGAAGAGGCTAAGAGAAAAATGACCGAATTGCTATCCAAATTGGTAACAGATCCTCGGGTTGAACTCTCTATTTCCAATTTTAAAATTACAGTATTGGGTGAAGTGAATAATCCTTCCTCCTTTATTATTGACACTGATAAAATAACAATTTTGGAAGCACTTGGACTGGCAGGGGATATGACAGTCTATGGAAGGAGAGAAAATGTAATGATAATCAGAGAAGATGAATCTGGCAAAAAACTTTTTCGAATAGATATGAATGATAAAGAAATTTTGAATTCACAAGATTTCTATTTAATGCAAAATGATGTTTTGTACGTGGAAGCACATAAGAAAAAATTGTTGCAGGCAGATATAAATCCTACCACAATTGCAATATTATCGATTGTCTCATCAGTCGCAGTAGCGTTGATTTTCAGTTTTGACGAAATATTTAATTAATATGAAAGCCTCAGATATTTTATTGGATGGGTTTCTCCCAAAGGAAAGTGGAAACTCAAGAGTGGTTAAGCAAAGCCTGAATTATTATTTAAGGTTTTGGAAATTGTTCGTTATTTCTATAATTGTTTTCTTCTTAATCGCTTATGCATTTATCTACTATTCTGTTCCAGTTTACAGTGTGAGTAGTACAATTATGCTAAAAGATGATGCGAAAGGTTCCCAATTTTTCGAAAACCCGGTTGTTAAGGAATTGGAAGAATTTAAATCCTCCCAAATCACCGAAAATGAAGTAGATGTGTTGGAATCCTCTGAATTGATCTATGAAGTCTTAGAAGGATTGGATTATTACAACCTTTACTACAAAAAGAATTCATTTGGGAAGTTAGAGGCATTAAGTGACAGTAAGTTGCCTTTTAATTTTAAGGTTTCGGAAGTTGTTCCAAATAGATTGACTCCTGTCGAGGAAATGAAAATAAATTCTATTGAAGGTGAAATTATTCAAGTTAATGTAGACGGAGTCGATAAAACTCTAAAATTTGGAGAGACTATCAAAAATGAATTTGGAATTTTCACGTTTCAAAGAAACGATTTGACTAATTCATTTGATGAGTTTCCAATAATTATCAATTTTTTTAATAAACAAGAGCTTGCCTGGATTTTTGGCGCAAGTCTTAAAGTTGAAACTAAGGATAAAAACAGTAGTATTCTCTATATCATGATGGAAACTGAATTTCCTGAACGAGGAATTACCATTGTTAACGGATTAGTGGATACTTATAATAAAAATGCCCTCGATGAGAAAAAGGAAGTGGTATTAAGCACACTGACTTTTCTTGATGGCCAACTTTCCCAATTATCTACAGAACTCGCTTTAATCCAATCTAATGTCGAACGGTTTAAAAATAGAAGGAATGTGGTTGATATTGAAAATGACTCAAAGTTATACCAGGAGAATGCAGTCGAAGCTTCAAAGCAAATTGTAGATTATCAAAATCAATTAGAAATCCTTAAAAATGTTCAAAATGATCTTAGATCAAACGAAGAGAAGAATATTACTTTGGGCCCCTTATCAAATAATGACCCGGCTCTTCTGAGTATGATTGAAGATTTCAATAAAGAATTGGCCAACTTGAGAAGACTTCGATCCAGTCTTACACCTGAAAACCCTGTTTATATTAACTCTCTTAACAGTTTGAGGAATTCCAGAGAAAAAGTTCTCAGCCATATTCAAAATAGGATTTTTGCTCTAGAGATAACTCTTAAAAATGTTGAGACAACAAGCAGCAACTTCAGTGTTAAGTCCAATTCTGGACCTTTGGTTCAGCGTGAGTATGAAGAGTTGACCCGTGATCTGGAGATCAAAAAAGAGCACTATCTCTATTTGATTAAAAAAAGAGAAGAGACTTCCTTGTATTTAGCCTCTGTTCCGTCTAGCCATTCAAAGAGTATCAATAAAGCTAGCTTATATCATATACCTGTCAGCCCAAAACCAGCACTAATTTACAGTGTTACACTTTTTGTTTCTCTTATAATTCCATTTGGCTTCCTATTTATTAAGCGGTCCTATGATGAGAAATTGGAAGATAAAGAGTTGATTTCCCAAATGCTTCCAATAACTATGCTTGGTGAACTATCTGAAATTCCTAATATGGAAAAGGGATTAATCATCAATGAATCGGTAAAGACCCCTATAGCCGAACAACTTAGATTTGTAAGGTCCAGCTATTGTATGCAATTAAAAAATAATTTGACTCAGGTGATTTTGATTACATCGACAGTTTCAGGGGAAGGGAAAACATTTTTCGCACTAAATTTTGCAAAATCTCTAGCAATGATCGGAAAAAAGACTGCTGTATTGTGCTATGATCTAAGAAAGCCTCAAGCAGAGAAAAGTTTGGTTGATGGTAGCGTAACCAGTTTATCCGAATTTTTAATTGATAAATCAATATCCATAGATCAGCTTTTAAGCTCGGGTATTTCGATGCATGGCATTACTTTCTTTCAATCCGGTCAAGTTCCTAAAAACCCGGCTGAGTTGATGGTTAACGAAAGAAATAAAGAACTAATTTATAACCTAAGACAACATTTTGATTATATAATCATTGACTCTAGCCCCGTTGGTCAGGTTGCCGATGCCTTATCCTTGGTACCTTTGGTAGATTCGACTATTTATATTATGCGATATAATTTCACCTCAAAAAAAGACATTGAATTTTTCCAACAACTAAATCAAGAGGCGAAATTAGTTGATCCTATGGTAGTATTGAATGGAAGTAAAGTCGGCCAAAGTTACGCATACGGCTATTATCAATATAATTGATTTCTAAAACTTAAAGATAATGTATTTGACTACTGTCAAAAGAAATGTTTCTGGTATTGGAGAAGAAGTCAAGAACTTTTTTTCCAAAGGAGTGCAACGTTCTGTCGAAGCCAAAAAGAACATTGTAGGTTCTTTTTTAATAAAAGTTGCCAACATGGCTATTTCTCTGTTGTTGGTACCCATTACTATAAATTATGTAAACCCAACTCAGTATGGGGTATGGCTTACCCTTACCTCAATGGTTGCTTGGGTAGCACTATTTGATGTGGGGTTGACACAGGGACTTAGGAATAAGTTTGCTGAGGCCAGGGCATTGAAAGACGCTAATTTGGCAAGAATTTATGTTAGTACGACATTTTTTTATGTGGCCTTGATTTTTGTGGTGCTAGGGATTTTAATGATAGGAGCTAGTTATTTTGTTGATTGGAGGGCTTTGATCAATGCTCCTATCGGCTCTGAAAATGAATTACAATACTTAGTCATCATTGTTATCAGTTATTTTTGTCTACAGTTTATTTTCCAAATTATTAAAGTAGTCATTACCTCAGACCAAAAACCTGCTCTTGCATCATTTATTGAATTGTTTGGACAGGCACTTGTCTTAATAATAGTTTGGCTCCTCACTCATTTTACTCAAGGGTCCCTGATTTATCTAGGATTGGCTATTGGATTGACACCTGTTATTATTTTGATCGTTGCCCATATTTACTTTTTCAATAAAAAATATTACAATTTTAGACCTTCACTTTCATTTGTGAAGAAGGAGTTTGCTTCTGAATTAATGACGATGGGAGGAAAGTTTTTTGTTCTTCAATTGGCTTCAATGATCCAGTATAGTACAACGCTGTTTTTGATAGCTCATTATTTTGATCCAGACTCAGTAACTGCTTATAATATTGCTTTTAAATATTTTATTTCGCTTCAGATCATATTTATGATTTTTTTGACACCTCTTTGGAGCAGCACTACCGATGCGTATTTCTTAAATGACTATGGTTGGATAATTAGAGTTGTTGAAAAATACATGCTATTGTTAATACCATTCGTATTGGCAGCAATGATGATGTTGTATTTCGCCAATGACGTGTATCGCCTTTGGCTTGGAGAGTCCTATTTTGAGATTGATGAAAAAATAACAATACTATGCTGCATTTACATAGTTGTGTCTATGTTTTCAAGCGTATTTGTAAATGTGGTAAATGGAATGGGGACCCTGAAAATTCAATTTGTTTCATCTATTGTTACCTCAGTGTTCTTTATAGTAATGTCCTATGCATTTATAAATTATTTTAACATGGGGGTTTGGTCCATTATTCTCGCTTCTATTTTGAGTAATGTGTATGGATTTTTAATATCACCAATACAGGTTTATAAAGTATTGATTGAGAAGACATCTAATAAAATTTGGTATTAAAATTATTTGAGATGAATAGAGTTGCAATTTTCGGAGGATTAGGAAACCAAATGTTTCAATATGCCTTGGCTATTTCCATGGATGCTGAAGGGATTCCTACAAAAATTAGTGTGAGTGATTTTTTACTTAATAGACATTATCAAGGTTTTGAATTAATTAAAGCATTTGATGTTCCCCTGCCGATTCTGGATCGGGTTAAAGCTTCGGCAATGTCGAAATTCCGACCCTTGTTTGTTGATACTAACACCGGATTTATCAAAAATGCTATTAAAAAATTGTTCTTGAACAATAGAAATGTTTATCAAGAGAAAATGGAATATCATTTTGATGAAGAGGTTTTTCGTCAGGCATATTCATTCCTCGTTGGCACCTGGCAATCACCTAAATACTTTGAAACTCAGCAACAGCTGATAAGAGAAGTATTCAATTTCAATAAACCTCATGACGATTTGAATCTTCAATTATCAAGTGATATATCTAGTTCGAATGCGGTTGCAGTTCATGTGAGAAGAGGATTTTATTTGGAGCCAACCTTGACAAGTAGTAGGATGGTGATTGATTCTTCGGATTACTATTATAAAGCATTTGATATTATAAGTAATCAAGTAAAAAACCCTGTTTTTTACGTGTTTTCGGATGATATCGAATGGGCTAAGAAAAATTTCAAAGGAAAGAATTTTGTTTTTGTCTCCCATAATAAAGGTGCAAATAGCTATTTGGATATGTATTTGATGGGTCTTTGCAGACACTTCATAATAGCAAATAGTGCGTTTAGCTGGTGGCCTGCCTGGCTTTCCTCCAATGATGACAAACTTGTAGTAATTCCAAAACCTTGGGTTAGAGAATCGGATTGCCCAAGCATCTATCCGTCCGAATGGCTGACAATAGATGTTCTCACCGATCGAATGCAAATGGTCTGATGAAAAGGGTACTACACATCCAGTTTTCTATGAAGTCAGCTGGGATGGCGGCTTGGAGATTGCATGAAGCTTTTTCGGCTCAGGAGGGATTTTCAAGTGAAGTTCTCTCATTGCACCATGACGATACAGACCGACCTGGCCTGTTTCATTTGTCAAAACTTGCTACCTATACTGCAAATCTTAATAATAGGCTTCATAAATACATGATCAAATATGATCAGAGAAAATATGCCTTGTTTTCCTATCCCATTCTCGGAACTGATATTTCTAATCATGAATGTGTAAAAAGGGCTGATGTAATATATGTTCATTGGGTTCAAATGGGATTTATGACTTTAGTTGGGTTTGAAAAACTTATTAAAACAGGAAAGAAGATCATTTTTTTCATGCACGATATGTGGTATGTGACAGGAGGTTGCCATAATTCCTTCGATTGTAATGGATATCAGGTGGATTGTTCAAATTGCCCAATCTTGGAGACAAACAAAAAAATTTCATCTAAACAACTGACATTAAAGAGGGAAATATTTAATCATAAAAATGTATCCTTTATTTCTCCAAGCAGATGGCTAATGGATTGTGCCAAAAAGTCAATATCCACAAAAAACAGTCCTGTTTATTATATTCCTAATTACTTCAAATCAAAGCATTTTGTACCGCAAAATAAAGTGCAAACTAAGGTAAAATTAGGAATTGACCCAGACTTAAAAGTAATTGCTTTTGGTGCGGTGACATTATTCAGTGCCTTCAAAGGCTTTGAATATTTGGAAAAAGCATTGAATTATCTTCCAACTATTCTTGAATCAGAAGATATTCAAATATTGATTTTTGGA
Source organism: Algoriphagus sp. A40 (assembly GCF_002002735.1). Taxonomy (GTDB): domain Bacteria; phylum Bacteroidota; class Bacteroidia; order Cytophagales; family Cyclobacteriaceae; genus Algoriphagus. Next base: position 708 of record NZ_MUNY01000079.1, on the reverse strand, counting down.
TCCGGTACCGAAGATGAAATGAAAGATAGGTTTCCATATAAGTTTAAGTTTCTGGGATACCTAAATTCTGAAGAACAATTGGCTATAGCTTATGGTGCTTCTGATGTGTTTGTAATTCCATCAGTTGCTGATAATCAGCCTACAATGGTTGTCGAAAGTCTTGCATGTGGAATTCCTGTTGTAGGTTTTGAAACCGGTGGTATTCCAGATATGATCCAACATAAGTCAAATGGCTATCTAGCACAATCAAAGGATTATATTGATTTAGCCGAAGGAATAAAATATTGCCTCCAACAGAATTTGATAGGGTATCAGTTGGAATGTTTTGACCCAAAGTATGTTATGGACCTTCATACCGAATTATTCAATGAGAACGATGCAATTGGAGTATAAAATAAACAATGTCCCTGAGTTGATGATGCTTTTTCCTACAGTTTCTGTCGCAAGAGGTCTGAATATCTTTTGGATTAGTGTAATATTGTTTTCAACGGGGTATACTTTTTCTTCAAGTTTGTATTCACTTGCCGCGATCTTTCAGGGCTTACAGATCATTGGTTTGGTTGGCTTTTTGTTTTCAGTTTTAAGTTTGGCAAGCATTGAAAAACATAGTGTCTACTTGAGTCTGCTCCTGATAGTTTATATTCTTTGGCAGATTTTCTTTATAATTCGAGGCGATTTTATAGATATGGACTATGAGGAGGTAAAATC
>NZ_MUNY01000077.1 GCF_002002735.1 Algoriphagus sp. A40 | reverse complement strand
TTCCTTTCCAAAATGCAGAACATAAATATTCCCAAATTAAGAGTAGGAACCACAATTAACCAGAAAATATATTAATAAAGATCCTTTTGTTCATAAGTAATCATGCCATCCCTCCCATAGGATGCTGGAAGTGGTGGCAACGTTGGAGAAAGGTGTGGTGATTATTTCCCCTTTCAAATCCAAAGCTTTGATTGCGATTTGAAGTGCAACGGTGCCGTTGCTGACAAAAAGCAGGTGATCCAATCCCAGGAATTCCTTGAGGGAAAGTTCGAGTTCATTCACCAATGGCCCGTTGTTGGTCAGCCAGTTCCGTTCCCAAATCCCCTCAAGGTATCGTTGGTAATCGGCTTTGGGGGGAAGGAAAGGTTTTGTTACCGGGATCAATTCTTAGTATTTTTTAATTTAGATTTGTTTGAAAATCGATGGTAAACTTTTCTCTTCCCTCCTTGCTTAAATGACCCTGATCCTGAAAAAGGCCCGGATCTGAAAAGTCAAACTCATCAGGAAATATTTTGGTATTTGGAAGCGATAACAAAAGTCTTTTCAATTCCTCTTGGTGATCGCTGTATCTGGGTGAGGTAAAGAAAACCACCTGGATCCCGGCTGCTTCCGCTTTGGTTTTGATCTTGATAAGGTAGTGCCAATCCTCCGGATCTTCGGTTTTTGGAAGTTCATAGGTTTCGATTTCTCCTTGCTTTTCAGCATTGCCCGCGCTTATTCCCCCTTTGGACTTCGTGTAGGGATCTAGTTTGGTTTCTGAGAGTTTGAGTCTTCGCAACACTTCCTTAGGGGAAAAGTACTTGTTGAAATAGAAGTACCTCCACTGGGGAGCCATTGAACTGATGGGATTGCCCAAGAGGGGAATTTCCTCCATTAGTACTTCCCTGACTTCCGGGACAACCCAATATGGCATAAAGGTAAATGCGTGAAACTCGTTGCTGAAAGAAGACCTGGAATTAAGAGTTCCCATGTCCACTTGCAAAAACAGTCTTTTAACCTTGTTGGATTTCAGAAAAAGAGATAAAACCAAGTAATTGTCTTTGAATCCGCTTCCATTGGAGCCAAGATTAATTCCATTCCATCCGGTCAAGCTGTCCAGCAAGTTCATATCAAAAGCTCCATACGCTCGGCTGGAACCCAAAACCGCATAATCGTAGCTTCCTCCCTGCTGTGCCAGCACCCATTGTTTCTTTTCTGAAAGGTCCAAGTATTGTTTTTGTTGAAAGAAGTAATCGCAAAAGGTGCCATATCCCAAGATGAAAGCAATTCCCAAACCCAGCCACAAGAAGGATTTAAGTAAAAAATCCTTCACTAAAACTGGAAATAAATAAAGTCCTGAGGGTTAAAGAAAGCTCCAAAAAACAAGATTGTGAATGCTACTCCGGCATATCCGGCATATCGAACAGCTGGAAATTGAAAAGATAGGATCTGTTTTCCTTTGAAAATCCATTCGATGCCCAGCAACATCCCAACTGCTCCAATAGGCAAATAAAAGAGAGAAAGTCTAAATCCATCACTCCAAGGATTAGTTAATATACCGCTCAAGTAACCTACAGCTACCGTAATACTTTCAGCTCTGAAAAACACCCAAGCTATAGTTACCAAGGAAAAGGTTAAGGCCATTTGAAGTACTTCCCTAAATGATGGGATCAAATGATCTCCCTCGTCCAGATATGCTCTATTTTTCCCTACCAAGAATACCGGAATAAACAATGCCGCATGAATCCCGCCCCAGGCGATAAAGGTCCAGTTGGCCCCGTGCCAAAAGCCGGAGACCAGGAATACGATAAAGATGTTGCGGATGGCTTTGGCCGTGGAAACCCTGCTGCCGCCAAGCGGGATATAGACGTAATCCCTAAACCAGGTGGAGAGGGAGATATGCCATCTGCGCCAAAACTCTGCGATGTCCCTACTGAAGTAAGGCGTGCGGAAGTTGGTCATCAGCTCGAAGCCAAAGAGCTTGGCTGTGCCGATGGCGATATCCGAATAGCCAGAGAAATCTCCGTAGATCTGGAAGGCGAAGAGGATTGCTCCCATGATGAGCTCCAGTCCCGAAGCTGATTGGTAATTGTCGAAGATCGGGTTGACGACCAGGGCACAGTTGTCTGCGATGACCATCTTTTTGAAGAGGCCCCAGAGGATGAGTTTCATCCCGTCGGAACCCTGCTGGTATTGGAATTCCCGCTTTTTGAAGAACTGGGGAAGCAAGTTGGAAGCCCGCTCGATGGGTCCGGCCACGAGCTGGGGGAAAAAGGCCACGTAGGTAAAGAAGGCGATGGGGTCTTTGGTAGGTTCCAGTTTGCCCCGGTACACGTCGATGGTGTAGCTCATGGTCTGGAAGGTGTAGAAGCTGATCCCGACCGGGAGGATGAGGTTGAGCGTGCTGGGGTGTGCCTGAAAACCGAGCAGGGTGATGAATTCGGCAGCTGAGTCGATGAAGAAGTTGAAGTACTTGAAGAAGGCGAGGAGGCCGAGGTTGAAGAGGAGGCTTATTGTTAGGTAGCCATTTTTTCCTTGGAAAGGCTTAAAGACAGAAGACCGAAGACGGGAGACGGAAGAGTTGTCCGATGAGATACCTTCCTCGTTACGCCTTTTTGTCAACGGTCCACGGTCGACAGTCGACAGCTGATCGGTGGATACAACGGTATTTAGTAGTCCTTTGGAGGGGATTGCTTTCCCGAAACCAGTTCGGGACGGGCTGTCGTCAAGCCTTTTTGTCAACAGTCCACGGTCAACAGTTGACAGCTGATTTGTGGATACATCAGTATTTGGTAGTCCTTTTTGTGGGATTGCTTCGCTCCCTGCGTCCGCTCGCAATGACGAATCGGCAGTGGACAGTGGTCTGTCGACTGTGGACATCTTCAACCCACACCAATAATCCACGGCAGAGCTCAGGATGATGAGTCCTAGGAATCTCCAGTCCCACCAGCCGTAGAACAGGTAGCTTGCCAGGAGGAGGAATGCGTTTTGGACTTTGAGGTTCTTCTGGAATACAAACCAATACAGCAAGAATGCTATTGGCAGGAAGAGAAGAAATTCAAAGGAGTTGAAGAGCATGAATTAAAAAGCGTTAATTAAGTCAACAACACTATCAACTTCATTTTTTCCAAGAATAGGACTTATTGGAAGGCTGAGTACCTCATTATGTATCCTTTCAGAAATTGGGAATGATTCATCTTGCCATTCGTTATAGGCATATTGCCTATGAGGTGCAATTGGGTAGTGAATTACAGTTTGAACACCATTATCCAGCAAATATTTCTGTAATGAATCTCTTTGCTGAGTTCGAACCACAAATAGATGCCAGGCATGTCCTTTATCTCTATTCACCTTTGGCAAAACAATGGCTGGATTTTTAATGTTTTGAAGATAGTGTAATGCAATGCCTCCGCGCTTTTCATTGTCGCTATCTAAATGTTTGAGTTTGATCAATAAGAAAGCAGCTTGTATCTCATCCAACCTGGAATTAATTCCTTTAAACTGATGATGGTGTTTTATATGAGACCCATAATTGCGATAAGCTACTACTACGCGGGCAAGTTCATCATCATTTGTAGTAATCGCACCACCATCCCCAAGTGCACCTAAGTTTTTTGTCGGATAAAAACTAAACCCACTGGCATCTCCTAGGTTTCCACTACGCTTACCTTGGAAATAGGCTCCATGGGACTGGGCTGAATCTTCAATTACTTTTAGATTATAATTTTTTGCTATAGCATTAATGGAATCCATATCACACACTTGTCCATAAAGGTGAACGGGCAAAATGGCAACTGTTCTGTCAGTAATTTTTTCTACAATTTTAGAGGTATCAATCAGATAATCATCCAGTCGCGGCTCAACTAAAATTGGTATCAACCCAGCTCGCGAAATGGCTAGAATGCTGGCAATGTAGGTATTGGCAGGAACGATCACTTCATCCCCAACTTTCATTATCCCAAGTTCCTTGTACGCTTCAAAAATAAGAATCAAGGCATCGAGACCATTTGCGACTCCCAGGCAATGTTTCACTCCGCAATATTGAGCGAACAGGTTTTCAAACTCGGTGAGTTTTTCTCCCAGGATAAACCAGCCTCTTCTTAAGATATCATTTAGCTCCTTCTTAAAATCTTCCTCATGCTTGATATTTATTTTTTGTAGATCTAAAAATGGGATCATTTTTTAGTAGGCAGTTTGCAGTGGGCAGTGGGCAGTGGGCAGTGGGCAGTTGGCAGAAGGCAGTAGGCAGTGGGCAGTAGGCAGTGGGCAGTAGGCAGTGTTGTCGGATTTACGATTTACGAAGTACGATTTACGAAGCCTTTGGGGTAGTTGAGGAATTTGGTCCTGGCTACGTCCTAGGTCTAGAAAATTAAGTTATCGGCTGCGCGCCTGCCTGTCCGGTAGGCAGGGTGTCGAGTTGCCTGTGCTGAGCAAAGTCGAAGCTTCGGGTTGTCGGATTTACGATTTACGAAGTACGATTTACGAGGCTTTTAGGGTAGTTGAGGAATTTGGTCCTGGTTTCCAGTAGGCAGTATTCAGTTGGCAGTGTTCAGTTGGCAGTAGGCAGAGTTCAGTTTGCGGTGTGTCAAGTTTCTTGGTTCTTTGCTTCGACTCCGCTACCAATGACAGATACTTGATACTCGATTAGTCCGATACTTGGTACTTTGTTTATGGTACTTGGTACTCTGGTGTTAAGGGTTAAGGGACTCAGGCAACCTTAAGATTGACCACCTCCAATTCAGCTCCCTTTTTGACAGCCTCCTGACCGGTTTGAAGAACCTTGGCTGTAGTTTCGGAATCCAAGTAATAGTGTCCGCAGTTTTGGCAAACTTCTGCCGGTACCTGTTTAAGAAGTACAATAGTCGCTCCTTTTTCCAAGGTGACTGTCACATGGCCAGGCATAGTGATTCCGACTTTACAGATCGAGCATTCCATTTTTCTTAACGCTTTATCTTAAAATCTTCCTCCCAAATCGATGGATCCGGAATATACGCAGGTAGTACAACACATTCTTGGTTTTGTGAGTTTCTTGCAACCACCAAGTGGATAACTTTTTCTCCACAAAATCCCAGAATAAGAAAACTGGGAAAGGGTTTATCATCCAGGTAGGATTTGATTATCTCCCCTTGGCCAATGAATTTTCGACATCCAATGTATCAATATTACGCTTAAACATCTGCAGAACAGCATGGTCAGAATATTTAACCGAGATACAATCCATTTATAAATATTTTAATTCAATCCTACGCAATTCTGCCAATTGACGAAATTCTTTGATTTTGAACTGGAAAACCGATGTTATCCGCTGCAGCTGTTGTCCGGTTGTCCGGTTGTCTGCTTCGCGCTGTCCGGTTGTCGGCTTGTCCAGTTGTCGAGTTGTCGGATTTACGATTTACGAAGTACGATTTACGAGGCCTTTAGGGTAGTTGAGGAATTTGGTCCTGGTTTCCAGTAGGCAGTATTCAGTTGGCAGTGTTCAGTTGGCAGTAGGCAGAGTTCAGTTTGCGGTGTGTCAAGTTTCTTGGTTCTTTGCTTCGACTCCGCTACCAATGACAGAGTGTGTTATGTTTTGAAAATGTAAATATTTCCAAATTTTATTCCGATCTACAGAATTTTGACTGGGCGATCCCTGTCATTTCCTTTTTGTATGTTCCCGGAATATTTAAGACTCAGCATGACAGATACTTGATACTCGATTAGTCCGATACGTGGTACTTTGTACATGGTACTTGGTACTCTGGTGTTAAGGGTTATGGTTCGACACACTTCGACAGGCTCAGTGACCGTGCTCAGTGCAGGCAGCTCATTAACTGAGCTTATTGTCCTAGATCAATAACCGAACTGGTTACAATTTGTGGGTGTCGGATGAGCTGTAGATTATTATTTTTATCCTTATTTCAACAATGTCGCAACCTCAATTCTCAATTTGGGCAGATGGTTGATCAGGATTGACCAGATATTTTCGTCCGAAACATTATCATAGGCGTGTACCAGGTGATTTCGAAGGGCTACGATGGATCTTGCGTGGAGTATTTTGCCAAACAACTCGGAATCAGACTGTTTGATTTTATTCATAGCCTCCCCGATGATAGCGAGATTTCTTTCGACACCTCTTTTAAGTAATTTATTTTTTGTGTATTGGGAAAAGGAGTTAATTCCATTTGCAGCCAAAAATTCATCGATTTCCCCGATGGATTGATTGATGTCAAAAAGCCATTACAGGCTATCGTTCTCCATAGATTTTGACCTTGTTCTGATTGACTGACTCGATCAGATAGGGATTTTTGAGTGTCTGCAGTTCAAGCAAATCTACTTTCCTATCGAACAGACGTTCGAGGCTAAGTTGGAGGTTGATGAAATTTTCAAAGTAATCTTCCAGCGGAATCTGGTCAAACTGAACCAGGAAGTCAAGGTCGGAACTTAGGCGGAAAGTTTCTTTAACGGCGGATCCAAACAATTCCAAACTCAGGACATGGAATTCCCTGCACATATCGTCGATTTGGGCTAGATGCCTTCGAACTAAAGCTAACCCTGCAGGCAGTCGATAAACCGCAAGCTCAGGTTCGTTTATCGATTGGGGCTTTTGCTTTTTAGAGGTCATCTGGCAAAGTTAGGGATTTTTTAAAGTGCAGGTTTAGGACTGTCTGCTGAGCAGTGTGTAGTGTTGTCGGGTTGCCTGTGCTGAGCGAAGTCGTGGTTCGACAGGCTCACCAACCGGGTTGTCGGATGTACGATTTACGATGTACGATTTACGAGGCCTTTGAGGGTAGTTGAGGAATTTGGTCCTGGCTACGTCCTCGGTCTAGAAAATTAGGTTATCGGCTGCGCGGTGTCGGGTTGCCTGTGCTAAGCATCTGACCGACGAGAGTCGGGAAGTTCGAAGCATCGGGTTGTCGGATTTACGATTTACGAAGTTCGATTTACGAGGCCTTTAGGGTAGTTGAGGAATTTGGTCCTGGCTACGTCCTCCGTCTAGAAAATTAAGTTATCGGCTGCGCGTTGTTCGGTTGCCTGTGCTGAGCGATTTGAAGCATCGGGTTGTCAGGGTTGTCGGATTTACGATTTACGATGTACGATTTACGAGGCCTTTGAGGGTAGTTGAGGAATTTGGTCCTGGCTACGTCCTCGGTCTAGAAAATTAAGTTATCGGCTGCGCGGTGTCGCCCTTCGAACTTCCCGACTCTCGTCGGTCAGGTGCTCAGGGTGACAGTAGGTCATCAGGTTGTCCGGTTGCCTGTGCTGAGCGATTCGAAGCATCGGGTTTGGTACTTCGGCACTTCGACACTTCGACAAGCTCAGTGCAGGCATGCTCAATACATCAATCCAAAATGCCAAAGGGGAATGGTATTGAGGTATCCTCTTTCTATATCGTCTTTAACCAGGTATCCTTTTTCGGCGGTTTTGATTTGTTTCTCTCCTTTGCCTTTGCCTCCTACTTCAAAATCCATTGTACCAATTTTGAAATCACCAAAAGATGAAGACACTACTTGGTGATTCACTTTCAATTGATTGAGAAAAAAGGTTTCCCTTATATTTCCTTTGTTTTGATTGTCATGGGCTAAACTGTATACCAGGTTACTGTTCTCTAAATACACTTTATCTACTTTACCCAATGCCCGGATGCCCTCTGTTTGGCTTCTCAACTGGGCGATCATGCCGGCATCTTCCATGAAAAGCAGGTAATCTGCTATGTTGTTTCGGCTTATGTTCAGCATTTCCGCTATTTTGCTCATATTTGGCTTGAAGGGTACGCTTTGCGCCACAATGGCCAATAACTGCTTCAGTTTTCTTCCCGTTGAAACGTTCATTTGGGCATAGGTAGGAATATCCACTTCCAGGGTTTGGTTAACGACTTGTTGCAGTTTTAGTCCAAAATCATCTTCCCTGGCAAATGGGTAGTACCCTTTTTTCAGATAGTTGTCAAACAAGGGAAGTGGATGGGGAATTTGAGGAACATCGACTTGCTGGTTGACAATTTCGTCAATGGAATAGGATCGAATTTCTAGCTGATTAAACAGTATCAAATATTCACGAAAAGACAGTCCCTGCATGGAGTAAACCACTGCTCTTCTGCTCAAATCGGCACTCCCTTTTTTAATATCAAGAATTGAGGAACCCGTGAACACCACTTTCAGCTCTTGATGGTAATCGTAAATAAGCTTTAGTTCTTTTGACCAATCAGGGTATTTGTGGATTTCATCCACAAACAAATATTTTCCTCCAGCCTTTACAAAGTCATATGCCAAATCTGTCAAACGGTTTTTTGCGAAATAGAAATCTTCCGCTGTCACGTAGAGAGTTTCCTGAAGATTCAGATTGTTTTTGATGTATTGTAAAATGAGGGTTGTTTTCCCAACTCCCCGAGGCCCGATCAGACCGAGCAATCTGTTTTGCCAGTTTATCTTATCGTAGAGATAGCGTGTAAATGCTACATCTACTTGGGTAATCAATTGATTGGAATATTGAAATAAACTATCCATTCATCTGGATATAATTTGATTTAAGTTGTCAGATGGAATGCCCTAGGCAACCATCCTCTGTAGTGTGAACCTTTTCTCTTGGGCATTTCAGCATATTAACTATGCAAAGTTACGATATACTGCACTAAAGGAGTGCGAATTTTTAATTTTTTTGCACTATGGCAGTGCTTTTTTTTAGCTACGCCTGCTTTCGGAAGGAGGATGTCGGGTTGTCGACTGCCTACTGCGACTGCCTACTGATCACTGAGATTGGGTTGTCGGATTTACGAAGTACGAAGTACGATTTACGAGGCCTTTAGGGTAGTTGAGGAATTTGGTCCTGGCTACGTCCTCGGTCTAGAAAATTAAGTTATCGGCTGCGCGGTGTCGGGTTGTCAAGTTGTCGGCTGAAGCTTTTGTCAGGGTTGTCGGATTTACGATTTACGAAGTACGATTTACGAGGCCTTTAGGGTAGTTGAGGAATTTGGTCCTGGCTACGTCCTCGGTCTAGAAAATTAAGTTATCGGCTGCGCGGTGTCGCCCTTCGAACTTCCCGACTCTCGTCGGTCAGGTGCTCAGGGTGACAGTAGGTCATCAGGTTGTCCGGTTGCCTGTGCTGAGCGATTCGAAGCATCGGGTTGTCGGATTTACGATGTACGATTTACGAGGCCTTTAGGGTAGTTGAGGAATTTGGTCCTGGCTACGTCCTCGGTCTAGAAAATTAAGTTATCGGCTGCGCGGTGTCGGGTTGTCAAGTTGTCGACTGCCTACTGCGACTGACCACTGCCTACTGATCCCTCCTTACTGCGACTGCCTACTGACCACTCTTCCCGGCACTCCGACGACGGTTACGCCATCTGGCACATTGCGGATAATGACTGCACCGGCACCTACGGTGACGTGGTTGCCGATTTTGATTCCCGGCAGGATGGTGGCATTGGCGCCGATGGAGCAGAAGTCACCGATCTGGCAGGCTCCGAGAAGGACGGCGGCGGGATTGATGACTGAAAACTCCCCGATCCTGACTTCGTGGTGGATCTGGGCTCCGGTGTTGATCAGGGTTCCGGGGCCGATTTGCGTGTTGGAACCGATGTAGCATCTGTTGAAGATGTCGGCGTCTTGGCAATCAGCATACCCGCTGATGACATTCCCCTGCCCCCGGACGGCCATAATTTGTCCTCCCAAGCGGGAGAATCTATCGTAAAGTTTTTTTCTGATGTCAGGTTTGCCCACGCCCAGGATAAATCGCGGATCTATCCGGAACAAAGCTTCCACTTCCTTTTCGGAATAGATGAGGGGGAATTTACCCTGAAACAGAATTCCCCGATCCTGATCATCAAAAATGCAGAGGCTGTCTGTCGCATTTGAGCAGATCAGGATGTCCAAAATCTCTAAAGTATGTCCTCCGGCACCGGTGATGACCATTTATTCAGTGTTCAGTATTCAGTTCCAGTGTGGAAGGGTTGTCGGGTTGGCGGGTTGTCAGCTAAAGCTGTTGTCCAGTTGTCGGGTTGTCAGCTGCGCGTTACCTCTCACCCACTTGCCACTTAGACTGCCTACTGGGCAAAGCTTCGCCCTTTGGGTCACACCATTGGAATCTCTGGCCTTGGTCTTTGTCCCTGAAACGGGAGGAGAATTGAGGGTAATAAATTCCTTTGGTGAAACCTTGCGGTGACTGAGTAATAAAATTACTCGGTCATTTGGAATTTGCAATAGGGAAGGGAGAAGTTTAGTATTTTAACAGGGGAGTTAAAGATTAAAGGTTAAGAATTAGGAATTAGGAATGAGGAATTAGGAATGAGGAATAAGGAATTTAAAAGGTTAAAGGTTAAAGGTTAAAAGTTGTCTGCTGGACGTTAGCAAGTTTTCTTGATGTCCGGTTGCATTGGCAGACCGTAGTGAAAGATCAGCCAGTGATTTTATGAAATATGGAAATACGGAAAGTTGCCAGTCAACAAACTTTATTTTTCTCCCCCTCTCCTTTAAAAGCACCAGATTCGGTGGCCGGTCCCGATGAATATCGGGATGAGGCCATGTTATTAAAGGGATCTACTGGCAAAGAAGCGGATAATCATTTTAGGAAATAAAGAGGGTACCGGACATTTCAGGTAACTCATAAAATAAGGGTAAGCGCAGCAAACGGTCGGAAAAATAATCGGAATGTGGAAGTTTTTTAGCGTATTGGTTGGGAAAATGGGTTTTGGCCATCATTGACCGGTGGAGGCTTTGGTAATGAAAAACTGAGAGGATTCCCTTTTGCTTCAAATCAGTTGCATAGGCTGTGCGGGTTTCCAAGTCCTGGAAAAGGAGATAGAAGAGGTGGGCGTTGGACTGAAATGGAGAATGCGGAATGATGAATTTTGAATGATGAATTAGGAATGACGAATTAGGAATTGGACGATAATTCTTAATTATTAATTCTTCATTCCTAATTGCTATAAGGTATTCTTTGCCAAGCACTTTAGGTTTATACTCCTTTCCTTCAAGAAATCCGTAATAATCTTCCCAAATAGCTTTTCTTCTTTCCTGGATTCGGTCGAGGTTTTCGAGTTGGGCCCAGAGGAATGCTGCGGTCACTTCTGAGGGCAAAAAGCTGCTGCCAAGATCTACCCAGCCGTATTTGTCGATTTCCCCGCGAAAAAAGGCTGCCCGGTCGGTACCTTTTTCCCAAATGATCTCAGCCCGTTTGACAAAAGACGGGTCATTGAGGACGAGCATCCCTCCTTCCCCGCACTGGATGTTCTTGGTTTCGTGAAAGCTGAAACATCCCAAATGTCCTATTCCGCCGAGGGCTTTTCCTTTGTAAAAACTGTCGATTGCCTGGGCAGCATCCTCCACGACCCTGATTCCATGACGGTTAGCAATGTCCATAATGGTATCCATTTCACAGTGCACTCCCCCATAATGCACGACCACGATGGCTTTTGTCTTTGGGGTAATGAGTGCCTCGATGAGGGTTTCATCCAGGTTGGGATGATCCGGTTTGCTATCCACAAAGACAATCTTTGCTCCTCTCAAGACAAAAGCATTGGCAGAGGAAACGAAAGTGAAGCTGGGTAGGATGACTTCGTCTCCCGGTTTGATATCCAATAGGATAGCAGCCATTTCGAGCGCATCCGTGCAGGAAGTGGTGAGCAGGCATTTGTGGAAGCCGTATCGCTGTTCAAAAAATTCCTGGCAGCGGCGGGTAAATTCCCCGTTTCCTGAGATTTTTCCAAGGTTAACCGCTTGCTGAATGTAGCTCAGTTCCTGGCCGGTGAGAAAGGGTTTGTTGAAGGGGATTTGCACGATTTCGGATTTCGGATTTCGGATGTCGGATGTCGGATGTCGGATGTCGGATGTCGGATTTACGATTTACGATTTACGAGGCCCTCGGGGAGTTGAGGAATTTGGTAGTTGTTACGTCGTTGGTTGTGGGAAGACCGGTACTTGGAACTTTTGTGGGTTATTAGTTATTGGTTCTTCCTGCCAAATCCCCTCCCGAATCAAGTTCGGGACAGGCTGCTTAGCATGACAGATTCTTGGTACTCTAACATTAAGGGTTGTCGGAACAATGAACCAGTAAGTTTGAACCAATATTCAAATTACCATGCACTTGCCAAGAAGAAATCGCTGATATGTAGGTGTTTCACTCCCTGAACCGTGTCTCTAAAGAACTCATCCAGTGTGATGACATATTTGGGAAAATGGTCATCGATCGACAGAAGCGGGGTAAATTCTCTATCAATTGTTTCTGGACTTTCCAGTTTGTAAGCTACTTGGATATAGAGTTTTTGTTCTTTTTGCTCAGCCACAAAATCAATTTCCCTTTGGTCAAGCTTCCCCACATATACTTTAAATCCTCTCCGCTTCAGCTCCAGAAAGACCAGATTTTCCAAGATCCCAGCAATCATCCGATCCCGGTACCCCATAGTGGCATAGAGTAAGGAAATATCTGCGAGGTAGAATTTTTCCTGAGTCTTTAGGATTTCTTTGCCTTTGAGGTCATATCGAGAGACGCGGTACAAGATAAACGCTCCCTCAAGGGCATGTAAGTAATTATAAACAGTATTGAGATCTATTTTACGCTGTTGACTTGACAACCTGAATATGCATTAGAAAATCTACTGCGACCTCAAAATACTTCAAAATCAGTCGTTTCACTTCACTTTTCGATCTCACCGTAGCGGTGCTACGCCGTGATCTCCAAAGTGACTGATTTTCTTGCATTTTGAGCTCTCGCTACGAATTCTAATACATTATTCAGGTTGAAGTAATCTGCGACATTTTTCCCGGAGAAGGTATTGCCGATATTATCAAAAGCATATTGAATCACTCGATTGAGCAGTTCGATATCTCTGATTTTGTGCCGCTGCACGGAATCCCTCAGAATCACCGAATCATAAATATCTCTTACTACCTGATTGGCTGTTTCTTCATCGTAAGATTGAGTATGGATAACAGGGAATCCTCCTTTCCGAAGGTATTCTACAAAAAGTGCGATCTGATTTGGGCCCACTTCTGAATAGGATCTTTTGAAATCCAGGAATTCTGAAAAGGACAGGGTAAAAATGGGTATTTCAACGTATCTACCTGCCAAAAAGGTGGATAGCTCGGATGAAAGCAGGTGAGAATTGGAACCGGTGAGGTAAATATCCGTATTGAAGTCCACCAGAAATGAATTGATTGCTCTCTCCCAATTTTCCACCTCCTGAACTTCGTCAAACAGTAGATAATACTTTTCAGTCCCACTAATTCTTCCTTTCACATCCTCATACAGGTTATTGGCATGGGTAAGATGAGAATTGGCGAAACTCTCAAAGTTGAGGTAGATGATGTGATTCTGTTTTACACCTCCTTGGGTCAACTCATCCATCAGAAGCCTTAAGACGGTGGATTTTCCTGATCTTCTGATACCAGTGATGATTTTGACCTGAGGCTTTCCGATAAATTTCTTGAGTTTATCGATGTAAGTGTCTCTTTTAATCATTTTTTTCGGGTATAACCATAAAAACATTCTAATTTACGAAAGTTTTTAGGGTTATAAGCATAAATAAAACTGAGGTGTCGGATTGTCGAGTTGTCAGCTGCGCGTTGTCCGGTTGCCTGTGCTGTGCGAAGTCGAAGCATCGGGTTGTCAGGTTTTCGGATTTACGAATTACGAATTACGAATTACGAGGCCTTTAGGGTTGTTGAGGAATTTGGTCCTGGCTACGTCCTCGGTCTAGAAAATTAAGTTATCGGCTGCGCGGTGTCGCCCTTCGACTCCGCTCAGGGTGACAGTAGGTCATCAGGTTGTCCGGTTGCCTGTGCTGAGCGAAGTCGAAGCATCGGGTTTTCGGATTTACGATTTACGAAGTACGATTTACGAGGCCCTCGGGGAGTTGAGGAATTTGGTAGTCGTTACTCTTTGGTTGTGGGAAGATCGGTACTTGGAACTTTTGTGGGTTATTGGTTATTAGTTATTGGTTCTTTCTGCCAAATCCCCTCCCGAATCAAGTTCGGGACAGGCTATGCCCCCTTTGTCCATGCTTATCAGTTCCTATTCGGATTCGGGAATGAAGGGGGAATTGGCTGCCGGTTCTTGACTCTTGGTTCCTGCTTCTCAGGCGTTAAGGGCTGTCGGCTGCGCTGTTGTCGCCCTTCGAACTTCCCGACTCTTGTCGGTAAGGTGCTTAGGGTGACAGTAGGTCATCAGGTTGTCCGGTTGCCTGTGCTGTGCGAAGTCGAAGCATCGGGTTTTCGGATTTACGAATTACGATTTACGAGGCCCTCGGGGAGTTGAGGAATTTGGTCCTGGCTACGTCCTCGGTCTAAAAAATTAAGTTATCGGCTGCGCGGTGTCGCCCTTCGAACTTCCCGACTCTCGTCGGTCAGGTGCTCAGGGTGACAGTAGGTCATCAGGTTGTCCGGTTGCCTGTGCTGTGCGAAGTCGAAGCATCGGGTTGTCGGATTTACGATTTACGAATTACGAGGCCCTCGGGGAGTTGAGGAATTTGGTAGTCGTTACTCGTTGGTTGTGGGAAGACCGGTACTTGGAACTTTTGTGGCTTATTGGTTATTTGTTATTGGTTCTTCCTGCCAAATCCCCTCCCGAATCAAGTTCGGGACAGGCTCTGCCCCCTTTGTCCATGCTTAGCAGTTCCTATTCGGATTCGGGAATGAAGGGGGAGTTGGCTGCCGGTTCTTGACTCTTGACGTCTTGGTTCTTGGTTCTCAGGCGTTAAGGGTTGTCGGCTGCGCTGTTGTCGGGTTTTCGGATTTACGATTTACGAGGCCCTCGGGGAGTTGAGGAATTTGGTAGTCGTTACGTCGTTGGTTGTGGGAAGACCGGTACTTGGAACTTTTGTGGGTTATTGGTTATTAGTTATTGGTTCTTTCTGCCAAATCCCCTCCCGGATCAAGTTCGGGACAGGCTCTGCCCCCTTTGTCCATGCTTAGCAGTTCCTAATCGGATTCGGGAATGAAGGGGGAGTTGGCTGCCGGTTCTTGACTCTTGACGTCTTGGTTCTTGGTTCTCAGGCGTTAAGGGCTGTCGGGTTTTCGGATTTACGATTTACGAATTACGATTTACGAGGCTCTCGGGGAGTTGAGGAATTTGATAGTCGTTACTCGTTGGTTGTGGGAAGACCGATACTTGGTACTTTAGTGGGTTATTGGGTATTAGTTATTGGTTCTTGCTTCTCAGGCGTTAAGGGTTGTCGGGTTGTCAGAAAACAGCGTTAGCGGATGCTTCGACAAAGTTCGACATGCTCCCCAACCGAGCTCAGCACAGGCAACATGAAACAGCCGTAGGCAGACAACGAGACAACAGCGCAGCGGACAACACCTTTAGCGGACAACAGACTTTTTAACTTTTCCAATAGTGGTACACAAACACCTTTTCCACCATTTCGTATCCAAGGCTTTGGTACAGGTTGACTGCCGGAATGTTGGCCTGTTGGGTTCCGATTGTAAGGAATTTGGCTCCGTGGTTGGAAGCATAATTTTCGGAGGCTTTGACCAATCTTTTGCCCCAGCCTTCCCCTCTTTTGATTTTATCCACAGCGATTAATCCGATCTGCGCCATTTCTCCGGAGCGGTGACAGCTTACAAAACCTTCATTATTTTTTGCAAGCAAAACTTCTTTTTGGTCGGAGGCATTTTTGATCCAAAGCCTATAAAGCTTTTCAAACTCGCCGTTTTTAAATCCGGGGTCGTTTTTGAAGCGGGAAAAGACTCCGCTTTCGAGGGCAAGGTTCAGGAGTGGTTCGGTCAATTCGCCTTCAAAGGGATTAATTTCCGGATCTTTCGATTGGGTTTTATCCAGATTCTTTTGAAAAGTCAGTTTGATATCCGCCAGATGGATTTGATTTGAAATACCAGGCAAAGGTTTTTTGGAAAAAATATAAACCAAATGAAAGCTTTGGGCCTTCTCCAAGAAATCAGGCTCCTCCCATAATTTATCTACCTGATATTTCCCGACGGGATATCCGAAGAGGGAGGAATCGAAGGGAAGGGGGATGATCATAGGGGTTGAAATTCGATTTCGGATTTCGGATTTCGGATTTCGGATTTCGGATTTCGGATATACGTCATCGCGAGAAGCAGTAATCCACTCTAAGAATTAACTTAACACAATCCTGCTATGAAGCGATCTTTTTGGGTTGCTTCGACATATATCGACATGCTCACTAACCAAGCTAAGTACAGGCAACATGACTACAGCGTCAGCGGATGCTTCGACAGGCTTAGCACAGGCAACATTTACTTCCCTCCCACCCTTTTTTCGACAATATAGATCGGGCGGTTTTTTACTCCTTCGAAGGTTTTACCGACATAAAGTCCTACCATCCCTAAGGTCACCAAGATGAATCCGGTGAGCATCCATAGGGAAATGATCAGACTGGCATATCCAGCGACAATGATGTCTCCATGGAGGTATCGGAAGAGGGTGTAAACTGCAAACAAAAAGCCTGTCAGGGCGATGAGAAGGCCGAATTTGACTGTGAGGCGGATGGGTTTGTCGCTGTAGGCCAGCATAATGTCAAGGGCAAGGTTGAACAGTCTTTTGAAATTGTAGCTGCTGCCCCTTTCTTCATTTGGAGCATGGACGACATCAATTGCTGTTTGCTTAAATCCCACCCAGCGGACCATGGTGGGGAAATAGCGGATGCTTTCCCGCATGCCGACAATTTCACTGACCACTTTCTTGCTGTAAATCCCAAAGTTGGCGATGGTCTCATCCTGGTGGGACCCGGTAAGCCAAGCCAGAGTCCGGTAGAACAACTTGGAGGAAAGCCGCTTCAAGAATCCGTCTTGGCGATTAGTTCGGCGCGCGAGAACCACATCAAATCCTTCTTGAGCTTTGGCAAAAAGAGCAGGTATTTCCTCGGGGCGGTCTTGCAAGTCACAGTCCATCACCACTACCCAATCTCCATTGGCTTGATCCAGTCCGGCGGTGATGGCATAGTGCTGACCGAAGTTTCGGGAAAGTTTGAAGCCTTTTATTTCGGGGTGAATGGAGGCCAGTCTTTCTATTTCCTGCCAGGACTGGTCGGGGCTGTAATCGTCCACTAGTATGATCTCGAATTCCTGCACCGGGACGGATTTTTTGATCCTTAGGACCAGTTCTTCAAGGATGTTTTCTGCCCGGTAGACGGGAGAGATTATGGAGAGGAGCAAGGGAGATGGATTTCGGATGTCGGATTTCGGATGTCGGATTTCGGATTTCGGATTTCGGATGGCGGATTTCGGATGTCGGATGTCGGATGTCGGATGTCGGATGTCGGATGTCGGATGTCGGATTTCGGATGTCGGGTTGTGGTTCGACATGCTAACCAACCGTCCCTGGGCTATTCAGAGTCTTGGGAGGATTGTAAATTTCCATTTCCTCGTTCAACATCAGGAATTCTATAAATACATCCTTTTCCATGGCGCTGGCAACAAAATTCACATTCCAAATGGACTTACTACGCCAGCGCATATTATTATTTCTGCATATTTATCCCCAGGGTTGAAACCCTGGGCTATTAAAAGGGACTCTTTCAGAGTCCTGGGAGAATTGTAAATATCCTATCCCCCGTTCAACATCAGGAATTCTATAAATACATTTATCCTTTTCCATGGCGCTGGCAACAAAATTCACATTCCAAATGGACTTACTACGCCAGCGCATATTATTATTTCTGCATATTTATCACCAGGGTTGAAACCCTGGGCTATTAAAAGGGACTCTTTCAGAGTCCTGGGAGAATTGTAAATATCCTATCCCCCGTTCAACATCAGGAATTCTATAAATACATTTATCCTTTTCCATGGCGCTGGCAACAAAATTCACATTCCAAATGGACTTACTACGCCAGCGCATATTATTATTTCTGCATATTTATCCCCAGGGTTGAAACCCTGGGCTATTAAAAGGGACTCTTTCAGAGTCCTGGGAGAATTGTAAATATCCTATCCCCCGTTCAACATCAGGAATTCTATAAATACATTTATCCTTTTCCATGGCGCTGGCAACAAAATTCACATTCCAAATGGACTTACTACGCCAGCGCATATTATTATTTCTGCATATTTATCCCCAGGGTTGAAACCCTGGGCTATTAAAAGGGACTCTTTCAGAGTCACTTCAAAGATTCGTTTCATCCTCCATCCCGATTGAATTAAAAACAATAATTCATCGGGATCTACGGATGGTAGGACTTACGCGACATCTGCAAATATGCGTTCCATTCGGCGTCCCGATTACGATAAAAATAATAAGTCATCGGGATCTCCGGATGGCAGGACTCAAGCTACATCTGCAAATATGCGTTCCATCCTCCGTCCCGAAAAAAAACAAATCAAAGTTTCTTCGGGACCACCTCAATGGAATGATTACGCAACATCTGCAAATATGCGTTCCATTCGGCGTCCCGATTACGATAAAAATAATAAGTCATCGGGATCTCCGGATGGCAGGACTCAAGCTACATCTGCAAATATGCGTTCCATCCTCCGTCCCGATTTAGTCTAAAACTTTACTTCATCGGGATCTACGGATGGCAGGACTCAAGCTACATCTGCAAATATGCGTTCCATCCTCCGTCCCGATTTAGTCTAAAACTTTACTTCATCGGGATCTACGGATGGTAGGAATTACGCGACATCTGCAAAGATCCGTTCCATCCTCCGTCCCGATTTAGTCTAAAACTTTACTTCATCGGGATCTACGGATGGTAGGAATTACGCGACATCTGCAAATATGCGTTCCATTCGGCGTCCCGATTACGATAAAAATAATAAGTCATCGGGATCTCCGGATGGCAGGACTCAAGCTACATCTGCAAATATGCGTTCCATCCTCCGAAAATACATCATTCCGAAAACGAAGAAGATTACCGCAACGATGCTTCCTGGCCAGATCCACTCCCAAGGCATCGGCCGATTGAGGAAGGCGGCGCGGAAGCCTTCGATCACCCCAACCATTGGGTTAAGAATATAGAAATTCAGGTATTTTTCGGGCACTGCATTGGTGCTGTACACCACGGGTGCGGCATAAAGCAGGAGTTGGACCACAAAAGTGAGGGCATGCTTTACATCGCGGTATTTGACTGCCAATGCAGAGAGAAACATGCCAATTCCTAATGAACACATGAGGAGTTGGAGGATCAGAATCGGAAGAAAAACAATACCCCAGCCGGGCACTTGCCGAAAATAGATCAGCATCCCTACCACTACAACAAAGGCAATCACAAAATCCAGAAGTTTGGAAAGGATTGCAGAAAGGGGAAGTACCATCCGGGGAAAATAGACCTTGGTGATCATGTTGGCATTTTGGATCAGGGAATTTGCGGATTCTGTGAGGGTACCGCTGAAGTAATTCCAGGGCCAAAGGGCCAGATATGAAAACAGGACATAGGGCATGCCGTCCGAATCCACTTTGGCCAATCCTCCAAAGACGAGTGTAAAAACCAGTGTAGTGAATAGCGGTTGGATAATAGCCCAGGCCACACCCAAAACGGATTGGGCATACCTTGCTTTGATCCCTCTCAATGTCAAAAAATATAGCAGGTCTTTGTACCTCCAGAGTTCCTTAAAATCCACCATTTTCCAACCGGAACTGGGTTCAATGACTTTGTAGTGGCTGGGGTTTGGGGTGTTAGATTGTGGGGTTGTCAAGTTTTCCAGTTGTCGGGGTTGTTGGGTTGTTGGATTTACGAAGTACGAAGTACGATTTACGAGGCCTTTAGGGTAGTTGAGGAATTTGGTCCTGGCTACGTCCTCGGTCTAGAAAATTAATTTATCGGCTGCGCGGTGTCGAGTTGTCGCGTTGTCGGATTGTCGCCCTTCGAACTTCCCGACTCTCGTCGGTCAGGTGCTCAGGGTGACATTAGGTTGTCGCCCTTCGACTTCCCGACTCTCGTCGGTCAGGTGCTCAGGGTGACAGTAGCTTATCGAGTTGTCAAGTTGTCGGAAGAGCGAAAACCGAAGACCGAAGACGAGTGGTCAGGTGATGTGTGCGGATTGTGTGCTCTCCGATCGGGATTTTTGGTTTTTTGAGTGGTCAGATTTTTTTGATTTAGGCAGTTGATTTTTTCGGGATTTCACGAGTTGGAGCATTTCCAGGATTGAGTAATCCTTATTTTCCGGTAACCAAAGGTTTCCGATGGCCAAATCCAGGTCGTAGTCGTCAAATTTTTCGAGACCGGAGCCGGTATAGTGGGTGATTTCACCAAAATAGACTTTGTTCCCTACCGTATAAAAGTCCACTCTGCAATAAGTAAAATCCCGGGCGAGTTTGGCGGCAAAATCCAACATACGTCCATGTGTAGGCAAATCAGGCAAAGGATATAGCATATCTTTTCCATACATCTGGGCTCCAGGAATGACATTAAGTTGCACGTCAGTGAAAACGCGTTTTTGGTGGCCAAACCTGTCGGTGAGGATCATGAGCATTTTGGGCCTGCCGTGGAAACAATAGTATTTGATGTCGGCTGGAATTTGTCCTTCGGGGGTTCGGATTACCTGTTCACAGGTGATTCTTCGCGGAATATCCCGGTAGGCCCATTCGTGGAGGAACTGACCATAACTGGATTTGAGCCAGGTTTGGCAGGTTTTTCTGATCAATTCTGGATCGGTCCCGGGTTTGACGAGCATATTTCCACCTGAGGAGTGGTTTGCTTTCATAAAAAACTCAAAGTCCCAGGACTGGTGGGGGATGTCTTTGCCGGTTTTGGAGATGTGAAACAGGGGAATCAGGATTTCATTGGCTTCCTTTTCACCCAAAATCTCCCGCACGTAGTCTCTGACCCGGACTTTGTCCGAGGTGATGGGTATTAGGGGATTTCTGTCGTGGATTTTCTTGTGGTTGATCCGTTCGTTGTGAGTTAGTGGGTTTTTCAGATCCAGGGGATACCCGTGTTTTTGAAGAAAGACCTTATGAAGAAAGGGGTAGGAGGCGAGTGCTTGCCTTAGTTCCAGAAACCGATCCTTGAGTATTTCGAAATCGAGGAATCGGTTCATTTAATCCAGTATTTCATGCATGAAGTAGGTGACAATTAAGGTGATCATTCCTCCGGAAAACGCAATAGTGATTTAAAATGATTTTTTTCTGAGGTCTCTGATGGCCGAATAAATCCTAAAATAGGTATTGTCCAAATTAACCTTAAAATCAGGGCGGTGGTAGCGGAGCATTAACCCGGTGATGCTGTTGAAATAGTGTCGTCTGCGCAGGGTAAACATGTTGTTTTCAACCAGATAGGCTCTGATTTTTTCCCTGAAGATGAAGTAATGGTCCCGCTTTTCGGTTTCGTTTTGCGGGGAATTTCCGATGGAATCAGGTTGGTAGTATATTTTGGTCAGGGCCTGATCTGAGAATTTAATCCGGGCACCGGTTTTCAGCATGGAGAATATCAGGTTGTATTCCTGGATATTGATCAGGTTGGGATCCCACTCCCCTGCCCTAATCATGGCAGATTTTCGCCAGAGGTTAGACGAAGTATAGCCCAAACGGGTGGCAATCAAACCTGACCAAACGTCCTTTATGGGAGTAAACAGAGTGGAGGATCCATCCCGGTCGATGTATTTGAACTGTCCTACAAGCAGGTCTTCCTCGCCTGTAATCATGGCTACTTGGCTGGAAATTTTACCGGGAAGGAGTTGATCGTCCGCATCCATAAACTGAATCCATTCGTTTTTGGAGGCCTGGAGGCCCAAATTTCGGGATTCCGGAGCACCTTTGTTGAGTCCATCGGGATGTTGAAGAACTTGAATGCAAGGATGTTTTTGGGCCAGTTGGTGACAAAGCCGGAGACTTTGATCTACACTTCCATCTTCCACCAAAAAAATTTCATCTATTTCAGGTTGAAGGAGTAAAGAATCCACTGCCCTTTTCAGTGTCTTTTCTGAATTAAATACCGGTACGACTGCGCTTATCAAAATATGTTATCAGGACTAAATACGAAATAAAAAACCTGTCTATTCTCCATCAATTTTAGAAAATCCTTTTATCTCCATCTCTTTCCTGAATTTTGACCAGCAGTCCAAAGCCGGGAAATGGTTAACAATATTTCCCAATAGGTTGTTGAGATTAAGGGTGAAAAACCGAGAAACTCCATGTTAAGCCTTAAGGGCTAATTGTTGTCCGGTTGCTGGAAGACGGAAGACCGAAGACGGGTTTTCGGGTTGTCAGCTGCGCGTTTTCAGGTTGTCGGGTTGGTTTCTGAAGTGGCACTGAATTTCTTTTAATTTCCGAATACCAGAATGCCGGTGAGGTTTCCGGGGTCCGTTTCGAGGATCAGCACTTTTACTTTTCTGCTGATTTTCTCATAGGTTTTGTCGATAAGAAAATTGAGGTATGCCTGATCCAGGTTTTTGCCTATCAGGGTGAGTTCGATGGTACCTGAGTCGATACCCATGGCATAATCGCCTGTGATTATTGCTTTTTCGACATTTCCCATCCGTTTGACCACTTTTTCGAGGAGATCGTCCAATCCGAGGAATTTGCTGACCATGCCTTTGATTTCATGAAAAAATGGGTGTCCCTGATTGGCTTTATAGACCTTGGTTTTGCCCTCGTCTTCGGTCAAAAGCAAGCCAGCTTCGGTAAGTCGGTTGAGTTCGACCCGGACAGAGTTGGTAGACTCGTCAAATTCTTTGGCAAGTGAGCGCAGGTAACCCGAATTGGCATGGGAAAAGAACTTCAGGAGAAGTTTGACCCGGGTTTTGGAAGTGACGAGGGAGTCGAGCAGACTGGAAAGTTTAAAATTTAAAAGGGATTGTTTAAAATTTAAAAGGGATAGTTTAAAATTTTAAGTGGATAGTTTAAAATTTTAAGTGGAAAGTTTAAAGGGAAAAGTTTAAAATTTTAATGAAGGTATGGAGTTACGGCTGATTTGGAC
>NZ_MUNY01000065.1 GCF_002002735.1 Algoriphagus sp. A40 | reverse complement strand
CTTCTCCCCTGAATATCCGAAACTTAATCTGCTCCGGTACTCCCCCACTTCCGCTCTTTCAACCTGACCCCGGCGCCGTTCGCGTCGATTGGGAGTGCAAATATCTCCCTTTTTTTGGCCACAACAATACCTTCCCAAGAAAAAAATCTCCTTTCTACCTAAACCCCTGAAAATGATTGGGAAAAATTTTAAACTGATTTTCCAGAAATTCAACTGAAAATCTTGCCTAGAAATCTAAAATTGGCTTGTGAACAAAATTTTATTTTAAAAATGAACTGAAAATCAATATCTAAAGGAAGGCAGTGGGGGATAATA
This sequence comes from Algoriphagus sp. A40, assembly GCF_002002735.1. Lineage (GTDB taxonomy): Bacteria > Bacteroidota > Bacteroidia > Cytophagales > Cyclobacteriaceae > Algoriphagus. The sequence goes on along the minus strand of NZ_MUNY01000065.1, from coordinate 23,311 downwards.
CTGCTTTTTACGGTTCTTAGAAGAAAAAACATATCTCAAAGACAGTTCATGGGCACCTCCAGAAGAGGAATATCCAAGTTTTGATATTGAATAATCGAAACTATAACCCAAGTCAAAGCCTGAAGGGATATTTACACCCAAAAGGAATATCAAGGCTTCATTGTTTGGGAGAGAATACTTCGTCGGAAGGCCGCGATACCAGAATCCCAAAACCAATGGCTCAAAGAAAAACTCAGCTCCAAGGTCCAACTGAGAAAATTGTCCTTGTTGCTTAAAGTTGAATCCCAAAGCCAGGGAACGCTCCTGATCCGTATTATTGAAATAATCGTTGATATCCCCTGCTAATAAGTTTATACGGTACCCTCCATGCAAAGAATACTTCATTGGAAGCTGATTGGTATTGTCTGCCAGGTAGCTCATCTCCGGCTCCAACAGATGGGCCACTGATACCCCAAACCAAGCTTTTTCACCATAATACAAAATACCCGCATGGGCATCTGCCGTCTTGATCTGACTGTCGCCTTCAAAAGCATCTCCTGGCTCACCCAAAATCACACCTTTGTCAATGTCAAGTTGGGTCCCTAAGATAACCCGGTCAAAAAGTGCATCTCTTGAAACAAAACTGCCCTGAACCCCAGCTTGGACATAGCTTTTCTCACTCAATCTTAACCGATAAGAGTAGACGAGACCGATTTCATTCAGGCTAGTCTGGGTAAACGATTCCTGTGCCCCTTGGACAATCAACCCAAACCCCGAGTTGATCCGCTCCTCATAATGGTCAAAGTAGGCTGTATAGGCCACAAAGCTCTCATCCAAAGCAGGCCACTGATTTCTGAAATTCACTCCCACCCGGGTCATTCCTGTACTTCCAGTAAATGCAGGATTCAAATAAATCGGATTGGCGTAATACTGACTGTATTGGATATCCTGAGCAAAAATCAAAAAGCTCCAAAAAACAAAAACTCCTCCAAACAAGATTTTTTTCATCGGATCAGCCTGAATTTACCGCTTTCCTCCAATTTCTCTCCGTCTGTGGCCACACCATTCACACGGTATATATATAGTCCTGCGTCCAGTAATTTTCCTTTCAGGGTACCATCCCAGCCTTCTGTTTCAAGATCGTTTGTACTAAAAATCAATTCTCCCCAAATGTTAAAAATCAACAGTTCAAACTGAACCAACCCTTTTTGCTTGGGAAGAAAGGTCTTGTTTTGGGAATCCAAAGGTGTAAATCCTGTAGGTACCATCAACCGGAAACTGCGTGTGACAGCTACAATTTGTGAAACCGTCTCCTGGCAACCATACATATCCGTTATTACCAATTCAACTTCGAATTCTCCCTTTTTCCCAAAAACGTGTTTTGGGTTTTGATCCTGCGAGTTAGCCCCGTCACCAAAGTCCCATTCCCATTTCACAGCCCTTTCATCAGAAAGATCAAAGAACTCAATCACATCATCCGGGAAAATACCCCCGCCAGCTACATCCTTTACACCTGATCCCTCCACTCCAAAATCAAAATCCACGGTAAGTTCCTTTTCCTGGATGAACACCTCCAAAGGAACTGGATCCGAATAACATTCGAGGCTTTTTAATTTGACCCTCAGTTGATAATCTCCCGATTTGGAAACAGTCTTCATCTCGTCATTTAACAGGATTAGCCCACTGCCTGAAAGCTCATAATCATAAGTTGCAGGGTCGTAGTCAGGTATATATGCAGTCAGGTCGACTGGCTGACCAACTTCACAACCAACCACAGGGGAGGTAATACCAATTGCAGGGAAATTTGGGAACGCCACCTTTACTTCATTGCTTTTTGCCGGACAATTCTTTCTGTTATATCCAATGACCTGATAGATCCCTTCTTCACCGGTTGTGAAAATTTGCTGAATCGCCCCTCCTATCAATTCCCCATCCTTATACCATTCAAAGCGCTCGTATTCCTCACTGCCCAATCCTTCAAAGGTCACAGCATCTCCCTGGCAAATATCCACCTTCTCAATTACTTCATTCTGGCCTGAAACCTGCAGGTTAATGGGCTTTGGTGATTCTTCAATAGCCAGGGTAATGGAGTTCCCTTGGGAGGTTTTTCCGTAGCTGTCAGTGATGGTATAGAAAACGGTGACCTCCTGTCCAATGTATTCTTCATTTGGAAAAAAAGTAAAGCCTCCTGCTTGATCACTTGCTCTGAAGGTCCCTTGTGGCATTATCAAGACTCGGTTCTGCTCAAGGCATCTTGCTTGAGAACAAATGTCCTCCGATTCCCCTTCTATGCTTTCCTCTGAATTATAAAACTGGAGGCATCGGATGGCGCTGTTTTCATTGGGTAAAACTACCTCTTGATCAGTGATGTAAAATTGATTTTCCTGGCCGGCGCAGGATGAAAAATCAGAAAAATCCACTCCCTGGGGCTCCAAAAGCTTATCGTCTGCGGATACTTCTACAATTAGATTCCTGATTTCATGAAAATTTGAATAGCCTCCTGTCGAAGCAGCAAATCCGATTTTAAGATTTTTGGGAGCCGGAAAGTCAAAAGGTCGGTCAAAGATTGTGATTTGACGGGGCAGACCGGCTTGAGTTGTTACAACCATGGAAAGGGTAATAAAAAAGCCAACTCCATCTGGATCAGGTTGCAATTCCAGATTGACCCGTCTATATCCAATTTGCATCGGGTCTGTCACCCTGGAGGTACCTGAACCTCCTGAACTGATTTCAAATTGCCCTCCAGGCAGTAACCCGTCATTTCCTGTTGAGGTGGTTTTTCTTCCCACCACAAATGGATATCCTGAATTTCCATTTCCAGGACCACGCAAAACTATTGCATTGGGAACTAGCACATTCTGTCCAATCCCGGCAAATCCTCCATTTCTTCCCTCAGAACTATTCCCGAAATTCCCATATTCATCAAAACCGATTCCCAAATATCCATTGGATAAACCGGGCTCGCTGCTCCGCTGTGCATATCCCAAGGAACCACCAAAACCTCCGGGATTGAAATTTTGGGTATCACCATCAAAGAGAAAAACAGAAAGACCATCTGCCAAATACAGCCCTGTCCCTCCGTAGCTGAAATACTCAAATTCTACTTTTAGCCCATAGGTAGAGGGAAAAGGGATATCAAAATACACGAATCCCCGCTGATTCAATTGATTTGTAGTAAGCCGGAGAACCCCATCGACCAGCCTGGCATCCCCGCCAAAAATGGTATTGGCCTGTGTACTTGCAGTCTGAAAAGACTCACAATAAGGAAAACCGACTTGGGCTCCTGCTTTTGACCCAAGCAAGGCAAAAAGTGCAACTACCAGATATTTCAAAATCCCCTTCAAATCCAATTCTTTAGAATTATAAATAAAATGACAAAGGGGCTATAAAACAAAAGCTCCCGAAGAGAACCTCGGGAGCTTGATTACATATGGTTAAGAAAATTATCTCAAAATGGTCTGAACTCGATCCGGACCGACTGATACCAGCTTGATCGGCACCTTAAGTTCTTCCTCAAGAAATGCCACATACTCCTTTAATTCTGTTGGAAATTCGTCATAAGAACGGACATCTGCCAGTGAGCAATGCCAACCCTTCATTGGTTTATAGACAGGCTTCACATCCAAGTCGGTGATTTCAAAACTCAGTCTGTCGATCTTTTCTCCGGTTGGAAGCACATAGTCTGTACAAACTTTGATTTCATCAAAGATATTCAGCACATCGGCTTTCATCATGAACAGTTGAGTTACCCCATTGATCATGATGGAATATTTCAATGCCGGCAGATCAAGCCAACCACATCTGCGTGGGCGGCCTGTGGTGCTGCCAAATTCATTGCCTTCTTTTCGCATCGCTTCTCCGGTAGCATCAAAAAGCTCAGTCGGAAAAGGTCCGCTTCCAACCCTGGTACAATATGCTTTGAAGATTCCAAACACTTCGCCGATTTTGGATGGCGCCACTCCCAATCCGGTACAGGCACCAGCTGTCATTGTAGTACTGCTAGTGACAAAAGGATAACTTCCAAAATCCACATCCAATAAAGATCCCTGAGCTCCTTCGGCAAGGATTTTCTTATGAGAAGCCAAAGCATCGTTGACTACATATTCGGAGTCAATCAAATTGAGTGACTTCACGAATTCAACAGCTTCGAAGAACTGTCCTTCCATTTCTTCCAATTTATCTACCGGAAAGCTGTAGAATGAAAGTGTGGTCTTATGCTTATCTACAAGCACCTGATACTTTTCACGGAAATCCGGACTCAAGATATCACCGATCCGAAGGGCTGACCTGCCAATTTTATCCTGGTAAGTCGGGCCAATCCCTTTTAAGGTGGAACCGATTTTTTTATCTCCTTTTGACTGCTCGTAGGCAGCGTCCAAAAGCTTATGGGTTGGAATAATAATGGTTGCCTTTTTGGAGACCACCAGATTTTTTTGATAATCGATCGAAAATTTGCCCAATCCTTCGATTTCCTTCTTTAAAATGATCGGATCGAGGACCACCCCATTTCCAATAATGTTAAGGATTTGAGATCTGAAAATCCCTGAAGGAATCTGGTGAAGCACATGTTTGATGCCGTCAAATTCCAGGGTATGGCCGGCATTTGGACCACCTTGGAATCGGGCAACAACCTCATATTGAGGAGCCAACACGTCAACAATTTTACCTTTTCCTTCATCTCCCCACTGGAGACCCAGCAATACATCCATCTTCATTTGATGTGCAGTCTAATCGGTTATTCGAATTTTTTTAAAGGGCGAAATTTGCGATAAGGGGATAGAAAACCAAGGGAAACATCCTATTTATTATCTTATTGATGTTCCAAAAAATAAAAAGAGCCTTGAATAAGGCTCAATTTTCAATTTTTAGCATTAAAATCTTCTACCGAATCAAAGACGGTGAAAATATTGTTTAGTTTGGTGATTATCAAAAGCTTCTTGACATGGTCAGAAGGCGAGGTCAAATAAACTTCTCCTCCTACATTACGCATTTTAGTCAGCATGGTGATCAATAATCCAATTCCGCTGGAGCTGATATACCGAACTTCGCTCAGATCGATTACAAAGGTTTTAGCACCATCCTGAATCGCATCAGATACCACTTCCACCAATTTCGGACCGACTTCGTCACCGATCAGGTCACCTTGTATAAATAAGTAATTTGCTTTTTCACCCTTTTGGGTGATATAGGTTAGTTTCATTTAACTGGCTTTTCGATTTTCGCACTTTTCTTTGGTGCAGTTTCCGTACAAAATAAGTGAATGATGGAGGACCTGAAAGTGCAGAATATCACCTACGGTATTTTGGATGTTTTGGATTCTCGGATCACAAAACTCCATCACTTGGCTGCATTCCACACAAATCAGGTGATCGTGCTGTTTGTAGCCGTAGGACTTTTCGAATTGAGCCAAATTCTTCCCGAACTGGTGCTTCGTCACCAAGTCACATTCCACGAGCAAATCCAGGGTATTGTAAACTGTCGCCCGGCTGACGCGATAGTTTTTGTTCTTCATACTGATGTAAAGTCCCTCAACATCAAAATGTCCAGTCCGACTGTAAATCTCCTCCAAAATCGCATAGCGTTCAGGTGTTTTTCGGAGTTTTTGGTTTTCCAGATAGGCTGTAAATATCTTTTTGACCTCTTCAAAATGGGTGGTATTAAGGGGCATTTTCTGCGTATTTTTTCAAATATAACTTATGTCTCTAATAAAAGATTCAATCAGTCAAATCGGGAAACTTTTATAATTCCATCCACCTGCTGAAGATTTTTGATCAGGTGGTCCAAATGCTCGGTGCTGTGAACATAAAGTTTGATCGCACCTTCAAATATCCCAGCATCTGAATCCACTGTAATGGATCTCATGTTTACTTTCAGCTCATTGGATATCACTTTGGTAACATCGTTGATCAGTCCTACCCTATCAGTGCCGAGTATCCTCAGCCCGGCCAGGAATGCGATTTCTTTTTGGCTGGTCCAGCGGGCTTTGATGACTCTGTTTCCGTGGTTGGAAAGCAATTCCAGAGCATTTGGACAGGAAGTCCGGTGGATTTTGATACCCTCATTGATTGTCACAAAACCAAACACATCATCTCCTGGAATCGGATTGCAGCATTTGGCCAAAATGTAATCCACCACATCCATGTCCTCCCCGATCAGCAGCTGATCGTGTTCGGAACCTTTCAGACTTTTGATTTCTTTGGTAAATGAAGATTCGTCTTTGACTTTTTCGCTGGCCTTGCTTTTAGCTTTCTGATTCTCCTTGAAGTCTTTAAAGGACTTGATCGAAGTTGGATCAATAATTCCTTTTCCAACTCTATAATAAAATTCATTCGCAGTTTTCAGTTCAAAGTAGGCCCGCAACTGCTCGACAGTTTCAGAATTAAATTCCATTTTCATGGCTTTTAGCTTCCGCTGGACGATTTCTCTACCATCCAAAATCGCCGATTTCTTCTCCTCCCTCAGGGCATCTTTGATTTTGGCTTTGGCTCTGGAAGTGACGACATTATTGAGCCAATCCTCCGAGGGCTTTTGTTTGTTTGAAGTCAGGATTTCTACCTGATCTCCGTTTTTCAGCTTATGGCTGATGGGTACAAGTCGTTGGTTGACTTTCGCTCCGATACATTTTGCCCCGATTTCGGTGTGGATTTCAAAGGCAAAATCCAAGGCAGTAGCACCAACAGGAAGCACTTTCAAATCCCCTTTGGGAGTGAAAACAAAGACCTCGTCGTGAAATAAATTCCCCCGGAAATCATCCATGAATTCAATCGCATTCCCGTCGTTTGATTCAAGGATGCTCCTCACCTGACTGATCCAGTCGTCCAAACCGGAACCTGATTTTGATGAACTGTCCCTGTCTTTGTATTTCCAGTGGGCGGCATAGCCTCGTTCGGCGATTTCATCCATCCGGTCAGTCCGTATCTGAACTTCTACCCACTGTCCGGTATTACTCATTACTGTGGTATGGAGTGACTCATAGCCATTTGACCTCGGGGTACTTATCCAATCTCTCAATCGATCAGGGTTGGGTCTGTAAAAATCGGTGACGATGGAATAAACCTGCCAACAATCCGCCTTTTCATTCTCAAGCTCACTGTCCAAGATTATTCGGATAGCAAACAGATCATATACTTCCTCAAATGGAATCCCCTGCTTTTTCATTTTATTGAAAATGGAGAAAACAGACTTTGGTCTTCCTTTGATTGTGTACTTAAAATTCTGTCTGGTCAATTCTTCCTCAATCGGCTGAATGAAGGTTTTGATAAATTTGTTCCGATAGCTTCTCGACTCATTGATCTTCTTGACGATCTCTTTATAAGTATCGGTATCGGTGTATTTGAGGTACAAATCCTCCAATTCTGACTTGATGGCATAAAGGCCAAGCCTGTGTGCGAGTGGAGCGTAGAGATACATCGTTTCCGATGCAATCTTCAGCTGCTTATGGCGGGGCATACTCGAAAGCGTCCTCATATTATTGAGGCGATCGGCAAGTTTGATCAAAATCACACGTACGTCATCCGAAAGCGTGAGGAGCATTTTCCGAAAATTCTCAGCCTGCTGCGAACTTCCATATTCAAAAACCCCCGAGATCTTGGTCAATCCATCGATGATGGTCATGACCTTGTGCCCAAATTCCCGCTCAATATCCTCAAGCTCCCAGTCGGTATCCTCCACCACATCATGGAGCAAAGCAGAAATTATTGAAGTTGTGCCTAAGCCGATTTCTTCGACACATACCAAGGCAACCTCCAACGGATGGTAGATATAGGGTTCTCCGGATTTGCGGCGCATATCCTTGTGCGCCTCCAGGGAAATATTGAAAGCTTTTTTGATCAGCTTGGTATCACCCGGTTTCAAAATAGGCTTTGCCTGCTTGAGCAGCCTCCGGTATCGCTTGAGTATTTCCTTTCGTTCTTCTTCTATGTCCACAGGGATCATAAGGGTGGAATTTTATTCAAAATTGGGACAGGGATTAAATGATTCCACATTTTTTGGAAATATTTTTTCTGACAATTGTAAAAAATTAAATTATGTCTTTACCTTTGCATCCACAATTGGAAAAGGAGATCATTGATCAAATAATCTCGGTCTGATTGATTCCAATGCGGATGTGGCGAAATTGGTAGACGCACTAGACTTAGGATCTAGCGCCGCGAGGCATGGGGGTTCGAGTCCCTCTATCCGCACAGCATCAAGCCCTCAATCACTCCACTGTTTTTGATCAGACAGGAAAGAGATTGGGGGTTTTTAGTTCATCATCGGTTTAATTTTATACACCTTGGAAATTACATTAGACAAGCATTCAGCAAATCAAGCTTCAATTAAAATTACACTAAACGAAGCAGATTATCAACCAAAGGTTGATGCCAAACTAAAGGACTACGCCAAAAAGGCTGCCATCAAAGGCTTTCGTCCTGGCAAAGCTCCCATCTCCATGGTGAAAGGCATGTATGGTGTTTCTATTTTGGTAGACGAAATCAATGCTATTCTAGGTGAGTCTCTGAATACCTATCTGAAAGAACAACCTTTCAGAATTTTGGGCGAACCACTTCCAGTGGCAAAAGAGGACAATTCCATTGACTGGAAAACCCAGAAAGGATTTGACTTTGAATACAGAATCGGATTTGTGGATTCTGTAGCTGTGGCTTTGGACAAAACCACAAAAGGAACCAAATATTCCATCAAAGTGGACGAAAAACTGGTCAACGAAACAATCGACAACCTGAAGTCACAATACGGGAACAGCACCAACCCGGAAGTGAGCGAAGCCAATGACAATATCTATGGCGACCTCAACGCAACTGAAGGTGATTTTTCCAAAACCCTGTCCCTCCCACTTTCAAAACTTTCTAAAAAAGTTGCCGCAAAATTCATCGGCCTAAGCAAAGATGCTGTGGTCGAATTTGAGGCAAAAGAAGTTAAAAAAGAGGAATGGTCAGAGGCTTTCAGTTTGACAGATGAAGAAGCAGCTGAGGTAAAGGGCTCCTTCACTTTCACAGTGAAAAACATCAACCGGACAGAACCTGCGACTTTGGATCAGGACTTTTTCGATAAAATCTTCGGCCCTGAAACCGTAAATTCTGAAGAGGAATTCACAACCAAAGTGAAAGAAACACTTCAGGAAAGCTACGACCGCGAATCTAAAGTTTTCACTGAAGAAGAACTGAAGAAAGTATTGGTCGAAAAAGCTAACCTCGACCTTCCAGACTCTTTCCTTAAAGAATGGTTGTTGAAAGCAAATGAGGGTAAAGTATCAGAAGCAGATGTGGAAAAGGAATATCCGATTTACGCAAAGCAGTTGATCTGGTCTCTGATTTCTAATCAAGTTGCAAAGGACAACAACATTCAGGCAGAACATGCCGATGTAATCGAGAAAACCAAAGAAATGATCCGTGAGCAGTTTGCTTCTTCAGGCCTAGGTTCTCAGATGGAAGCAAGCATGGATATGTTTGTAGACAACTATCTGAAAGGAAACGAAGGTCAGAACTACATGAATATGCTGACCTCGGTACAAAATGAAAAAGTTTTGGCATTCGTACAGGAGAAAATTGATCTGGTAGAAAAGACCATTACCATTGACGAATTCAAGGAACTTTTAGAGAAGTAAATCGATTTAGAGAGTTATATTGAAAAGTCCTTTTTTAAAGGACTTTTTTATTTTTGCTACCACAACAGACTCAAAAAATGATCAACAAAGAAGAATTCAGAAAATACGCCATTCATAATCAAGGCGTCAGCGGAACGGCATTTGACCAATATACTCAGCATATCGAAAATATGACCCGGTCTGTAATTGAGGAAAGACCTCAGAACTTCCGGGAAATCGATGTGTTTTCAAGATTGATCATGGACAGGATCATTTTCCTTGGAACTGGTATAGACGACCACATCGCCAATATCATCGTAGCCCAATTACTTTTCCTGGAATCAGTTGATGCCAAAAAAGATGTATTGCTCTACGTGAACAGCCCCGGTGGATCTGTGACCGCCGGTCTCGGAATCTATGATACCATGCAGTACATAGGACCGGATGTGGCGACGATCTGTACAGGCATAGCCGCATCCATGGGCGCCGTGCTATTGGCCGGTGGTGCCAAAAACAAAAGATCTGCGCTTCAGCATTCACGAGTGATGATTCACCAGCCTTCAGGCGGAATGCAGGGTCAGTCCAGGGACATGGAAATCTCGTTGAAACTTATCCTTTCGATGAGAGAGGAATTGTATCAAATCCTGGCAAATCATACCGGTAAAACCTATGAAGAAATCGAAAGAGATTCCGACCGGGATTATTGGTTGAAAGCTATGGAGGCCAAAGAATACGGCTTGATCGACGAAGTATTAGTTAAAAAAGTATAAGCATGGCTCAAGTAACCTGCTCCTTTTGTGGCAGAAATAAGAAAGATGTAGATCTGATGGTATCGGGCATTTCTGCTCATATCTGCAATTTTTGCATCGACCAGGCTCACCTGATTCTTGGAGAGGAAGACAAAACCAAGAAATCAGGTGCAAAACCTAAGTTTAAACTTAAGAAGCCCAAGGAGCTTACTTCTTACCTGGACCAATATGTGATCGGTCAGGAAGAAGCTAAAAAAGTATTGACTGTAGCGGTCTACAACCATTACAAGCGTCTTCAACAAAAGGACGACCACGATGACATCAAGATTGAAAAGTCAAACATCATCATGGTAGGTGATACCGGTACCGGTAAAACTTACCTGGCAAAAACCCTTGCAAAAATACTGGAAGTACCCTTTTGCATCGCAGATGCGACAGTTTTGACGGAAGCCGGCTATGTCGGAGAAGATGTGGAAAGTATCCTGACCCGCTTGTTGCAGTCTGCAGATTACAATGTGGAAGCCGCCGAACGGGGAATCGTATACATTGATGAGCTGGATAAAATCGCCCGCAAATCCGACAACCCATCCATCACCCGTGATGTTAGTGGAGAAGGTGTGCAGCAGGCCATGCTTAAGCTATTGGAAGGAACGATGGTCAACGTGCCACCTCAAGGAGGCCGAAAGCATCCCGATCAGAAAATGATCGCGGTCAATACTGAGAATATTCTCTTTATCTGCGGAGGTGCATTTGACGGAATTGCACGACATATCGGAAAGCGCTTGAATACTCAGCCGATGGGTTTTGGCAAAACCAGTGATACACCGCAGGCAGACAGAGAAAATCTCCTTCAGTACGTGACTGCACAGGATTTGAAAGCATTCGGATTAATTCCTGAGTTGATCGGAAGACTTCCGGTTTTAACCCATTTGGATCCTTTGCACAAAGATGCCTTAAAGCGAATCCTTACTGAGCCTAAAAATGCCTTGGTCAAGCAATACACCAAATTATTGGCAATGGAAGGCGTTGCTTTGAAGTTTGAGAATAGTGCGTTGGATTTCATCGTTGACAAAGCAGACGAATATAAGTTGGGAGCCCGTGGACTCAGGTCCATTTGCGAAGCGATCATCACTGATGCGATGTATGAAGTACCTTCGGACGATTCTATCAAAGAACTGGTTATTGACGAAGGATACGCCCGATCCAAGTTTGACAAATCGAAATTCAAGCGACTTCAGGTTGCTTAAGATCACAAACCCTGCTTCTTCGAGGCAGGGTTTATTTTTTCAGTGAATCCAAAAGTAGTTTTGCTGTACGCTCCGAGGCAGACCCTTCTCCAATTCTTTCTTGAATCAAGTCATATCCCTGAAGTATTCCCCCCTTGTACACCACATTGGTAAAAATCCGATTCAGCTCTTCTCTTAGCTTTTCAACAGAAAAATCGTCCTGAATTAGTTCTTTGACGACTTCCTTTCCTGCAATCAGATTGACTAGAGAAATAAAAGGCACTCGGATCAGGTTTTTGGCAATCATATAGGACACTGAGGAAGTTCTGTAAACCACGATTTGGGGAACACGGAACAGTGCAGTTTCCAGTGTTGCTGTCCCAGAAGTGACAACCGCAGCGGTGGCGTGATGGAGCAAATCATAGGTTTGGTTGATCACCACTTTCAGCCCTGCTTTTCTCGCAGGTTCATAGACCGAATCCGGAACACTGTCCACACCTGCAATTACAAACTGGGCATTCGGAAATTCCCTAACCAAACTGATCATCTTATCCAGCATGGATTCTATTTCCTGCTTTCGGCTTCCGGGAAGCAATGCTATGATGGGCTGGAAGCTCAATTCATTTTTTTGAAAGAAAAAATCATGAGGCTTAAACTTCCGGATTTCATCCAAAAGAGGATTTCCCACATAGTGCACCTTCATGTCAAACTTCTCAAAAAACTCAGGTTCGAACGGAAGGATGGAGTAAATCTGATCTGTGAAAGCTTTTAGCTTCAAAGCCCTCTTTTGGTTCCATGCCCAAACTTTTGGTGGAATGTAATAGTGGACAGGTATTCCTTTCTCTTTTGCAAAAGCAGCGATTTTCATATTGAATCCGCCATAATCTACTAAAATCAGGGCATCAGGACGATAACTCAACAGGTCCTTTTTGACCAGATTTAGGTATTTCAAGACCTTTCGAAAACCCAAGACCACCTCCAAAAACCCCATCACTGCGATTTCAGAATAATCCACTGCCAGATCCACTCCGGCTGCTTTGGAATAGTTCCCTCCCATTCCCCGAAACTGGGCAGACCGGTCAAGGCCCTTCATTGCCGAAACTAAATTGGAGGCATGGAGATCGCCTGAGCGCTCACCGGATATGATGTAGATTTTTTTCAATTCAGATATGGTTTTTGATTTAAAAAAATAAAAGTAGGCTTAAGGACCTACTTTTCATTCTACATTTTCAATTCTCAATTTTAAATTCCTTCCCCAAAGTATTCGACAAAATTCCTCGGGGTCTCGTAAAGCGTCAGTTTATTCAATCCTCCAAACTTTGTGATTTCCTTAATCGCAGGTTCCAAAATCTTCCAAAATTCCATCACCAAAATCTCACAGCTTGCAAGTTTTCCCTGCATAAAATCCACATCCACATTCAGATTTTTGTGGTCAACTTTGTCGATGACTAGTTTTCTAATCAAAGTGCTCAACTGCTTCAAATCCACAACAAAACCTGTTTCTGGATCAGGAAGGCCTTTTACTGTCACGATCAACTCAAAATTATGCCCGTGCCAGTTGACATTGGCGCAAGGTCCAAAAACCTCAAAATTCCTTTCGTCAGACCAGTTTGGGTTCCACAGTTTGTGGGCAGCGTTGAAGTGTTCCTTTCGGGAGATGTAAATCATCGGCTTTTGAAATTCGCTGCGAAGTTAGGCAAAAGTAAACGGATAAGAAATCGCTAAGAGGGACCTAAGCTGAAGCTTACGCAGTATATGGGCTCTTTTGAAAATCAAACTTTATTCAATTCGGTAAAAAAAAGAACCAGATGATCTTCTCTTGATAAGTCAAATTTTCCATTCTTGATTATTTCCTTGGCTTTTTCCACATCAGCCGGATCAAGTGCTTTCAGAATGACATTGGTTCTGGGTTTGACAGGGGTTACTTGCCTATTGGCATCTATCAGAAAGTAAGTTTCTTCAAAAACAAACATTTGACCTGCTGAAGGAGCATAGCTGTTTTTTGGCGGTGTGACCAAATCTGAATAAAACTTGCGGATCAGGGTATACTTTTCACCTTCTCCCAACACATTTACCAAATCTTTAGGACCTATCCCTTTGATAAATTCAAATCCCTTTTTGAAGAGCAAATTTGGAAGCAATCCCGGAATTTGACTCTGAGCGATTAAAATTGAAGGCCTCTGAAGAACAGCATATTCCAAATAATCCTTATCGAGGTAAATTGTATTTCCTGCATCATTTACCACCTCAAGTTCATTGTCATGGATATTGAAACGATAAGCCACATCCTCTTTGAGGCCTGCATTGGTTGTGGCAAGGTCTGCTTTCGCCCAATCCGCAAAGAGATAGGGTGATCCGTCGATTCCACTGTAGGGGGTCAACTTTGCCGGAACTCCGTTAAAATCGACATTCGAAATTTGTGAAAATGCACCTTCCGAAATCAGAAAAGCCATTATTACCAATATCTTTTTCATTCTAATACTTGATTAGCTTTTTGTGCAAAATCAGGTTGTTGGTTTCAATTTTCAGCAAGTACAAACCGGCTTGGGCCGGAAGTGAAATGGCCTCTGTTAATTCATTTCCATTTTTGCCAGCAACCTTGGTCGAATAGACTCTTCCTGCCATATCTACCAAGGAAAGTGTGATCTTCCCTTTGTACTCATTGAGGAATTGGACACTTACCTGGTCATAAGATGGTACGGGTCCTACAAAAATCCCAAACCTGCTCAAGTCTGGCTCAGGAATCGCGGAAATGATCACAGGATCGGAAAGCCTGTTACAAACGGCATCAAAGATTGCGACTTGGTACGAACCATCTGAATTTGCCACATAGCTGCGCTGAACGGCACCCGGAATTACCTGGCCATTCAAATACCATTGATAGGAAGTTCCAGGTTGCTGAGAGGTCAATTGATCACCGTTTACCACTATAATCGGTTTCAGAAGTTCATTGGAACCAATCACAATTTCCTGTTCAAAAGAGGTAGAGCCTTGGCTGTTAGAAATGGTCAGTTTCACCCGGTAATTTCCCGGAGTGTTAAAGACAAAAATTGGATTTTCAAGACTCGAGGTTCCTTGCTGGCCAAATTCCCAGAAATAAGTGGAAACTGCTCCTTCACTTTGATTGTCGAAAGTCACCGCTGCGCCAACGCATGGATAGGCTGATTCAAACTTTGCAAAAAGCACTTCTTCGCAATTTTGTCTTAGCCAACCGCTTGCGTTTTGAACTGTGGAACCTATTCCCAGATTGATAATACCCTGCCCTGTTTTATTCACATTGGTCACATTCAAATGGCTAAAGCAGAGTTTGCGATAAACATCATAAGAGAAGGTGCTTCCAACTGCCAAAGCAGTAATCAAAGCTTTTAATTGCTCAGTCGCAGTCGAAAGGATTTCGCTCAGCACAGAAAAAGTCCCGGTCTGTCCAAATTCCAAAGTACCTCCGGGCCCGAGTTCAAGTTTTTCAACCACAATCGGTGTCGCTGCTAAAACCGCTTTTCCGTTGGAAATTTCGAGATTGGTAATCCCGTCACTGCTAAGTACCAAAGTCCCAGAAAGGATTTCAAGTCCGGCAAATGGAATTTGGGAAGCATTTGAAAACTGTCCATTTGCTCCTCCAAACTGAGCTGTCAGATTTTCTTTTAGCTGGCCTGAACTGCTGACAGATAAGGATTCTGAAAATTTCAGTGTCTCAAAATCACCTCCCAAAACCCCGTTTGGCTGGATCCGGATTTGATTCGCATCCAATACAGTCATATCAAAACTGACTTGGGCGGATTCTATTTCAATTTCGTCCAGCTTGTCCCCGGAAATCACCCGCCAATTACCTCCTTCAAACTTCAGGCGTGAATTTTCAAAAAGTGCCTGGCCAAATTCGACTAAGAGTTCATTGGAACTTTCCGAATCAAATACAATAGTTCCATTTTTCACTTCTGTAATCTGATTGCTTATCCTAAAGCCATTGGAAACCAAAAGGGATTGGGAGTTCAAGTCAAGTGTCAACACATGGTTTCCAAACACATTAACACTGAATGCTCGGGAAGCACCGGTTAAATTGACGATTTTGTTTTGTCCGGACGGTCCGTCAAAAACCACGCGGGTTCCCTCCGCTGGGATTTTTCCTGCAGAGGGGCCATTAGCTGTCAAAGACCAATTTGCACCATCACTCCAGTTGCCAGTTGCTCCGCCGATCCAATAAAGGGTTTCATCTGCTCCGTCAAGAGCTCCTGAAGTAAATACCAGCGAAAATGGCTGCATTCCAAATGTCAGCCCATTTTTATGAGTGATTCTAACGGTATATTTTTTTGGCTGTGGGGAAGTAATTAGCACTTGCTCCACATTATCTCTGAAATTGTCACCGGTTTGAAGGCCTCTTGCACCTGCTCCCAAAGCCGGATCTAATGTCCAGGGAAAATATTCTACTCCATCTTCATCAAAAATTCTTAGGTCCAGATCATTTACCAACATCAGATTTGTTGGATTCACACTTGTTCCGGCTGGTGTTCCCGCGGGATCAGTCCAGACGATCGTGGCTTTGATAGGGGTAATCCCATCAGATACTATTTCATATTCAAAAGTTGACCCTTGATCCAGAATCAGTTCCCTGATCAATCGACTGGTTCCATCTTCATTCAAAATCATTTCAGCGGAAGCTTTTGCATCCAAAAGTCCCCATCCATACATGTAGTCAGGCCCCGGTGAAGGTCCGGCTTCCTTGGCGGTATGGATCGCCAAAGCTTTGAGGGTGGATGCCAGCATAAATTTCTCAGGATTTCGCTGTCCATATAGCTGCTGCAGAAGGAAAAGCGAACCCGTTACATTGGGCGCGGCCATGGACGTTCCACTCAGACTGGCGTAGGAATCTTGCTCAGTTGATGAAATTGAGGAACTGAAAACATTAACTCCCATTCCGACCAAATCCGGCTTGATCCTGCCATCATCGGTAGGTCCCCAAGATGAAAAAGAAGAAATCGCAACGGAATTTGGCCCGGTGTAATCCAGAACCTGGGAAACCGCCCCTACTGTAATGTTATTTTTAGCTACACCTTCAGGTCCGATTGTATCATCTGGCCCATCCGGTGGCCGGGTACCATTGCCACGGTCATCCCGGTCATTTCCAGCAGACCAAACCACAGAATAATACGGCCTGGCGTAAAGAAGTTCATCTATTGCCTTTGATTTGCTGGAATAAAAACCAAACCTCCAGTCTTCGTTGGGATCTACCGAAGCGTTTCCAGCCCAGGTCCAGTTTGCCCCCTCTTGTGTCCACCCCAAAACCACTCCGTAGGAATGGTTTGAAACCAGCATTCCATTGGGTTTTGAATCTGGATCATAAGCATTAGTCAACATTTTGGATACATCCGCATCCCAATTGAACGACCAACCGGTAGCCTCATTAGCCATTCCCTTTGCACCTGGGTTGACCCCAGCAGCCAAAACTGTCCCCGAAACATGGGTAGCGTGGTCACTTAGCGTTTCTGTTGAACCGTCCACTTGCGTAAGTCGGTTTCCAAATTCCGGATGGTCTCTTTTTGGTCTGGTTTGGTCAAAAATCCCAACTACTAATCCTTTTCCAGTAAGGTTCAGTCCCAAAGATCCACCGGGCTGAAGGTGATTCGCCCCTGTGGTAATTGCTGCATTGATATTGTGGGGAGCATAGATCACCGGATATCCGGATTCATCTAAATACTGGATTTTGGAAAAATACCCATCACTGAGTCTC
Source organism: Algoriphagus sp. A40 (assembly GCF_002002735.1). Lineage (GTDB taxonomy): Bacteria > Bacteroidota > Bacteroidia > Cytophagales > Cyclobacteriaceae > Algoriphagus. Next base: position 6,052 of record NZ_MUNY01000065.1, on the reverse strand, counting down.
AATCCCCTCTCCTCTTTAAGAAATGGAAAACTATATTGGTTGAGTGGTTTTGAAAGAGTAAATGAACCCAATCTTCCACGCAAGCTTTGTTCACTTTCTATTCTTGCATCTTTCCATTTTGTCTCCAAGTCAATCTGCTGAGAAAATCCCCTCTCTGCAAAAAATAAAATCCCAGCGAAACACAAAATGAACCTACTAGCCTTTAGAATTTTGTTCATATATCTTACTTCTTCCTTACCAATTCCTTGAAATAATCCCGGCAATCCAAAGATCAACCGAAAATATCCTTTAATTAAACACTCCTAAATTCATATTCGTTAAAAATTTCAAAAAAAAAGGAGGGCCAGGCCCTCCTTTTTTGATTTACATAAGCCTTATTTTTTCACTAGAGTGGTTTTTGCATTGATGATATCATTTGGCACATCAGCCCAATACAAGGTTACTGTTTTGGCAGCGGCATCATAAGCTCCCACCGTCTCCCCGGAAGCCGGGTTGGTGATCGCAAATTCCACTTGGCCTGTACGGACAAACGTGATTTTCCCACAATTATCACCATATATTACTTCTTGGGTACCAGAGAATCCAAAAGCCGCATACATTCCTGCTGAAACATCAGAAACCGTATATTGGCCATTTGGTAGTGGTTTGAATGTTACATCCTTCGTGAAGTTCCCATAGATGGTGGAAGTGGTTGCCACCCAAACATCAGCATTTGTCGAAATCGCAGAGGTACAAACTACCTTGATGTTGATCGAAAGATCCGCATAATTGGGAGACAACTCTGCACCGGTTGCTGAATCAATCACCAGTTTCAAAACAGGGGCTTCTGTTGGCTGAATATTTCCTGTAAGAATAGTCACCGGAAAATTCCCGACAAACTCTCCTGCGGGGATCGTCAACGAATTCGAAGCAAGGGAATAATGAACCCCTTTGACCGCTGTAGAAGTCGGATCCACAGCAATATTGACTGTAATCGCTGCCGTTGCAGAAGTGGAAACTCTGTTTACCTGCACCTGGAGGATGTCAGTCTGGGTACCACTTGTTCGAGTCAGCGTGGATGTCAGACCGTTTGGTAGTGCACCGGCATTAAATTCCACTTGATTTCCCTCGAAGAAAGCTTCGGCCCCCGGATCATCAAAGCAGGATGTCATTGCAATGGCGGCAAACACAACTGCGAAATAGATATATAACTTTTTCATCGTCATTTTTAATTTTAGTTATAACCTGGATTTTGTTCCAGCAGGTCATTCAATTGAAGCTGATCGTTTGGAATAGGAGCAAGCAATCTATAATCGCTGTATGGAACAGGCTCGAATCTCGCAGACTTGGAGATAGTCAATCCGTTTCTCTTCAAATCGAACCAACGGTGTCCTTCCAGTGCAAACTCCTGTCTTCTTTCTTTCATGATCTGTGCAAACAAAGGATCTCCAGAAAGTCCTGCGTCAACTGCTGCCAATCCCCTTTTACTTCTCAAAGCATTGAGGTCCGCTCTTGCCCCTGCTGCATTGGAAGTTCTGTATCGTGCCTCAGCTCTGATCAGATACAATTCAGCACCTCTAAGAATCGGAAGATTCTGAAGGAAATCACCTTTGTGTCCCAACCACTTATTTGATCGGTACACTGGTCCAGAAGCGCCGGATCGGGTCGTTTCTGTCCAGGTAGCTCGTCTGATATCACCAGTCTCATAGGATCCAAGCAATTCATCCGATGCTGTCAGGATAAACTGAGCACTGGCATATACGTTTGCTGTCAGAGAACATACAGAGTTGTTTACTCCATCTACGGTAGACCAATCGACTGATCTGATTTCTATCTCAAAAAGAGATTCAGGATTCGGAGCGGTTGAGAATGCTGTGACATAATTTGCCGGAGTCAAAAGACCTGTACCTGCATCTGTCAATCCAAAGGAAGCCATCGCCTGGGTTGCCATTGCTTCTGCCTCCGCATACTTGGAATCATAGAGGTAAACTCTTGCCAAAAGCGCTTGCGCTGCACCTTTGTTGGCACGGAAAACATTGGCTGAACCAATGGTTGCAGGTGAAAGCAAATTGATTGCTGTCTGCAAATCAGAGATGATCAGATCATATACTTCTCTGTTGGTAGCTCTGGCTTTGAAATCAGCATCCGAGAATCCAAGAGTTGGCTCAGTTCTTAGTATCACAGCCTTATTGAATCCATTCACTTCTTTACCAGGCTCGTAACCATAAACCCGAGCTAAGTCAAAGTACATAAAAGCTCTCAAGAAGTGGGCTTCACCCAAAACCTTATCCTTCAATGCTTGATCTCCTGAAACATCAGCAATTCCACTGATAATGATATTGGTATTGTTGATACCAAACCAAAATTGCTGAGTCCAAAGGCTGATATGGGCTCGGTCGGCATTTGCTTCTTGTCCAATATATCGGCCTGTATTGGCAATAATTCTAAGATTATCAGCCATTACTTCCGGAGCAATCATCATGGTCTGTCCATATTGTCCGAATGCTCTTGGAATACCATAGGTGGCATTGATTAAAGACTGAAAACCGTTGGCATTTGCCAAAGCTGCCTCGGGAGTTAAGCTTTGTCTTGGTTCTACTTCCAGATCGCAAGATCCAATTGCCAGCGTTCCGCCTAGGAATAATATTTTAAATATGTTTTTCATATCTGTAGCTTGATTAGAAGGTTAGGTTAACACCTGCCGAATACTGTTTTGCATTAGGATATCTTCCTATAGAAACATTAGATGCAACACCGACAACTTCAGGATCCTGCCCATTATATTCGGTTAATGTGTAAAGATTGAGACCCTGCACAAAAACTGTTAAACCCTTCATTCCAATTTTGGATGCTGTTGCACTCGGCATTACATAGTTTAATGTCACCTGCTTCAATCTAACGTACCCACCGTCACTTAAGAAACGGGTAGAGAAAGTATCGATGTTTGAAGTTCCAGGCTCCTGACCTCCCTCATATGGCTTACCAACTGACGTGATATCACCTGGAGCTTTCCAGTAGTTCAACTGGGTGGTTCTCATATTACCAGTGGTTGAACCCCAATCTTCAAGATTGTATATATCTTCATTAGAAGCTAGGTTCCCCAATTGTCCCTGAAGGAAAACATCAAGAGAAATAGGACCAAAACTAAAGGTGTTATTTAAACCGCCATAGCTTGAAGGCAATCCACTTCCAATATATCTAAGGGTTGCATCTCCAACGATGTAGGTTGGATTTTCATTCGCATCGGCATATAGGGCACGGCCATTTGCAGGATTGACTCCCAAATATTGATGGGTGTACCAGAATGAAATCGGTTTACCAACAATCAGTGTATTTCCTATTCTATCAAGACCATTGTACAGCTCCATCAATTCGTTCTCAAGAAGGGTGATGTTGAATGCTGTACTCCATTGAAATTTACCAATGATGAGGTTTACGGTTTGCAAATCGAAATCAATGCCTTGGTTTCTAACCAATCCTGTATTTCTGGTAATGGAACCGAACCCTGAATCAATTGGAAGTGGGGTATTGAATAGAAGTGACGAGGAGTTTTTTCTCCATAAATCAATTGTGGTTATGATTCTACCGTTAAAGAAGGTCGCATCCAAACCAAAATTGAGGGTCTCAGCTTCTTCCCAGGTTAATAAATCATTGCCTAACTGCGTAATGGCCAAGCCTCCTGCACCAAGGTATTGACCAGAGGTACCGACCAGAGTTCTTGATGCGAAATTGTCAATCTCTGAGTTACCTGTCAGGCCCCAAGATGCTCTAAGTCTCAGGTTGTCAATGAATTCGAGACCTTGCATAAAGCCTTCTGAGGAAATCCTCCAGCCTGCAGAAACTGCCCCAAACGTTCCCCATTTGTTTTCCTCTCCGAATCTGGAGTGTCCATCCCGACGGGCCGTAACATCCACAGTATACTTATCATTCAGATCGTACTTTACCTGGCCAAAAACGCCCATTCTCTTGTATTCAGTGAAGAAGCCTCCGACTGAAAATGGAACTGCCGCATTCTGAAGATAAACCAAAGAGGGATCTGCAAATCCACGGCCAGTGGCGTTAGTCTCTTCTGCCTGATACCCTTTGTATTCAAAGCCTGCAATACCGGAAATGGTATGAATTTCATTGAATGTTTTATTGAAATTGAAGTTATGGTTGGTATTGTAGTTATTGGCTCTGCGGTCAGCAAAAGTAGATTGTCCATTATAAGAGGCAAATACCGGAATCGTTGAAGGCCTGTTGTTTTCATCCCTATTATCAGCAAAGTCAACTCCGAAATAAGAAGTCCAGCTCAGATATGGAGTAATCTGATAGTTCAACTGAAGGTTGGAAACAGTCTGCACCGTGGTTCCTCTTCGCAACTCCTGATAAACACCCTGAACGATATTGTATCCAAAGTTGTGATTTGAAGGATAATCCGCTTTAAATGTACCATCCTCATTGTAAATGGGAACATTCGGTCTCATAGTAAAACCAGCAGAGAAAGGTCCGTTCACAAAGTTCCCGTTTGCAATTGATCCCATAGTCCTTTGGTAAGAAAGGGAAAGATTCGCTGCAATTGTGAATTTGGAGTTTGGTCTGTGGGTAATATTCAATCTACCTGTACCTCTTTCATAAGAAGATTGTATGATTTGCCCCTCCTGCTTGGTATATGCGCCTGATACATAGAAATTGGTCTTTTCATCCCCTCCAGACATGCTCAAATCATAAATGCTCAAACGGCCATCTCGGTAGAGTTCATCTACCCAATCGTAATTTTCCAGGCTGGTGTCCTCGGGATTGCCGTAGGTAGCATCTGAATTTGCTGTATTGAGTCCGGCATTTTGATATGCTGCTCGTTTGATGGTAGCCACCTGATTTGAATTCATCACCTCATAGAGGTTCAATGGCTGCACAATACCTTCCTGGATGGAAACTTTCGTCTGAGTAGCACCTTTTTTACCTTTTTTGGTAGTGATCAAAACAACCCCGTTTGCTGCTTGGGCACCGTAGATCGCAGCAGCAGCAGCATCCTTCAGCACTTCGATTGACTCAATGTCATTTGGATTAATGGCTGCAAGTGGGTTTTGAGGACCTTGAGAAGAAAGAGATCCACCCTGGCCTTGAGAGCCAGAACCAAGCTGTACCCCATCTACGATATATAGCGGGTCATTACCGGCATTGATAGAACCGACTCCACGGATCCGGACATTTAGTGTACCGCCTGGCTGACCTGTGGTAGAGGTAACCTGGACACCTGCGATACGACCCTGAATGGCCCGGTCAAATGACTGCATGGGCAGGTTTTCGAAGACTTCACCTTTTACTGAGGCAATGGCACCGGTGATTTCCCTTTTTGATTGGTCACCATAGGAGGTGATCACAAATTCAGAAAGGGACTGGACATCCGGTTCCAATGACACATTGATGACGGTCTGATTTCCGATCGTCACTTCCTGGGTCGTCAAACCCACGAAACTGAAGACCAAAACATTGCTTCCGGAAGGGACACTAATCGAAAACTTGCCATCAATATCTGTGGCTGTTCCAATGGTGGTTCCCTTTACCAGAACTGTCGCTCCTGGCACACCCATGTTATCCTCTGCGGACAATACGGTACCAGTAATCACACGGTCTTGCGCAAACGCCGTAGCGCCAACAAAAAACAGTATGAGTCCTAGAAGTAAAGTTTTCCTCATATTGGTTAGATTTTGGTTAAAGAAAATACTCAGTGATATTCCTAATCTTGAACATATCAAGCTGAAATACAAGGAATAATATACAAAAGTTTTGAGGGTTAGTCAAACAATTGTATCAGCAAATTAGAGCTTTTAAGAATTATATTCTGAATTAGGCTATGAATCAAAAAATATTCGAATCAATATTTGGTCAACCAAATGTTAACAAAAGTTAATTCGTAGAAAAAAAATTTATTTCTTTTAAAAATCCAAACCAAACTGAGATAGTAATATTTGGCAAAAGGCTATAGTACAATTTTAATTGATCAAATAATTATCACTAACTCAATAAAAAGAATTTAAATATCAATACAATGTTACAGATTTGAAATTATATTTTGATTTTAGTGTATACA
>NZ_MUNY01000076.1 GCF_002002735.1 Algoriphagus sp. A40 | reverse complement strand
TAATCCTTAACCTCCGGCTCCTTTCAGTCACCGGAGGTCATGAAAAGTGACGATCCTTCGGATCTAGAAAACCGTCTAGCAAATCCTCGATTTTGGGCCTTGAAAATTGCTCTGATCCTGGAAGCTCAGTAAGCTTCTATAATCCTTAACCTCCGGCTCCTTTCAGTCACCGGAGGTCATGAAAAGTGACGATCCTTCGGATCTAGAAAACCGTCTAGCAAATCCTCGATTTTGGGCCTTGAAAATTGCTCTGATCCTGGAAGCTCCGAAGGAGCCAAACCATTCATGACCGCGGGTGGAGCCCGTGGTAAAACGATTGACTTAATAGTTTTAGCCCCAAAGGGGTGAAACTCCTATTTATTAGCTCAAAGGTTAGTGAGGGGAAAACCAATTCATAAGACAATGGAATTACAATTTCCCGTGATAGTGGGTCGGATTGCAAATCCTATGATAGGGCCTCGACATTGCATCCCTATATTTAACGGGAGTCGAGGAACCGGATTCCAGTCCGGCTTCTGGAGAAGCAGGACAACAGGAGGCAGTCTGAAGACTGCATACAGGTAGGCACAAGTCGAAAGACTTGCGCCAAAGGGGGTTGTCGAGTTGTCGGGTTGTCAATTTTCAATGGACAAACTCAATTTTCTATGTTCAATTGTCTTTGGGAATTGATCATTGATGGTCCAGCTTCTGGAGAAGCAGGACAACTGGAGCAGGAAAACGGGAACGCAACGAAAACCTAGTTGTTAGGTACAGTTTTTTATTTCATTACCAATACTCAAAGATTCGAGATATTTTACCGTCCCTAAATTCAAAAAGTGTCATTCCTGGTTCTCCATCTTTGATTTCACCATCTTTTTTCTCCACAAAACTTTTTTGCACAACGACTGCGTTTAGCCCAACAATCTTGTTATGGATTTTAATATCCGTGACTTTTCCATCATAACCTCCATTTTTTTGGTTTCGGACATATCCACTATACAAATCCTCTCTTGTGTATATTCCGCCATATTTTGGATGAACATATGTAAAGTCGTCAGTGAAAAGTTCAAAAGTGTTGTCGATATCCTCTACTATGGAATTTGCTTGAAATATTTTAAGGTTTAAATCATAGTATTTATTAACAATTGTTTCCAAAGAATCCTTATGGGCTTTGGTAGCATCCTGCGCAATAATTTGATTGGATGCTAAAAGAATCAGGCAAATAGAAACCAATATTTTGAGATGTGTTTTCATATATGATTTTGATTGTTTTAAATTATGAATATCCGCAATGGTACCACTAACCTAATTTTCTTTGATTTTGGAGCAGGAAGACCGAAGACGGGAGACCGAAGTGGACTTCAATGGTAGATTTTGGACTCTTCATCTCGTTACTGGCATAAAAGCGGATATACATATTTTAAATTTTACCTAAGTGCCAAAAATAAGCGTAGTGCGGGATTTCGGACACTATTCCGAAAAGTGCAGGTAATTACTGTTGAGATCTTAGATTCTCAATAATTTTTGCATCTACCCAATATTTGTTTGATTCCCAATAGGTACTGCCATCTTCGTTTACTTTTTCTTCTGACCTATCAAAAGACAAGTATTTCCCATCAGGTGTGACCTTCGCTCCATTTTCTACTATTGCTGTATTTATCTTATCTCCCAAATTAATCGCTGCTCCCCAGGAACCATCTTTTTGTCTAAAACTAATGTAAAGGTCCGAAGCACCATATCCCTCTTCTCTCTCACTATCCCAAATCAAATAAGATTCATCAGGAGCTATAAACGGGTGAGCGGTCCATTGACCCGTGTTAATTTCCTTACCGAGAAGTTTGGGCTCTTCCCGTTTGCCGTCTATAATTCTTGACATTCGGATTCCGTCATCACTTTTATAGTCATCAAAAACAACAGTCCCTTTAGAAGATACTGAGATCACCATAATGCCCAAATCCTCCCTATCAAACATGGGGCCTAGACTTTTAATTTTGGACCATCCAGAATCTGTACGCTCTATGTAGTTCCATCTGGAGTATAAGATTTTACTATCGCCAGGATTAGGATTAAAGGTATACTTAGCAACGCGGTAATAACTTTCCTCTTGTCGATAAACAATAACAGCTGGTTCAAAAGGGTTGTTTCCTGAGTAAGTGAAGTAAAACTCTTTCATATCCAAAGAGTCCTGATTCCCTAATTTCCAATCTTCAGAAGTACTTTTATTAGGAACAAAAATTTCAGGAGTCAGTCCCGGTGGATTATACCCAAAGTATAGATTTTCCTCTGTTGAGGAATCATTCATTTTTGTTTCTGAATTCTCAGTTTTACAAGCATTTAAAAATAGTACAGACACCAGTGCTGAGAGTTTAATAATTTTATTTCTCATTGTTTAGTTTTGATTTAATTATCGCCAACGATTGGCAGGTTTAAAAAGTTGCGGAATTATATGCAGAACCTCGGTCAGTATGAACTACGGTTACTAAACAATGGTGGTGGGCATTCCAGGTTTTCGGGGTGTTGGGTTGTCGGGGTGTCCGCTGAAGCTGTTGTCGAGTTGTGGGGGACGGAAGACGGAAGACGGAAGTCGGAAGACGGAAGACGGAAGACGGAAGACCGATGTAGTCATCAGTGATCAGTCGCAGTGGCAATGTTTTCAAGTTGTCCGGTTGTCGGCTGCGAGTTGTCCAGTTGTCCGGTTATTGAGTTGTCGGGTTTTCAGGTTATCCGGATGTCGGGTTGCAAGCTGGGGTTGTCAGGTGGTCTAGTTGTCGGATTGCAAATCCTATGGAAGGACCTCGACATTACAAATGTCGAGGAGCAGGGATGAGCAGGTGTTGTCTGGTATTTAAGCTGGAAAACGGAAAGAAGGCTGAAGGCCTGACATTTTTATAGCCTAGGGTGCAGCGCTAGCGGAACCCTAGGCAAAAAAAAGATCAAAATCCATTGACCTCGGCGCAGAATTATAGATTGGAAAAAAGCAGTCGATGCCGAGGAACGGAGCGGGAATTTGAAAGGTTAAGGGTTAAGTCAAAAGACCTTGCACCACAGAGGATGTCCAGCTTCTGGAGAAGCAGGACAAAAGGAACAACAGGAAACACAAAAGAATCAAAGGGCACAAAAAGGGGGATGAGGAATACTGAATATCGAATGGAAAATATCGAATACTGAACATCGAATGATGTATATCGAACTGAGGGAAGGGAATAAAAAAACCGGGTAGGAATCCTGCCCGGGTTTAAGATTAGAAGCAATTGAAAGTTACTTCACCGCCTGCAGCAGCTTTTCTTCCAACCGGCTTTCGTCTACCGTCAGCTGGCAGATGCTTACCAGGATGGTGCCGGCGGTGATGGCATAGCCTGCGGCTTGCTGGATCAGTTCGGGAACCAATCCGGGGGCTGTCATGATGGCCATACCTACAGCGGCGATCAGGAGTCCTGCCTTTTTCAGCAGCTGGAAGAAGGGAGGGGTTGGGGCGAGAGCCCGGGTTTTTACTTCGCTTAGTAGATTCATAGTTGTTAATGGTTAAGTGTTAATAGTTAAGAGTTAATGGGAAGTGGTCAGTTTGCAGTGATCAGTGTTCAGTTTGAAGTGGTCAGTAATCAGTGATCAGCAGCTAAATTGAAGGAGTTAGGCATAGGGCTGGATCTTTCGGCTTTTGGGTACTTTGTCAGGTATTTGTAAAAGCGCTTTGATCAGGGCTTGTTCGCTTTGGAGGCGCACCATGACTTCCTTCATTTTTCCCAATTCTTTACTCATCTGCCTGAAATCCTGTATGAGGAGCTTCAGGAAATAGGCGATGATAGAAAGGAGGAGTCCAAAGACCCCTCCCACAATTGCCTGGACCATCAATCCATCCATTCGGTTTCGCAGAAGGCCAGGTTGAGAGCCTTGTCCGGACAGCTCCTTATCTCCAGACGAAGTGTTTCTCCAGCCTTGTTGGCTATACCCAGCGCATTCAGCAGTCTTCCAAAGGCCATTGTAGGTTTGGTTCCCTTCCCTTCGGAGAGGATTGACTGCACCGGGATGATGGTTTGCGGCATATCTACCTCCAGACCCTTTTGGGCGCAGATCACTCCGACAAATTCCCCTTTTGGGGACTTTTGGAGAGTCATCAGAGGCAGATGATCCTCCTTGCCCAGCAGGTATGACCCTTCGGGAAGGCAGGATTTCTTCGGGTTTCCGGGAATTTTTGGAGGCTCCAGGGTATGGCAGACCCAGCGGTCATTGACCGAGATCCTGCCATGTGTACTGGTGGGCCAGTATTCCCTTTCCAACAAAATCTTCATGACCGGATCAGGAGACGACCAGGATTTTGGCCGGGTTCTGAGTCAAGTCGTAGAGTTCGTATTTGGACCCGTTTTCCAGGACCTGGAGGTACTCGATTGCCAGGGCAAAGAAGTGGTTGGTACCGGGGACGGCAACCTTTGGGAGCACGAGGTCCAGGGGAGGATTTTCCGTCATCCCGATCAGTACTTCCCCGGAGGTAGCCGATTGGGAGGTATAGGTTTTGGCTGCGAAGTCGATATCCGCCCGGATCAGGGTAATCCTGAAGTGGGTGGTTTTTTCCACCGGCCGGATGTGAACAGCCGGCACAAAAGCAGGGATTGTAACGGTCACCTGGTTTGGGGCGTCGGCGATTCCGACCTGAATAAAGAGGGTATTTTCGATGGTGGACTGTGCGCAGAACTGGAAGTCCCGGAGGAGCTGCATGTTGCCGAGTTCGAATTTTCTGTCACCGCGGTTGCTCTGGATATCCGAGTAGATCACCTTCATGGCCAAGGAATAGAGGCGGTTGTGAAGGGTTCCGTCGGAGGATTTGAGGGCAAGTACCCGGAAGGCATCTTTGAGGAATTTGGATGCGCTAGCTGCGCGGTTGAATTCCTGGAGGTTTTCGCGGGTTCGCCGGAATCTGGGATCGTTGAGGATTTTTTTCTTGGAAACTCCGCCCTTTTGGCGGGCTTTGAATCCTGTTCGACCTTTATAGAAGGTGACATCGCCGATGGTACCTTCGAGTTTTAGAAAGCTTGATTGTTTTGCCATGTTCAGTTTGTTTTTTGGTGAAACATGACCAAATCTGAATTCGGGAAAGTGAAAATCAAACCGAATGTGGAATCTATGGATTCTGTGGATTCTGTGGATTTTGAGGAAATTATGGAATCGGTGGAATTTGTGGAATCTGTGGAATCTATGGACTTGACATGTATCTGGGGGTGATCCAAAACCTAGACTATATGTAGCTTTGATGCTACTTTGATGCTGCTTTGATGGTGCTTTGATGCCGCATTGATGGTGAGTAGGTGGAGGATATGGGATGTCGGATTTCGGATTTCGGATGTGGGATTTCGGATGTCGGATTTCGGATGTTGGATGTCAGATGTCGGATTTCGGATGTCGGATGTCGGATGTCGGATGTCGGTTGCGCGTTGTCGTGGTTCGATACTTCGGCGTGGTTCGACAGACTCACCAACCAGGTTATCACGTTGCCCGGTTGTCCGGTTGTCCGGTTGTCGGATTGTCGGGTTGTCGGGTTGGGACGGGCCCTGAAGGGGCCATTTGTAACAGCCGTGGGTGTAGCGTAGCGGAACCCACGGTAAAAAAAGATCAAAATCCATTGACCTCGGCGCAGGTGTATGGTTTAGAAAAAGACAGTCTTTGCCGAGGAACGGAGCGGGAAGCTTGAAAGGTTAAAAGTCATGCCTCTACTGGATTCGACAAGCAAACCAACAGGGCTCGGCAACCGGTGTCTAAGGTAAAAAAAGAAGTTGGGTGTGGTGTCGGATTGCAAATCCTATGGCGGGACCTCGACATTACAAATATCGAGGAGCAGGAGGAAATTGCGGTCCGTGTGGACACGAACCAAGGCATATGAAATTCTGGCTCAAGCCGGTCAATTAACTATGGCGAAGCTAAACAGTTTTACTGATCTTAAATCTTCTGTAAAACGTCGAAACGTTATTAGTTTAAAGTGGATTACAGCTTACACTTATTTTCACCAAAATCATGGATCGTGGGGTTATACATATTACCGTGTATAGATACTTCCTGTGTGTACCCTTTATTTATCAAATCTCCAATAGAACAGAGATCCACCAACTTAGAATTATTCCCAATCTCCAGTCGATGATTTGGAGTAGCTCCATCAGGATAGCCCATCGGTATTTTTAATCCTACTGATCTGACATTCTCAAGCCCCTGCAAACTTACAATTGAAGAATTGTTTACAATCCTTAAATCTCTTTGGACAGTCTCTATATTCGACAATCTATGCAGATTAATGAGTTTAGGACAATCCGTTATTTGAACATCAAAACCCATAAACGGAGCTGGATTTAATCCTTCAAGAGACTCCAAATTCAAATTATTTTGGATAACAACAGAACCACCAATAAAACTGGATTTATCCATCAAACCTTTCAGATTTTTTATGTTTGGACTATTGGTTAGCATGAAAACAAGCATACCACCAGGAGTAAATGATTCATCAAAAAATGCTTTCAAATTAGTATTATCCTTTAAAATCAGGTTTTGAACTCCCTGAACAGCCTTCAACATTTTTAGATCTACTAAACTTTCATTTTTAACAAGCAATAAATTTTGAAAATGTGTCACATTATTCAATCCATTGAAAGACTGGAGTTTGGGGTTATTCAATATAGAGACAGTGGCTGTAAATGATCTTATTTTTTCAAGTCCTGAAAAATCCACTAAAGACTCGTTATCATCCACCTCCATAGCATAATTAAAACCTTCAAGATTATCCAACCCTTGAAGGTTGACTAATTTATCATTGTTCCTGATGACTAGAATTTTACCTAACTCAACCAAGTTTTCCAGTCCCTTTAACGTTTGTAACTTGTAATTATTCCTAATAACCAATTCATCTGAAATTCTCTTTAGGCTTTGCAAGTAACTTATGTCTGTAATAGGGTCTTCCAAATTGATTTCTGAACCACCTATCTCCAGTCCCCCTCCGATTATTTCTTCAATGCATAGACTAGCGAAATCAATCACCTCTTGCTGGGAAGATAATTGAAGATATCCATCATAAACCCCAAGCTCCGCGCATTTATCATCGGAAGGATTACAGTTTTCATCAATTTCATTCCCGTAAATTTCCTGGGCCTCGGGGTGGATGGAAGCATTTGAGTCGTCACAATCTGTGCTGTTCAAAACATATCCGGCTTTATCTTCGCATAGATTTAGGGGGTGGTTCAGATCCCCAAACCCATCTCCATCATCATCCAGGTAATAGACTTGTTCCGGACATTCTGACTCAGAAGTACATAGACCTATAGAGGAAAGAATAAGAACCAAAAAAAGTAGATTTATTTTCATAGAAAGGGATTGCTGTGGCAGAATAGAACTTAAGTTCAAGTTTCAAATTTACAAGCTACTTCAGATATTCAAGCTCTACGTCTGAGAAATGGATTGACTCCTCCTAAAAAGAATTTAAAGGTTTAATGGGGAGTTGTGGCGTGGTGACTGGGGTTGTCGGCTGCGCGTTGTCAGGTTGTCGCCCTTCGAACTTCCCGACTCTCGTCGGTCAGGTGCTCAGGGTGACAGTGGATTTTCGGGTTGGGACGGGCCCTGAAGGGGCCATTTGTAACAGCCGTGGGTGTAGCGTAGCGGAACCCACGGTAAAAAAAGATCAAAATCCATTGACCCCGGCGCAGGTGTATAGTTTAGAAAAAGACAGTCTTTGCCGAGGAACGGAGCGGGAAGTTTAAAAGGTTAAAGGTTAAAAACAAGAAGTTGGAAGGTGTCAAAGAAGCAGTCTGAAGACTGCATACTAAAAAGCACAAGTCGGAAGATTTGCGCTAGTGAGGCGTAGGTGAAGGATATGGGATGTCGGATTTCGGATTTCGGATGTGGGTTGTCGTGGTTCGACAGGCTCACGAACCAGGTTGTCGGCTATGAGTTTTCTTGTTTCCGGATTGTAAATCTTAAAACAGGACCTCGACATTGCATCCCGATATTTATCGGGAGTCGAGCAACGAGGGAGTTAAGGTTCAGGCGCGAAAACACTTTGAAAATGATTGTCTGTAGTGATTTTAGGGTTGTTTATGACGTTGAATTGATTTTCAAAAACAATCCAGATAGAATGGCTCAAAAAAATTATGGACATTCTATTCCGAGCACCATTGTTTGATTTTGAGCCGTCTAGTGAACAAGAGATTGAGGAAAATTGGGATAAAATAGTAGAAGCGATTTCAGTTTCTTCAGAAAGTTTGTTTGAGGAAGTATCAGCTTTTCAGTATAGAGACCTTAGACCCTATGTCAAAAAAAAAGTATATAAATACATCTTAAGAGGGAGATATAGGGCAACTCCTTTTGGAAAGTTTGCGGCGGTGGGGATTGGTGGAATTGATGGCCATCAAAAAACCCAACTTGATTTGGATAAGGTAAATTCTCTTGAAAATGTTGCAGCAAAAGAAACCAATTCTGATTTAAAAAGTCTCTCCTATTTTTTAATCAATGACAGTTTTGAATCATGGGGTTATTTACGATTTCTTTCTTACCTCTGCGAAGACCGGCGTTGGGGATTGGTAGAGATCCCAAAAAATGAGACCGTTGAAATCCTGATCCAAAATTTAAAGAAGTCAAATTCGGTGACTTTTGAAACGTTTTCAAGTTGGTTTGAGGACCCCCGGGATGAAATGGCAGAGGAAATATGGGCGAAAATGCTGGAGCTGGGAATCCTTAATTGTGAGCAAAAAATCGAATCCTCCATTCGATCCTCCCAAAAAATCAAAATTGATCAGGTTTTTGAAGACCGGCTTACTTTGCCTAAAGAAGTATTTACAATCATTAAGCAATTCGAAGATACTGCGGGGCAATTATTCAGTCAAACAAAAAGTTCTTATTTTGATTCTCTGCGGGGTTGGTTTTCCGATAAATTTGATGACCGATTTGTTCCTTTATCACTACTTGCTGTTGATCATGAATTTCTGACAGGAAATTTTTTAAAGAGCAAAAATTTCGAAAAGGAAATTGATTCCATGATTGAATTCCCACCAAATTTTTGGACTTCTGAATCAATAGATTTAAGGTATTTTTTCGATTCCCAACCCATAAGTAAAGGTATTTTCGACTTACAGTTAGTCTTCAAGTCCGTTGGGAATGAATCCATTCAACTTGAAAATATTGTCTGCAACCGGCCTTTTGTTTATTTCGGAAGATTCAACAGGGATGGGAATATTTATAAAAAAGAAGTTGAAATCAAGAATCGAATTTTTCAAAACGGGGAAGTAATCTATGCTGAGCTTCGGCTTTTCGAAACGGAATCAGTGGATTCTATCTGTTTGACAAAGCAATTATTCACACAATATATTACCCCTCTTTCTGACAACTGTCCGGATGCCATCCAGTTAAAAGACATTGAAATGGGACTAGTTGGGGATCGATTTGTACTAGTCCACAGAACCTTGTTGAAAACGATCATTCCTGTGGTGACACATCCCTTAAACGGAAGAGAGATCAGTCACCCCATAATGCGTTTGCTATGGGAACTTGACCATCAGACGCAGTTTCGATTTTTCCCATTTACTCTATCCCGAAGGATAGATATCAGCTACATTCCCCGTTTGAGTTGGGGCAATATAATTCTTCAAAACCGAAGATGGATTGCCAGATCCTCCGCCATTTCCAATGAAATGGAATTAAGGAAGTGGCTGGAAAAGTCAGAGGTACCGAGCCCGATAGTGGCTGGATATATGGACAGGGAGCTACTCCTGGACTGGAAAAAAGAAATGGAGCTAAACATCCTGTGGTCGGAGTTGAATAAATGGGGAAAGGTTAATTTAATGGAGCCGACTTGGTTAGGGAAAAGTGAATTTGTTTCAACATGCGGAAAACCAATTTATCCGCAGTTTATAGCCCAAAAAAGTAAGCCAAAATTTGAACCCAATTTCCATGGACTTATTAATTCCATTGAGCATTGCGATCGAGATTGCCTGTATATATTGATTCGGGTGAATGAAGAAAATCTACTTGACTTTTTGACCTTTTGGTTTGACGAAACTATACTTGTTTTTTTGAACGCTGAGAAAATTAAATGGTACTACTTGGTTTATCCGAGTCAGAGCCAATATCAAATCAGGATTAGATTTTTGACTCTTACTGAAATCCAGCAAAAGATGTTGTTGAATATTAGTATTTCAAAATCAAGAAGTGACTTTCATCCTTTTGAAATTCGGCCTTACTACCCAGAAACGAAAAAATACGGAAGATCAGATTATCGAAAATCTGAATTGCTTTTTCATCTTGAATCATCTTTTTTGATGAAGCGGCCTGGAGATGGAGAC
This sequence comes from Algoriphagus sp. A40, assembly GCF_002002735.1. Lineage (GTDB taxonomy): Bacteria > Bacteroidota > Bacteroidia > Cytophagales > Cyclobacteriaceae > Algoriphagus. Next base: position 15,331 of record NZ_MUNY01000076.1, on the reverse strand, counting down.
TTAAAAATTATTGAATTTAATCCTACGGCAAATGCCGTGCTATTGACTGAATTGTGGGAATCCATGCTTTCAGCCCATCCAATACTGATACCAGTTTATCAGTGTTCCAAAGAAAAAGTAAATGCGTTGTCCAAACAAGAACTTAAAAATATCACGGGGATATGGCAGGAATTGATCAATTCAGAGACATTAGTGGAATACCAAAAGAAATGGATAAAAGTCTATTCCAAACTATTTCTGGGCCATTCAGTTCTTAAAGCCGGTGGAGAATTAGGATTAAGGCTAATCAATAACCACATCCACATGCAGGCCAATAGATTTTTTTTAAATGACAGGAAGTTATATGAGGATATGATTCACTTTCATCTGTATAAGCGCTTGGGAAAGGTGATTTATTCTCCAAAAGAGAAAGGGTGAAGTTGGTGGGTTGTCGAGTTGACCGCGGAGCTGTTGTCGGGTTGTCTTGGAAACGTTTGTCTAGGTGACCAATACTTCGACTGATCCGGCACCGGTGTTGAATGTGTTATCTGGTATTGAAGCTGGAAAACGGAAAGAAGGCTGAAGGCCTGATATTTTAGTAGCCTAGGGTGCAGCGCTAGCGGAACCCTAGGCAAAAAAAGATCAAAATCCATTGACCTAGGCGCAGGGGTATGATTTGGAAAAAAGCAGTCGATGCCGAGGAACGGAGCGGGAAGTTTGAAAGGACAAAGTTTAAAGGTTAAAAATTGGAAGTTAGGAGGTGTCAAAGAAGCAGTCTGAAGACTGCATACAAAAAGCACAAGTCGGAAGACTTGCGCTAGTGGGGCCCTGAAGGGGCCTAATCTTAATAACCGTGGGTGGAGCGCAGCGGAGCCCACGGCATAAAAAGGCAAAGGCTATTGATCTCGGCGCAGAAGTAAAGATTGGAACAGGGGGTCGATGCCGAGGAACGGAGATGAAGTTTAAGGAGTTGGAGGCTTTGGGTGAGGGTATTGGGACTTCTGATGTGTATTTCTTTTATGTCCTTTTGGCTTGACCCAAAAGGACCAAAAGGTCAAGACGCAGCAAAGCTCCTACCGCACAAGGCCGGACGCTGGCCCGCTGCTGCGTCGGGCCACCGCGCCCTTCAATCCGGGTTTTGGGCAAGGTGTTGGTCCTTTAATGAGTTACCGATTCTATCCGTTCAAATGGCGTGAAGTGGGTGGTTTATGAAATTGGAAGCTCTTGCAGAGTTATGGAGATGTCCAGCCCCGATTGGGATCGGAGGAGAAGCAGGACAACAGGAACATGAGAAAATTGAGGTTTGGCATGAGCGGCAGAACACTAATTAAACTATGGTTTTTGATTCCAGGTAGCTTGAAAAGTCTTTTCGGTATTCTTGTCCAATGGGAATTACCTGACCATTGAGCATGTGGCAGGCAGTAGCGTCAAATGATCTAATTTTCAGGTAATTCACTGCAAAAGAGCGGTGGACCCGATAAATAAAAGGGCGGTTAAATTTATTCAAAGTGTCTGAAAACCTGCTTCGCGTTCTAATTTGCTCACCGGAATCCAGAGTAATAATTGTGGTGACCTCATTTTGCTCCAAAAATAGGATTTCGTGAGGTCTTACAACGACCTGTTTGGAGTCACCCTGAAGTTTGATTAGGACTACATCCTCCTGGGATGGAAAATGAGCAGTCACAGGTTTGGATCGACCCAAGATCAGCCTGGCTTTATTCAGTGCTTCAGATACATCCAAAAACTGAGGCGTTTTATTGATAAAGTAGATTGCGTTGACTTTATATCCTTCCACACTGTACTTATCATAAGCTGAACAGAGAATCACCGGGAAATTTAGATGGACAATCCTTTTTGCCAGTTCCAGACCGGAAAATCCCGGCATTGATACATCGGTGATCAGGATATCGATTTTTCTATCATTCACTTCCTGAAGCGCAAACCATTGGTTATCCGAAGAAAATTCAATGTTATAATTCGGAATTTGGGAGATATGTTCAGCTAGCACTTTCCGTGCACCTTCTTCATCATCCAGTAGTCCGATCCGTAATATCTCTTCCATATCCTATTGTTATTTTAAGTTGGAATTCCCTGTCATTTTCTTCAATCTGAAGCCGGTAATCATTTTTAAAATGATGTGCTAAAATCCTGTCGACGGTGTTAATTCCAAATCCGGTGGAGGACACTACGGCGTCAGTGTCAGGAGAATTTTTTATAAAGAAGGTGAATTGGCTTTTTCCATCGGTATTTTCGGACAAATCCAGATTCAGGATACAGGGGTTGTCGGGCAAAAAGCAATTTCCATGTTTAAAAATATTTTCCACCAGGGTCATCAGCGTCCATTTGGGAAGTGGCAAGCGGCTTCCCAAATCAGGGTTCACCCTATTAGCCAATGAAAACTGAAGTTTGGCTCCAAATCTTTTTCTTTGAAAACCAATGTATGTTTCAATAGCCCTCAGTTCTTCAGTGAGGAAGTTGGGGCTCAGCGTTTCTTTATAGCTGTAGGAGATAAGTTCTGAGAATCTGAGAAAATCTTTAAACAAGGGCTTCGATAAGGGTAAGATTTCAGCAGCAAATTGGGTTAAAATATTGTTTGAAAAATGGGAGGAAAGTTGAAGGGATTTGTGCTGAATAGTAAGGGATTCATAAGATACTTCAAGTTTATCTTTTTCCTTTTGTGACTCACAGAAAATATAGAACCCCCAAATCGCGGACGTAAATATTTGAAAGACCAGCACCCTTATGAATTCAGTTGCAATCAAGTTACCAAGTACAAATTCTTTTTGGGATTGATTCAACAACTGGATTTTCAAGAAAATGAAAAGCCCAAAAAGAACAAGAAACACAAGTGATTGAACCCGCCATTTTTTTCTGAAAAACAGATTTGGCAAGATCACGAAGAACCAAAATTGGTTAAAAACACCACCCGCAAGATAGTGCAACGCGATATTTTGGAGGGATGTGAAACTTAAATTACCCGTAATTCTGGTCAGAACATCCATGCCGAGGTATGCTGTCCACAGTATCCACAAAGCTAGTACAGGCCTCCTTTTGAAGGTGGAATAGATGCTTTCTATCGCTTTATTGGTGCTGTTGATGACATTTTCTTGATTAAAGAACTGCCTTAGAATAGATTTCATATTCACCAAACGTAAATGATTATGATAAAAAAAGAAGAGAGTCAGCGTTGCAGTCAAGCACTTCAAAACAGCAAGGTTCGAAGGCTGACAGAAAGAAGTAAAGAAGGCAATAGGGTATTCACCACCAGTATTACCAGTGAATGCTCCACCACTATTACAAGTATTTAAAGAAGCTTATCTTATTTGCATCAGTGCTATGTGAGAATTGACAAGATGCAATTAAGAATTTTCCTGAAATCCAATTAAAAAGCTGATCAAAAGCATTTTCCGGATTGTCATTCCGGAGGAGTGAAACTCCAAACAAGGGTCTGATTAAAATCAGGCCCTTTTTAATGTTTCTTAAATAAAGTATCCAGTAACTCCTTGACTGGGATATTATGAAAATCGGCGAATTCTTGAATGGTCACAAGATTATGCTTTGACTTACCAACCGCTGTTTTGACTTCCTTTAATATTTTATAAGCATAAGATTTACTTCGACCAGTGAAAATCATAATATCCTGAGCATAGATAATTATTCTATTGTTCAGCATTTATGCATAGGACAAAAAAAGGCTAGTGCATTTTAAAGATGCATGCCCAACCGACACAGCCAGATTAAAATTTCCTCGCGAGAGTTATGAATATAGTTAAGTTCAATAAAAAAGGAAATAATTCTACTATTTTTTTTTGGTTCAGATTCTTGGAGATACTTGAAAACTTCGTCGAAAAGGAAAGAGTGGATATTCACTAAATCCCATCCAAGTTGAATTGATGGTTGTCTATGTTGTTTTTTGATGTGTTGGTGACGCATTCTGGCATTTGAGGAATCCTTATTCTGAAATTTAATGAGCTAAGATGAGTGACTAAAAAAATATGAGTATCGGACCACAGACCACAGCCGCGAACAAAAAGGCAGTCTGAAGACTGCATACAGATAGGCACAAGTCGAAAGACTTGCGCAACAGGTTCCAAAAATTCTGAAAATATGGAGAAGCTTTATCACTTGTTGGCGAAAAATAAAGGATTGGGTGCAAGTACACTTCTTATACTTGTTTGGACCTATACCGGAATGGATAAACTGGTCCGGTTTGAAGACAGCCGAAAGGCCTTCCATAACCAAACCTTCCCTTCTGAGCTTGCTGAACTATTAAGCTATACAATACCCGGAGTTGAGTTGCTGATTGCCCTGCTCCTACTCTTTTCAGTGACACGATGGTGGGGATACCTGGGCAGTGTCTTGCTGTTGACGGTTTTCATCACTTATGTGGGACTGATTTGGGTGGGAGCTTTTCCGAGGGTGCCGTGTAACTGTGCCGGAATCCTGGAAAGTTTGGGTTGGGCGGAGCATTTTTGGATGAATTTGATTTGTATTGGGATTGGAGTTCTGGGACTTCGATTGGAAAATTCAAAAATTGAAAAATTGGAAAATTGAGGTTGTCCGGTTGTCTGGTTGAGACGGGCCCTGAAGGGGCCATTTGTAAAAGCCGTGGGTTCCGCTACGCTACACCCACGGTAAAAAAAGACAAAGGCCATTGACCTCGGCGCAGGAGTATTGATTGGAAAAAGGCAATCCATGCCGAGGTACGGAGCGGGAAGTTTGAAAGGACAAAGTTTAAAGGTTAAAAATGGGAAGTTGGGAGGTGTCAAAGAAGCAGTCTGAAGACTGCATACCAAAAAGCACAAGTCGAAAGACTTGAGCTAGAGGTCCCAGGGTTAAAACCCTGGGCAAAACATCAGTTGTGTCTATGGCCCTGCATGCGGTTCACAAAAAAGCCCAAGGCGGGCCTGGGCTGATGAGGTGTTAAGGTTAAACAGGGGATTTATCAACTTCTCTTACAGCAATATAACTACTTACCAGTTTCTGTGCAATAGGACTTTAGTGGAAATTTCAAAGAATGAAAATGGAGCGGTGAGGTGTGATCACCGCTCCGCAGCCGAAAACTTGCAAGCAATGGCTGCCCTTCGACGCACTTCGACATGGTTCGACAAGCTCACCAACCGGGCTCAGTGACCTTGGTTAGAACTAAAGTTCTGTTGTCCGTGAGTGGCGACACTCACGGGGGCGAAAAACTAACTATATCCTGTCGTGAGTGAAGACACTCACGTTGGCAGAGCAATTCTAAAACCTTCGAGGTTGGAAAAACCTCAAAGGTTACAAAAAAAGGGGAAGGGAGGCTGTGAATCCCCACCCCAAAAAAATATGATAAAAGGAATCCATCTCTCTCGATGGCTGGAGTGAGAGACCAACCAATACTGATGGAATCCCCAGGGAGATGCCGAAAACCCTTTTCAGAGTAGGCGATTCAAGAAAACGGTTTTCCTGTTTTTGATCTGTTAAAAAACAGGGCAAAACGATGATTAAATTTCTCAAATTACTGCCTGCACTTGCAATAGTGCTGGCAGCAACTCTGGCTTTTGCTTTTGCACCTGCCCAGACTTCCGAGTATGGCTATGATGGCCAAAACTGGATCAACGTGACCGGCCTGACGCCGGGTCCCACTACTTTCCTGTGTAATGAAGACCCACAAGTCTGTACCCGGCAGGCAGCCAACCACAGTGCTCCTCAGGTTAAGCCGGGGATATTTGTGAACAACATGGATTAAGCCATGGGGGCGGGAAATCAGGTTTCCCGCCCTTTTTATTTCAAGAGTGGATTGTTGGCATATTCCCTATCAGGAATCGGAGTCGTATAGCCCTCTCCTTGCGGAAGTAAGACATACTCTTTTCCTCCAACCATTTTTCTAATAGTCACAGCAAATTCAGGGTCCTGATTTAGACGCCTCAAATCCATCCAGCGAATTCCCCTGAACACCAATTCTTTTCTCCTTTCCTCCAAGATTCGTTTCAGCAGCTCCTTCCCTACCAAGTTCAATGGCGAAAAACCAGCTGAATACCGGTTAACCAACAATCGGTTTAGGTCGGATAAGGCCAGCTCCTCTTGTCCTATTCTAGCAGCTGCCTCCGCCCGATCAAGAATCACTTCATCCACAGCCAAGCCTCCCCAGTCCTGATAATCACCGGAATACCTTGAAACCAAGTTGTACCGACCTGCTACCCGGCTTTCCTTAAACAGGATTTTTTTTCTCAAATCGGCAGATTCGTAAAGCGCATACAATGCCGGATCGACCCATTGTTCCCGGTAATAGGTGAAACCTGTTGTGGCCTGATTTGAATGGTAGATCACCTCCGAATTGAACCTGGGAAAGAAATAAGTACCCTGTGAAACCAGTGTCTTGTAATCCATCAACACTTCACTCAAGCCCAAGGCATGGCTGGCGGCTTCCAGGGCTTTGGGGTAATTTTGCATCTGAAGGTAGATCCGGCTTCTGAAAGCCTCGACAGCCCATTTGGAAGGTCTTGTTTTCTTGTCGGAGATTTCCGGTAAGTCAGCATAGGCTAGCTCCAGATCCTCCAGAATAAAATTATACACCTCTGACTGGTCGGAAATACCTGTTGCCAGATTGATGTCTGCGGAATGACGGATTGGAATTCCAGGCTGCGCCGGGATATCCGGATCGTAGGGTGGCGCGTAAACCTGCAGCAGCTGAAAGTGGCTCCAAGCCCGGTAAAACCTTGCGGATGCCTCCAGATTCAATGCCCGGTTCCGTTCTGCTTCATCAGCAGGAAGGAATTCAGCTAAACCATCCAACACCACATTGGCATAATAGATGGGTTGATATCCGTAAGTCCAGTCCACCCCATAATCGTTGACGGCATAGAAATCCCCCTCCCAGCGATAGGCACAAATTTCCTCCTGGTTCATTCTGGGCAATGCTGCGTCACCCAAAAGCATCTCATCGGCGGAGATCAGGGGAATCTTGGGGGAATAGTTCATCTGCCTGGGCTCGGCATCCAGGATAGCCTGGAATTCGGAAAGTTCTTCCGGAATGGCAAGTGACAGCTCGGGCTTCGCATCCAGAAAGCCCTCACAGGATACGGAAAGGATTCCCAAACCGAGTCCGAAAATTAGTCTAATCTGTTTTTTCATTTTTTCTAATGTTTGGTCCGGAGAGGGTGGTGGTAACCAGCCACCGGATTGCCAGGTATCGGGTTTATATCCCTATGAGAAAGTTTTTTTAAATACCTGCAATCTTTTACCCTCTCCGGAGGGTTAAAACTGAATGTTGATACCCAGGGAATAGGTGGATAATGCCTGGATGTTTCGGTAATCTGGATCTACCACATCCTTTGCCGACTTCCAGAGAATGCCAAGGTTATTGGCATAGCCATAGATTCTCATGGAACTGAATGGAAATTTGGTTTGCTCATTCTTTTGGAAGGTATAGGCCAGTTGAAGGTCCTGCAGTCTGACATGGTCTCCCCTTCTTACCCGACTGGCGTTGACCAGTTCAAAGGATGTCCGGGTTTCGTTGACCGTCAGTGGATCTGATGGTATTTCAGTGTGGAGTTCGTCTCCTGGATTTTGCCATCGTAGCGCATAGTCGGAATGGGTGATATTTCCCCTGTTGAGGGAGGTATAATTCACTGACTCCCTTCTAAACCAATACCCCAGACGGTAGGCCACGTTTACCGAAAACTCCCAACCTTTCCAGCTGAGCTGGTTGCGAATGGCTCCAAAATGCGTGGGGATTGCGGATCCGTGAAATTCCAGGTCTTCCAGTTTGGTCTGGTTGAGTATGGCAGCATAGTCCTTACTGGGCTCTCCGTCCAAATAACCTCTTGGGCTTCCATCCTGTGGATCCAAACCTGCGAAAGGATAACTGAATATACTGTACAGAGGAAAACCTTCTACCGGTTCGGGCAAGGTACCCGACCTTCCGGAAGAATAGGAAGCTACATTCTGCGGTCTGGGCTCGTTGGCGTAATAAGTGACTTTTTCTTTTACCATGGAATGAAACCAAAAAGCTGTCCAGGTGACCGGACCCCGGATGATATCACCGGAGAGGCTTAGGTCAAACCCATGGGTGAGTGTATTTGCGTAATTGCGATTTACCGTATTGTTGCCGGAGGAGGGAAAGTAGGGCTGGATGCCATACAGGTCCTCCCCTTCTTTTCGATAGCCTTCTACTGAACCCTGCATGCGGCCTTTAGACAGCTCCCATTCCAATCCGATATTGGCAATCCTGATTTTCTCCCATCTGAGCTGGGGGTTAGGCGGATTGAGCAGACTCATCCAGGGCTGGCCTACCCAAGGGTTGGTGTTGGAGCCAAAAAGCTTACCTGTGGTATAGGCCGTCCCAGCAGGGTTGGTATTGCCGTTGTAGCCCAGACTTGCTTTGACTTTTAAGAAGTCAATCCAGAAGACATCCAGCCAATCTTCCTCGCTAAGAATCCAACCCAAGCCAGCAGACCAGAGCGGTACCCGCTTTTGGTTGGTATCCACCCCATACAGATTAGATGCATCGGAGCGAAGCGATCCGTTGACCAGAAACTTGTCCCGGAAAATGTAACCCATATTGGCAAAAAGGGATACATATCTGTTAATGGTGCCCGTAGCTGTTTGCCCAAAAGGGACCTGTGCCCCCCATCCGGTATTGAGTTGGGGAAAGAAACTGACATAATCCACCGCCTGGGATATTCCGGTGTCGGGGTCAAAGCCGTAAGACCGGTTTTGGTTGGCGCTGTTTTGGAAATCCCTGAATTCAAATCCTGCCAATGCATTCCATTCGTGAGAAACGTGCTTTTTGTGGAAATTGAGTTGGTTTCGCCAAGTATGGCTGAAGCCGCTATAATCCGTAAAGTCCCTGATCCCGCCAGGAGGGATTCCATAGACGGGATTGACTCCCATAGCAAGTTTGGAGTAAAGGTTGACCAAATTTCTTGCGCTGTAGGAATCCAACCCGTTGATCTGTTCTTGAAAGCCGTTCTGAAGCCAATACTGGTAGCTGCTTTGAAGACTAAATCCCTCGGCTAGTTTTAGCCCAAGTCTCAGGTTGATTCTGGCTTCCCGGTCTTTTCTTACCAATGGAGACCTGCCGATTTCAGCAAGAGGCTGATAGTTCCAGTCCAGGGCTCCCAATTCCATGGACTGTGCTTTGAATCTGGGGTTGTAGTCCCTGAACACAGTTAAAGGATTGCCCTGTTCGTCGGCTAATAGGTCATAAGGGTAGAGGTCACCCAGATCCGGGAATCCGTCGGAGGATTCATTTGCAATCAGGTAAGCCCCGAGTTCCAAGTCAGCTCTTTCCTTCCAGAAATTCCAGTTCTGGCGGGTATTGAGTGTAAGCCGGTTCCTGCCTTTTTCCAGGTTGCTTTCTTTGTTGGTGTCGTAGCCCAATGAAAGCAGGTAGGCATAGCCTTTTGTGCCACCTGACAGGCCCATTGAATATTGCTGGTTGAAACTGGGCCTGTAGAAATATTCTGCCTGGTGCCTACGAACATCCCTTTCTCTGTATCCCTGAATTTTGGATTGTAATTCTGTGTCAGTGATCTCCCCTGCCCTGTGTGCATAGAGGTCTTCCACTACCGGGGAAACATCCCGTTGGTCATAGCTGTCGTACAGGTATTCGTAATATCCCTCGCCAAACAGACGCTGCTCGACATCCACGAAATCGGAGATATCCATCTGTGGCTGGTAAAAGGGGTCAAATGCCTGGCCCATTGTGAAATTGGAATTGAATGTGAGCTGAAGGGGCTGGGAAAAATCCGATTTTTTGGTCTTGATGACAATCACCCCGTTTCCGGCCCGGGCACCCCAGATGGAGGCAGCGGCAGCGTCCCGCAGGACGGTGATACTCTCCACATCGTTGGGATTGAGGTTTTCGACCGGGCCGTCGTAGATCATGTTGTCGACGACCACCAGAGGCCTGCGGTCCCCCATCAGGGTGGCATTACCGCGGATGCTGATGCTTTGTCCCGGAGGCAGGTCAGTTCTGTCCCGGTTGAAGATCAGGCCTGGGGAAACGTCCTCCAGTCTGTCCAGGATGTTGGTGCTTACCTTCCTGTTCAGCAGTTTTTGGTCCGCCTGGAAAAAAGACCCCGTGGCCCGCTCAGCCGGCAGATCCTGAAATCCGGTGGAGACTACGGTCACTTCTGCGAGTGTCCTGGTATCTTCCTGCATGGTGATTTCCAGTGGCTCTGCTGTCGGTACAGTCACCTTCACTTCAGTGGAAATCAGACCAATGAAACTAAAAGTGAGGAAATGTTCTCCTTTGGGAAGGCTGATCAGAAACACGCCGTCCGCATCGGTTACGGTACCGGTGGTGGTTCCTTTGAGTACGACAGTGACGCCGGGCAGGGGTTTCCTATCGGCAATCTGTAACACTTTTCCCCTGATGGGAAAGAGTTCCGCTTGTTGTGCCCAGACCCCACCTGTCAGGAGGAATGCAAGGCAGATGAATAAAATTTTTCGCATAGATAGATTGGGTTAAAGGATTGAATTGTTTGCATTGGATTGGTCAGTTTGGAGCAGGAAAAGGATCCGCGATTTGTAATCTTCATAGTCTATGGAGCTGAGAGAATGCGAAAGGACTTTGCCTTCTCCATCAAGCAGCATTGTGCGAGGAAAGCCGGTGATGTGGTAGCGGTTAAGCCATGCTTCCGATTGGTCCGATGGAAGATTCAGGTTGGTAATTTCAGGGCTGGAGTAGGCTGACAGCTCTGCTCTCCACAAATCCAGATCCCGGTCCACTGAGACTGCGATGACCTGAAGGCCCAATTCTTCTCCTACCTCCTGATAGAAAGGCCAGAGGTAATTGCGGAAATAATTGCCGCTATGTGTGCAACCTGAGAAATAGAAATAGAGCAAGGCTGGTTTTCCCTTGAACTCGTCGAGGGATATCTCAGCACCATCCAAGCCCAGAAAAGCCGCCGGAGAAAGGGGTACGCCCGGTTGGAAGGAAGCCTTAAGTGCTTCAAAACCGGAATCTACCATGGTGCCCTCCAGATAGGCTGCATATGTCTCCCACTCTTCGGGATCAATTCCGCCAAGCTGGAGCCGTTTGGTCAGGACGGAAAGCAGGAGGCGTTCTCTGACTGGACTTTGAAATTTTCCGGCTACCGATACCTCCACCGAATTTCCCTTGAGGGTCCGGTCCGTAACGCTCCTTTCTCTGGCAAGGTCCATTGCACCGGGACTGAGGCCCTTGGCCAACACCTCCGAAAGGTCTGCATCGAGCTTGGAGAGGACTTCCGGCATAGCCGCTTTTGCCCTGCGGGCAGCCGTGCTGTCGCCGAGGGCCAATGGCATGGCATAGTGGTATTTTCTGAATGTAGCCAGATGGCTTGCGTAGAATTTACCGAGCAATTGGGATTCGAGCAGAGCGAAGCTGTCCGGGGGGATCCGTCCCCGGAAGGCCTGGAGGGCAGTCCAGCCCGGAATCGCAGTTCTGGATGTGTCCAACAAGACTGAAAGCTCTATGTCGAGGCCGTCATGGCCAAACTCATAGATGGAAATCCTCGCCCCAAACACGGTATCCTGGGCTTCCAAGCGGGATCTGTTATCCTCCCTATTCAGCAGAACTTCTTTATTATTCTCCAACAGGGTACGGCTGGCCCCAAACTTAGCGGCCGCCTGTGCGCGTTTGACTGCATATTGGGCTTCAAACCAAGCTGCCTGAGGCCCGGAAAAAACGATGGCAAAGTCCTGGAGGTCGGCACCGATCTTGATGCTGTCGCCGGGGTAGACCAAGTAATCCCTGAGCAGGGAGCGCTGCCCGATATCCATGCTGAGCAGGGCCGGACCTTCTTTTACCGGGATCCTAGCCTGGAATTTTTGAACACGGGGGTCGAGGACCCCGTCAAAAAAAGTCCCGTGCGTCAGGACAGGCTGAAATGCGGTGTCCCTCAGGGCCAAGCCCTGGGAAAGAAACACCTCGCTGTAACTGAGCTTGAGTATCCCGAGAGAATCCGGATTGATGAGTTCTCCGTAGATCAGGACGGAGGGGGGAGACGGGAGAGTTGTCTGGTTGTCTGCTGAGGCTGTTGTCCAGTTATCCGGTTGTCGGGTTGTACCCCCCGGCCCCCTGAAGGGGGAGAAACTGGCTTGCTTGGTTGTCGGATTGTCTGCTGAGGCTGTTGTAGGGATGTTAAGTCCACTGTTAACAGTCCACGGTCCACCGCTGTGCAGTGGATGGCTGGAGACTTCTGCTCCATCATTAAACTTGAGGAAAGTATCGGAGAGGGTCTCCCCTCCCCGATGGGTGTCTCCTGAATGCGGGGAGACGGTGGGGCCGGCGAACCTATGAAGAAGATCGGCCCCGGGTGACTGAACAACTTGACTCAGTACCGGTGGGCTTCCATACAGACATAGCTGTATCAGGAAGCATGTGAATAGAATTTTTTTCATGCTTTTAGGTTGTTAGAAGCTGGGCTTGGTCAACGGTCAACGGTCCACAGACGACGGTCCACTGCCGTGCGGTGTCAGGCTGAGCGAAGTCGAAGCCAATACCGTTCTTGGTTCTCGCTTCTTGTCTCTAAAAAGACAGACCTCTCCCACCCGACCTCGATCTGGCCAGCTTTAGGTTAAGAAATGGATAATGGGATAAGCGCAAATTCCTCTGCAGTGGAAGGCTTATCGATGCTTTGGTCAAAGGTCCACAGACCACAGTCGACAGCTGCTTTCGTCACTCCCAGATTAGTAGTGGTAGTCCCGTCGGAGTGTACAAAGTCCGCGCGGAAGCAATCCGGGAGAAAAAGTGTTAAGTTTTAAATCGGGTTCTTGGGCTTCAGGGGAAAGAGGCGGTCAAAGACAGACAATTCCCATAATTGAGTGGGCAAAAAATCATTACATGAAAATTCTAGCGTCTGCACGCAACCTGGCAACTGCACAGAATTTCTTAGGGCTTGTGAAGTGAAGTGTGATGCAACCAGATTTTTCATGTTCTATGATTCTTTTGAGAAATATTCTAACAGCTTGAAGATTTCTTTAATGTCATTTAGCTGTACCTGATCGCTTGCCTGAACCTCTATCCGGTCTAATAACCGAATTAATGATTCTCGAAATCTAGACGTCTCCTCCTGATCCAATTGAAGAGAGAGGCCGCTGAATTGGGTGTCTCCTTTATTTCTATCTTCCTTCATATTGATTTTAAGCAATAATATATAGAATTTCTATATTATTCAAGAAATAGGATGAAGATTTTCTACATTTATTTAAAGATTTTTTACTTTAGTATAAAGAATATCACATGATGACCAGATTGGGAGAAATTTTTCAAAAGAAATCAGTTAATAAAGCTGAAGTAGCACGAAAAACTAGGCTAAGTGACGCGAGAATTGGGCAACTGACAAAAAATCCAAAAACCAAACTTACCGCGGCGGAACTTTACCTAATCGCAAAGGCTATCGACGAGGATCCATGCAAGTTACTGGAGTATGTCTGCCAAGATTTGGAGTTAGGTAAGTGAAAATTATCCCTATGAATTCCAACCAAAAACTAGAAGGTGCAAGTAAACTTGGAGTGAAAATCCGAAATGATTCTTCTCTAAGTGCGAATTCGAAAAAGGTCTTATTCCCAGAAAAACTTGAGTTTGCCAACAAGGTGATAGCAAATCTTAAGTGGAAGGTGAATGGAAATCAATAAATTTTTAAATAAAAAAGGAACCAAATTTGGTTCCTTTTTTACTCTCCAGGGAACAGGACATCCCTTCTTTAGGTTCTTACACTTCTATTCGTTGTCTGGTTGTTCTGTTTTAGTGGCCAATTGTTTAGGGTTAGGAGCTAAGGGTTTTCGGATGCTGGATGATTGATGGTTTGATACTGGATGATTGAAGGTGGATGTCCTTTTGGCCTGTTGTCAGGTTATCGGGTTGTCGGGGGGTAAGTGCGAATGAAAACCTTCGAGGTTCTACCCAATTAGACTTGGAGAAAAAATGAACTAGGATGTCGTTCGTTGTTAAGCGTTAAATGTTAAAAGTTAAGGGTTGAAGGAGTGGTAAGAGGGAATGAAAACCTTCGAGGTTTGAAAAACCTCAAAGGTTTAAGATTCGACTTCGGCGAGGCGGCGGCGTTCTTCTTCGACGATGCGATTGTAGATTTCGCCACGTTTTTTTATTCTGTTGGTTTTTTGCCAGTCCAGGAATCCTACAATTACAAAAAGCATAAAGTACATGATCTGGCTTTTCTGCCGGATGATGATGCCCAAATTGGACATTACAAAGGTCATGGAGATGGAGATGGAGATAAAGACCACCCCTGCCATTTTTACCATGGCTGGAGCAACTTTTATGTATTTGATAAAATCCTTATTTACGATTCTGCTGAACATGTAGATGTACAGCGCATTCTCCATGGAAACCACCAGGCCTATGGCATTGGGTGAGTCGATAAAAAGTGGCCGGAACCAAAACGTAAAGAGCTTCATGGGCAAGCTGTAATTGGCCATATCCACTGCAGAACCAGCCGCCTGAAGACGCTGGGAGTTTAAAGCAGACTCTTCCTCAAAACTCTCCACAACATTGTTTGGATCATAGCCTAAAAATACCAGCAGGTCCTCGTAGACAAAAACACTCATCCCAATTGCAAATATTACGACCATATACTTCTGGTAGAGCGGAACCTTTTCCCTGCCCAAAACAAAGCCTACCCCCATGCCAATCAATACCGCAAAGAGGATATGAGGGCGGATCATGTAGCAGATAAAACTTCCAATTCCGATATGCCACATCCGCTTGGCTGGCCAAGAGAGCCCGTAGGTCAAAATGGCCAAACCGGCAAAGATATAAGCTCCTTTTCCGAGTGAGGCAGTCCAGAAGTGCATATTCGGCAAAAACATAAAGATGGTGATTGCATCCCAACCCTCGAATTTCGGATTAAAGCGCAGGTTTTCCTTCATAAAGAGGTAGAAGTAGACAAAGCCCCAGAACCCCACCCAGGTACTGAAGAACATCATCATGTCGTAGTTGAAGCCCAGCCATTTGACAAGTGGGAAGTTTACCCACTCAATGAATAAAGTACCGGGTTCAAAGGCTTCAAACCAATTTTGGTAATGTCTATAACTGTAAAAATAGCTAATTGAATCAGAACGAAAGAATTGTGAATAGGTCCAATAGACCAGTCCAAAAAACATGTGATACCAGTACATCTGGTTGAGCAATCCGGCTTTGATCCATTTGTGCTCCTTCTGCAGGTTGCCCAGGATAGGTTGGGAGGCGAAGAAGAGGAAAAGTACTAAAAGGGCGGCTCCGAGCAAGGCGTCAAGGGTTTGTTATGGTAAATATAAATGTTTGGGGTGGAAAGGGTTAATTGTTAAGGGTTAATTGTTAAGGTTGGAAGTTGGAGGTTGGAAGTTGGAGGTTGGAAGTTGGAGGTTGGAAGTTGGAGGTTGGAGG
>NZ_MUNY01000073.1 GCF_002002735.1 Algoriphagus sp. A40 | reverse complement strand
CCAAAAATTAGAATTTTTAATCCAAAATTCAATTTTGCTAAAAATCCAATAAAGCTCAATTTTATCGATAATACTTCATAATTACATCGCGTTTGTTGCCTAAATTTTAACAAAAGAATTTTTTTTTGTAATTTTTGGAAATTTTGAACCTATTAAATCAAATAAGAATGCAAGAAGGTTTGTATCGATCGGAGTTTGAGCATGACTCCTGCGGTATAGGTGCGGTAGTGGATCTGAGCAATATACCCACTCATGAGACTATCAGCGATGCCTTATACATGCTTAGTAATATGGAGCACCGAGGTGGACGGGGATCTGACCCGAAAACTGGTGACGGTGCCGGTATTTCTATTCAAGTCCCCCATCAGTTTCTCAAGGACGTGACAGCACGTACGGAAATCAATCTGCCCGAGCCGGGATATTATGGCGTGGGTATGACTTTCTTTCCTAAGAACAAACAGCTTTACCAGCGGTCCAAAGAATTACTCAATAAGCTGATAGAGGAAATGGGCTTCAATCTGATCGGATACCGAGAGGTTCCGGTAGATGAGACTATTCCCGGATCAGGTGCTTTGGAAGTGATGCCAAACATCGAACAGCTTTTTGTAAGTCATAAAGGCGGTTTAACAGGAATTGAATTGGAGCGTAAGCTTTATGTCCTGAGAAATTTTGCAACCTCTGAGATTAACACCAAAATTCCCGGAGTAAATCACGCCTTTTATTTCGCCAGTCTGAGCAGCCTTACCTTAGTATATAAAGGACAGCTCAGAACTGACCAGGTATTGGCATTTTACAAGGATCTACAAAACCCGAGAATCGAGTCGGCATTTGCCATAGTACACTCCAGATTCTCTACCAATACCTTTCCAAATTGGAGATTGGCGCAGCCATTCAGATTCCTGTCTCACAACGGAGAAATCAACACCATTCGGGGCAACCTGAACAAGATGAAATCCAAAGAGGCCCTAATGAAATCTAAGCTCTTCACCGATGAGGAACTTGCGAAGTTGATGCCTATTACTAATAAGCTTAATTCGGATTCGGCTAACCTTGACGCCATGGTGGAATTGCTGACGCTAAGCGGCAGATCCCTTCCTCATGCCATGATGATGCTGGTACCGGAAGCTTGGCAGGATAATCAGGTGATGGACCGAGATAGAAAAGCATTCTATAAATTCCATGCTTCCTTGGTGGAGCCTTGGGATGGGCCGGCAGCTTTGCTTTTCACAGATGGGAAATCTGTAGGTGCAACTTTAGATCGAAACGGACTTCGCCCACTTCGATACTTTATTACAAGAGACAATCGCCTTGTCCTTTCCTCAGAGGCTGGTGCTTTACCAATCAGGGAAGCTACCATTACTGAAAAAGGAAGAATCAGTCCAGGAAAAATGATTTGGGCAGATTTGGAAAAAGGCCGGGTGCTTTTTGACGAAGAGGTAAAAGGTGAAATCTGCCGACGCCAGCCTTATGAAAAATGGGTGAACGAACAGCGGACAAAACTTCGATTCGTTCCTGACCCAGAAGAACTCACTCATCCTTATGCAACTGAGAATATCAAAAAGTGCCAAACAGTCTTCGGATATACTTCTGAGGAGCTGAAAGTTATTTTGGCACCAATGGGTGACACCGGATATGAAGCAGTAGGCTCAATGGGAGCTGATACGCCTTTGGCAGTGCTCTCCAAGCAAAGTCAGCATATCTCCAACTACTTCAAGCAACTCTTTGCTCAGGTGAGTAACCCTCCGATCGACCCAATTCGTGAGCGATTGGTGATGTCGCTATTCACCAGAATCGGCGAAAGCCATAATATTCTGGAAGAAAGTCCGCAGCACACCAAGCAGATTCATATCTCCCAGCCTGTCCTTCTCAATGAAGACCTTGAGAAAATAACCCGAATGGAACATTTGGGCTATAGAGCAAAGAAACTTTATGGCCATTTTATAGCAGACCATAAACCTGGAAGACTTCTGGAAGCTTTGGACAAACTTTGTCAAGAAGCTGAAGATGCTATCCATGAAGGCAAAAACGTCCTGATTTTATCAGACAGAAAAAGTACAGAAGAGCTTGCCCCAATCCCTTCACTTCTTGCTATCGGAGCTGTTCATCAGCATTTGGTAAAAAAGAAAATAAGGACCCGGGCAGGATTGGTACTCGAGTCAGCCGATATCCGTGAGGTACATCATTTTGCTACTGCCATCGGATATGGAGTCTCTGCTATCAATCCCTACCTGGCTCTGGAATCTTTGCTGGAGCAATTTGAAAAAGGTCAGCTCACCAAGGTGAAGGACCAGAAAACACTATTCTCCAATTATCAGGATGCTGTCGGAAAAGGCCTTTTGAAAGTCCTTTCTAAAATGGGTATTTCCACACTTCAGTCATACCAGGGAGCTCAAATTTTCGAGGCTCTAGGATTGGGTCCGGATGTGATCGACAGATGCTTCAAAGGAACTATTTCAAGAATCAGCGGGGTGTCATTTGACGAACTTGCTGAGGAAATATTGGTTCGCCATCATGCAGCCTATGAAACTACCAGCCCAATCCTCGAAACAGGCGGGGTTTATCAGTGGAAGAGAAGAGGGGAAAAACACATGTTCAACCCCGAGACCATTCATTTGCTTCAAAAATCAACCCGATTGGGTGACTTTGAGCTTTATAAAAAATTCGCTTCCAAAATCAACGAACAAACAAAGGATGCGCTTACTCTAAGAGGCCTTTTTGAATTCAAGAAAAGGATCAGCGTACCTATCGAAGAGGTAGAACCGGCAGAAAACATCATGAGGCGATTTGCCACTGGTGCGATGTCTTTTGGCTCCATCTCTCATGAGGCTCATTCGACCTTAGCGATTGCAATGAACCGCATCGGTGCAAAAAGCAATTCCGGAGAAGGTGGAGAAGACGAGATTCGATACGATAAAAAACCAAACGGTGATTGGGAACGATCTGCAATCAAACAGGTAGCATCCGGTCGATTCGGGGTTACCAGCCACTACTTGACTAATGCTGCTGAGCTTCAGATTAAGATGGCTCAGGGGGCCAAACCTGGTGAAGGCGGACAGCTTCCTGGCCACAAAGTGGATGAATGGATCGGACGGGTAAGACACTCCACTCCTGGAGTAGGCTTGATTTCGCCGCCTCCACACCACGATATCTATTCCATCGAAGATTTGGCTCAGCTGATCTTCGATTTGAAAAATGCTAACAGAAAGGCCAGAATCAACGTGAAGTTGGTTTCCCAGGCAGGCGTCGGAACAGTGGCTGCCGGTGTGGCAAAAGCTGCAGCAGATGTGATCCTGATTTCAGGAGCTGATGGAGGTACAGGAGCTTCTCCACTCAGTTCCATCCGTCACGCAGGTTTGCCATGGGAGCTTGGACTTTCTGAAGCACACCAGACTTTGGTGAAAAATAACCTCAGAAGCCGTGTGGTTCTTCAGACCGACGGTCAGCTAAGAACAGGTCGTGATTTGGCGATTGCAACCCTTTTGGGAGCAGAAGAATGGGGAATTGCTACAGGAGCACTTGTGGTTGAAGGTTGTATAATGATGCGTAAGTGTCACCTGAACACCTGTCCTGTCGGTATCGCCACTCAGGATCCTGAGCTTAGAAAACTCTTCACCGGTGATCCGGATCATGTCGTTAACTACTTCAAATTCCTTGTTCAGGATTTGAGAGAAATCATGGCATCCCTTGGATTCCGCACTGTGGATGAAATGGTTGGACAAAGCCAAGTTCTTCAGTCCACCGGACACCTGAACCACTGGAAGTGGGACAAAGTCGATCTTTCTCCAATCTTCCATAAAGTGGAAGTGCCTGACCACGTAGGTATCCACAAGCAAATCGACCAGGAATTCGAACTGAAAAAAGTACTGGATCGCCAGTTGATCAAAGCTGCGACACCGGCTTTGGAGCAAGCAATTCCTGTTTCCGGCAACTTCCAGATCAAGAATATTGACCGATCTGTGGGCGCCATGCTTTCCAACGAGATTTCCAAAATCTACGGAGGAGTGGGATTGCCTGAGGACACTGTTCACTTCAAATTTAACGGATCAGCCGGACAGACATTTGGTGGATTCCTTGCAAAAGGCGTCAATTTCGAATTGGAAGGCGAAGCCAATGACTACTTTGGAAAAGGACTATCCGGAGGGAGATTGATTATCTACCCTAGCAGAAATGCACGATTTGTCCCTGAGGAGAATATTATAATCGGAAACGTTGCCTTCTATGGCGCCACTTCCGGTGAAGCCTACATCAACGGAAAAGGCGGTGAGCGTTTCTGTGTTAGAAATTCAGGTGTAAAAACTGTCATCGAAGGTATCGGAGACCACGGTTGTGAATACATGACTGGTGGACTCGTGATCAACCTGGGTGAAATCGGAAGAAACTTCGCTGCAGGCATGAGCGGTGGTTTAGCATATATTTTAAAAGACTACATCACCGAAATCAACACTGAAATGGTTGACCTTGACATCTTGGAAGATGAGGATCTGACTACTATCAAAGCCTATCTGAAAAGACATGTCAAACTGACCAACAGCGGATTGGGTAAACGATTCTTGGATGACTGGGAAAAAGTCAAAGACCAGTTTATCAAGGTAATTCCTAGAGACTACAAGGCAGTTTTGCAAAAAAGAGCACAAGAACAAGCTAAATCATTGGT
This sequence comes from Algoriphagus sp. A40, assembly GCF_002002735.1. Taxonomy (GTDB): domain Bacteria; phylum Bacteroidota; class Bacteroidia; order Cytophagales; family Cyclobacteriaceae; genus Algoriphagus. The sequence goes on along the minus strand of NZ_MUNY01000073.1, from coordinate 21,044 downwards.
GTAAGATGGGAGCGAAAGACGGATTTATCCAATTCAAAAGAGAAACACCTGTAAGCCGGGATCCAAACGAAAGAATCGGCGATTACAGAGAAATATACGAGCCATTTTCCGGCGAAAAACTGAATCACCAAGCTGCAAGATGCATGGATTGTGGCGTTCCGTTTTGTCATAACGGCTGCCCACTGGGAAATGTAATACCTGAGTTTAACGATGCAGTCTTCAACAAGGAATGGGGACTGGCGATCAGTATTTTGCGCAGCACCAACAACTTTCCGGAGTTTACCGGCAGAATTTGCCCTGCTCCCTGTGAGGCAAGTTGCGTTTTGGGTATTAATAAAGACCCTGTTGCCATTGAATTGATTGAAAAGAGCATTGCCGAAAAAGCCTACGAACTTGGCCTGATCAAGGCAAATCCTCCGGCAAATAGAACAGGTAAGAAAGTCGCAGTCGTAGGATCTGGTCCTGCCGGCCTTGCTGCCGCTGACCAGTTGAACCAGGCTGGTCATGAAGTTACCCTATTCGAAAAAGACGCCAAAGTTGGTGGTTTGCTCCGCTATGGTATCCCTGATTTCAAGCTCGAAAAATGGGTAATCGACCGCAGAACTGAACTTATGCTTGAGGAAGGGGTTATTTTCTCTACTAATACCGAAATTGGAAAAACGATCCAGGCGGAGGAAATTCTGAAGAATTTTGACGCAGTTGTTCTTTCTACAGGAGCACAGCAGCCAAGATCTCTAAACATCAAAGGAGACAAACTCAAAGGCGTACATTTTGCCATGGAGTTCCTTGGCAAGCAGAACCAGGTAAATGGTAGCGAAATAAGCGAAAACCCGATTTCCGCTAAAGGAAAGCATGTAATCGTGATCGGTGGCGGTGATACAGGAAGTGACTGTATCGGTACTTCCAACAGGCACGGGGCTGTCTCTATTACCCAGCTGGAGCTTTTGCCAAAACCTCCAAAACAAAGAAATTTCATGAACCCTTGGCCAGAATGGCCAATGACTCTGAAAACTTCCAGTTCACACGAAGAAGGTGCTGAGCGGATGTTTTCAATCCTCACCAAGGAATTCACTGGAAATGAAGCTGGTGAAGTAACCGGACTTACGTTGGTGGATATCGAATGGAAAGAAAAAGGAGGCCGGATGACCTTTGAGGAGATTCTGGGAACCGAACGAACGGTACCTTGTGACCTGGCATTTATTGCCATCGGATATATGGGACCTGCACAAAATGGTCTTTTGAGAGCTTTCGAAGTAGAAGCCATGGAAAACAGTCTTCCCAAATCAAAGAATTATCAAAGCACAAACTCTAAAGTTTTCCTTGCAGGGGATATGCGCCGAGGCCAATCGCTGGTTGTCTGGGCAATTTCTGAAGGAAGAGAGGCTGCTGTAAAAGTGGATGAATACCTTATGGGTACATCTTCCCTACCTCAGAAAGACGAATCTTTCTTCCAGGTAGAAGAGCAAATCGCGGGATAATGTCAAGGCTATCCCCTTTGGGTTTGCCCTGACGTCCAATAGTACCCTGTTTAGTTGACCCACCTGCGATATAGAAAGCCACCTTTTGGGTGGCTTTCTTCATTTGGTTTAGTGCCCGCTTTTGTGTCTGGGCGTATCCCCACGGTAATGACCCTGACCACCTGATCTTCGATTCTCCCGCTGTTCAAGTTTGATTTCCTCCCACTTTGCACGCTGCTCCTCGGTAAGGACTTCCTTGATTTTATCCTGATGAGCTTTCATTTCGGCTGTTCTGGCTTTTCTTTCAGCCATTTCACGCTCCATTTCAGCTTGTCTTTTTTTTGAATGCTCCAGATTTAGATCTAGGATTTGAGCTTTTTGCGTTTCTGACAGCTCCAGTTCCAAAGCCATTTTATCCGTCATCTTTTTTGCTCTTTCCTCAGGATTGGGCATTTCTCTTTTTTCTTGCTGGGCAGCTACATGCAAACTGGTAAAGACCAATAACGCTGCTCCGATTATCCACTTTTTCATTGTTGTTTTGGTTTTGTTTCGGGATTTAGACCCTACTAACCCAATCAGGTTTAATGCAGCATGAATAACGAGTGTTAAGGATCCTTAATCCGGAGAGCTCTTCTCTTCGATCAACTCTTTTCGCTCTGAAGCGCGCACATATTTAGGCTTGATCAAAAGCCTCAAACTTGGGTCAAAACTGAGGTAATTCCATGACCAATCCAGAAAGATGAACACCTTGTTCTTTACCCCGAGGATAGCCATCAGGTGAACAAACAGCCAAGTCAGCCAGGCCAGCGCACCCTGAAAGCTGAAAAAAGGTAAATCCACAACAGCCAGCTTGCGTCCCACTGTCGCCATTGATCCGTGGTTTTTGTATTTAAAGGGTGACAATGCCTGCCCCTTTTTTTGTTTGAATAGATTCTTGGATAGGTTCCTGGCCTGTTGAATCGCCACTTGAGCCACCTGAGGATGGCCTTTTGGAAAATCCCCTTCAGGCAAAAGGCATTGGTCTCCCAATACATAAACTCCATCTGATCCGATCAGTTGGTTGAATTCGTTTACCAACATCCTGCCATTGCCGGCAAATTGGCTTGGGTCGAATCCCGCAATGTGGTTGGGCTTGATACCTGCAGCCCAAAGCAGAGTCTGGGTTTGAATAGGTTCCTTCTCCGCCAGCGAGACTACCTTCCCATCATAGTCCAGCACTCTCGTAGAAAGAAAAACCTCAACCCCCAAATCCTGCAAGTATTTCAAAGCATGCTTCTGGGCTTGCTCAGACATCGCCCCGAGTAATTTTGGACCTGCCTCAATGAGCACCACCTTCATATTTTTGAAGCTCAGTTCGGGGTAATCTTTCGGAAAAACATTGTTTCTGAGCTCAGCCATCGCACCGGCCAGCTCAACGCCTGTTGGACCTCCACCTACGATGACCATATTCATGAGCGACTTTCTATCCTCCATCTTTGGGATCGTTATCGCGCGTTCGTAGTTTGAGATGATCTTATTTCGAATGTAAAGGGCCTCCGAGACGGTCTTCATTGGAGAAGAGTAGTACTCAATATTCTTAGCTCCGAAGTAGTTGGTATCCGCTCCCATTGCTAAAACTAAATAGTCATAATCGATATACCCGATGTCCGTATAGAGCCTTTTCTCCTTGGCATCTACATTTTCTGCTTCAGCCATTCTGAAACTCATATTTGAAGCTCCATGAAAGATTTTGCGCAAAGGAAATGCGATGGCGCTCGGCTCCAGTCCCGCGGTAGCTACCTGGTAGAAGAGGGGCTGAAACTGATGATAGTTGTTTTTATCTAAAAGAATAATCTGAAAACCACTGTTTCGAAGACTCAAGACGAGTTTTAGTCCTGCAAAACCACCTCCTACTATCACGACTTTAGGAAGATTCAGCGAAGGGAGATTCGGAATAGGTGGATAGTTTGAATAGTCCATATAGATTTGGATTTTTTTATCCGAGGTCGATTGGCCTCAAAAACATTGATTTCCATTGTAATTGCTCCTTTTGATAGGAGGATAGGGGTTCTGCTTAGTAAAAAGATTTACTATTTTTGCCCACCTCTAATATACAGTGTAACTATGGGAAGAGCATTTGAATTCCGAAAAGAAAGAAAGTTTAAGCGTTGGGACAAAATGTCCAAGGTTTTTACCCGTTTGGGCAAAGAAATAGTAATGGCGGTAAAATCCGGAGGTCCGGATCCCAATACAAACACGAAGCTTAGGACGGTCATTCAGAATGCGAAAGGCGCTCAAATGCCAAAAGACCGAATCGAAGCAGCGATCAAACGCGCTTCCAACAAGGACGAAAAAGACTACGAAGAGATCGTGTATGAAGGCTATGGCCCCTTTGGCATCGCCTTTATCGTAGAGACCTCCACAGACAATACCAACCGAACTGTCGCCAATGTGCGCTCTTATTTCACCAAAGCAGGTGGGGCACTTGGCACTTCTGGCTCAGTGAGTTTTATGTTTGACCGAAAAGCAGTATTTCGATTTGCCAAAGCAAATTATAACCTGGATGACCTTGAGCTGGAACTCATCGACAACGGATTAACAGAAATAGCGGAAAATGAAGGAGAAATTTTCGCTTATACCGAGTTTGAGGACTTTGGCTCCATGCAAAAAGCCCTGGAAGACCGGGGAATTGAAGTTATTTCGGCGGATTTCCAGCGATTTCCGACGACCTTAACCGAACTGACAGAGGAACAGGAAGAACTTATTCACAAACTCATCGATCGTCTTGAAGAAGATGACGATGTCAATCAAGTATTTACCAACATGGCCTAAGCGTCAGCGGCCTGATTTATGAATTTCAAAAGAAGACAAAATTTCCAACCCTCTGACAAATTGCTTGTTTTGGTCGGAAGCAAAAATCCGGTAAAAATTTCCAGCACAGAAGATGCCTTTACCCGGGCATTCAACAAAAGTTTTCTGGTGGAAGGAATCAATGCTGCATCCGGAGTTTCCGATCAGCCCTTGGGAGATAAGGAAACCCTTCTGGGTGCAAAAAACAGAGCCTATAATTCCAGAGAGATATTTCCTGAAGCCAATTATTGGGTTGGAATTGAAGGAGGACTCGATGAGGACGAATATGGGATGTTTGCTTTTGCTTGGATTTATATCCTCGATCGAAACGAAAAAACGAGTCAGTCCAAAACCGGCACCTTTTACCTTCCTAAAGCAGTGAAAGAACTTGTAAAAGAAGGGATGGAATTGGGAAAAGCGGATGATTTGGTGTTCAATAAGGACAATTCCAAACAACAAGGAGGATCGGTAGGAATTCTCACACAAGGAGTGGTGGATCGAAATGAATATTATCGCCAGGCCATTATTCTTGCCTTGATTCCATTTCTAAATGAAAATCTTTTTTGAAATGAAAAAGATCATTGAAAAATTAAATAAACCAATGATTGATTAAAAATTTTTTGGAAGAAATTGGATTTACTAAATATTATTTCTTCTTTTAGGGAAGTAGGAATTTTCACCCTGAATTTAATGCTTAATTAATATTGAAGTAAAAGTTGCTAAAATCACCCTAACCCTAAGTCAAGTAAAAACCTCCTCCGGGAGGTTTACTTTTTTAGATTGTTCAAAAAGTTGGTTAATGCAAGTTGCCAGTCCTCATCTGCATCCCATTCTGGACCCAGATATAATTCATCCCTTACGATAAGTTTGATGTAATATTTCACCACGGTTTTGGAGCCTTCTTCTCCAACAATCGGTTCAAGTCCCATGCTTTTCATCAGATCGGCCTGCCTGCCTTCGACTTTGACCAATAGGAACTGCACTCTATCCTGAACCAACTCTTCATTGGTTTTGGCCTCGGTTAGCCATTCGATCTGAAAAGGATAATTACTTTCCATAATCGACTGAATCTGGAACTTTTGTGCAGCCTGCTCTGCCAATATTGCTTCCTGGGATTTGCCCAATAAATCATACCTAAAATAGCTTAGTGATCCTGATTCTGCTGAGGATCCCTCAAGAGGGATTCCCAGCTTGAACACTTCCAGATTAAGAGGATTTCTTGGAAGGAATTTTTGTTCAGATTGGGCTGTTTCCTGATTGCTGATTTGGGGGAATTCGGGCACATCTATGACCAACAAGTTTTTTGACCTCGTTGCCTTTCCCGATCCAGCCAATTGTGTACCGGCATCATCCCAATCTTTCCCCGTGATACCATAGAGGGCGGTCGTGAGAATTATTTTCCCGTCTTCGCTAAATGGACCAATATGAATGCTGAGACTTTCTTTTTTTCGGGTAACTAAGATGATGTTTTTGACCTGACGTTGAGAAAAAGCTTTGGCATAATCCGCCTGTCTTGCTTCAGAAAGTATCACCTGTTCCAATTCAAAATAAGCAACCGGGTCTGCTCCTGCCTCCACCAAATGATGATGAACACTGTCGGCCAATTGTTGCCAGCTTAATACCGGTCTAGAACCAGGATCGGTCGAAACCATTACCACAGATTTTCCTTCAAAAAAACTTTGGGGAAGTGATCCCTGAGCCTGAACTATATGAATTGAAATAAAAAAAAGGAGAGCGCAGCAGATATATTTCATCAAATTCAGATGTGGTGACGGTAAGCCTAGTATTTTTACGAATATACATAACGAACAATAGATCACCAGATGCAATTCAATTTCAAGAAATTCCTCTTTTTAGTCCTTGGTATCCTCATTTCAAGTTTTTCTTTTTCCCAAAGTATCAACTCTGAAAAACTGTTGAAACACATCGAATTTCTTTCTTCTGATGAGCTTGCCGGAAGAAAGCCTTTGAGTAGCGGAAGTCTGGAAGCCAGAAAATATATCCTAAATGAATTGACTGGGTATGAAAATGTCCAAGCCCTATATCCGGATTTCATTCAGCGGTTTTCATTTGTTTCTGGCCGTGATCTGAAAAATTATGAGGACGCAGCCAACTTGGTGGCATTTATCCCCGGAAGCAGCTCAAGAAAAGTAATCGTTGTCACGGCACACTATGACCATGTGGGTATTGGCAGACCGGATGCTGCCGGAGATTCAATTTATAACGGAGCTGATGACAATGCCTCCGGTACGGCCGCCCTGATGGCTATCTCTGAATATTTTTCCAAAAACAGACCCTATCACAGTATGATGTTTGTGGCCTTGGATGCGGAAGAAATGGGACTGAGAGGCGCAAAAGCCCTGGTTGAGGATTTCCCTTACCCTTTGGACCAAATCCTGCTGAATGTAAACATGGATATGCTCAGCAGAAGTGACAAAAATGAACTTTATGCCTCAGGCACTTCCCATAATCCCCAATTTAAATCTATACTGGAAAAGGCATCAGTTGGATCAAACCCTACTCTTAGACTTGGGCACGACACTCCGGGAACCGGCCGGGACGACTGGACCAAATCATCGGACCATGGAGCCTTTTTTGAGAAAAAAGTTCCTCACATTTATTTCGGAGTAGAAGATCACGAAGATTACCACAAACCTTCGGATGAATTTGAAAATATCCAACCTGAGTTTTATATCAATGCTGTAAACCTTGTCCTGAAGTGCATTCTAGCTTTGGATTCAGAAATGGCAGGGCAGGGAAATGTTGAGTAAATGAATCTGGCCCCTTTTTAAACCAAATGCTAAAATTCCACAGCTTTGCCAAAAAATGATCTGATAACGAAGTTTTTGATCTGGAGGCTCCGTCACCTTAGCAATCAGTCATTTATCCTCATTCTGAGCGGGCTGATTGGTATTTTTTCAGGATTAGCTGCGGTCATACTCAAGACTTCAGTCCATGCAATCCAAAATTTCCTCACGGAGGATTTTTATAAGGAATATGCAAATTTCATGTACATCATCTATCCCCTGATCGGCATTTCGGCAGCCTATCTCATGGGAAGGTATGTGTTGAAAGACATCGGTGGTCATGGCATTCCAGACGTTCTATTTAATATTTCAAAGAAAGCAAGTATCATCTCCCCGGCTAAAATCTACAGCCGGGTGATTACTTCAGCATTAACTGTGGGGTTTGGGGGCTCAGTTGGACTTGAAGCGCCCATGGTCGTGACCGGATCGGCGATAGGGTCCAATGTGGGACGGTTAGTCCATCTCAATCCAAAAAAGCGAACACTGCTGATTGGCTGTGGTGCAGCCGGTGCCATTTCAGCCATTTTCGGTGCCCCGATCGGCGCCGTGATTTTTGCGATTGAGGTCATTCTATTGGAAATCAGCACGGCAAGTTTCATTCCCTTATTGATTGCATCTGTGATGGGCTCGATCACGTCCATGATCCTGATCGGAGAGGAATCTCTTTTCAGCTTTAGCCTGAAAGAAAGCTTTTTAGCTGCCCACATGCCATACTACCTTCTTTTGGGGATAGTTTGTGGGGTAGTATCCCTTTATTTCAGCAAAATGGTAAGGGCCACGGAAAAGATAATGGACGATATTGGAGATCAGTGGATGAGAACCATGTATGGAGGTGCTCTACTCGGGATCATGGTTTTCTTTTTCCCGCCGATTTACGGAGAGGGATATAATACTTTGAATGTCCTGATTGAAGGGAATTATTCCCAGATTCTGGACAACAGTATTTTCTTTTCAACCATCGAAAATCCAGTGATGATATTGGTCTTTTTGGGCATCATCGTACTGATCAAGCCGGTGGCAGCCGCAGTTACTATCGGCTCAGGAGGAAGCGGTGGGATATTCGCACCATCCTTGTTTGTGGGTGGAATGGTGGGTTTTTTGTTTGCCTATTCCAAAAACATGCTGGGTTTCCACATTCCACTGCCTGTGGCACATTTTACCCTGGTGGCCATGTGTGGGTTGATGGCTGGAGTTCAGCACTCCCCTTTGTCGGCAATCTTCCTTATTGCCGAGATCACAGGAGGGTATGAACTTTTTGTACCCTTGATGTTTGTGTCAGCAATTTCCTTTATCACCACTTCCCATTACCAAAAAGACAGTCTATACAAACTTCAGCTCAAAGATCAGGGTAAGCACCTCCCTGAAACCAAGGATCAAGAGCTGCTTGACACAATAGACATTTCACATGTAATAGAGCGGGATTTACTGCCTATTCATCCAAATGCCCAGCTTAAAAACCTCATCGATTTGGTGAAAATCTCCAAAAGGAACATTTTTCCTGTTGTCGATGAAAATGATGCCCTTCGGGGAATCATTACCCTTGATGACTTCAGGGACATTATGTTTGACCATGAAAAACAGGAAACTGTCCTCATCCGTCAACTTATGCACAGTCCACCTGAAATCCTATTGGCTACTGACAATATGCAATCTGCAATGGAAAAATTTGAAAGATCCGGTGCCTGGAACCTGCCTGTCGTGGAAAATGGAAGGTATCAGGGCTTCGTATCCAAGTCCAGAATTTTCAATACTTACCGAAAAAGGCTGATTGGTCAAAAGCAGGATTGAGCCCTAAAAAGAATAAAATTTGGAATTTAAATTTATCCACTTTTTGATATGTCTTAAGCCTTGATTTTCTTGCATTTAGCTGATATTATCCACAATTTCAGCTTTCTCAAACCTTTATTATATTACTGATTTTCAATAGTTTACAAACTATTTGTTGACAAGTGTGGATAAATAATCGAAAATGTGGATAAATTTTTCTTGCTACTTTTAATGTTAAAACAGAGCCTGTAGGAGGCACTTTTTCAAAAAATGACCCAGAGAAAATCAACCTGCTTTTTCGTGTTGATAATCCTCATTTTTAAAACATTATTCGGATTTTATTTATTCCATCCGACATAAATTCCCATCTGTTTCACCAAAAATGGAAATCCTACTCAACAATAGTGGAATATTCACATTTTAACAAAGAGAATCCAAGCATCAGGCACCGAATCCAACAGGTTCGAGATTGTTCATTTGTCTCATGATCCAACTTTGTCTTCCACGTATATAGCCGGTGGGGCGGGCAGGTGTCCATCTTCGGGGATTTGGCAGAACGGCAGCAATCATAGCCGCCTGACTCCTGTTAAGTTTGAGGGCTGGTTTTTTGTAATAAGCCTGGGATGCCGCTTCGATGCCATAAATACCGTCACCCATTTCTATCACATTGAGATATACCTCGATGATTCTTTCTTTGGACCACAATAACTCCACTAAAACCGTGAAGTAGGCTTCGAGCCCCTTCCGGACATAACTTCTGCTTGGCCAAAGGAAAACATTCTTAACAGTCTGCTGGGTAATCGTACTGGCACCTTTGATCCGCTTGCCTTTTTTGTTGTTTTCCCAAGCTTTTTCCATCGCCTCAAAATCAAACCCTTTGTGATCCAAAAACTTCTGGTCTTCTGCGGCTATCACTGCCTGAGGAGCATTTTTGGAAATATTGGAAATGGACACCCAGTCCTTGTACAGGCGCACTTCCTTTTCGGAATCAAAAGCCTGTTCAAAAACCCGTATGACCATCAGTGGCGTAATCGGAACAGGGAGAAAACGATAAATAATAACCAAGCCAATTGAAATCCCCAAAAACCAAAGGGTCGTTTTCCAAATCACTCTCCAAATCAGACGAACTATCTTCATGAATATTTATACCGTTGCTTTTGCCTGCACAAATTGGTAGAAAAAAACTGCATTTTCATCAGCGAGAATCCGATCAAGATCATTTTCCATTGCTTCAATTTCACTTTGGGAAATCATCCCAGCCTCCAACATGCCCGGTGCACCGCTTTTCATGAGTATTTTCCAGAATTCAATGAATCCTTTGAGCTGCTCAGGCTGGCTTTGGTCTAGGTGAAAGCCGCCATGGGTAAGCTTGATATCCTTAAATCCCGATTGGAAAAGCAGATTCCCAAGCTGTGAACCAACATCTGGATTTCCCCCAAAGCCGATTTGTTGTTGATTATAAACCTTGTAATAATGCTCCATTGCCGGAGAATCGGGGTAACAGTAAAAAGTCGAATTGAACACCTCTGTAATGTGGATTTTGGCACCGGGCGAGAGATGTGCTCTCATCCGCTTCAGGACCCGCAATGGGTCTGTTACATGCTCCAGGGTCCAGCAGACAAATGCAGAATCAAATACCTGATCGAGCAGAAGCTCATGTGCGTCCTGACAGACCAGGATGACCCGGTCTGCATACTCCCGCAGGTTTTCAATTGCTTTGGCCAACTGAGTTTCTGAAAAGTCCACAGAGGTTATTTCCAACTCCGGGAAAAGGCCCAACAAAACCGCCGTCTGAGCGCCTACGCCACTTCCAACTTCAATCAGTTTTTTACAACCTGAAAAATCAACATCCTTATAAATCAAAGGGGCCAGAAAACCTGCCTGGTCTATCAGGCGCTGCTGCTCGTGGGAATTATACCCATGGAGGTATTTTACCATTTTTGCTTTTTCATTAAAGTTGAGAAAATCAGCGGGCAGTTTCGCGGATTACAACGACCGGCTCAGAAAGTTTTTCGGAGACAATTTGGAAAAAATTTCGAATCTCCCCATATCTCCCTCTTGAGATAGATTCCTTGACTTGGATCTGGATATCGGTGGCAATTTTCAACGTTTCTTTCTCAAAACGGACATCAAAGACAAAAGCCATGTCACCTGAATCTGATCGAAGGGAGATTGATTCGGGATATTCATCAAGGGTGTATCCTTCGGGAAGCTCCACCACAAAATTCATGGTCTCCCGAATCGGAAATCCAAATTCCAATGGATACACCCTGGATTGTTCCAAAAAAGGGTTCACTGCAAATGAGGAAAATGTAAATGGATCCAGGAGGATTACTGATTCATCCATCTCTTTTATGGGTAGGTGATAGGAGGACACTATAAATCTCCCGTCCTTAAAATGATCCTCAAAGCTCACATTATAAGGATCCAAATCTCCAGGAGCCTCATCGTCCCGATTTACAGCCAAGGCATCCCGAAGTGCCAATACCTTTAGGTCGGTGAGCTTCAATCTTTCTCTAAACGCCAGATTCCCGATAGAATCAAGCTCCAAACTGATTTCCAATTCCGTTTTGGAATCAAAATCATAGGTCAATTCGATTAACTCAGAGCTGGCCTCACTAAGTAAAAACCCTTTTTCTACGAGTTTTCGAAGCGGAAGCAATCCGAAAGGCAGCGTGGAATCTGTCGCGTCAAGGTAGGTGATTTTGTTATCGACTTTCATCTTTACCAGGGATGAGGAAAATTGGTCGATGTTTGGGCTTGGAATCAAGAATGACCTCTTGAGTGGATGAAGTTCATTGACCAAAACCGGCTCAGCATGGATCTCATAGCTGCGCAAAGCTGCAATTAACAACAAATGAATATCGAGATGATTTCCTTTCTTGCTTCGAAGAAGTTCCGACAGGGATTTGGAAGGATAGGCAAAGAGGCTGGGCTCCAGAGTGAAATTTTCCGAAATATAGCGGTAGATCCTTTTTGCAATGGCCTCCTTGCTTTCAGCTAAAAACAAATCCTCTTTGAGGCCAAGATTTTTATAAGAAACTGATTTTTTATAAGATCCAAATTCTTTTAATTCCATGATTTGATCCCCGAGTCTCTGCCAAGTGGAATATAAAGTTGCAGGACTCCGGGTGGCATCGACAGCGAGAAATCCCTCGATCCGCTCCAGGTAATCCATGGGAGAGGAAATGTAAGGCTCAAGCGGAAATGATCTCAAGTCCTTTAAATCCCAACTGAATCTATCTTTTTTTGCAGAATGGCTCATTGAGGCTTTCACCCGTCCCGGAGGCACAATGAGCTGGTATTGGAGGAAATCAGGTACCTCAAACGTAAATTTGGATCTGAGCTTGGGGTACTCTCCCTGAAATACCCAGCCTTTCAGTGTGTAGTACATCCGATCAGCTTTAATGTATCGATACTCTAAGATTGACCCTTTGAAAACCTTTGGAAAGATGATGCGGTATTCCCCATATCCATCTCCAAAATCAATTTGCTTAATATCTTCCTTCTTAAGAGGATAGGTCTTTCGGGCTCCGTTTTCCAAGAAACTCACCTGGGCTTCCAACTCCAAAATTCTTTCAATGTTCCAGTCTCCCGCATGGTAGTAGGGGATCACGATCGTTCCAAAACCGCCCACATTGTCATCCAGCACCTTGTAGCGATAGTGAGACTCCGTGTACATTCCCATGATTTGATAGGTTTCCTCATTCCAGATCAATCCTGTTCTGCCTGCTTCGTAAAGCGAGACAACCTTGGCTTCCGGTTCAAAAGGCACCGTTTCAAGGGACAATTCTTCTTCCGAGTACACACCCCACTCCCCTTCTTGTGAGAAGGCCATGAGCGAACATCCAAAAAAAATAAAGGAGAATTGAATCAGGGGAATCCTGTTCATAGGCTTTTCTCTATCTTCTTCAAGATCACAGGCGAAGCCAGCTTAGATGCTACGCTCTCCATGAAAAATTTCAGATCTCCATAGCTTTCAGGCTGAATCAGGGGACTCCTCACTTCCAATTTCGCAGTGATCTTGACTACCTCACCGAGGTTTTCTGTCAAAAAGGTAAAAGCGATCGGAGCTCCCGGAATCGTGATGGTTTCATTGGTGGGATAATCGTCCAATTCATATCCTTCGGGCAGATTAATATTGGCCGTGTAGGTCTCTTTGAACGAATACTCAAAATCCACCGGGAAAACCCGAAAATCCTGAGTGAACGGATTCTTGGCAAATTCCGAAATCTGCAGAGGATTGAAGACAAGCAGATCCTGCTCGCCAGCATCCTTCAGTACCGATTGGAATTGGACACTGACCATGTTTTTTTCCTCCAACTGATCTGTCACCTTGACATTCCGAATCTCAAATGCTTCGTAGCTCTCCTTGAACAGATCTTCCATCGGCTTATTGTCATTCTCTAGGTTTTTTACCCGATGCACATAGTCCAATCCTTCATAGAAGAAGTTTCTGATGGTATTGTCTATCAGCAATTCCCCAGTCTCAGGATCCAAATTGATGGAGGAGTAAACCAGCTTATTTGAAGCATGCTTGATGTCAATCGGAATCAGTCTGCTGGAATTTTTCTCCAACAGCAGTCCGCCTTTGACATGCTTGTCCAGATCCACATACCCAAAGGGGGCCATGGGATCACTCAAATCCAAAAACTGAGTCTGCCCATCCAAATTGGCTATCAGCAAGATTTCATCAAACTGGCTGAGGAAAGGAAAAGGAACGATCTCACTTCTGCCATATCCTTTGCTCCCGATCAGCACCGGGTTGCACTCAATCCCCAAAGACCGAAGAATTCCCATATAGGCGAGGATAAGCTCTCCCGGCGCTCCTTTTTTTGATTTGAGTAATTGGGGGAGTGTTTGATCCGTGTAGATCCAGTCTGATCCTTCGTTGACAAAATTGTCTCTGATGTAGTAGTAGGCAGTCTTTGCTTTCTCCAGTTGAGTACCGCCACCCAAATCGAGGGACAGCATTTCGCGCTCGATAGGATTCGTTCGATAGAATCCTTTCGTGGTGTAGTACTCGATCAATTCATCTCCCAATTTTTCCCAGTTGTTGAGAAAATCGGTCCATTCTGGCCCTGCCGTATAGCCAGAGCCGGAACCAGATCCGGATCTGTATCGGGAAAGCTGGAATTCCACACGGTCCACGTAGTCCCTATAGTTACGCATGAATGGCTCCTCTTTGAGGCCGTAAAGATCCCTGAGAATCCAGCTGAAATAGCCATAGTCACTCTTTCGCTCAGCTCGGGAATATAGATTGGCACCTTGGCTTATAGTTTTGTACTCCAGGTGATCGGGTATTTTGATCTGATATTCCGAATACATTACCGGCACCGACTTCTGAAAGGTCCAGCCATCCAAAAACTCAATATTCTTGTCGCCCTTCTTGTAGGAATATTCCAATATGGATCCCACTTGGGCATTGGGAAAAGAAATCCGCAGCTCCTTAAGCCCATCACCAAGATCAATGTCAAAGAAATTGCTCTTGTCCAGCTTAGTCACTACAGGCTTTCCTCCCTCGAGGTTGGTGATCTGAGCCTTCATTCCTGTCAGATTCTCCACGTTGTTGGTTCCTGCAAAGTATCTGATTCGAATGTCCGCGTGCTCTTTGCCCGCTTCGGTCAAAATCTTGACGCGATGGAAATATTGCGTCTCAAGACTACCGTTGAAAATGCGGGAATCTCCAAAAGAGGCCAGATAAACTGCTCCGGCTCCCGTCTCGTATGGGACCTCTTTGAGGTCCATTTCTTCCTGGCTGATCTCGCCCATTTTCACAGATTGACCGGAAGATAAAAGGGGCAAAAGTACTGCAATGACAATCAGAAGTGCTCTATTCATTGGGAGATTGGGTGATAGTTGTGTTTGAAAAAAGAATAGTTCGATCGAAAGTGGTATTGATTTTTTTCAGCAAAGCTGTTTCCTCGCTTTTTTCGAGTTTTTCAGGAATTTTGAGACTGATCTCCCTTCGTACCCGGAGAATATCTCCCTCCATGGTAATCTCCAGTAAACCAGTCAGGTTTTCCTCATCCATGGATACATGGGGGAAATTCCCATCAGGCTGCCAGGCTTCAGGGAGCTGAATTTCGTATTCGTCCACCTGCTTCAGGGACTTGTTTGCGAGATGGTCAGGCCCGAGTTTTCCAAGAAAAGGCCTTAGAATAATCCTCTTGGCAGTGGCTTGTGAAAACTTTTGTAGAAACCCGTCAAAGGCGAGTTCTGCAACCGGAAGAGAATCCTTATTGACAATATCAAATTGATAACCTTCAACGATCAGACCGGAAACCGATGAATTCCTGTTGAGGTAATCCCGCTGCTGACGTTCGTCAAGATTCCCTTTTACATAGAGGATCTCTGTCGCAAAATTTCCGAAAAACTGCTGCTTGGTGTCAATCTTTGCATTTCCCTGAGGATCTATCACCACCTTGGATTGGGACCGGATCTCATTCCACTCTTCCGAAACATAAGCGGGAGTCTTGGTGAGGTAGCCTCCATCTGGTTTTGTCACCAATACGTGTCTGTCTCTTGTAAAATCTCCCAAATATCCGGCGGGAAGCAGATTGGACGTACATTCCAGCCATATTGGCTGAGTAGGTGTAGGAACCTGCAAAATCACATGATTGAATTGATTCGAAGGTAAATCTACCTCGATGTCATCGGCTTTGGCTCCTGCGTAGACCAAGGTATAGTTCGAAGGAATACCGGCTGCTTCCAGCATTGCCTTCATCAGGTTGGTGAGTCCCTTACAATCCCCGTAGGAATATTTGACCACATCAGCAGCCGTCATTGTCTGCCATCCACCGATACCGAGCTGGATGCTGACATACCTGAAGTTCTTCTGGAGATAGGTGTAGAGAATCTTTATTTTCTCGTAGGGATCATTTACTCCCTCCAACAACCTTAAGATTTTTTCTCTGAAATCCCCGGGCAATACGTCCCTTCCTTTGTTTAGCTCAGACTGCCAGGACGCAAGTCCCGACCAGCTTTCCATCTCACCTACATAAGTATCAAGTGCAAACTTGACTGGAGCAAGTAAAAGCTTGGGGTCCTCGTCGGAATCAAAGTCTTTCGGTTGGACGGGCAGATCCTTCTCGGTCCAAGTGATAGATGTAATTCCCAACTCCTCGTCTTGAGTCTTGTTTCCTTTAAGATTAAGTTCCTTGTATTTCAATCCTAGCTCAGTTGGAAAGCGAACCGTAAAGGAAGATTCAGTCACCTTTTGGTGGTAGTTTGGAATGGGAGTCCATTTGGGGAGAAAAAAGTTGGTCTTGGAAAAAACCTCAGACTTGATCTTTACCTCAACCGGAAATTTTGCGGCTGACACTTCAAAATATTTGTATCGGTTGTCATCAAAAACGGTGGAACTTGAGTAATACGCTGCATCACCCATATCCTTCAATCGGGCTTTTTTGATGGATTTACCCGTCAAAATATCCGTTACCTCCACCTCAAAACTCTTGACTTCGTTCAATTTATCATAGAAAAGCCTGGAGTAAGCATGGTCGATCCCATCGGATGTGTTCACAGTAAGTGTACTTTCGACTACCAGGGTATAGGTGAAGTCAGGATTGACCGTTAGCGTCTGATTTTGGGAAAGGATGGAGTAATATGGAATTTCTTGTAGTATTTTGGAGGTATCGTCCGCCACAAAGGATTCTGTGAACCACAAGAACCCCAACAGGAAAGCAAGCATGGTATTTGACGTAAATTTTGAGAAAAATAGGAGATTCGTTTCATAAAACTAAGTTCAATTCAATTATTTTTTTTAAATCAATTTCAAGTATAGTTTTATGAATTTTGAGCATTCTCAATTGTATCCCAGACCCTCTCCGGCTTTTTGGATTTCCAAAATAATCTCTGCTATTTTGGCAACCTCCAACCCTATTTGATCATGAACCCAACAGTAATCGGCAGTTTTGAAGATTTTGAAAAGCACAATGGACTGGAACTCGGTGCTTCAGAATATTTCAAAATCACCCAGTCTCAGATTAACCTTTTTGCCGATGCGACTTACGATCATCAATGGATCCACACCGATCCCGAGCGCGCCAAAGCTGAAGGGGCCTTTGGCAATACCATCGCCCATGGATACCTCACTTTGAGCATTGTACCATACCTTTGGGAACAGATCGTCCTAGTCGAAAACCTCAAAATGATGATCAACTACGGCATCGAAAATTTGAGATTTGCCCAGGCCGTAACCGTAGAAAGTGAAGTCAGGCTGGTGGCCAAACTAAAAAATGTAGCAAATTTAAGGGGCACCGTGAAAGCGGAAGTTGAGGTAAAACTGGAGATCAAAGACCAGAAAAAACCGGCATTCACCGGTGTTTTGATTTTCCTCTATCATTTCCACTAAAGCTGTCAATAAGGATTTCTTCCCTCCACGGAACCGGAAAAAATGAAAAAAGACCTGTTTGGTTTTGTAAACCAAACAGGTCTTTTGGTGTCTGCTTCAGACGTAGTGGTGAAAGGAGATAGAGGAAAAAAACCTCCCCTGACCTTGGGGAGGTTCACTCGTTAATCCAATCTATTTCTTTCCTCGGAGCTTCCGGAATCTGATTTTACCCTGAAGCTTTCTCCCTTGGCAAAATTGTATTTCAGGGTGAATCTCACACCCTGATTGCTTCGGTACTGTCGGAAACTTGTATCGATATCCGCAAATTCAATACTTGCTCTGATCAATTGGGTGCGAAACAGGTCAGTACCATTGACGGAAATCGAAAGTTTATCTTTCATTACGGATTTGGTCACTCCGGCATCCACCCATCCAAATCCTTGAATCATTCCCTGTCCCCAGATCTGTGGACCTAAGTACATCGCCATCACTTCCATCTTGAATCCTTTTGGTAATGTGAAGTTTTGTTGGGTTCTCACCATGTAAGAAACCTGCTCAACGTCCAAAAGATCCTCTCCGATTTGAGTCTGGAATTGGTTGTAGTTTACCTGAAGCATGTTGGAAGTGCTCCACCACTTTTTGATTTCTACTGGCACGATTGCCCGGAAGTTGGCATTTCTGGTCTGATCAAAATTGTCAGTGTAAGTGGTCGTGGTCCGCTCCTCCTGATCCTGTACAAACACTTGCATGAAGGCATCTTCTGTCACACTATAACCAATTGTAAACTGGTAGGCCCCATTCACCACATGGTTCATTTCAAAGTTGGAAGAGTACTGTGGCTTCAGATTTGGATTTCCCTGCTCGGAAGTCAAAGGATCGATGTAGTACACAAATGGATTTAGCAGTCGATAATTTGGCCGGGTAATACGTCGGTTCGCGTTGTAGACGATCTGGTACTTGTCACTCACTTTGTGTTGAACAAAGAAGCTGGGGAAGAGATTGAAATAATTCTGCTTGTTCACTTGGTTTAAGGTCACAGAATTACCCACGATATCGGAATACTCGCCTCTCAATCCCGCCTGATAGCTTAATTTTTCATTAAAAGAGCCTTTCAAAGATGCATAGCCCGCCAAGACATTCTCATTGTAGATAAAGCGATTGGAGTTGGGATCCTGCTCAAATGGACCTTCATTTACGGCTCTGCTTAGATCGAGGTCATTGTCTGATTCTACCCAGCTGCCTTTCAATCCTGTCTCGAATGTTTTTCCACCTTTCAGCGCTTTGGTAAAGTCTACTTTTGCTGTAAAAATGGTGTAATACATGTCATTCAGGGTAAGGATTTTGTCCGTGTAGGAAGCGCTGGGATCATCGTTTCCTGACCAGTAGCTGTTGTCCAAAAGCGAGGTGCTCTCATTGTCCATGATGGTAAAGTCCACATCAGCGGAGATTTTACTTCCCAAAGTATCCAATTTGGCATCGTAGTGAAGGTTGGTGAACAGACGGTTTCTTTTTCCTTCTGATTCATTCGTCGACTCGATAAAGTTGTTGAAATCCTGGCCGGGATTGGTCACCACTGTTAATGAGGAATTGTTGTTGGTATCAGTAGAAGAAGAGGCCTGAACGTTCAGTCCCAGGTTTTGATTTTTATTGATTTCGTAGTTGGCAGAGCCGTTAAATGACGGGGTTTTGTACCTGGAAGTGATTCTGGAATCCTGATTGAAATTGGAAATTCCTTCTTCCACAGTAAAGTTTCTGTTGATTTCCAGGTCATTGTAAACGGCATATTCGTTGTAGTTTAAAGTACCATTCGTAGACAATTTCCCTTTTTTCAGGTTCAGTGTCATCCCTGCATTTGGCGCAAATTGCCCGTTGTATTGGCCACCAACCTGGATATTTCCAAACACACCATCAACGTTGTTTTTTTTCAGCTGGATATTGATCACTCCGGCAGAGCCTTCCGCATCAAAACGGGAAGAGGGATTATTGATCACTTCGATGCTCTTGATGTTTTCTGCAGGCATGGAGCGAAGGAAGTTTGCCAAATCCGTCGAACTCATGTAGGTCGGCCGGTCGTTGATCATCACGGTGGCTCCGGATCGGCCATTCAGGTTGATGTTTCCCTCCTGATCCACATAGATCCCCGGGGATCTTCCCACCACATCCAGGGCGTTTGAACCCTCCGCCATGACAGTACCCTCTACATTGATGATGGTTTTGTCCGGTTCAATGATGATTTCGGGCCGTGAAGCCTTCACAGTGACCTCATCTAACCCAGTCATTTCGTCGGATATGGATACGGTGCCAAAATCTTTGATCAAACCTGGAGAAAGATCAAATGCCTCAGAGGAAAAAGACTGGTATCCGATGGAGGACACCGCCAATTTGACTTTGGCCGTCTTCGTGGACTCAATCTTAAATACTCCGTTCTCATCGGATACGGCTCCATCCACCAATGCCCCTCCAAGGTCGACAAGGGCTACGTTGGCATAAGGAACGGGTTCGCCTTTTTGATCGGAAATTTTTCCGGAGACCAGGGCAACCTCTTTTGGAGTTGCTGCTAGATTACTTACCCCCAAGAAATAGACAAGAAAGGCAAAAAAGGGAAAGTTGATAGTTTTCATTTTAAAATAATAGATTGGCTTAATGAGAATCGTTATACCACTCTATAGGAAAATGAAGTGCCAAGGGCAGTAATGTGCCCAAATTAGCTTCAAAAGGAATTTTTAAAAATCGAGCTAAAAATCGTTGTACCATTACCGTACAGTATATTATTCGGTTTAGGACATAAAAAATCCCCGAAACAAGAATGTCCGGGGACCTAAATTTGAGTAGTACTGTACCTTATTTGGCAGCAGCAAATCTCTTGCTTACCTCATCCCAGTTGACGAGATTCCAGAATGCCCCGATATAATCAGGTCTTCTGTTTTGGTAGTGCAAATAGTAGGCATGCTCCCACACATCCAATCCAAGGATCGGTGTGCCTTTGATCTCAGCTACATCCATGAGGGGATTGTCCTGATTTGGAGACGAAGCCACAGAAAGGCCATTTTCGGTCACGACCAACCAAGCCCATCCTGAACCAAATCTGGTAGCTCCGGCTTTGTTGAAGGTTTCTTTGAACGCATCAAATGAACCGAATTTTGCGTCAATCGCAGCCGCCAGTTCTCCTGAAGGAGCTCCTCCACCGGTTGGAGAAAGAATCTGCCAGAAAAAGCTGTGATTCCAGTGTCCACCACCGTTGTTACGGACAGCAGCATTTGAGCCAGCCACTTTCATCAGTTCTTCGAGAGATTTGCCTTCCAGATCAGTGCCTGCAATGGCATTGTTCAGGTTGGTGACGTACGCATTGTGGTGCTTTCCGTGGTGAATCTCCATGGTGCGAGCATCAATATGCGGCTCCAGGGCATCAAAAGCATAAGGTAAAGCGGGAAGTGTAAAAGCCATATTGTTAAGATTTTGGGTTAAACATTACTTTTATATGAGTCCGTAAACTACGATTTGTCAACCAGTCTTTGAAAAAAAAGGTTCTGATTGATCGAAAAATGAATTAGTCTCCATTGAAATCGCATTAAGAATCAACTTTTCCTATCAAATAAAAGCGAAGCTATTTATTTGATATTGAAACATTCAGGGAATTAAGGGCATGAAGTTCTATTACCTCCTTGATTCTGTGGATAAATTCCAAAAACGTCACAGGCGACAGTCCTCAATTTTCTTAATTCTCTCCTATGTTAGCAACGAGTTGAAAAATCACCTTTCAAGCAATTAAATTTATTGAATAAGTGGTGAGGGATGAGAGCCAATTAACTCCTAAATAATCTCAAGATATATTCACATTGAGAAGCCGCC
>NZ_MUNY01000071.1 GCF_002002735.1 Algoriphagus sp. A40 | reverse complement strand
CGGAACCATACTCAGCGACAGGCAGGTGCACTATCACGAAGGCGGCCAAACTGTTTAGGATAAGGCTAAGTTAACCCCGTCATTTCCTTTTTGTATGTTCCCGGAATATTTAAGACTCAGCCTGACACACTCCCTCAGAATCCTCTCCGAATTGTCTCCGCCACCTCTGCCAATTCCTCCTGACTCAATTTCAACTTTGCCCTCGTAAAATTAATATCATCCATCGTGCGCAATGGAACCAAATGAATATGTACATGAGGCACCTCAAGGCCAATCACGGCCACACCAATCCGGGTGCATTTGATGGTTTTGTCCATCGCCTTGGCCACTTTTTGGGCAAAAAGATTCAGTTCGGCCAATGCCTCAGGCTCCATATCAAAAATGTAGTCCACTTCCTTCTTTGGAACCACAAGAACGTGTCCTTTAACCAAAGGCATGATATCCAGGAACGCAATGGAATTTTCGTCCTCGGCTACAATGTGGGCCGGGATTTCTCTGTTAATGATTTTGGTGAAGATGCTTGCCATGGTGCCAAAAAAAATCCCGGAAAGTCCGGGATAAGTTTTAATAAGTGATGTCTAAGATTTCGAACTCCAATTTGCCGGCAGGCGCATTGATCTCGGCAATATCGCCGATGACTTTTCCCACCAATCCTTTTCCAAAAGGAGAAGCCAGCGAGATCTTTCCTGCTTTCAGATCTGCTTCTTCTTCGGAAACCAACTTATAGCTTACGGTCATCCCGTTTTTCACATTTTTGATTTTTACAGTGCTTAGAATGCCGACTTTAGAGGTGTCCATTTGGGAATTATCCAAAACCCGGGCATTGCCAACAACAGCTTCCAGCTTGGCGATTTTAAGCTCCAAAAGACCTTGAGCATCCTTGGCAGCATCGTACTCTGCATTCTCACTCAGGTCACCTTTATCACGTGCCTCTGCTATCTGACGGGCGATATCCGTTCTTCCTTTAGTCTTCAATTCCTGAAGTTCGTCCTTCAACCTCTTCAGTCCTTCCTCGGTGTAGTATTGTAATTTTGACATAATTTTACGCGTTTCGAAAGGCACAAAAAACAAAGTAACGGTCACGTGGTGGAGACCGTTACTTTACTTTTGCCTTTATATGATAGGCAAAGATAGGAAAGCTTTTTGACTTAGCAAGTCTTTACTATTTGACACCGCTATTCGAAAATGAGGATTTCAATCCTCAAAAGCCTTTTTAATTTTCTTTACCAGCACCTTATTGATTTTCTCATAAGACTCAAAAGTCCAGCCTGCTACATGTGGTGAGAAAATCACATTCGACCTTGCTGCCAACTTTTCAAATTCAGTTTTTTGCTCGGGAGAAAACTTCTGAAACTTCTCGTTTTCCATCACATCGAGCACCGCTCCGCGAAGAATGCCCCTGTCAAGCGCGGCATTCAAAGTCGCAAAACTGATCACTTCTCCCCTGGCAGTATTGATCAGCCAAAACGGTTTTGCAAAACTCTCGAGTTCGTCAAGCGTGAAGAAATTCCGTGTTTCCGGAGTAAGCGGCACATGGATACTCAGGATATCAGCTTCGACTTTGACTTTTTCCCACATCACTTCCTGTACCAGCTCATTTCCAAACTCCAGTTTGTATTTGTCATAGGCCAAAACTTTGACTCCAAATCCGGAAAGGCGCTTTGCAAATGATTTACCCATATTGCCATAGCCCATGATTCCCACGGTTTTGCCCATGAGTTCGTGGCCGCGGTTTCCTTCCCGGTCCCAGATGCCCTTTCTGACTTCCCCATCCGCTTTGATGATATTGTTGAATAAGGCAAGCAGTCCACCGACAGCATGTTCGGCTACCGCATCCCGGTTTCCTTTTGCTGCATGGAAAAGTTTAACTCTTCGTTCCACCAGATAATCCAGGTCAATCTGATCTAATCCCGCACCGGCCCGACCAATGAATTTGAGATTGATGGCCTTTTCAAGGAGTTCACGGTCCATTGGTGTCTTGGATCGGATAATGAGTCCGTCATATGCCGCCACCTGCTCCAATATTTCAGAACGGGTGATTTTTGGTGAATAGGTAACCTGATGCCCATCCATTTCCAGCATTTCCACAATGCTCGGGTGCATCTCATCAATAATCAGAATTTTCATTTTTCTTAAAGACTCAATAAAGACATTGCAACCAAAAAATAAACTGCAAGACCAAGAAGGTCATTGGCAGTGGTAATAAAAGGTCCGGAGGCTAAGGCGGGGTTTATCCCGAATTTATCCAAAACGATTGGGGTGAAAGTCCCCATAAAGGAAGCCAAAAGCACCACAGAAAAGAGGGCAATAGAAACCACCAATGCAAACTTGACCTCATTCCCATACACCAGAACCACCATCCCAAATACAAAAAGCGCAAGTACCAGCCCATTGATAATCGCTACCAAAAGTCCCTTGACAAATCGTTGGGAAAGACTGCTGTCAAAGGCTGATTTATTAGCCAAAGACTGTACTACAAGTGTGGAAGATTGAATCCCTACATTTCCACCAGTTGCGGTGATCAAAGGAATAAAAAATGCCAAGGCAGTCACTTTGGCCAGTCCTTCTTCGAAAAAACCGATAAATCCTGCTCCCAAAAGTCCTCCGATTATCCCAATCATCAACCAGGGAAGCCGTGCTCTGGTCAGTTTGTATATGCTGTCATCCTCATCAACTTGGTCAGATATACCGGACATGGCCTGGATATCTTCATCGGCCTCTTCCTGCACGACGTCCAAAATGTCATCGACCGTGATTCTACCCACCAGTTTGTTTTTGGCATTGATGACCGGCACAGATTCCAAATCATACTTTCGCATGACAGATGCCACTTCCTCCTGATCCATATGTATTGGAACAGATATCACATCTTCATCATAGATATCTTCGATCCGGGTGTCGGAAGCTGCCAAAATGATCTTTTTCAGCGAAACTCTTCCCAACAGCTGTTGCCGGTTGTTGACAACATAAATGGAATAAATCTTCTCGACGTTTTCGGCCTGACGACGGATCTCATTGATGGTCTGGATTACATTCCAGTTTTTGTTGGCCCGGATAAATTCCTTGGCCATGATACCACCCGCGGTATCTTCCTCGTATCGCAAAAGTTCGAGAATCTGCTCCGACTTGACCCGATCCTGAAAATCGGCAATAACCTCTTCCCGGTCTTTTTCAGAAAGCAGATTCAGAATATCCGCTCCGTCATCGGAGTCCATCAGCTCAATCCAGACGGCGATTTCGGCGTTTTCAAACTCCTTTAAAACCTTTGAAAGGGTGGCTTCATCAAGTTCGATCAGAATGTCCGCAGCAAGCTGCTTTTCCAATAGCCGTAAAACATAAACCGAATCCGGCATACTGAGCTCATCGAGGATAGCGGCAATATCCGCTACATTGACTCCATCCAGGGACTCCCGGATAAAGTCAGCGTTTTCCAGTTCAATCCCCAATTGGAGACTTTCCAGGTATTCTTTCGAAAGCTCAAACTGCTTAATTGGCTCCACGACCTTTTTCGATTTGTTGGGTCAAAAACACAAAATCCTCCACACCCAGTTGCTCAGCACGCTTGTCCAGGATTGGATTGGCTTTGAATTCTTCCGAAAGTTCAAAGGATTTCAGAGAATTCCGGAGCGTTTTGCGCCGGTTTCCGAAACCTCCTTTTACTACTTTGAAAAAAAGCTTCTCATCACAATCCAATTTTTCTACCGAATTCCGAGTCAGGCGAATGACACCCGAATTCACTTTCGGAGGAGGATTAAACACTCCCGGCGGAACAGTAAAAAGGTATTCGATATCATACCATGCCTGCAAGAGAACCGATAAAATTCCATAATCCTTATTTCCTTTCGGCGAAGCGATCCGTTGAGCCACTTCTTTTTGCAGCATACAAACCACCTCGGTCACACGGTTTTTTTCTTCCAGTACTTTAAAGAAAATCTGGGAAGAAATATTGTAGGGAAAATTCCCGGCAATCGCATATTGCTCAGGAAGGACTCTGGCTGCATCATATTTCAGATAGTCACCTTCGATAATCCTATCCCCTAACTCGGGATATTTCTTATGTAGGTAGGCGATGCTTTCCCGGTCAATTTCTATCAGGTAGAGTTCCTGAGGATTTTTCAGGAGAAAATCAGTCAAAACCCCCATTCCCGGGCCGATTTCGAGCACCTTATTAACACCTCCATGACCTTTGACAGCCTGGGCAATCCGCTCGGCAATGCTCAAATCGGTCAGGAAATGCTGTCCAAGATGCTTTTTAGGTTTGACTTTTTCCATCCTTCGCCTCTGATAAATTTTTATAAATTGCAGGCCTAAAAATAAGGGAATATTCCAAAAGGTCGGGGAAATTTGTCCTGACTCAATTTTCAGCAGATCAAAACATGAACGCGAAAAAACAAAGGCCTATCCTGGGAATCAGCATAGGGGATATCAATGGAATCGGTGTGGAAGTGACCCTGAAAGCTTTGGCCGACAACCGCGTCTATAAAACTTACACACCGCTGATCTATGGACATGGCAAGGTGTTGACTTTTTACCGGAAGCTTATGAGTCTGGAGGATTTCAACTTTGTTCAAATCCGGAATTTGGATGAAATCCAGCACCGGAAAATCAATGTGATCAATGTGATGGAAGAATGCCCAGAAGTAATTCCGGGTGTGGAAACCCTTGAGGCTGGAAAAATGGCTTTGGAAGCACTCAAAGCTGCTGTCAATGATTTGAAAGAAGGCAAAATCCAGGGCTTGGTCACAGCTCCTTTGAATAAAAACAACCTCAATTCAGAAGATCTTCACTTCATCGGTCACACTGAATTTATCACCCAAGCTGTCGGTGCAAAAGACAGTCTGATGATGATGGTGGATGATTCTTTACGAGTTGGACTGGTGACAGGCCACCTGCCATTGGCGAAAGTATCCCAAGCGATCACCAAGGAGCGAATTCAACAAAAAGCCAATATCTTTTTGAAAAGCCTCGAGGAGGATTTCGGGATCCACAAACCAAAAATCGCAATCCTTGGACTGAACCCTCATGCAGGTGAAGACGGACTTTTGGGTGAAGAAGAGGAGAAAATCATCAAACCAGCTATCCGGGAACTGAAAGACCAAAACAAATATGTCTTTGGCCCCTACCCTGCTGATGGATTTTTCGGCATGATGCACCAGCAGAAATTCGACGGTGTTTTGGCAATGTACCACGATCAGGGATTGATTCCGTTCAAGTCGATTGCATTCAGTTCAGGTGTCAATTTTACGGCTGGATTGCCGGTCATTCGAACTTCCCCTGACCATGGTACGGCGTATAATATTGCAGGCAAAAACCTGGCAGATGAAGGTTCCATGAGGGCAGCATTGCATTTGGCTTCTGACATTATCAACCTGCACGAAACGGAAGAAGTCGAAGCCTGAGCGATTTTTATTTAAAAAAAGCGGCTCAAACCAAATATTATTTCAGGTTCTGTTTTAGCTATTTTAAATTATTACCTACATTTGCGGTCTTAAATCGGGAGGACGAATCGTGAAATTCTGGAAAAGCTTTGATATTGAGGTAATTAAGTTCAAAGAAGGAAAACACGAAATTGACTTTGAAATTGGAGAGTCATTTTTCCAAAACTTTGAAGACAACGAAATTGTCGAGAAAGGCCGTTTGACCACAAGGGTCATCATGGACAAAGGAGCCAATGTAATTGAGCTCAATTTCCATATTAAAGGTACCGTGCAGTTGACCTGTGACCGAAGCCTGGAAGTATTTGATCACCCTTTGGATTTTACCGAAAAGATGATCTACAAATACGGGACGGAGGAAAAGGAAATAGATGAGAATGTCATCATGATCACCAGGGACACCCCTACTATCAATGTGGCTCAGCTGATTTATGAATTCATTCTGCTTGCTTTGCCTGCCAAAAAAATCCATCCGGATTACAGAAATGAGCTGGATGACGAAGACTTGGAGGTAGAAGGAGGGTACGTGTACATCGATAATGAACCTGAAGTCGAAGCGGAAGATGAAAGTCCAGCTGCTGAGGAAGAAACCAAACCCGTCGATCCACGATGGGAACAATTAATGAAGTTAAAAAACAAAGAACAATCATAAACCACGCTTAAAATGGCACATCCTAAACGCAAAATTTCGAAAACCAGAAGAGATAAAAGAAGAACTCATTATAAACTGGAAGCTCCGGGAATGGCGAAATGCCCAACTACCGGCGAAATGCACTTGCCTCACAGAGCTTTCTGGCTTGATGGTAAATTGTACTACAAAGGACAAGTAATCATCGAAAAAGAAATTAAAGCTTAATAGCTTTCTGAATCTGACATCATCAAATCCATTCCCTACCAGGAATGGATTTTTTGTTTCTCCAAACTGAAAACAGCTGACTTGCAACCACTTGAAGTCCAAAGGACGCTTTGGTTTTGGTGGTCAGAAGGCATTGTACTATTTTTGACCCTGCTCAGGAAATTCCTGAAAAATGAACAACCCAGTTTGAGAAATTTTCACGGAAATTCTCTCTATTAAACCTATCAAAATG
Source organism: Algoriphagus sp. A40 (assembly GCF_002002735.1). Taxonomy (GTDB): domain Bacteria; phylum Bacteroidota; class Bacteroidia; order Cytophagales; family Cyclobacteriaceae; genus Algoriphagus. The sequence goes on along the minus strand of NZ_MUNY01000071.1, from coordinate 22,156 downwards.
GACAAAATCAGAGCCATGATCACCGGGATCCAAGGATACGTCCCTGAATACCGGCTGACAAACAAGGAACTTGAAAAGCTTGTCGAAACCAATGACGAATGGATCATGTCCCGAACCGGAATCAAGGAAAGAAGGATCCTAAAAGGTGAAAACCAGGGAACTTCTGTCATGGGAACCGGTGCAGTAAAAGGCCTTTTGGAAAAAACAGGAACTGATCCCCTTGATATCGATCTGATCATCTGTGCAACAGTAACTCCTGACATGCCTTTTCCAGCTACTGGCAATATCATCGCAGATCAGGTTGGTGCAAAAAACTCCTTTAGCTTTGACATTGGCGCTGCTTGTTCCGGTTTTCTATACGCACTTCAACTCGGAGCACAATTCATCCAAACCGGAACCCACAAAAAAGTAATCGTAGTCGGTGCCGATAAAATGTCCGCCATTGTGGATTACCAGGACAGAACTACCTGTATCCTTTTTGGAGATGGGGCCGGAGCAGTTTTACTTGAACCTACCACCGAGGAGCTTGGCGTGATGGACGCCATTTTGAAGGCAGACGGGGCTGGAGCACCTTACCTTCACATGAAAGCAGGTGGTAGCCGCAAGCCTGCAACAGAAGAGACAGTGGCTGCACGAGAGCATTTCGCTTATCAGGAAGGTTCCACGGTTTTCAAATTTGCTGTGACCAATATGGCAGATGTAAGTGCCCAGGTGATGGAAAGAAACGGTTTGACCGGAGATGACATTGCCTGGCTGGTACCACACCAGGCGAACAAACGAATCATAGATGCGACTGCAAACCGGATGGGAGTCGGACCAGATAAGGTCATGATGAACATCGAGCGATATGGCAACACCACTGCGGCAACCATTCCGCTTTGCCTTTGGGAATATGAAAGCAAGCTGAAAAAAGGCGATAACCTGATCCTGGCGGCCTTTGGCGGTGGATTCACCTGGGGTTCGATTTTTCTGAAGTGGGGATACGATCCGAAATAATCAAAAAGTATATAAATAACAATTATGGCAAGTACTGCAGATTTTAAGAATGGACTTTGTCTGGAAATGAACAATGACATCTATTCAATTGTCGAATTCCAGCACGTAAAACCAGGAAAAGGAGCAGCTTTCGTCCGAACCAAAATGAAAAGCCTCAGAACAGGCAAGACTTTGGAAAAGACCTTTAACGCAGGTGAGAAAGTTACCACAGCAAGAGTTGAAAAAAGACCTCATCAGTTTCTTTACAAGGATGACATGGGCTACAACTTCATGGATACCGATTCTTTCGAGCAGATGTCTTTGGAAGAAAGACTGATCGAAAGACCAAACCTGCTGAAAGACGGGCAAATGGTAGATATCCTGGTCCATGCAGAGCATGAAACTCCACTCTCCGTTGAATTGCCTCCGTTTGTTGAGCTGATGATCACATACACTGAACCGGGAATCAAAGGCGATACAGCTACCAACGCCCTCAAGCCTGCTACCGTAGAGACCGGTGCGACTGTGATGGTTCCGCTTTTTGTAGATCAGGACATTATGATCAAGGTGGACACCCGAGACGGATCGTATTCAGAAAGAGTGAAATAAATATTAATAGCTGCACGATTTGCTTAAATTATGCAGCTTTTCTGTTTTTAACCCAAATCAAGATGTCTCAAGACATTGCACAAAAAAAGAACCCTATGAAAGCTAAAGAGATCCAGGAATTGATCGACTACATCTCCAATTCCGGCCTGGCAGAGGTCAAAATCAAGACCGAGGAATTCGAACTTTCCATCAAAAAATACGCAGAAGGTCCCCAGGTAATTCATACTGCCGCTCCTGCTGCGCCGGCACCTGTAGCAGCTGCACCGGCACCCGTAGCACCAGTTGCTGCTCCTGCCCCAGCTCCTGCCCCCTCCAATCTGGTGGAGATCAAATCACCTATGATCGGTACTTTCTACCTGACCCCGAATCCAGAATCTCCGGCCTTTGTAAGCGAAGGAGCTTCTGTGAAAGCAGGTCAAACCGTTTGCATCATTGAAGCGATGAAGCTTTTCAATGAAATTGAATCTGAGGTTTCAGGCAAAATCGTAAAAATCCTCGTTTCCAATGCTACTCCGGTAGAATACGACCAGCCTTTGTTCCTAGTAGATCCAGCTGGTTGATTTTTTCACTAAACAAAACAAGACCGTGTTTAAGAAAATATTGATTGCAAACCGAGGAGAAATTGCGCTTCGTGTGATCCGGACCTGTAAAGAGATGGGGATCAAAACCGTAGCAGTATATTCCACCGCGGACAAGGACAGTTTGCACGTACGTTTTGCCGATGAAGCTGTCTGCATCGGGCCGGCTCCCAGCCGGGAATCCTACTTGAACATTCCAAGAATCATTGCCGCAGCCGAAATCACCAATGCGGATGCCATTCACCCGGGCTATGGCTTCCTTTCTGAGAATGCAGAGTTTTCCAGAATCTGTGAAGAATACGGCATCAAATTCATCGGAGCTTCACCGGACATGATCGCCAAGATGGGTGACAAAGCAACGGCTAAAGCAACCATGAAAGCTGCAGGCGTACCAACTATTCCTGGTTCCGATGGTCTGGTCGATTCTATCGAACAAGGGCTGAAAATCGCCAATGAGATGGGCTATCCTGTCATTCTAAAAGCTACTGCCGGTGGTGGCGGTCGTGGAATGCGGATTGTGAAGGAAGATAAGGAATTCAAAAAAGCTTGGGACGACGCTAAAATGGAATCCAGTGCGGCGTTTGGAAACGACGGACTTTACCTTGAAAAATTCGTAGAAGAGCCTCGCCACATCGAGATTCAGATTGTCGGTGATCGAACAGGTAAGGCATGCCACCTTTCCGAAAGAGATTGTTCCATCCAAAGAAGACACCAAAAATTGGTGGAAGAAACACCTTCCCCATTTATTACCGACGAACTTCGGGATGCGATGGGCAAAGCTGCTATCAAAGGCGCTGAGGCCATTGCCTATGAAGGTGCAGGTACCATTGAATTCCTGGTTGACAAGGACCGCAACTTCTACTTTATGGAAATGAATACCAGAATCCAGGTAGAGCATCCGATTACCGAAGAAGTGACTGATTTTGATTTGATCAAAGAACAGATCAAAGTAGCAGCAGGTGAGACAATCTCAGGACGAAATTACTTCCCTAAGCTATTTGCAATGGAATGCAGAATCAACGCCGAGGATGTCGCTCACGGCTTCAGACCAAGTCCGGGAAAAATCCTCAATCTGCATATTCCAGGTGGGCGTGGAGTCAGAGTTGATTCCCATGTGTATGCAGGGTATGTCATTCCTCCAAACTACGATTCGATGATTGCCAAACTTATCGTAAGCGGCCAGTCCAGAGAAGAAGTGATCGTGAGAATGAAGCGGGCTTTGGAAGAATTCGTCATTGACGGGATCAAGACCACCATTCCTTTCCATATTGCCTTGTTGGAAAACGAGCAGTTCAAAGAAGGAAACTTCACCACGAAGTTTTTGGAGACTTTCGATTTCTCGATATTCAAAGCTTAATCAAAAAGTCAAATGCATAGAAAAAGCCACCCGAAAGAGTGGCTTTTTTGGTTTTATCCTATTTCAAAATTTTCATTTACTCCCCTCACTCCGGATTTCTAGAGTCTGGGGTTGATAGTCCAATTGGATTTGCCCGTCCTGGCAAAAAATTCTAATCAGAGTCGGTCCAAGTCACAGATAACCCTTCTTATTAAACTTCCGCTTCTTTATTAAACCGGCTCCGGTATTCCAGTGGTGACATTCCGGTGATCCTTCTAAACACCTCACGGAATGCCTTTTCATCCGAATAGCCAACTTCGTACATGACTTCCCTTACGGTTTTACGGCTTGTTTCGAAGGCTTTTTTAGCAGCTTCAGTCCTAACCCGTTGCATGTACTCTACCGGGGTATTGCCGGTTGCCTTGACGAATCTCCGGTCAAAATTCCTTCTACCCACAGCAAATCTGCTCGAAAGATCCGCCATTGATATCTTTTCTTCCAGATTGCTCTCCATGAAGTTTTGGGCCTGGATGACTACCTCATCACCATGCGTCTTCTGGCCATTGAAGATGATAAATGTTGATTGGCTGTGCCTGTCAATTTCTATCTGAAATACTTTGGAGCAAAAGATCGCCGTCTTCCTGTCGTAATATTTTTCAATCAAATAGAGGATCAAATTCAGGAAAGAATAGGCTCCCCCATTGGTATAAATGCCGTTTTCATCTGTTATCAATAGATCAGTTTGCAGCTTCACTTGGGGAAACATGGCCCTGAAGGTATCAGCAAATGCAAAATGCGTAGAGCAGCTTTTGCCGTCGAGAAGCCCTGACGAAGCTAACAAAAATGCTCCGGTGCAGATGCTCGCTACCTCAGCCCCCTTGCTATGCTGCCATTCGATCCACTCAATCATTTCGCGATTTGCGTCTACTGCTTTCTGAAAATTATGGTTTAGGGATGGAATGATGATGAGATCGGTTTCTGAGATCGCGGAAATTTCCGTGTGAGGCTTCGCAGAAAAGAGGCCATCGTGGAATTCGACCTCTCTGGAGGTTCCGGCGAGTTGTATCTTGAATATTTCCTCGTGGCCTCTTCCTTTCCAAAAGGAATTTGCCCGGGTGAATATCTTGTAAGCGCCAACAATACTGCTCAGATTATTCTCCCCTTCCGGCACCAGGATAGTAAGATGTTTCATGTGATTAAAATTTGTTTTAAGAAGGTCACATTGCCTGTCTTGGATCTGCCTGCAGCAGGCAGGCTTGATTCGGAGAATCTCGCATCTTGGGAGCGAAACCAGCTTAAGGCTATCATTTTTTTAAAAAAGGCTTTTTACCAAATATATCAATCAACCATTTCCAAATCAACCCGTTAGAAAGTCCATTTCACACCACCCTTTCTAGCTATCCTGTCTATAACTTTGTCTGTGTGGCATTTCCAAATATGAACCTAATCTCTTCAAAGATGGAAAAATCAGATTTTAGCCTTACCCTGCTTTCCAATCAATCCCCCGAGGAAGTCTTTAAGGCGATCACCGATGTACGCACATGGTGGTCTGGATTTTATTCCGAAAAATTCGAAGGCAATTCTAAAAACCTGCACGACGAATTCAGCTTTCGGACCGGAGACGGCATTCACTATAGCAAGCACAAGCTAATTGAGGTCATTCCGAATAAAAAGGTGGTTTGGCTGGTAACGGACAGCAAGCTCGATTTTCTCGAACATAAGACGGAGTGGACTGGAACCAAAGTGGTCTTTGAGATTTCTATTAAGGGAGACGAAACTCAGCTAATCTTTACCCATAAAGGACTGAGCCCCGAATCCGAGTGCTATGGCGCCTGTGCCCCAGCCTGGACACAATACTTGGAACAAAAGTTAAGGCCCATGATTAACTCTTGAAGTGCCGGTAAGCAATTGAAAATGAAATCAGGGAATGTAAAATCAGCTATTGACTAAAGTCGCATCCCAATCTTTTTCTGATTGTACGAACCAATTTAAACAAACCGAACGCCGATTATGGAAACGCCAGATTTTACTGTCAGCTTTGAAGTAAGCAACAGCCCTGCCGCTGTATTTCAAGCCATCACCAATTTTCGCGGATGGTGGTCAGACCAGATCGAAGGCAGCACCGACCAACTCAATGAAACCTTTTTTTATCATTACAAGGACGTGCACTTGTGTAAAATCAAACTCATAGAAAGCATACCTGACAAAAGGCTAGTCTATCTGGTAATTGACAATGAATTCAATTTCATCGAAGACAAGACCGAATGGATTAATACCCAACTCATTTTTGACATTTCCACTATAAACGGCAAGACAAAAGTGAAATTTACCCACAAGGGACTGGTTCCGGAATACGAATGCTTCGAAGTCTGCCAAGACGCTTGGACCAGCTACATTCTGGGAAGTCTGCAAAGCCTGATCACCACCGGAACAGGAAAGCCGAATCCCAAAGAAGGCGGATTGAATGAAGAACTGGTAGAAAAATGGGGATTGCCGGCCAAATAAGCTAAAATCGAGTATGGTAGGGCTTACCGTTGCTCAATGGGAGCCCATCATTCTGCTTTTTTCAACTCCTCCAGTAATTTTTCGATTTTATCAAAGGTACTCCTCCATCCATTCCCATAATTATGGATTGTTGATTGGGGAATACCATTTTGGCTAAATATCATTTTGGTTTTACCCTTCAAATCGATAAAGTCGAGGTTCAGCATCGAAACTTGCCCCGGTTCATTTGTCCACTCCATTGTCATCTGGATGGTATGGTAGGGATCAATGACTAGGTGCTGCCCCATACTGGTATGTTCGGCATGGTCGGAATCGGAGAATGTGATCCTGTAAAGGCCTCCTACCCTAAAATCCATATCAATGCTGTGTACATGTCCTTCTGGATCTGAACCATACCATTTCTCGATATAGTTCGGATCATGCCAGCATCGCCAGACCTGTTCTAATTCGACATCAAAAATTCTCTCAATAGTCAAGTTACTTGAGTTCATAGTGTTATTTTCTTAGCACTTTAAGTCTTATTCCCGTAAAGCCTTTCAAGCCGATGTCGGCGTTTCGTTGATCTTAGCTACTTATTTTTGGCCATTTTAGCCATCGCGCTCTTGCAGAAAATGTACTCACCCCCTTGAATTTGGGTGGAATCGCACTAAAGGTAAAACCCTCATCGGGCAACAGATACAGGTTACAAAAATGCACAACAATCTACAATTCTGCTCCCTAGCCAAATATCCTTACAAATCCCGTACAGTTGCCGGGAGCAATTGAATTGATCGTAATCACCATCATTAAATTGCCTTTAGCAAATTACAAATTTGGATTTATGTAAAGGTGTAGGTGCAACTACGCCCAGCGTCCAAAGAACTTCAACACTGATAGGCAATAGTCTACGCCGAGAGAGGGGAACGGTCCACCATTTTGGGACATCGTTCTAGTTACAAATAGGATTTGTGAAAAGTGACAAGCCTTTTAAAATCAAGGCAAACAAAAGAACTGTACGCAAAATTGAAACAATGCAATCAAAATGATAACATTAAATATTAGTATTATTTTGATAAGACCATGTACTTTTAAGCTAGATCAAAACTGAACTTAAAATGGTCTCTATGAAAAAATTGAAAAAGAATGAGATCGCCCATACGGTCATTGAAGCAATAGGCGGCGCTCTTGAAAAGCTAAAAATTGCTAAACCATCGAAAAAGACAGAGAAGATGGTGGACAAAGTTTCTAAGAAAATTTCAAGTCAACTTGAGAAAGAGGTAAAGAAACAGGATAAGAAAGTTGTCCTGGCGGTGAAAAAAGTTGAAAAAGACAAACTTGCTTTAGAAAAAAAGGCTAAAGTCAAAAAGTAGAATCCTGCTTAAAATTTAGTAATGCCGAACTAGATTCTGTTGGAATCTAGTTCGGTATTATTTTTTGCTTAGAGGCAAGAATAATATCCTTTTGGAATTGCCAAAAGCCTGTTTGCTAGTCAAAAGTTTGAAGGACTGGCCATAAATAAACTCTCCCCGATCGGGGTAGCTGGAGGGCTATGGATTCTTAAAAAAGGGATTCTGGCGAAGATCCAGCTTTATGAGCCTTTTTTACTTCTTAAAATCTTCACTATGCGATTATATGCGATTTCTGATAGATTCCAGTTGTAACCTTCAAAGTCAGTCGTATTTGTAAATTGGATAACAACTGCATCAATGTCTTTATGATAGTTGGCTATACTCTGGTAACCAGCGATTAATCCCGTATGATTATAATCGTAAATGGAAGTATAGATTTCCTGTTCCCCTTTATTAAACAACGATCCGTCGTTTAATGCCCTTAAAAAAATACCCACATCCTCTGCTGTTGCCAACATGGAACCATAGTCAGCCGTCTTGAGGTCTTGGTCAACTCCCACATGATAGCCACTCATCACATGTTCCATATCTACTTGATTCATCGAACCGAAGGTGTTTTTCAGTTCAAGTGGGATAAGAATTTCCTCCTGAATGTATTGGAATTTACTATAGCCCACGACTTTTTCGATGAGGTCGGAAATCAATAAATAATTTGTGTTTGAATAGTTGTATTTTTTGCCAGGTTCAAAATCAGCAGGTAAATCAAGGACTCGTTCAAGTGCTTCTTTACTGTTTTTCGGTGGGTCAGTCCAATAATTTGGAGTGTCGGTAAAATTGGGAATACCACTTCTGTGCTGCAGCATCATTCTCAAAGTAATTTTTTCTGCATTTTCAATTCTTCCCATTAATTCAGGAAAATAGTCAGCCAGTGTTTTATCCAATGAAACTCTTTTGTCACTAACCAGTTTGGTGACGGAAACAGCATCATATAATTTGCCAATACTTGCTATTTTAAATAATGCGTGAGGGTCTGCAGGAATTTTCTTTTCCTTGTTTTTCCATCCGGAAGCGTAAAATTCCGGTTTCTTTCCCGCTTGATCTACATAAACAATCATCCCATCAAATCCATAGTCAATGGTTTTATTCACTTGCTCCTGAACCGAATCTGGCAATGGTGTTATCCACGCCTTTACCAAAATCCAGGGGACAAAAAAAATGGAGATTACGGATCCCATCAGCAACAGTAACCTGAATAGTTGTTTGGTTTGTTTTTTCGTCATACTGGTTCAGAAGAAGACATTTTTATCATTTGCCTGTACCATTTTGTCATACAAACTTTTCCGTACTGGATTAGATTTCTGTTAAATGGATTTCTCTTTTTAACTCCCTTCCACTATTCGAATTTCCTACTCGGTCAAGCCAAACAATCCATACACAAAAGCATCGATTTCCCGGTCGAGGTGGGTGATGTGGATGAACAATTATTGGGGATTTCCTAGTTGCTTATCTTTCTCCTAAAGATATCAGTTAACCTGAAAACGAAACGCGATTTTTTTGTGAGAGACGGGAAATGTGTGGGTATTTCTCCACGGATGGAAATTCCCAATTGCATTTGACTGCCGGTTAGCATCTCGCCTAGCTTTCCCTTATTTTAGCTTTAACCATTACCACACACCTTATGAACAGAATATTAACCCTACTCTTGGCCTCAGGATTAACCGGAGCAGCTTTTGGCCAAGGCACCCAATTGCTCCGTCAGCCTACCTTAAGCCAAACAGAAATCGTCTTTGTCTATGCCAATGACCTATGGAAAGTTCCCAAGTCCGGAGGCAATGCGATCCGCCTCACCAGCAATGAGGGCGAGGAAACACTGCCCCACTTTTCTCCTGACGGGAAATCCATCGCTTTTACGGGAGAGTACGACGGGAATATCGACGTCTACCTGATCCCTTCCGAGGGTGGGGAACCCAAGCGCCTGACTTGGCATCCGGGATTGGACTTAGTGACAGGTTGGACTCCCGACGGAAGCGCCATCACCCTCACCTCAGGCAGAGAAGGCCACGCGACACAGGAATCCAAGTTTTTCAAAGTCAGCAAAAACGGGGGAATGCCTGAACCCTTGCCGATTCCGAGAGCTGTCAACGGTGAAATCTCTCCTGATGGAAAACACATCGCTTATCAGCAGATTTCCTTTTGGGATCCGGAGTGGAGAAATCACCGAGGCGGTCAGGCCAAGCCGATCTGGATCGTTGATTTGAAGGATTTTTCTCTGAAAATGACCCCGCAAACCGACATGGAGCGGCATACCGATCCGGTTTGGTTGGGCGCCAAAGTCTATTACATCTCCGAGCGGGATTTCTTGGCCAATATCTGGTCTTATGATCCGGCTTCGGGAACTGAAAAGCAGGAGACTTTCCTAAAGGACTTTGATATCAAAAGTCTGGACGGCAACGGGACAGAGATCGTCTACGAACAAGGAGGCTACCTCCATTTGCTCAATCCTCAAACCGGCCAAAGCCAGAAGCTGAATATCACGGTAAACGGGGATTTTCACTGGGCGAGAGAGCGCTGGGTGAATGTCTCGGGAAACGATCTCCAAAACCCTCAGCTTTCCCCGACTGGACAGAGAGCCATCTTTGAATTCCGCGGAGAAATCATTACGGTTCCCAAGGAAAACGGAGCCGGCAGGAATATCACCAATACTTCCAAATCCGCAGAGCGCTCACCTGTCTGGTCTCCTGACGGCAAACAAATCGCCTATTTCTCAGACGTCAAAGGAGAATACGAATTGGTCATCGCCGATCAGGACGGAACAAACCAAAAGACAATCAGCCTTCCAGATCCGAGTTTTTACTTCAAACCCGAATGGTCTCCTGATGGAGCGCATATCGCCTTTACAGATACAGATTATCAGATTTGGGTGGTCAATGTGGCCAGCGGAAATGCCAAAGTGGTGGAAACGGATCGTTTTGCCCATCCCAACCGCAGCATGAATCCCGTCTGGTCTCCGGACGGAAAGTGGATTGCCTATGTCAGACTGATGGACAATCAGTTCAAGTCCGTCTTTGCTCTGAATGTAGAAACCAGTCAAAAAATCCAGATCGGAGATGCCATGGCTGATGCCATTACACCGGTTTGGGATGAAAGCGGTAAGTACCTTTACTTTCTTGCCAGCACGGATTTCGGTTTGAATACGGGTTGGCTGGACATGAGCAGCTTCGATCATCCGATTAACAGAAGTTTGTATTTGGCTGTATTGAATTCAGCTGATTCTTCACCCTTGCTGCCGCAAAGTGATGAAGAAACTGAGACCAAAAAAGAGGAAAAGAAAGCCCAGGATTCCGTCACCGTCAAAATCGATTCGGAAGGAATCAATCAGCGAATTGTGGCTATTGACATACCCGCCAGAAACTACACTGGACTTGCACCAGCACCCGATGGCTTTGTTTTCTACATGGAATCAATACCCAACCAAGGCACTACCCTTCATAAATACGACCTGAAAAAGCGCAAATCGGAAGTCTTTTTCCCAAGTGTAAATCAAGTTGTTGTATCAAAAGACCGAAAATCCCTGCTTTACCAAAGCGGAAGCACTTGGGGGATCGTAGAAACTGCCGGTTCGGGCAAAAAGTCCGGAGACGGAGCCTTGAAAGCCATCTCCACGATAAAAGTGAAAGTCACGCCCACGGACGAATGGCAGCAGATTTACCGGGAAGGCTGGAGGTATCAGCGGGATTTCCTCTACGTGGACAATGTGCACGGAGCCCCATGGGACGATATTTATGAATGGTACAAACCTTGGGTTGCCCATGTCCGCCACAGAAACGACATGAATTACATCATCGATATCCTTGGCGGAGAAGTGGCAGTAGGTCACAGCTATACCCGGGGAGGGGATTTTCCCGAAATCAATTCCGTACCAATCGGTTTGCTGGGAGCAGACTATGAAGTCGAAAATGGAAACTATCGAATCAAAAAAATCTACACTGGGGAAAGCTGGAATCCTACCTTGAAGGCTCCTTTGGCCCAACCTGGAGCTATGGCCAAAGTTGGTGAATACCTGGTGGGCGTAAACGGAAAAGCCATCGCCCCAGGAACCAATCTCTACCAATACTTCGAAGGCACTGCCAATCAACCGACCAAAATCCACCTGAATTCAAAACCGGGTTTGGATGGTGCCAGAGTAATTCAAGTAGTGCCAGTCCCCAATGAAGGACAACTCCGAAGCATCGACTGGGTAGAAGGAAATCGCAGGAAAGTGGATGAGCTTTCGGAAGGAAAACTGGCCTACGTTTACATTCCCAACACGGGACAGCCAGGCTACACTTCTTTCAACCGCTACTATTTTGCGCAGCAGGACAAAAAAGGCGCGGTCATTGACGAGCGAAACAACGGCGGTGGTTCGGCGGCAGACTACATGGTTGACATCATGGCAAGGGATCTTCATGGCTACTTCAATTCACGGGCAAATGATCATAGGCCTTTCACCACGCCAATGTCCGGCATTTGGGGACCAAAAGTCATGCTGATCAATGAGCGCGCCGGATCGGGTGGAGACCTCCTTCCCTACCTGTTCAACAAAATGAAGATCGGTCCACTGATCGGCACCAAAACCTGGGGTGGATTAGTTGGAACCTGGGATACACCGTCATTTGTGGATGGAGGCCGTATGGTGGCGCCTCGGGGTGGTTTCTATGACATCAATGGTGAATGGGCTGTCGAAGGAGTTGGGATTTCTCCTGACATCGCGGTGGAGCAAACTCCAAAAGACGTAATCGAAGGCCGGGATCCCCAGTTGGAAAGAGCTGTCAAAGAAGCTTTGGACAGAATCGCCACCGAAGGAATCGAACTCAAACCCGAACCAAAAGCACCGATTCGATACTTCCGACCAAAAGGGAATTGATCGGCTTTGCGATTCATCTTTGAGAAGAAGGGCTCTCTGAACTCTTTCTAAGGATAAAGGCCAAAATAGAAATCCCGTTGACAACCATGCCAACGGGATTTTTTTATTCGAATCGATTTTCATTAACTTCTATAATGAAAATCAGTGGAATCCTCAGTTTACTATTCCTTTTTCTCTGTTCCTGCGGCATCCAAGACGGCGAACCTGATGGGATTTTTATCCGCGTGCAAAACAATTCGGATGTCAATTTTACTGGCGTGATTGTACAGTCAGGAAATGTAGAACAGGCATTTGGAGAAATTCCTGCCCGGACTTCTTCCGAATACGAAGAGTTTGAATACGCATTTAGGTATGGAGCTGTCTGGCTGGAAGCTGAGGGCCGGGACTTTTCCTTGATCCCCATCGATTACGTGGGAGAAATCCCGCTCCGGGACGGTTTTTACACCTATCGGATCGGCCTGAGTTCGGCCAATCTTACCGATGCCACATTGGTTTTTGAACTGGTTGAAGACTAGATCTATTGCAAAAAAGCTTAAGAACAAATCCCCCCTTCCCCCTTTAAATACAATCCTTTTCCAGAATTAAGATTATTATCCAAGGGGGAGTTGGCCTTACCGTCCACTTCGAGCTCCTGTCTTCCGTCTTCCTTCTGTCTTTTAGCGGTCTGAAGACTGCATCAATCTGGTCCAAGCCTGTCTGCCGACAAGACAGGTCAAAAGACTTGAACCAGTTACTCGTCTTTCTGTCTTCCGTCTTCCGTCTTCCACTACTTCTTCTTCTCCGGCCAAATCACCGATGCCACCATCGAGATTGCCAAAATTCCTCCAACGACCGCCAAAGAATGAGTAGAACTGAAATGATAAAGTGGCGCGGAAATCATTTTAATCCCAATAAATGCCAGAATAATCGCCAGACCAAACTTCAGTCGGCTGAACATGTGGATGAAATTGGCCAATAGAAAATAAAGGGATCTCAAGCCCAAAATCGCGAAAATATTGGACGTGTATAGAATAAATGGATCGTCTGGGGCAATGGCAAAAATCGCAGGGATGGAATCTACTGCAAAAAGCAAATCGGTAAACTCAATCACCGCAACTACTACCAGAAGCGGAGTTGCCATTTTAACTCCATTTTTGATGATGAAAAACTTATCTCCATGATATTCCGGTGTCACTTTAAAGAAGCGATAAATCAGTTTTGCACCGGGGCTTTTGGAGTAATCTTTATCACCTTCTTCGTCTTTGCTCGCAAACCAGGATTTGTATCCCGCATAAATCAGAAATGCCCCGAAAACAGTCAATACTACGTTGATTCGGACACTTTGCTCCATGATGGTCATCGGTGGCAAATAGGTCATACCAATGATTCCCACACCTGCAAAAATGAATATTGCCCGCATCACCAAGGCTCCGATAATCCCCCAAAACAATACTTTGTGATGGTACTCTCTTGGCACATTGAAAAAGCCAAAGACCAGGATAAAGACAAACAGGTTATCCACCGAAAGGGCTTTTTCGATCCAATAAGCGGATTGAAACTGGGAAAATTTCTCCATTCCCACTTCTTCGCTGGTGACGATGTAAATGAATACACTGAAAAGCATGGATAGCCCAATCCAGAAAACAGACCAGATCGCGGCTTCCTTGTTTGAAATGATATGACTCTTTTTGTTGAAAACCCCGAGATCGAGCAAAAGCATAAATGCTACAGTTAGGGCAAAACCAATAAGGATACCGGGATGGTTGATTAATGAATCCATGGAAAAGGAATGATTGATTTTAATGAAATAAAGGGAAAACCAGGCAGTACTGCCGGATTTGGGCTATTAATTTTGAGTAAAGGACCTCCAACTACCAGGTATCAAAAAAAGGCCGGAAAAGGATTTTGGTATCAAAAAATGATTGAATTTCAAAGGGAGCTTTAAGGGTTCCAATAGCAATTAGAGGCTTCAGGACAGATTTAAATTGAAACTCGAAAAATAGCCCGACCAGTTCAATTCCCAAATCCAAAGTTGAAAAACCAGAACGAAAAGTATTCCTTAGATGCAGTTCTGGAGTGGAATCCTGACTCAGGTAACCTGACTCCTGATCGGCAACTTTATAATCCGGAATTGGCGGAAAAAGGCAAATGAGAGAAACGCCAAGTATCCAGCTGCAAATTAAAAGTCCAAAGAAAACCTGTTTTTTCATCCTACCAGTTTGACTCTCCAAAGGTAGGACAATAGTAAGACCGGAAGGATAGTCAGCTGAAATTCTTTCGGAGGATTCATGTTTAGGATTTAGGCAACTGGAAAAAACCTGTCAAAATCATCTGCCAAAAAATTACCGAAATGCGCTTTTGCAAGTCGGTTGGCTCGGATTTCCGTCCAATAGGTTCGATGGTCTCCCGAAAATGCAGGAAGGGGATTTACCCCGGAAATCAGATTTAGGAAACTTGGAATCCCGATCAAGACATAAAAACCAAGCAAATAGGATCCCAGAAGTCTTTTCCGATCTCCATTAAGACCGGATTTATAATCCAAAAAGTGCCCGTACTCATGCTGGACAATCCTCTTTTTGGCGAGCTCTGGGATATCGGAATGAATGAAAATTCCGATTCCCGGCAAGCAAATTCCACTTCCTGACATCATCCACTTGGTCTGAAAAACCCGGATTCCTTCCAGCAACTCAATGTTTTCTATTTTCTCTAGCACTTTTCCCATTCAAACTGAAACATAAGGATTCCCCTTTTTTAATAATATGAATGTCCGCAATGATACCAGTAGGCAAATTAAATTGAAGTAGTGGATATGTAGGTTAAAGTTTGGAAGCCTTAGATCCGAAGGATCAAAACAATTCATAACCCCCGGTATAGCCGGGGGTAAAATCACCACAATAAAAAGGGAGCCCTGAAGGGGCGATACTTAGAGTTTCACCCTTTCAGGGCTTAATGGAAGGGAATTCAATAGCTACCCTGCACTTCGTACAGGGTCATGAATGGTTTGGCTCCTTCGGAGCTACATTAGAAGTCGATTTGATTTTTGTAGAATTATCGACTTTCCAATCCAAACCTTATTCTGCTTTCATCTTTGTGGGGGGGCCATAGCGGATATTCATATTTAATAATTTCCGGAGTAGAAACTCCATGCCATTTTTAACATTTTACAGCTTGAAGCCCAAGCATTTTCTGTGCAATTTTATGTAAATCAAACTTTTACTATCATGTTAGACAAATTGTTAAAATTAGCAGATGGGCCATTGCAGGAAATGCTGGCAAAATCAGGCGGAAATCCCGATTCCGCGGTCGCAGTGAAGGAATCATTTTTGGAAGTGATTCAAAATCAGGCCAGCTCCGGCAACTTTGAGGGAGTGATGGAAATGTTTTCAGGAAATGAAACTTTACCGGACAGTCCTGCTGTCAATCACATGACCGGTGATCTGACCAACGGCTTGAGTCAAAAGTTGGGCATCGATTCCCAAAAAGCAATGTCAATCGCTGCGGCGGCACTTCCGATGCTGTTGAACCTATTCAATAAACAGGTAAATGATGCCCCACAGGCCAACGAGGACATCATGAATTCGGTAGTCAAGTCCATGAAAGGAGGAGGAGGATCGGGTCTGGATGATCTTTTGGGTTCAGTTTTTGGAGGTGATAAAGGCAAAGGTGGATTTGACTTGGGTGGAATTATTGATATCGGAAAGGGATTGTTTAAGTAAAGTGGGTTTAAGGCGAAGAAATTCACAGGCTTCTCCACCATTTTTCCAAAGAGAGCCAAAGTCAAATCTAAAAACTCCCAAATTCCCTTAATTTTAAAATGGTTTTTAATCCCAATTTTATGAACAAAACAAAATTTATTTCAGCTTTCCTTTTCATGGTATTCTTGGGTTTTGCTGCCCAGGCCCAAATTCCAAAAGTTCCAAACGCCGGAGCTTCGGCCCTTTCCACACAGGTTTTGGGCATTTTGGATAACACCAGCGGACTCAATTTGTCAGGTGATCAAAGCACCAAACTGAAGACAAACAACAAATCATTTGTAGATCAGCTGATGAAAATCACCGGAGGTTCGGACTCTGATGATACCAAAAAATCCAATATTCTGAATTTAAAGAATGGCCGGATGAAATTTCTAAATGAGCTTTTGGGTAACGAGCTGACTCAAAAATACATGGGTAATGTGCTCAAAGCGATCAATCCGCTCAAATCAAAATTAGGCCTAGCAGCCCTTGCATTCTGACAGCTTTTTGCTTCACTTTGAAGCCTTGGAAAAATCTCCAAGGCTTTTTCTTTTCCCAAAAATGAAAAAAATTCTCTTCCTCCTCTCATTGGCTGTTTGTTTTTCCTGCACTAAAAAAAAGCAGGAAATTGAGCTTTGGCTGACCGATCCCAAAGCGAATGTGCTACTGGAAAAACAAACCGAAGATCGGGAGTTTCCTGAAAGCAAACTGGTGTTGAACGTGGATTCAGAGACAGGTTTTCAGGCAATGGACGGGTTTGGGTTCACCCTGAGCCAGGGAAGTGCCAAGCATTTGTTAGGCATGAGTGACTCGGCACGTGCAGCACTCCTTCAGGAGCTTTTTGGCAAAGGTGAAAAAGACATCCGGATTTCTTATTTGAGGCTTTCCGTTGCGGCTTCTGATCTGAATGAATTTCCTTTTTCTTACAATGATCTCCAGGACTCCTTGGCCAAAGATCCTGCATTGGAACATTTCAGCCTTAGTTACGACACCCTGGATGTCATTCCGGTATTGAAGCAGATTTTGGCTATCAATCCGGCCATCAAACTCATGGCCTCCCCCTGGTCACCGCCCAAATGGATGAAAGACAACAAAGACACCCGGGGCGGATCGCTTTTGGAGGAATTTGAGGGAACCTATGCCTGCTATCTGGTCAATTACATCAAAGCCATGAAGCAAGAAGGAATCACAATTGACGCGCTTACCATTCAAAACGAACCGCTCCATCCGGGAAATAATCCTTCGCTTCTGATGCTTCCCGAGCAGCAGGCCCGGTTTATCGGAGTCCACCTGGGTCCTGCTTTCGCAGAAAACGGGATCAAAACCAAAATTGTGGTGTACGATCACAATGCTGACCGCCCGGATTACCCGATTGCAGTTTTGAGCGACACCTTGGCCAATCCTTTTATTGACGGATCGGCTTTTCACCTATATGGAGGGGAGATTGATGCCTTGTCTGAAGTTCATCAGACCTTCCCCGACAAAAACATCTACTTCACCGAGCAGTGGATCGGAGCACCCGGAAGTCTGGAAGGAGATATGCCCTGGCATGTCAAAAATCTGATCGTAGGCGCATCCCGCAATTGGGCCAAGACCGTCCTGGAGTGGAACCTGACTTCCAATCCTGAACTTACCCCATTCACAGACCGCGGAGGTTGCGACCGTTGTCTTGGAGCTGTGACAGTTAGCGGCGATTCAGTGACCCGAAATCCTGCATATTACGTCATAGCCCATGCCAGCAAGTTTGTTGAACCGGGTTCTGTGCGGGTTGATTCCAACCAATTTGTGGAATTGCCCAATGTTGTTTTTCTGAGGCCCGACGGAAAGAAAGTGCTGATTGCCATGAATGAAGACAAAAATCCGATCAGCTTTCAGATCGTGGACAAGGAAAAGGTCTTCTTTGCTGAACTGAATCCCGGAGCGACGGGGACTTGGATTTGGTAGGCTCCTTTAGCCGCAAAGAATTTTTACCACGGAGGAAAAGGAGAAAAAGCATTCCCCCAATCTTGGGCTAAAGCCTGGTATCTAATCGAATCCTTTGTGGGATTGGGCTAAAGCACCATTCCTATTCATATGTTCGAATTCCAATTTTGAATAGCCTCCTGCTTTAGCTGGAGGCAAAAAATCAGATTAAAAATATAGGTGGGCTTTAGCCCAACCCATTTTCCAATCTTGGGCTAAAGCACCATTCCAATTCATTGTCTGAATTGGAAAAAAACCTTTACCCCTTCGGAGAACCCCATCCCAAAAATCACATCGCATTCTTCCCAATTCCCCACGCTCGTACATTCTGATGAAAATGAAACATTTTTTCCTCATTTTAGGGTTTCTCATACTTTACCTATGATCAAAACCATTCTTGTGGACGATGAGCGTCACGCCCTGGAGTCGCTCAAAATGCTCTTGGAGAGGCTTTTTCCCGAGCAATTTGAATTTTTAGCTCTTTGCAACTCGGTCGATCAGGCGATTCCAGCCATTCAGCAGCATCAGCCCGAACTGGTCTTTTTGGATATTCAAATGCCCCAGAAAAATGGTTTTGCACTCCTCGAAGTCATGCCACAGCGGGAATTTGATGTGATTTTCACAACTGCTTATCAAGATCATGCAATTGCTGCATTTAAGCAGGCGGCTTTTGATTACTTGCTCAAACCAATCGATTCACTGGAGCTTCAGAAAACCATCATTCGCTACCTCGAAGCCAAAAAATCCGATCCTGTCCAATCACTCCTTGAAAACCTAAGCAATCAGATGGAAGGTCTGGACATTGTTGCCTTTTCTACCTTGGAGGGGATGGAGTTTGTTCATTTTGATGAAATCAAATACCTCAATGCAGACCGCAACTACACGACCATCTACCTCGAGAACAACCGAAAACTGCTGATTTCCAAATCTATCGGTCAGGTAGAAGCGAAGCTCCCAGCCAGTCGGTTTATCCGGATTCACCAATCCTATACTGTCAATGTTGCCAAAATCCAGCGTTATGATAAATCTGAAAATTTCCTGATCCTGAAATCCGGCGAAAAACTCTCCGTCTCACTACGCAAAAACACCAACCTAACCAAGCGCTTTGCTTAGCAAGTATCCCCTTTTTTTCGTTTTTCTTTTTCTTGTATTTGGAAAAAGTCCTGCCCAGCAATTGCCCTCCAGGCAGTTTACCACTGCTGACGGACTGCCCAACAATGCCATCCGATCCCTCCTACTCGACTCCCGGGGGATTCTCTGGATCGGCACCGAAAACGGCATTTCCAAACTGGAAAACGGCCTTTTTCAAAACTTCTACGAAAGCGACGGGCTGGCTTTCAACAGCTGTTGGGCAATTTCCGAGGACAAAAACCAACACCTTTGGTTTGGAAGCTATGGCGGAGGTGTGACGTTTTTTGACGGAAAAGAATTCAGAAAAATCCAGGAAACAGACAGCCTCGCCGATAACCGAATCCGGCACTTTTATCCCTATCAAGATTTCATGCTGGTCGGAACCGAGGACGGCATCAGCCTGATCGACACAGAAACTCTCAAGGTCACCACTATTGCTTCCAGCATAAACAATACTGACCTGAATTATACTACAGGATTTTGGGAGGAAAGCGGAAAGCTGTACTACT
The DNA here is from genome assembly GCF_002002735.1 of Algoriphagus sp. A40. Lineage (GTDB taxonomy): Bacteria > Bacteroidota > Bacteroidia > Cytophagales > Cyclobacteriaceae > Algoriphagus. The sequence continues at coordinate 2,607 of NZ_MUNY01000071.1, read as the reverse complement.
CCACCTATCGAAGCGGATCGTATGAGATTTTTTGGGAAAATGAAATTCCCAAAACCCGCAAAATCAACGATTGGCTGCCGATTTATGCGATTTTCCAACAGGGAGACAGTCTCTTACTTTCTGACAAAGGAAGCCTGAAAGCCATTTCAAAAGAGGATTTTTTAGAAGGAAAAAAGCCTGAAATCTCCTTTGGCCAATCCATTTTTTGGGACCAGGTGCCTGGGATTTCAGGAGAAAATTACCTCTTGGCCGCCGGGCTATTTTCCAAAGACGGAGGAATCTTTGAGCTAAACGAAGCAGGACTTTTGGATCAAACCGCCCGTTTTGGAGTCGACTCCAAGTTTATCCAAGCCGGCGCTTTGGATAAGGAAAGAGGCTTGCTTTTTCTGGGGAGTTTGGACAAGGGGCTCTATCAGGTCAGAATTGATCAGACGGTCATTTATGAGGATTTTGGAGGAAAAGAAGTTCGCGGAATCACCGGAAAAGAGGAGCTCCTTGCCCTCCTTCACACGGGCGGCTTGGAAATCCGAAATACCAAAACCGGAAAAATCACCGAAACCCTCGCTCCGGAATTCAAAAAAGTACAAGAATCTTACTTCAGTCAGTTTCCTCAAAAAATCCCCAAACACCTGGATGGTTTTTTTGAACTCGACCCCACGATTCCGGCCCAGGAAATGGAATTTTATGAGCTCCACCTGCAACAGGACGGTTTTTGGATCAACACCAATCTGGGAATCTACCACCTCAGTCTGGAGGGAAAGATCAAAACCTACCTGCCTGTTCATTGCTTCAGTATGGGATTCACACCCGACGGTAAACTGATTGAAACCAATCCCTATGCCGGAGTCAGGATCTACGACAATCCTGAGGAATTTTCCTTCACCTACTTTCATCCCGACGAAGCAAATACGCCACTTCAGATTTCCAAAGTGGCCCATTCGAGCAGCAAAACCTTTCTGGCTTCAGTTTTTCACGGGTTTTACCATTGGGATGGTCAACAGTTTACCGCTTACCGAAAAGCCGGAATCTGGGATGAGGAAAAGTTCAAAACACTCCATGTCATGGAAAATGGAAACCTCCTGGTCGGAACTGAGTTTGGCGAACTTTATCGGATCGAGGTGGAACCTGCTTTTAAGGAACTGAAAAAATGGGATAAAGACGAGTTACAAGGCACTTCTATTTTGGCATTGGAGTCTTATGGAGAATCGATCATAGCCGTTACAGAAAAAGGCATCCATCTCCTCCAAGGCGACAAAAACAGTTTTCGTGACGAGGAGCAGGGTTTTTTTCAAAAGGTTTTTCTTTCAGCAAAGCGAATTGGAGATGACCTTTACCTGGGCTCGACTAAGGGATTTTATCGGATTTCCTTACCGGATTTTGTCAAAAGCCAAACACAATCCATTCGCCTGGGAATCACCGAATTCAAGGTCAATCATATCCCCTTGAATCCGGATGACTTTGAATGGTTTATTTTTCAACCCAAAAAACTCCAACTCGAAGCGGATCAAAACACGTTGTATATCCGATTCAAACCAACTGGACCAATTGAATCCGGTAAGCTCCGGTACAAATACCGGCTAAAATCAGATGCAGAATGGACAGAGTTTTTCAACGAACCGGTGATGGAACTCCCCTACCTTCCTTGGGGAATCTACCAGCTGGAAGTAGAAGTGTGGGATTACCATTCGGGAGATATGAGCAGGGTAAATTTGCTGGAATTTGAAATTAAAAAGCCTTTTTACCTCAAGGCTTGGTTTATTGCGCTCCTGTTCCTGGGTATGGCTGGACTTTTTACCATGATTTATCGAATTCGCAGCAGTCAGTTTAAGGCAAAAACCAGCATGAATCAGCGCCTCACCGAGATCAAGCTTGAGGCCCTTCGCTCCCAGATGAACCCCCACTTCACCTTCAATGCGATCAACAGTATCCAGTATTATATTCTGAAAAACGACACCAACCAAGCCCTAAACTATTTGGGGATGTTCTCTGCCTTGATCCGAATTACACTGGATCAAAGCAGCAAAACCCAGATCTCCTTAGCCGAGGAACTCGACTACCTCCGCAAATACATTGAGGTAGAAAATATGCGCATGGATCATCGGGTTGATTGGCAAATTGAAGGAAACGCAATCGATAAGGCAGAAGAGATATTCATCTCTCCCATGCTGATCCAGCCTTTGGTGGAGAATGTATTTGTTCATGCCTTCCCCGGAGATTATCCATCACCCAAACTCCGAATTCGCTACGATTTGGGAGAAAAAAATTCTTTGATCTGCACCGTCGAGGACAATGGAATCGGGATATCCAACACCCCCAAACCCAACCACGAATCCAAAGGCACACGGCTTATTCGGGAAAAATTGATGCTGCTGCCGGGGAATACCGAGGATAGTTTAATGGTTGAAACTGGAAATTGGGGAACAAAGGTGAGGATGAGAATTTACTTATAAGGGGGAAAAAGGGGACGGATGTACATTGGCAGGGGGCGGATGTGTGTTTAATGTTATTTTTTTTCTTTTAAGAATTACTTTAATGATGAAGTAAATATTAAAAGGACATTAAACAATCGAAATCAAATAATTACATAGAAATTAAATCATCATGGAC
>NZ_MUNY01000070.1 GCF_002002735.1 Algoriphagus sp. A40 | reverse complement strand
ACTTTTTTGTTTTCAGTTATTTTTTTTAAAATACATTAAACTGTATTTCAAATTTTTAAAAATGTATATTTTCGTATACTTTTGAATCTATGCAGAAAATGACCCTATTCCGAAGATTTTTTTCATTGGCCCTTTTGGGGCTGGCACTTGCAATTCCTCTTGATTATGGAGATGCTTTGGCACAGCAAAATCCAAACCCCAGTGAAATAAATCTTTCTGTAGTTCAATATCATAGGTTGAGCCTTCATAAACTGATTGCTTCTTCAGATTCTGGTGATTTCACCAAAGTGGAAGAACTTGAGCTTTCTCCCCTGACTACAATTGAAGAAAACATTGCCAGGAACCTGGACTCCCATTGGGCTTGGCCAGAATATACCCTTGAAATGATCGATAGCTATTCCCCCTTTCTTTTCCGGACCAAAAAAAGCCAGAGCCTGGAGGAGGTAATCGTTCAGTTGCAGGTCAATTCCAAAGGTCGTTTAATCGGATTTGAAGTGATGGGAGAGGTGGACAAAGGTTTGAAAGAACGCTTAGACCATATGATCCGCAAACTGCCTGACTGCAAGCCTGTACCGGGTTTTACTACTTATCCTCCTGAAAAATTCGAGTTGACAATCAGAAAATAGCAAGGCCGGTTAATCCGGTCTTTTTTTTAAGCGGTGTGACAAGCTTTGGTGGGCTTTCTTATTTTTAACCAACCAACCTTACTCAACCCATGAAAAAAATCACCCTATTTACGGCAGCTTGCCTTGCCTCTGGCATTTCTGCTGCCCAGGTCAGACCATTTGAGCCTGAAAAGCTCTTTCCTGAAAAAAGCGAAAAAGTCAAATTTTATACGGTTTCCGGTGAAAGACATGGGCCTTCCTTTTTCAAGAAGTTTCAGTTTCCTGAAGTTGAATATACCCCGGGTGAAAAGCTCAGCTTTGACAAGTACCATACCGTGGATGTCATGTACGCCTGGTACGAAAAATGGGCTGCTCAATATCCCGAGATTGTGGACCTCTATGTGATTGGCCATTCCTTTGAAGGGAGACCGATCTATCAGATGACTCTTACCAATAAGAAAACAGGTAAAGACACGGATAAGCCAGCCGCATATTTTGAGGGTGGGAGGCACTCCGGAGAAATTACTTCCAGCGAATCAATCCTTTGGCTGACCCAGCATTTGCTCGAAAGTTATGGCAAAGACTCTGAGATCACGGCTTTGATTGATTCCAAGGCTATTTACCTCCGCCCGCAAAACAATCCTGATGGCTCCAATATGTATTTGTTTACGGAGCAAAGAAACAGAAGTACCGTCCGGCCAAATGACAACGACAGAGACGGCCTCTTGGACGAAGATCCGGAAGAGGACCTGGACGGAGATGGCATCATCTATCAGTTGAGAAAAAAGGCTGAAACTGCTGAAGAAAAGGAGAAAGCCAGCTTTATAATCGATCCAAAAGATCCCAAAGGAAGGCTGATGAAAAGAACTTTCCCCAGAAAAGGAGAATATCTGGTTTACACTGAAGGGATCGACAATGACGGGGACGGTTCGTACAATGAAGATGGAGTGGGAGGTTTGGATCTGCATCGTAATTATCCAGAAAACTGGAGACCTAATACCGGAGGAGATTTGACAGGTCGTGGTTATACTCAAGGCGGTGCAGGGGAATATCCTCTCAGCGAAGCGGAAACCCGCTCCACCGTACTTTGGATCCTAAGCCATCCGAATGTTTCGGTGGTCAATTCCATGGACACCAGTGTTCCGATGCACTTGAGACCACCGTCCACTTCCAAATCTGTGGAGCGGATGTACCCACAGGATTTGGCGATTTATAAGGAAATGGATCAGCTAGGACTTTCATTTACCGCATACCCTTGGGCAGGGGATGTTTATGAAACCTATTCCACCCGCTACAAAGTAAACACCATGACAGGTGATCCTCTGAAACCCGAACCGCTTTTCGGTCACGGACCTGATTTTGGCTATTTCTATTTTGGCAGTATCTGGTATGGTGACGAGCTTTGGAACAACGGAGCGATGAAGGATTACGACGGGGATGGGATTTATGACCAATACGACGGGCTGATGTGGGATGATGAAGCAAATGGCAGCAAAGGTTTCAAACCTTGGACATCGATGACCCATCCAGTTTTGGGTCAGGTGGAAATTGGTGGATTTCATCCCAAATTTTTCAGCCAAAACGGCCCTGCATGGCAACTGGAAAATTGGGCTAAAAAGCAGGCCTTGTTTAATTTGGCTATGGCCAAAAAACTTCCTCAGCTTACTATTGCAGACATGAAGGTGAATAAGCTTTCAGGTGGAGAATTTGAAATCACACTTGAATGGAGCAATACGGGCCAACTTCCGGTTGCTTTGGAACAAGCCAAGTTGGTGAAAATCGTGCAGGAAGACCGTGTTTCACTGGAATTTGACAAGGAATTGACCAAAGGCTTCGAAAAGGCCAAAGTAATTATTACTTCGCCGACCTTGTTTGACAAAACTATCTATTCTGGATATACCGGTGTAGGAGAGAAGAAGTCCGCGACTTTCAGAGTGAAAGTGGAAGGGAGTGAAGCTGTCAAAGGAAAAATCAAACTTTCTTCCACCCGAGGAGGATATTTGGAAAGAGAATTTACCCTAAACCAATAACTAGTTTACCATGCTTAAAAAGTACAGCCTTGGACTGTTTCTGGTATTGATTTTTGCTGCGCAAAGTAATTTTGCGCAGCAAAAAAGGTCCCTGACACATGCCGATTACGATGGATGGGAGAGCCTTTCCTCCGAAAAGATCACCAAAAACGGGCAATTTGTCGGATATCAGATCAGCCCTCAGGATGGAGATTCGCGGTTGGAGATTTTTCCTTTTTCCAAACCGGCCAGCAAAACTGTAATTCAGCGAGGGATCGGATTTTCATTTTCTGCGGATGATGCATTTGCAGTTGGAAAGATCGCTCCGCAAAAAGACTCGGTTCGGGTGATGAAGCTGAAAAAGAAAAAGGCGGACGACCTGCCCAAGGACAGTTTGTTTATCCTTCAGCTTTCCACCGGGAAAATCGAAAAACTGGCCAGAGTGAAATCCTTTGCCATTCCTACAGAAAAGGGCAGCTGGATTGCGGTTCATTTCGAGAAAGATTTGCCCAAAAAGGCAGATCCCGCAGATTCTACCAAAACAGATTCTACCAAATCTGACTCCACCAAAAAAGCAGACAAACCCAAAAAGACAGACGGAACCAAACTTTTGGTCAGGAATCTTGAAGGAACCACTTCCTGGGAATTTGAGCGTGTGAAATCTTTCGGTTTTGCACAAAACGGTGATTTTCTCCAGTACGCTTTGGCCGAAGAAGACACCTTGGACAATTCAGCACTTTATGTCCTGAATTTGGCTACCGGCGAAAGTAAACTTGTTCACGAAAAGATGACCACCTATTCAGGTTTGACTTTTTCACCACAGTCAAAATACCTGAGTTTTATCGCGACGGATGACTCTCTGAAACACAAAAAGCCGGTTCACGAACTCCATTTATATAATGTAACCGCAGGCACCTTCTCCCAGAAAGTGGAAAAATCCACCCCGGGAATCATGGAAGGTGGTCGGATTAGTCCGGATGGCAGCATCCGATTTTCTGAAGATGAAAGCCGGATGTTTTTTGGAGTAGCCCAAGATTATGTAGATTATGATTATGCCAACGACACAACCATTTTGGATGAGGAGCGGGTGAGCTTGGATATCTGGGGTTGGCAGGATGCTGAAATCCAGCCTATGCAATTGGTATCCAAGTCTTCGGACGAGAAAAAGTCCTTCCTGGCTTTGCTGGAAACGACTACTGGCAAGGTGATTCAGCTTGGAAACGAACAACTGGAAAACGTGACTTTGGAAAATAAAATCACTCAAGATGTTGCCCTTGCATGGACAGATAGCCCTTATCGTAGAGCCTACAGTTGGGATATTCAAATCGGAAGAGATGTGTATTTGCTTGATTTCAAAACTGGTAAATCCACATTGATCGAAAAAAATGCCCCTGGTTTTGCCCAGCTTTCACCCGAAGCTAGGTATGCTTACTGGTACGATAGCCGGGACAGTTCCTGGGTCGCCTATGACCTGACTGCCAAAGCAAAAATCAATCTGACTGAATCCCTTAAAGTTTCTTTTTACGAGGAATTGCACGATTCACCATCCTTGCCAGGAAATTATGGTGCAGAGGGTTGGTTAGTTGGTGATGCGGCTATTTTGATCAATGACCGATACGATATCTGGAAAATTGACCCGAGAAATCCATCAGCTGCGGTAAACCTTACCCTTGGAGAGGGAAGAAAAAACCAAATTACGTTTCGAAGGGAACGGCTGAAATTCGATGAGACTTCTATCGATCCCAAAGAACCCTTGATACTTTCGGCTTTCAATGAACAAAGCAAAGATTCGGGATTTTATACCACAGGATTGGAAGGAAAGTCTACCCCAAAACAGCTTCTGATGTCAGCTCACAACTATTTTGGTCTGACGAAAGCTAAAGAATCAGAGGAGGTATTGGTCAGAAAAAGTTCTTACACTGAAAATCCGAATGTCTTTTTGGGAGAGTTGACGTTCAAGAATTTGACAAAAGCATCTTATCTCAATCCCCAGCAAGCTAATGTGAAATGGGGATCTGTTGAATTGATTTCTTACCTGGCCAATGACGGGACACCGCTTCAGGGTTTGCTTTTCAAACCTGAAGGATTTGATCCGGGCAAAAAGTATCCTTTAATGACCTATTTCTACGAGCGAAACAGCGATACTTTCCATGTCTATCGTCCGCCTGCACCGAGTCGATCAACGGTGAACATTCCGTTTTTCGTAAGTAATGATTACCTGGTTTTTGTACCGGATATCAAGTACGACTTGGGCCTTCCGGGACCAAGTGCCTACAATTGCATCATTCCAGGTGTTCAGGCTGTGATTGCAAAAGGTGGCGTCGATGTGGCAAATATGGCCATCCAAGGCCAAAGCTGGGGAGGCTACCAAGTGGCGTACCTGATCACTCGAACCAACATGTTCAAAGCTGCGGGAGCTGGCGCGCCAGTGGTCAACATGACTTCAGCTTACGGCGGAATCCGTTGGGGAACGGGTATGAGCCGCATGTTCCAATACGAGCAGACGCAATCTAGGATCGGTGGAACGCTTTGGGAGAAGCCTTTGTATTTCCTGGAAAATTCCCCCTTGTTTACCATGGACAGAGTGGAGACTCCAGTGTTGATCATGCATAATGATGCGGATGGATCGGTGCCTTGGTATCAGGGGATCGAGATGTTTATGGCTTTGAAGCGACTCGATAAGCCTGCATGGTTGCTTCAGTACAATGGCGAAGACCATAACTTGGTGCAGCGCAAAAACGCCAAAGATTTGTCAGTCCGGCTGAGTCAGTTTTTTGACCACTATCTGAAAGGCGCCCCTGCACCGCTCTGGATGACTGAAGGGCTTCCTGCGGTGGAAAAAGGGAAGACTCTTAAATATGAATTAGGCAATTGAAAGCAAAAAGCCCCGAATTGGAGAAATTCGGGGCTTTTTGCTTTTAAGATTTTAACTTTTCCAAAGTTTTGAAATTCTACTTTTGATTGGGGAAATCTCAAATTTTGAATTTTGAATTTCAAATCAATCAAACCGCTACCGCTGCCTTGATATGCGGGTGCGGATCATAGCCTACCAGTTCAAAATCTTCATACTCAAATTCGAAAATATCCTTCACTCGTGGATTGATTTTCATCGTAGGAAGCGGTCTGATTTCTCTGCTGAGTTGAAGTTCTGTCTGCTCAAGGTGATTGGAATACAAGTGAGCGTCACCAAACGTATGGACAAAGTCTCCCACTTCCAGATCGCAAACCTGAGCTACCATCATCGTAAACAGCGCATAGGAAGCGATATTAAAAGGAACTCCCAAAAATACATCCGCACTGCGCTGATAAAGCTGACAGGAGAGTTTGCCATCGGCGACATAAAATTGGAAAATCGTATGACAAGGGGGAAGGGCCATATTGTCCACATCGGCTACATTCCATGCACTTACAATATGTCGACGACTGTCCGGTTTGGTTTTGATCTGATGGATCAGGTTTTTGATCTGGTCGATTTCCCCGCCTTTTCCGTCAGGCCAATGTCTCCACTGGTAGCCATAGACTGGGCCTAAATCCCCGTTTTCATCAGCCCATTCGTCCCAAATCGAAACTCCGTTGGCTTTCAACCAAGTAATGTTGCTTTCTCCTCTGAGAAACCACAACAACTCGACGATAATGGATCGAAGATGAACCTTTTTGGTGGTGACCACCGGGAATCCATCCGCTAAATTGAATCTCATTTGATGTCCGAATATGCTGATGGTTCCGGTGCCGGTCCGGTCAGTTTTTTTGACTCCTTCACTCAGGATCCGTCTCATCAAATCGTGGTACTGCTGCATGTTTTAAGGGGATATTCTTTGGCGGCAAGTTAAGTGATTCGAATAATTTTTAAACAATCCAGTCACTTTGGTTTTTTAAAAAGTAACTTAATTTTCAAGATCATTTCTTACCATCCCGCACCGAATGTTCAGAAAACCAACGGCTTTAGCTTTTCTCGGAATCGGGATTTTTCTCAGTTTTCTTATTTTGATTTTTCCTCCACAACTGGCATTTGAATACGACTTTGAGCAGTTTTTTACCGAGGATGATCCGGATTTGGCCTTTTACAGGCAATTCGAAAAAGACTTTGAAAGTGACAATGATTACCTGTTGATTGCATTGCAAAGTTCAACAGGAGAAGTGGCAGAAGTTTCTTTCGTTGAAAAAAGTAATCTCGTAAAGGAAAAAATAAAAACGCTCCAGGGTGTCGACACCCTCATCTCAATTCTTGATTTGGAAATGCCGAAAATCGGGCTCTTTGGGATCAGTTTCGAGAAAGTGTTCGATTGGGAGTCGGAGGAAAATCTTAAGCTTTCCAAGTCCCAATTGGACCAGTTTGAAGGTTCGCTAATTTCCAAAGACGGAAAGAGTATTCTTTTTTTGATCAAGCATGATCCGGGACTGAACAAGGAGCAAGGGGATTCAGTGTATGGCCACATCCGTCAGATCTTTTCCGAAAGTAAAATTACTCCGAAAGCTGTGGCTGGAAAAATCCAAGCTCAAGGCGATTTTGTAACCTTGATGCAGCAGGAGTTTGGGATTTTTCTAAGTATCTCGTTAATTCTGATGCTACTTGCCTTATGGTTGATTTTCAGATCGTGGTGGGGAGTTTGTGTTCCCATAGTGGTACTCAGTTTTGGAGTATTATGGGCATTTGCACTGATTTTATTTTCAGGCAGAGCCCTTGATATTATGTCTGTAATGAAGCCGACGATTTTTTTGATTGTAGGCCTGAGTGCCCTGATTCATTATTTTACTCAACTGATCAAAAAACTGAATGCCAATGTACCAAAAGATCAGGCTGTTTTTGAGACTTTCAGAGAACTCACCTTTCCGGTTTGGTTGACTGTATTTACCACTTCTGTTGGTTTTTTATCCCTTTATTTCACCTCAATACCGGCTCTTAAAGCATTTGGTCTTTGGACAGGCATCGGGATTTTGGTGATTTTTCTTGCTCTGATTTTCATTACACCGGGAGTACTGTATCTGGTTCCCCTTTCGAAAAACAAAACTGCCCAACTGAACCCTATTTCCGCTCTCCATACCCTGTTTTCCCAGATTATTTTGAAAAGAAAAGTAATCCTCCTGGGATTCTTGGGGCTTACTGTGATCTCACTTGGTTTGGGAACTCAATTGAAAGTAAATGGATACCTGTTGGACAATCTGCCACATGATCATCCGATTCAACAGGATATTTCCTATTTCGATGAGCAATTTGGAGGATCTAATCCTCTGGAAATTTACCTTGAGGCAGGCAATGATTCTGTTTCCCTTTTGGACTTTGAGGTGCTCCAGGAAATTGAAAAGCTTGAACTTAAACTCCTGGAGGCATTTGGTGAAAGACAATACATTTCTCCATTGAGTCTGGTCAAAACTTTGAATCAGGCCCAAAACCAGGGAAGCCCCGCTGCATTCACTTTTCCCTCTCAAGGCCAATACCTTCGAATGAAGCGGTATTTCAGTCAACTGCTTAAAACAGAAGGTCCAAAAGTGATAAGTTCTGACCAAAAGTCCGGAAGGATGAGTTCTCGTGTGGCAGATCTTGGAAGTTTGGAAATGGGAAAAAGAAGAACCGAAATTCTGGACTTTGTCCAAAAGGAGATCAATCCCGGATTGCTCAAAGTCCGATGGACAGGAACAGCTTTTCTCATGGACCGGGGGCATGAATCCGTGACCCGTCAGATGCTACAAGGACTCTTTGTTGCTTTTCTCGTGGTGGGAATAATCGGAGGATTAATGTTCAGGTCGTTGAGACTCTCACTGATTTTGTTGATTCCAAACATCATTCCCCTGGTTTGGATGCTTGGTCTGATGTTTTTGTTAGGGATCGAATTTAAGCTGACTACGTCAATTCTTTTTTCAATTGCTTTTGGAATAGCCGTGGACGACACGATCCATTTTATGGCAAAGCTGAAAACCGAATTGAAAAAAGGGAAAAGCTTCCTTTATGCAATAAAAAGGACTTTTTTGGAAGCTGGAAGGGCAATTATCCTGACCTCGGTGATATTGGTTGTGGGGTTTGGTCTGCTGAGTTTCAGTAAGTTTGGGGTGACCCATTTTACGGGATTATTGATCAGTTTTACCCTGATTTTTGCGCTTTTGGCAGATTTGTTACTACTTCCCGTTTTGCTTTTTCCACTGAAGAAAATCTGGGAAAGAAAACCCGCCAGAGGTCTTAAGGCTTAAATCCTTCCCAGGTAAAAGTCGCTGTGACAGGATAATGATCCGAATAATCCACCTCCCGATGGGTATTGAAATGAACTGGACTGAGGCTGGGATCTGCGAAAATATGGTCGATTCTCAAAAAGAAAAGGACACGATTATAGGTGAATTCAAAGCCTCTTCCGGCCTTTTCAAAGGCATTGTCCAATTTTTCTCCCAACTTGAAATAAGCGTAAGAGTAGGGAATTTCATTCAAATCTCCCATCAAAATGACTGGATGGGGACTGTTGCTGAGATGCTCAAAAAGGATGGTCAATTGCTCAGCACGAGCAAGGCTTCCTCGATGCAGCTTGCCCAAAGTCTGTCGATACACCTGCTTGGCTTTATCGTAATCGTTGAGCGATCCCGTCTCGATGGCCATGGATTCCAAATGAGTATTGTAGATCCTAAGCGTGTCATCGCCGACTTGAATATCTGCGAAAATCGCTCCATTGGTCACCTGAGTGTCGAAAACAACCCCATCATTGACAATTGGATACCTCGAAAAAATTGCCATTCCTTGGGCTCTTTTCTGCGGATTGCCATCCACAACGTGAAATACATGTTCGTATTCCCCATCATTTCCTAGCAGTTTTACTGCATTACGGGTAGAAGAAGTATTGTCCTGATAAAATTCCTGAAAAACCTTGATATCGGCTGGATGCTCGGCCAGCCAGGTGAAGACATTTGGATCAAGGGGATCCGACTTTTCTTTTCTGTAAAAAAAGCTGTGGGTGTTGTAAGTCAAAACTTTCAGTCCTGGCGCTTCCTCATTCCGGGAATGTAACTGGAAAGTGATCAGGATAAATTTATAGCCAATCAGTAAGGCCAATAAAGGTAAAAAAGCAAGCTTTCTCCATGCCAAAATCAAAATCGCCAAAAGGAAAGCATTGGTAATAAGAATGATAGGAATGAGGAATGGCAGTAAACCGGCATATCGAAAAACTTCCGGTGAAATATAAACACTTGAATAAAGTATCAGAGATACCAAAAATACCAGAGCGGTAATAATTTTCATTTAGGCTGGGTTGAGAGCAAATGGAAAGTACCCGAATCCAAAAGTGGTAAATTTTGTTTCAAGTTTTCTATAATCCTGATCGTTTTAGAGAAATTGGAGAGAATTGAAGCATATCCAACTGTTAACGAAAATGTAGTTAAAAAGTGATTTCCAATTTTCTGGGGACTTTGGAATAACGTGATTTCAGTTAATTTTACGTAATTACCCAATAAATAAACCATTCCTCTCACATGAAAAAGTTGTCAAATATCTGGTTGTTAGCCTTGACTTGTGCATTTGTTTTGGCCTGTCAGCCTAAGACTACCGAAAGCACAGAAGAAACTGCTGCTGAAGAGTCTTCCGACGAAACAGCGGCTGAAAGCGAAAAAAGACCCAGTCCTTTGGAAATCAAAGAGGGACAAATTGCCGGGAAAACTATTAAAGTTCATTATGGATCTCCATCTGTAAAAGGAAGAACTATTTGGGGTGATTTGGTGCCTTACAATGTGGTATGGAGAACCGGTGCTAATGAGGCTACTTACATCGAAATACCTCAGGATATCACTGTGGAGGGAAAAACCCTTGCCGCAGGAAAATATTCGATTTTCACTATCCCTAAAGAAGCGGGAGCCTGGACCGTGATTTTCAACAAAGATTGGGAACTTGAGCACGGGCATTTTCAATACGACGAAAAAAATGATGTGCTGAGAGTGGAAGCCACTCCCACCTGGGAAGCCAGCTCATCTGAAAAACTAACAATTGATGTAGAATCCCCTGGATTGGTAATCCGCTGGGAAAAAATGAAACTGGCAATAACAATCCAATAGGCCTTTTTTTAGGAAATCCCTGGTTCGAAACCGGGGATTTTTTTGTCCCTTGATTCCAGTTATCAGGTAGAAATTTAGCCGGTATCATCCAAACCAAATTTAACCTTCAGCTTTACAAAGACTATATCCCATGAAGTACGTATCCTTCTTTTTGGTCTTAGCCCTGACTGCAGCATTGGCTGTTTTGGTTTCCATGCCAATTGGTCAGATACCTCCGATAGCTCCTCTCTTGGATCCAAATCATGGTTTTTGGCAAAACACCCTGAGTGAGGATCAACTCGCAGCCGAGGAAATAAGCCTGAAAAACCTAAGTGCACCTGTCGAAGTTGTTTATGACCAAAACCTTATTCCACACATTTTTGCCCAAAACGAAGCAGATCTTTACCGTGCTCAGGGATATGTGACCGCACAGCATCGACTTTGGCAGATGGAGTTTCAGACGATGGCTGCCGCAGGCCGGATTTCTGAAATTGTTGGTCCGATTGCGATTGACCTTGATCGAATGACCAGAAGAAAAGGATTGGTATTTGGAGCTGAAGTTGGTCTGAAATTTATTCAGGAAACAGATCCCGAAACCCTAGCCTTGATGGAGGCTTATGCTGACGGGGTGAATCAATACATTGCCCAATTGACCGATGCGAGACTTCCTGTAGAGTATAAAATCCTGAACTATAAGCCTGAGCCATGGACTGCTTTTAAGTCAGCCCTTCTTTTGAAATATATGTCTGACATGTTGGTGGGAGACCGGGATTTGGAGTTTACCAATCTTCGAAAAATCCTCGGTGAAATTACCCTGAATAAACTTTTTCCAGAATTCCCCACCGAAAATGATCCAGTAATCGAAGCGGAACGGATCTGGGACTTTACTCCTGTTGCCGTGACCAAACCCGACAGCATCAACTATCCAGATGAAACTTTGCTACTTGGTCCGCTTACCCAACCTGTGGAAGGAACCGGATCCAATAACTGGGCTGTGGCGGGAAAGAAAACCAAAAACGGGAACCCCATTTTGGCCAATGATCCCCATTTGAGTTTGAATCTACCTTCTCTTTGGTACTCCATGCAGTTGAGTACACCTACTCACAAAGTAAAAGGAGCGACACTTCCCGGGGCATTGGGAGTGATTTCAGGATTCAATGAGGACATCGCCTGGGGAGTTACCAACGCGACCAAAGACGCTAGAGATTGGTACAAAATCACCTTTCTGGATGACAAACGGAATTCGTATTCCTATGGGAATGTAGTGAGGCAAACCGAGTTGCGAATTGAAGAGATTAAAGTAAAAGGACAGGAACCTTTTATTGATTCAGTCATATATACCCATTACGGTCCGGTAGTATACGACCATACTTTCAAAAACGAACGGCAGGATGTGAATTTTGCACTCAAATGGACTGTCCATGCGGGTTCCAATGAGCAAAAGACGTTTTTGCTGATGAATAAAGCCAAAAACCACCAAGACTATAATGATGCTTTGAATCATTATTCCGCCCCGGCCCAAAACTTTGTTTTTGCATCCAAAAAAGGAGACATCGCCATGAGGATACAGGGCAAATTCCCACTGAAGTGGTCTGGCCAAGGCAAATTTTTGATGAACGGATCCGATCCACGGATGGAATGGCAGGGTTACATTCCCAACGAGCACAATGCCAATACACTCAATCCCGAACGGGGATTTGTTTCTTCTGCAAATCAGCATCCCGCCGACCCGTCTTATCCCTATTATGTGTTTGATAATTCTTTCGAACATTACCGAAACCGACGACTGAACAGGAGATTAAGGGAAATGGAGCAGATCACAGTGGAGGATATGAAAGCCTTGCAATTTGATGATTATAACCTGCAGGCAGCGGAGGCGCTTCCTGTTTTGATTCAACTGCTGGGTACCTACAAGTCTGATTCACCGGAAGCTGAGAAATACCTTCAGGAACTCAAATCGTGGGACTTTTTTGCAGACCCCAATCAAAAGGGTCAAACGCTTTATTCCATTTGGTCTTCAGAAACCTTTGAGAGCATCTGGAGAGAACTTATGGCCAATGAAGTTCCTCTGGTACGCCCCAATAGTTATCAAACTGTTGAATTGTTGACCAAGTCTCCAACAGATTCTGTTTTTGATATCCGATCACAAGAAGGTTTTGAAACTGCAGAGTATCATGTCAAAGCAGGATTTGATTCCTTACTCGTGGCAATGTCCAAATGGGAAACAGAGGAAGGAGATTATTCTTGGTCAAATTTCAAAAAAACCACGATCCAGCATTTGGTTCCAAACTTCAAGTCCTTTTCGGCAAGCAATATTTATACTGGCGGAGGATCAGGAATGCTGAATGCAACAGGAAGCCGACATGGAGCAAGTTGGAGAATGGTGGTGGAACTTGGTCCTGAAATTCAGGCGTTTGGCATTTATCCAGGCGGCCAATCAGGAAACCCCGGCAGCAGATTTTATGATAATTTTATCCCCATTTGGGCAAACGGAGAATACTTGAATTTCAGTCTTAGGACGATTGAAAATCAGGAAAATGTTCTCTTTAAAACCACATTTAAATAATTAAGCTATGAGATTTATATTTCTAACCATACTTACAGTTCTCCTTGTTGTTTTCCTTAACCCGATAGCCCCTTTTTGGATGGTCATGATAGGAATCGGGGTGCTGAGTGCCCTGATTTACCCAAACGGAATCGGAGGATTTTTGGGAGGTGGACTTGGAATGGGATTGACTTGGTTAGGCTTGAGTATTTATTTGGGCATCACTACCTCGAGCTCATTGCCAGACCGAATGGGTGATTTGATGGGACTTGGATCAGGAATGACTTTGGTTGGGTTGACCGGAGTTATTGGATTTCTCCTTGGAGGTTTTAGCGGATGGACCGGAGTATTGTTTCGAAATATGCTCCAAAAAAACCCTGAAAATGTATACAAGGGCTAGCCTAGGGATTTTTTAAAAAACGCTCATTTTTTTGCAAAAAAGGCATTTTTATTTTTACAGTTACTTGGAATGAGTACCTTTGTTACTCATTACTAACTGGATTTTTTATGCTCGAATCCCTGATTACATCAAAGACCCGTTTGCGGCTTTTGATCAAGTTTTTTGTCAACTCCCAAAATCACAGTCATTTGAGGGGTCTAGCTGAAGAGTTCGGTGAATCAACGAATGCAATTCGAAAGGAGCTCAATAATCTTACTCAGGCAGGGATATTGATTAAGCATTCTGATAAGAATAAAATCGAATATCAGGCGAATACCCGACATCCGTTTTACAGCAACATCCGGGATATAATCAGGAAATACTTAGGCTTGGACATGCTGCTGGAGCAGATTTTGGAGCGAATGGGTGAAGTAGAGCAAGTTGTTTTGATTGGAGATATCGCGCGGGGTAGCGATACAGGTACAATTGACGTACTGGTGACAGGAGATAGCCTCAACGATGACTATTTCAATCACCTCACCACCCGATTGGAACAATTAATAGACCGAAAAGTGATCTTTACGTTGGCATCCGGGCGTTTTTCGTCCGGTGGGCTGATTCTTTTTGACCGGCAGGCCGGAGTTTGATTTTTTTTAACTAGGCAATTTGACTTGCTAGGCACATGAATTGTGACTGAAAGGGCGAAGCTGTACCAAAATGCAAGTTTTTTCGCCAAAAAGTGCAATTTTGAATTATAATAGATGAGTGACATTCATTTTCATACAAAAGCATTGAAAAACTCTTTCTCTCTTTTAATCAGAACAGGATTACTGGCTGTTGTTTTCTTTTTCATTTCTGGGTCACTTTGGTCTCAAAGCCTGGGTGATTTGAAGACACTCAAGGTGGACAATCTTTCGGATGCCCAAATCGAGCAATTGATAAAAAGGGCTGAATCCAGCGGTTTGACTTCCTCCCAGTTGGAAGCAATGGCCCGGGAGCAGGGGCTTTCCCCCATTGAAGCCAACAAGCTCAGGCAACGGATGATGGGTTTGCAAAAGACGGTAAATACAGGTACAGCAGGGACCGGCGGGAATGAATCCAGAGAATTTGGGCAAAACAGTTCAGATTATTTATTTGACTCCATCCGAAAGGCCGACCCCTATTACGATTTGACGCCTTTTCAAAAGAAAATTTTTGGCTACAAGCTTTTTCACAACAGAAATCTGGATTTCACTCCGAGTTTGAATCTTCCGA
Source organism: Algoriphagus sp. A40 (assembly GCF_002002735.1). Taxonomy (GTDB): domain Bacteria; phylum Bacteroidota; class Bacteroidia; order Cytophagales; family Cyclobacteriaceae; genus Algoriphagus. Next base: position 14,078 of record NZ_MUNY01000070.1, on the reverse strand, counting down.
CTCCTCAGGGGTATATCGTTGGAGGAGGAGACCAGTTGTTGATAGACGTATATGGATCATCACAGCAGTCGTTCGATGCGATGGTATCTTCGGAGGGTAATATTTTGATTCCGAATGTAGGTTCGATTCAAGTAGGCGGAGCATCGATTGAAGCGACTACGGCCAGGCTGAAAACTTCGTTGGGCAGAATTTACTCTGGACTATTAGGGCCAAACCCAAGCACATTCCTTCAAGTAAGATTGGGAAATATCCGTTCGATCAAAGTGTCCATGGTGGGTGAATTGTCTAGGCCAGGCACTTATACTTTGCCATCCTTTGCCTCAGTTTTCAACGGTTTGTTTGCCGCCGGCGGTCCAAATGAAAACGGGAGTTTCAGAAATATCCAGGTCTATCGGGACAGCCGTTTGGTGACCACGGTGGATATCTATGAGTTTTTGTCCAAAGGAGATTCCAAGGCCAACATTACACTCCAAGATAACGATGTAGTCATTATCCCACCTGTGCAGGCTCGGGTGGAAATTATTGGGCCAGTTCGAAGAGAAGGCTTTTTTGAAGTCAAACCTGAAGAGACACTTTCAGATCTGTACATCTATACTGGTGGGTTTACAAGTGAAGCGTATAAGGATCGACTGACAGTAAGACGTATTGAAAACAACGAGCGAAGAGTCATCGATGTGGCCCAGCCTGATTTCAAAAACTTCAATCCAAAAGACGGGGATGAAATCCTGATCGGCGAGGCACTAGACCGATACATAAACAGAGTTCAGATCACTGGAGCTGTCCAAAGGCCAGGAGAATATGCGCTGGAAAATGGTGTTTCTGTAAAAGTGTTGATTGAAAAGGCACAGGGACTGAAGCCTGAGGCATTTGTCAATCGGGCTACCCTGTATCGAACCAGCGATGATTTGACATTGGCGGCTACGACTTTGGATTTAAAAGGAATCCTGGACGGGACTTCTCAAGATGTACTATTAAAAAATGAAGACCTCCTCTTTATCCCAAGTAAGTACGATATTCAGGAAGAAACCTATGTGAAAATTTCCGGTGAGGTCAATACCCCCGGCACTTATCCATTTGCTACTGCCATGACCGTTGGGGACTTGATTTTGCAGTGCGGTGGACTTCTTCAATCCGCATCCAATTCCTACATAGAAATAGCCAGAAGGGTTCGTGATGCGAGTTCCGGTAAACTAGCAGAATTGATCACTATTTCAATTGACCCTAATCTGCAACTTTCTGAGGAAGAAAGGATTCAGCCTTTGATGCCTTTTGATCATGTGTTTATCCGAAAAAGTCCTGGTTTCGAGCGTGAACTTTTGATGAGTGTACAGGGAGAGGTCAACTACCCTGGAGAATTTGCCATCTCCTCTGCAAATGAACGGATTTCTGACGTGGTCAAAAGGGCAGGAGGACTTAATCAGTTTGCCTACCCGAAAGGTGCCAGTCTTGTAAGGAGGACAGTTTATTACAAGGAATTGACCCCTGATCAGATTAAGGAAAAAACTATGCGGGATATTCGGGAAAAAGTAGATCCTGAGAAGAAAGAGCAGATCAATCAGGCGGAATTGATTCTGTTTGAGCGCTTGGATGGCAAGATTACTTCAATCGAAGAGCAGAGACTGATTGAGGAACAAAAGAGAATCCTTCAGGGATTTGACAGCAACAATAAATTAGACACACTTTCTAGAGATACCCTATATAACGAAGTCCGGTTTAAGCAACAGGATATCATCGGAATTAACCTTGAGGAAATACTCAAGAACCCTGGGACAGGAGAGGATCTAATTCTTCAGGAAGGAGATATTCTGAGAATTCCAAAAGAGCTTCAAACTGTAAGAATGGTAGGCGAAGTGTTGCTACCAACAACCGCACGCTATACAGGAAATAGTAAATTCAGGAGCTACATTTCAAAAGCAGGCGGATTTACAGAAGAGGCGAGAAAAAGCAAATCCTATGTCATATATGCAAATGGTGATGCAAAAAGGACGAAATCACTTTTGATGTTCAAATTCTATCCCCGCTTAGAACCCGGTGCTGAAATCGTGGTTCCGAAGAAGCCTGAAAGAGAGAGATTGACAACCGCAGCTTGGCTTGGAATTGCTTCCAGTTTGGCCACGCTTGGTATTTTGGTTCAAAGTTTAATTAACAACAATAGTAACTAGTATTTTATGAAAATTGCAGTTGTAGGAACTGGCTATGTTGGCTTGGTCTCAGGAGCTTGTTTTGCTGATGTAGGGATTGAGGTTACCTGTGTAGATATTGATCTGAAAAAGATCGAAAATCTAAAAAAAGGCATCATGCCAATATATGAGCCTGGTTTAGAGGAGATTGTTACTAGAAATTACAAAAGCGGAAGACTCCATTTCAGTACTGATTTGGGTCAAGCCATTCAGGGTGCCGAAGTTGCTTTTATTGCCGTGGGTACGCCTCCGGGTGAGGATGGTTCAGCAGACCTGAAATATGTATTGGCTGTGGCGGACGAAATCGGTCGCAAAATGACCGACTACATCGTAGTTGCCACCAAAAGCACGGTACCTGTGACCACAGGAGAAAAAGTAAGGGCAGCAATTCAGGCTGCTTTGGATAAAAGAGGCTCAGATCTTCCTTTTGCAGTAGCATCCAATCCGGAATTCCTGAAAGAAGGAGCTGCTGTAGAAGACTTCCTAAAGCCGGACAGAATTGTGATAGGGATAGACGATGAGCGGGCTGAGGAAATCATGCAACGGCTTTACAAACCCTTCCAATTGAGCGGTGATCGGATAATCTACATGGATATCCCTTCGGCTGAAATGACCAAATATGCTGCAAATGCCATGCTTGCTACCAAGATTTCATTCATGAATGACATCGCCAACTTGTGTGAGCGCGTGGGTGCAGATGCAAATATGGTCAGAAAAGGTATCGGCTCGGATCCCCGAATAGGCAATAAATTCATCTACCCGGGCGTAGGATATGGAGGTTCCTGTTTTCCTAAAGATGTGAAAGCAATCATCAAGACAGCTAAACAATACGGCTATGATTTGAAAGTATTGCAGGCTGTGGAAGATGTCAATGATGCCCAAAAGTACGTATTGGCCAATAAGGTGAAGGCTCATTTTGGAACAGATCTTAGTGGGTTGACATTCGCTATATGGGGACTTAGCTTTAAGCCTAATACTGACGATATGCGTGAGGCACCTGCAGGAGTGATTATTGACCTTCTTCGGGAAGCAGGAGCAAAGGTAAAAGCCTATGATCCCGTAGCCATGGAGGAAGCAAAGGCTCATTACATTTTTGACAAAGTGACCTATTGCAAAGATGCCTACGATGCCTTGGTGGATTCTGATGCTTTACTTCTTGTGACTGAGTGGTCAGAGTTCCGAATCCCAAGTTGGGATGTGGTAGGCAAGCTTCTTAATAATAAGGTGGTCTTTGATGGCCGGAATATCTACGACAGAAAATACCTGGAGGGGCTTGGTTTTACCCACTATGGAATTGGGGTGAAGTAGGGGAATGCCGGAAGGTATTTTCATTTTAGAGTTTCTAGAGTCAGTCAGGAGATGGTTTTCCCTTTCCTTTAGAAAATTCGACTTTGACTTTATATAGAGGTGAATTTTTAGGTTCAAACCCCTGATTCTCCTAGAGTTGAGTCTTGAGGTTGATTCAGAATAGTCAAGGGCTTACTTAGAGTTTTATTGGGTGACAATTGGGCAGACATAGGTCTGCTTGCTTCATACATGAGTCTTATCCGATTTTTGGATATAATCAGGGTTTCGGTAAGTAGCCTTTAGAAAAGAATAAACTATGGCGGAAAATTCAATAAATAACAATTCAACCGGGACTTTGGCATACCTCCAGCTCCTTCAGGCGGTATTGAAGGATAGAAAAAAACTATTGATTTTTTCAGGAGTTGGACTATTCTTAGGAATTTTGGTTGCATTTACCACTCCAAGAGAATATCAGTCCTCGTCATATGTGTTATTGGAATCAGAAGGAGAAGGAAGTTCTTTGGGGCAAATGGGTGCATTGGCTGGACTGGCAGGAATAAATGTTTCTCAGCTTCAATCCGGGCAAATGGCACTTACCTCCGAGGTATTTCCCGAGGTGATCCATAGCCGTGATTTTCTTCTAGAAATCTCAAAAGAAAAATTTAAGTTTGAATCAAAAAATAGCCAAATCCAAAGCCTGGAGGAGTATTATTATGAGGAAAAGCCTTCCAATATTGTAAAGAAAGCACTGAATTTCATCCTTAGTATTCCGGCAATTGTTGTAGGCTGGTTTGCCTCTCCTGATCCGATGCCAGCAAATTTGGCCACATCGGAAAATGGACAAGTAGACTATTTAAATTTGACAAGTCAGGAATTTTTTATTGTCGGTGAACTGAAAAAAAGAATTCTTATTGAGCAAAAAGGTAAACTGATCCGACTAAATGTTTCCATGCCCGAACCTTTGATTGCAGCGCAGGTCAATTCTTTAGTTTTAGAAAGACTGATTGCCTATGTGACAGAATATAAAGTTGGAAGGCAAAGAAGGAACATTGAGTTTATCGAGGAAAGGGTTTTAGAAACAGAAAAGAAGTTCGATGAAGCCCAAATGAGACTTGCTTCTTTTAGAGATGCCAATCAGGGACTTATATCTCAGCGAGCTCGTACCAGAGAGGAGCAACTTGAATTCGAATTCAACATTGCCTATAATGTTTACAACACTATAAAACAGGAACTGGAACAATCAGCGATCCAACTCAAGAAGGAAACTCCGATTTTCACCGTATTGGAAAAGGCGGCAATTCCTCTGGGATCTTCCAAACCTAACAAACCCCTGATTCTAATCTTCTCTATTTTCTTGGGATTGTTTGTGGGTGTTTTGGTAAATCTTTATAAAGTCTTAGCAGAAAATATCAAGTAGGTAAAAAGATGACAACAATTCAAATGGTAGATCTTCGTACCCAGTACGAGCGCATTAAAATCGATATAGATCAGGCCATACAGCAAGTTTTAGACAACACTGCCTTTATCAATGGTCCTGATGTAAAGGCATTTGCCCAGGAACTTTCCCAATATACAGGAGCTGCTTATGTGATTCCTTGTGGAAATGGAACGGATGCTTTGCAAATCGCAATGATGGCTTTGGATTTCCAGCCTGGTGATGAAGTCATCGTGCCTGCCTTTACCTATGTGGCGACTGTTGAAGTAATCGCTCTGTTGGGCCTTCGTCCCAAATTCGTTGATGTCCTGCCTGATACCTATGAACTCGATCCTGCAGGATTGGAAAAAGCGCTGGGGCCAAAGGTTGTCGGTATCGTACCGGTTCATCTTTACGGTCAGTGTTCAAATATGGAATTCCTTGTGGATTTTGCCCAAAAGCACAACCTGAAAATAATTGAAGATACTGCACAGGCAATCGGTGCCGTCTATACTTTTTCGGATGGCCGAAAAGCTCAGGCAGGAACTATCGGAGATGTTGGTACCACCTCTTTTTTCCCTTCCAAAAACCTGGGATGTTACGGAGATGGGGGTGCGATGTTTACCAATGACTCTGAATTGGCTGAAAAGCTAAGAATGATTGCCAACCATGGCCAAAAAAAGAAATATTACCATGATTCAATTGGTGTAAATTCCCGTTTGGATACCCTTCAGGCAGCTATTTTAAGAGTTAAACTGAAGCATTTGGACAGATATTCTTCCTCAAGAAATGAAGTGGCCGCAAGATATGATCAGGCATTTTTGAATCACCAGAATATCAAGACTCCAAAAAGGGCTGCAAATTCTACCCATGTTTTCCACCAGTATACAATTCAGGTTGAAGGTGCATCAAGGGAGGATTTAAAGAATTTCCTTCAGGAAAAAGGCGTACCGACTATGGTCTATTATCCTGTACCGCTACACCTACAGCAGGCCTATTTGCAATATGGGTATCAGCAAGGTGAATTTCCGGTGGCTGAAAACCTATGTAAAAAGGTACTTTCTCTCCCAATTCATACCGAAATGGAACCAGAGCAGCAAGAATTTATCATTGAAGCAATCAAAAGCTTTTTCAACAAATGAAATCGAGCATGACAAAGATCGTCACACTAAGCAAAGATTATTTGCAATGCGAGATTCCATGTGGTCTTTGAAAAAAAATCATTAACACATGAAAGAATACTATGCGCATGAATCGGCCTTTATCGATGAGGGCTGCGATATCGGCAAAGGGACCAAAATCTGGCATTTTTCACATGTCATGTCCAATTGCAAGCTTGGAGAAAACTGCAACATCGGACAGAATGTGGTTATTTCTCCTGAGGTGGTTTTGGGAAAAAATGTGAAAGTCCAAAACAACGTGTCTATCTACACCGGAGTCACCTGTGACGATGATGTGTTTTTAGGCCCATCGATGGTATTTACCAATGTGACCAATCCCAGAAGTGCCGTCAACCGAAGAGGACAGTACTCCAAAACCCATGTGGGAAGAGGTGCTTCTATAGGAGCCAATGCCACGATTGTCTGCGGGCATGACATAGGAGAATTTGCCTTTATCGGAGCAGGTGCTGTAGTGACTAAAACCATCCCAGCTTATGCATTGGTAGTAGGAAATCCTTCCCGTCAAATTGGCTGGATGAGTGAATTCGGGCATAAATTGGTATTTGATCAAAATGGGATAGCAAGCTGCCCGGAGTCAGGTGAAAAATATCAACTTAAAACCGGGATTGTTTCAAAAATAAAATAGGCAATTGAAGGCTTCATTTTTGTATTGGAATTTAGAATTGGAGACCTGAATGATTGATTTTAACTAAATAGAGAATGAAAAATTTCGCATTAATAGGCGCGGCAGGATATATCGCACCACGCCACATGAAGGCAATAAAGGATACCGGAAATAGACTTTTGGCGGCCTATGACAAATTTGACAGTGTTGGAGTAATGGACAGCCACTTCCCGGAAGCTGATTTTTTTACCGAATTCGAACGTTTTGACCGTCATGTGGAAAAGTTGAAGCGAACTGAAAACAAGATTGATTACGTCAGTATTTGTTCTCCTAATTATTTGCATGATTCCCATATTCGGTTTGGACTGAGAGTCGGGGCGGATGTAATCTGTGAAAAGCCTCTGGTCTTGAATCCTTGGAATATCGAGGCTCTAACTGAGGTAGAAAAGGAACATGGAAAAAAAGTCTTCAATATTCTGCAACTTAGACTTCATCCTTCCATCGTTGCCCTGAAGGAGCGAATTGCCAATGGTCCCAAGGATAAAATTTACGACATTGATTTGAGTTATATCACCTCCCGGGGACACTGGTACTATACTTCCTGGAAAGGTGACCAGAGCAAATCAGGTGGGATTGCTACCAATATAGGAGTTCATTTTTACGATATGCTGACTTGGGTTTTTGGTCCAGTCAAAACAAATCAGGTCCACATCCATACCCATGATCGGGCAGCAGGATATCTGGAGCTTGAAAAAGCCCGAGTGAGGTGGTTTTTAAGTATCAACGCTGAAACCCTTCCCGATTCAGTAAAGGCAAAAGGAGGAAGGACTTTCCGTTCTCTTTCCATGGAAGGTGAAGAGATTGAATTCAGCGATGGATTTACAGAGCTTCATACCCACAGCTACCAGCACATTCTGGATGGAAATGGGTTCGGGTTGGAAGAAGCCATGAACAGTATCCAATTGGTACATGATATCCGACATATGAAACCCTTGGGACTTGTGGGTGAGTATCATCCATTAGCCAAGCAAGCATTGGCGAAACATCCCTTTGACAATTAATTAAAACATAAATTATGGAATTGAAAGATTCAAAAGTCCTTGTCATTGGCGGGGCTGGATTTATCGGAAGTTTCGTTGTTTCCGAACTTTTGAAAGAACCAATAGCGGAAGTTGTCATATATGACAATTTTGCAAGAGGTCAAAAGGATTACCTGAAAGAACAGTTGAAAGATCCCCGATGCAGCATTTTCCCTATTGGAGGAGATGTGAGAGAAATTGACATTCTCGACACTGCAATGCAAGGAAAAGATTATGTGATTTGCCTGGCAGCTATGTGGCTGCTTCACTGCAAAGATTATCCAAGAACTGCCTTTGAAGTAAATATTGCAGGGACATTCAATGTCTTGGAAGCCTGTGTGAAGCATAAGATCAAAAAATTGATCTGGTCTTCTTCAGCCTCTGTTTACGGAGATGCTGTCGAATTGCCGATGACTGAATCCCACCCATTCAACAACAAGAATTTTTACGGTGCCACCAAGATTGCCGGTGAAGCAATGGCCACAGCATTTCATGACCGCTATGGACTTCAGGTGATCGGATTGCGCTACATGAATGTCTATGGTCCCCATCAAGACCAAACTGCAGCTTATACCGGTGTTGTCCCGATAATGTTGAATAAAATCGAGGCCAACGAATCTCCTTCAATCAATGGAGACGGAAGTCAGGCCTATGATTTCATTTACGTGGAAGATGTGGCACAATGCAATGTCCAAGCCCTTAAAAGTGAGGTGAAGTTTGGGATGTATAATGTGGGGACTGAGATCCAAACCTCAATTCGGGAGCTTTGCAACTTGATCCTTGAGCTCAAGAATTCCAAGCTGGAAGTAAGCTACAAGCCTTATTCAGCTGATGACGCCAGAGCCTTGGTTCAAAACCGAATTGGTTCCAGAAAGAAGGCTGAGGAGGAACTGGGCTTTCTATATAAATACAGCCTGAAGGAAGGTCTTCTGAAATTGATTGACTGGCGAATTGCCACAGGTGTGGATAAAGGGTAATCCTGGAATCTTTTAATTTTTATTGAAAATTGACTGAAAAATGAGTCTGGTAGAAAAAAGAAATATTCCCATTTCACTTCCTGTCACAGGTTTGGAGGAATGGGAGGCGACCAAAGAGCCACTTATGAGCGGCTGGATTACCTCTGGCCCCAAAGTAAGAGAGTTTGAGCAGCTTTTTGCCGAAAGGCATCAGGTAAAGCATGCTTTGGCGGTTACCAGTGCCACAACTGCTTTGCACTTAGCTCTTGTTGCTTTAGGGGTAGGGCCCGGCGATGAAGTTATTGTTCCTGCATTTACTTGGGTTTCTACAGCAAACGTAGTCTTGTATTGTGGGGCAAGGGTGGTTTTTGCGGACATAAATCCACTCACCTTTAATATTGATCCAACAGACCTGGCTAAGCGAATTACCTCAAAAACCAAAGCTATCATTCCTGTTCACCTTTTTGGTCTTTGTGCCGAAATGGATGAAATCAAGCGGATAGCTGGTAATATCCCTTTAATTGAGGATGGAGCCTGTGCTGCCGGAGCAGCCTATAAAGGAACTCCTGCCGGAGCTTTAGGCACCATTGGATGTTTCAGCTTTCATCCCCGAAAGTCCGTGACTACCGGAGAAGGAGGAATGCTGACAACCAATGATGATCACTTGGGAGAATTGATGGGAATGCTTCGTAACCACGGGGCATCCATCTCAGAAGAACAGCGACACCACGGACCCCGTCCTTACATTCTGCCCGACTTTAACCTGATGGGATTCAATTACAGAATGACTGACCTCCAAGGAGCAGTAGGGGTGGTTCAGATCAAGAAGCTAGACCAGTTTATAGACGAAAGGGAAAAGTGGGCGGCTTACTATGCCGAAAATCTGAAAGAAATTGAGTGGCTTAGGACTCCTTCATTTGGTAAGGATTATAAACACGGCTGGCAGTCTTATGTCACTTTTGTAGACGAATCCAAGGCACCTGCTTCCAGAAACCAAATCATGGAATTGCTTCAGGAAAGAGGGATTTCCACGAGACCTGGGACACATGCCGTTCACATGCTGAACTTTTACAAAGAAAAATATCAAATCCAACCTTCTGACTTTCCAGGTGCACAGGCTGCAAATGACTATTCCATGTCAATCCCTCTTCACAATCGAATGAGTGCTGAAGATTATGCGTATGTAGTGGATGCATTAAAATCACTCTAATTATGATTGAAATAGTCAAAAGTATTTTCAATGTTGAAATAAACATTGAAGAAAATTTGATCTCAATTAATTCAGAAGATAACACGAGTCAAACTCAAGATGTCTTTTCTGACAAATGGGAAGATTTTGATCAGCAGGGAAATTATAAGGACCTGGTGGATTTTCAAAAAGACTGGTTTAGATCTCTTTATGGTTTTGAAGATGAAGATGCGTTTAAAAATTTCTGTTGTTCAAAAAAAATTATTTTGGATGCGGGCTGTGGATTAGGATACAAAGCTGCATGGATGGCTGAATTATCACCTGAATCTTTGGTCATTGGAATTGATTATTCTAAAGCTGCTGAAATAGCCGCACGCAATTATAAACATTTGCCGAATCTTTACTTTTTTCGGGCTGATATATCCAATACATATATAAAAGAAGGACTTGTTGATTTTGTTCTTTGTGATCAAGTTATCATGCATACTAATGATCCTGAGCTGACATTCAAGCATTTATCTGGTATTACTGCAATAGGAGGAATTTTTGCTTGCTATGTTTATGCCAAGAAAGCCTTACCCAGAGAATTATTGGATGATTATTTCCGCAATACAACCCATAAAATTGATAGAGATGATATGTGGGAAATGTCAAAACAACTTACTCAGTTGGGGAAAGTACTGTCAGATTTAAAAATGTCAATAGATGTTCCAGAAATACCTTTATTAGGTATTAAAGGCGGTAAGCAAGATATTCAAAGATTTATTTACTATAATTTTTTAAAATGCTTTTATAAATCGGACTGGGATTTACACACTTGTGATGCCACAAACTTTGACTGGTACGCTCCATCAAAGGCAAAGAGATATAGCATGGAGGAATTTTTGGCAATGGTGAAAGCTAATAAACTAGTAGTGGATTATTTGCATGCTGAGGAAGCCTGTTTCTCAGGAAGATTTTTAAAGTAATGTGTGGAATAGTAGGAGTTTTTAATTTAAACGGTGAACCATTTGGCCTATCTGCTCTAAAAGATATGGCTGCGGCAATTGCACATAGGGGACCTGATGGAGAAGGGTTTTTCGTAGAAAATAATATTGCCATTGCCCATAAAAGGCTTTCAATTCTAGATTTATCCCCTAGAGGTGCACAGCCTATGACATCAAAAGACGGTCAATGGGTAGTAACCTTCAATGGCTGTATCTATAATTTTCTAGAGCTAAAACAAGAATTACAAGCTAAGGGGCACGAATTTGTTTCAACAACAGATACTGAAGTAATTGTCGAAGGTTTGGCGGCTTATGGATCATCATTCTTTGAACGACTTAACGGTATGTTTGCCGTTGGTGCCTGGAACAAAAGTGAGAAAGCACTTTACCTGTCACGGGATCGATTTGGGGTAAAACCTCTATATTATTGGTTTTCAGGAAAAACAATCGTCTTTGCATCGGAAATCAAAGCGATTATAAAGCATCCAAGATTTCAAGTGAATTTGAATTATTCAGCACTAAACGAATATTTCACTTTTCAAAATATGTTTACTTTCCATACCCTTTTTGATGGTGTATTTATGCTGCCTCCAGCAAATACGGTACGGATTGATTCGTCTAGTTCCTTTGTCAAACACATGTCTTGGTGGGATTATGATTTCTCACAGACTGATGATAAGCTGTCTTTTGATGAAGCTCGTGCTCAAACAGAAGACCTTTTTAAAAAAGCAGTAGCCAGGCAGATGATTGCTGATGTTCCAGTGGGTTCATATTTATCCGGTGGTATGGATAGTGGTTCTATTACAGCTCAGGCAAGTTTACACGTCAATCGATTGGCAACATTTACCTGTGGATTTGACATGAGTGAAGTCACGGGTGTGGAAGCTAATTACGATGAGCGAAGGGATGCCGAATTGATGGCAAATCATTTCAAAACTGAACATTACGAACAGGTTTTAAATGCCGGTGATATCAGATGGTCCTTGCCTAGAGTAGTTCATCATCTTGAAGATTTAAGAGTTGGGATGTCTTATCCAAATTATTACATATCTCGTCTTGCTTCGAAGTTTGTAAAAGTTTGCCTACAAGGTACTGGGGGAGATGAGCTTTTTGGAGGCTATCCATGGAGATATTACAGGATATTCAAATCAGTAAGCCAATCTGAGTTTTTTGATCTTTATTATGATTTCTGGCAGCGATTAGTGCCCGACAGCCAAAGGGAAGAACTTTTTACTTCTTCAGTAAGAAGTAAAATAAATTCTAGAGAGCCCAGGGAAATTTTTGAACGTGTCTTCACATTCAATAGTAAGTTGAAATATGACAGTCCGGAAGATCATATCAATAATTCACTTTATTTTGAAGCCAAAACATTTTTACCAGGTCTACTATTGGTAGGAGATAAATTATCCATGGCCAATGGATTGGAGGAACGCTTTCCCTTTCTGGACAATGATCTTGTCAATTTTGCTCAAAAGATCCCGGTCAGGCATAAGCTCGGCAATCTTGAGCAAATGCTCAAAATTGATGAGAATGAGGAGAAGAAGAAAAGCAAGGCTTACAGGGAATTCGATGACGGCAAAAATGTGCTAAGAAAAGCAATGATGGGGTTTATGCCTGAAAAAATAATCAACAGAAAAAAGCAAGGGTTTTCAGCTCCAGATGAAAGTTGGTACCGCGGAGAAAATGCAGCTTATATTAAGGAACTACTGCTGAATAAAAAAACCATTTCTTCTGACTTCATAAATCAGGATTATATTCAAAAAATTGTAAGGGAACATACGGAAGATCATATTAACCATAGATTATTGATTTGGAGTTTCATGAATTTTGAATGGTGGTGTAAAATTTATTTAAATAAGGAGACTTTTGAATGAATAGGTCAGAAAAATTAGGAAATTCTCCAGAACATCTTGAGTTTTATCACAAACTGCTTAAGCTAAAAGAGGAATTTGACAGACTGTTTAAAGAAAATTTTAATAGATCTATTCCTTTTGCAGATTTGGTTTTTGACCGTTGGGAAAAAGCCAAATCTTTGGGTTTCGGGGAAGGCAGCTCCATATATGATTCTTCTTATGTATTCGGGGAGGTAAAGGTCGGTAAATTCACATGGATTGGTCCTAATACAATTCTGGATGGATCCGGAGGCTTAAGCATTGGATCAAATTGTAGCATATCAGCAGGCGCTCAAATATACTCTCATGATACGGTGGAATGGGCAATTTCAGGAGGTGTAGCTCCATACGAATATGGACCAGTAGTTATAGGGAACAATTGTTATTTAGGCCCAAATGCCATTATCAGTTTAGGTGTAACTTTAGGTGATGGATGTATTGTTGGAGCGAATAGTTTTGTAAACAAGAGTTATCCTTCAGGAAGTAAAATTGCAGGTTCTCCCGCTAGGTTGCTATAATCTTGACCTTTAAAATTCTAATTTTAGTATATATTTTTTTCTTCCTTAATTCAATGCTTTATAAATCTTCAATAGTTACAAGATTTATTAGCAGTCAACTAAAAAAAGTTACAGAAACTATCTGCCAGTACACTATTAAGTTAGGATATATTTAAGCTTTTGTTGTACTAAAAGAAAATTAGTGCAATCGCTAATAGAATGAAGAAAAAAACAAAAATATTAATTGCTCCAATTGAAATTGCTGGCTATTATGCTAACCTAGCCAAAGGCTTCAAAGAATTAGGAGTTGAACATGATTTTGTGGTTTATACTTCTCACTCTTTTGGATATGGCGGGGAGTCAAAAAGACCAATTTTGCTTCGCGCAGCTGATTGGTTTAATCAATTGAGGAATGAAAGAAGTTTTTTTTTAATAAAAGTAATATCAATTATTCCAATGAGATTATTATCCTATTTGTGGGGTATAACAGCTCTCTTTCGGTATGATGTATTTATATTTGGATTTGGTGAATCATTGTTTCCAAATAACATTGATTTGCCTATTTTACGTTTTTTTGGAAAAAAAATTATATCAAATCTTTCACATGGTTCAGAAGCTAGACCTCCATATATTGATGGAAGTTACCTTTCGAAAGAAGGAGATTTGTCAAGTATCAGTGAAATCTTCTCATTGGTTCTCAGGAACAAGAAAGTTTTAACAAAACATTTAAAATATGCTGACCTGGTAATAGGTGCACCTTATTCATCTTCTCAATTTGCAAAGAGTACTTTTATTAATTATTTAAATATAGGG
>NZ_MUNY01000068.1 GCF_002002735.1 Algoriphagus sp. A40 | reverse complement strand
GTTATCAATCAATCTGGTATCACCTATATATGATGCTACACAAATAAATGATTTTTGGTATCTGTCGAACTGGGAGTAGGACTCAAAGGTTTCAGGATTTACCAATTCGAAATATTCCAAGTTCGCAAAGGGCTCATTTCCAAAGTCCGCTTTGATTTGAGTTTGGATTTCCAACCAGTTCTTGCCGGCAAAAAGTTCTGTTTTTGCTTTTTCAAGGGAAGTAAAAAGAAGAATGGCCTTTTTTCTTTCTATTGGACTGAGACGCATATTTCTGGAAGACATGGCCAAACCATCCGGTTCTCGACGTGTAGGTACGATTTCCAGCTTCAATTCAAAGGAAAGGTCGTTCACCAGACGCTTTATAATCCCAACCTGCTGCAAATCTTTTTGCCCGAAGAATGCAACTTGAGGTCGGATAAGGTGAAAAAGCTTTGAAACAACCACGCCGACACCATTGAAGTGGCCGGGGCGGAATTTGCCTTCCAGTTTCCGTTCTAAGTCTCCAAAGTCAAACCTAAGCCTTGTAGGGGCGGGATACATAGTTTCCACGCTTGGTAGAAAAACATAATCCACTCTCTCATCTGCCAGTTTTTGCAGATCAGCCTCCAAGGTGATCGGGTACTTTGCAAAATCCTCGGGGTTGTTGAATTGGGTAGGATTGACAAAGATGGAAACTACAGTCAGGTCAGCAGTTGCTTTGGATTTTATGACCAAATCCAGGTGTCCATCGTGCAGAGCGCCCATTGTTGGGACGAGTCCAATCTGCTGTTTTTTCTGAAGGTGATTGAGCCAGAGGGGGTTCCATTCGGCTCCGGTGCGGATTAGCTTCACGCTTGGGTAGGATTTCGGCTAAATTGGGGCAAAACTAGATTAATATCCAGAAATACAATGCTTTTAGGCTTTTTTTATTTATCTTTGTGCCGTTGTTTATCACGTTCATTAAAATCCCTTTAGCATGTCCAAACTACGTATCCTCTACGTTGCCAGTGAAATCAACCCTTTCTTACAAACTTCTGAAGTAGCCAATTTCTTACGATCCCTTCCCCAAGCCATGCAAGAGCGCGGTATGGAGATTCGTATTTTGGTGCCTAGATTCGGCTTGATCAATGAAAGGAAAAACAGACTTCACGAGGTCGTCAGGCTTTCCGGGATCAATATCTCCGTTGGAGATGAAGAAAAGCCCCTGATCATCAAAGTGGCTTCCATTCCAAATGCAAAACTTCAGGTCTATTTTATAGACAATGAGGACTACTTCCAGCGCAAGCATGTGTTTCATGACAAGCAGCAGAAGTTTTATGAGGACAATGATGAGCGCGCTATTTTCTTTTGCAAAGGCGTGATAGAGACCGTAAAAAAACTCGGATGGGCACCGGACATTGTGCATTGCAATGACTGGATGACTTCACTGATTCCGATGTATCTAAAGACCACTTACAAAAACGAGCCTCTGTTTAAAGACACGAAAACTGTGTTTGCGATCTATAACAACGGATTTTCCCATACCTTTGGCGACGATTTGTTAAACAAGGTTAAGATGGTGGATATCGATGACACTATTTTAGCACCTTTGAAAACCAAAGACTTCACGGGCTTTATCAAGATGGGTATGGAATATGCCGACTTGGTAGTGAAAGGCTCAGCCGTCTCTGAAGAATTAAACCAACTCATCGAGGATTTCTCAAAAGATAAAAAGTTTGAAATCAGTATTGAAGAAGAACAGCAAGCTCATGACGAGCTTTTTGGATTATACAACAGCCTTGCGGGCTAAACTGCCCCTATGGGCTCTCCTCACCACACTTCTTATAAGTTCATGCAGTGATCCGGCATCTGTCGGTCTCGAATTAGCTCCCGGAAATAACCAGATTGGTGTTTTCTATCAGGAGTTTAATCTCGATGCCCAGGTGGTGCTTTTGGATTCTTTTAACACAGTCAATTCGGGAGTTTTGGTTGTTGGCAGCGAATCCGACGAGTTTTTTGGAAAAACAGAAGGTACGGGATACACTAGATTATACATCGACGCGACCGATGACAGGCCAAGGACAGAGGCGATTCTGGATTCGATGTTTTTCTATATGGAAGTGGTCAGTGTGAACGGATCCAATTTGGACAAACCAAAGAAGTATAAGGTTCACAAATTGACTCAACCGATTTTGGACACCCTTTATTACAACTTTGACAAATTGGCTTTTGAAGGCAAGGCATTTGCAGAAACTGACTTTACCTTTGGAGAGGTGAAAGATTCGGTTGTAAAACTTTCCGTCACCAAGGAGTTTCAGGAGGAATTATTCGGGAAAATGAAGGGAGGAACTGAGTTTGACAATCTTTTCAATTTCAGAAAATATTTTCCTGGAGTTGCTATCAAATCGAACCAAGCGGATAACACAACCATTGGAGTTGCATTGGGAGCAAATACAGGTATTACTACCTATTATCATATCGACGGAGACACAGTGTCCTCCCGCTACGATATCAATACCTTCTCTTCGAGAAGTTTTAACGGTATCGAATCGGATCGGTCAGGGACGCCAATTGAGTCAGTCACGGAATATGGAAAATCTTATGAAGTAGGACCAATCGTCGGGATGAAGTCTACCATGGCGATGGCTCTGAGGATTGATACCAGCCCCTTTGATGCGTTTTTAGACACTTTATCCGGTATAACATTTAATCAGGCCCAATTTACAATGGGTGCCATCGAGAGTCAGGATGAGGACAACAATCCAATCTCCGGTATGGTGATGATATTTGTGGATCAATACAATGAGCCCCTCAGAAGTTCTCTCAACAATGTTGCTCTCTATGTGCAGGGAGACGGTCAAGCTCAAGTGCTTTTAGATGAAAACGGTGATAAAATCCCCAATAATACCTATTCCACTTCGGCTATATTGGCGTATGATTCAGAGGACAAGACCTACCTCGCAGGTATAACATCCCATATCAATGCGATTTACCGTGGTGACCTACAGAGACAAAACTGGCTACTCTATGCCTCGACTCCCACCACAGGAGATGATTTCAAAAGATCCCTACGCCAGTTTAAAGTCAACAAGGGCAAAATCAAAGTAAAAATCATTTATTCCAAATCAAGGTAGTTCAATCGATTTCGATAAAGTCGAGCTAATCCACTTTCTGTATTTCGGAAAGTGGATTATTTTTTTTGGCACGAATGGTGTTTCTTTGTGGAAGTACGAACCAACTTTAATAATTTTTCAATATGTGTGGAATAGTCGCGTATGTGGGGCAGCAAGAAGCTTTGCCCATTATCCTCAAAGGACTTCGAAGATTAGAATACCGGGGTTATGATTCTGCCGGTGTAGCTTTATTGGACAGGGAGGGACTGAGTATTTACAAAAAAAAGGGAAAAGTCTCAGAGCTTGAAAAGTATCTGGAATCCAATGTAGACCTGAAATCCAAAATAGGGATAGGCCATACCCGTTGGGCAACCCATGGGGAGCCAAATGATGTAAATGCCCACCCGCATTACTCCTCTTCTGAGAAATTTGCAATGATCCATAACGGAATCATTGAAAACTATGAAGTCCTGAAAAAAGATCTGCTTCAAAAAGGATACAAATTCCAAAGTGATACAGACACCGAGGTCTTCGTAAAATTTATCGAAGACATTTTTGTCAATAATAATTGCACCCTCGAAGAAGCATTGAGGCTAGCCTTGCACAAAGTTGTGGGAGCTTATGCCATTGTTTTGATCAACAAAGAAGAGCCAGACACCCTTATTGCAGCAAGAAAAGGTTCACCATTGGTGATCGGTGTTGGAGAAGATGAGTATTTCCTGGCTTCAGATGCTACTCCGATCATTGAATACACCAATAAAGTGGTCTACCTCGATGACTATGAAATCGCTGTAATCCGGGATGGGAAACTTCAAGTCAAAACGATCGAAAACGTAGAAACCCACCCCTATATCAACCAACTCGAAATGGAGTTGGAAGCGATCGAAAAAGGGGGATACGAGCACTTTATGCTCAAAGAAATCTACGAGCAGCCGAAGTCCATCGCCGATTGTTTGAGAGGTCGACTGGATGCAAAGTCAGGTCGCTTGGTTTTGGGAGGTCTTCGCGATTACATGAATAAATTTCAAAATGCGGAGCGAATTATTATCACCGCCTGTGGGACTTCCTGGCATGCAGGACTGGTGGCAGAATACCTTTTCGAAGAATTTGCACGGGTTCCTGTAGAAGTGGAATATGCATCAGAGTTCCGATACAGAAATCCCGTCATCAGCGAAAAAGATTTTGTGATTGCTATCTCCCAATCTGGTGAAACTGCTGATACACTGGCAGCCATCGAATTGGCAAAATCTAAAGGGGCAACCATTTTCGGAGTTTGTAATGTGGTAGGATCTTCCATTCCCCGGGCAACTCATGCCGGGTCATATACCCACGCCGGCCCGGAGATCGGCGTCGCTTCTACAAAAGCTTTTACCGCGCAAATCTCAGTTTTGGCAATGATGGCCTTGAAGTTGGGTTATCAAAGGGGAACCTTGCCTGAAAGCCGATATGTCCAACTACTTCACGAATTGGCTGCGATTCCTGCAAAAGTTGAAAAAGCTCTTCAGACCAATGATCTGGTCAAATACATTGCCTCAGAATATAAGAATGTGAGAAATGCCCTTTATCTGGGCCGTGGATACAATTTTCCGGTTGCTCTGGAAGGCGCTCTGAAGCTGAAAGAAATTTCCTATATCCATGCCGAAGGCTATCCTGCTGCTGAAATGAAGCACGGTCCGATTGCCCTGATCGATGAGGAAATGCCCGTGGTATTCATTGCTACCCGAGACAGCTCCTATGAAAAAGTAGTGAGCAACATCCAGGAAGTGAAAGCCAGGAAAGGCAAAGTAATCGCCGTGGTGACTGAAGGAGATACACAAGTAAAGGCCATGGCCGATCATGTAATCGAAATTCCGGAGGTTCACGAAGCATTTGTTCCTTTGGTAGCAGTCGTCCCTTTACAGTTGCTGTCGTATCACATCGCAGTGATGCGGGGCTGCAATGTAGATCAGCCGAGGAACCTGGCAAAATCCGTAACCGTGGAATAAATCAAGAGACTGGCAGAAATGTCAGTCTTTTTTGCTACAGGCCCCCAATGTCCAGGAAATAACCCCGGACCGCTCTGCAGCGCAGGAATTTCCGTAGGTTTTGCCATCACAGCCGCATACCGGGTTGTAATCCAGCGTGCAAGGGCCTGAACTGATCCTCGCCGGATCGATACAATTTGGAGTTGGTTTTTCTTCCTCACAGTGTGAAAAAATGAAAAGAGAACCAAAGAATAGAAGGATAGGTAGTTTTCTCATACCCCATTGACGGATTTTCAAATCAAGTTGCTACAAAACATAGGGCCGACTTTTCTTTTCACCACGACCCAGCCGATAAAATCCTTACTTTTGCGCAGCGAAGCAAAAACCCATGCTGGATAAATTACAAGCCCTCAAAGACCGGTTCGAAGAAGTAGGTCAGCTCATTATTTTGCCGGACTCCATGTCTGACATGAGCAAATACGCCAAGCTCACCAAGGAATACAAAGACCTGGAGAAAATCGTCGTGGCATATGACGAATACAAACTTGTTTTGCAGAATATTGACAGCTCAAAGGAAATCCTGGAAAAGGAAAAAGACCCTGAATTCAGAGAAATGGCCAAATTGGAGCTCGATTATCTCAGGGAGCGCAAGGAAATTCTCGAGGAAGAAGTCAAGCAACTCCTGATCCCAAAAGACCCAAACGATTCCAAAGATTGTATTCTCGAAATCCGCGGTGGGACTGGGGGGGACGAAGCCGCAATATTTGCTGGGGATTTGTTCAGAATGTATGAGCGATTCTGCGAAATGCAGGGATGGAAGCTCACTGTTCTGGATTTGACTTTTGGCTCCGCAGGCGGATACAAAGAAATCATCGCAACCGTCTCAGGCGCAGATGTGTATGGCATGCTCAAGTATGAATCCGGAGTCCATAGGGTTCAGCGGGTGCCTGCGACTGAATCTCAGGGAAGAGTACATACCTCTGCAGCATCTGTAGCGGTTTTACCCGAAATGGACGAAGTTGAGGTGCATTTGGACATGAATGACATCCGCAAGGATACCTATTGTTCCTCCGGACCAGGTGGACAATCGGTCAATACCACTTATTCTGCAGTACGCCTTACCCACAACCCATCCGGGCTGATTGTCACCTGTCAGGACGAAAAATCCCAGATCAAAAACTTTGAAAAAGCACTCAAAGTATTGAGGTCCAGACTTTACGAAATCGAACTGGCCAAGCATAATGACGCCGTGGGAGCACAGCGCAAATCCATGGTGGGAAGTGGGGATCGATCTGATAAAATCAGGACTTATAATTATTCCCAATCCCGTGTCACAGACCATCGGATCAACAAAACAGTGTACAACCTCCCGGATGTGATGGATGGACATATTGAAGATTTCATCTCCTCACTCCGACTGGCAGAAAACTTCGAAAAAATGCAGGCCAGTGGGATTGAGTAATTGGATCGTGCTTTGCAAGAATGAATTTAGAAGGTATATTGAACTAACAATAGGCCCCAGCGGAGAATTAACCCAAGCGTTTGTATGATTATAGTAGGAGAAAGAGAAATTAACCTGGTCAGCTGGAGCGAGTCCCATTTTCATCAACTCTATCCTCTTGCCAATAACCCTAAGATTTCCATGAATCTGCGGGATAGCTATCCCCAGCCCTATACCATTCATGACGCCAGACATTGGATCGAGCACAATCAAAAATTCAACCCTCCTCAAAATTTTGCCATAGAATTTGAAGGAAAACTGGCAGGCTCTATCGGGTCTGAGCGTGGCAAAGATGAGCTCCGAACCAATATGGAATTGGGATTTTGGGTAGGGGAACCTTTTTGGGGAAAGGGAGTCGCCACTGAGGCGGTAAAGCTTTACACCAAGTATATTTTTGAAAAATTCGACATCCAGCGGATTTATGCCCAAGTATATGATTTCAATGGGGAATCGATGAATGTCCTCGAAAAAGCAGGATTCATACCTGAAGCAATCTTAAAAAAGGCCTATATCAAAAGGGGACGCGTAGGGGATATTTTCCAATACGTTATGATCCGGGACGAAGCCTAATCAATGTTTTTATAGCCCAGCAGACATTGGGCTGAATGGGTGATCATTCTGCTTAGGCTTTGATCTATAATGGATGAAATTATAATGGATCAAAAAAACCTAAGGAAGGAATTCTCTGAAGCAAATCACTCTTGATTTCTCTCGTTCTTTTGTTTTTAGAAAAGAAAGTCCGAGTATCAAAAAGCCTCAAGCCGCAAAGGAGAAAGGAATTGTCCATTCTCTCAAATGAATGAGTTAATCTGTCACCGTTATTGGACTTGGATCTTTTTTGCCAAAGTTCCGTTTTTTCCCTGAAGTTTGATTACCAAAAGCCCTCTGGGAAGCCCAACGAGTTGGATCTCCGTTTGACCAGAAGTTAAGGTTTGGGATTCGACCAATTGCCCCACTGGGTTGAAAATCAAAATGCTTGACCAGGAGTCCAGATTTTCGGAAGATATCGTCAGATTTCCCTGACTGGGGTTTGGAAAGATTTTTAAATTTCCCTCAGCAATTGGCTCCAACGCAGTAATGATATTCACATTTACCGGCAAAATTCGCTTGGAACTGAAGCTGCATTCATTTTGTGCCTCTACTGCCAATTCAAAATCCCCTTCAATTTCCCAGAGAACCCGTACACTTCCTGTTCCCTGACCGGAAAGAATTCTACCTCCTGCACCAGAAATGCTCCATCGGTAATTCATTCCCTCCAATTCCTCG
This sequence comes from Algoriphagus sp. A40, assembly GCF_002002735.1. Taxonomy (GTDB): domain Bacteria; phylum Bacteroidota; class Bacteroidia; order Cytophagales; family Cyclobacteriaceae; genus Algoriphagus. The sequence goes on along the minus strand of NZ_MUNY01000068.1, from coordinate 22,994 downwards.
ATTTCGTATACTTGCTCCCCAAGTCCGACGCGGGATTCACCTGAAATACCCAAAGGGGACTCTGGAGCTCCGTTGACTGTGATTGTTTTCAGGATGGCAGGTACACCTCCACATCGATTCTCAGGCGTTGCACTTAACTGCTGGATTCCTTTTTGGCTCCATTTGATTTCGACTTCTGGGGTTCCCTGGCCTTTCACCAATTCCCCTCCGTTGACTTCCCAAGTGTAGCTGGTCCCTTCGACCGATGGCAGTGAATAAGTGTATGTATTGTCAGTACAAACAGTCCCATCACCTTCAATCTGAAGATTGGAGGAAGGAGTCCCTAGGACGCTCACTTCTACAAAAGAAGTTTCCCCGCTTCCGCAGAAATTGGAGCGGCTTACCAGGACAGCGTTCCTTCCAGCCAAGGTCCATTTGACTTCAATCTCACCAGTCCCCTGTCCGGAAATGATTTCTCCACCATCTACTCTCCAGATGATTTCAGAACCGGATTGAGGCAGACCTGAGATAGAATAGGAAGTTGTACCCAAGCACGATTCCGCATCTCCGGTAATTTGCCCAAGATTCCCCACAGGAGGCACACAATTGAACGCGATGATTGTACCGTCCTCCCCTGCAAAGTAGGCCTTTTGGTCAGTCCCTGCACTGACAGCATTGAGGTCTCTCAGGGTCCCGGTAGAAGATGGGATCCAGGTTGCTCCGCCATCTGATGTGACTAAAGCCAGCCCTTCTTCACCGGCAATAAAACCGTAGCTTTCCCCAAAAAAATCTATTGAGTTGAGCTTTTTTGTAGTGCCGGATTCGATTTTTTTCCAAGTCCTGGCCTTGTCGTCCGTTTTTAGAATGACACCACCATCTCCGACCACAAAAGCCCTAGCGGTATCAATCTTGGCCAATGCGTTTAGGTTTTCATCAGTGAGCTTTGGCAGGGTCTCCCATACAGTTCCTCCGTTACTCCAACTTATTTGGCCATTTTCTCCGATGGCAAATCCATACTGGAAATCGAAAAACATCAAATCCTTGAGATTCTGGGTTGTGTTCGACTCTTTGGGTGGACTCCAGACATCACCGGATTCAGCGGAACTTGAGATGTACCCTTGACTTCCCGCCAAATAGAGGACATTGGCAACAAACAGGTAAAACCCGAAAATTGACCGGTCTGGTCGCGCAAATACCGGAACCCAAGTCGTTCCCGAATTGGTAGTACGGTAGATTTTTCCGTTTGCTGAGCCGGTATATCCAAAAGCGGTGTTCCAAAAATCGATCGTTTCGATATGTATCGACTCGGGTATCGGGCGATGCGTCAATGTCGCGGCACCGTTAGAGGTTACAAAAAGACTTCCCCTTTCTCCGGCGATAAAACCCGTGTTCAAATTTTTGAAATCCACAGAAGTAAAGTTATTTCTGATCCCAGCGAGTTTTTGAGTCCAACTGGTACCGGAATTCCCCGAATTGACAAGGTACCCGTCCTGTCCGGCTAGCGAAACAAAGGCACTTTTTGGTTTGAAGGCAAGGTTTTTAGTGTTTCTGATGTTGTTAGCTCCCAGACTTGGTTTTACAAAGGAAGTTCCGGAATTGGCTGTCCGCACGACAGTCGCCAAATCCCCTACCGCTACGACAATCCGTACATCCAGTGGACTTATGGCTACTTTTCGTAACGTGTTAGTGGTGGTTGAGTTTAAAATAGACCAATTTGCTCCCCCATCCACCGTTTTGGCAAAAAAACCATTTTCACCCACCGCGTAGCCAATCATTTCATTGGAAAAGGCAATGCCGAATAGGGATGGATTGGAGCCAATCCCTGAAATGCTCCAGGAATTGCCTTTGTCAAAGGTCCGAAGAATTTTCCCCTCTCCGGCTGCGATAAATCCCGTATTCTCATTTACAAATACCACCTCATTTAATGATAGGGTGGTGCCGCTTGTTACTTTTTTCCAGGTTTCTCCAAAATCCGAAGAATTGATGATTTCACCGTTTTCCCCCGCAGCAATTAGAAGTCCAGTTGGGTTTTGAGTTAGGCTAAACAAATCATTTTGGGTTCCGGATTCTTTTCTAGCCCAACTTTTCCCACCATCGGAAGACAGGTAAACAGTCCCGTTTTCCCCAACTGCCACTCCTTTGTTTCCACCCATCAAAAGGACATCATTCAGGCGCACATCAATTTTTTGCAGAACCTCTTCCCAGGTGGTACCTCCGTCACTTGTCCGAACAATTAGGTTCTCCCCAACCAGTATTCCTTCCTGTTCATTGATCCAAGCAATAGATTCGAAATCTAAGCCCCAACTTTGCATTCGGGTCCAGGACTGGGATAGGGTCTCTGCCGAGAAAAGCAAGAGGAAAAAGATAACAGACGTGAGTCTTTTCATGGGCATGATAATAAAATCTGCTCAAGATGAGGATTTGGACAATATAATAGTGCTCACAAGTATACCAGACACAGGATTAAGATAATCAATTGCTTCGACCGATAATCTGAAATTGCATGGTAAATTTAAAGTTTAATTCAAATCCCCATGAAAAAGACAATTCTCTCAACTTTAGCCTTGGTTTGGATGTTCTCCTGCGGTCCACAGGAGAGGATTTCGAAAGAAACCTTTGAGGAGGTAAACCAAGCAATGGAAGTAAAGCGTCTGACTGAAGTGGAAATTATCGAAGAAGCGATGGTCTGGGGAGATTCCATCACCGCCGAAGCCCAGCGTCAGTTGATTTCCAGTCTCCAGAATGCCATAGCTGAAGGGGGCGTAGTTGGAGCAATTGAATTCTGCAATGTACGGGCTTTACCAATTCTTCAGGAAGTTAGCAATAATCACCAAGTTGAAATCCGCAGGGTATCAAACAGGAACAGGAATCCTGCAGACCTACCGGATAAAGACGAAAAGCCGCTATTGGAGGCCTATGAGTATACCTCGGAAAGCGGTGGGAAAAGTGAACCCAACATTCAAAAAATTGAAAAAGGGGAGGTTTTTCTCTACACCAAACCAATTGTGATCCCAGGTGGATTGTGCTTGAGTTGCCATGGGGAGCCGGGAAAGGAAATTGATGAAAAAACCCTTGAAAAATTGGCCGAGCTTTACCCACAGGACCAAGCCAAAAACCATAAAATTGGAGAATTGAGGGGAATGTGGTCTGTGAGGATTCCCAAACGGGAGGTGGTCAAGAGGCTTTAAGCTAGTCTTTCTTATTTATTTTTTCTGAGTAAAAGCTTATTTGCCAGAAGACCCAATTAACAAAATGGGCGCAACTTCGCTTTCCATTTCAAAAACTATAACATTCAGGAACCAAGCGAAGTTGAGGTGAGACAAAATGAAAATTGAGTACTTACGAAATTCCATATATCCAAATTATTTTTTGTTAACCTGATTCAGTAAAATCCATTTTTTGAAAAATTGTAGTAAAAATAGGTTAATCCTTAATAATCAGTGAATAAACAAAAATGTGGGAACTACAAACTGCTAAGAATTAAGCATAAAAGATCCCAACCGTTTGTTGAAACAGCATAATACAGTCAGTTTTTGGTAGCAAACAGTTATTAAATTAGGTTAAAAATGGTGGAGATTGTGGTTTAATTTTCATTAACCCAAAACTGCCTATGAAAATCTCTACCCATGCCAGGCTTTTCTGCCTGACATTCTTGATGTGTCTACTTTATTTAGGCACTGCACAGGCCCAGACCAGGGAGGTGTCTGGCGTTGTTAAATCCGGTGAGGATAATTTGCCTCTGCCCGGGGTATCTATCCTTTTGAAAGGATCCACTACAGGTACGGTGACTGATGTGGATGGAAAGTTCAAGATTTCGGTTACTTCCGACGAATCCGTACTCGTGTTCTCTTTTATCGGTTTCCAAACCCAGGAATTAGTCGTAGGGGCATTAAGTGAATTTGACATCACTTTAGGCCCAGACATGAAATCACTTGAAGAAGTGATTGTCGTTGGTTATGGTGAACAGAAAAAGGAAACCATCACCGGCTCGGTAGCTACTGTAAAAGGTGGCGAACTGGCAAAATCCCCTTCTGTCAACCTGTCCAATTCCATTGCCGGACGTATGCCTGGTGTGGTCGCGGTCAACAGAAGTGGTGAGCCAGGATATGACGGATCTGCGATCCGTATCCGTGGTTCCAATACCCTTGGAAATAACGATGCCTTGATTGTAATCGACGGTATTCCTGCACGTGCGGGAGGTATTGACCGATTGAATCCAAACGACATCGAAAGTATCTCTGTTTTGAAGGATGCATCGGCTGCGATCTACGGTTCCCGAGCTGCAAACGGTGTAATCTTGGTGACTACCAAAAGAGGTAAGAGCGGTGTGCCAGAGTTGACTTTCCAAGTCAATCAGGGTTGGGCTCAGCCTACTGTAGTTCCTGATCTTGCCAATGCTGCACAGTATGCAGGAATGTTGAATGATCTAGACATCTATGGATTGCCTGTAAGTGAATGGGATGCTGCAAATCAAGCCTACAAACAAAACGGACAGTACCTTCGACCAAACGGACAGATTAGAAATGCTCCTTACAAGCCTGAGGAAATTGTAAAGTATCAGAACGGTTCTGATCCTTGGTTTTATCCTAATACCAACTGGTATGATGCCACGTTGAAAGAATGGTCTCCACAAACAAGAATCAATGCTCAGTTGGTTGGTGGAAATGATAATGTTAAGTACATGACTTCTGTAGGTTTCCAGGATCAGGATGCTTACTATAAGCAGTCTGCTACCGGATTCAAGCAGTATGACATCCGCCTTAACCTGGATGCGACAATCAACAAGTATATCAAGGTTGGTGTTGGTATTTTGGGACGTGAAGAGCAGCGCTTCTATCCTACCCGCGGTGCCGGTGCTATCTTCCGTATGCAGATGAGAGGCAAGCCAAATCAGCCTGCCTACTGGCCTAACGGACTGCCAGGCCCGGATATCGAAAACGGTGAAAACCCTGTCGTAATCACCACCAATGCCACAGGATATGACCGCGATACACGAGATTATTTTCAGACAAACGGTACCCTTGAGATTAAAATCCCTGGCGTAGAAGGTTTGAAAATTACCGGTACAGCTGCTGTGGATAAAACCATGCAGTTCAACAAGCGCTGGGAAACTCCTTGGACCTTGTACCAATTGGGGACTGGTTTTGAAGAAGATGGTGTTACTCCGGTGTTGGTCCCATCTAAAAGAGGTCCTGCAGAACCAAGACTTTCTCAGGCTAACAGCAACACCTTAAATATCCTTTTAGGTACAGTTGCTTCTTATGAGAAAGTAATTGCTGACAAACACTCTATCAATTTGTTGGCTGGTTTCAACAAAGAAACAGTTCAAGGAGACAACTTCAATGCATTCAGAAGATACTTTATTTCTTCAGCCATTGACCAGATGTTTGCCGGTGGTGACTTGGAAAAGAACAACGGCGGTGGAGCATTTGAAAGAGCCCGTCTGAACTATTTCGGCCGTGTTGCTTACAATTACAAGGAAAAATATCTTGCTGAGTTCCTTTGGAGATATGACGGTTCTTACATTTTCCCTGAGGATACCCGCTATGGTTTCTTCCCAGGAATCATGTTGGGTTGGGTAGTTTCTGACGAGAACTTCTGGCAGAATACTTTGGGCAAAACTTTTGATTTCTTTAAAGTAAGAGGCTCATGGGGTCAGTTAGGAAATGATCAGATCTACTTCGGTGGTGTTCTTCAGGAGTACCAGTTCCTTTCAACTTACGGATTTAGCTCCTATATCGTCAATGGTTCTGAGGTGAAGACCTTGTTTGAAACCAGAGTTCCAAACGATCGGATCACTTGGGAAATTGCCAACAATACCAACTTGGGTTTTGAGGGTCAGTTCCTTCAGGGAAAAATCTTCTTCGAGTTTGATGTATTCTACAACAAGAGGACTAACATCCTTTGGCAGAAAAATGCTTCAGTACCTCAATCTACAGGCTTAATACTTCCTGCCGAAAATATTGGCGAGGTGGAGAACAAAGGCTATGATTTCAATGTAGGATATAGAGGCAACATTGGAGACATGACTTTCTCTGCTTCTGTGAACGGTGGCTATGCCAAAAACAAAATCCTGTTCTGGGATGAAGCTCCAGGAGCTCCTGAATGGCAAAGATCTACCGGAAAGCCGATGAATACGTTCTTGGTTTATCAGTATGACGGAGTATTTGCAACCCAGGAAGAAATCAATTCCAAAACTCTGGACTATTCTTCTATCACCAACAACCTTCGTCCTGGTGACATGAAGTACAAGGACTACAACGGTGACGGTAAGATCAATCCTGAAGACCGCGTTAGAATGGACAACAACAACATTCCTTTGTTCCAAGGAGGTATCAACCTCAATATGGCATGGAAGAATTTTGATTTGGCAGTCCTTTTCCAAGGTGCTGCAGGTGCGAGACAGTATGTGAGTGCCGGTGAATCCGGAAACATTGGAAACTTCCTGTTGGATATCCATGACAACAGATGGACCATTGATAATCCAAGCAGTGTGCACCCTAGAATTGCCAACAGAAGTGATCAGTATTATTCCGGTGGAAATACCTATTGGTTTAGAAGCTCTGATTACATCCGTTTGAAAAACTTCGAATTGGGATACAATCTGCCGGCTCACTTGACCGAAAAAGTTGGAGTAAAAAATCTTAGACTGTATTTCAACGGAATAAACCTTTTCACTTGGGATAAGTTGAAAGTTTACGATCCTGAATCCGACAACTCTACCGGGCAGTATTATCCTCAGGCTAGAATTATCAGCACAGGTCTTAATGTCACTTTCTAACATTTGTGAATCATGAAAAGAATCAATAAATATTTTGCTATTCTGCTCGCTGCATGCTTCACCTTAACAGCATGTAACGATGACTTTCTCAATACCAAGCCCCTCGGTGAGGTAGATGAGACTAGCGTTTGGACCGACATTGCTTTGGCTGAAGCATTCGTGGTTGGGATTTACCAAGGATTGGGAAATGGTGGGTTTGACGAGCAAATGCTCGCTTCCCTGACAGATGAGTCTATGTTTACCCACCCTGGAAGGGGAATTACTACAATTACTGAAGCTCGGTCTAACCCTGCTGATATTGGTTGGGTAAATGGTACGCTTGCTTGGAATACCATGTATTCCCGTATAAGAGCAACTAATCTTGCTATCGTAAAACTTACTGATGAGAAGTTTCCTCATACAGGAGCAACTACAGATAGACTGATAGCTGAAGCTAAGTTTATGAGAGCCTACTATTACCATCAGATTCTTAGATACTATGGAGGTTTCCCGATCATCGATTTCCCTTATACGTTGGATGCTGAGACTTTCGAGATTCCCCGAAATACATTCGAAGAGTGTGTGAACTTCATTGTAAAAGATTTGGATGAGGCAGCAGCTTTGCTAGTTGGTAAATCTGCTATCCCTGGCAGGGCAACTCAGGCATCTGCCTTGGCTTTGAAATCCCGAGTTCTACTTTATGCAGCCAGTGATCTGCATGACGGACCAACTGCCAAAGCAAAATCTCCGGATTTGGCTGCCTTTGGGGATTTAGACCTTTTGGCTTACCCTTCCGGCAACAGAACTGAAAGATGGCAGAAAGCTCAGGCAGCTGCTAAGGCAGTTTTGGATATTACTACCGGAAACCAAATGGGTCTTTCTGCACCGGTGGCGCATGCAACAGGTATTCAGAATTACATCAACAACTCCATGGCCAGAAATGGTGGACAGACTGAAATTCTTTTGGGAAGATATTTCATTAACCTAAAAGCTGAAAACGGTGGCCGTCAAGGCTTGTTTAACGGTCCGAACGGATACAACAACTGGGCTGGGAATACGCCTGTCCAAACGTTGATTGACGACTACGAAATGATGGATGGTACCAAATTTTCCTGGACAAATCCAGCTCATGCAGCTGCCCCTTATCTCAACAGAGACGCAAGATTCTATGCTTCAGTTCTCTATGACGGAGCGCAGTGGAAGCCAAGATCCTCTGCTAACCAGCCGAGAGATCCACTGGGTCAGATCCAGACAGGTACTTATGATATCACAGGAGGAACAGGTAAACACTTCGGATTGGATACCAGAAGTAGCCCAATCGAAGATTGGAATGGTTCCTACACTGGCTACTACTTCCGCAAGTTTATTGATGCCAACCCGGCGATTGTGGATCAAAATACCTGGCAGCAAGTTCCATGGCCAGTATTGAGATATACTGAAGCTGTGTTGAACTATGTGGAAGCATCCATTGAGTTGGGTCAGGAAGCTGAAGCCAAAGCTTGGCTAAACCAGATCAGATTCCGCGTGGGGCAACCTGCTGTTACGGAAACCGGAGATGCCCTGAGACAACGCTACAGAAACGAGCGTAGAATCGAAATGGCCTATGAAGAGCAGCGATACCATGACGCGCGCCGTTGGATGATTGCCCCACAGGCATTTTCCAGACCTGCCAATGGAATCAATATCACTGGTACTTTCAAGCCAGGAAAAACTCTGAGCACCTACAAATATGATCCGGAAACCTACAATTATGTGTACAAAGTGATCGATATGGATCCGGGTAAGGAGAACCGTAAGTGGTTGGACAAAATGTATTATCTGCCTATCCATCGTGATGAAATGAACCGAAATTCACTGTTGGTCCAAAATCCGGGATACCAATAATCCTGATTAACTTGTCTGAGCTATCCCAATTGGGGTAGCTCAGATTTTATTCCTATGAAAATATTTCGAATACCCTGTTGCCTAGCCCTTTGCTCATGGCTTTTTTTTTCATGTGATAATGCCGAGAAAAAAATTAATACTGAGTCCTTACCTGCCACAGACCCTATATTCCGGTTACTTTCCTCTGAATCCACCGGAATAACTTTTACAAACCCTATCGAGGAAAACCTTAATCTGAATGTACTGATGTATGAATACCTCTACAATGGTGGAGGTGTGGCTGTTGGTGATTTAAATCAAGACAGTTTGGATGATATCTATTTTTCGGCCAATGTGGGCCAAAATCAACTTTACCTGAACGAGGGTAATTTGAAATTCAAAGACATAACGCAAGCTTCCGGAGCTACAGGTCGTCCCGGTCCCTGGAAGACTGGCGTAGTCTTGGTCGACATCAATGGCGACAGCAAACTGGACATTTACCTTTGTCATTCGGGTGCATTAATGCCCGAGAAACGCAGAAATGAGCTTTTTGTAAATCAGGGTAATGACGCCAACGGAGTTCCCCAATTCAAAGAAATGGCGGAAGAATACGGGATTGCTTCTGAAGCCACATCGACTTCTGCGGCATTTTTAGATTTTGATCTGGACGGTGATTTGGATCTTTTTCTGTTAAACCACAATACCAAATCGATTCAAAATCATAATGTCACAGTTACCAAAAACCTTCTAAAAGAAAAGCACGAGGCTGGTTCCCAGCTTTTCGAAAATCAGAACGGGAAGTTCATTGAAATCACAGAAAAGGCCGGAATATCCAGTTCCAGCTTGTCTTATGGGCTCGGTGTGTCGGTAGCAGATATCAATGGAGATGGCTGGCCTGATATCTACATCGGCAACGATTACTCCATGCCGGATTACCTTTACGTCAACCAGAAAAACGGAAAATTCAAAGATGAAATCCAGTCCATGCTGGATCATGTTTCCCATTTTTCTATGGGCAACGATATTGCGGACATCAACAATGATGGGCACTTGGATATTTTTACTTTGGACATGCTTCCCGAAGATAATTTCCGTCAGAAGCTCCTTCTTGCACCTGATAATTTTGAGATGTTCCAGTTGAATGTGGACAGGGGATTTTATTATCAATACATGCGCAATATGCTTCATGTCAATGCCGGTGACGGGACTTTTCAGGAGGTGGGGCAAATCTCCGGAATCTCAAATACAGACTGGAGTTGGTCCGCACTTTTCTCTGATTTGGATCTTGATGGCTGGAAAGATCTTTATATCACCAATGGATATTTGAGAGATTACAACAACCAGGACTTTTTGAAATACATGGACAATTATGTCCGAACTGCCGGTGGTCAACTGAAGCGGGAAGATTTGCTCAATCTGGTGAAATCCATGAGTTCTTCCAATCTTAAAAATTACACTTTCCGAAATCGGGGAGATATCACTTTTGAAAATGTAAGCACAAGTTGGGGCTTGGCTGAAAATGGCAACAGCAATGGTGGCGCATATTCAGATTTGGACAACGATGGAGACCTTGACTTGGTAATTAACAATATCAATTCCCCGGCTTTTCTTTATGAAAATCTTGCGGTGCAAAAATCCAAAGGCAATTTTCTAAAAATTAACCTGAAAGGAGAAGGGCAAAATACTCTGGGCCAGGGCTCCCTTGTAAAAGTTTTTTCTAATGGAAAATTCCAGGTTCAGGAGCAAAATCTCTATCGAGGTTTTCAATCTTCGGTTTCTCCGGTTTTGGTTTTTGGATTGGGTGAGAGCTTAATAGCCGACTCAGTTCAGGTGAATTGGCCGGGTGGAAAAGTATCAATCATTAAAGATGTCGCGGCAAATCAGACACTTGAAATTTCTCAATCTGAAGCGAACAAAAAAGCACCTTTCAAGCCAGCCAAATCCGAAACGCTTTTGATCTCAGCCGGGAAAATTGCTTCTCCTAAAGCAAATGATGTAAATGATTTCAAACGTCAACCGTTGTTGAGTTTTGAGATATCGGGAAATGGAAAAGCGATGGTATCGGATGATTTTAACGGAGACGGAAATCCTGACATTTTCCTGGGTGGAGGTGCAGGAGTCAGTGGAAGATTATTCTTTGGACAAAGCAATGGGCAGTTTGGAAGACCAGACTCCATCGCTTTTGTAGCTGCTTCGCTGGCAGAAGATTCTGACGCTTTGAGTTTTGATGCCAATGGCGATGGGTTCCAAGACCTATTGGTAGCAAGTGGAGGAATGCACCAGTTCAACATGGGTGATTTGAATTTCCTGGATCGATTGTATCTGAACGACGGCAAAGGCAAGTTTACACTTTCCCCCAATTCCCTTCCAAAGGATGCGTTTCCGACAGGATCGCTCCTTAGCCATGATTTCAATGGTGATGGAGTAACTGACATTTTCACAGGTGGCCGGGTGATCCCTGGTCAATATCCGACTTCTCCGGGTGCCAGGATTTGGATAGGGGATGGCAAAGGGAATTTCACAGACCAAACGGCTACGATTGCACCTGATTTTAAAAATCTGGGAATGATCACCGATTCCGGATTGGCCGACTTGAATGGTGATGGTCAACCTGAATTGGTCCTTGTGGGAGACGCGATGCCGATTTCAATTTTTTCCAGACCTTCGGATTCTTGGCAAAATGTGACTTCGGAATATTTCGAAACCCAGCAGGTTGGATTCTGGTCTGATTTGCTAATTGGCGATTGGGATAAAGACGGGAAACCCGAACTCTTCATTGGAAACCATGGCAAAAACACCCAGCTTTTTGCAAGTGAGACTCAGCCCATGGAATTGCTCTATAAGGATTTTGACTCCAATGGTTCCACCGATGCAATTTTGAGCTACTACATTCAGGGTGAAAAATATCCATCACCCAGCCGGGATGAGGTGCTTGGGCAAGTCCTGTTTTTGAAAAAAAGATACCTGGATTTCAAGAGCTTCTCTGAAGTGAAAATGGACAATCTTTTTACTCCGGAAGAGCGAAAAGACAGCAGGTCGATATTTGTCAACCGGCTGGAAACAAGCTATTTCGTTTTAGGTCAAAACAGAAAATTCCAGGCAAAACCCCTTCCAATTGAGGCACAGTTCGCTCCTGTTTTTGCAGCAGCTTCGACAGACTTGAACGGTGACGGCAATCCTGATCTGGTTTTTGGAGGAAATCTATTCGATACCAAGCTCAAGTTTGGGCGATATGACGCCAACCATGGCACAGTGTTTCTTGGAGACGGCAAGGGAAGTTTTCAGGCTCTTTCGCCTGCTCAATCAGGTCTTTCAATAAAAGGAGAGACCAGAAAAATAGAAGTGCTTGGAGATTATTTGCTTTTCTACACCAAGGACGAAGGTATTCATCTCCTGAAGCGCCATTTATCAAAAGAATCGAGTCAATAGTACCAGAATACAGTAATTTAAAATTTGAATTGCCCCAGTTTTACCATGAAAAAGTACCTCGCGGCATCCGGCCTAATTCTTACGAGCTTTCAGTTGAATGAAAGTGACGTATTTGAAGCCTATACGCAAAAAATCCCTGGCACAGAAGTAACATTTGACCTGACACCGATTCCCGCCGGCACCTTTCAAATGGGTTCGAATGACCCAAAATTTCCAGACCAAAATCCTGCACACGAAGTGAAAGTCGATGCTTTTTGGATGGGAATCCACGAAGTGACTTGGGATGCTTTTGAGCTTTTCTTGGACAAACACTACGAAGAATCCATGACTGAAGGCGGCTTGGAAGAGCGTGTCGATGGATTGACTCGCCCAAGTTTACCCTACTTGGACATGACATTCGGCATGGGGAAAGAAGGTAAACCGGCCGTGGGCATGACCCAATATGGTGCCCTTCAGTATTGCCATTGGCTCTACCTTAAAACTGGCATTTTCTATCGGATTCCTACCGAAGCAGAATGGGAATATGCAGCCCGGGCTGGTTCAAAAGATCCGTTTTTCTTTGGAAAAGATCCCGCTAAACTGGGAGAATTTGCCTGGACAGCGGCTAATAGCCAAGGATCAACCCAGCCAGTTGGGAAAAAGAAGCCCAATCCTTGGGGGCTTTATGATATTTATGGTAACGTCCAGGAATGGACCATGGACTTGTATGAGGCTGATTATTACAGCAGGTCAGGCAAGGACAATCCGTTCAATCCTGCTGACAAACTTTATCCTCATGCTGTAAGAGGCGGCAGCTTCAAAACAACTGAAGATCAAATCGGATCTGCAGTGCGCAAGACCTCCGATCCAGCTTGGAAGCGCATCGATCCACAGATTCCAAAAAGCCAATGGTGGTTTCCGGAAGCACCGTTTATCGGTCTGAGAATTGTCAGACCACTTAATCCTCCTTCACCGGAGGAAATCAAGGCCTATTACAACCAGGCTCCAATTGCTGATTATTAAAACCCTAAAATAGCTGAACTATGAAAAATCAAAATTCGAGAAGGGACTTTCTCAAAACCTCCGCTCTGGTGACCGGAGGTATGTTGGCACCCTCATTTTTGGTGCCCGGAGCCTATGCCGCTCCAGCAAATGAATTGAAACTGGCGGTGATTGGCTGTGGTGGCCGTGGCACTGGTGCGGTTTTTCAGGCCTTTGAAACAGGTCATCCAATTAAACTGGTAGCTATGGCCGATGCCTTCCAGGACCGAATGGACACTAGCTACAAAGCGATTTTTGACAAGTATGGAAAAGATAAGGTAGATGTACCTGTTGAAAAGAGGTTTATCGGATTCGATGGATACAAAAAAGCCATGGCAGAGGCTGATGTGGTGATCTTGGCAGCACCTCCGGGTTTCCGACCCTCACATTTTGAGGAAGCGGTAAATCAGGGCAAACAGATTTTTGCAGAAAAACCAATGGCAACAGACGCTGCGGGTATCCGCAAAGTCTTGGCAGCTGCTGAAGTTGCGAAAGCCAAAAAATTAAACGTCGTGGTTGGCCTTCAGCGTCACTATCAGAATAACTACCGTGAGGTCATGAAGCGAGTTCACAACGGTGATCTGGGTGAAATCGTCGGTGGGCAGGTATACTGGAATGACGGTGGTGTTTGGGTGCGTGAGCGCAAGCCTGAGCAAACCGAAATGGAATACCAAATGAGAAACTGGTATTACTTCAACTGGTTGTGCGGTGACCACATCGTGGAGCAGCATGTTCACAATATCGACATTGCCAACTGGGCTAAAAACTCCTATCCTGTAAAAGCCGAAGGTACTGGCGGACGGGCTGTCCGTACCGGAAAGGATCACGGAGAAATCTTTGATCACCACGTGCTGACCTTTACCTATGCAGATGGATCGGTGATTCACTCCGAGTGTCGGCACTTTCCAGGTGCAGCTAACCGAGTGGATGAGACTTTCCAGGGAACCAAAGGAAAAGTATTCCTGAGCGCAGGCAATCATGGTGTGATGACCGATTGGAAAGGCAATCCAATCTATACTCATGATCGGGAAAATCAACCCAATCCATACCAAACTGAGCATGATGAACTTTGGGCTACCTTGGTCAAAGGCGAATACAAATTTGCAGATGCAGAAAATGCCGCCAAGTCAACGATGACTGCAATCATGGGACGCTACGCAACCTATTCAGGAAAAGTCCTGACATGGGATGAAGCATTGAATGGTACTGTGGATCTGTTCCCTGATACCTTGGCATGGGATGCCAATCCAAAGCTAATGCCTGGCTCAGATGGCTACTACCCACACGCGATTCCGGGCAAATCCAAAGTAATCTAAACCATGGAAAGAAGAGGATTTATCAAGCGAATGGGCCTTGGAAGTGCCCTTTTGGGAACTGCTGGAGCCATGAGTATTCCTGCATTTGCAGGAGAAAAGGCACCTGCTCCAACCTTCAAAATGGACTTTGCACCGCATTTCGGGATGTTCAAAAACTCCGCTCCCGGAGGCTTTGTCGAGGAATTGAAGTTTATGGCCGATCAGGGATTCCGTTCGTTGGAAGACAACGGGATGCTAAAAAGGTCCGTGGCTGACCAGGAGTTGTTAGGGAAAACCCTGAACGATCTGGGGATGCGCATGGGTGTATTTGTAATCGATGGAGGAGACAATTGGAAAGTTTCATTGACAACCGGAAAGCAAGAGTTTCTGGACCTGTTTCTAAAAACTTGCCGAGAATCTGTGGAAGCAGCCAAACGTGTCGGAGCCAAATGGGCTACCGTTGTTCCGGGTTATTTCGAAAGAAACCTGCCAATGGGTGTACAGACCGGCAATGTCATCGAAGCCTTAAAGCGGGGTGCCGAAATTCTCGAGCCAGCCGGCTTGACGATGGTTTTGGAGCCTTTAAGTGATAATCCTGACCTGTTCCTCCGCCACGCAGATCAGACTTACATGATCTGTAAGGCCGTTGGTAGCCCAAGTTGCAAGATCCTCTACGACATCTACCACATGCAGCGAAACGAAGGCAACCTGATCGCGACCATGGAGAAAACCTGGAGCGAAATTGCCTATATCCAAATTGGTGACAATCCCGGTCGTAAAGAACCCGGAACCGGTGAGATCCATTATGGAAATGTGTTCAAATACATCAATTCCAAGGGTTTCAAAGGTGTGATGGGTATGGAGCATGGTAATGCGTTGCCAGGAGTTGATGGAGAAAAAGCCTTAATCGAAGCGTATCGAAAAGTAGATATTGCATGAAGCTGATTGCCCTTTTGTTCCTCGGATTGTTTTGGGAGGGAATTTCCCAAGCCCAAAACCCTCAATGGGAAGAGTTTAATACACCTGTGAAAGCCTCCTTAAGGGGGCTTTCACCCGTTTCGGACCAAATCTGTTGGGCAAGTGGAAGCGGGGGGACTTGGTTAAAAACGACCAACGGAGGAGAATCTTGGGAATATGGAGTGATTGCAGGCTTGGATTCGGTCGATTTTAGATCGATTCATGCATTTGACGAAAATACAGCAGTTGTGGCATCAGCAGGCCAACCTGCAGTAATTTATAGGACGACTGATGGTGGAAAATCCTGGGTAAAAGTCCATCAGGAAGGACCCGAAGCATTTTTTGATGGGATTAGTTTTTGGGGGAATAAGAAAGGCTATATCCTAGGAGACCCGGTTAATGGGAAATGGATGATTTTGGAAACCAAAAATGGAGGTAAAACATGGAAATCCCTGGGGAATCTGCCTGATGCGGAAGTGGGAGAAGCCGCTTTTGCTGCGAGCTCTTCATCCTTAATTGCGAGGAAAAACGAGCTGATTTTTGGAACCGGCGGTTCGGTTTCAAAACTCCATTTTGGATATTTGGGAGAGGAACAATTTTGGAGCAAGACGAAAACTCCAATGCTGCAAGGTGAACCTTCTCAAGGGATTTTTGCGATTTCTATGACTGACCAGGGAATTTTTTTTGTCGGCGGGGATTATCAAAAACCAGAATCAATGGACCGAAATGCCGTGCTCTATCAGGGTGAAAGTTGGAAGATTCCCATGAACCTGCCTTTAGGCTATCGTTCCGGTGTAGCCTATTTTCCGAAGCAGAAAATTACGATTGCTGTTGGGCCTTCTGGCTCTGATATTTCTTATGATTATGGAATGAATTGGCAAAATTTTTCCCCCACAGGATACCACGCTGTGAAGGTTTCTAAAGACAATAAGGCAATTTGGGGTTCTGGAAGCGAGGGTAGAGTCGGAATTTTGAACCATTGATAATAAAAGGAAGATTTTTTGTCTCAAGGGCAGTGAATTGCCCACTTCCATTCTCGAAAATGTAAAGTTTTGGCAGAACTCGGCTTTTTATCCAGCCTGTCAGTAGTATATTTAAGCAGGTATTCTCCGAAAATTTAATCCCAATCCATAAGAATCTAGACCCATGTTTGAAATCATTCCCTCTATTTGGATTATTGAAGGTAAATGCGTCCGGCTTAAAAGAGGCGATTTTGCAACGGAGGAGGTGATTTCCAGTAACCCTCTAGAAATTGCTCAGGCCTTTGAGGGAATTGGAATCAATCGGCTCCATTTGGTGGACTTAGACGGTGCAAGGCGTGGCGAACCCAAAAACTATCATATTTTGGAAGCTATTGCAGGATACACTGAACTCAAAGTAGATTTTACCGGTGGTGTTTCCACTGATGGAGATGTTATAAAATGCTTTGAATTTGGAGCTAAAACTGTCACCATTGCTTCCGCTGCTGCTAATTTTCCGGAGCGTTTTGCCCAGTTTATCCTTTCCTATGGTAGGGAAAAAATCAATTTGGCCGCAGACACCAATCCTGAAGATCATAAAATTAAAATTCGAGGCTGGTTGAAAAAAACTGAAATTGACCTCTTTGACCACATTGAATTCTTTTACGACCGGGGTCTGAAGTACCTTAAGTGTTCCGATGTGACCCGTGATGGCGTCATGCAGGGCCCCAATTTTGACCTTTATAAAGAGATTCTTGAGAAGTTTCCTTCCATCCATCTGGCAGCATCCGGAGGCGTAAGAGGCGTAGATGATTTTAGAAAACTTCGTGACATGGGCCTGAAAGCGGCGGTTTTTGGCCGGGCCTATTACGAGGGGAAAATAAGCCTGAATGAACTTGAAAAGTTTGTGGCAGAATCCTAAAATGAAGAAAGAGGCTTAAAGCCTCTTTTTTTATGTTTTTTCAGTTCTGATTAGTCAGCTTTAAATTTGTCAACGACATACAGGAAGATGTTGAAGGATAAAGTTGATGGGGATTCATTTCTTTTGACTTCTTTCTCCAAAATCACTCCGCCTGCTGGCAAATCTCTTTTTACTGTAGTGGCAGGTTTTATTGTAGTGGCAGGTTTTACGGTAAGATTTGAGGCAGGAGAATTGTCCTGAATTGAGCTATGATCCTCCAGAATTACCCTATCATTTACTTTAGGATTGTTTTCTTCTACTTTTTCAGTCTCTGTCTGGGCAGAAGCATCTATTGCAAACAAGGCCAATCCCAAAATTGCTGCACTGAGCATGGCGGGCTTTTTAAAATGAAATCCTGAGAATTTCAGCATGGCTTATTTTTGGATAGTTAGTGGTTTAACTCGTTATCAAATAAAATGTTGCTAAAATTAGAAAAAAAAACCACTATGCAAACGATTGACTTCGAAGAATTCACCAAAATAGACTTAAGGGTTGGGACTATTATTCAGGCAGAAGTTTTCGAGAAGGCCTATAAACCGGCATATAAAATTTGGATTGACCTGGGACAGGAACTTGGAGTCAAAAAATCGTCTGCCCAAGTGACCCATTTTTACACTCCGGAAGAATTACTTGGATTGCAGGTAATATGTGTTTGCAATTTCAAACCCCGACAAGTTGCCGACTTTATTTCAGAGGTGTTGGTGACAGGATTTTCAGGACCTGAGGGTGGGATTGTCCTTGCGACAGTTGAAAGAAAGGTAGCCAATGGCCAAAAACTTCATTGATTCTGTTTTGCTGAGCTGTTTCAGACGGATATTTTTCGAATTGATTTTTAGGACTGGGCTTGGGGTTGTGGGCCTGATTCATCCAGAAATGAGGGAAGAATTTGCTTTCTTCAAAATGCCCTTTCCGGTTTCATAAGGGGAAGATTCCAATCTGGTGATGCCATACTTCTGAAATTCAATAGACTAATCATGGGCTGTTTTTTGGTCTTGGCTACCTACCGCCTGCCAAATGATTGTTGGTTTTTTCGGGATTACTGTCCAAATTCCCATAACCAACACTAAATCTGATCATACCATGAAAAAATATTTGCTTTTACCTTTTCTGTTTTTGGCTGGCTGGGTAAGCGGTCAAAGCCTTAACGGTGCTTGGAAGCTTGTGAGCCAAAATGGGAATCAAGTCACTGCTCAGGAGTTTATAAAAATTTATCAGGACGATTACTTTGCCTTCGGTGCAAAAAATGTGTCCGACAATGCTTTTATAGGTGCAGGCGGTGGCCCATTTCACTTTGCTGACGGGAAATATTCTGAAACCTTGGATTTTTTTACGTTAAATCCCCTACAGGTTGGGACCACGACTCCGTTTAAAATCGAATTGAACGGGAATAAGCTTACTCTTTCTGCCAATACAAATGATGGAATGCTAGTCGAAACTTGGGAAAAAATCTCTGAGGACAAAAATGAACTGACAGGGAATTGGGTAATTACAGGAAGGAAGCGGGATGGAGAGATCTCCAGGTCCACTCCCGGTGCCCGTCGAACGATCAAAATTTTGAGTGGTGGCCGATTCCAGTGGATCGCTTTCAATTCAGAAACCAAAGAATTTTCGGGAACCGGAGGTGGGACTTATACTGCCGTCAACGGGAAATATACCGAAAACATCACCTTCTTTTCCAGAGACAACAGCAGGGTCGGAGCAAGTCTTGGTTTTGACTTTCAGGTTATTGATGGAGAATGGCACCATAGTGGATTGAGTTCAACCGGAGCACCTATTTATGAGATTTGGACTCCCTATGCAAAAGGATACCAGCCGCCGGTCAAATAAGCCCGAAATCAAAAAAGGGAGCTCTAGGAGCTCCCTTTTTTATGCTTCTACAGCGTATAATTCTTTCAGTTTGCCGACTGTATAGTCCACCTCAGCCAATGTATTGAACCTGCTGAATGAAAATCTGACCGAATCCCGTTCAGGATTGTGATGCAGAGCCCGCAAAACATGGGATCCGACAGTCGCACCCGAACTGCATGCTGATCCTCCAGAGGCCGAAATCCCTTCCAGATCCAAGTTGAAAAGTAACATGCCCCGATTGGATTCAGAGGGAGGAAGGCTGACGTTGAGTACGGTATACAGGCTTTTCTCCATGTCGCTTGAAAGTCCGTTGAAATCCACCCCGGGGATTTCCTGGATTAGCTTTTGGATAAAGTGTTTTTTGACAGTTTCTACATGTGCTTGGTGTCCAGCCATGTCTTCATAGGCAAGTTCCAGCGCTTTTGCGATCCCGATGATTCCGATGACATTTTCAGTTCCTCCTCTCATATTTCGCTCTTGAGCCCCACCGTGAATGAAGGGATGGATTTTCTTGTCTTTTCTGACAAATAGAAATCCGGAACCTTTTGGTCCGTGAAATTTATGTCCTCCAGCAACAATTGCGTCAACAGGAAGGTGTTTCAGGTCATGGACATAATGTCCCATGGTCTGGACTGTATCTGAATGAAAAAAGGCATCATATGCTTTTGCCAAAGTTCCGATCCTCTCCAAATCATTCAGGTTTCCGATCTCGTTGTTGGCATGCATCAGCGAAACCAGGCTTTTAGGATTTGTTTTTAGGAGATCTTCAAGTTGGTTCAGGTCGATTTCACCTTTTTCATTTACATCCAGGATGCTGAGTTTTACGGTACCCTTTTTTGCCAAAACTTCCAGAGTATGCAAAACCGCATGGTGTTCAATAGGGGAAGTGATTGCATGGGTAATTCCATGGCTTTCGATTCCACAAACCAAGGCGGTATTATCAGCTTCTGTGCCTCCTGAGGTGAAAAATATCTCAGATGGGCTGGCATTTAGCAATTCCGCTACTTTTTTTCTGGATCTCTCAATGGCAGTTCTCACTTCTCTTCCATGACTGTGGACAGAAGAAGGATTGCCAAAATGAGATTTCATAAAAGGCAGCATGGCCTCGATCACTCGATCGTCCATCGCTGTCGTTGCGGCATTGTCAAAATAAACTTTCATCATATTTGGGTATGGGCACTCGTACTGGGGAATCAGATCAAAGATGCACTGACGACTTCTTTGATGTCTTGGATGATTTTTTTAGCCAAATGTTCAGCAGTGGCTTCCGAGTCCGATTCAGAATAAATCCTGATAATCGGTTCTGTATTTGATTTTCTTAGATGCACCCACTCTTTCTCAAATTCAATTTTCACCCCATCGATGTCATTGATCGGGTGCTTTTTGTACTTGTTTTTGATTTCAACCAGGATTTTATCCACGTTGATTTCAGGGGTAAGCTCGATTTTGTTTTTGGAAATATGGTAGCTGGGGTAAGTCGCCCGTAGCTTGGAGATGGATTTTCCAAAATTGGCAAGATGGGTCAGGAATAGTCCAATTCCCACCAAAGCGTCCCGCCCATTGTGAGATGCAGGATAGATGATTCCGCCGTTTCCTTCTCCGCCGATGACTGCGTCGACGGCTTTCATTTGACTGACCACATTGACTTCTCCTACTGCGGCAGCGGTGTATTTTCCACCTCTTTTCTCAGTTACATCGCGGAGGGCTCGTGTGGAGGAAAGATTTGAAACCGTGTTGCCAGGAGTTTTGGAAAGCACATAATCAGCCACCGCCACTAGGGTATATTCTTCACCAAACATGGAGCCGTCTTCATTGACAAATGCCAATCGGTCCACATCCGGATCTACGACGATTCCCAGGTCATAGCTTCCTTTTTCCAGCTTTTTGGAGATGTCTCGTAGATTCTCAGGAAGGGGTTCAGGATTATGGGGGAAAATTCCGTCAGGAGTGCAGTACATTTCTTCAATTTCGGTAACTCCCAAAGCTCGAAGCAATTTTGGGATGGCAATTCCTCCGGTTGAGTTTACACCATCCACCACGATTTTGAAGTTTCTGGCTTTGATCGCCGCTACATCCACCAGATCCAAATCCAAAACATGCTGAATATGTCGGTCAATGTAATCTGTGATTTGGGTATACTTTCCGAGCTTTTTCACTTCTGCAAAAGAGAAGGCTTCATTATCGGCTTTTTCCAGAATGGATTTTCCTTCGGCATCTGAAATAAACTCACCCACAGAATTCAAAAGCTTGAGCGCATTCCATTGAATGGGGTTATGGCTTGCAGTCAGGATGATTCCTCCGCCTGCATTTTCCAAAGGAACTGCCAATTCCACCGTCGGGGTGGTGCTCAGTCCCAAGTCAATCACGTGAATGCCCATGCCTTGAAGCGTAGCCGAAACCAACCTGGAGATCATGTCTCCCGAAAGTCTGGCATCTCTCCCGATAACAACTTTTGGATTGTTGGTTTTTTCAATTACCCAGGCACCATAAGCTGCGGTAAATTTCACTACGTCGATAGGAGTCAGACCTTCGCCGGCTTTGCCACCGATGGTCCCTCTTATCCCAGAAATAGATTTGATAAGCGACACGTACAATTGTTTTAGTAAAAGTTGATATCTAAAAAAACCTGCCGGGGGCAGGAACAGAAATTATTTGAATTTGGCCATTACCTTGTCCACCTCGTTTTCCGGATTGGCACAAGTGCTGGTGGAGTCCACTGTCTTTCCGCAAAGGCTGCAGGTTATTCCTTCCTGATTTAGAAAGGGGCTTTGGGAGGCACAAGTGCCCTTGAATTCACCGTTTTTGAGGAAAATAAGCCTTACTGACATCAATATGAAGAACAAGGCCACGAATCCCAGGGTAATTAATACAGTTGTCATAACGGAGAAATTTGCGCAAATTTAAAGCTTTACTTCGAAAACGTCCACTATTTCAAGTTAGTTTCCCAACACATGTCAAAAATGAGTACCCGAGCCGAGCAACTGGGCGCTTTTGATCGCTTATTGACCATTATGGATGAGCTCCGAGCTCAGTGCCCCTGGGATAAAAAGCAGACTACGGAGAGCCTAAGGCACTTAACCATTGAGGAGACTTTTGAATTGTCTGATGCGATTTTGGAAGGAAATGCCGAGGAAATAAAAAAGGAACTCGGAGATATTCTGCTTCATATCGTCTTTTACGCCAAGATCGGCTCAGAGGAAGGGAATTTTGATATGGCGACTTTGACCAATTCCCTCTGCGAAAAATTGATCCGACGTCATCCGCATATTTATGGAGATGTGGAAGCAAACGATGCCGAGACGGTGAGTCAAAACTGGGAAAAAATCAAGCTGAAAGAAAAAGGTAATGTTTCCGTTTTAGGAGGGGTTCCCAAATCTCTTCCGGCCGTGATTAAAGCGATGAGAATCCAGGATAAAGCCCGCGGAGTGGGATTTGACTGGGAAGAAAAAAGTCAGGTCTGGGAAAAAGTGGAGGAGGAAATGCAGGAATTCAAAGCTGAATTTAATGTGTCAGAAGATTCTGAAATTGACAAAGAAAAGGCCACCGGGGAATTTGGTGATTTGTTGTTTTCGCTGATCAATTATGCAAGATTCATTCAAATCGACCCGGAGGAAGCACTGGAGCGAACCAATCTTAAATTCATAAAACGTTTTCAATACCTGGAAAATTCAGCAAAAGAAGCCGGTAAAAACCTCAGTGAAATGACCCTGGCGGAAATGGATGTGTATTGGAATGAAGCGAAAAGACAGTAGGCAGATTTCAGTGATCAGTCGCATTGATCAGTTTGCAGTAACGGTGTCAGGCTGAGTCTTAAATATTCCGGGAACATACAAAAAGGAAATGACGGGGTTAACTTAGCCTTATCCTAAACAGTTTGGCCGCCTTCGTGATAGTGCACCTGCCTGTCGCTGAGTATGGTTCCG
>NZ_MUNY01000066.1 GCF_002002735.1 Algoriphagus sp. A40 | reverse complement strand
ATATTATAGCTAATTAAATAGTTTAAGGTTCTCTTTAACCCCTGCAAAGGTACTATCCGACGCTAATTTTTCAAATAGAAATTAGGTAGGTCTAAAATGGCCCAAATGTCAAAAATTCAGACCTTATTTAATTGATTTTCAATTAATTGTATGATTATTTTTAATCTCAATTTTATTTAGAATCTTTATAAATAAAAGATTTATTGAACCAAAATCGTACACCCTTGATAATCAGGATTTCAACCTCGGAAAAAGGTTAATTTTCTTTTATTTTGAAAAAATCAGTTGACTGGGAGAACATTTTTTTAAGTTTTCAATGTTTGATCAAGAAAAGAATAATCCTACATTTGCATTCCGAAAACCGATGGTCGAGTGGCCGAGTGGCTAGGCAGAGGTCTGCAAAACCTTGTACAGCGGTTCGAATCCGCTCTCGACCTCAATTTTAAAAGCATCCGCAAAAACGGATGCTTTTTTTGTGCCTCCAAAAGCCTTTTTCAAATTATAGGCAAAACCTTGAACAGGTTCGAACCTGCCTTTGCCGGCAGGCAGGTCCGCTCTCGACCTCTTCCCAAAGCATCCGCAACAGCGGGTGCTTTTTTTATTACCCCCCATCGCTTATTAATTGTCTGATGTCTTGATTCTTATGTCTTGACTCTTGTTTCTCAATTCCGATTGCTTTTCCGGCAGACATTCCCTAGTTTGATTTCCAAACCTTCGAATGTCATGCCCCAAGATATAACCTTGCACATAAATGGCGAATCGCGTACTTTTTCTGCCGATCCCGAAGAGCCACTTCTCTATATCCTAAGAGATGAGTTTGCATTAAATGGAGCAAAATATGGCTGTGGACTGCACCAGTGCGGTGCATGTATGGTCCTCTCCGATTCTGAAGCAAGCTTTACTTGCCTCAGACCCTGCTCAAGTTTTGACGGTGCCAAAATCACCACACTTGAAGGACTGCCAAAAAACGGAAAGCTTCATCCTGTCCAGCAGGCGTTCATTGATACGCAGGCGGCACAGTGCGGCTATTGCCTGAATGGTATGATCATCTCATCGGTCGCCCTTTTGGAAACAAACCCCAAACCTACCGAAAATGACATCCGCGAAGCGCTCAACCCTGTCATCTGTCGTTGTGGCACGCATTCTCGCTTTATCCAGGCTGTAAGACTGGCTTCAGAAAAGTTAAATCCTTAACCATGAAAGATCCCCAACTCCACGATTCCAGTCGACGGTCTTTCCTGAAAACCTCCGGTCACTTGATGATCGGTTTTAGCATGCTTCCTCTTGCCTATTGCCAAACCAAAGGAGCAACCAATGAAATACCTCCTTACTTGGGAACTCCTCTTCGACCGCATATCGACAACAAACTGATTGATTCTTGGATTAGGTTGGATGCCGAAGGGTACCTCACGGTACTTACCGGCAAGCAAGAACTGGGGCAAGGAATAAAAATCACTCTTATCCAAATCGCCGCCGAAGAACTGGACATTTCACCCGACCGATGTCGCATCATCAATTCCGACACCGGACAGACGGCCAATGAAGGTTTCACCGCTGGCAGCAATTCCGTGGAAGGAAGCGGAAAAGCCATCCGGAATGCAGCTGCTGAAGCCAGGCTCTATCTATTGAAGCTTGCTGCCCAAAAATGGAATACCACTCCGGAATCACTTTCCGTAGAAAATGGAATCGTAATATCACCTAAAGGTGATCAAATCAGCTACTGGAAACTTTTGGAGGGAAAATATATCGAAGGAACCGTCACCGGAGAAGCGATTCCAAAGGATCCAAAAAAATACCAATTCGTCGGGCAATCCTTGAAGCGGGATGACATCCGCAAAATGGTAAACGGAGAATCTCATTTCATCCATGATCTGCGGATGCCGGGAATGCTACATGCAAGAGTGATTCATCCGCCGTCCTATCAGGACAGATTGGAATCCATTGATCTTGCTGAGGTAAACACAATGGCAGGAATTGTAAAAGTGATCCGAAACGGAAGCTTTCTCGCTGTGGTCGCCGAACGAGAATATCAAGCTATCAAAGCCTGGGAAAAAATGAAGGCTCTGGCAGTTTGGCAAAAATCACCCATTGAGGTCCTTCCCAACCAGTTAACGGACTCGATAAAGAGCACATCCGGCAAATCGGAGGAAGTTAAGGTCGTTCCGGGTATCACAGACCTTATCGACAAGTCTTCCATCAGTCATTCAGCAGAATATTTCCGCCCTTATCAAATGCATGGATCTATGGGACCTTCCTGCGCATTAGCCCTTTGGGAAGAAAATCTCCTGACTGTCTGGACTGCCACCCAGGGCGTCTATCCGGTAAGGGGCACACTGGCCGACCTATTTTCTCTGGATGAAGAAAAAATCCGCTGCATCGGAGTCCCAGGTTCGGGTTGCTACGGACAAAACGGTGCTGATGATGTGTCCGGAGAAGCGGCGTTGATTGCCAAAGAATTGCCCGGCAGACATATTCGGCTTCAGTGGATGCGTGAGGATGAACACAAATGGGAGCCCTATGGCTCTGTGATGGCTTTTCGACTTTCAGCAGGGATGGATTCAGATGGGCAAATACAAGCTTGGGCCACCACGGTTTGGTCGGATTCTCACAGCACCAGACCTAATGGCAGAGCAGCAAGCTTTGTCTCAGCCCGATATCTGGCAAAGCCATTCGAGTTTCAAAAAGGCGGTTTCTCTGCAGGTTCTTACCGAAACGGAATACCTGAATACACCATTTCCGCCAAGCAACTCCGTCTCTACAACTACTCCGGGCCGCTGCGGGTTTCTTCGCTGAGAGGACTTGGGGCTTACGGAAACACGTTTGCGATGGAATCCTTCTTGGATGAATTGATTCATAAAGCAGGGAAAGACCCGATAGATTTTAGGATAAAAAATCTGGAAGATCCTCGTGCCATTGCTGTTTTGGAAAAACTGGGAGAAAAAAGCCGATGGAACACAAGGCAAAAAACCGCCAGCAACGGTTTCGGAATCGCTTATTCTCGCTACAAAAATTCAACTTCCTATTTCGCAGTCTTGGCAGAAATAGAAATTGACAATGCCTCAAAAACCTATAAACTCAAGAAACTCACCGGCGTGATCGACTCCGGACTCGTCATCAATCCCGATGGGCTCATCAATCAAACAGAAGGTGGAATGATCCAATCGGCGAGCTGGTCTATGTTGGAGGAAGTGCAGTATGATCAGGATGGGATCACCAGCACCGACTGGAGCTCTTACCCGATCCTGCGGATGATGGATGTGCCAGAAGTCGAAGTTCATCTCATCGACCGCCCTGATACTCCACCGACGGGAGCCGGTGAAGCTGCGATGGGACCGGTATCCGCGGCAATTGCCAATGCTATCTTTGATGCGACAGGAAGCAGAATTAGAGATTTGCCGCTCAAGGCTGAAAAGATCGATTGGGAGAAAGTGTAGTGTTGCCTTTGATTTTTGATAAATAATCAAAATTATGGCCGACACCAAACTGAAGCCCTAACTCCTGCAAAGTTTCTTTTGCTACTTGGGATTTTCTCAAATTCTATCATTTTAAAAAGTAAAAAACTCTCCAAGGGATTTTAAACCCTTGGAGAATAAAAAAAAACGCCGACTTTTCAGCCGGCGTTTTTACTATTCAAATTTCAAATTTCTAATCTGAAATTATTTTTTTCCTTCCATTTTCTCTTTCAACTCAGCAAGCGCGTCGATGTCACCCAAAGTTGATTTCTCAGCTTGAGCAGGCATCTCTACTGCATCTTCTTTCTTCTTACCAGGTGCACCTGCAGGAGCGGCAGCTTTCTTAGGAGCTTTAGCTTCTTCCTTGAAGGTAGCAGTGTGAGAAAGAACAATACGCTTATCGTCTTTAGAGAATTCGGTCACTTTGAAATCCAAAGAATCACCAACTTCTACTTGAGTACCGTCTTCTTTCTCCAGGTTTTTCACAGTTGCGAATCCTTCAAGTCCGTAAGGAAGCTCAAGAACTGCACCTTTGTCGTTCTTGGAGTTTACAGTACACTTATGAACAGATCCTACAGGGAATACAGTTTCGAAAGTATCCCAAGGGTTTTCTTCCAACTGCTTGTGACCCAAAGCAAGTCTTCTGTTGTCAACATCAAGCTCAAGAACTGCTACGTCAAGCTCGTCACCAACTTTTACAAACTCAGATGGGTGCTTGATTTTCTTAGTCCAAGAAAGGTCAGATACGTGAACCAAACCGTCGATTCCCTCTTCCAATTCAAGGAAAAGACCGAAGTTGGTCAGGTTTCTTACCACTCCTTTGTGCTTAGTGCCTACTTTGTATTTGGTAGACATATCGCCTTTAGTCCATGGATCTTCGGTCAACTGCTTGATGCCAAGTGACATCTTTCTGTCGTCTTTATCCAAAGTCAATACTACTGCTTCGATTTCGTCACCAACTTTCACGAAGTCAGCTGGGTTTCTCAAGTGCTGAGACCAGCTCATTTCGGATACGTGGATCAAACCTTCAACACCAGGAGCAAGCTCTAGGAACGCACCGTAGTCAGCTACGTTTACAATCTTACCCTGTACTCTTGAACCGATCTCAAGGCTAGAAGCCAAAGAATCCCAAGGGTGAGAAGTCAACTGCTTCATGCCCAAAGAAATTCTTCTCTTGTCGTCATCGAAGTCGAGAACAACAATCTGAACTTTCTGATCAAGCTGCAATACTTCTTCCGGATGATTGATACGTCCCCAAGAAATATCTGTGATGTGAAGTAGACCATCTACACCACCCAAGTCGATGAATACACCGAAATTGGTCATGTTCTTGATCACACCTTCCAACACCTGACCTTTTTCCAGGTTGTTGAGGATCTCTGCTTTTTGCTTCTCGAGATCTTTCTCGATCAACACTTTGTGAGAAACTACTACGTTATCGTTAGCGTGGTTGATTTTCACCACTTTCACTTCCATCTTCTTACCTACATAGATATCGAAATCTCTGATAGGCTTCACGTCGATCTGAGAACCAGGCAAGAAGGCCTCTACACCGTAGATATCTACGATCAGACCACCTTTGGTTCTTCTCTTCACAAGACCTTCGATCACGCTGTCATTTTCAAGAGCGCTCTCAATGTCCTGCCAAGCACGAACGATTTTTGCTTTCTTACGGGAAAGGATTAACTGACCCAAAGCGTTTTCCTGCTCCTCGATGAACACCTCAACTTCGTCACCTGGCTTGATGCCGGCTACGTCACGGAATTCAGAAAGAGGCACAAGACCGTCAGATTTGAAACCGATGTTGATGATTACATCTTTGTCATTTACTCCTACTACCACACCTTTGATCACTTCTTTTTCAGTGATTTCGCTCAAAGTGCCGGTGTACATGGCTTCCATCTGAGCTCTTTGCTCTTTGGTATAGCCCTCTCCGAAACCTTTGGTATCGAACGCTTCCCAGTTAAATTCTTTTGTACTAGACATAGTTATTTTGACTCTGATTAGCCTCAGTCTTAGAGTCGTTGGACTGAAGTTTTGTGGTTAGAAATCAGTGCTTTGGCTACTCCAATACACCCCGCTCACCCGAACGGACTGCAAAAGTACTGATTTTCTTGAATTTCTGAAAAGTCGGAGTGAAATATTCAAGAGCAATGAGGTTGAAATTCAAATTGGATTTCATTAAGAATCCCCCTAAAATTGATCGCAATTCTTCAATTGTTAGAAAATAAAAAGCCCCTGATCGCTCAGGGGCTTTGCAAGCAAAGAGTGGAAGAATAATTACGAACCCAAAAATAACGAATATTCCGGATGATCAAGTTCTTCCAATGGATTTATACCCTTTATTCAGGCCTGCTGTTTATCCTCTTGTTGCTGATCTTTGCTTTGCCCATCCTGATTCCCCTGATGATCAGTGAGCGTGGAGACAAGATTTCCTTTGTTTTTATACGGCTGTGGGCCAGAATCTGGTCTTTTTTTTCTGGGGTCAGGTATGAAATCCATGGTCTGGAAAACATCGACTTGAGCAAGCCTTACATCTACATCTTCAATCACCGGTCGTTCATCGACGCTCCGGTGATTCCGCTGGTGATTCCGCAAGCGATCCGGGCAATTGGCAAGAAGGAACTCTCCAAGATCCCTGTTTTTGGTCAGGTCATTGGAAAGCTTGCGGTTTGGGTGGATCGCAGCGATCCCGAGTCCCGGAAAGTCAGCCTCGAAAAACTGGTCAATTATCTCAGTCAGGGCATTTCCATCGTGGTCGCTCCCGAGGGAACCCGGAATGACAGTACAGAGACTTTATTGCCTTTCCAGAAAGGTGCCTTTCGACTTTCGGTGGATTTGGGGATTCCCATCTTGCCCTTGGCTATCATCGGAGCGGATCAGATCATGAAGCGGGGATCGATCCTGCTCACCCCTGGAAAGGTCCGGATCTACTTTTCCGAAGCGATCTCCCCTCCCATTCCTTCAGACACTTCTGTGAATGACCTAGCAGAAAAATGCCGAAACCGGCTGGAGGCTATGATTGTGGCTCATGAATAACCTCCGGCTCTGCCAGTGCATCCCTCGTCAAGTCCTCAAAAATGGCGTAAATGGCAAAATAACTCACCGGGATCGTCACCAAAATCCCTACAATGAAGCACAGCAGCCCCAGGATATTGAAGACCAGAAGGACAATGACAAAGCCAAAAAACTTCCACCAGTTTATCGTGATCAGCTTGCGGCTCAGCTCAAGCGAAGTCCAGAAATCGGTGCCCGAATACAATGCAAAGGGGATCGCAAACATAAAGGCTACTGCCAGGTAGATCCCTGGTAAAATCAGCGCCAAAATCCCAAAGAAGGTCAAAATACCAGAAATCAAGGAGGTCACGATAACTATTCCCCAATAGGAAAAACCATCGAAATAATTGGAAAACTGAACCTCCACACCCCTGCTGATCCGGTTTGCAACCAGAAAAAAGCCAGCTGTCATAGGCGGGGAAATGATAATACTGACTAGCAGACTGAAATCTTCAAGATATAAAGTGGAAATCCCCTGAATGGAAAAAATCAGCATCGCAAAAGCGACAGAATTCAAGGGCTGAGCTTTGAACATTTCCCAGCCCTTTTTTAGACTTTCCTGAATACTGAACTCGGGGTATTGCTGAAACAGCTTTTGAATCTGTGCTTGGGTCATTACTATAATTACTCTTGCTATTTATGATTTACAGACTTTCGGCCGGCTCTGGCTAAATCAGGCTGGCTTGAAGACGGAAGACAGAAGACGGAAGTGTCGTATAAGCCAGCATTTGAGGTTCTAAAGCTGCCACTTTGAATAGGTGAGACAATTTTTCAATCTTGCAATTTTGAAATTTTCCAATCCCTCACTTCGTAAACGCTTCCAAAATATCATGCTTGGTGATGATGTGGATATTATCCATCGTATCTCTTACCAGCACGGCTTTTTCTTTTTCGACCATTGAGGAAAGCACATCCAAGGTAGAATCCAAAGCGACAAATTTCATGGAACCTTCCATCACCTCTGCCACAGTCCCATCTTTCAGCTCAGGCTTGTCGATGATTTTGGATAAAAGCTTGTTATCGGTCAGGCATCCCACCACTTCTTCTCCTTCCAAAACCGGAATTTGAGATATGCTTCGTCCATTCATCAGCGCGATGGCTTCTTTTACAGAATCCGACTTTTTCACCGAAAGCAGATGGTAGTTACCATTTCGCTGTGCGATGATATCACGTGCAGTGGAGTAGGTTTTGTCCTCCAAGAAACCATGATTTCTCATCCATTCATCATTGTAGACTTTACCCAAATACCGGGTGCCATGATCGGGTAAAATGATAACCATTTGGTCTCCTTCTTTCAGGTGTTCTTTGGCATATTCCAGGGCACCATGTACAGCAGACCCGCAAGACCAACCCACGAAAAGCCCCTCTTCCTTCGCCAATCGACGGGTCATCACTGCAGCATCTTTGTCAGTCACTTTGATAAAGTGGTCAATCAGACTGAAATCCACATTTTTCGGCAAAATATCCTCTCCAATGCCTTCGGTCAAATAAGGGTAAATCTCCTTTTCGTCAAAAATTCCGGTCTCTTTATACTTTTTGAAAACTGATCCATAGGTATCGATTCCGACAGTTACCACATTTGGATTTTGCTCTTTCAGGTATTTTGCTGTCCCGCACATCGATCCGCCTGTCCCAACTCCGGCTGCATAATGGGTGATTTTCCCATCGGTGTCATTCCAGATTTCCGGCCCTGTGGTCTCGTAGTGAGCCAGGGAATTGGATAGGTTATCATACTGGTTTGGGTAAAAAGAATTGGGAATATCACGGTTGAGTTTTCTTGCAACGGAGTAATAAGATCTGGGATCATCAGGTGTCACATTGGTCGGGCAAACGACAACTTCTGCACCCACGGCTCTAAGGATATCGATCTTCTCCTTAGACTGCTTATCGGCCATGGTAAAAATGCACTTGTAACCTTTTGCCACAGCAGCCAAAGCCAGACCCATTCCGGTATTTCCACTAGTACCTTCGATGAGCGTCCCTCCAGGTTTCAAAAGTCCTGCTTTTTCGGCATCCTCCACCATCTTGATCGCCATCCGGTCTTTCATGGAATTGCCGGGATTGAAGTATTCTACCTTAACCAAGACCTCACCTTTGATGTCTTTGGCGAGCTTGTTTAGGCGGATCATCGGGGTATTTCCGATGGTATCGATGATGGAGTTATAGATCATGGTCAGTTATATTTGGATAGACCAAAATTAAAGGAATTTTCCGACCAGTAGAGAACCATACCTATTAATGCCAAATTATATTTTGCGAAGGTTTATGCAGGAATCTGCTACTAAATATTAAAACGGAGATTGATATTGGAATTTTCAGAACAACAACTAATCTATAAGAATGGAAACCAGAGGGGCTTCGACTTCGCTCAGCCAGACACAATTAACATTGCAAACTGATCACTGATCACTGTTTTACATTTCCTTAAACTCGATCCGCTTCAGCACATCCAAGGTCACATGGAGCAAAATGGCTGCGACAAAAGACGTTCCCAAGACCCAGATAAACAAGGTCCAAACAAATTGCTCAGTAATCAAAAAAACAATTACGCTTAGGATCACCGTCGGGATGATCCCAAAGAGGAAAATTCCTCCTATCATGAAAGGTTTGATCAACTTTCGATCCCAGCCTTCATCTAATGCCACCTGAGGAATCAGGTTAATGGAAAATCCGATCAGGTAACATACCACGATCCCGATCAAAAACAACGGAATCAGCCAAAAACTGACATGCGCCAAAAAGACGGATGGAACGATCAAAACTGCTGCAAAAAGCAATGTCTGAATGATATCGAGCTTAATCATATTCCAGAATTTGGCACTCCAGCTTGCAGGAATAAGGATGAAAAACGGCTTTTTAAGATCCCCGATATTTGCCCGGCCAATCCCAGCCATGAAATAGAAAAATAGAAGGAAAAGCAGATAGAAATACAGGACTTTGTGCGAAAACCAGTCGAAGTTGGAAAGCCCAGCCATGATGATCCCGATTCCAGCCATTCCCATCGTGTAGATACCAAAGAGCGGATGAAAATCCTGGCGGCTGCTATGGACGTAATTTCTCCAATAAAAGGCTTTTGCCCCGGCTCCGAAATCCGGCAATGCAAGTTGTTTTTTGGCATTCAGACTATAGGTTCCCTCATCGATTTCCTGCTTTCCTCGGGCTTTGTCCAACTTATCCTCGTTGGTTTTGGTCGCCTCCAGCACATCTTCATAATAATAACCCGCAAATCGGATGACCAGCTTGACCACTGAAAAGTAGGCAAGCCCATACAAACCCAGGTACCCCAATGAAAGGATGATATTACCGTGGTAGGCATAACTCATTATCCCCCTACTCCATCCCACCAGAGGGAATAAATCAAACCAGGGAGATGCTATCCAGGAAAACATTCCTTGCCAGAATTTTTCGGCCATGAATCCAGGAATCAGAATCATCAAAGCCAGTACTGTACCTAATCCAATCACTCCACCCCGGATGTATTCCATCACACCATACTTGGTATGCAGGGTATAAATCAAAAATCGGATCGGGAAAATCATAAAAAAGAAGAGCGCGAATCCCAAAATTAGAAATGCAGCATTTCCAAAAGTCAGTTCAAACTTGCTGGCCAACTGACTTCCTCCGTAAATCACAAAAAGAATCGCACCGCCCAAGGAGGGCAGAATAGACCTGCCCATGTAATATAAAAGCAAATTTTCAGGCTTGACCGGGGCAGTGAAAAGCAAATTGACATCTGCCATTTTGAAAAAAGTGACATTGTTTTTAGTGGCTCGAATCAGCTGAAAAACCAAAAAAGCCAATGCCATCAGGGTAATGCCTCCAACCATATTTTGTACCACAAAATCTGTTTGCGGTAGCCCGTTGATGTCCAGATTTTGGAGCTCTCCCAGGTCTTCATTTTCTCCTCCGGTTGATCTTTGGGAATAGACAAATACAAAATACCCCACCAATATCCCGTAAGGAATCAGCCGGAGCGGATTTCGAAGGATAAGCTTGAGGTTATTGATCAGAATCCACAAGTCCTTCCTGAGCAAAAGCTTTATCTCAAGCATCTTTTGTCATTTCTAGGAAAAGATCCTCCAAGGAAGAACCCTCACTTTGCTCAGCCTGTTGCTTCAAATTGGCAATAGTATCATTGCCGATGATTCTGCCATCTTTGAGAATCATGATCCGGTCAGCGATGGTTTCCACACTGTCGATCAGGTGTGTGCTGACTAGGATGGTTTTGCCTGCTTCTTTTAGAGTTTTGAAAATCTTCTTGGTGTTTTTGATCGCTTTAGGATCCAGGCCGATCATCGGTTCGTCAAAAAACAACAGTTGCGGATCTGGCAAAAGGGCACAGCAAATCGACACTTTTTGGCGCATTCCCTTAGACAGGTCTCTTCCCAGTTTGTTGGCTTTGTCATCCAATTCAAAAATTTCCAAAAGCTCCTGAGCCCGGCCTTGCCAGTCTTTCACTCCATATGCCTGGGCAATAAACTGCATGTGTTCTTTTACAGTGAGCAGGTCATATACATAAGGCGTCTCAGGAATGTAGCTGAAAAACCGCTTGGCCTCCACACTCAAATGGTCATAACCTCCGATGGTGATTTCCCCGGAGGTCTTGCGGAGCAGTCCGACGATGCATTTCATCGTAGTACTCTTACCGGCTCCATTAGGTCCAAGCAGTCCAACCACTTCTCCTCCATCCAGATGAAAAGTAATGTCATCGACCGCATTTTGCTTGCCGTATTTTTTGATCAGGTTTGTGACTGTGAGCATGAAAAATTCATTTTGCGATTTTCAGCATAATATCCGCTTCGTCCAAAGGAATAAGGAATAAAGCGGAAAATAATCCATAATTGAAGTCTTATGGTTTTCGGATCTTTCATGCAAACCGACTTGTATCCCTAGAGGTTTGTTTAGGTGGAATCTTTTTTGATAATTCACAAAACTTATAAACTCATTTCAACCTATGAAAAAACTTTTCGGAGTATTGTTGATCCTTCTCATGGTGCACACTGCCAATGCACAGCAGGCGGGTGGATTTAGATTTCAGATGGACTTGGGCACAGCTGTTCCAAAAGATGGTGGTATTGGGGCATTGATAAATCTGGAGCCACAGATTTTGTTGAAAGACAACTTGGCTGTTGGTCTTCGCTTTGGCGTGGCAGGCTTGGCCAAAGACGTAACCTATTATTCTATCCCTGAAGACTACGATGGGGAAATTGCCGCCAACGCTTCCATCACTGGAACGATGAATTATTATTTTAACAAGGGAAACAGCCGGGTGGCACCCTACATCGGGGCGGGTTTTGGGTATTTTGCCCTGAGCAACATTGACATTGAGGAGGAAGATATTGATGCGGATGAGGTCGGAGACTTGGAGGCTAGTTTTGCCTGGGCACCCATGGTGAGAGCCGGGGTAGAACTTGGAAAATTCCGAATTGGAGCCGAATACAATTTTGTCCCAAAAAGTGATCTACAGGATGTTGGAGGAACAGTGATAGGTGAAGCTATCAATGAATATTTCGGATTCACACTGGGCTTTTTTGTCGGTGGAGGAAAGTGGGGGAGATAATTTCGGATTTGAGATTTCGGATTTCGGATGCTTCGACACACTTCGACCAGCTCAGTGACCCAGCTCAGCATAGGTTTTGGATTTGAGATTTGAGATTTCAAAAAAAATGGCGGTGAATTGAGTTTCACCGCCATTTTCGTTTCAGTCCTGCTTCGACTATCCTTTTACTCCAGCCAACAAATACAATACCGCCATTCGGACCGCAACTCCATTTTCCACCTGATTGAGAATGATGGAATGTTCCGAATCAGCCGCATCTGAGCTCAATTCCACGCCCCGGTTGATCGGTCCGGGGTGCATGATTACAATTTCCTTATTGAGTGCCTGAAGCATTTTTTTGTTGATTCCATAGTAAAGAGAATACTCTCTCAGACTTGGAAAATACTTGATCTGCTGGCGCTCCAATTGTATCCGAAGCACGTTGGCCACATCGCACCATTCAAGGGCTTTTTTGACATCCAGTTCCACTTTCACACCCAGACTGGAAATGTATTTTGGCAATAGAGTAATTGGACCGCAAACCATCACCTCGGCTCCCAGCTTTTGCAGGCAGAAAATATTGGAAAGCGCGACTCTGGAGTGCAGAATATCCCCGATGATGGCAATTTTCTTTCCTGTTAAGTCTCCGAGTTTTTCCTGCATCGAAAAAGCATCCAAAAGCGCCTGAGTAGGATGCTCGTGAGTACCGTCTCCTGCATTGACAATATTTGCTGTAATACTTCTTGACAGAAAATGGGGAGCTCCCGGGCTGGCGTGTCGCATCACAACCATATCCACTTTCATCGCCAGGATATTGTTGACCGTATCCACCAGTGTTTCTCCTTTTTTCACGGAGCTGGTAGCAGAGGAAAAATTGACCACGTCAGCGCTGAGGCGCTTTTCGGCCAGTTCAAAAGAAAGCCGGGTACGGGTGGAATTTTCAAAGAAAATATTGGCAATCGTGATGTCGCGAAGAGAAGGAACTTTCTTGATCGGTCGGTTGATCACCTCCTTAAAATTGGCTGATGTTTCGAGAATCAGTCGGATATCCGTCTCAGTGATGTCTTTGATTCCTAGCAGGTGTCTAGTGCTGAGTTGCGACATGGTTAACTTTTAACTTTCTCTATGATCCAAATTGCATCGGCTGGGTGTCCCTGTTCGGTCCATTCCACTACCACATACTGGCTGTCCAGGGTATTCACTTTTACCCCAAAATAATCCGGCATAATCGGAAAATCCCTGGTCAGCCGGCGGTCCACTAGGACCATTAGCTCCACTTTTTGAGGTCTGCCAAATGCTATCATGGCGTCCATTGCCGCTCTCACCGACCTGCCCTTGTACAGTACATCGTCGATAAGGATGACTTTTTTACCTTCTACCAGAAAATCAATTTTGGTCTCATTGGCTTTGAGGGGAAAATCTCTTCTTCGGAAATCGTCTCTGTGAAAAGTCGCGTCCAGGTATCCTGAGGGCACTTTGACACCGGATATCTGCTCCAACAAGGCTACGATTTTATCTAAAAGTAAAGTTCCTCTTGGCTGGAGTCCCAGGATTACAGTGTTTTCGAAATCGTCGTGATTTTCGATGAGTTGGTAGCAAAATCGCTTCAGGGTAATGGCGATCTGCTGCTGATCGAGTACAAGCCGCTTTTGCATGTGGTGGATTTGGGCGTAAATATAGAAAATAAAACTAGTCCTGAACCTTCTCAGGCTGGTACAAATCCCCGTCCACAAGAATTTTACTCATGAAAAACACATCCCGGATTTCCTCCTGATTTTTGGTATTCATGGAGCGAATGGATTGCTGGCCTGTCAGAATAAAGTATCGGTCGTACCAATGCACCAATCGGAGTGTTTCAAAATCCGTACTTCTGATCCGCTCATTTTCATCCGTAAGCTCAAGATCAAAGGACATTTGCTCAAATATTTTTTCCCCATTTCTGAAAAAACTGGCCTTGATCACATCATTTTCTGCATAGAGGTGGAAGAGGTCATCTCCGACTACAGCGATCTCCCCAAATGGCTCAGGGTATTCAGTCGTAAAATCACCATAGGTTGCCGAATTGTCCCAAATCACTTCACCTGCTTTAGACACTTTCATGAAGTGTGCCGACTCGTATTGATATTCATTGGTCACTGGGAAAGATTGAACAGGCATATTGGGCGAAACAAACGGGTCCATGTAGTAAGGGGCATAGCCCATTCGGTTGATTCGATCATAGCGGTAGGTATTGGTTGGAGACATTCCCCCTGGCCGCCCGCCTCTGGCACTTACGATGTTGATTTGGTCAAAATACATGTAATAGGCATCCTCAGTTTCCCGGACATCACGTATCGAATAGGTATTTCGGATCAGCGGAATTTTTGACTTTTCCAGTTCCTTCACTATTTCCTCGTCACGCTTAACTTTTTGTTTTTCTGGCAGGTAATTAAAAAAATTAGGAAAATCTTCCAGTGTATATAGCTTGAAATCATATTCCCCAAATTCATTGATTTCCATAATGTACATCCCCTGTGAGGCGCTTCTTCCGTCCAGACCAAAGGATCCGATCATCACCTGCTGGTAATCCTGATCTGCAAGCAGCAATCCCTCCAAAATCTCCTGGTCCTGCTCCCCAAACTGATCCACTTTGATTTCCCGAACCAAATTTCCAAGCATATCAAATGTGACTATGGAGGTTTCCCGGACTTTATATTGTCCCCTTCTGCTAATTACGACTTCCAGGGCCTCTAATTCAGGCATTTTCCGGATCTGCAGGACCTGAGTATTGTTTCCATAAACTCCCTGAACTGTTCGGATGGTTTTATTTTCCAGGTCAAAAATCTGTAGCACTGGCCTCCCTTCGGAATTCCCCATGAATACCGCTTTCCGATCCTGGACCAGAAACTCCACCAATTCAATTTCAAGCAGGTTTTCGGCCGGAAACTCAAATCCCTGATTGGAATCTAAATCCACTTGGAGGATGTATTTGTCCCTGTTTGTTGGATTGCCTTTTGACATCAACACAAACAAATCGTTTCCATCCGTATCATATCCAACCATCTCATAGCCGGGTCTGAGACTAAGCTCAACCATACCTTTGGAAAGAAGGTCCTGGTCTGTCACAAAAAATTGAAAAACCTTTTGAGAGGAAAAATTCCTTGCCTGAAAAGTCCTGAATGAAACCAGGCCATCAGGGATCCGCATCATCTCAAAAGTTGGATCGTAAGGCAGACCAACCACCTCAAATCTGGAAATAAACTTCACCTGGGCCTGGAGAGCTAGTCCCGAAAAAAGAAAAATCAACAGGGTCAGCAGGCCTTTCATTTGCTCATGGATAAAATCAGGTTGAATTCCTCTTTGGTCACCGACATCACCGAAAGTCTCGATTGTCTCAGCATTAGCATTTGCGAAAGACGATCCTCTGATTTGATCGCCTCTAGGCTAACCGGATTGACGAAAGTTTGTTTGGCTTTTAGACTTACCGCAACCCAAGCATCGTCTTTTGGATCGGGAAATGCCTCCAGGGAAACTTCCGCCAAACCCACCACTGCTTTATCTTTTCCGCTATGGTAAAAAAGTACCGGGTCACCCAGATGCATTTCTTTGAGAAAATTTCTTGCCTGATAGTTTCTTACCCCGTCCCAAACATCTTCGCCCTTTTTTGCAAAATCTTCCCAAGAATAGGAGCTCGGTTCGGTTTTGACCATCCAGTAGTTCATAGGTTGTATTTAGATTTTGGGTGTTATTTAGATAATTGTAAATGGTAAACAGTAAGTCGTCTTGGCAACCTTTTTACCACTTACCACTTACTATTTACTTAAAATTCTGTTCACAGCGACTCTAACTTTAATTTGTCCTCCGACTGTCTACTCACATAAGATACCCCAAAGACCTTTAAATTGAAACAATAATTAAAGACATTTGTCTGAGTACTGACACGAAAATCTGACTGTTTTGGATCATAAAACGATTTTAAAAAAGCTAAAGCTGTGTATTCAGCTGATGGAGCTTCACGATGAAAATCCCTTCAAAATCCGGGGTTACCAAAGTGCACTGATTTCACTTGAGCGTGGAGATCAGGACATTATGGAGTTGAGTGATCTGGAACTCACCCAAATTAACGGGGTAGGTAAAAGCATAATTGAGGCCATCCAAAGCCTAAAAGCCACTGAATCTTTTCCTTTGCTGGATCAACTTTTGGAAAAAACTCCTACTGGAATTCTCGAAATCCTTCAGATCAAAGGGCTCGGTCCAAAGAAAGTCAAAACCCTTTGGGAAGAATTGGGCATCACTTCCACGCATGAACTGATGGAAGCCTGCCAGTCCGGAATAGTCGCCAAAATCAAAGGCTTTGGTGAAAAGACCCAGGAATCCATCATCCAAAATCTGGAATTCAAAGCCTCCAATGCCGGAAAATGGCTTTTTGCAGATATAGAAGACACCATTGAAGGATTTACCTTATCACTCAAAAACCTGTTTGGTAATTCTCAGATTGCCATAGTCGGAGATTTTGCCCGGAAAATGGAAATCATCTCCGAGACTGAAATCCTGATCAGTTCAGAGGAATTGACCGATGTCAGGTCAAAGCTCAAATCGCTGGAATCCATCGAATGGAATCAATTGGAATCAGGTCCAAGAACCTGGAAGGGCAATCTTACTGACCTGGATTTGGAAGTGATTTTTCATTTCTGCGCACCTGTTGATTTTCCATGGAAAAAATTGGCATTCACCGGATCCAAAGCCCATTTGCTAAGCTATGTGGATGATTCTGAAACAATAGCAGAAAAGCTGATCAAAAAAGATTACGGATCAGAGGAGGAATTTTTCACCAAAAATCAACTTCAGTTTATCCCTTCAGAAATGCGGGAAGGTTTTGATGAAGTGGAATTGGCCAAAGAAAACAAAATCCCCGAACTGCTGCAGGACTCGGATCTAAAGGGCATTTTGCACAACCACTCTACCTACAGTGACGGCAAACACAGTCTGAGACAAATGGCTGAATACTGCAAATCGCTGGGATACGAA
This sequence comes from Algoriphagus sp. A40, assembly GCF_002002735.1. GTDB lineage: Bacteria > Bacteroidota > Bacteroidia > Cytophagales > Cyclobacteriaceae > Algoriphagus. Next base: position 23,130 of record NZ_MUNY01000066.1, on the reverse strand, counting down.
TATCTGGGGATTTCCGATCACAGCCGGACTGCCAGCTATGCCGGCGGTCTGGAGATCGAAAAAGTTATTAAGCAACATGCCGAAATCGATGAATTGAACAGGGAATTGGCTCCGTTCAAAATCTTCAAAGGCATTGAAAGCGATATTTTGGGAGACGGAAGTCTAGACTATCCAGATGACGTGTTGGCGAGTTTTGACTTTGTCGTTTCTTCTGTTCACTCGATTTTGAATATGGACATCCACCGGGCAACGGACCGGTTGCTGCGGGCAATTGCCAATCCATACACCACGATCTTGGGACATCCGACCGGTCGGCTTTTGCTCCGGAGAGAAGGTTACCCGATCGACCATAAGACCATCATTGATGCCTGTGCCATCCGAAACGTGGTCATCGAAATCAACGCCAATCCTTGGAGACTGGACCTCGATTGGAGATGGGTGAGATACGCTTTGGACAAGGGAGTGAAACTCTCCATCAATCCCGATGCACACGAAATGGAAGGCTATTCCGACATGAAATACGGCGTACTCGTTGGGAGAAAAGGCGGTTTGACTAAGGAAATGACACTAAATGCTCTTAGCCGTGAAGAAATAACCGCTTTCTTTGCAGAGCGAAAAAAAAGTAGGCAGTCTCAGTAAACAGGTAGCAGAATTTGAAAATCTCTCATGCTTCTTGCTACTTGAATTTTATTTCTTGTCTCTTTCTTCTTGCCTCTCGGTTCTTGGCTCTTGTTTCTTGCATCTCGTCTCTTTCCTCAAATTCTTGATACTAAAATCTAACGTCTAGATACTATAAAATGAAATGGTCTGACCTACCCGAACCTGTCCTTCTCCAACGCGCTTTTCTTTTCGGAATCACCGGAATTGTTTTGGGTGCGCTTTCCATTCTCAATTCCACCTGGCATTTTGTCGAGGCTCCGATGGGTCCTCTGAATGGAGTGAGCCTTTTGCTTCAGTTTGCGGGACTGGGTATGGCGATCATGGTTTTGAGGAAAAGGAAACTTGCCCAGGAATTCAAGGAAAAGTCCCAAATGATGATTCTGATCCTGACTGTAGCTTTGCTGTTCTTCATATTTTCCCTTTAATCTTAGAAAGGTTCCCATTTCAAAAGCCTGAAATCAACTGATTTTCAGGCTTTTTATTTTATGGGGTAAAATATTTAACTTTTTTTCAGATCCCAACGCAACCAATTTTTACTGACCCGCATCTACCTATTTGAAAGCCAACCGGAATGTTTAACAGACCCAACTTTTCTACTGAAGAAGGACTTATAAAGGGATGCCTTAAGGGTGATCGGTCAGCCCAGCGTCACTTGTATGATTCCTATTCAGGGAAATTTCTGGCCATCTGCATGCGATACCTTAAGGATCGCGAACATGCCGAGGATGTGATGATTGAGAGTTTTATGAAAATCTTCGACAAACTGTCCCAGTTTCAACACAAAGGGAGCTTCGAAGGTTGGATGAAGCGGATAGTAGTCACTCAGGCCCTCATGACCTTGAGAAGCAACCGTCATCTGATGATGGAAGTAAATCTGGAAGCCGAGTACGAATACAGCGACCACCACTACGAACTGACTCATTTGGAGGCAGCCGAGCTGATGGAACTGGTACAAGGGCTGCCGGTAGGATACCGCACCGTCTTCAATCTATATGCGATTGAAGGCTATGCACACCAGGAAATCGCCGATTTGCTGGGAATAACCGAGAGCACTTCCAAATCTCAACTGAACCGGGCACGAACATCGCTCAAAGAAAAAATTGCCAGTCTGCAACCCAAAACCAAGACGAACCATGGCTAAGACAAACGAACAATTCGACCAGCATTTCAGAGAAAAGTTGGACGGACATCGCGAAAAACCAAGTGCTCTCGCATGGGAAAGGCTAGAAAGCCAACTCCCAAAACAATCCAAACCCAAGCTGGGGATTTGGTGGGCGATAGCTGCTTCAGTCACAGCTTTATTGGTGGCCGGGTACTCGTTTTGGCCAAAAGAAGAAGGCATCAACAAGGAAAACCTTGTGGCAGAAAAGACCGAACTACCAGTAGAAAACCAGATTGAATCCACAACTGAAACGCCTTCTATCGCTGAAGAAATCACTAAAACTGAAAAAAAGACAGCACCAGATACTAAAGGGAGCAAGCCTGAAGAAAAACCGAAAACCAACCAGAAAACTAAACCAACTCCTGCTCCGGTTTTGACTCAGGCTCCTCAAAATCTGATCGCTCAGTCCGAAAACAAATCAACCGAACCCTCCACTGTTGTTCCTGTGCCTGAACTTAAGACCGACGAGCTTCAGGTAAAAATCCCAGAATTGAACACTCCGGAAATCGAAAAAGCCATTGCCCAAACTGCCGCTCCTGAAGAGGAAGCGCCACTCTATCGGGTGAGCATTTATTCCAACGGAGTCAAAAAAGGAGAACCTCAGGACAAAAACCTCATCACCGAACTTGGCAAGACCGTAGGCCAGGTGGAAGGATTGTTGGGCAAGGTAGATGACGGGCTGATCAGCCTTCAGGACAAAAAAGACAACCTCTTTGCATCGCTGACTACCAAGAAAACACAAGTAGACGAAAAACCTTAAAACTAAGCCAACACACCTCCTATAATTGAATCTAATCATGAAAAAATACTTGCTTTTATTTTGCCTGATGGCATTGGTTCAGGTGGCTTTTGCCAACAGCCTGAAAGATTTCCCAATTCAAACTCAAGACACCACTCAAAAAGACAGCGTGGTCATCGAATTTGGCAAAGCTGGAAAAGTCGTCATCATTGTCGAGTCCAAAGAGGACTTTGAGAAACTGAAACTGATGAACCTAAATCAAATCATCAGCGAGCTCGATCTGGAAGAAAATGTAGATACTGGCGAACTTACTATCGTAGAAATCCGCAAGCGTGACGGATCGGTGAAAGAAGTGGTCAAAGTCTACGAAGATGGCGGAAACACCGAAGTCAATGTGGCCGGAATGAGAGTCTATGTAGATGAATCCGGAGAAAATACCAGGGTAAAAGTCGAAACCGGTACCAAAAAGAAATCAGACCCTCCTTTCCGATCTTATTTCAGCATGGACTTGGGTGTGAACAATTACCTGGAAGACGGTGGATTCCCGACCTCAGACAAACCTTATGCAGTAAAAGGCTGGGGTAGCTGGATGGTCGGCATGAACTGGATGGCGGCTCAGCGGATCTCCAAAGGCTTCTATTGGGACTTTGGAATCGGATTTCACTTCTACAATTTCAAATTCGAAAACCGCGATTACCAGGCAGTACGCGGTGAGGATGCCATCGACTTTGTACAAAGAACAGATGTAAACGGTTTCAAAAGCAAAATCTCCTCCTCCTATCTGACAGCGACAACCATGCTGGAACTTGACTTTGGGAAGATGAAAGACCAAGGGCGAAGAGGAATGAGGATTGCTGCTGGGCCCTATATCGGCTATAGATTGGGTGGACAGTCCAAGTATGTGTATGAAGAAATTGGCGGATCAGGCCGTCAGAAAGACAAAGAAGCAACTGGACTTTACCTGGAAAACTTACGCTACGGTGTCCGTGGAGAATTGGGAGTCGGAAGGGTGAAATTCTTTACCACTTACGATCTAAATGAGCTTTTCCAGGAAGGAAAAGGCCCGGCACTTAATCCGATCACTTTCGGAATAGTATTCTAAAAACTGCCCGGGGGAGAGCAATCTCCCCTTTTTCTACCGCTTTTAAACTTCACCAACTATGAAATCGATTTGCATAACAGCAATACTTACCTTTTTATCCCTTCCCTTATTTTCTCAGGAAAAATCCGCCATGGAAGGAGAAAAGTCCAAGGTCTACACCGTTTTTGGCAAAACCTGGCAAGTCACCAAATATTCTGATGGCTCAAAAATTTACGAATGGGACATCGAAGACATCGACTATTCCAATTACCACAGTAATAAATACTCCAAATTTTCCACCAATTTTCTGGAGCCTGAGGTTGGAATCAACATTTGGCCCTCTGATAAAGGGGCTCCTGCCGTGAAACCTTGGGGAAGCTGGTATGTCGCGCTGAACACCACCGGAACCTGGAAACCCAGCAAGAATTTCCATCTGAAATCTGCACTTGGAGTGAACTGGTACAACTTCAAATTTGAAGATCCCAATCAAATTGCAGTTAAAACACCGGACGGATTGGAATTTCAGGATTTTCAGGACGACCTAGGAATAGTGGATGGCACAGCGACAAAATCCAAAATCTCCGCCTCCTTTGTCAACCTCACTCTGGTACCTTCTGTCCGGACCAATGATGGAAATTTCCGATTTGGTGTCGGAGGATATGCTGGTCTGAGGATAGGTGGAAGAGGGAAGTTCGTCTATGAAGACAGTGATGGCGACAAGCAAAAGCAATTCGAAAAGTCCAACATGTACGTGGACAATTTCCGATATGGACTTCGCTCCGAATTGGGAATCGGTGACTTCACCCTTTTCATGAATTATGATCTCAATGACCTTTTCGAACCTGGAAAAGGGCCTGAATTGCAGGCAATGAGCTTCGGAATATTACTCGACTAATCAAAAACAACCTATACAATATGAAAACGCTTTACACCAAAATGTCCCTGGCATTTGCCCTGCTACTCGTATCCGCAGCAGCTTTTGCCCAAAATGTCATTGTTGACACCAAAAAGGCCTACCCCGGAATCAAAAAAATCGAAGTGGAAAGTGGCTGGCTCAATGTCACCTATACTGGCGGTTCAAGTTCGGAAGTCAATGTAGAAGCCTTCCTCGAATCCAATGATGACGATCAGGACATTGTTTTTGTCACAATCGGTGATGTGCTGAAAATCACCCATACCAAAAAGGAAAACAACTATAACTGGAATTCCAAAAATAAGGGCTACATCAACATTACCGGCCCTGAAGCCATTGCTTTGGATCTGAAAGGCAGTTCCGGCAATATCTCTGTGGAAAATGTAAAAAATGAAACCACTTATCTGAAAGTTTCTTCCGGAAGACTTACCGCTACAAACATTGCAGGAGATCTCTCTATTCGGGCAAGTTCCGGAAATCTGACAGTGACCAATTTGGAAGGAAATATCGAGGGGGGAATCACTTCGGGAAACGCCACTTTCAATTCGATCAAAGGAGATGTGGACTATGAATCTACCAGCGGATCCTTGGATGCCAATGATGTGACCGGTGAAATCAATGTAGGCCTCACCTCAGGCAATGCCAAATTGAACAATGTCGGAAAATTGGGTTCCATCCGATTCACTTCCGGAAATATCCGGGCAAACAATGCCGGTCTGGGAGAAAACACCAATTTGAATGGTACTTCCGGAAATTTCAACATCCAGACACCTTCCAACCTGAAGGAATTCAACTTCTCCCTGAAAGCTTCCTCCGGAAATCTAAAAGTAGGCGGGATCAATACCGGAAAAACCCTTGAAATCGAAAACGGTAGCGGACCATGGGTACGCGGAAGTATCTCCTCCGGAAATATCACCATTGTGAATTAAAGAATTTGAGATTTGAGATTTGAGATTTGAGGTCAATTTCAAATCTCAAATCTCGAACCTTTAACTTAACTCAGGCCGGGAAGCTTCTCTCACGAGTTCCCGGTCTTCTTTTTTCAACTTCATTAGTCGGGCCATCCGATCAGGACTGGGTTTGGCCAAAGAAAAGAAAACCAAAGCCACCGCAAAAATTACCGTGAATACTGGATTTTTATTCAAAAGCAATCCGACCGTTGTCAAAATTGATACTGCAAAAAGGATCAAAAAACGCTGACTGGTAGCTTGAGTATAGATTTTAACTTTTTCCACCAGCTCAGTCTGTTGAAAGCCGGTTTTGATTTTTTTGTGGAAAATCACATTTTGAGCCACCAATATCAAGGAAGAAATACCAGCTAATGCCCACTCGAAAAATTCAGGCAGCCTTGGCAAATCCCAATTCACATTACCTGAGTTTTGGAAGAGATAAACCATCCCAAAGGCCGGCAAGGCAAGGATCAAAATAAGAACTGTCAGCCTTTCTGTTTTCTGGTAGATGGGCCGGATTTCCTGTAATTCCAAAATAGCGTGAGTTTTATTCAATGGTGATTTTGATGTCGTCAGTCAATGGCCTGGACACGCAGCATAGTACATAGCCAGCGGCAAGTTCCTTTTCACTCAAACCGGCATCTTCATCCATTTTTACCTGACCACTCAGCACTTTTCCTCGACAAGCGGTACAAAGTCCGCTTTGACAGCTGTAGGGCATATTCAAACCTGCACTAAGGCCGGATTCCAATACAGTTTTACCAGGACTGACAGTAACCAAGTGCTCGTCTCCTTCCAAAATTATGGTGACATCGCGGGAAAGAATTCCTTTGTTGATTCCTGCCAATGCTTCCTCATGAGCCTGATGTGCAGCTGCTGAGTAAAAACTTTCCTGGTGGATTCGTTCTTTGTCTATTCCCAATTCTTTCAGGACTTCTTTTGCCGTATTCATGATTCCGTCCGGCCCACACATGAAATAGACTTCTTCATAGCGCTGCTCGTATTCGGCTTTTGCAAAAAGTTCTTTTAGCAAATCAGCTGAAAGTCTTCCCTTCAACCCCGTCCATTCAGAAGATGGCTGGCTGAGGTTATGAATGACTTTAAGCCGGTCAGGATTGCCTTTTTCGAGCAGATTAAGTTGATTCTTAAAAATAATCTGCTCCTCGTTTCGGCTGCTGTAAATCAGCGTTACGATGGAATTCGGCTCGTTGACGAGGACAGTTTTGAGAATTCCCATGATCGGGGTGATCCCGCTTCCTCCCGCAATCAGAAAGAAATGCCTTCTGTTTTTGGAATGAAATTCAGTGGTAAAATGTCCCAAAGGCTTCAGGACATTGACTGTTTTCCCCGGAAAGATTTTTTCATTCAGAAAATTGGAGAAAAGCCCTTCGGAAACTCTTTTAACAGTGATTCCGGGAAAAGGATCCACAAACGGGGAAGTGCAAAGGCTGTAGGATCTTCGCTGCTCTTTTCCTTCAAACTCCATCACCAAAGTCAAAAATTGACCCGGTTTGTAATCCAAAAAAGGCTCGGGCTGCTCAAAATAAAGAGTAACTGTATCTTCTGTCTCTCTGACAACCTCGCGTACTTTGAGGGGCAAATAGGAATTGACTTTAACTTCTTCTTTCTTCCTCTTGAATATGTTGAACATCTGGGATTTTCTGGATGGTATTTCGGCTGCAAAATTAAACCCCGAGCCGGGATAATTGTACACTCACTTGTTAAATTCACTATCAAAACTCCAAATCAGATAAGGAAGTTTGCTTTTGAAAGAGAATTATCATTTCCATCCCCTCAATTTTGGGACTTAAAACCTAAATTGCGCCCTCCGAAAATCGGACTGATTCATCTTTGCGAAGCAAAATCAAAAAAAATGGAATTATCTGCCCTGACAGCCGTATCCTCAGTGGATGGTCGCTATGCCGGCAAAACTGCCCCACTCCGTGCTTTTTTCTCCGAATTCGCCCTGATCAAATATCGGGTGCATGTGGAAGTGGAGTACTTCATTGCCCTTTGCCAGTTGCCCTTACCGCAACTCGCAGATTTTGACCACAGTCTTTTTCCAAAGCTTCGGGAGATCGTCAAAAATTTCAATACGGCAGATGCAGAATGGATCAAAACCACGGAGCGCACGACTAATCACGATGTCAAGGCTGTGGAATATTTCCTGAAGGAAAAGTTTGATCAGCATGGATTGGATGCTTTCAAGGAATTCATCCATTTTGGACTTACCTCCCAGGACATCAATAATACCGCAACGCCTTTGATGCTGAAAAACGGGCTTCAGGAAGTGATTCTACCACTTTTGAATGAGGTAATCGAGCGACTTTCGGACTTGGCAGAAGAGTGGAGTGTGATCCCTATGCTTGCCAAAACCCACGGTCAGCCTGCTTCTCCAACCCGCCTGGGCAAAGAAATCAATGTGTTTGTTGTTCGCCTGAAAAAGCAGCTGGAACTTCTCGAACAAATCCCCTACTCCGCCAAATTTGGAGGAGCAACCGGAAACATGAATGCCCATCAGGTGGCCTATCCTGAGATGGACTGGAACGAGTTTGCCTTCCACTTCGTGGAAAACTACCTCGGCCTGGAGCGCAGCTACCCAACCACTCAAATCGAGCATTACGATAACCTTGCGGCAATTTTTGACGGATTGAAGCGAATCAACACTATCCTGCTGGACCTGTCAAAAGACGTATGGCAGTATGTGGCGATGAATTATTTCAAGCAAAAAATCAAAGCCGGAGAAGTGGGATCTTCCGCTATGCCCCACAAAGTCAATCCGATCGATTTCGAAAATGCCGAGGGAAATTTGGGAATCGCGAATGCGCTATTGGAACATTTGGCTGCCAAGCTTCCAATTTCAAGACTGCAGCGGGATCTGACTGACAGCACAGTTTTGCGAGTGATCGGTGTTCCTTTGGCCCACATGCTGATTTCTTTTGAATCTTTGCAAAAAGGTCTTGGCAAGTTGGAACTCAACCGTGCAGCAATCGATGCCGATCTGGAAGAAAACTGGGCCGTGGTTGCTGAGGCAATTCAGACCATTTTGAGAAGAGAAGGCTTCCCAAAACCATACGAAGCACTTCGCGACCTCACCCGCACCAATTCCAAAATCACCCAAAAATCCATTTCGACATTCGTGGATGGACTCCCTATTTCGGCCGAATTGAAAGTCGAATTGAAGGCGATTACGCCGTTTAATTACACTGGGATCTGATTTGCAGTTGGCAGTGTTTAGTGATCAGTCGCAGTGGTCAGACCAAAAAATAAAACAGTAGCATTTACTTTACAAACTTTTCCCCGGCTTCGACTCCGCTCAGCCTGACACGGTTGTCACCCTGAGCGGAGTCGAAGGGCCATTTCAGATAAGAAACTACTGACTAACTGGTAAAAAAATCTCAGCCATCATGCATCTGGCGCTCCCCCCACCCAGTTTTTCGATGGTAGGGAGGGAAGGACTGATGATGGTGGTGTACTTTTCAATTTGTTGGATTTGCCCAACATTGAGTGAATCCAAAGCAGCCTGTGACATTACGGTAAACTTTTCGCCACCGTCATTGCTCACTTCAAGCATGTTCCCGGCAAAATTGAATTTTTGTTTTGGCGTGATCGGGATCACTTTCTTGCCTGATTTTGTAAGGGATTCCTGAACCATTTGCCGCTCGGCCATTTTCGGAATGCTGTCAAGACAAACCACTGCCAAGTCCGTCCCCACATGCATCATCACATTGGTGTGGTAAATCGGAGATGTTTTACCATTGATTTCCTGAACCGCATCAAAGCCAATCACTTGGTATCCCAGGATTTTGGCTACATAATCCAGTGGTACCGGATGGGTTCGCTGAGAATAACAGGCATAAATGACTTTGGCAGGATGATCCATCACCATACTGCCCGTGCCTTCCAAAAACTGCCCACTTTCCTCAAAAAAACTCAAGTCAACAATCTCATTCACCTTAAATCCCGAATGGATCAATAGCTCCACAATGTCCTTTCTCCGCTCCAGTCTACGGTTTGGTGAAAACATCGGATATAAGATCAATTTCCCGTCGGGATGCGTACTAAACCAGTTATTGGGGAAAACCGCATCAGTTTTCACAGGCTGTTCAGAATCCTCGATCACCACGACATTAACTCCCTGGTCTCTCAGCAACGAGACAAAACCGTCAAATTCTCTTCTAGACAAATCCCGAATTTCCTGAGCCGATCTACCGTCCTTTTTCTGGTAAAAGTTATTTTCCGCAGTCTCCGGATTAAACCCAAAATTTGCCGGGCGGACCATCAGAATAGTCGCAGTGCTTTGCATAGCTTACTTTTTTAGAGGGTACCTATATAGTACGGGAAATATGTCAAAACGCTTTTCGCTTATCGTAAAGTATGCTTTTCCGTCAGGTTGAAACCCGATTGCCTCGCCCTGAGGTTCGGGCACATAGGGCAATTCCTTGGGAGCTTGGGAAAGCGCTTCGACTATGGATTGTCCAGTTTTTCGCTCCCAGTAGAATATTTTAAAGTAATTTTTGATCAGGATTCTGCTTCCATCCTGGCTGATATCTGCAGCCGTAGCCCCGGTGATTGGCAATTTGATAAGTTTCTCAGCCACCACATTTCTTTTTCCAAAATCTTCAGCTTGGAGTCGAAAAAGCGTGTTTGGACTGTCTCTTTTCGAAACCACAAACAAGTCACCGGAAACAGGGTCAACAAACATGCTTTCGGCATCCATTGCCCCATCCGGATAATTAAAAGTCAGGACTTCCGGTGTCAAAGTGATTTCGGTGGAGAATGTAACAGGTTCGGGAAATCTGAAAATCATGACATTTTGGTGAACACCAAGATTATCCCCGATTTCAGCGACATAGACATAGGATTTCCCGCCTGGCCCCGGTCCGATGGCGATGTCTTCCCAGTCCCGGTTTTCCACACCTTCCAACAGAATCTTCCCGACCTCATTTCCAGCTGAATCCAAAACAAACACAGCCACTTCCCCTCCACTGTCGGTGTGGGTATAGAATTTTCCGGGATGATTTTTAGAAAAAGCCAATCCACTCATTTCCTCCAAAACAGGGTTTTCTATCGAACTGATAAGAATTCCGGGTAAATAGAGGGAGTCAGGAATTTGCTGGGCAAAGGCTGACACCGAGAGGAAAAACAGAAAAGGAAGAAATTTATTCATCAGAAATCGGGAAAGTCAAAAATACTGGAAATGCCGGTTTTGATTTACTATAGTCCGTCAACTTTCAGCAGAATCCACGAAATGAGCGCAAAAAAGTATCCCTGTCAAAAAGTGGAGAAACCGCTGAATACCATTTTTCGGAACTATATCTTTTAGAATTCCCTCAGCGGGGAAATATGATTTAAGGATTGAAATAATCAAGGGTTTACTCAAATAGAAAATTTGATCAGCAAATCCGATTTTAGCATACTTTCGTAAATTATTTTTTTCAAAATATAATTTTCCCGAAAATAAAATTCAAATCAGGATAGACTTAATTATTTTTTTTCGTAAAGTTGATCCAACAAAAGCAAAAATAAGATATGCATGACTTCTTATTTCGTTAATTTTTAGAAATACTTAATTCAGAGGACTTGAGGCAAATGAATCTCCTTAACGTGATGAGCGTTCAAATCAGAAAAGCTCCGAAATGAAAAAAAATAACAGATAGATTGGGTAATTGATAATCCGAAACCGGGAGAGATATTCTTTCCCGGTTTTTTTTTATCAGGAAAGTCTTAATCACTGGACAAATCCTGTTCCTGTTGTCCTGCTTCTCCAGAAGCTGGACAATCCACCATTCTCCGAATACTGCTTCTGGAGAAGCAGCATAGCGGGATCCGGGTTAAAAAAAAGGCAGTCAAATGAAAACCATCAGAGGAACTTTGCCCCTATTGCCTTGTTGTCCTGCTTCTCCAGAAGCTGGACAATCCACCATTCTCTGAATACTGCTTCTGGAGAAGCAGCATAGCGGGATCCAGGTTAAAAAAAGGCAGTCAAATGGAAACCTTCAGGTGACCTTCGTCCCTTCTGATTTCCATTGACTGCCTTTTGGTTTAATTCCAATTAAGCCTTAAACGGCAATTCGTAATTCCTTTTTCCGGTCAACTTGTAGATAGCATTGGCCAAAGCCGGGATAAATGGAGGAACCGGTGGTTCACCGACACCAGTTGGCTTTTCTGTACTTGGAATGATATGAACATTAATCTTTTTAGGAGATTGCGGCATTCGAATCACCTTGTAAGTGTCAAAGTTGTTTTGCTGAACCTTACCATTCTCAAATGTGATTGCCGAAGTCATCGCCAAACTCGTCGCAAACTGGGCCCCTCCCTCAAATTGGGAGCGGATTCGGTCCGTGTTTACCGGGATGCCACAATCAACCGCGTAGTGCACTTCCGGAATTAAAAGATTTCCAGCCGCATCTTTTTCTACAGTCACAACGCAGGCTACATAAGTCAGAAAGCTCTTGTGTGCGGCAAAACCAACAGCCTTACCTGCAGCCAGATTTGCCTTCCAATTTGACTTTTCGGCCACGGTTTCGATCACCTTTTTCATCCGGCCGGTATTCCATGGAAAGTCTTCGATTTTTTCCCCGTAGTTGCCATAGTCGCCGACCATTTCTCCGGCAAAGATTAGATCCTTATCTTCTCCCAGCAACTGGATCGCCTGATCCACGGGATCCACTCCCTTGGTTTCGGCAATTTCATCCAACATGGTGGAGATCGCAAAGGCGTGGTGAATATTGCTCACCGAACGAAGCCAACCAACCCGCGTATGAGCACTGGATTCATGGGCCTCTATCCGGATGTTGGGTACATCATAAGGAAAATCCCGACAGCCCAGATCCAATTCTCCGTCTGATGGAGGAGCAGCATCGAGTCCCGATCCAATGGCCGGGAATACTGTATGGTGATTCCATCCCGTCAGATTGCCTGAACCATCCAATGTGGCAACAATTCGTTGTGCGCTATGAGAATGAAAGTAATCATGGTGCAAGTCACATTCCCTTGTCCACTGAACCCGGACCGGTACTCCCGCAGCTTTGGAAAGGAGTGCTGCCTCAGCCACAAAATCAGGCTTGGATTTTCTGCCAAATCCTCCACCCAAAAGTGTGACATTGATTTTCACCTTGGAAACATCAATTCCCAAAGCTCCTGCCACGGCGCCCCTTGCCCATTGCGGGTGTTGACTTGGTGCCCAAACTTCCACTGATCCATCGGCTTTCACATCGGCAATCGCTGCAGGCGGTTCAATGGTCGAGTGGGCATAGAATGGCGCGAGATACGTTTTCTCCAGTACTTTTCCAGAGGAAGATTTCGCCTGGTTAAAATTCCCACGCTCCCGCTTTACTGTACCATTTGACGCGGTACTCTTCAACATTTCCTCCAATTGGACTCCTGAATTATAGGTTTGGTTTGGGCCCAAATCCCATTCGATCTCCAAAGCCTGACTTCCTTTGATTGCTGCCCAGGTATTTTCTGCCAACACAGCAATTCCTTCCAAAGGCTTGTCCAATCCGGCAGGAAGTCCCGGTCCGTCGATTTTTACGACCTTTTTTACTCCAGGGACAGCCAATGCTTTTTCATCATTAAATGAAACAACCTTCGCCCCGACCACAGGACTTCGCTGAACTACCGCTATCAGCATATTGGGCAGATTCACATCCGCACCAAAAACAGCCTTACCGGTAGCAATATCTTTTACATCGTAAATCGGAAGGTCAGTGCCCACCAGCTTGTAACTGGAAAACTCCTTCATAGTCAAGACCTCCGGCTTTGGAATTTCCATCACCTGAATCTGAGCAACCAGGTCTCCAAAAGGGATTTTCTTGCTTCCTCCTTTCAGAATAACATGGCTGCTTTCGGTATCACATTCGGAAGGATCTACTCCCCATTCTTTGGCTGCAGCCTGCACAAGCATGTGACGAGCTGTGGCTCCGGCCTTTTTCATGGGCTCATAAAACATCCTGACTGAAAAAGACCCGTCGGTATTTTGGTTGCCGTACTTTTCCTCGTCTCCTTCGGCTTGTACGATTTTCACTTTGCTCCAGTCAGCACCAAGTTCATCCGCAACGATCATGGGCAGGGTAGTCCGGATACCGGTCCCCATTTCGGAACGGTGGGCTACGATGGTCACGATATTGTCGGACCCGATTGAAACAAAAACATTGGGTGCGAAAGTGATCAATTCCCCCTTGGGTCCGTTGCATTGGAAATTGATTCCCAACACAAATCCTCCTGCGGCAAGAGAGCCGATTTTCAGGAAATCCCTTCTCGAAGCTCTAAAGATCTCACTGCGATCCCCTGTGCTGAGCGGAGTCGAAGCATCTGTCTTCTCTTTTTTCAAAAATGGCAATTTAGGCATCATATCTTTGCTGATTTAGAGGGATTTGGATGCAGTAAGTATGGCATCTTTGATTCTGTTGTACGTGCCGCAGCGGCAGAGATTACCCTCCATTGCTGATTCAATATCCGAATCGGATGGACTTGGATTCTTAGCGAGCAAAGCTGCCGCGTTCATGATCTGGCCTGACTGGCAGTAGCCACATTGGGGAACGATATGTTCCACCCATGCTTTTTGCAAAGGATGGTCCCCTTCTTCAGAAAGCCCTTCGATCGTAGTGATTTTCCCTTCTCCTACCTGAGAAATCGGAAGACTGCAAGACCTGACCGCCTCTCCGTCCAGATGAACCGTACAGGCACCACAAAGTGCCTGACCACAACCAAATTTGGTTCCTTTCATGTCCAATAAATCCCGGATCACCCAAAGCAAGGGCATATCCTCGGGCGCATTGACATCCTGCGTTTTTCCGTTGATGGTGAGCGTATAGTTTTCCATAGATTGGATTATTCTCTGATTATTTCAAATAAGTTAGGAAAAAGAAATGATTCCAAGTCCGCTGGATGGAAATAGAGTTGATTTAGGATTGGGATATTTGTCAACAGACCACGGTCAACGGTCGACAGCATCTCATTTCTTACTCCACTCCTGTTTTTTGCTGCCATGAGGCAAGTAAATAGGATTATTAGATTTCCCAATTTTTTTGAAAATCCAGAAATGGAATAGAGAAAATGATTTCCCAAAATTGGGATTTCAGAATCAGAAACCTGAATTCAAAAAATCCGAAATCAGTTAAGCACCGATCAGGTTCCATTTTTCACGGTAGGGTCTCCAAAGCAAAGAATCGGCCTCCGGATCATTTTTGAAGGACTCAGTTTTGGCATTCCACTTCAAAGATCTTTTCAGCTTAAATGAAGCCATTGCCAGGTGCATAGGCATCGTCATTTCTCTTGCATACTGAAGGTAAGATTCAGGCTGATTGCGGGACTTCACTGCGTCCAGGAAGTTTTGCTGATGGCCGGGAGATCTGGGAATTGTTTTGGGGATTTCCGGTATATCCTCCATAACCTGTCCGTTGATTCGGATTTCCCTGCTGCCATAATCACAAACCAAAGTTCCTTTACTTCCTTCGAAATAGGCACCGATACCCCGCTCCACTGCCCCGGGGACATCAGGGGGAATAGAAGTCCAGTGCAGATCCAACTTTTTGAATTTGAAATCCACATCAATCCACTTGGGCGTATCCCCCATCCCATCGGACTTTTCTCCATTTGCGATGATACTTTTCAGGCCTTGTGGAGGCATAGACATCCAGACTACATCCGCGATATGACACCAAAAATCCTGAAAAACCCCTCCGGAGTATTCCATAAAATAGCGGTAGTTGAAATGGCACTTTTCAGGAGCATACTCCGCCAAAGGAGCCGGACCCAGCCACATGTCCCAGTCCAGATTAGAAGGAGGCGCTTGGTAAGTCAGAGTAGGAATCAGAGGTGGTTCACCGGTTTTCCAGAGACGGACGGTTTTGATTTTGCCTAATTCTCCGGACTGGATCAGTTCGGTCACCCGGTGGTAATTATCTCCTGCGTGAATCTGGGTTCCCAACTGAAAAATCTTCCCGGTTTCCTGTTGGGCTTTGAGCATCAGTTGTCCTTCTCTGAGCGAATAGGAAAGCGGCTTTTCCCCATACACATCCTTACCTGCCTGAAAAGCCAAAATCGCGATTTGCGCATGCCAGTGATCCGGTGTGGCAATGGTGACCGCATCGATATCCTGACGCTCCAGGATTTTTCTGAAATCCTGAAAAACTTCCGCTTTGGTATCCGGATGGATTTTTTTCAAGGCAAGCAAAGCTTCATTTGCCCGGTTGCTGTCCACATCACAGAGCGCTACGATCTCCGCCTCGGGCAGATTTGCAAACCAATTCATATGGGAAAGCCCCATTCCACCCAAACCGATATGAGCAATCCGAACCCGGTCAGAGGGTGCCGCCCGGAGGCCGGAAAAGGGTAAAAACTGTAATCCAAGTGTGGTAAGAACGGAATACCGAATAAAATCCCGGCGGTTGAGATGCTTTGTCATGAATGTTCAGGATTACAGTTTATAGTTAGGAAAAAATGGCGGAAATGGCAATTGGGGATTTCGGATTTCGAATTTCGGATTTTCGATTTGGGTTGTGGATGCTGGTTGTGGGATGTGGGATGTGGGATGTGAGAATCGTGTTTTGGAGTGCTCAGTTGGTTCCACCTAATTAGAGGCAAGGTTGGACCTTATCACTTTGCTTGATCAAAAGCTGAATGTTCAAAGCCTATTTCTCAGATCATTTTCAAAAAATAAGTGGCTGAAAAAGAATCAGAAGGGAGGATTTCAGGGATGAAACCAAGATTTTTTCCAAGTGTGATTTGGAATAAAAAGGGGATGCACCTACATTTGCAACACGAATTCCAAAAGGGAAGGCGAAAACACCAAAAATTCCTCCTTAGCTCAGTTGGTTAGAGCACATGACTGTTAATCATGGGGTCCTAGGTTCAAGCCCTAGAGGGGGAGCCATTTTAAAAAAGAGGTCAGAAACGACCTCTTTTTTTGTTTTACCACTATCAAAAACCCCCTCTAAACCCAAAAGAACCGAGATTTCAGGGGTAAAGGAAGTGGTTGCAACTTCGAAATCAAGATTTTCTATTTTTTCCTGAAAGATGCAACCGAGAATCTTTTTCTTAGTCTTTCCATCGCTCTTCCTCCAATATTCAGGAAGTTGTTCTATCATGGGAAGAGATTTATTTAGATATTCTTTAAATGGTGACATTTCAGACTGATAACTTTTAAGAGATTCCTCGACTTTGAATATTTCACCTTCAACCCGAAGTTTCATCTCCTTAAAATCTCCTGAATCAACTTTTCCATCAAGGAACGAATCCTGAAGAGTCAATTTTCTTTGGAAGAGTTTTTCCCGATCAGATTTCAATTTCTCAATCTTGGCTTTTTGACCTGTGAAATCTTTTTCCATCATTCCCTGAAGAGAACTTCTGTAAACCTGCACCATTCCGGCAGTCCATGAGATTTTACCAAGTAACTCCTCAATTTTCCCGTGAACCTCCTCGACTCTGTACCTAAAACAATTCTTTTTGGTACAGATATAATAACTGTAATGTTTTCGCTGTCCATTCCCTCCTTGGGCGGTATAGGCGGTTATTGTGCGACCGTGTTTCTTACAAGTTATGAAGCCTTTAACAGGGTATAGATCGGTTTTATCGGATTCAAAATCCATCTGACGAACTCTTCCGTCAAGAACCCTATTTGCCCTATTAAATACGTCCTCTGAGACGATTGCTGGATGAAGTCCATCCACTATTTGTTCGGATTCCTTTTTCCACGCTTTAACATAGATCTTTCCCATGTAAGCGATATTCCGAATCGTATGATAAAAGGTTTGTTTGGGTAATTTGAACCCTTCCTTTGCTAACCACAAACGAACATCATTGGCAGAATAAAGTCCTGAAGCCATTCGTTCAAATGCCATTTGAATGAATTGTGCCTTCTCATTTGGAACAAGGGTGGCCTTTCTGTTTTCATTCCGAATACACTTATACCCTCTCGGAGGTGAGCCAGTCCAGCACCCCTCCATTCGGGCTCTTCGAGATCCCTCAGTAGTTCTTATTGAATTCTTGTCATTCTCAACCTCAGGAAGTGTCAAATACAAAGAAAGTAGAACTTTTGAATCAGGATTCTCAATATCAATCGGTTGTTCCACCGTGTTAATCTTCACTCCCAAGAGACTCAATTTCTTGATCTCATCGAGGGCATAATGAAGGTTTCGAGACCATCGATCCCACCGAAGACAAAGTACTTGATCAACCTTTCCTCGATTTTTTTTGAGATAGTTCATGAGTTTGATCCACTCGGGTCGATTAAAATCCTTCCCTGAATAATCTTCAGTATAGACCCCGATTATTTCAAACTTATTGTACTCACAGAACTGTCTTAGGACTTGTTCCTGATACTGAAGACTGAACCCTGAATCTGCTTGTTCGTCCGTACTCACTCTCTTATATAGGATAGTTCTCATGGATTATTCTCTTTATAATGTTCGAATTCAATGGTGGCTAACTTAATTAGGAGGCTATAAATCTGCGCTATCTGGTCATCAGAAAGAGTCGGATTCTCCCTTTTCAGGACATTGATAAAATCGATCTTTCTCATGTTAAGCAGCATTTAAAAAGTATTGACTTTCGATACGATACAATTCATCGATGGAAATCTCCTCTTTCAAGGCAAGTACAAGTCTTTTCTCTGAAAACTTGATGGAGTTAGGGTCGGTATCAAAACCGACCCCATTACGACCTAATCGAAGAGCTGTGTCCAAAAATGTCCCTGATCCTGAAAATATGTCTAGCACTGTGTCCCCGACATCAGTGGTCATCAGAATGGGGATAATTGGAAGGTAATCTGGTGCAGGAGCAACATGGATAAAAGTCGGGTCAATCTTTTTCAATTTTGACCAATTAAAGGCGCACCCCTCAATTACTCCTTGGACATGTTGACTATCCAAGAAGTCTGTAAAGGACACTCTTGGTCTTTTCAATGAAAATTTCAGGGGTGAAACTCTGTGATCACCTGGGTTTTCATCGTTGCATCCTGTTTGAGTAGTAATTTTCTCGTCCCTACTCCAAAAAACTGGTTCCTTGTATTTAAAGGATTCATTGTTCTTAACGAAATGGAATATTTCTTCGGTAACTGGTCTTAACCTTCGGATTTTGCCTTGAGGTTTTGTATTTAATTTTCGCCATTTCAGTGATTGGACTAAATACCAACCGTCTTTAACCATCTCAACTGCAAATTTATGTGTAGTTAAGGAACTAACTCCGTCATTATAGGACTCTCCCAGATTTACAAACAAAGACCCATAGTCTTTCAAAACACGTTTCACACCACTGTAAAACTCGACACTTCTCTTGATGAACTCGTCTGTTGTCGGTTCCTGACCAAAGGGAATCTTATCATTAGAAACTCCTTTTGGATATTTTCTCATTTCGTGGTACGGTTGAGATGTAATCGCTGTCTGCACTGACCCTGTTTCCAAATCGGCAAGATCTTTGGATGATTTATTAAACAACTTAAACCTTTGTTCAAGTACCGCATCCAACGCCTCTTCCACTGGATTTGGGCTGTTTCTTTCTTCAATTGCCTTTATATAACCTTTCATTAGGTTATGTGCATTTGAGATAGTCATACTGCATACGCCGATTAAATTGACCCCCTGTCGCCGCTGGAAATTGACCCCCTAGAGTTGTTTGGATTTTTGGGTCAGAAAAGTGGAATTCTGGAAGGCTAAGTTAGGAGTTGGCTTGGTTTATTTTTCGCTTTTTTCGCAGAGATTCTCCCTGTAGTTCCAGGCGGTGTGCATCATGTACGATCCGGTCGAGAATGGCGTCTGCCAGGGTCTGATCACCGATTACTTCGTACCATGCAGTTATAGGAAGCTGTGAGGTGATGATGGTTGATTTTTTTCCATGCCGGTCTTCGATGATCTCCATCAGCAGCATTCTGCCCTGAACGTCTAAAGGCTGGATTCCAAAGTCATCCAGAATAAGTACATCCTGCTTTTCGAGCTTGATCATTTCTTTGATCGAAGAGCCGTCTGCCTTTGCCATTTTCAGTTGGGTGAGCAACCGGTTGGTATTGGCATAGAGGACTTTGTGTCCTTGGGCGCAGGCTTGGTTGCCCAGCGCGCAGGCGAGGTAACTTTTCCCTGTCCCCGTGCTTCCCGTGAGCAGGATGTTTTCTCCCTTCTTGATGTATCCGCCATCTGCCAGCCGAAGCAGCTGGTTTTTGTCCAGCATTCTTTCAGGATGGAAGTCAAGCCCTTCCACGGTTGCTTTGTAGCGGAACCTGGCGTTTCTCAGGCTTCGCTCCATGCTCCTGTTTTGGCGTTCGTCCCATTCGTTTTCCACCAGCAGGTGGATGAGCTCGTCGGCCGTGAGGCCGGCCATTGACTGGGTGTGCGTGGCATGTTTGAAGCTGCGGAACATGCCATAGAGCTTCATTTTTCTCATTTTCTCAAGCGTTTGTTCGATCATGTGGTTTTGGTTTTAACTGTAATATTCTTTGCCCCGGATGTTGTGGTGTCGGGGTGTCAGTACGGTATCGTCCAGCTGTTCTTCAGATGGACTGAGCGTGTCAAGGTTCTTGGACAGGATGTCCTCGATGATGGGATAGGTGTAGATTCCGTATTCAGAAGCCCGTTTGCAGGCTAATATCAGCCGGGAGTTTCCCGCTTTTTTGGCCAGATGAAGGATGCCTGCACAGGACTTGTATCCCTGCTCAGCATGGGGCTTGGTCTCCATCAGCGCAGCCAGGTAGTCACCGACTTCCCTGCTGATCTTGTTTCCTTCTCCCACAAAATAGTCATAGCTCCAGCTTGACACGTACCTCTGGCTTGTGGCCAGGTGATCGGCGGAGGTGGTGTACTTGTGCTTGCGGCGGTCTCTTTTGTGCTGGGCAATACGGTGGTATCGGTAAAAGATCTCCACCCGGTCGTCATTGTAGAGCACTTTCACTTTCTTGCCGATGAACTGATGGGGAACGCTGTAGTAATGCTTGTCCACGGCCAGACAGATGTGTGTATTTTTCATTACCGTGGAGATCTTGACCTCCATCAGCTGGTAAGGCAGGGCTGGAAGTGCCTGCAGACTTTCCCGTTCGAGCTGCTCAAACTGTTCCCGACGACTTTCCTCTCCCCGCAGAGCTCGGTCATTGTAAGAGGCAAGAAGTGGTCTCAGCGCTTCATTGAGTCCTTCCAAAGAAAAGAACACCTTGTTCTGAAGGTGGATGTAGATCCGCTGATAGACCAGTTTGACAGCTCCTTCCACCAGGGATTTTTCCCTGGGCTGGCGTGGACGGGTGGGGAGAATGCTGGTCCCGTAATGCTCTGCAAAGGATTCAAAGGTCTCGTTGAGGACCGGGGAATATTTGCTCCCCTTCTGGACCGCAGACTTGAGATTGTCCGGAACTACGGCTCTTGGGACACCTCCATAGTACTCCAGCATCCTGCGGCAGCTTTCTGTAAAATCTTCTTTCTTTTGGGTCAGAGTTGCCTCCATATAGGTGTATTGGCTGCACCCCAACACTCCCAAAAATACCTGCACGGGAATATGCTCGCCCGTCTCAGGATCGGTGATGTAAAGTGGTTTTCCAGCATAGTCAATGAATACTTTGTCGCCTGCCTTATGCTCAAAATGCATGGTCAGGCTCCTGCGGTTCAGGTATTCGCTCAGGTATGCTTTGAACTGGCTGCAGCGGTAACCCTGAGGGTGTTTGGCGTTGTAATCTTCCCAAAGACGCTGCTGGGTCATCCCTTTGCGGCGGAGTTCTTTGGCATAGGCCGGCAAAAGTGCC
Source organism: Algoriphagus sp. A40 (assembly GCF_002002735.1). GTDB lineage: Bacteria > Bacteroidota > Bacteroidia > Cytophagales > Cyclobacteriaceae > Algoriphagus. The sequence continues at coordinate 1,904 of NZ_MUNY01000066.1, read as the reverse complement.
AGCAGAATTTCCTGTCGCTTGCTCTGCTGCTGGGGAGCCGGGGGACCGAGGATCAGTTCTGAAAGCGCCTCATCGGAGAGCTGTTCCACATCCTGATGAGTAAGTCGGGTGTCCTTAAATCGTTTCAGGTAACTTTTGACGGTATTACGGGCTACCCCGGTAAGCTGGCTCAGCTGTTTGGAGCCACGGCCTTCAAAGTGGCCTCTCAAAATCTGTCGTATCTTATTCATGGTTAGGGGTCGGTTAGCCATCGGTTCAGGGTAGTTAATCCTGATCCAACAGCCTTTGAAAGCCCACTATTCCAATCCCAAAAAATATTCCTCCAAGGGGGTCAGTTTACTCCGGCGGACGGGGGTCAATTTGCTCCAGCCAAAAGGGGTCAGTTTACTCCGGCTAGCGGGGGTCAATTTGACCGGATTTTGCAATTAATCCATTGATTTTCAATTAAAAAAGAACACAAATTTGTCGTAAGAAGTGATGGTGTGAACTTCAGTCCATTTCTCTATCAATTGAGGGAAATTTTTGGGTTTGGAATAGTTGAATCCCAAAATCCCAACTCTAAACTGATTGAAAACTTGTCGTAAAAAATTGAAGTGGGATTAACCCATCTCTCAATCATCTTCTAATTCGCCAAAAAATCGAAAAGCATGCATGCAAGCGCAAGATCCAGCGCATCTTCAACCGAAACTTAATCTGCATAAAAAATGATTAGGATTTAGAAAACTGAGCCGGAGAGTTCAACTTAGTTTCTATTTACAGGATCACCTTCCAAATGGTCGATCATAATAAATGTCGCAAGATGCCGTATCATCTCATTTTTGGTTGGAAAAGCATCATCAGGGCTTACCAAATCATGTGGATCAAGATATCGGTAACGAAATATCAATTCCCGAAATTTTGATGCCATGGTTCGGTCAAGTTCATCAAGTAACTCTTCATACTGTATGACAAAGTCCATTCCTGAATAACTCATTCTGCCAGCATTTTATGTTTTTGAGCGATTCTTTTAACTTTTTGGATTGTGCGAGTGGAAGAGCTGGTGAGTTTCGAAACTTCTCTCATGGTCATTCCTTTGCTGAGATACTTTAAAATTAAAATACTTACTTCTTTTTGAAGGAAGTCTCGATCTGATTCCTGAGATCCTGCCGGACGACCCAATACCCCACCTTTTTGGACATAAATCATACGGCCTGTTTGGGTTCTCTCCTTTATATTCTCCAACTCAAGCTCATAAAGGGAAGACATTACAGCTGAAATCATCTTCCATATTGGATTTTTCTTTCCATTTGGTCGAGATTGGATTCCAAGGTTTCTCACCACTACATTTACTTCATGTCGATCAAGCCATTCGAGAGTTTGAATCACATCGCCAGTATTTCTACCCAATCGTGATTGTTCTTCCACCACCAGTTCCTTTACTTGACCTGATTCCACCAATTGGATTAGTTGTTGCGTCTTATTCGGTCGATCTCGAAATTTGATTGCGCCCGATACTTTTTCGAGAAGAGTTAAATCGTATTTTTCTGTGTCTGCTTCAAATCTCAATCCTGTTTGAATTTGGGAACTCACGCGATTGTATTTTATTCTCATCATGTGGTACTTTTTATGTGAGAGTAAATTTACGGCAAAATCATCCCTCTGCCGCCTAAAAACAGCCCTATTTCGCTCAAAATCAGCATTTAATTAAATTAAGATATAAAGTACCACAGGTCAGGATTGAGACCCAAACTCTAAGAAAAAGTCCAGCAAAAACCAGCTGGCAACCAGGCGCAATCTTTAAAAATTAAAGTGCAAATTTTCAGAATAGATACTCGATGATTTTTAGTGCAGATTAAGTTTTGAAAAAAAGATGTCGACTCTGGTCCTCCTCATTCCCCTCGTGGATACCAAAATACCCTCCCCCG
>NZ_MUNY01000067.1 GCF_002002735.1 Algoriphagus sp. A40 | reverse complement strand
GTGTATACACAATATATATTGATATTTTTTTTCAATAATTAGAGCATATAAGTTATTATTCAAATAATAAACAAAATATTATTCTGAAAACTTAGAGCACTTTGATGGTAATCCTTCTATTCAGCGCCTGGTTTTCAGAAGTGGAATTTGGCACCATAGGCTCCTTATCTCCTTTTCCTTCTACCAACACACGCCCAGGATGGAGTCCCGAATTCACTAAAAAAGTTTGGACACTTGTTGCCCGGAGAAGGCTCAAATTCTGATTGTATCCGGCACTTCCTATATTGTCTGTATGACCTGAGATCAGGATATTGACATTGGGATTTTCCAGCAGAAATTTCAAAAGCCGCTTCAGAGAGGTCATCGATTCAGGCTTAAGATCAAATTTATCGAATTCAAAAAACACATTTTCAAACACAAACTCCTCACCCGGACCGACAGGGGTAAGTTCGACTTTGAGGTCTTTAACATTTTGGATTTTATCCCGCTCCACATTATAGATTTTAGGCAAAAACCCCTTCTTTTCCACATAAAGTCCCGAAACGGCATTTTCAGGATACAGCATCATAAATGCGCCTGTTTTTCCGTCAGATTGAAATTGGTATAGCGTACTGTCATTGGTTAAGGATACCAAAGAAAGCGTTGCATCTATCGGTTGCCCTGTTTTGGCATTAAACACCTTTCCCTCTGTCACTGTAAGGTTTTCTCCTAAGTAGATTTCTTCCGGAAACTTAAACCTATAGAGCAGGGACCGGTCATTTTGATCTTCCGAAGTGGTAAGTTCAGTAAAGTAGGCATAATCCTTTTTGGCAGTGATAAACAAAGCCACCTGATCCAATTGGTCATTGATCGGTAGACCCAGGCTTTCAGGTTTTTGAAATGTCCCGTCTTTTACTCTGGAAAGGAAAATATCCATTCCCCCAAACCCTTGGTGCCCATCGGAAGCAAAAAACAGGATCTCATTATTGAAAAACATAAAAGGGGAGATCTCATCCTTTTGAGTATTAACCACATCTCCGAGGTTTTTGGCATCTGACCAGGTTCCGTCATTTTGACGAACGCTGTACCAGATATCATTTCCCCCAAATCCCCCGCGACGATTGGAAGAAAAGAACAATATCCTGCCATCTGCCGAAAGCGAGGGCTGGGAATCCCAGGATCTGGAATTCACCTTTGTCCCCATATTCGTAGGCCTTTCCCAAGTCCCCTTCACTTTGTAGGCAACATACAGGTCGCAACTCCCCTGGGAATCCGGTGCATCACAGGAGGTATAGATCAGAATATTTCCGTCTGCGGTGACAGAACAAGTGCCCTCATTAAAGGGTGAATTGATGGACTGGGCAAGGCTCTGGGGCAAAGTCCAGCTGCCTGCCGGATCCAAAAATGATGTATATATGTCTTCTTTGTCAAAATTTCCCGTTCCATCCCTTTTTGTAAACAAAATCTGCTCACCATCCGCCGTCAATACCGGGAAATATTGGAGATTATATTGATTCAGCGGTGATTCCAGCATCTCTTTTTCAATGGAGAGAATACTCCCGAGCTGAGACCCCAAAAAATCCATCTGCCCTTTCATTTGGGTGTAATAAATGGATTTTTTAAAAGCTTCATCAAAAATCGGGTCTACTTCCTGAAACTGTCGGTAAGCCTCTGTAAATTTCCCTTGCTTGAGGTAAAGGTTTGAAAAAAGCCAACCAAATTCGGCAGTATGCTTTGGCGTAGCATTTTTCCCTGCCAATCGGGATTTTCCCGCAAACGCCAACTTCTCCGCATCTGACAAGCGCCCTTGGGTGATCAGCAGCTGGGAAGCCTTTACATAGGCTTCCAAAAAAGATGCTTCCCTTGCAATCGCAGCCTGATATTTGGCAATTGCGGCATCATATTGTCTGGCGAGTGTCAGTTCCTCCCCTTCCTGGTAAAGTTTGATTGCTCTTCCGTCTACAATAGAATACGTTTGGCCATATGCATGTAGGATAAGGAAAAACGCAAAACAAACTAGTAGAACAGGGCGCATGGACTCAGGGGATGTCCATAAATTTATGAGTTTGGAGAGATATTTTCCAATTTGGGTGATTTTTAACGTATTCGACGATTTCAGGAGTGAATCTCACTGCCTTGCTCCATTCCGGCTGGAGGCGTAGGTCGCATAGCGGAGTCACCTGGGCTGCATGCTCTTCTGCGAAAGCAAAATCTGCCTTGTTGAAAACCACCACTTTCAATTCATCTGCGACTTTGTAAATGCTCTGATGTGGTTTTTTGAATTTCTTGGGAGAAAAACAAACCCAGTCGAAGTCACCCGAAAAAGGATGCGCGCCGGAGGTTTCGATATTGGTGGTAAATCCTTTTTCTTTCAAAAGTGCGGTCAACGGCCCCAGTTCGTACATCAAAGGCTCCCCGCCCGTGATCACGGCCAACCTTCCCGGATGAGCCAAAGCATCCTTCACGATCTGCTCGATGGATAAAACAGGCCATTTGCCAGCTTCCCAACTTTCCTTCACATCGCACCAGACGCAGCCGACATCACAGCCTCCCAGCCGGATAAAATAGGCGGGATGCCCGGTAAATCTGCCTTCTCCCTGGATGGTGTAGAACGCTTCCATGAGTGGAAGCTGTAGCCCGGAGGCCACGAGTTCTTGAGTAGTTGACGCGATAAGGTCTTGTGTGTTCATGAATTTTTGGTAAAGCGGGAGATTCCACCGCTGGATGATTGGCAAAGGTAATTCTAAAGTGGGAGGGTTGCAAAGTGTAATTAAAAAGTACGATTTACGAGGTACAATTTACGACACAGCGATGAACCTCAATCTCAAAATCCATAAGTATCCTCTTAGAATTTCGATTTGTGATTCTGGCAGGCCTCGTAAATCAAAAATCGTAAATCGTACTTCAAAGCTCCTTCCTCATCACCACTCGGTAATCCTCCACCCCTCCTTTAGGAAGGACATCTATGATTTTGAAACCTCTTTTGAGCCCAAAGGCAATCATAGCCGGAAAGCGGTTTCGGGTTTTGAAATAAACAGTCTTGAATCCCCTTTCTCTGGCCCAATTTTCCTGAAACTCTGCCAAAGCATCGGCAATTCCATGCTTTCGAAACTCGGGCCGAACCCCTCCCATCCAGGAATAAAACGTGTCTGGTGTTTCACTTTGGTAGCCAACTTTGAAACCCAGCAACTCCCCGTCTTTTTCTCCTACCAATGCCAAAAACAGCCGGTTTTTTAACCTATCGGTATAAAAATCCAAAGAAGCCTTTCCCGGAAACTCAGGGATGCGCTCATGCACCCAGAGAAGTTCGGCGGGAGAGGCTTCACGGATTTCGAAAGTGAACGAATCTTTCATTGGATTTTTGATTTACAAAATACGATTTACGACGCTTGTTGGATCCTCAATCGCAAATTCAACAAGGGTACCCCCTTGGAATATGGGTTTGGAGTTCAAATTGACGTCGTAAATCAAAAATCGTAATTCGTAAATACCCATTAATCCTTTCGAACGGTCGGATACGTCACACCCAGCTGCTCCAAATACGTATCATATTTGGTTTCGTCGTAATAGAACTTCTCCAGCTGAGGACGGAATTGCTTCATGATTCCCTCATTGAGGTAGATCGGAGGAGCATCCTCTTTGGTGATCATCGGCTTGTAGGTTTCCTCCTTTGTCTGCACGTTTTTGAAATAATCCCAAGCCTGATCGACGAGTTCCGGTTGTAGCAAAAAGTCCAGGATCGTCATCGCTTCAGCTTTTGCGCCAGCGGTCACGCCTTTGTGCGCAATCGGAGTGGCCATTGCGATGGCGTTGCTCCAGTGATGTCCTGGAAGTCCTGGAATATTGGAAGGAAATCTCAAAGTTACCGTCGGCACCACCCAAGACACGTCTCCGATGTCATCTGACCCTCCAGAAACCGGCTCTTTGATAGGCAATCCCAGGGTATCCAACTTGGTCGGAAGACCCTCCTCTTTTGAGCCCAGCTCCTTTTGCACTGCCTTTGCCAAAGTCTGGTCATTTTCATCCCATTCGGGAAGACCCACTTGCAGGATATTCTGATACATGGTTTCGGCTATAACTTTGTTAAAATGTCTTGGCCACGCCGTTCCCACCACTTTCGAGGTCATGGTTGTGCCGGTCATCAAGGCCGCGCCTTTCGCAATGTCATTGGCCTGGGCATACATTTCCATGATCCCATCGTATTTCACATCCCGGAAATAATACCAGATCGAGGCCTTGGAAGGAACCACGTTCGGCTGATCTCCCCCATCGGTGATGACCGAGTGTGAACGTTTCAGCGGATGCAAATGCTCCCGCTTGTAATTCCAACCGATATTCATCAGTTCGGTTGCATCTGCGGCACTTTTCCCTCTCCAGGGCGCACCTGCGGAGTGCGCTGCATCACCTGAAAACGTATATTCAACTGAAATCAAGCCTGTTCCTGAAGCTTCGCCGTAGCTTACGCCGAGATTGTTGGCCACGTGGGTGAAGATGCAAATATCCACTCCTTCAAACTTCCCGTCTCGGGTAAACCATGCCTTCGCAGCCACCAATTCCTCCGCAATTCCAGGCCATAAAACTAAAGTTCCGCCGATATTTTCCCGTTCCATAATTTGCTTCACCGCCAAAGCCGCCGTGATATTCAGCGGAATTCCCGAATTATGACCTTCTCCGTGACCCGGCGCTCCCTCGACGATCGGCTTGTGGTAGGCCACGCCCGGATATTGGGAAGCTTTCGGAATATTGTCCACATCAGAACCCAAGGCGATCACCGGTCCTTCTCCATTTTTCCATGTGGCAAACCAGGCGGTGGGAATCCCTGATATCCCGTGTTCGATTGTAAAGCCATTTTTCTCCAGAATTCCGGTCAGGTATTTGGATGATTCGACTTCCTGAAAGCCCAGTTCCGCGAAACTGAAGATCTTGTCCACCATCACCTGGCTTTGTTTGTGATTGGCCTGGACGATTTGGGCAGCCTCGGCTTTGAGCGCTTCGATTTGTTTGGGTGAGTATTTTTTCTGGGGAAAAGCCGAAAGGCAGATTCCTCCAGCCAAAGCAAGAGTTACTAGGATTTTCTTTCTCATAAGGTCGGTTGGTTAGGTTTTGGAAAATACAAAAAAGCCGCAAGTGTCTGACACAAAATTGATCAGTGGCAAAAAGCGGGATTTGGGAGGAATTGCAAAATTGGTTACCAAACCTGCCTGATTTTTCTATTTTTGCAGGCGTTTAGCTTAAAAATCAATACTATTTCAATTATGGCGGAGTACAACTTCAGGGAAATCGAGCAAAAGTGGCAAGGCTACTGGAAGGAAAAGGGGACTTTCAAAGCGGAGGTGGATCCCAATCGTCCCAAGTTTTATTCCCTGGACATGTTTCCTTATCCCTCCGGCGCAGGTCTCCATGTGGGTCATCCGCTGGGGTATATCGCCTCGGACATAGTCTCTCGGTTCAAGATGCTCACAGGCTTCAATGTCCTTCATCCTATGGGTTACGATTCTTTTGGTTTGCCCGCAGAGCAGTACGCAATCCAGACAGGACAGCATCCTGCCATCACAACCGAGCAGAACATTACTCGCTATACCGAGCAGCTCAAAAACATCGGCTTTGCATTCGACTGGGACCGCGAAGTCCGCACTTCAGATCCAGCTTACTATAAGTGGACACAGTGGATCTTTATGCAGCTTTTCAACAGCTACTACGATCTGGATGCAAACAAAGCCCTTCCCATTGACTCTTTGATATCACGCTTTGAGACCGTTGGAAATAAGCAAGTGAAGGCAGTCTGCGACGAAGACACGCCAGTTTTCACTGCTGAAGAATGGTTGGCTTTTTCAGAGAAGGAAAAACAAGAAATGCTACTAAAGTACCGACTGACCTTTCTTGCAGAAACTACCGTCAACTGGTGTGCTGCGTTGGGAACTGTGCTATCTAATGACGAAGTAAAAGACGGCTTCTCTGAGCGAGGCGGACATCCGGTAGAGCGTAAGAAAATGATGCAGTGGTCCATGCGGATCACAGCCTATGCAGATAGATTGCTTCAAGGATTGGAAAAAGTGGACTGGTCTGAGCCGATCAAAGAAATGCAGCGCAACTGGATCGGTAAATCGATAGGTGCCGATGTAGTTTTTCAAGTAAAAGATTCTGACCAAAAGATTAAAGTCTTCACCACTCGTGTGGACACTATCTACGGAGTGACTTATTTGGCTTTGGCTCCGGAAAGCGAGCTAGCTGCAGCATTAATCACCGATGATCAGAGAGAAACCGCCGAGGCTTATATCGAGGTTGCCAAAAATCGCTCTGAGCGCGAACGCATGAGCGATGTCAAAACGATCTCCGGAGCTTTCACCGGTTCCTATGCGATCAATCCATTCAACGGAGAAGAAATCCAGGTTTGGGTCGCCGACTACGTCTTGGCAGGGTATGGAACGGGCGCTGTCATGGCTGTACCTGCGCACGACGAGCGGGATTACAATTTTGCAAAACACTTCGGTTTGGAAATCCGACAAGTCATCGACGGTTCGATGGAAAATGGTTCTTTCCCCGGAAAAGGTGGCTTGATCATCAATTCAGGCATGATTTCCGGACTTTACATGAAAGAGGCCATGGAAAAGTGTGTTGCTTTCTTGGAAGAAAAAGGCATCGGAAAGGGCAAGATCCAGTATCGGATGCGGGATGCAATCTTCACGCGTCAGCGCTATTGGGGCGAACCTCTTCCCGTATATTTCAAGGACGGACTTCCCTATCTTATAGAAGAAAAAGACCTTCCGCTCGTATTGCCAGAAGTCGATAAATACTTGCCAACTGAGGATGGGGAACCTCCGCTTGGCCGCGCAAAAAACTGGACTTACAAAACCGCTGAGGGGGAATTTCCATTGGAGATGTCCACCATGCCGGGCTGGGCAGGATCGAGCTGGTATTTTTTCCGATATATGGATCCGAAAAATGATTCGGTTTTCGCAGACAAAGCCAAAACCGATTATTGGGGTGCTGTGGACTTATATATAGGGGGTTCAGAGCATGCGACTGGACACCTGTTGTATTCCCGATTCTGGACCAAATTCTTGCACGATATCGGAGCTGTGCACATCGACGAGCCTTTCCAAAAAATGATCAACCAAGGAATGATTCAAGGAAGGTCAAATTTTGTGTATCGTCAAAAAGGCACCAATACCTTTGTTTCCTATGGTCTGAAAGATCAATACGACACCTCCGCGATGCACGTGGATGTAAATATTGTCCATAACGATCAGTTGAATCTCGACAAGTTCAAAGCTTGGAGACCAGATCTGGCTAATGCGGAATTTATCCTGGAAGACGGCAAATACCACTGCGGCTCTGAAGTGGAAAAGATGTCCAAGTCCAAGTACAACGTGGTCAACCCAGACGACATCATCCACCGCTACGGAGCGGACACACTGAGACTATACGAAATGTTCCTCGGTCCTTTGGAGCAGTTCAAGCCTTGGAATACCAACGGGATTGACGGGGTATTTAAGTTCCTGAGAAAGCTTTGGAATCTCTATCATACACCTGCGGGAGAATTTGCAGTTTCGGATGAGAAAGCGAGTAAAGAAGAAATGAAAGCCCTACACAAGGCCATCAAAAAGATGGAAGAAGACATGGCCAATCATTCCTTCAACACTTCAGTGTCCAGCTTTATGATCTGTGTGAATGAGCTGACCGCTTTGAAATGTAACAAGAAAGAGGTTTTGGAATCCTTGGCGATTTTGGTCTCTCCTTACGCACCGCATATCGCCGAGGAACTCTGGGCACTTTTGGGGCATACCAATTCAATCACAACTGTTGCATTTCCTGAATTCAAAGAAGAATACCTAGTCGAAAGCAACTTTGAATATCCTGTCATGATCAATGGCAAGATGCGGGCAAAGTTGGACCTTCCACTTTCACTCAGCGTTGCGGAAATCGAAAAAGCAGCTTTGGAAGACTCCCATGTTCAAAAATGGCTGGAAGGCAAGGCCCCTAAAAAAGTGATTATCGTACCGGGTAAGATTGTGAATTTGGTGGTGTAAAACCATCCCACTTTAATCGCAAAGGATCAAAGGAGCTCATCTTTTGATCCTTTTTTTATTCCGTCACTGAGGAGAGCACTTCTGTTTTCCTTTTCTGCGGTTAATTCTTCCAGCAAATTTCTTGGCTTCGTTCTAAAATCCAAGTTTTCACTAGTCCTTTTAAAATGCCAATCCAGTAGTAGACTTGATAAATCGCCGAAAAATGCCCCTGAAATTCCCTGAGCCCAAGACCATCCTGTCCTTGTTTTCCATTTGCTTTCTTTTCGCATTTGGAATTCCAAATAGCTTTTCCCAAACTCATAAAACCGAGAACATTGTACTGATCACGTTGGATGGGATGCGCTGGCAGGAAGTTTTCAAAGGGGCAGATTCCCTCCTGGTCGATGACACGGGTATGGTCAAAGAACCGGGTTCACTTCTTGCGGACTTTTGGCACCCCAGTCAACTGGAGCGGAGGAAAATGCTGTTACCTTTTGTCTGGAGTACCTTGGCCTCACAAGGTCAACTCTACGGCAACAGAGCCTATGGGAATTTGGTAAACAACAGCAATACCATGTGGTTTTCTTACCCTGGATACAATGAAATCCTGACCGGTAAAGCAGATGATGAGCGGATTAACCACAATAGGAAGGTCAACAATCCAAACGTCACCTTTTTGGAATATCTGAATCAGACGCCTGATTATCAGGGAAAAGTGATGGCATTTGCCGGCTGGGACGCGTTCCCATTTATCATTAACGAGGAGCGAAGCAAAGTTCCTGTCAATGCCGGTCGGGAGAAAGTTACCGGAGCTGACCTGACTGAGGGGGAGATTTTGCTCAATCAGCTGCTTGGCGAAATCCGCGGAAAATCCAATTCCGGGCGATTCGACGCTTTCACTCATCACTTTGCGATGGAGGCATTGAAGAAGCACAAACCGAAAGTACTTTACATTTCCTATGGAGAAACTGACAGTTGGGCCCACAGCGGAAACTATGACGAATACCTTTTTTCCGCCAGGCAAACCGACAAATTCATCCGGGAAATCTGGGAAACACTCCAGTCCGATCCCCAATACAAAGACAAAACAACCCTGATCATCACCACTGATCACGGAAGAGGCACTGGTAAAGTGACCTGGAAGGATCACGGGGACGAATATGCCGACGCTGGTCAAGTTTGGATGATGGCTATCGGTCCTGATACTCCTGCGAGTGGCGAAATGAAGGCCAAGGGTCAATGGTATTCATCTATGTTAGCACGCACTATTTTCAGCTTATTGGAAATAGAATATCCGGATGCAACTGCCGGGCCGGTCATTCAGGAAATGATCAGGTAAACCACCTGGATGCTGAAATGACTACATATGTCACACTCAATTTTGTGCCTCCATTGAGAAATCCTTCTGTCGTTTGCTATTTTTAGCTCATGATCATCTACACGTTTCCAGTCCGGACGGCTTTTATCGACAGAGATCTGGAAATGATCCAACCAAGGTCAGAAGTCAAGCCTTTGGAATTTACCCAAAGTCCGGTCCAGCTTCCTTTCTTCTTCATCCTCCAGTTTTTTCAACTCCTTTGGTTCCTGCCCCGTACCAGCCAATACCTCTGCTTTTTCGGAGGTTACCATAGTGTCCTGCCGGTTTGGTTTGGAAAAGTATTCGGAAAAAAATGCACCATCCAGGCCGGAGGAACGGATTGCATCAATATGCCGGAGATCGGCTATGGTAATTTTCGTAAAAAATGGCTTCGAATGGCCACAGTGTACTCCTTCAAAAACTGCAGTTTGATTCTTCCAGTCGCCGAGGCCTTGGTCAAGCAGAATTATACCTATGACCCCAAAATCAATCCTAAGCAAGGACTTTTGAACCTGATTCCCGATTTGAAAACACCGATTCAAGTTATTCCAAACGGTTTTGATACTGATTTTTGGAAGGATATGGGAAAAGCGCGAAATCCATTCAGCTTTATTTCAGTTGCCACCGGCACTTCCAACCCATCTCGGGCCATCGTCAAAGGCTACGATTTAATCGGAAAATTAGCTAAAAAACACCCTAACTGGAACTTTACCCTGGTGGGTGACGCTGCATATAGTTCCCCTAATCCAAACATTCGGGTTTTGGGAAAAATGAATCCGACAGAACTTCGGGAAGTATACAATTCCCACCAATTTTACCTCCAACTCTCCACATCTGAGGGCTTCCCCAATGCCCTGGGTGAAGCAATGGCCTGTGGTTGCGTACCAATCGGTTCGGCAGTGGGGGCGATTCCGGAGATTATTGGAAATTCCCAGCTGATCCTACGAATTAAGGATCTTGATCTACTCGAAACTCTCATTTCCACTCTAGACCTCCCAACTTTAAGAGAAAGATCATCCCAGCAGGTTTCGAAGCATTTCAGTTTCGAAAGACGAAGAAAAAAACTTTTGCAGGCTCTTTTCTTGGATTTCTGATAGTTCAACAACTATGCTTGTGGCACTTTTCCAGTGCTGAATTGCAAATACCCACCAATAAACACCGACATCTCAAATAGCTTCACCTTTTCTTCGGTTGTATATGAAGATTGAATCTACCTAAATAATCCTTTGAAAAAAGGCAGGTAGACAAAATTTTCCTAATGCTTTTTCCAAATCTGAGTCCTAAAACAAAATCAGCCAAAAAAGCTTTTACCCAAATTCCAAGAACCTATTTTTCGATTTTTGACAAAAATCAAATCAAAACTTACCGATTTTTAAACCGATTTTTTGACTTTTCTCAAAACATAGCTAAAAATCCACATAAAAAAAGGGAGCCTTTTAGAATCTAGGCTCCCGGTCAGGGTTTATTGTCAATGGATTAAAACCATATAAACTTTGGCAAAGTGCTAGGTTAATCGATATTTCTGTTTGCAAAAGTTTCTTAAACCTATCAAAATCAAACAAAGAATCAAAATCTCAATAAAAAATTTTTGGATTTTTTTTCAATTACCAATCTCCCTATCCTGAATTACCTATTCCTGATTCCTGTTTTCCTTTTAACTTGTAACAAAACCCCAACTGATGAAAAAGTTTCTCCTGTTTCTTGGAATCCTCTTTGTAATCTATCTAATCGGGATCAACACTGTCCCACGATACATCGAATCCGAACGAAATCCGGTCAAAGCTCTTGGACCGTATCAGGTTTCTCAGGAAGCACAGGCTCTTTATGATAGATTGGATTTTATCGCAGACCTTCACTGCGACGCCTTACTTTGGGGAAGAAATCTCAATAAACGAGGTGAGCAAGGCCATGTGGACTTCCCAAGAATGAGAGAGGCGAATGTTGCGCTCGAAATGTTCACCATCGTATCCAAATCTCCGGCTGGACAAAATATGCAAAGCAACAGTGAAGATGCCTTTGACAATATCACACCGCTTACGATTGCAAAAGGGGAAGGTCCCTGGAATTGGTTTAGCTTGGTCAACCGGACACTTTCCCAGTCGGAAGCCTTGGCAGAATTTGTTGAAAATGAAGGTGAAAAAGCAATTTTTATAAAATCAAAAGCTGATTTGGAAAACCTGATTGAGGCAAGAAAATCAGATCAGGAGGTAATTGGGGCAATGTTGGGAATAGAAGGAGGGCATGCTTTGGAAGGGAACATCGAAAACCTCGACGTAGTCTACTCCGCAGGAGTACGGATGATCGGCCCGACCCATTTTTTCGACAATGAATTCGGAGGATCTGCCCATGGAGAAAACTTAGCAGGTCTAACTGAATTCGGTAAGACCGCAGTGAAACGAATGAACGAACTCGGAATTTTCGTCGATTTGGCTCACTCCTCTCCCGCTATCGTGGACGATGTCTTAGCCATCACCTCCGAGCCAGTGATCATTTCTCATACAGGAGTCCGGGCTGTCTTGGACTCTCAACGTAACCTCAGCGATGCGCAGATTCAAAAAATAGCCGCAAATGGGGGTATCATTGGGATTGCCTTTTTTGACATGGCAGTCGGCACACCTGAATTGCCCAATATCATTGCTAGCATCAAGCATGTCCGAGACCTGGTGGGAGTTCAGTATGTGGCTTTGGGCTCAGATTACGACGGTTCGGTTGCTGTACCTTTTGATATCACCGGACTTCCATTGATTGTAGATGGCTTGATGAATACCGGTTTCTCTGAAGAGGAAATAAGAGCTGTGATGGGGGAAAATGTGAAGCAATTTTTTCTCAAGAACTTGAAATAAGCCATGGAAGGTAATATCCATTTAGTAAAAACCCGATTCGGAAAGCTTCAGGAATACCTCCGGGAGTTTGTCTATGGGGGAATTGATGGTGCAGTGACGACTTTTGCCGTCGTTGCAGGTGGCTTTGGAGCCAATCTTGATCCAGGAATCCTGATTATTTTGGGTTTTGCAAATTTGCTGGCTGACGGCTTTTCGATGTCTGTTGGAGCTTATCTCTCAGCCAAAAGCGAACGGGACAATTTCAACAAACACGAAAAAATCGAATACTGGGAAGTAGAAAACCTGCCTGAGGTTGAGCGTGAAGAAATCGCGGAGATCTATCGGGGAAAAGGCTTCAAAGGAGAACTCCTGACTAAAATCGTCGACCATATTTGCTCAGACAAAGATCTCTGGGTTTCTGAAATGATGAAAGACGAATTGGAAATGATGCGTGACAGCAAAAGCCCTTTCAAAATCGGACTAGCGACCTTAATTTCTTTTATCCTGGTCGGATTCATTCCTTTGATGGTCTATCTGTGGGATTTTTTCTTCCCGACAGACCTCAATATTTTTCTTTGGACCAGTATTCTAACCGGACTTGCATTCCTAATTGTGGGTTGGCTCAAGGGAATTGTAAACCAAACCTCAGCACTTCGCAGCATTTCTGAAACCGTTGCATTGGGACTTTTGGCCGCGGTGGTTGCTTACTATGTTGGAGATATTTTAGAGAGTTTTTTTATATAAAATCATAAATGAAAACAATCAATGAAGTCCTGGTCCGAATGGATCAAATAGTTGCTGAATGTAAAACTCAGCAGTCCAGAATTGGATATTTTGCGATTTTGTATCGGCAAGTGACTCGGAGAGTCAGGGACGGAATTTTAGCAGGGGAATTTGAAGATAATCCCCGGATGGAGGTTTTGGATGTGCTTTTCGCAAAGCGGTTTATCGATGCCTATGACCTCTCGAAACTCGGAAAAAAGCCCACTGAAAGCTGGAGACTGGCTTTTGATGCGAGTAAAAATTCTGGTCATTTGGTCCTTCAGCACCTTTTTCTTGGGATCAATGCGCACATCAACCTGGATCTGGGAATCGCCGCCTCCGAAACTATGGCAGAAAAAGAATTGATTGGAATTCAAGGAGATTTCAACAAAATCAATGCTGTCTTGGCTGAACTGGTGGATGGGGTAAAAATTAACATCAGCACTGTTTCACCGATTTTTGGCTGGCTGATTCCACTGGCAAAAGGTCGTGATGAAATGCTCCTCAACTTTTCCATCCAGATAGCTAGAGACGGTGCCTGGAAATATGCCGGAGAATATCACTCCGATCTCAACAAGGAATTTCAGGTGAAAGATCGTGACGCTAACATCTCCAAGCTTGCCAATAAGCTGATCAATCCGGGGAAGTTTCTGGCTTTTTTGGTGAAAATCGTGGGTTTCGCTGAATGGAAATCCGTAGGCCGGACGATGGATCAATTGGACATAGTTGCCAAAAAAAGCATCTCTCAGTAAACTTCTTTCTCCAAAAATTTCCTGCAGTCATAAACAGGAATGTCTGAAAAGAAAAATCCGCTTTGATCTTCGGTCACGATTACTTCACAGGAAGAGTTTATGGCAGAGAAATACTCCAATCCATCCTCAAAATCAATAACCTGTGGATTTTTCAAAGCTTGATAAACCACTTCCTGATCAACAATGGAAATATTCAATTTGGAGTGAAGAATAGCGATCTTTTGCTTAGCCATTGCCGAGCCCGCCTTTTTCTCAGCGAAATAAAATGCAATCGCCAGGCAAATTGGAGAGGTAAATAACTGAAACCGGGACTGATCTGCCAGACTCAGCAATCTGGCGGAATAGGGAAACAGCGGATATTCTTTGTTCAGTACGGACACCAAGACATTTGCGTCCAGGAAAACCCTCATTTCTTGCCCTCAAAAAACTCATCTTTCATAGCCTTGCGACTGGATGTCCTTTTGTATTCGATCGGACCCTCAGCCACGGCCTCGATCCAATCCGACACCGGCAATTCTTCCAGAGACTTGTAGTTTTTTGAAATGATCTGGGAATACAGGTATTCGGTCAGTCTGGACAAACTGATATTATTTTGATCGGCAAATTCCTTGGCTCGCTCTATGACGTCTTTGTTAAATGACAAGGTGATTTTAGTATCCATGGCTACTTGATTTTTGTATTACGTAAAGAAAATAAAATCTATACGTAAAATCAAATATCTCTTTGAATTTCAGCCTATTCTACCTCAAATCATCATCCCATTGAGCCATTTCCCGATTGGCTTGTGCCTTGTTTTTTCGGTTGGTTTTTTCCTTGTTCAAGTCAGTGGCATAGAAATGGGTTTCTTGAAAATATCCCACTCTTGCCTCCGATTCTCCTTTGGCAAAAGTCCACTTTTCTCCTTTGAAGAGTTTGACTTTGTCCTCATGGAGTTCCAACAGCTCATCATATGGCCCACGTGCTGAAATCAGTTTGACAAAAATCGGAGCAGTCTCAATCGCGATAAAAAGCAACATGATGAACACATTGGCCATAGCCATTGCGGCGCTTTCCGTAGTCAAAACCGAAAGTGCATCCATCCTTGCCGCCAACCCGTCAAACCCCTCAATTCCAGGCTGCTGCTTTTCAAACTCTGCCTGCCGAAGCGCAACAAATTCCCTGATTTGGGCTTCAATTGTATCAATCCGGATTTGATTTCTCTTCCGCAAATCATCCAGCGCAAGCTGTGAGGCATCCAGTTGTTGTTCTTTCTTTTTGGCGTTGGTTCCAAGGCCTACGATTCCGCTGGTGCCTGAAGTTTTCTCACCAAATCGCTCAGCATCGTATTCCTTTTGGACTTGATCGCGGAATGCTTCCGCCTCAGAAACTTCCGATTTCAAAGTGTCTATTTTAGCTTCCAGCTCCTGGATTTCAGGAAACCCTTTGGCGAGATTGGCTTTAGATTGAGCGATAAATTCTGTCTTTTTCTCATCCAATTTTCGATTGATCTCGCGTTCAAACATCTTCAGCTCAAGCGGTTTTGAAATCACCAATGCAAGCAATACAGCCAAAACCAAGCGGGGGATTGCCAGCTTCCATTCAGCCCAGGCGTTTTCCTTTTTCCGCATGCTGGATACGATAAATCGATCCAAATTGAAAATCATCAAGCCCCAAAGCAGCCCAAAGAAGATGGCAGGAATCAGGCTTTGGAAGACAGTAAACAAAGCATACCCAGCAGCCAGAGCAGCCAAAACTCCTGTAAAAAAAACCGTGGCCCCGATTCCCAAATACTTATTGGATTCGGTTGGGGCACGCTTGAGCAGGGCAAAATTTGCTCCGCTGCAAAACCAAAAGAAACGGGTGATTTGCTGCATGATTGAGAAGGTTGCGATTTGGATCCGCATAGAGAACGCGAAAACAGTTCCAAAAAGATGACTGTATTTTTGAAAAGCCAGATCAAAGGCTAAAATGTGACAAAAACCCGCTTTTCTGGGGTAGAATCAGGTTTGAATATTTTTCAAAACCTTAAAGGTCAAACTTTCATTTTGTCCGAAGTGTACATATGCGTGCAAAAATTGAACGCTCTTAGACCATGAATTTCAATTCCTGAGTTTGATCATAATTTTTCAAAAAGTAAACTTTTAGCTTCCAGAAAATCCTGATTTATGTCTAAACCAAAATCTTTATCAATCAAAATTTTGACTCCGGGAATTCACTGGTTATTTGTATTTATTCCTATCACGGTTTTCCTTGAGTTTTCCCACGCCTCCGCACCTTTGATTTTCTTTTCTGCGGCGATTTCAATCATCCCTATTGCCCGGCTCATCAGTACTTCCACAGAAAATCTCGCCACCTACACCGGTGATGCTGTCGGAGGACTGTTGAATGCCACATTTGGCAATTTGCCAGAACTGATCATCGCCTTGATTGCCTTACGGGCTGGCCTCCATGAGATGGTTCTCGCATCGATTGCAGGTGCCATTTTGGCCAATTTGCTTCTTGCTTTGGGCGTTTCATTTCTAATCGGAGGTCTCAAATTTCATTATCAGGAATACAACTCCACCAGCATCCGGATGTATAGTTCCATGATGATGATTGCTGTCCTCAGCTTGATAGTTCCAAGTGCATTCAACCGGTTTTATGGTACTGCAGAATTTGCAGAGGCAGAAAACAGTCTGAATATTTTACTCAGTATAGCCTTGCTTGCAGCCTACGGATTATACCTGGTTTTTATGCTAAAAACCCATCCTGATTTTTTCAAAAGTGAAAACTCCCATGAGAATGAATCACATGAAAGACCCTGGTCTTTGATCAAATCAATAAGCATTTTGGTTTTTGCTTCAGTACTTGCTGCATTTATGAGTGAGATTCTGGTAGGCGCCGCAGAGGAAACCGGGGAAATCATGGGAATGTCCAGCATTTTCATCGGTGTGGTCTTTCTGGCAGTAATTGGTGGAGCTGCAGAAGGCATCTCGGCGATTGTGATGGCTTCAAAAAACAAAGTGGATTTAAGTATCGGAATTGCATTGGGCAGTTCAATCCAAATAGCCCTGTTTATTGCGCCTTTGCTGGTTTTGGTAAGTCTGTTTATTGGGCCGGAGCAATTGAATCTCTCCTTTAACCGAGCCTTGATCTGGTCACTGTTTTTGGGAGTCATCCTCGCCTCGATGATCGCCGGTGATGGCCGCTCAAACTGGTATAAGGGAGTTCAATTGATTTTGGTGTATTTAATATTGGGATTGATGTTTTACTTTATCCCGGAATCAGCCCAATAAATCATGAAAACTACCCGAATTACCAGATTATTAATACTCATTTCGATTCTTATTTGGGGGGAAATCAATGCTCAGAATGTCCCATTCGAACAGGAAGTCAGACAAATTTCTGCAAGGCTGGACAGCTTGGGCTGGGAAAGAGGCAGCACGCTTTTCACCGGAAGCTCCACGATTCGAATGTGGAAAAGTCTGGAAACTTCTTTTCCAAATGAGGTTATTCTGAACACTGGCTTTGGAGGTTCAAAGGCCTCGGATCTGGAAACGCACTTGTTTCCTCTAGTAATCCGATTAGAACCCAGTCGGGTTTTCATTTATGAAGGCGACAACGATATTTGGGCAGATGTTCCAGTGGCTGATATTTTGACCAGCATGGACAACATTGTAACCCGTCTTCAGTTGATCAATCCCAAAACTGAGATCTTCCTGATTGGAGCAAAACCGAGCCCCTCCCGATGGGAGAAAAAACAGAACTACGAGATTTTCAACCAAAAGCTAAAAGAGTATGGCCTGTCAAAAGAAGGAGTAGAATTCGTGGACACCTGGAAAGCACTGACCGACCCTACCGGAAATCCCAGACCTGAATTGTATATCGAGGATCAACTCCATCTGAATGAAAAAGGGTATTTGGTCTGGACGGAGATTTTCAAACCCTATTTTTAGTTTTAATCTTAGAAGGTGTTTTCTTGCTCAGATAGGAAGTGCTTGTTTAGCCCTTCGAACTGAAGCTAACAACCTATAAGCAGGATGATTTTTGGTTCCAACTACTGAACAAATTCTTAATCCTTCTTCCGAAATTTCTCCTCCATGACTCCCACTGGCAGAACTACTCCTACAGACCAAGTCAAGCCTTCCCATCTTCTTGAAATTTGCACAGGTGCGGCATCTCCCAAAGTTATTGTGTAAAGTCTATTAGTTCCGAAGGAGAAAAAATGACCCAATTCAAGATTCAAAAAAGAAGAATTCAGCAGGCGGATTTTGGAATGCAGGCCGGTTTTGAAGAAGAAAGGGCTTTTCCTTTCTGAAGTAAGCGTATAATCGACTTCCGCATCTTCCCCTTGAATAGTTCCAGTTCGTGAGTCATCATGTTCTTTCAGAGAGATCACTGACCAGTTGCCTGTGAAAAAAGCACCGAAACGAATGTTCTCTTGATCTCCGGTAGGAATGTCGTATCGAAAGGTAAAAGGCAGAACCAACGACGCTAAATCCGAATTCATCACATATTCTTCACGCTCCCAGATCGGAAAGTAAACCGCACTGGAAGTATGGTGATACAGGGAAATCCCAGACTCCATGGAAAGATTCTCCTTCCTATACCCTATGCCAATTCCATAATACAGGCTCAAATCCTCTATCCCCGAAAAAAGTGGATCTGGATTTTGGCCATACCGCATGCCAAATTGAGGCAGAAAAAAAAAGCCGTTATCATCGCTAAGCTGCCGATAGATTTCCTTTTTGTTAAGTCGCGAGGCTCTTTTGAGGGCGCTGGTTTGGACTTGGGAAAAAGCGGTCGAAGTGGTAACGAAGAAAACAAAAAAGAAGAACGACTTGGTCATGGAATGAAGTGGGGTTAAAAAAACTACACCTTAAACTAATACAAGACTTCTTTTATTGTTATCGTTAGCAAAAATATTTACCGCTATTTCACTTCCTTCTTATGCCAATATGAAGCTAGGATCGAGCCCGAAATATTCATCACCGGACCGAATACTGCCGCTGCTAAACCAACCGTTGCGATCTTGCCCATTTCCTTGGCAATCCCAGATGCCAAACCGGCATTTTGCATTCCCACCTCAATAGCAACTGTCCGGCAATCTTTTTCATTCATTCTAAACAGTCTTGCAAACCAATAGCCGATCCCATAGCCGGCGAAATTGTGGATCATCACCAGCCCGATCAGAAGAAGTCCAATATCCAAAAGCGCATCCCGTCCGGCTGCAGTGATCACGACGATGATCAGCCCGATCCCGATCATTGATACAATCGGCATGGACTTGTCTAGCCAGGCAGATTTCCCTCTGAAAATCTTGTTGAAAATCAGGCCTGCCCCGATCGGAATGATGATCATCTTGAAGATGTCCCACATCATCTTGACCAAGTCGATTTCGATAAACTCTCCAGCCAGAAGTTTCATCAAAAATGGCGTCATCAATGGCGCAAGCATAGTAGTCACGGAAGTCAGCGTAATCGAAAGGGCCAGATTGGCTTTGGCCAAATAAGTCATCACATTGCTCGCCAAGCCGCTCGGGGAGCTCCCGATTAGGATCAACCCGGCAGCAATCTCAGGAGGAAGGCCACTAACCCAGGCCAGAATCAGTCCGAGTGAAGGCATGATCAGAAACTGTGCCCCAACCCCGATCAGCACAGCCTGAGGAGTCCTAACTACACCGGCGAAGTCACGGATACTCATCGAAGTCCCCATCCCAAACATTATCACTTGGATCAAAGGGGTAATCAGATTGGTAAGTTTATAACCTTGGTATTCCTGAAAAAAAACCGGGTAAAACATCGCCATAGTCACCGCAGCAAGGATCATCAAAGAGTAGGTCAGGACTTTCAAAGAATCATAGCCTCGACTTCCGACCCCCAGCAAAACAAAAAACAGAATCAGAAGGGGTCCAGTCCATTCAGAAAGAGAACTGATCCAAGCTGCTCCTGCGAGAAGTAAAACAAAAAAAGAACTGTAAAGAAAATAGGAATAGACTTTTGATTTCAAAACTGAGGCATTTTGGGTGGAAAGAAAGATAAAAAAACTCCGTCGAAAAGCACCCGACGGAGTTTAATTTGAATTTAACTGTAGGTACGATCGTGCGAACGCTTCTCTGTCCACTCGTCTGTAGGGGCAAAGTAGGTTTTGTCGGTCGCGTGAAGATGTTCTTTGACAACTTCCTCGTTGAGTTCAATTCCCAGGCCTGGGGCAGAAAGGGGAACCGGCGCATAACCTTTGTCAATCATCTTTCCGCCTCCGGTCATGGTCACCAAACTTTCCCACCAAGGGACATCCACTGAGTGATGCTCAAGAGACAGGAAATTCTGTGTAGCCGCTGCGCAATGCACATTGGCCATAAAAGAAACTGGAGTACCTGCCTGGTGCATAGCCATAGCAATCCCAAACTCCTCCGCGTAATCTCCGATTCGCTTGGTCTCCAACAAACCTCCACTTGAAGCCAAATCTGGATGGATGATGTCCACCGCCCGATTGTGAATTAATTCTCTGAAGCCATTGAGCAGGAAAATATCCTCCCCTGTGAGATTTGGGGTATCGAGTGTATCGGTGATGATTTTGTGCTGCTGCCACATCTGCCATGGCACCATGTCCTCAAACCAAGCCAGGCGATATTTGTCCAATGCTTTGCCCAATCGGAGACAGTTGTTGATGTCAATGTGGCCATAGTGATCAGTTGAAATGGGAATTTCATAACCCACCATCTCTCGGACATTATGCACGATTTTTTCCAATTCATCGAGTCCTTTTTCAGTGATCTGGATTCCGGTAAAAGGATGCGCAGTATTGGCGTACGACATGTATCCACCCTGCCATTGACTGGATCCCCCTTGTTTAAATATTTCAGGATTTACCAGACAGCCGGGGATGTCCTTGATCTCATTGATCGATACGTCCATTTTCAGCCAGGTATAACCTTGATCTTCGGTCCGAAACCGTATTTTTTCCTTTTGATCTTCCGGACTTTGTCCCTCAGGCGTATCTGCATAAAGGCGGATCTGGTCCCGATAGCGACCTCCCAGCAGCTGCCAAGCCGGAACATTGTAAGCTTTTCCACAGAGATCCCAAAGCGCCATTTCCACTGCGCACACTCCTCCTGCTTGCCTGGCCGGTCCCCCAAATTGTCGGATGATTTTGAAAACCCTCTCCACGTTACAGGGGTTTTCTCCCATGATTCTGCTTTTCAGCATCAGAGCATATCGTGGATCTGCCCCATCCCGCACCTCTCCTAGTCCATAAATGCCCTGGTTTGTGTCGATTCGAATGATCGCTGTGCGCCCCATCACTGCGGTGACGCAGTAGCGAAGGTCAGTGATTTGTAGATCTGAGGGTGCAGAAGCCCGGCTCACTTTACGGGTGGTCTCTGCCATGGTGTCTTCGAAAGTCAGTCCAGTCAGGGCGGCGAGACTAAACCCTCCCAGGGCAGTTTTCTTTAAAAAATCCCGTCGGTTGGCTCCGGTAAGGGGACTCTCAATTTCAGCTTTTCGCTGTGCGGTATAGTGCTTTTCTTCAGCCCTTTGCTGGGCAATGATTTCTTGAAGTCTGTTTTTCATATCTAGGATAGTTTTGGGTTGTTGTTTTGTAGAGGAATCAGCCTTTTTACCAGTTCCTTTCTTTGAAGTAGTTGTCCAATTCGGCCTTGGTCATCGGGAGCTGTCCTGGGTAATTTTCCAGCCAGTTCAGGAAGTCCGCTTTGATCTCATCGGTCCATTCGGAATCGATCTGTCCGGCGAGGTATTTCTTTTCGCGCAAGCGCTGATGACCAAACTCATCCCTCAATCCGGTGACCTCCGAGGTAATCACCAAGTCCTCCACCAAGTGGGCTGGAATGAAAATGACTCCATATTTTTTAGCCAAAACCACATCTCCAGGGAGCACAGTGGCCCTTCCAATCCGAATGGGGGCATTTATAGAGGTGAGCATCATTTCCCTGATAAAAGAGGGATCCTGACCTTTCATCCAGGCATTGAAGCCTTTGATCTCGGACAGCCCTTCTTGATCACGGACCGATCCGTAAAAGATCACTCCCCGCTGGGATTTGGCGTAGATTGAGTTGCCGAGATTGTCGCCGATGAGCGTGCCGTCGGCCATCTTCCCATAGCCATCGGCTACATACACATCTCCGTTGGTCAGGATATCGATCGGCCAGGAATTGGTTCCTCCCTTGGGAGATCTGCCCTCTTTGTCGACTCCCTGTACTTTGATCTGTTCTTGGTAGTCAGGCCGCAGCGGCATGTACTGCGCGGTTACCACCCTTCCGGTCATGGCTGAATCCGGCCAAATTAGCTGCCAGTCTCCTTCGTATTGATTGTTGTAACCCTTGTTGCGAAGCACACCCCAAGCCTCCTCTATGGAGATATTTTTCAGACGCTCCAGGATCGAATCGGAGACCTTGGGTCGACCGTCAGGGAATCGTTCCCCTTTCCATTCCGCGGTGAGTGCCTTAATAAAATCGGGGCTTGCTCCCACTTCCTGTGAAAGTGCCTGCGTGGCCAGTCCTCCAAAAAGCAGGAAAAGTGTGAACAAGCGGGTAAGTTTGGTGTGTCTCATGGTTATTGATTGGTTAAGGGTTAATTGTTAAGGGTTAAGCCGTAAACTGGGTAAACCGCCTACTGGGGACTGCAAACTGCTCCCTGATTTGCTCTATTCGAAAAAAGGAATTCCCGGGACAGCATGTTTCTTCATTCCTTCTTCATTGATCTCGACACCGATTCCAGGCTTTTCCGAAAGGGTGATAAAACTGTTTTCAACCCTGGGTCCATCATAGGTCACGATGTCCTGCCAAAGAGGATCGGTGTCCATATAGATCTGCCATTCCAAGATCTGGAAATTTGGAACGGAGGCACAAACGTGGCAGGAAGCCATTGCACCGAGAAATGATGCCACCATGTGGGGTGAAAATGGCACATAGTACAAATTGGCGAGATTTGCGATCCGCTGGCCTTCACCCAGTCCACCCGCCTTCTGCAAGTCCGGCATGATGATATCCACCGCATTGTCTGCAAGTAACCTTGTGAATCCATAGGCCAGATAGATGTTTTCGCCAGTACAAATAGGAGTTGAAGTCTCCTGGGCTATTTTTTTGTAAACGTCTACATTGTCGGCAGGAACAGGCTCCTCCAGCCACATGAGATTCAGCGGCTCGTACATTTTGGCCATTTTGAGGCCGGTGACCGCATCGTACCGTCCATGCATGTCCACACAGATATCGATATTGGGACCTACCGCTTCGCGAACCGCCGCCATGGCGCTGTACATCCGGTCGATTTCCATGGGATTTGCCGTCCAATTGAAGCGGTCATATTTGTTGGGATCCCGGCCGTTGTCCACATCAAATTTCACGGCGTTGTATCCTCTACCCACTGCATTTTTTGCTGCAGCGGCATAGTCATCGGGAGTGGGATTGGTTGAGGAATACAGGGCTGTATCGCAATAGACCCTGATCTTATCCCGGAATTTTCCACCCAAAAGCTGGTAAACCGGGACTCCAAAAACCTTCCCAGTCAGATCCCACAACGCTGTCTCGATTGCTGTCAAAACAGCCACATAGACTCCTGATTGGGCTCCGCCAAAAAAGGCTCCTTTGCGTAGCTGCTCTGCCAGGCGATTGGGATTCAGGGGACTTTGTCCTTTGATCTGATCGCCTAGTCTTTTGACTAAATAATAGGTGCCCTGGATTGCATCTACTGCTTCTCCGCAGCCCCAGACATCCTGGTTCGTGTATATTTTCACATAGAGTGCTCCGCGGACATACCCGCATTTCACTTCGGTGATCTTCAGATCCGATGGTGAGGAAGCTTTTGGAGACTTCTCGACAGCGGCCTCCAAACCACTCCCGAAGGTGCTCAAAAAAGCAGCGCCGGTCAGACCAATACTTTTATGGAAAAATGCTCGTCTATCTTCAATTTTTGGGTTCATTGCAATTTTGGTTTATGGGTTACCAGGTTCGGTTTTTTAAGTATTCCTGAATTTGCTCGCGGGATACGGGCAGTTCATCGATGTGATCATTGAGCCATTGGGAAAAATCCCGCTCAATCTCCTCCGACCATCGCGTATCGATCTGACCTGCAGTGTATTTCCCTTCTCTCAATCGCTCATGACCAAACATATCCCTGAGCCGAACAATCTCGGAAGTGATCACCACCTTTTCCGCTAGGTGAGCCGGAATAAAGGACACCCCGCCATCTCGACCAAGGACCACATCTCCGGCCATCACGGTCGCTTGCCTGATTTTAGTCGGTTGATTGATTCCCACGAGCATGGTATTTAGGTTGCCCTGTTGATTGTGATGGGAAGGATGATAGCTGGTGAAATAAGAGGTAAATCCACCGATTTCTCTGAGCCCGGCAATGTCCCGGATCGCACCGTCATAGACGATTCCATTTCCTGTTTTGGCATAAATGGCATTGCCGACATTGTCCCCGATCGTAGGTCCATCGATCTGAATCCCAAATTGATCAGCTACATAGACATCCCCTTTGACCAGAAGATCCACCGGCCAGGAGTTTTGGCCGCGCTTGCCAGCGGCTTTTCCCCGCTCATCGATGGCATTGTGGATGTCCGGTCTTCCCGGAAGGAAGGTTGCAGTCACCGCTCGACCGATCAGGATACTGTCGGGATTGATTTCCTGCCAGCCATCAGCATATTGATAAAGGTATCCGGCATTTTTCATTACCGCCCAGGCCTCATCATGGGTGACTAAGCGCATACGGCGGATAAGGTCATCTGAGACTTTGGGACGACCGTCTTCAAATCGCTCTCCTTTCCACTCCCGGGTGAGGTAGAGTAGTTCTTCTTTGGAGATTTGCTGCGAATAGGATAATAGACAACAGGTCAGCCAGAATAGGCTTAAAAGAAAAATTCTCTTCATAAATAGATTTGTATAAGAAAGGAAAAAGCAGCCCGGAAAATCCGGGCTGCTGGAGTTTATTTATGCCACCAAACCTTGGTAGCGAGATTGTCCGGTCCTTGTCCGGAGATTGCTGTGCCTACATTACTGCCATTCACAGATATCTCTGAGTTGGGATAAGTCAGCCTATTGATAAAAGGCACCTCCCGTCCTGGAAAGGGATTTTCCTGAAGAACTGGAAAACCGGTTCTCCTGAAATTGGCAAATGCTTCCGGTCCATTCAAAAAGGAAGAAATCCAATATTGAGTATTGATCTGTTCCATGGCTTTTGCCGGATCAAAGGGATTTGCAACCAGATATTGGTCAATTGCAGCCTGTGGAATTGTTGAACCCGGATCTATGGAGCTGATCTGATTCATGTGAGCCGCAACCGCACTTTTGTAATACTCCTCCGCAGTCCCGGTTGTGATCCATCCCCTCGTACGGGCCTCAGCCAAAAGCAAGAGGTTTTGGGAAGCAGTTACCAGGAAATTAGGAGCTGTGAGCTTGGTGATTCGTCTTCGGTCCACCTGGCTAAATTCATAAAAGCTTGCCAATCCCGCAGCAGCGGCGGCCTTAACTGCGCCTGCATTGTCATTGCCCATGGGCATTCCGACCTGGATGGCAGGATCAAAACTTGCATTGGTAGTGGTTTGCTCAGGCCCTGATTTAGCTCCGACATAGGTGACCGCAATGGCGCGCAAGCGCGGGTCGCCGGTGCTCTTTAGGTAGTTGACAAACGGAGCGGCAAGGTAGAAATTGGCAGCCTCAGTCGAGTTGAGCATGTTGCCAATCGGATTGTTATAATTGGCGTCATGGGCAATGAAGGAGTTTTCTGCATTCGTCAGGATCACTCCTGGAGCAGCTTTGGCTACGACCTGCTGAGCTGTAGCGGGATCCACTTGGCTCAACCGCATCCCTGCCCGAAGCAAAAGTGAGTTTGCATAGGCTTTCCATTGTGGAATATTTCCTTTGTAAAGGATGTCAGCAGTTTCGATTTTGCCTGTAAGGCTCAATGCTGCACCGGCTTCTTCCAATTCCTTAATGATGGCAGGATAGATGCTTTCTTGCTTGTCATAGGTTGGAAAAAAGATCTGATCTGAATAGCCCCTTCCTGCTTCTGCAAATGGCACACTTCCGTAGGAGTCCGTCAGGATCATAAACGCGTGAGCCTGTACGATCCGAGCCATGTTATACACATTGGAGAAGGTAGGATCTTCCTTGGTACGGTTGATGATATCTCCGGTGTTCTTTACGACATTCTGGTAGTAGTTTTGCCAATTTACCTGAGTTGAGGCGCGGTTGTCTTGGTTGTAATTGGCACCTGTAAGTACTCCTGAGTTTGGAGAGATTATTTGCTGAACTATGCCCACTTCATAAATCACAGTGGCTGTAGGATATGCAAGGCCAAGAGAAGCAGCATTTAACTGTATAATTGGATCGAGGGTTGTTGCCCGAACTTTGTTGGTATTAAGCTCGTCAAAACCTTCTTCGCAGGAGCTGGATACAATGAAAAGCATCAAAATAGCCAGATAGTTACATGTCTTTTTCATGATGAATAGCTTTAGAATTTAACGTTCAGGTTGAATCCAAGACCTCGGGTAGTAGGTAAGCCCGTGGATTCCATACCGACAAGATTGTCTGAGGAATAGCCAAATGATTCCGGATCGATGTTGTCCACCCACTTTTTGATCATGAGTACGTTATTGGCAACTAGGGATAGCTTGATGGATCTGAATGGCTGATTCTCATTCAGATGTTTGGTAAAATCATAGCTCAGGGTTATTTGTCGAAGCTTCCAATATCCCGCATCATAAATGACCGGTTCTACGAGGGCTTGAGAGCGCACCACTTCCCAATAGGATTGTACCGGAGCTACTGCCGTGTTCACTTCTCCTTTTTCATTGACACCATCACCTACCACACCTCCCTCTCTGCCTTCAAGCGTCATCTTATGAAGACCATGTCGGGTAGCGTTGAAGTTTGTTCCCGAGAGCATTTTTCCACCCAGTTTAAAGTCAATCAAGAAGGAAAAGGAGATTCCCCTGTAGTTAAAAGAGTTGTTCCAACCTCCGATCCATTTGGGGAGGGCACTGCCAAAGTTGACCAAGTCGGGTGTACGAACCGGAAGTCCGTTTGCCGCAAAGATCTTTCGGCCCTGCTCATCGCGTTTGAATCCGAAACCGGCGATCTGAGCCATTTCCATTCCTACGATTTGCCGAAGTTCACCATTGAAAACGTGTGTTCCCACCGTGATTCGTTCTCCGGGAGTTTCTGTAAGTAGACTCAAAACCTCGGTGATGTTATAGGCGGCATTGAAGGTAGATTCCCAAGTAAAATTCTCCGTTTCGATAGGAACCAAGGTCAACAAAGCTTCAATCCCTTTGTTACTGCTTTGGCCGCTGTTGATGGATGTATTTAGGAATCCGGATGCGTCCGATATCTGGGCACTTACGATCTGATCGGTTGTGATTTTTCGATAGGCTGCCATATCGAGGCTAATTCTGCTGCTTAGCATGCTGAGTTCGAATCCAATTTCAGTCTCGGCAATTCGCATCGGCCGGAGATTGGGATTGGGAAGCGTGCCTCCCAAAGGGCCACCAACAGGCTGACCGTTGAGCAGGTTAGCATTTACGTTGTAAAAGAGCACGTTGGAATAGGCGCCTACGTCGGAGTCACTTCCCACTTCAGCATAGGCCGCGCGGAGCTTTCCGAAGTTTATCAAACCTGAGGAAACAGACTCTGAAAATACCCAGCTAGCAGAAATAGAGGGGTAAACAATGCTTCGGTTTTCCTTGGACAAGGTGGAAAACCAATCGTTTCTCACAGTTCCATTGAGAAAAAGTCGGTCCCGGAATGAAACTTCCGCCGATCCGTATAACGAATTGACACCTCTTTCATTCAGATCATAGATTGGGTCTTTGGCACGGCCGTTTTGAACAGTGTAAAGATCTCTAATGACAAAATCAGTGACTTGAACACTATTGAGATCCGATCTCCGCTGCATGTGGTTCCCTCCCAACGAGATATTGGTCTTAAAATCCCCAAAAGTGTTGTTGGCAGAAATCAGGAAATCGGCATTGATCTCCCTGAATCTTCTTGACTCCTGTGTGAAAAGCCCATTGACAAAACCTGCTGGAGCGGGAGCTCTGGAGGCCTGGCCATGGGGAAAGTTGTTGTAATCCTGATCTCTGGACCAGTAATCCTGACCGACGCGACCTTGGATGGAAAGCCAGGAAAGGAGCTGATATTTTGCGTGAAGATTTCCAAAAATCCTATCCCTTCGGACATTCTGAAATTGCTTATCAAGTGTGAAATAGGGATTGGTTCGATTCATGAATCGAGAATAAATTATTTCATTTCCAATTTCGTTGTAAGCATTTTCCTTAAGGATTTCCAATGGCATCGAATTGGCCATATTATAGAGCGCTACCGGAATGGTATTGTCTTGGTTGCCAATATTTGGTGCGTTTTTGTTTTCTTCCTGCGAGTAGTTGATGTTACCTCCAAAACTGAATTTGGGAGAAAGCTCATAGCTAAAACCTAGATTAACGGTATTTCTGTTGTAGGTATTGTTTGGCACAATTCCCTTACTGTCAAGGTTGGCAACTGAGAGACTGAGTCCGCCTTTGTCACCAGTGGAGGTGAGGGTTACAGAATTGGTGACGTTTTGTCCATTTCGGAAAAATTCATTGATAATTCCTTGTTGAGGGACATAGGGCACTTCCAATCCATTGTAAAGAATATGGGTCATTCCCGGTTGAAATTTCTCTCCAAAAGACCACTGTCCCGAAGTAGGATTTGGAGTCTTCGGACGTACACCCTGCTCTCCCTGTCCGTATTCATATTGATAATCCGTAAAGTCCAGGGGTGTTTCGTTGGTGTAGTTGAGATTATAGGCTACACCAATTCCTTTGCTGTCACCTTTGGTTTTGGTGGTAATCATGATGACCCCATCTTTGGCTCTGGATCCATAAAGGGCGGCTGCAGCGGCACCTTTGAGGATAGTCATCGACTGGACGTCATCCGGGTTGATACTGGATAGACCGTCGCCGCCGTCAGAGGTATTCCCTCCGCCACGGACCCCAATCGAGTTGTCAGAAGCGCTGTTTCCCGGGTTGGTTCCGAAGTTGGTATTGTCTATCGGCACTCCGTTGATCACTATCAATGGGTTGTTTTGGCCCGAAATGGACGATTGACCCCGAATTCTGATTTTGGACGTACCACCTGGACCAGTACCGAGTGAGGAAATATTTACACCTGCTACTTTTCCTTGCAATGCATTCATCAGGTTCGGGGTTCGATTGATAGTCAATTCATCTGACTTCACGTTCGATGTCGCAAAACCGAGACTTTTTGCTGACTTTTCTATACCCAAAGCTGTGACCACTACCTCTTCAAGATTACTCTCATCCACCTTCATGGTGACATTGACCACAGACCTGTTCTGGATTGTCACTTCCTGCGATTCATAGCCTACAAAAGAAAATACCAAGATGGCATTCCCGTCTGGAGCGATGATGGTAAAGTCTCCGGATGCATTACTCACAGCCCCAGTGCTAGTACCCTTCACCAGGATATTGACACCAGGGAATCCATTGTCGGTTTCGTCCAGAACCTTGCCTGTGACTGTCACATCAAATTGGCTGGCTTGATCTGTCCGATTGGAAACCTGAATTCCCGTGGATGTGGGTGCAGTTGTGTGACTTGTCAAGGAGGTAGCCAGAAATGGATTTTTGATTCCCTCTGACTTTGGTTTGTCCCCTTTCTTCGGATAGATTACAAAGAATCCATTGCCTGCCTTTTCGTAAGTCAGTCCTGAATTCTTCAAGATCTCATCGAGCCCCTCTTCCACCGACCGGTATTTTTTCTTGGAAGTCCTAAGGAACTTTTGGGCCACCAGATCGTCTTTGAAGGCAATCGACACATCAAATTGCCTTTCCAGGGAGGTCAGGCCTTCCTTTAGCGTAAAACTGGATACTGGGCTTTCTTCAGGCAGATATTTGTCTGAGGATGCAAGTACCTCCTGGTACTGTGCCTGCACCCACTGGGTGCCAGCTCCGTACAAACAGAGAATTAGTAAAAGCTTTTTCATAGGATAAATTGGGTTGTTTAATTGACTGGTACTTCTTAATTGATATAATAAGTTGAATCACGGTAGTCGATTTGAATGTGGAATATCATAGCCGTGAGTTTCATAAATGAATCCCCATCGGACAGAGGCATTGATCCTGAGGCGCTTTGATTTAGATCGACATTAGGCCCTATCTGAATCTTTATGCCATAGTTTTCCTCAGCTATTCGGACCATTTCCAATAGCGAAGTGCTTTCCAACTGAAGGACTTTTTTGGTCCAGGACACATAGGAAACGGGGTTTACCCGCTTCTTCTGGATCTTTCGCTGGTCATATTCTACCAGGTCACCTGGTTTCATCAAGATTTTAGATTGTCCTGAGATTTCAGAGAAACTCATGGTCACATTTCCCTCACTGAGCAAAACTCTGGTTTGATGATTTCTTTGGTAGACATTGAATTGAGTCCCCAATACTTCTACCTCTATGCCGGAAGCCGGGTAAACCTTGAAGGGCTGATTGGTCTTTAGGTGGTGTACATCAAAAAATGCCTCTCCTTCTATCCAAACCTCCCGGATTTCCCTGGAGACAAAATCAGAATGATGGATCAAAAGAGAATTGGCATTCAATATCACCTTGGAGCTATCCGGAAGCACAATGGTTAGTGTCTCTCCGAATCCTGTGCGGTAGGTATTCTGTTGGGGTTTTTCCAGAAGAAATAAATAAAAGGCCACACTTGACAACAAAAGGAAGCAAACAGCTATTCCCCTCTGCCAAAACCGCTTGACCATCAAATCCTTGACTAAAGCCGGGGTTTTAGGCTGAATGTCATTCTGGATGTTTTTCCAAATCCCTTGGATATCGGACTCATCCAATCGATAGGCCTGCCAGTTTATATCTAATAAAATCCTTCGGGCCTCCCTGATATCGGAGTAGGAATCTGGATTTTTGGAAATCCAATCCTGCCAAAAATCCTCAAGTGACTGGTCAGAGCGTAATACCCAATCCTGGAAATGGGGATCTTCCAGAAATTTTCCAAGAGGAGAAGAGGTGCCTGAATCTAAAAACTGGCTCACTATTATTCTGCGTTATAAACACAAGAGAAAATTTTATTTCATATCTCATCATTTTACCAGAACTTTTTTTTCTGATTTGAAAAAAAAAAAAAAATCAAAGCACATCTGAAACCAGATCTCTATATGATCATTTGTGCAGCACTATCCTCAAAAGTTGGATGGCTTTTGAGTTGAGATTATGAGCTGCCTCCACGGAAATCCCCATCACTTCGGAGATTTGCTTATAATCAAGGTTATTATAAAACCGCAAAATTACAGCTTCCCGCTGGCGCCGGGTAAGCCCTTGGATTGCGTGCTGAACCAATTTGGAAATTTCGACAGACTCCTCCTCTTGAATCCATTCTGATTCTTTCGAATCCTCCATTTCTCCAAAATCTTCATCCCAAAAATCCTTTTTGATAGCATGCTTGCTGGAAGAAATCTTGGCAAAAAATAAATTTCGAAAGGATTTGAAAAGGTAAAATTTCACCTGAACGACATCTGAGAGGGATTCTTTTTTGAGCCAAATTGAGGTAAACAGTTCTTGAATGCAGTCTTTGACAAGGTCTGAATCTGAAAAAAAATGCATCCCATAGTTATACAAAGGGTTGATGAACTTTTTAAAAAGGGAGGAAAATGCGAGCTCATTCCCCTTTTTCACACTCTCCCAAAGCACTCTGTCTTCCTGAACCGAGGAGTTCAAGGATTTATCGAAAAGTATTTTATTTGGATCATCTAACACTTTCTCAATTTTATATTTTGAAAATCCCACATTTAAGGTAACAATTCATTCCCATTGAGTCAACAAAACAAATTTGCTAAAATCAATAATCGGATTGGAAAGAGGGTTTCAGATGGGGATGTGGCGCTAACATTTGACCCTTACGGGATTATGTCGTTTGGGGCAGCGGGGAAACTTCACAAACAGATAACCTTACTCCCAAATAAAATTCTTACTTTTGCAGCCTCAATTAGGCAAACCATGCAGAATATTCGGAATATCGCGATCATCGCTCACGTTGACCACGGTAAAACAACCCTCGTGGATAAGATCATCCACGCCTCTCAAATCTTCAGAGAAAACCAACAATTTCAGGATCTTATCCTGGACAGCAACGATCTTGAGCGTGAAAGAGGTATTACCATTCTTTCCAAAAACGTATCTGTCCGCTATAAGGACGCCAAAATCAACATCATTGACACTCCTGGTCACGCCGATTTCGGTGGTGAAGTAGAACGCGTTCTGAAGATGGCCGATGGAGTTATTCTTTTGGTGGATGCTTTCGAAGGACCAATGCCTCAAACCCGATTTGTATTGGGCAAAGCTTTGGCTTTGGGCCTTACTCCTATTGTAGTTGTAAATAAAGTAGATAAAGAAAACTGTCGTCCGGACGAAGTTCACGAGTCAGTATTTGACTTGATGTTCAATTTGGACGCAACAGAAGAGCAATTGAATTTCCACACGCTTTACGGTTCTGCCAAGCAGAATTGGATGGGGCCGGATTGGAAAAACCCGACTGACAGCATTTTCCCACTTTTGGATGCCATTTTGGAATACATTCCAGCTCCAAAAATCGAAGAAGGCACACTTCAGATGCAGATTACCTCTTTGGATTATTCCAACTTCGTAGGCCGAATTGCAATCGGAAGAGTGAAAAGAGGAACAATTACCGAAAATCAGCAAATCGCACTTTGCAAAGATGACGGTGTGATCAAAAAAATGCGTGTTAAAGAATTACAGGTTTTTGAAGGCTTGGGTAGAGTGAAAGTAACCGAAGTGACTGCCGGTGATATCTGTGCGGTGATGGGTGTTGAAGACTTCGAAATCGGAGATACAATCGCTAATCCGGATACTCCTGAAGCACTTCCAAGAATCTCGATCGACGAGCCGACGATGAACATGCTCTTCACGATCAACAACTCTCCTTTCTTCGGTAAAGAAGGCAAATTCGTGACTTCCCGTCACTTGAGAGATCGACTTTTCAAAGAAACTGAGAAAAACCTGGCGCTTCGAGTAGAATCGACTGATTCAGAAGACAAATTCTTGGTTTATGGACGTGGAATTCTTCACTTGTCTATCCTGATCGAGACGATGAGAAGAGAAGGATACGAACTTCAGGTGGGTCAGCCACAGGTGATTTTCAAAGATATCGACGGAGTAAAATGCGAACCTATCGAATTGCTCGTAGTGGACGTCCCTCAGGAAACTGCCGGTAAAGTTATCGAACTTGCTACGCAGCGAAAAGGTGAATTGACCATCATGGAGCCAAAGGGCGATCTTCAGCATTTGGAGTTCAGAATTCCTTCAAGAGGTCTGATCGGCTTGAGAAACAACGTCCTGACTGCAACTCAGGGTGAAGCCATCATGAACCATAGATTTTCTGATTACGAGCCTTTCAAAGGCAACATCCCAGGCAGAATCAACGGCTCAATGATCGCCATGGAAGGCGGACCTTGTACCGCTTATGCGATCGACAAACTTCAGGACAGAGGTGTATTCTTCGTGGATCCGGGAGATGATTTGTACGCAGGTCAGGTTGTTGGGGAGCACTCAAGAGACAACGACATCGTAGTCAATATCCAAAAAGGTAAAAAACTCACCAACATGAGAGCTTCCGGTTCTGATGACAACGTGAGAATCATCCCTGCCAAAAAATTCTCCTTGGAAGAATCTATGGAATACATCCAAAAAGATGAATACCTGGAGATCACTCCAAAATCCATCCGAATGAGAAAAATCTATTTGGATGAGAACGAAAGAACAAGAATGGCTAAAAAGGATTCTTAATTGAATAGAAATATTTGCCATTAAGGCTTATCCAAAATCCTCCAATCGAAAGTTTGGGGGATTTTTTTTGCCTTGGCAAATGCTGCTTCAATTTTAAACTGATTCAAAAAAGCAATTTTAATTTTTATCTTTAAGCCCTTTGGGTTTTCAAAGTGAACAACCAAATGTCCAATCCATGCGGATTAAAAAATGACTTCAAGAAGAAAAGTAATTCAAACCCTTGGCTTGGCGGGTGCCACAGCTATTCTACCTATTAATACCTTCGCTACTACTATGGCAAAGCAAAAAATGATTCACCAGGTCTACTTCTGGTTGCATGACGTCGCTGACACGCAAGAATTTTTGACCCAAGCAGTACCCATGTTGGGAAAATGTCCCACCGTTGGGAAATTTATCGCTGGAGTTCCAGCCGAAACTGAAAAAAGAGAGGTAGTCGACCACTCTTGGCAGGTCTGCTGCACCGCCTTTTTTGACAGCCTTGAGGATCAGTTGGCTTACCAGACCGAACCGCTTCACCTGGAGTTTATCGAAAAGTACTCCAAGATGTGGAAAACCGTAAAGGTGTACGACATCGCAATCTGAGAAACCTTTTATCAGTCTTGCCTCGTATCTTCCTAAAAATCATATCATGAAAAAGCTCAATTGGATCGTTGGAATCGTGTTGGTGGGATTTTGGGCTTGTGATCCTAAAGAAAAACCTACACCGGATCCAGCCGGATTGGAAGTCAAAGAGGCGATTTTCGAAAGCATGAACGAGTGGTACTATTGGAATGAAGAGCTTCCAGCCACAGTAGATTATTCGAAATTTGCTTCCAATGAGGATCTTCTAGACGGGATCATTTTCAAACCTTTGGACAGGTTTTCTTACCTGACGACCCAGGAGGATTTCAATAATGCTTTTGTGGGCAAAAATGCCGGTCATGGATTTGGCTTTGCATTTACAGCTGAGGAAAAGCTATATGTCTCCTTCGTTTATGATGAATCTCCTGCTGGAAAAGACGGTTGGAAAAGAGGATGGGAAATCACCGGAATAAACGGAAAACCGATCGCAGACTACAAGACCAGCACCGGCGGATATGATTTCAAACTAGGCGGCCCGGATCCCGGCATTTCCAATTCTTTCACTTTCAAACTGCCGGACGGAAGTACCACCACCCGCACCAACATCAAAGCAGAATATCAATCCAATTCAGTTTTGGATCAGCGGGTGTTTGAATTGGGTGGAAAAAAAATTGGCTATTGGGCTTACAGCAGCTTTAAAGCCACCGCAGGACTGAGCCCAACCCGCAGTGCGGAAGTTCAGTCATCTATGGAGTATTTCCAAACTCAGGGTATTCAGGAATTGATCATTGACCTGAGGTATAATGGAGGTGGATCGGTAGCCGTGGCCGAACAGATCTCAAATTACCTGATCCAAAGTTCGAATTCAGGCAAGTTGATGTACACCAACAAGTTGAATAAACTGAAGACCAGCCAAAACACTTCCAAGAATTTCTCCAAAATCGGAAATCTGAATCTAACCAGACTGATTTTCATCACTTCCCGCGGTTCTGCTTCCGCTTCTGAATTGGTGATCAATAATCTGGAACCTTACTTCGACATCGTTTTGATCGGAGACAATACTTATGGAAAGCCAGTTGGCTCTTTCCCTCTCTCAAGATATAACCGCGTGCTAGAAACCAACAATGTGGAGCTCGTTCCCATCACGTTTGCAACAGCAAATTCTGAGGGAAAAGCAGAATACTTTGACGGATTTCCTGCCAATTTCAGCGTGGGTGATTCTCCACAAGTTGGATGGGGGGATACAAAGGATTTACGTTTAGCCGCTGCACTTCAATTTGTGCAAAACGGGAATGTCAGTGGCAGGATGCTCGACACCTATTTCAAACCTAAATGGGAAATGATCGACGCATTCAAGGGACTTCAACAGGAGTTTCCTGCCTATTAAAACGAAAGCCCGATCAAATGACCGGGCTTATTTCATTTCTTATGCCTCTCAATCAGTACCTCCATCACCTCATCCAGCTCGTAGCCTTTGGCTTCCAGCAAAATCAGGTAGTGAAAAAGTAAATCAGCCGCTTCACCCAGGAAAAGCTCTTTGTTGTCATCCTTGGCTTCGATCACGATTTCCACTGCTTCCTCTCCCACTTTTTGAGCTATTTTGTTGATGCCTTTGGCAAAAAGTGAAGCCGTGTAAGATTTCTCTGTAGGATTGTTTTTTCGGTCTTTGATGATGGTCCGCAACTGATCGATAAAACCTGTTTTCGAAGAATTGATTTCATCAAAACAGGTATCCGCTCCCGTATGGCAAACCGGCCCTCTTGGATTTGCTTTTATTAGAATCGAATCCCCATCGCAATCACCACTCCAGGACACCAATTCCATAAAATTGCCGGAGGTCTCTCCTTTGGTCCAGAGTCGGTTTTTGCTCCTGCTGAAAAAGGTCACCATGCTGGTTTCTTGGGTTTTAGCCAAAGCCTCGGCATTCATATAGCCCTGCATCAGGACTTTACCGCTCAGGGCATCCTGGACAATCGTTGGCACCAAACCTCCCATTTTCTCGAAATCTATACTTCTATCACTCATTTCTATTTTCTTATACTGATTTCAGAATTGGAGAGATACCTCTTCAACTCAGGAATTCCTATCTCTTTAAAGTGAAAAATACTTGCTGCCAAGGCCGCATCTGCTTTTCCAAAGGTAAACACATCTTTGAAATGCGCCATTGTCCCTGCACCACCTGAGGCAATCACTGGAATGGACAAAGCAGAAGAAATCTCAGCCGTAAGTTCATTGGCAAAGCCGGACTTGGTGCCGTCGTGATCCATGGATGTAAGCAAAATCTCACCCGCACCTCGGTCGGCTACTTCCCTTGCCCAAGTTTGGGTTTTGAGCAAAGTGGGTTTTCTTCCTCCATGGGTATGGACAAAATCCAATCCATCCAAATTCCGGGTATCGATAGCGACTACGATGCATTGGGAACCAAACTCCCTGGCCATCTCATTAATCACTCCGGGATTTTTCACCGCTGCAGAATTGATCGAAATCTTATCCGCTCCTGCTGACAAAAGCACTTTTACGTCTTCCACGGTGGAGATTCCTCCTCCTACGGTAAAAGGAATATTGATCGCCTTAGCGACTTTGGTCACGAGTTCCGCCAAGGTCTTTCGCTTGTCCACAGTAGCCGTGATATCCAGAAAGACGAGTTCGTCCGCTCCTTCGTCAGAGTAGATTTTTGCCAACTCGACCGGATCACCGGCATCTCGCAGCTGGACAAAGTTGACTCCCTTGACCGTGCGGCCGTCTTTGATATCGAGACAGGGGATGATTCTCTTAGTCAGCATTTTATAGTATTCAAAACTTCATTATTCATCATTCGATGCTCAGTATTCGATATTGAAAATTTACGATTTATGATTTTTGATTTACGACCTTCAAAACAACCTCAAACCTGATAACCAAAGCTTAAGATTCCAGATTTGGTATTTGAAGTTCAGATGGACCTCGTAAATCGTAATTCTTAAATCGTAAATCATACAAATTTGGCTAACTCCTCCAAGGTCACTCTACCCTCATAATACGCCTTGCCGACGATCGTCCCATAAACTCCGATTTTTTCAAGTTCTTCCAGATCTTTTACTGAGGAAACTCCACCACTGGCAATCAGCTTTAGTTCGGGAATTTCCTGCAAAATCTCCTGATACAAGTCCACCGAAGGTCCTTGTAACAATCCATCTTTGGCAACATCAGTACAGATCACGTAGCGAATTCCTTTGTCGAAATAGCTTTTGATAAATGGAATCAAATCCACGGAAGTAGTCTCCTCCCAGCCTCCCACGGCGATTTTCTTGTCTTTGGCATCGGCCCCAAGGATGATTTTTTCTGTACCATAAGTTGAGATCCAAGTATCGAAGAGTGTTGGATTTTTCACCGCAATACTGCCTCCGGTCACTTGTTTTGCTCCAAGGGCAAATGCCTTTTCTATTTCTTCATCAGCCTGAATCCCTCCACCAAAATCAACCTGTAAACTTGTTCCGGCGCAGATCCGCTCTAGGACATCTCCATTCACAATTTTCTTGGCTTTGGCACCATCGAGATCTGCGAGATGCAGACGCCGAATCCCGGCTCCTTCAAAGCGCTTGGCCATTTCGAGCGGGTCGTCATGGTACTCTTTTTTGCTGCTGTAGTCGCCCTGACTGAGCCGGACGCATTTGCCTCCGATGAGGTCTATAGCGGGAATTATGAACATTGTAGAATTGGAAAATTATGGATGGATTTATGATTTGCGAATTACGATTTACGAGGTGATTTTGAACTTCAATCCTAATTTTTGAAAGTCAAACATTTTGAATTCAGTTTTGTGGTTCACAAGAAGGTCGTAAATCAAAAATCGTAACTCGTAAATTCTTTCAAATACTTAGAAAATTAGCCAGCAACTTCTCCCCTACTGTACTGCTTTTCTCCGGGTGGGCTTGAATCGCCCAGAAATTATCCCGATGTAAAATGGCAGTAAAGTCGTGAATGTAATGTGTGGTTGCGATGGTATACTCGCTGAGCTCAGCGTAAAAGCTGTGGACGTAATACACAAATGGATTTGCAGGTAAATCTGTGAGTAGCGGGTTTTTAGCCAGATTTTCGAGTTCATTCCAACCCACATGAGGCACTTTGAATTCCTGAGAATTTTCAGGAATAAAGCGCTTCACTTTCACCGGAAAGATCCCCAGACAGGCCGTATCATTTTCCTCGGAATGCTCGCAAAGCAACTGCAATCCAAGACAAACCCCCAGAAATGGCTGTTTCAATTCCTTGATGAGTTGATCAAGCTTTCTGGCTTTGAGGTAGTTCATGGCTGTACTTGCCTCTCCCTGTCCGGGAAAGATGACCTTGTCCGCAAAGCGGATTTTCTCCGGATCATCCGTGAGTTCGGCATCCACCCCCAATCGCTCCAGAGCGTATAGGACAGACTGTACGTTGCCGGAATTGTATTTGATTACTGCTATTTTCATTTTTAAGTATCAAGACACAAGACTATTATCATTCTTATGTACCATCTCTTTAGTCTTTTGTCTAACCTCTTGTTTCTTTCTCAGCTAACATCTCTTCTAGCACCTCCTCGATCACCGGAAGTGAATTGAAAAGCTGCTCGTAGCTGTCGATCACAAAATATTTATCCTGAAAGTGGTCTTTCCAGTACTCAGTATTCAGGATTTGGCGGACATCGTAAGGGAAGTGCTTGGGTTGGTCGGATAGGGAAAACTTCGTCTCTCCAGCCGAACTCAAAATTCCAGCTCCATATATTCTAAGTACTCCCTCTTCCCGGATCAAGCCAAATTCAATCGTAAACCAATAAATACGGCTCAGCAACTGGATCGCCCAAGGATCATTGATATGCTTCAGTGCGATTCCGGAAAGATTTTCCAGAAAGTCCACGTAATGCTGATTAGTTAACAGCGGCATGTGGGCAAAGGCATCGTGAAACATATCCGGCTCCTCGAGGTAGTCCAGCTGATCCATTTTTCGCAGCCAGGTGGATGAAGGGAAACGCCTGTTGTTCAGCAAGCCGAAAAACAAGTCGTCGTCAATCAAACCCGGCACCACATGCACGGCCCATCCTGTGGTCTTAGTGAGGACCCCGTTTAGTTCCTCAAAATTGGCGATGCAGTCCGCGTTAAACTTCACCGCTTTGACACCTTCCAAATAAGCTTTTGAAGCCGCTTTGGGAAGATTTGGCATCTGCCGCTCAAAGAGAATTTTCCAGACATTGAAGTCCTCCTCGGTGTAGGCCGCATAGTCCTGCCTCAGTTCTTTTAATCTCGGGTCGGTAAAGACCCAGTCTTTGGGTTTAGTACTCATATTCTATTTGGGTTTATTTTACTCTTCTGCTGTTCTGCTGCCCTGCTTCTCCAGAAGCTGGACTGATTTAATCGAACTGGAATTGAAATGCTGCTTTAGGAAAAGCAGCATAACCTCCTGGTTGGTTTAAAACCAAAAAAGGCCTAATCCGATACGGAATAGGCCTAATTTATTTTTTCCCAAAAACCAATTCATTCCTATTCCCTCAATAGAGTAGATGATAAGAATGATGCACATAGGTTCTTGGTGTTGGATTCATGGTGTGAATTTACACAGATGATTCGCTTGCAGCAAACTATTTATAAGAGATCGAAAGTTTTTCTTTTGGCGAAAATCTCCCGAATCCAGGCCGCCAGTCTCGCACTCTGAGCAAAATCCAAAGTCTGTTGTCCGTCAGAGTAAGCTTTTTCCGGCACTTCGTGGGATTCGTAGATGATGCCGTCCGCTCCGGCCATTACTCCGGCTAAGGCCATCTGAGGCACATAAGCCCGGATACCAATTCCGTGAGATGGATCGACGATCACAGGTAGGTGGGATTTGGCCTTCAGGATCGGAATTGCATTGAGATCCAAGGTATTTCTGGAAGCGCGTTCGTAGGTTCGAATACCCCGCTCGCAGAGGATCAGTTTTTCATTTCCTCCGGAAAAGACGTATTCCGCAGATTGAAGCAGTTCCTCAATGGTACCTGAAATCCCCCGCTTGATCATCACCGCTTTGTCGACTTTGCCGAGTTCATCCAAGAGGTTAAAGTTTTGTGAATTGCGAGCTCCGACTTGGTAGATATCCACGTACGGATACATTTCCTCAATTTGGGAGGTTTGCATTACCTCGGTCACGATCTTGATGCCGGCAGCTGAGGCGATGTCATGCCAGAGCTTGAGACCTTCGAACCCTAGGCCACGAAAGGCATACGGACTGCTTCGGGGTTTGAACACGCCACCGCGCATCATGGTAATGTCATTTTCCACGCAGTGCGCCACCACGGCTCGGATTTGTTCTTCCGTCTCAATCGAACAAGGTCCGGTAATGATGGCCATTTCCCCATCCTTGATAAAAACACCGTCTCCCAGATCCACAGAGGTAGGCTTGGCCTTCCACTTTTTGGAAACCAACTTGTACTCGTCTGATACGATGTGGATGTCTTTGATTCCATCCATCTGACCGATTTTGCGGAT
Source organism: Algoriphagus sp. A40 (assembly GCF_002002735.1). Taxonomy (GTDB): domain Bacteria; phylum Bacteroidota; class Bacteroidia; order Cytophagales; family Cyclobacteriaceae; genus Algoriphagus. The sequence continues at coordinate 4,834 of NZ_MUNY01000067.1, read as the reverse complement.
ATCGAATTCATTCTTTCCGATCCCTATGAGGTAGTCTCCCAATTGGGTTTTGACCTCGGTGGTCTTGTAGCCGATCTCATTGACTTTGGAGATGAGTTTTTCTTTTTGGCTGTCGGAAATGTCGGGTTGAAGTTGAATTATCATTTCGATTTACGAATTACGATTTTTGATTTACGAGGAGTTTTCTAGAGTTGAAGCTTTACAAGTGCCAATCCTTTATGAACGGAGACTTTTTAATCTTTCAATTTTTCACTCCTCTTAAATATTCCTGAATGTCTTGACTGAGATTTTGTGCGTCTTTGATTTTCTTGATAAAAGCCGATCCGATGATGGCTCCATTACTGTAATTAGATGCGGTCGTAAAAGTCTCGGCATCCGAAATCCCAAAGCCGATCAAGCGGGGATTTTTCAAATTCATGGCTTTCACCCGCTCAAAATAGGCAATCTGCTCCTCGGTGATTCCCGACTTTGCTCCGGTGATCGAGTGTGAAGATACCATGTAGATAAATCCGCTCGTGTTTTCGTCAATCTCATGGATTCGTTTTTCTGAGGTTTGGGGAGAAATCAGGAAGGTATTCACCAAACCATATTGTTCGAATAATCCTTTGTAATCCTCCAGATATTGCTGCATCGGCAAATCCGGCACAATCAATCCGTCGATTCCGACTTCCTTGCATTTCTTGCAAAAGTCCTCCATTCCGTACTGCATGACCGGATTAAGATAGCCCATCAAGACAACAGGAATATGGATTTTGGCGCGGAAACCCTTCAATTGCTCGAACAGTTTTTTCATGCTCATGCCATTATCCAGTGCGATCTTGTTGCTGTCTTGGATCGTCGGGCCATCAGCAACCGGATCGGAATAGGGAACTCCAATCTCAATAATGTCCGCTCCCCCGGCCTGGATCGCCTCCATAATCGGCAACGTGTCTTCCAGATCAGGAAAACCTGCGGTAAAATAGATGGAGAGCACCCGCTCTTTTTGGGTATTGAATAAGTAGTGTATGCGATTCATTTTTAAGTACGATTTACGATTTACGATTTACGAGGTGGTGGGTCGAGTTGAAGACTTTTCTAAATTCAAACCATGGAGAATTCTAAAGAAATTGTCGTTTCAGGTTCATTTTTACCTCATAAATCGTAAATCAAAATTCAAAAATTATATATCCGAAATCCCAATTCCGAAATCAATATCCTCCCCACTTAATATACGTCTCCAGATCCTTGTCTCCCCTACCGGAGAGGTTGATCACAATCACGTCGTCTTTGCTGTACTCGATCATGTTCAGCGCATAGAGCGCATGGGCTGACTCGATGGCCGGGATAATTCCCTCCAAGCGGCTAAGTTCTATCCCAGCTTTCATAGCGTCTTTGTCATCCACTGCCACAAATTCGCCTCTTCCCACATCAAACAAATGTGCATGAACCGGCCCGATGCCTGGGTAATCCAATCCTGCAGAAATGGAGTGCGGCTCGACGACCTGCCCGTCTTCGGTCTGCATTAGGATCGTCTTGGATCCGTGCAGAATCCCCGGAGTTCCTTTGGCCGTGGTAGCTGCAGTCTTTCCCGAATTGACACCCAAGCCACCCGCTTCCGCAGCGACCAATCTTACTTCTGGGGAGTTGTAATAATGGTAAAATGCTCCTGCAGCATTGGAGCCTCCGCCTACACAGGCAATCACGATATCCGGATTTTCCCGGCCTTCCTTTTCCATGAGTTGCCACTTGATTTCCTCTGAAATCACCGACTGAAACCTAGCGACCATCTCAGGATAAGGATGCGGACCGACAACCGAACCAATGATGTAGTGCGTATCCACCGGATTGTTGATCCAGGCACGCATGGCTTCGTTGGTGGCATCTTTGAGGGTTTTGGAACCCGAAACAGCTGGAATCACCTGAGCTCCGAGGATCTTCATCCGCTCCACGTTGGGTCGCTGCCGGGCAATGTCGATTTCGCCCATATAGACCGTACATTCCATGCCCATCAGCGCACAGACTGTAGCGGTGGCCACGCCATGCTGACCGGCACCGGTCTCGGCGATGATGCGTTTTTTGCCCAGTCTTTTGGCCAAAATGATCTGGCCGATGGTGTTGTTGACCTTGTGTGCTCCGGTATGGCAGAGGTCTTCCCGCTTGAGGTAGATTTTTACCCCATATTTCTCAGACATCCGATTGGCAAAATACAGGGGAGTCGGACGGCCTACATAATCCTTCAGCAAGCCTCTGAATTCGTCCTGAAATTCTTTGGAAGCCATGATGGCTTCATAGTTTTCTCTCAGTTCCTCCACGTTGGGATACAGCATTTCGGGAATATAAGCCCCGCCAAATCTGCCGTAAAAGCCCTTTTCATCCACCTTAATCATGATTCAATAGTTATAAGGTTATTAGTTATTGGTGCCTGAATGAGACAGGCGACGTTTAAAATTCTTGAGTTTTTCGATGTTTTTCAGGCCGGGAGCATCCTCGAATTTAGAGTTGAGATCCACGCCTTGGAGTTGTGGGATTTGCTGGCGCAAAGCCAAAACTTCATCACCACTCTCTTCATCCAATCCTCCACTCAGCAAAAAGCCTTTGTCGAAGGGATAGGTTTCCAAAACTTTCCAGTCAAACTTTCTTCCTGAGCCTCCATGAGCTGAAGTCGAGGTATCAAACAAGAACTTAGTCACATATGGCAAGTAGCCTTCCAGGCTTTTCCAGTCAATCTCCTCTACCACCGAAATCACTTTCCAGAGTTCGCAATTGGTCTTTTCGGACAGATTTTTCACAAACTCCGGCGTCTCGCTTCCGTGAAGCTGGATCGCTGAAAGACCAAAATCTGACGCTTTTCTCAGGATTTTCTCCTCGGTTTCATTGACAAAAACACCAACTTTTTTCACCTGAAGTTCTTTAAACTCTGTAGCAAGGTCATCCGAAACATAGCGTGGAGACTTGGGATAAAAGATCAAACCCATCCAGTCCGGTTTCACTTCAGAAATCAGACTCCGGATATTTTTCGGTTCCCGCATGCCACAGACTTTGAGTTCCATCAGGCTTTGGTCAGTTCGGAAGCTGCCAGGAGCTTTCGGTATTCTTTGATAAAATTATAAGCGGCCTGCTCTGGACGGCTGGATTTCATGAAATTCTCTCCAATCAGAAATCCATCAAAACCTGCTTTTTTCAATTCAACCATGGTATTCGGATCGGAAATCCCACTTTCGGAGACTTTGACGAAAGAAGCAGGAATCTTGTCTACCAATGCAATAGAGGTATCCACCGAGACTTCAAAGGTCTTCAGGTTTCGGTTGTTGACTCCGACGAGGTCCAGGTTTTCGCAGAGACTGCGCTCCAGCTCCTCTCCGTCATGGACTTCCATCAGGACTTCGAGCCCCAAGCTTTTTGCAAAAGCCGCCAAAGACTTCAGCTTGGCAGGCTCCAATGCGGCAGCGATCAACAAAATGCAGTCTGCTCCGATGGATTTGGCTTCGATGATCTGGTATTCGTCCACGATAAAATCCTTTCGGATAATGGGACAAAAATTGAATCTTCGGGCTGCTTTCAGATCCTCGCTGGTACCTCCGAAGTACTCTTTGTCAGTTAAAATCGACAAAGCCGAAGCTCCTGCCTGCATGTACCCGATGCTGACTTTCTCCACAGAAGCCGAACCATTAATCATGCCCTTGGAAGGAGACTTCCGCTTGAACTCGGCAATGATCCCTGACTTCTCAGGATTAGTAACGTATTTTTTCATCGAGACTACTTTCCCTTCGAAATAAATGCTTTGCTCCAGAAGTTTAATGGGGAGAAGACTGCTTCTTTCGGAAACTTCCCTGTACTTATCTGCGATGATTTTTTCTAAAATATTCATGGTAATACTTAGGCTAGCGATACTGAGGTTTTGGGATTAACCAGACCGTTAAATACCCTGAGTGCCTTACCACTAAGCAAGACTTCCTCTGCGAGTGCCACTGCATCCGGGAAACTCAAGCCTTCTCTGGCAGTCACCAAAGCTGCGGCTGCATTGGCGGTCACTACAGCGTTTTGGCTTTCGGTCCCATTCCCTTTGAGTACATTTTCAAAAATTTTGGCGGATTCCTGAACGGTATTTCCACCGGCTATACTTTCAGGAGCAAGTCTGGAAAGCCCGAGATTTTCAGGTCCCAGTAACTTTTCCCCCTGATTGGAAATCATTTTGAAAGGACCTGTCAGGGAGATCTCATCATACCCGTCGATAGAGTGAAGGATGGAGAACTTGCCTTCCATTTCCTGGTAGAGATAGCCATACAAGCGCGAAAGTTCCAGACTGAATACTCCGACCAACTGCTTTTTGGGAAAACTTGGATTCACCATCGGACCCAGCATATTGAAGAAAGTTTTTACGCCAAGTTCCTTGCGGATTGGAGCGACATTTTTCATCGCAGGGTGGAAAAGTGGGGCGTGCAAAAAGCAAAGTCCCGCCTCGTCCAAGGAGCGGCGAATTTCACTCAGTTCATTGGTGAATTCATAGCCGAAATAAGACAACAAATTCGAAGAACCACAGATAGAGGAAACACCGGTATTTCCATGTTTGGCCACATTTTGCCCAGCACCTGCCACAATGAAGGAAGCCAAAGTGGAAATGTTGAAAGTGTCCTTTCCATCTCCGCCCGTACCGCAAAGATCCATGGCATCGTATTCATCGATCTCAACCGGAATACAAAGTTCCAGCATTGCTTCCCTAAATCCACGAAGCTCCTCCACAGTAATGGAGCGCATCAGATATACGGTCATAAATGATGCAATCTGACTTTGGTTGTAGGATCCTGTCGCCAGGTTTTTGAGCACTTCCCGGGCATGGTCCTGGGAGAGTGTCTTA
>NZ_MUNY01000078.1 GCF_002002735.1 Algoriphagus sp. A40 | reverse complement strand
GTTATATCCACTTTGATAAAACCCAATTAATCAATCTGAATTACTCCCTTGATCGGGAGATTATTCGGACGAATCGGTCAGGTGCCTATACCAGCACCACCATTATCGGATGTAACACACGTAAGTATCATGGCTTACTGGTGGTTCCGCAACCTCAGATCGATTCCCAGAACCATGTACTACTGTCAACAGTCCATGAGACAGTAATCCAGCATGGAGCTAATTTCAACCTTGGTATCAGCAAATTTCCGGGTAATTACTCCCCAAGAGGCCACAAATATTTGGAGGATTTCGATTCCGAACCTATCCCGAAATTGACCTATCGAGTCGGAGGTGTTTTGCTTCAAAAGGAACTTATCTTGGATACCAATCGAGACAGAGTGATGTTACGATACACTTTGTTGGAAGCACATTCCCCGACTAAAATCCGGATTCAGCCATTTTTGGCTTTCCGAGGCTATCACAATCTTATGAAAGCCAATGATCTGATTAAAAAGGAATTTGAAAAAGCGCCAAATGGAGTAAAATTTAAGCTATATCCACAATACGATCCTCTTTTCCTTCAGCTTTCCAAAAAAGGTGAATTTGTCTCCAATCCTGAATGGTATTACAACATTGAATACATTCAGGAGAGAGAGCGTGGGTACGAATACCAGGAGGACTTGTTTGTGCCGGGATACTTTGAATTTGAAATAAAAAAAGGCGAGTCTGTGATATTTTCAGCTGGTCTGACTGAGGCAGATCCCTCCACCCGGGAAAATGCGTTTGAAAAAGAAATAGCACGGCGAATCCCAAGAAACAACTTTGAAAACTGTCTGAGAAATTCGGCTGGACAATTTATCCGAAGAAGAGATGGAGATACCCGGATCATTGCAGGTTACCCTTGGTTTGGCTGGTGGGGAAGAGATACTTTTCTTGCTGCTCCGGGACTGACTCTTTCCGGTGGAGATACAGAGACTTTTCTTGAAATCATGGACACCATGGCCAGAGACCTGAAAGGGCCATTATTTCCAAATATCGGAAGCGGCCATTTCACCAACATGACCTCAATGGACGCTCCACTTTGGTTCTTTTGGACCCTACAGCAGTACATTGTATACACAGGGGACAAAAAGACCATTCAGGATCGCTACCTTACAAAACTCAGGGGGATAATTGAAGGATACAAACACGGAACAGAATACAATATCCATATGCAGGATGATGGACTGATCTGGGGAGGACGGGAGGATGTCGCTCTTACCTGGATGGACGCCATTACTCCTGATGGACCTGTGACGCCACGAGTTGGTTGCCCCGTGGAGATCCAGGCCCTTTGGTACAATGCTCTGTCCTTTTTCCATGAATTGACTGGAGAACTGGAGTATGCCACATTGGCTGCAAAGGTTAGAGAATCCTTTGACCGGGAATTTTGGTCTTGGGACTATGGATACCTTGCCGATGTAATCAATGGAGAGGAAAAGGATTGGTCAATAAGGCCGAATATGCTCTTCGCGACCTCTTTGCCTTACACTATGCTAAGCGAGGAGAAAAATGATAAAATCCTGGAAATCGTGAAGTCCAAGCTTTTGACAACTCGTGGACTCCGATCCCTGTCACCTGATGATCCAGGATACAAGGGCTATTATTTTGGGAATCAGATCAGCAGAGACCATGCCTATCACAATGGAACAGTCTGGGCTTGGTTGTTGGGGCATTTTGCGGAAGGATATCTTAAGCTCCATGGAAAAGCTGCAAAAAACTTTGTCCAGAAAATAATTAAAGGTTTTGACGGAGTCATGACCCAATATGGAATCGGAACGGTGGCTGAGATTTATGACGGGGACCCTCCTCACCGGCCTAAAGGGTCCGTTTCCCAGGCTTGGAGTGTGGCAGAATTGCTTAGAATGATGGACTTAGTCAAAAGGATTTAAAATGACTTTTTTATGAAGGTGTTAATGTTTGGGTGGGAATTCCCACCTCATATTTCCGGAGGATTAGGCACGGCTTGTTATGGCTTGGTAAAAGGAATGAACCACCATAACCAGCAGGTGATCTTTGTTGTGCCCAAACTTTGGGGCGATGAAGAACCTTTGGCTGATTTTGTCAATGCCAGCGACGTAAGGATAGATTACCGAGAAAAGCGATTCAAGAAATTCTGGAAAAACCTCACCTATCTGGAAGTCAGCAGTTTTCTGGTGCCCTATTTGGGCCCTGAGGAATTTAAGAGATTCACCGATTATGCCATCCACGACCGTACCGACGTGGATGAAAGCATCTTTTCCAACAAGTTTGAATTCAGCGGAAAGTACGGTAAAAACCTGATGGAGGAAGTGTCCCGATATGCATTGGTTGCTGCACAAATCGCCCGGGACAAGAACAATTTTGACATCATTCATGCTCACGATTGGCTGGCTTTTCCTGCAGGAATCGCAGCAAAAGAAATCAGCGGAAAACCCCTGGTAGTCCACGTGCATGCCACCGAATATGACCGATCGGGTGAAAGTGTAAATCAACCTGTCTACGACATTGAGCGGGCAGGAATGCATGCGGCAGACCACATCGTTGCAGTAAGTCAGCTTACCAAGAATATTTTGGTGAGAAAATACGGTGTTCCGGCCAGTAAGGTGACCGTGCTTCACAATGCCGTATTGGATGCCAGTATTATCAAATCTGAATACGAGAAAAAAGTCCCTGAAAAAATTGTGACTTTTCTGGGTCGGATTACTTTCCAGAAAGGTCCGGAATACTTTGTGGAGGCTGCCAAAAAAGTCATTGACCGGGATCCCAATGTCCGCTTTGTGATGGCAGGTAATGGAGATTTGCTCAATAGAATGATCGATCGCGTGGCCGAATTGAGAATGGCAACCAGATTCCACTTCACCGGATTTCTAAAAGGAGACGATGTAGACCACATGTATGCCATATCCGATGTCTATGTGATGCCATCCGTGTCAGAACCATTTGGCATTGCTCCGCTTGAGGCAGTCCGACACAATACACCGGTTATTATCTCGAAGCAATCCGGTGTTGCCGAGGTATTAAGAAATGCAATCAAAGTCGATTTTTGGGATGTGGATGCGATGGCGGATGCCATTTTTGCCCTCCTCCACTATGACGGGATATCCCGAATGTTCAAAGAACTAGGGAGCGAGGAATTGAAGAAATTGAAATGGGAGCATGTGGCTGCCAAATTAGTAACTGTCTACGAAAAAACTTTAGCCGAACGATCATGAGAACCATCTGCTTTTACTTTCAGGTGCATCAGCCTTTTCGATTGAAACCGTACCGATTTTTTGACATTGGGGAAGACCACCATTATTGGGATGATTTCTTAAATCGAAACGTGATTCGCAAAGTAGCTCAGAAGTGCTATTTACCTATGAATTCCCTTCTGCTAGAGCTGATTCACCGATATCAGGGGAAATTTAAAGTGGCATTTTCGCTATCCGGCACCTTCCTGGATCAAATGGAAGCCTATGCACCTGATGTTTTGGAAAGTTTCCAGAAGCTGGTGGCTACAGGCCAGGTCGAACTGTTGAATGAAACCTACACTCACTCACTTGCGGCTCTGAAAAGCAAAGAAGAATTTCACAGTTTGGTCAAAAAACACCAGGACCGTATCAAGGAACTATTCAATGGATATACACCAAAAGTCTTCAGAAATACTGAATTAATCTATTCTGATCAGATCGGTGCAATGGTGGCAGAACTAGGCTATGAGGCAGTTTTGACCGAAGGAGCCAAGCATATTCTGGGCTGGAAAAGCCCCAATTACGTCTACTCCAACGCAATCGAGCCCAAACTGAAAGTTTTGCTCAAAAACTTCCTGCTTTCGGATGACATCGCTTTTCGCTTCAGCAACAAAACCTGGGCTGATTTTCCTTTGACCACTGAAAAATTCGTCAAATGGATCAACGCAATTCCCAAGGAGGAGCAGGTTCTGAACCTATTCATGGATTATGAAACATTCGGGGAACACCAGTGGGCCGAGACTGGAATCTTTGAATTTATGCGACACCTTCCAGAAGCTGTCCTGAATCATTCCAGTTTCACCTTTTCCACACCTTCGGAAGTAGCCGCTAAAGTGGCTCCGGTGAGCAAAATCCACGTGCCTGTACCCATTTCTTGGGCAGATGAAGAACGGGATTTGACAGCCTGGCTCGGCAATGATATGCAGGACGAAGCTTTTGACCGACTGTATGAACTTGAAAAACTCGTCAAAGACCTGGATGATCCGGAAATCAAGCGTGACTGGGGATATTTGCAGACCTCGGATCACTTTTACTACATGTGTACCAAATTCTTTTCCGATGGCTCTGTCCACGAGTATTTCAGCCCATACGATACTCCTTACGACGCCTTTATCAATTACATGAATGTGCTGAGTGATTTTATGCTAAGGGTGAAGCAAAAGAAGGAAGAACTCAAAAGTTGATGCTTTCATCAATCGGCAATCTAATTTGACTAAAATGAAAAAATCCCTAAAGCCGGGATTTTTTCATTTTAGGTTATATACGCTTAAAACACATACCCAAAGACTTCCTTCTTGGTAGGCTTGTAAAAAATCATTCCATTCTCCGGATCTGAATCGTAGATCGGCTCTTTGTCATTCAGGACAATTTTCCCTTCCTCTTTGCCATTTACCTTGTCCACTTTCACCAAGCCAACGCCTTCTCCAACATCAGTTAGGATAAAGCTGTATAATCCCTTGTTGAGTGATGCTTTAAACCGCTGATTGGCTACATCGCCAAAGGCACTTGACATGTCTTCGAAAAACTCCCGCTGATTTCCGTATTGCTTTCCAAGCGAAGTATTGTTTCCTGCATATCCCTGATTGTATGCAGCAGCTGAAGCCATAGCCACCATTGCCACCTGCATTGTTCTCATGGCTATCCTTCCTGCCAAGCTGGTTTTTGGAGAAGCCCAATGATCCTGATACAGAATGGTGCCGTTTTCGTCAAATCCAAGCATATTTTGGCTGGACGAAAGAACAAAGTTTGAACCGGTGAATTCCAAATTATCCGGTACTTCTTTTTCTTCAAATTCAACTTTGTCGATGATGACTTTTTTCTCTCCAGTTACCAGATTGACATGGTAAATTTTCTCGTCTGCATAAAAGACCTCCTGATCCAGTGACGGCTTGGCTCTCAATACGCCAGGGCCCTTGATCATGTCTTTTTCGCTCCATACTGGTTTACCATCAAACCCAAACAGTCCCACACTTCCATCTTCGTTGGTGAACATCAATCCAGCCCCGGTCAGTTGGTCAATCCGGATTCCTTTCACTTTTTCGGACCACTTTTCCTCTCCTGTATTTTTGTCTAGCACAGTCAGGTATTTGTCTTTTTCACCGACAGCTATGCCCCAGTCTTTGCCAAGGTCAACCACCACACCACTCAATTTTTTGGCAGTCCATTTGGTATTGCCTGTCTCAGCTTCCATCAGGGTAAAATTCTTCTCGTCTGCGACAATTACCCCAAAATTTTCGGCAGTAAGCACGGGAGCATCTTTAGTGGCCAGGGGTTTTTCCCAGAGTGATTTTCCGGTCTTCAGATCAACTGCAGTCACTACTCCCTGATTCCCTTTTTTCTGGTAGAAATAGCCCTCAGTCAAACGAATATTGGCATCAAAAGCCTCAAAATTGTTCTTTTTATCCGCCACTTCGATGGACCAGATCGGTTGTCCGGTCTTTGCATCGATTTTAGCGGCAGTTTTTTCTCCGATGAAAATCAGGTTTTTGTCATCGGTCAACACTGGCAAAAACTTGGATGAAACCTGGTTATTTTCCCAGGAAACTTTGCCGGATTCCAAGTCCACAAACTTAGTTACCTGCATGTAAGGTTTGCCGGCAGTAGCCAAATCCTCCCAGCTTGCGGTGATCACGACTCCCTTTAGGTCAGGGATGTAATCTGATCCGTCGTAATGAAAGGTAGCGATCTCCGGACCAATTACTTTAACCACTGGCATTCCTGCCATTTTGGGATTCATAACCAATTCGCCCGTGCGGATGTTGATCACCACAAAGTTTTTGACCGCGATATTGTCTGTGTACTTGACGATGGCAAAGTCAGAGACCAACTCGTCAGTGGGATCATGAAGCACCCGGATCAGGTCTGAGGTGTATCCGACTTTCTTGCCATCCGGACCTTTCAAGGCTTTGGCAGAGTTGTAAAGGTCTTCATTGGACCAAAGCAATTTTCCTGAATTGGCATCGATGCCATGCAGTCCCCAATCCGATGTACCTACCAGTAGGATCTTATTGGAGGTATGAAGAGTCCATTCGATTTCCTTTTCCAGGACCAATTTCCAGGCGGGTTCCTGAGCAAAACCAAGGTTTGGAATCCCAAGGGCAAAGAGGCCTAAGAGGAATACAATTCGGGTGAATTTGTGTAGTTTTTTCATGATAAAAAGATTTTTGATCAAAGCTAACTGGAGTCAAAGTGGTAGGGAATACGCCATTTGCCGTATTTGGATGGGCAAAAAAAAACACCTCAGAAAGGTGTTTCGCTCTTATTGAATTTAAAGTTCAGTAACTCTCCGACTCATTTGGAAAATCTTTTCCCTTCACGTCTTTGATATACCTTTTGAATGCGTCCTTCATGACCGACTGCAAATCCGCATATTGACGCAAAAAACGAGGTTTGAACTCCTGTGTGATCCCAAGCATGTCATGCATGACCAAAACCTGTCCATCAACTCCCCCACCTGCACCGATTCCAATCACTGGAATGGCTACAGCTTCAGCCACTTTTTTGGCCAATGAAGCAGGAATTTTCTCCAAAACTATCGCGTAGCAGCCACATTCTTCCAACATTTTCGCATCCTCGAGGAGTTTCTGTGCTTCGGCATCCTCTTTGGCCCGAACAGTGTAAGTTCCGAATTTATAAATCGACTGAGGTGTAAGTCCCAAATGTCCCATGACAGGAACTCCTGCACTGAGTATTCTGACCACAGATTCTCGGATTTCTGAGCCGCCTTCAACTTTGACAGAATGAGCACCGGATTCTTTCATGATTCGGATAGCTGATCTTAGTGCCTCTGAGCTGTTACCCTGGTAATTTCCAAATGGAATATCCACAACCACAAATGCCCGCTTCACCGCTCTGACCACAGCAGAGGCATGATATATCATTTGGTCCAAGGTAATCGGCAGTGTAGTCTCGTGACCAGCCATTACATTGGAAGCCGAGTCTCCCACCAAAATGATGTCAATGCCAGCTTCATCCACGATTTTAGCCATGGAGTAATCGTATGCTGTGAGCATGGAGATTTTTTCCCCACGGATTTTCATTTCCTGTAGGGTATGAGTGGTAATACGCTTGAGATTCGCTGAGGAATGTACAGACATTGGATTAGTGTAGCTGGACAGAATGTTGTGGGCCTGAGACATCCACTCGAATGTGCTCATTGAAAGTGGTGGAAAGTTCAAAACCGGTGTAATCAGGCCTTACCGGAAAAAGTCCATGGCTGCGGTTGACCAATACGGCGATTTCCATTTTTTGAATTTCCTGATCCAGAAATGGCTTCATTGCATAGACCAATGTTTTGCCGGTATTGAGCACATCATCTACCAAAATAATGGTCTTATTGATCAGATCCAGGGATTTAGACAATTCAATTTCTGATTTGGAAACTGCCTTTTTGTCCAAAATCACCTCTACCAATTCCACCTTGACTGGGGAAATCCGCTTCAACTCATCGGCCAATAACTTAGCCAAGCTCATGCCCATACCGGTAATTCCTGCAAATACAACTCCGGAAGAATTCACATTACGCTCATAAATTTCGAAAGCCATTCGGGTGATTTTTTGCCCGACTTGCTTATGATTGAGTACTTCGCTCATAGGATGATTTTGAAAAATGAAAATTAGTCCAATTTGCATTGGATTCAAAGCCAATCAACGGTGACTGTCCTCCTCGTGGAGAATATTCACATAGTTTTGGTACCGATAGGGATGGATAAATCCTTGCTCTAGTTTTTGCAGCACAACACATCCGGGCTCGTTGATATGGGTGCAGTTATTGTATTTGCATTGCCCGAGGTATTTTCTCATCTCAGGGAAAAAGTGGGAAAGTTCGTTTTCCTCAACATCCAAAATTCCAAACTCTTTAATCCCGGGAGTATCGATCAAATCTCCACCTTCTGCAATTGAAAAAAGCTCCGCAAAAGTGGTCGTATGGACTCCTTTGGCGCTGTATCCTGAAATCTCCTTGGTATCTTGCTTTGCTTCGGGAACCAATGCGTTCAAAAGTGTTGATTTTCCCACTCCGGAATGTCCTGCAATCAAACTGGACCTCCCCTGGATAAATGGCAAAAACTTTTCCTTCAGGCCTTGCTCCATTAAGGCGGAAACTTCTAAAACCGAGTATCCCAGAGGTTCATAGATCTCATGAATATCCTGAAGCCATTCTGCCTCATCCTCCCCTTCCAACTGGTCCATTTTGTTTACAACCAAGATCGCTGGAATCCTAAAACTCTCAGTGCTGACTAAAAAACGGTCGATAAATCCAAGCGAAGTTCTGGGCTTTTTCATGGTGATGACTAAAATCGCCTGATCCAAATTGCTCGCAATGATGTGTGAAAAATGCTGCTTTCGGGTGGATTTTCGGATCACGTAGTTTTCTCTTGGCAAAATCTCAGAGATGACCGCAGTTTCTTGTCCAGCCTCCTTTTCCAGCTCCACCCAGTCCCCTACCGCGATGGGGTTGGTCAATTTGAGTTCGTCCTGTTTAAACTTCCCCTTCAGTCTGGCCGAAATCACTTTCCCTTCTACTTGAACGATATACCAGCTTCCGGTGGACTTGATGACTCTGCCTTTCATTTTTTTGGGATTAACTCTGTTACTTTATCGACAATCCGATTTGCCGCGCCAAGGTTCGATTTTACCCAATTTTGGGCAGAATCGACGGATTTATTGTAAAAATCCGGTTTCTCCAATTTCTCAAAAATTTCCAAAAGGGATTTTTCATCCGATACAGAAAACCCACAACCCTCTAAAACGCTTTGTTCTGCTTCAGGAAATTTGGAGGCCTTTTTGACTTTTCCGAAAATCACCGGCTTTCCAAAGCCAAGGGGCTCGAGAATATTGTGAAGTCCCTTTCCAAAGGCACCGCCCACATAGGCTATTTTGGCAAACTGGTAAAGGGAAGAAAGCATCCCAATGTTATCTATGAAAAGCACCGAATTGGTATCAGAAGGATTCCATTCGGAATATTTCTTGGATTCTGACTGCAACTGATTTCTCCAGCGATCTATTGGTTCGGGATTCAAGTCATGAGGGGCAATGATCCAGCGGGATTCGGGCCGGGAATTGATCAAAGGAATCAGAAGCTTCATATCCTCTTCCCAAGCCGAACCCACAACAATAACCTGCCGATTTCCAACCCAATCTCTGATTTCAGGCAGCTCCTTTGGGGAAGTTGCAGTAGCCTCCACCCGATCAAATCGGGTATCTCCCGCCAGAGAGGTTTTGGCATATCCAATGCTTTTCAACAGTTCAAGGCTCTTTTGGTTTTGGGTAAAAATCCAATCCATGACAAATAGATTTTGACGAAAAAAGAATCCAAAAAAGCCAAAAAAACTATGATCCTCTCGCAAACTTGCGGAAATCAAAAAGACAGGTTTTTGGCGCTTTTTAAGGGCCTGAATATGATGATACCAAAGATCGTATTTGACAAAAAATGCAAGTTCGGGGTTCAATATTTCTACAAACTTTTCAGCAAAGCTTTTCCTATCCAAGGGCAAATAAGTGATGAAATCCACATCAGGCTGCGGCTTTTTGATCACATGATCATATCCTGAAGGGCTGAAAAAGCTTACCAAAATGGCTAATTCGGGTCTTTTGGTTTTTAGAGAAGCAATTACCGGACGGGCTTGCTCGTATTCTCCCAAAGAGGCCACATGAAACCAAGCTAGCGGACCGGCATTTGAATTCCGGAAATTTTCCAAATTTGAAAAAATATATTTCCGACCTTCCAAAAAATGATTCAGCTTTGTAGAAAAGGGCCTTAACAAGTACAAAATACCCGGAACAAGAAATAAAATCAGGCGGTAAAGCAAATTCATCCTTCAAAAATAGCCATTCAAACTCAAATCTGCATTTTTTCTTAAAATGAGGGATTTTTAAAATCCGATAAAAAAAAATGGCAAAATTGAATTTGCCCTTGTGAAAATGCCCTAAAAAATATTTACTTTCAAAGCTTACCTACTTAATAAATAGCCTTAAATCAACACTTGTTGATTCCTTTATATGATTAAAGTTCTATTCGTCTGTTTGGGAAATATTTGTCGATCTCCGCTTGCTGAGGCCATTTTTAACCATAAAATCCAGGCTTTGGGGTTGTCACGTAAATTCAAATCCGACAGTGCAGGCACTTCTGACTATCACATTGGGGAGCTTCCTGATGAGAGATCAATCAAATGCGCCAATCGCAAAGGACTAACTATCACGCATCGGGGCCGCCAGGTCAACCGGACCGATTTCAGGGATTTCAATTACATCATCGCGATGGATGATAATAACCTGCGCAATCTCAACAACCTGAAAATCAAGTACAATTTCCCTGAAAAAGACATATTTCTTATGCGGGATTTTGTGGCTGGATGGGAGGGACTGCCTGTTCCTGACCCTTATTATGGGGGGGAGGAAGGCTTTGATGAGATCTTTCAGATCCTGGATGAATCTATCGAAAGCTTCCTGACAAAAATCAAAGAGGTCCATCAACTCTATGCTTGATCAGCACGAGATCTACGAACAGGTAATTCTTGAAACACTGGGTCCGATGGCCCAATTGAAATCCGCGAGTTTGATCGCAGCGGGCAATCACAATCAGGGAATCAGACTTGAAACCTCGGAGGGCATTTTTTTCCTAAAGCTCAACTTCGATCACGAAAAAAAAATCCTCGTCAAGGAAGCTGAAGGGCTTCAACTCCTGCGCAAATCGACTTTCCTGAAAATCCCCCAAACCTTCGGGCACGGGAGAATCGAGGATTACAATTACCTGCTTTCCGAGTTTATTCCTTCCGCCCGGCAACAGTTGAATTATTGGGAAAATTTAGGGCTGGGGCTAGCTCAACTGCACCTCAATAAAGCCAAGAAATTTGGCCTTGAAACGGATAATTACATCGCCTCTTTACACCAAAAAAACCATCAGTTTGACACTTGGCTGGACTTTTTCATCGAACAACGGCTCGAACCTATGCTGGGAAGATCTTATTTCGACCGATTGATTCCATTGGATTTCTTGAAAAAATTCCAAGCCATTTACCCTAAACTTGACTCCATTTTCCCGAAGGAAAAGCCAGTTCTACTTCATGGGGATCTTTGGTCCGGAAATGTAATTTGCGACGGTGAAGGCCAACCCTGTCTGATCGATCCGGCGGTTTATTATGGACACAGAGAAATGGATTTGGCCTTTTCCAGGCTTTTTGGAGGATTTGATTCCAGATTTTACGAGGCCTACGATTCTATAAACCCATTAGAACCTGACTTCGAAAGCCGGATGGGAATCTACAATCTCTATCCCTTATTGGTTCACTTGAATCTCTTTGGCACTGCATACTTGCCGGGAATTGAAAAAATCCTCAAACGTTTTCAATAATGAGCTTTCAAATCCGACCCTACCACAAAAATGATGCTCCGGCAATCCGGGATATCATCAACGATGCTATACTGAACACTTTTCATAATTATGATTATGACCCCAAGCCACTGGAAGAGGTTGAGAAACTGTTCGAGGATAAACTTTCGGCGGGATTTCCAGTCTTGGTTGGAACAATAGGAGACGAAGTCTGTGCCTATGCCACCTATGGGATGTTCCGCGCCAAACCAGGCTATCGCAGAACTATTGAGCATTCCATCTATCTCAACAAAAAAGCCCAAGGTCAAGGCTTGGGCTCTGAAATGATGAGACAGCTCATACAAATTGCCACTGATCAAGGATATCATGTGATGATAGCCGGAATGGATTCAGAGAATCTTGGCAGCTACCGCTTTCACGAAAGATTGGGGTTCAAGGAAGTCGCAAGATTTCCAGAAGTTGCCTTCAAGTTTGGCAAATGGCTGAATCTGGTTTTTATGCAGCTGACTATAAATCCTGACCAGCCGCCTTATTAATCCCAATAAAATCAAAGTCTATCCCAACTTGATTTTCTCTCCAGATTTGGCAGCGGCGTAGATCGCATCCACAATCACCAAATCCTTCAATCCTTCTTCCCCATCCACAGGTATTAGCGGCTTTTTCCCATCCAAAATAATCGCAGCCATTTCATCCATTTGAGTCGTCTGATGGGTGATATGCTCTGCTTCGATTGGGCCTTTGTTGGTCCAAGCTTTGATCGGACCATAGCCTGTAGAAGGCTGCATTTCTGCAAATCCTTTGGTCCCGTTTAGGTAAAACTTATCTAGATTGTTTAGACTGTAGGTTGAGAGGCAAGAGGCTACTGCACCCGAAGGAAAGCCCATCTGAAAAGTAATCGTCTCATCCACACCTTCTTTGAATTTGACAGGGTCGGTCTTCACCTCTTGGGCTGTAATCCAAGTCGGCTCTTCTCCCAACATATACCTCGCCCCATTGATCGAATAGACTCCGATGTCCATCATGGCACCTCCGCCTGCAAGTGCAGGATCAAGTCTCCATTGTGTCGGATCCCCGATTATAAATCCACTCAGGCCCTGAAAAAACAAGGTTTTTCCAAACTCACCGGCTCTTTGCTGACGAACCACCTCCAGCGTTTTCGCTTCAAAGTGCATGCGATAGCCAACTAGCAAATGAACCCCGGCTTTCTTACATGAAGCTACCATTTCCCGGCCTTCAGCAGCATTGAGCGCCATCGGCTTTTCACTGATCACATGCTTACCTGCCGCTGCGATACTGAGGCAATGTGGCTTGTGAAGGGAATTTGGCGTAGTCATGTAGACCACATCGATGTCCGGGTTGTCCTTGATCTGATCGAAGGTTTCGTAGTTGTAGCAGTTTTTGTCTGGAATCCCATATTTCTGCTTCCAGGTTTCCACCTTCGAAGGCGTCCCACTTACGACTCCAACCAATTTGGCGCGTTTGCAGTCTTTCATGGCTTCCGCGACACGGGTTCCGTAGCTTCCGAGCCCCATGATGGCCACTCGGAGGACTTTGTCTTCTTTGTCAGTATTCATAGCTGAAAGTGAATTTGCAAATGGCAGGCTCAGGGCTAAAGTGGAAAGTCCGGCTTTTTGGAGAAAAATTCTTCTGGTGCTCATCGGATGGGTGGCTTAAGAGTTTGTTTTTCTCAATTTATAAAAATCCCTGAGTGAATTCATCTTGGGATTTTGAGACTTGAAAAATTCGGTCAGACTTTCCGACGAACTACCTGAAAGGTATTCCTGGAAGCCTGCTCTAACAGAATTTCAAATCCTTCAAGAAAAGTAGGAATTTCCTCCTGCTTGGGATGTAAAATCGTCAAAAGCTCCAGTCCTTCGTTGTATCGGATCTCAAATTCCGATTTTAGTTTTTCAAGCAATTGTTCCAGTTTGAAAAGCTGAGCATCAATCACAATGGAAATACTGATAGCCGAAAGCTGAAGCATATTCACCCGGAGTTTCAAGGCCTGAAGTTGCTCATAGACCCTGTGAATGTGTTTTTCCTCGATGAAGGTAAAATCCGTCACTTTGAAACTCACTAGGATTTGGTCTTTCTTCAAAACAATTGTCGGAACATGGTGTGACGCGGCATTGGCATGAATCTTTGTTCCGGGAGCTTCCGGATCCAGAAATGACTTTACAAAAAGCGGAATTCCGGCATTTGCCAGAGGCTTTATTGTCTTTGGGTGAATTACCGAAGCCCCGAAATAAGTCATCTCAGCTGCTTCACGATAGCCCAATTCCTCAAACTTCCTGGTATTTGGAAAAAGTTTAGGGTCGGCATTGAGTACTCCTGGAACATCTTTCCAAATCGTTACAGACCCGGCATCCAAACTTTTGGCCAAGATAGCAGCCGTAAAATCCGACCCTTCCCTTCCCAAAGTCGTTGATCTGCCTTTTGGGTCCGAACCAATAAATCCTTGGGTCAAAATCGGAAAATTCTCCAGGATCGGTTTCCAGCTTGCCTGACAGGAATTTCTCGTTTTCTCCCAGTCGATTTTTGCAAAGCGAAAATCAGAATCTGTGTGAATCACTTCCCGGGCATCTTGCCAAAGGACGATTAAACTTTGAGAACACAGGTATTCTGCCACAATCCGGGAAGAAACCAGTTCTCCAAAACCTACGATACTGTCATAGAACTCGTCGTAATTTTCTCTGGAAAGCTTTTTTTCTAAAAGGTTGTTCAAGTGAAAAAAAAGATTGTCCAGTTGGGGGAAAACCGAATGCCCCTCCGGGAACAATTCCCGACAAATTTCCTGATGAAATAATTTTAAAATTGCACTATTTTCAGAAAAATCTTCTCCGTTTAACTTTTTAGAAAGGATGGATTCCAGACTGTTGGTAGTTTTTCCCATTGCCGAAACCACAACAACCATGTTTTTTCGCAATCGATTACGGAGAATTTCTGTTAAGTTTTTGACTGCTGCGCTATCTTTGACAGAGGCTCCGCCAAATTTATAGATCAAGGTTTTTGCCATAAGAAATAATTCCTAATTTTCGTGGGTATAAACCCAATTATTGTACTTTTCTGAGAATAGAATGAAAACCTTACCTTATCAACCAGATCAAAGTAACCTGGCCTATTCAGTCGGAGTTACGCTAGACCGATTTATCAAACTCAAACAAAGCGATTTCCCATTTGCTTCGGGAGAATTGTCCCAACTTTTACGGGACATTGCTCTTGCGGCTAAGATAGTCAATCGCGAAACTAACCGTGCCGGTCTGTCCAATATAGGCGGTGCTTTTGGCCAAACCAATATCCAAGGTGAAGAGCAGCAAAAGCTTGATGTCATTGCCAACATCCGTTTTATGCGTGCCTTGAGCAAAGGCGGCGAAGTTTGTGCCATTGTTTCGGAAGAAGAGGATGATGTGATCGATCTGCAAAACAATTCCGGCAAATATGTGGTCGCCATCGATCCACTTGACGGCAGTTCCAATATTGATGTGAACATCAGCATTGGGACAATTTTTTCGATTTATCGAAGAAAAACTCCGGTTGGAAGTCCGATCACTTCGGAGGATATCATGCAGCCCGGCAATCAACAGGTCGCTGCGGGGTATGTGCTTTATGGATCTTCCACGATGCTGGTTTATACCACCGGTTTCGGGACTAACGGGTTTACTTACGAGGCGAGTTTGGGTGAATTTTTCCTTTCCCACCCCAATATTCAGGCTCCTCAAACCGGAACAATTTATTCCATCAACGAAGGATTGGAATACGAGTGGCAATCTGGGATAACTTCCTTTGTAAAAAGCTGCAAGGAAAAACACTATCAATCCCGCTATATCGGAAGCTTGGTGGCGGACTTTCACAGAAATCTCCTGAAAGGAGGAATTTACCTTTATCCGGCAACCTTGAAAAACCCAAACGGAAAGCTTCGCCTTCTATACGAGGCAAATGCACTGGCCTTCATCATTGAGCAGGCAGGGGGA
Source organism: Algoriphagus sp. A40 (assembly GCF_002002735.1). Lineage (GTDB taxonomy): Bacteria > Bacteroidota > Bacteroidia > Cytophagales > Cyclobacteriaceae > Algoriphagus. The sequence continues at coordinate 398,708 of NZ_MUNY01000078.1, read as the reverse complement.
AAAGCAAGTGACGGAAAGCAGCGCATTTTGGATATTCAGCCCGAAGACCTACATCAAAGAACTCCCCTGTTTATTGGTTCGGCATTGATGGTTGAAGATGCAGAGCAATTGGTTCAAATTTCAGAAACAGAAATCACGGGATAGAGCCGTTAAACAAGATTATATTCTGAATCCGAAACTTTCGCATTAACTTACACTCTGAAAAATCCCGAAAATATGTCTTTAAACAAACATTATTTATCTATTGTAATTCTTGCGGGGACAGTTTCACTAGGAACTTCCTGCGCACCCAAAGAAACTGAAGTTGCATCGAATGACGTGGCTTTTACCACGCAGACCGAAAGGATGCTGATCAAAGTTGACACACTCTTTACCGAATTTGAAAATCCATGGGGAATGACCTGGCTTTCAGATGGCAGAATGCTGGTCACTGAGAGAAAAGGAGAAATCCTGATTTTTAAAGACGACGCTTTTACCGGTGAAAAAATCCAGGGATTACCCGCCGTACATGCGGTGAATCAGGCAGGTTTGCTTGACGTGGCTGTTCATCCAAAGTATGCTGAGAATGGCTGGATTTACATTGCTTACGCCAAAAATTTCGAAGACAGTACAGGTGCCACTACCATCATGAGGTTCAAACTTGAAGGTAACACCGCCGTCCAGCAAGAAGATCTGATCACAGCTGGACCACCTTGGAAGGGAGGCCGTCACTTCGGCAGCCGAATCGTATTTGACAACGAAGGCTTCATGTACTTCTCTAACGGGGACAAAGGCAACATCCCGATGAATGCCCAAGATCTGACCAATGCTCATGGCAAAGTCCACCGCGTAAATGATGACGGAACAATTCCTGCTGACAATCCTTTTGTGGATTCGACTGGTGCCGTTGCTTCAATCTGGTCTTATGGCAACAGAAATCCTCAGGGCTTGTACTTTGACAAAGCAAACAATGTCCTTTGGGAAACCGAACATGGTCCGAGAGGCGGTGACGAATTGAACATCATCGAAAAAGGCAAAAACTATGGTTGGCCGGTGATCTCCTATGGGATCAATTACAACAATACCATCTTGGCTGAGACTTCCGAAAAACCAGGCATGGAACAACCCATTCACTATTGGGTACCATCTATCGCTACCAGCGGCGTCACGGTCGTAACCTCTGACAAATACCCCAATTGGAAAGGCAACATCCTGGTTGGAGCACTTGCGAAACAACACATTGCAAGAGTAGTGTTGAAGGACGGGAAACATGTCGCTGAAGAAAAACTGCTTCCTGGCATTGGCCGAGTACGCCAAGTAGCCGAAAGCCCCGATGGCTACATCTACGCCATCACTGAGGCTACTGGACTTTTGGTGAAAATTCTACCTGTCAACTAATTGGCGACTTTAGGAATCAAGGCCTCCGGGAAACCCTGGAGGCTTTTTTTTGCTCAGGGTTGTAACTAGGCCTCCAATACGTTCCTTCAAATCTATTTCCGAGTGAAGTTAAATGTGGAAACTTTGACTCATTTTTTTCGCTTCAAAATATAATTCCCTTTGGTTCTTTCTTCAAAAGAAATACTGGATGGAAAAAGCCGGTTTACTCTTCGGCTTAAATCTAAAAAAGACATGAAACGATCTCCTGGAGACATCGCTAAAAATTCCTCTTGGCGTATCCTGTTGCTCTCCTCCTTAGTCAAAAACCTGATTCCCAGGAATCCAATTTAAGAATATAAGAACTTAGAGACCAAAGTAATGATCAAACAAAATCCACATCCACACTAAACGGATATTTCATCAGGAACTGAAGTGCATCTTCAATCGAGAGATCTTCGAAAAGCACCCGATGGAGATTTTCAGTGATCGGAGCACGGATTCCTACAGTCTTGATAAATGAATCGATGATCCTCACAGTATTGACACCTTCAGCCACTTCGTCCATTGTAGCCAAAATCTGATCAAGCGATTCCCCTTTTGCAAGACGGAATCCAACTGTGAAATTTCGGGAGTCCACTGAATTGCAGGTCGTTACCAAATCACCGATCCCAGCCAATCCCATCACCGACTGTACGCTACCTCCCAGGGCTTTGCTCAGGTGAACCATTTCTACCATTCCTCTGGAAATCAACAATCCCTTCGCATTTTCTCCCAAACCTAATCCTGCCAAAGCTCCGGAGGCAATCGCAATGATGTTTTTCAAAACCCCACTGAGCTCGACTCCGATAATATCCGAATTTCCATAGACCTGAAAGCGCTCTGAGCGAAGCAATCTTTGGCCTTCCAAAATCACCTCATTGTATTTGCTCGCAACCACTGTGGCCGCTGGCTGATCAAGAATGAGTTCTTTGGAAATATTCGGACCTGCGAGACATCCGACACGGATAGCCACCGTCTCCTGGAGGATCACCTCACTCATCGTCAAAATCTGACTTCGTTTTAATTTTTTAACGGTATCAAGATTTTCTCCCGGAGCAAGGTTGAGAGCTAGTCCTTTGGTCCCATGAATTATCATATGGTAGGGATAAAGGAATGGCGCAAAATTTCTGACCGCCTCCAAAAACCCTGTTGAAGGAACCATAAAGAACAAAATATCGCAAATTTTACAGAGCTTCTCAGGGTCACTTGTTGCCTGAATTCCGGGGTTCAATTCCCTTCCAGCCACCATATGAACGGAATTGATCTCTGCTACCACTTCTTCCTTTCGGGCATAGACCATCACGTCGCTTTTTTCAGCAAGCATATTGGCAATAGCTGTCCCAAAACTTCCGACGCCGACTACCCCGATTTTCTTGGGCTTAGAAGAGTTTCTCAAGGCCATATCCGTGTAATCTGTTGTGATAAAAATAGAGCAAACTCATATCCTCTGTAGCAATGTTCCCCTCTTTGTCTCTGACCAAAGGCCGCTTGGCATGGTACATCCCCACATTGTCGATTCCATGGGAGATGATCTCATCCATTGGCCTGCTTAGGTGCGGCGCAGCATCAATTTTACCCTGAGCCTTAAGCTCAAAAATCCTGTTCAAAACCATTTGACAGATTGATTTGAATTCTTCAAAGGGAATTACAATATCCTCCTCTGGCAATCGGATTAAGTCAAAAATATCCAGCTTAACGTTCTTTGATCTGATAATTTCAAAAGCTACAAATGAAACCAAATGTGAGCTGAATACCCTGTTGATGAGGTGGAATTCTTCAACTATCCGCTTGCCGAGCATATTGGTATATTCCTCTTCCCGCTGCTGGTCCACGGTGATTTTGCCATCTGAGATGAAATAATCCCGGGTATCAATCTTTCTTCCCCGTTTGTCCAGACTGTTTCCATTTTGATCCACATAATTACCCAGCACGTCCATCGCCTTACCTATCGAAACTGAGATATCGGATCCCTTGGTAAAGAATTTGAACAAAAACTTCGAGATCTTGTAGGAGGTCGAAAACTCGTCATTTTCCTTGTAGTATCGTTCCTGTCCGGTCAAACTCAGATGCTCCTGAATCAATCCCGGAGCTTCCAAAACGAAGTGATAATTGATCGTCACAGGTACGATGAAGATCTTGCCCGAGATATCGCTTATTCCATTCTGGAAATTCGCCCGCTGGGCTTCAATTGCGGTGCTCAAAAGTCCCAGTTTCAGCTTGGATTCGATCATCCCGCTGCGAGAGCGCGTTCCTCCGGGGAAAAACAAACTGTGGCAGCCAAACTGGATCGCTTCTTTAGAATAGGTTTTAAGCGTTTCGAGGTACATCAGGTTCTTCTTCCTCCGATCAACCTTGTATGCCCCGAGCGCATTCATGAAATAGGCGAAAATCGAAATATTGAAAAGATTCAACCCGGCTCCATAGATAAAAGGCGGCATTCCCAAAACGGAAATAATCCATCCAATCAAGATGCTGTCAAGATTCGAAAAATGGGTAGGAACCATCACTATCGTACCTTTGGTAGCTAGGTCACGGATTTGATCCGTCTGGCCGGTAATCTGAATTTTGTCCTGAAGGGTGTATTGATTACTGAAAATGGACTTGAAGCCTTTCACTCTTGCCGCGTTGAGCAGGCGGGAAAAGCCATACGTAACCACCCTTCTGGTAAACTTGTAATGGGAGGCTTTGAAATTGGAAGCAATTTCCTCCGCGTATCGGGAAGTGATACTGTGGAGAATCTCCTGGTAGGCCTGAAATCTTTTGGCTTTGTCAAGGGATGAATCTGTATTGACTTGGAGCAAGGAGGTTTTTACCTCATTCCAAAATAAGCTTTCATCATCCGGATCCACAGCCCAGGGATTTTGTTTGATCCGGAGTTTTTCGCGATAAAGCGTCGTCTCCAATTCTTCCTTTAAAATATCAGGATTTTTACCGGTCAGTCCCAAGACTCTGGACTCTGCCAAGTCAGCTACTTTCTTGACGAATTCCTTACGTTCTCTTGCCAATTTCACCACCGGCCACTCTTCCTTGCTGGGAATAATGGGGTCATACCGGTGCTTGATGTAGTTCTCGTCCAAAGTGGCGTGCTGGTTATGAAAAGGCCTCAAAGATAGAAAAAATGCCCTTCCCAAAGGTAAATCATTAGAAAGGGCATACAATCAGGGTTTTGAACGGACAAAAAAAACTACCAAAGCCACCACTGCGGAAGTGATCAAGCCCATCACTGCCGCACCGATGACCGACTGCATCATGTAGCTTTTCAGGTTAAAATATTCTTCGGCAGCCTGTTGCTCCATTTGGCCGGAGGAAACGGAATATTCAATTACATTTTTGAAATAATCCGGAGTGATGTAGGTACTCGTAATGTACTGACTGAGTGGGCTCAAAATCACGACCACCAGGGTAATGATCAGCCCGGCAACAAAACCCTGCATGTAGGTCATCTTTCCCCCATAGAAATTTCTCTTTTTATCCAAAAGAGCAAAAACGTAAATGGCAATGGCAATTGGTGCAATGAACAGCGAATAGGTGGCATGCTTATCGATGTGGACATCGTGCCAACCCATTGCTTTTTCGAAGACCATCCAGATCAACCCGACCAGGATGAAAAGAATCCCCCATTTAATTTCAATTCTGATGTTTTTCATAAGGCTTTGTTGGTTTTTGGGTTTAAACTTTCAGGCTATTCATACAAAATACAGAAAAAGCTCAAAACGATCTTCCAAATGTTCAGTTTGATTGACAGTCATTCGGATAATCATTTGCCCATGAGCTAAAGGATATTATTTTTACGCCACCTAATCCCCAATGAAACTAGACCTAAAACAAATTCAAGTCCCGATTGAAGCCGAAATGGCTCAATTCGAACATAAGTTCAGGGACTTTATGAAAAGTAAGGTCAAGCTTCTCGACCACATTACCAATTACATCGTCAAGCGAAAGGGCAAACAGATGCGCCCGATGTTTGTTTTTTTGACGGCGGGTGTTTGCGGCACTATCAATGAGTCCACTCACCGAGGTGCTGCTTTGATCGAATTGCTTCACACAGCTACGCTCGTCCATGACGATGTGGTGGATGATGCGGACTATCGTAGGGGATTTTTTTCGGTCAATGCGCTATGGAAAAACAAAATCGCCGTTCTGGTTGGGGATTACCTTCTTTCTCGCGGATTACTTCTCAGCGTAGACAACGGGGATTTTAACCTCCTTCGAATCGTTTCCAATGCCGTCAAGGAAATGTCCGAGGGTGAATTGTTGCAAAGCTACAAAGCCAGAAAACTGGACGTAGATGAGGAAGTGTATTACGAGATTATCCGGCAGAAAACAGCCAGTTTGATTGCTTCCTGCTGCTCAGTTGGAGCATCCAGTGTTGGGAGTAAAAACGGTGATATTGAGAAAATGAGACTTTTTGGAGAAAAAGTCGGGATGGCTTTCCAGATCAAAGACGACTTGTTTGATTTCGGGGACGATGAAATCGGCAAACCGGTAGGTATTGACATCAAGGAAAAGAAAATGACCCTTCCGCTGATCTATGCCCTTCGCCACACCGACTGGCTCACCAAGAAGAAAATCATTTACCTGATCCGCAACCGCTCCGAAGACAAAAAAGCAGTCAATGAGGTGATCGATTTTGTTAAAAAGAGCGGCGGACTGGACTATGCCAAAGAAAAAATGGATGGGTTCTACCTTGAAGCGCTAGCAATACTTAAAGAATTTCCGGATTCAGTCTACAAGACCTCTCTGAGTGATTTGGTCAGCTATACGATCGAGCGAAAAAAATAAAGCCGCCAGGAATCTGACGGCTTCACACCTTTATTTTTTCATCGCATCGATGGTCTGAATCGTCCCATCTGGATTGTGAATCAACTCTGCCATTTTGATGTTTCTGAGCGGAGTATCCCCCGACAACTGAGTATCGTGGTAAAACAGGTACCATCTACCTTCAAATTCGACTATAGAATGATGGTTGGTCCATCCTTCGACCGGATTCAGAACATTACCCCGATAGGTAAATGGACCATAGGGATTGTCGCCGGTGGCATAGGCAATGTAATGGGTGTCACCCGTGGAATAGGACAAATAGTAGGTATCTCCAAGCTTGTGCATCCAAGCGGCTTCAAAAAATCGGCGGTTGTTGTCACCTGCTTTGATGGGATTACCGGCTTGATCCAGAATTTGGATTTCTTTCGGCGTTTCAAAAAGGGATTTCATATCCTCGCCTAGTTTCGCAATATAGGGAACCAAAGCAGGCTCTTCTGACTCAGGCAAACCACTTAGCTGACTGTCTCGCCCAGGCACTAGTTTTTGGTCCTTATACCATTGCAATTGTCCTCCCCAGATACCACCCCAGATTAGGAAATAATCCGAGCCTTGCTGAAAGACCGCCGGATCCATGCTGAATGTACCTGGAATAGGCTGTGGCTCCGCCATAAATGGGCCACTTGGCTTGTCGGAAGAAGCCACACCTATTTTGAAGATTCCTTCCTTGTCCTTGGCAGGAAAAAAGAGGTAATATTTTCCATCCTTTTCAGCCGCATCCGGCGCCCAAAGCTGCCTGCTGGCCCAAGGAATTTCTTCCAATTTCAGCACCACTCCGTGATCAGTCACCGGCGATCCGGGTTTTTCCATGGAGTAGACATGGTAATCCTTCATGTCAAAATGGGAACCCATATCATCTTGCGCCACGTCAGTTTCGATGTCATGGGAGGGATAGATGTAGATTTTGCCCTCGAATACATGTGCGGAGGGGTCAGCAGTAAAGAGATCCGTCACAAGCGGCTGGTGGTTAAACTTGGCTGCAACGGTGTCTTCGAGTGATTTCTCAGCAATTTCCTCCTGCTTTGGACTAGCGCAAGCCAGCGGCAAAGCGATCAAGAGTCCATAAACCAGGATCTTGTTAGTTGGGTTTTTCATAGTGAAATAGGTAGAGTTAGATTAGGTATTTGATCAAATTAAATAATAAACTGACAGATTTATTTCAAAATCGAAATTATCTCCTGACTTTGACAGAAATAACTACATCAAACAAAAGAATAATCCCCGAAGCTTTAAATCCTGTCATGGTTAAATACATACCTGGTTTTTTACTTGCCACGCTACTAACTACCCTTAGCTTGGCACAGAACTATGCCATACCCCAAGAAACGGAGCGAATTGTCTTTCTCGGCAACAGCATCACCTACAGCGGTAAATTTGTCTCCTACCTCGATGCCTACCTGACTCTTCGCTATCCTGACAGGAAGCTGGAAATCATCAACCTTGGACTTCCAAGCGAAACTTTGTCGGGGCTTTCCGAGCCAAATCATGCCGAAGGCAAATTTCCAAGGCCTGACCTCAGGGAGCGACTTCAGCGGGTGCTGGTTCAATTGAAACCGGATTTGGTGATTGCCAATTACGGGATGAACGATGGGATCTATTTACCATTTGACGAAGAGCGATTTGATAAATTCAAAGCAGGAATGGATTGGATGCATCAAGCGATTGAAAATTCCGGCGCGGAAATCATTCATGTTACCCCACCACTATACGATGAGCGGAAAGGAGCTGCTTATGCCAATGTCCTTGATATTTATTCGGATTGGCTGGTAAGCCTTCGCAACACTGAAGATTGGAAAGTCATCGACCTTCATTGGCCGATGAAAAAACATCAAGAGGACCAACGGACGATCAATCCGGAATTTGCCTTTTCAAAAGACGGAGTTCATCCCGATGAAAGTGGGCACTTTTTAATGGCCAAAATCATTCTTCTGGGCCTTGGGGAACAGGTGGCCGGAGTAAAGACCATTGAAGAACTGCTCGCGCCATTCCCAAATGGCAAGCAAGTTTTAGACTTAATCGAGCTGCGACAGGAAATCCTAAAACTGGCCTGGTTAAGTCAAACCGGACACCAAAGGCCTGGAATCCCAGAAGGTCTGTCGATAGAAGAAGCTGAGAAAAAAGTAGCTGAGATCAATCAGGAGATTCAGTCCATTTTGAAAAAGTGATTGGGAGAAAAATCAAACACTATTATACTCCAAGAATTACGGGTGATAGCATCAAATGATACTATCACCCCACGTATTTTCTCAATCTAAATTCTCCAAAAACCCCTTAAACTCCCCAAAACCTTTCCCCATCGGGATCACCTTTTTCTCGCCTTTCAGAAATTTGGCCAATCGCGCAGGAAGCTCCAATTCCTCACCCAAGGCACCCTCCACCACGTCCCTAAATTTACCTGGATGGGCTGTTTCCAAAAATACACCGACATAGCCGGGATGCTCATTCATAAAGTCCCCCAAACCCAAATACCCGACCGCTCCGTGCGGATCGAGGGTATAGCCTTTCTTTTGAACTTTCTGAATGGCATCAATCGTTTCTTCGTCGTTGTAGAAATAGCCCTTTACCATCTCCCTGAAGAGATTTTCATCATTCCCGTAGAGCCAAAGCAGTCGCGGGAAATTGCTCGGATTACCCACATCCATGCTGTTGGATACCGTCTGAATCGAAGGCTCAGCCTGAAAAGCGGCTCCGTGTAAATAATCCGGTACAACCTTATTCACGTTCGTCGCAGCCACAAAACGGTCAATCTGCAAGCCCATACTTTGGGCCAAAATCCCAGCAGCCAAATTTCCGAAATTCCCGCTTGGTACAGCAAAAACGACCTTTTTTCCATTCTTTGGAAGTCTGGAAAAAGCATAGAAATAATACAGGCACTGGGGAATCCATCGGGCGATATTGATGGAATTCGCAGAAGTTAGCAGTAATTTTAGATTCAATTCCGGGTCCAAAAATGCCTGTTTCACCAAGGTCTGACAGTCGTCAAAAACCCCGTCCACTTCCAGGGCAGTGATATTTTGGCCTAAGGTGGTAAACTGCTTTTCCTGAAGCAGACTGACTTTACCCTTCGGGAAAAGAATGATCACTTCTACCCCATCTACTCTCAAAAATCCATTGGCAACCGCACTCCCAGTGTCTCCGGAAGTCGCGACCAATACCCGGACGGTTTTGTCGTTTTTTCCATGAAGCATACTCATCAGCTTGGAGCAAAACCTGGCCCCAAAATCCTTGAACGCCAAAGTAGGTCCGTGAAAAAGCTCCAGACTGTAGACGTCCTCATCCACTTTCACAACCGGCGCATCAAAGGTCAAGGTATGATCCACAAGTTCCCGAATCTGGGTTTCACTTAAATCCTCCGAAAACAAAGCATCGATCACGGCATAGCCAATTTCCCGAAAATTCATTTTGGAAAACTTTTCAATCAACTCTTTCGGCAAAACCGGAATCCGTTCAGGAAAATATAAACCATTGTCAGGCGCCAGTCCTTTGATGACGGCCTCGGAAAGTGATACTTTATGGTTTGGGTTGTTGGTACTGTAGTACTGCATGGTTTTTACTTTTCTTCGAGGACATAGGCCCCGCGGGTGTTGATTGCGGAATGGTAGACATCTACTCCCAGTCCGATGGAATCATAGACTTCCTGTGCGGCTTTGATGATTGCTCCGGATACTTCTTCACCTTTTGAAAGAGCGAAGAGGGTTGGTCCCGAACCGGAAATCCCCATTCCCAAGGCTCCGGCTGCTTTTACGGCTTCTTTAACTTCGTAAAATCCGGGAATCAAAGTTGCCCGATAAGGCTCGGCAATCACATCGCGCAATGACCGACCGATCAGTTCGAAGTCTTCCTGAAATAGCCCTGCGATCAATCCAGCCACATTTCCAGATTGAATGGTGGAATGTTTCAGCGAAACATTATCCCTTAATACTGATCTGGAATCTGAAGTTTTAAGCTCGAAATGCGGATGCAAAAGCGTGCAATGCAATCCGTTCGGCACGTTTAGCTTGATCACATCCAGCGGATGATAATCCCGGATCAACACAAAACCACCGAGTAAACTCGGGGCAACATTGTCGGCATGTCCTGCTCCGCATGCTGCTTTTTCAGCGGCGATTGCGAAAGGAAGCATGTTCTTCTTTTCAAAAGGTTCCCCGAGCAGCCGATTTGCAGCCACCAAAGCCGCTACAGCACTTGCCGCACTCGAACCCATTCCCGAACCTAAAGGCAAGCCTTTTTTCAGGTAAATATCCATTCCAACCTGCTGTCCCAATTCATCCAACAAAGCCTGAATGGCAACAGCGCAGGTGTTTTTCTCCACTTCGTAAGGAAGTCTTCCTTCATCGCCCTCTATAGACACAACCCTTAATCCGGGTTCATCTCGAAGCCGGATTTCCACCTCATCGCCCATTGCATCGATTGCAAATCCAAGAATATCGAATCCACAGGAAACATTGGCGACGGTGGCCGGAGCAAATGCTTTGACCGATCTCATCCTTACTCTCTGGTGTAATTACCGATACGGATCACATCCGCAAATACGCCTGCTGCGGTCACATCTGCTCCTGCACCTGGACCTCGGATGATCATCGGTCGGTCATGGTACCTGTCGGTAGTAAGCAAAATCATGTTATCCGAGCCTTTCAAGCTGGAGAAAGGATGAGATTCCGGTAGAGACTTCAATCCAACTTTGGCTTTTCCATCTTCCAAAGTCGCCATAAAGCGAAGCTTTTCTCCTTTGGCTTTTGCCTCTGCCAATAGCTTGGCAAAATCCGCATCATGACCTTTCAGTTTCTCAAAAAACACATCTACTGATGGCGTGACTTTACAATCAGCAGGGACCATACTTTGAATCGTGATGTGGTTAAACTCCAATTCCTGCTCTGCCTCCCGACCAAGAATCAGGATTTTTCTGGCCACATCCATTCCGCTCAAATCATCCCGGGGATCCGGTTCGGTATACCCTTTTTCTTTGGCAATCTTCACCACTTCTGAGAAAGGAGCACCATTTTCCAGTTCTGAAAAAATAAAATTCATCGAGCCGCTCAGCACCGCTTCTATCCGGATCACTTTGTCTCCGGAAAGCATCAGATCCTGTAAGGTATTAATCACCGGAAGGCCGGCGGCAACATTGGTTTCGTAAAGGAATTTCACTCCCCGGCGCTTGGCAATCCGTTTGAGAGCGCGATACTGATCCATTGAACTGGAATTCGCCTTTTTGTTTGGTGTCACGATAGCAACTTTGGCTTCCAAAACCCTGGAATAGGCGTCTGCCACATCTTGACTCGCAGTGCAATCCACAAAAACGGAATTGGAGAAGTTCATCTCTTCCATCTTCTGTACAAATTTCTCCAGATTCGTTGGCTCATCCGCTTCGCTCAACTGGTGCGGATTTTTCAAGTCAAAACCATCTTCATGGAAAGCCATAAAACGACTGTTTGCTAGTCCGTGGATCTGAACATCGAGCTCGTTGTCTTTGAGCAATTTGTGTTGTTGTGATGCAATCATCTTCATCAAGGCTTGGCCGATCAGGCCGGTACCAACCAAAAAGACGTGCAATACTTTATTTTCTGAAAGGAAAAATGCTTCGTGGAGTGCGTTGAGAGCTTTTTGTAAGTCTACCTGGGGAATTACCGCTGAGATGTTCAGCTCCGAACTTCCCTGAGCAATTGCTGCCACGTTGACGTTGTTTCGGCCCAAAGCACGGAACATGCGGCCGGAAGCACCCGGATTTTGCTTCATGTTTTCTCCCACCACAGCAATCGTGGCCAGACCTTGAAGCAGAGAAACCTGATCCATTTCGCCGGATTTGATTTCGTAGTAGAATTCCTTTTCGATCGCCTCTTTGGCAAGGTAAGCCTCATGGGTTTTGATTGCCAAACAAATGCTGTGCTCGGAAGAAGCTTGAGAAATCAGGACGATATTCACTTTTGCCTCTGCAAGTGCTTTGAAAACACGGCTAACTGTAGCCCCTCCCTCTATCAATCCCGCGCCCTGCACTGTCACGATCGAGATATTCGACATGGAGCTGATCCCTTTGATCAGGGCACCATGGCTTACTTCTCCATTGATTAGTGTTCCCGGATTTTCAGGCTCGAAGGTGTTCTTGATGTAAATCGGAATACTCTTTTTCATCGCCGGCTGCATGGTAGCCGGGAAAATCACTTTCGCCCCAAAATGGGAAAGCTCCATCGCCTCGTTGTAGCTCAGCTGAGGAATGGTAAAGGCAGTGTAAACCAACTTTGGATCCGAAGTCAAAACTCCTGAGACATCAGTCCAGATTTCCAGGTCATGAGCTTCTAGGGCTCCTGCGAAAATGGCAGCTGTATAATCCGATCCAGAACGTCCCAAAGTAGTGGTTTCGCCTTTGGCTGTAGAGGCAATGAATCCGGTAATTACTTTTACCCCGTCATTTTTTGAAAAGTAGTCCTTGATCTGGGCATTGGTCACTTCATAGTCGACTCTCGCTTGACCGAATCGGTCGTTGGTACGGATCACATCGCGCGCATCTACAAATTGCGTTTTGATGCCTTTTCCGGCCATAGCTTCCGCCAAAATAAATGCGGAAAGGCGCTCTCCAAAACTGGCTACATAGTCCAGCGTTCTTGCAGAATTCTCTTTAATCAGGAAAATCCCGTGAAAAAGATCCTCCAATTCCTTGAATCTCACCTTGACATAAGTCATTACGGTAGATTGATTTTGCACGGCAATAAGCTGTCTGACAATATCCAGGTGCTTTTCTTCCAAGGTTTGAAGCAAATCCCGGTAAGCCTGATCTCCCTCCCGGGCCAATCTCGCGATGGTCAAAAGACTTTCTGTAACTCCGCCAAAAGCTGAAAAAACGATGGCAATTTCGTGTTGCTTGAGTTTGTCCTGAAGGATGGCAAATACCTTTCGGATGTTTTCGGGGTTCGCTACGGATGAACCTCCAAACTTGATGATTTTCATGTGTTTAAAATGATTTTTTTAGGGTCACATGGAATCTCGCATGATTTAAAACCATCTCGCTGGAATTAGCTTGCGTCATGCTCGATTTCATAAAAGACTTAGGAATAAATTCTGGAAACTTTAAACCGGCCTAAATCGGCCTTGGGGCGGGTACTAATGATAATAACGGGTCACCCCGTAATCATGGTGGTCATACCGGTAGTTGTGGCAAAAAAAACAGCAGCACACAATCCTGTCAGAGGAAGCGTTTTCTTGAATAAAAATGATTTAGCTGCAAGTACCATGTGCGGATAGTTGACCCGACAACATTACAGCGAAAAAACGGTTTGGCCAAACAAAACCACAGACTTTGTGGATTTTTTTAGAATTAATTCAGTGTTCAAAGTCAAAAATTAACCTTTTGACAATGCAATTGGTCCATTTGTGATTTTTTGTAAAAAGGCAAAAAATCCCAGTTTCCGGGGTATTTGATTAACTTCAGAGACCTTTAAACATCAATACCATGAAACAGCGACATGCTTTTTTGATGGGTCTTTTGATCCTTTTTACCAGCGGCTGCGGCAGCACTGCAAAACTTAATCCTAACGCACTTATGGACCAAACGTGGGTTTTGGCTTCTATGATGGGGAGCGAACTTGACACGAGCAAATTCGCTGCCGGAGTACCAACACTTAACTTTCTGGAAGGTGGAAACCTAGCCGGATTTGCAGGTTGCAATAATTTCTCGGGAGGATTTTCACTGGAAGGAGCCGACATCAAACTTGATCCCGGTGCCATCACCAAAAAGGCCTGCCCAAGTACCGGAGAAGATGAATTTCTCGCTGCTTTAGAAAAAGCCAAGAACCTCAAAATCGAAAAAGAAAAGCTCACCCTGATGGACGGTGCCACCGAACTGATGAGCTTTTTCTCTAAAAAAGACTAGTTTCCAATCAAACCAACTCTTCGATCAGGTGCATTTTCCCGCGGAAATTCACCTGATCTTTCTTTTTCTTGCCAATCAAAAGCTCACCCAAAGGAGAGTTTTTACTCATCAAAAACACCTTGGAATCCTCCACTTTGACTTGCCCGATACTGACAGCAATCAGGAACCAATCCATACCGAGCTTGATCAAAGCGCCTTCCTGCACACTTGGAGGAGTTTCTTTAATTGTTTGCAACCGGTAGAGCTCCTCCAGGTCAAACTTACTTTGCTTGATCTGAGTCTCCAGAGTATTGAGATCCTGAGTCATGGTTTCTCTGCTTGTCTCATATTTATCCCCGGCACTGTTCTTTTCCTCTTCAAGGATGCTTTCGATAATGTTTTTGCGCTCAGTGGAGAGAAGGACTTCCTTATCCTTCAACTGGGTGATCGCCGTCTGATAGACTTTTGCTTTGAATTCGTTCATAAAATTTACTCTTCACAAGGTTCTTTTCTTCGTGTATCGATGATGTACACGATTTTCCAGCCTTCGGCCATTTTCACCAACTGGAAGGAATTGACTCCACAATGGCTAAAATTTCCGTTGACATAAAAGCGATAAGGCGTCCAGGCGGAAGCCATCGTCCCATCCACTTTGATTTGGTAATCTAAAATCCGCTCATCCAGATTCGTTTCGGCAGGAGTGGATGCGATTCTTTTTACAAAATCAGCCACAGCGTTGCTTCCTACTTCACTTCCTTCAGGTTTGAAAATCACTGTCTGCATCATAGCTTCCGGAGAAAAGGCGGCAGCTACCTGATCGGCATCCTTTTCGCGCATGCCGTCAAACAAACTCCTGATCACTTCCTCCACTTGCTTTTCTTCCTGCTGGGAAAAAGCATTAAAGGACAAAAATAGCCCCAAAAGGCCAGAAAGCAGCACCGTTTTTTTCATAGTAACCAAATTATACTCCTCCATAAAGTTTGAAAGTCATATTTCTTAGAGCCGGATTGTTGACTGCATAATGCATGGATTCCGCAATGTCTTTGGCACTGACCCACTTGGTAAAATCGGCATCCGGCATAGCCGCTCGATTCGCCTCCGTGTCAATAATACTAGGGACAAAAACATGACTCCGAATTTGGGTGTCGTGGACCTCTTCAGCAAGAATTTCGGCTAAGGTCAAAACCAGCTTTTTACTCAGCGCATAAGCTATGGTCCCCATGGCACTTGAAAGCTCCATTGCGGGTCTGGCTCCCACAAACAGAAAAGTGCCTTTTTGCTGCTTTTTCATAATCGGCAAAAAGCCCCTTACCAAATGATAGGCACTGAAAAAATTCAGGTGAAACATCGTCTGAATGTCCTTTTGAGACGTGGATTCGAGATTGCCCATCGCAAATCCTCCGACTAGCATAGCCATGGCATCGAGGTCATTGTATTGCATCTGAAACTCCCTGACAAATTCTAAAACAGCAGTTTCATCCGTCACATCCACCTCGTAGCAATCATCCGCTTCATCCACAGACTCCTCATAACCAGGCTTCAAGAGCGCAATTACATGATATCCTTCCCGTTTGAATTTCTCCACCACAGCTCTTCCAAGACCTCCTGCTGCACCTGTCACAATTATATTTCTGCTCATGTCTGGACTGATTTCATTCCGATATTTGCTAAAATTAGCCTTTATTTTTCGATTGAAACATGAATCACCTCAAAAGCAGTATCCAGGTCAAAGAGAATGTCCGCAGAAGAAACTTTGCCATAAAACTTCTCCTGTTGATCATTTTGGAGATTTTATATGAAGGGGACACATTTTTGAGGCCTTTACTTGAAAAATTTGAAATTTTAAACCACATCATCCGGGCACTGATTTTCCTGATCAGTACCAACCTGATCATTTCTTTGGGCCGGATCATCACCCTGAGAATTTACCTTCAACAGCGGGAAGACTCCAAAGTCCAGCCGAATTTCGTCATCGGAATTGGCCGGATTGCCGGGATACTCAACAGCATCGGGCTACTGATCTGTCTGATGCTTGCATTTGGCATCAGACCTCTTGAGTTTTTGACGAGTATCACTATCGTCGCGGCAGCGATTGCCCTTTTGACCAAGGAATACATCACCAGTATCGCAAATGGCCTGATTATGATGTTTTCAGACCAACTTGAAATCGGTGACAAAATCCAGGTCGGAAAGCACATCGGGTTCATCCGGGACATCACCTTGATTAATCTGGTTTTGAAAAATGACTCAGGGGAAATCATCCTGATCCCAAACACGATGGCTTTGACAACCGATGTGGTCAACTTTTCCAAAAACAATACCCACCAGGTGATTTTTGATGTGGAGATTTCTGCAAAAAGTGAAATCCATCTGAATCCCCTTGAAGAAAAACTCGTGTCAATTTTAGAAAAATTCGAAGTGGTATTTTCCGATGGAGCGCAACTGAATGTGATTGAGCGAAAAGCAGAGACTGTTCTGGTTAGATTTCAGTTTCCGATCAAAACTGGCGAAAAAGCAACCGAGATTATAGTTAAAAAAGAAATCAACCAAGCCCTGATCGACTGGAGCCATGAGCAACGAAAAGCCTAATTATTTTGACCTGGTCTATCAGGTAGTCCGAGAAATTCCAAAAGGAAGGGTTACAAGTTATGGTACCATTGCTCATTACCTCGGACTGAAAAGTGGCGCAAGGATGGTCGGATACGCTATGAATGCCGCCCATTCCATGTCTGATGTACCAGCACAGCGTGTGGTCAACAGAAATGGATTGCTCACGGGGAAAAACCATTTCGAATCCCCCACCAGAATGCAGGAATTGTTGAAAGCAGATGGTGTAAATGTCGAGAATGACCGGGTTGTGGATTTTGAGAAAGTCTTTTGGGATCCTGAAAAGGAACTTGGACTCTAGTCTTTTTTGCGCAGCAGGTAAAGGCCCAAAAACATCAGCAGTCCATTCAAAATCAATGCTTCAAAGCCGAATTTGTAGCCCCAAAGCAGTTTTTCAGAATTTTGGCTGATCAAGTAGGTGACAATAGGAGCTGCAACAGCAATGTAGGGCACCCACTTGTCCTTCACTTTCCACTTTGTGAAAAGACCAAATGAATACAGGCCTAAAAGTGGGCCATAAGTATATCCTGCGATGATAAATACCGAATTGATCACACTCTGGTCATTGAGCCAGTAAAAGGAGAGAATCAAAAGGTAAAACAATCCAGTGAAGGCGATGTGGACTTTCTGGCGGATGGCAACCCGTTTTTCGGGAGCATATTTTCGGTCGATCTCTAGAAAATCAATGCAAAAAGAAGTTGTTAAAGCGGTGAGTGTTGAATCAGCACTGGAATAGGCCGCTGCAATAA
Source organism: Algoriphagus sp. A40 (assembly GCF_002002735.1). Classification (GTDB taxonomy): domain Bacteria; phylum Bacteroidota; class Bacteroidia; order Cytophagales; family Cyclobacteriaceae; genus Algoriphagus. Next base: position 381,299 of record NZ_MUNY01000078.1, on the reverse strand, counting down.
TTCCCAAAACAAAGACAATACCTGCAAATGCAGAAAAGTGTTCTGTGGCCAACAAAGGAAAAAGCTGGTCCGATTTACCCGGAAGTGGAATCCCTTTGCTTTCAGCATACAAATACAGCATGACTCCAAGGGAAAGGAAAAGAAGATTCACAATCACCAAAATGATGGTAAACCAAAACATGTTTTTCTGAGCATCCCCGATATTCTTGCAAGTCAGGTTTTTTTGCATCATGTCCTGGTCCAATCCGGTCATCACGATGGTGATAAATGCCCCAGAGATAAACTGCTTAAAGAAATTGGTGCCGGCTTTCCAATCCCAATTGAAAATTTCCGATCGGCTGTCCTCCGCGACTGATGAGATGTAATCACCGAGGCTTTTTAATCCAAGTTCATTCCCAATAAAGAAAATGGTAATCACCACCGCAGCAAGCATAAAGGCGGTTTGTAGGGTATCGGTCCAAACCACCGTTTTGATCCCGCCCTTGTAGGTATAGAGCCAAATCAATCCGACAGTGATCAACACTGAAACCCAAAATGGAATCCCGAGTGAATCAAAAAGAATCAACTGTAAAACACTGGCAACCAAGTATAACCGAAGCGAAGAACCTAAAGCCCTTGAAAGAATGAAGAAAAAAGCACCGGTTTTGTAGGACCAAAATCCAAATCTATCCTCCAGGTAAGAGTAAATCGAAACCAGATTTAATCGGTAATAGAGCGGCAATAATACCTTGGCGATTGTGAAATAACCGACCGTATAACCCAAAACTACCTGAAAGTAATAGAAGTTGGTATTGCCGACTTCACCTGGTACCGAAATGAAAGTTACTCCAGAAAGAGAAGCTCCTATCATTCCAAAAGCCACCAAAAACCAAGGCGATTGCCGGTCACCTGTAAAGAAAGTTTCAGCAGTAACTTTGCGGGATGTAAACCAGGAAATCGAAAAAAGTAAAAGAAAATAGGCTGAAATGACTAATAAGACTACTTGGGGATTCATAAAGGAGGATCGAGTAGGTCGCTAAGTTGTCTATTATTCTTAATTTTGCAAAATGAACCAACTAAGCGTCACCCTTCCCTACATTGAGGAGTCGGAAATCCTCTTGGAGGATTTGCTGGATCAGGAAGCACTTGATCTGGTGGTCTTCAATGACGATGTCAATACTTTCGAGCATGTCATTGCTATCCTGATGAAAGTTTGTAAACATTCACATGAGCAGGCAGAGCAATGCACGCTCCTTATCCATTACCGTGGAAAATGTGCTGTAAAAAAAGGCTCTAGAGAAGAACTGAAGCCGATGTGTGAATCCATCCTCGATGCCGGAATTCAGGCAGCAATAGTTTAATTCCAAAACCATTGAATTTCCCTTCCAAATTAATTGAGGATGCAGTCACCGAAATTTCCCGGCTCCCTGGAATCGGAAAAAAGACTGCTTTGCGCTTGGCTTTGCATCTTTTGAAGCAGAATGAAGCGGTGACCGGAGCATTGGCGCTTTCAATTACCCGAATGAGAGAGGAAATCCGCTATTGCAAAAACTGCCACAACATTTCCGACCAAGAGGAGTGCAGTATCTGCAAAAGTCACAGAAGAGACGGGGCTGTTATCTGCGTAGTTGAAGATATACGGGATGTTCTTGCCATCGAAAACACCAATCAGTACCTGGGACTTTACCATGTTTTGGGCGGGGTAATCTCTCCGATTCAGGGAATTGGTCCCGAGGAGTTGAAAATCGAAACCCTGTTAGAGCGGGTATCAAAGGGAGAAGTTTCGGAGATCATTTTGGCGCTATCGGCCACCATGGAAGGAGATACAACTTCCTTTTACCTCAGCAAAAGACTCAAAGAATCCGGAATCAAAGTAAGCACTATTGCCAGGGGAATTCCTGTTGGCGGGGAGTTGGAGTTCACGGATGAAGTCACGCTGGGCAGAAGTATCCTCACCAGGATAAATTACCATCAAGAGTAAAGTTTTATTTGCGAGGAAAAATTCCCGTTCTATATTTGCACTCCGTTTGGGGGATTAGCTCAGTTGGCTAGAGCGTCCCGATGGCAATCGGGAAGGTCAGCGGTTCGAATCCAAATCGGATTAAAATAATGGGGGATTAGCTCAGTTGGCTAGAGCGTCCCGATGGCAATCGGGAAGGTCAGCGGTTCGAATCCAAATCGGATGAAAATAATGGGGGATTAGCTCAGTTGGCTAGAGCGTCCCGATGGCAATCGGGAAGGTCAGCGGTTCGAATCCAAATCGGATGAAAATAATGGGGGATTAGCTCAGTTGGCTAGAGCGCTACACTGGCAGTGTAGAGGTCATCGGTTCGAATCCGTTATCCTCCACTTGAAAGCTTCACAGAAATGTGAAGCTTTTTGCATTTTATAGACATTTTGGAATGCCTATTTTTCCCCCAACTTGGTAAGTTTGATCCATTCATTAGGTTAAATAGGGAATCGAAGGTCAGCATTAGATGGTATTTGAAAAGCAGGGAATACTGGCTAGTTTCCAATTTTTTACCAATTTTATATTCTTAACCCACGCCCTACAATGAAGTCAAATCTGATCTACTTTTTTTGCCTGATTTGGTTAAGCTCCTGCTCTTGCGAACCTGAAGATATCGCCAAGCTGGCATTCAGCGGCATGGAAAATATCATGGGGGAAGGCTTTATGCCTTCTGAGGAAATCCGGGCAATGGGGAGATTTCAGGGAATGAGTGTAAACCTGAGTCAATCCACGGTGGATGATGAAGTGGAGTCTACAATTTTTTTGAAGCTGGAAAATGGTGATCCAGCTATTTTGGGAAATCAACCGGAAATTTTAGCAAGAAAATGTGCTGAAACCTATCTCAGGGATTTTGAAAAATCAGTCGATTACCAAAAAATCACTGTCCAGTTCATCCAATCCGATCCTTCCAATCCCGAGAATGTCGCGATGCAGGAATATACGTTTGACACAAAAGACTTTTGACATTAATCCCTCCCAGCCATGAATTTTCCTCCTGATTTTCAAAAACCTCCCCAATCCCTCGGTGATTGGATTATCAATGTTTTGATTTCCAAAATTCCCCTGATCGGATTCATTATGCTGATCGTTTGGGCGGTGGACAAGAACACAGAACCTGATAAAGCCAACTGGGCAAAGGCTGAACTTATCGTCAAATTGATTGGAATTGTGATCGCTTTGTTGGTTTTAGGATTGGTTGGGTTCGGCTTTTTCATGAACTTCGCCGACCAAATCGACTGGGATTCCTTAGACTGATGAATTTTAAAGCCATCTGTTCCGATATCGACGGGACACTTCTCAATTCCGAACGGGATCTTTCCCCTCGCCTTAAATCGATAATCGGACTATTTCCAAAAGAATTCCCGGTGATTTTAGCCAGTTCCCGAATGCCCGACGCCATGAGGCATTTGCTGCTGGATTTAGGAAAACATCCACAGTCCCTGATTTCTTATAACGGAGGTTTTGTTTTGAGTTCGAAGGGAGAAATATTGGAAGACGTATCGATTCCTCTCGCACTGGTGGAAAAAATCCTTCGCCTTACCGAAAAAACTGAAATCCATGTCAGCCTTTATCAAGGTGAAAATTGGTACGAAGAGAAGGACGACTATTGGTCTCAGCGCGAGATCAAAAACACCAAAGTCCAATGCACCTGGATGAAAGCTATGGATGTCTTGGAGCTTTGGAACAAGGTAAATTCCGGTGCCCACAAAGTCATGTGTATGGGCAGCTCACAGGACATTTCCTGGCTTTTCGGAGAGTTGCATTGGGAACATGCCAAAGATCTTCACCTCTATCGCTCCAGTGACACTTACCTGGAAATCGCCCCAAGAGCGATTTCGAAAGCCACCGGATTGAGAAAAATCCTAAGCCATGAGTTTGATTTTGGAATGGATGAGGTCATCGCCTTTGGAGACAATTTCAATGACATCGACCTGCTCCAAAGCGTCGGTTGGGGTGTGGCTGTGGCAAATGCCCGGCCTGAAGTAAAGGCCGTAGCCAAGGAAGTCACTTCTCATCACAAAGAAGACGGAGTGGCAGCGACACTTGAGCGATTTCGGGATGTGAAATTTGGGCTGTGAAATAGCTTCAACCAGCAATCACAAAATCCCCGAACCGTCCTCCACTTCTTCCATCGCTTGGCTCAAAAAGTCATTGAAGGGTTTCATTTTGCCAAAACCATCCAACGCAAGCGTAATGAATCCACCGGATTCTATTACCTGATCGGAAATCGGTGAAGAAACTGTAAAACTTTTGAGCTTGAGGTACTCGATGTAGGGATGGCTTGCCTCATAGTCCCTTGGACTGGTTTTTAGCTTATCCCCTTCGATTCCTTTAAATAGCTTTTTGAATTCCGGATCATTTTCAATTTTCTCCAATTCGGCCCCACTGTAATCGATCTCTTTTCGAATTTTTTTCAAGGTTTCCGTCTCAGGCATCCAAATACCACCTGCCAAAAATGAATTTCCGGGTTGTATCTGAAGGTAATATCCCGGGCCGGGAGATTTTTTCCCTTTTGGAGAAAAGTAAACTCCAAAATTTGTCTTGTAAGGGTCCTTGTTTGTCGAAAACCGAACATCCCGGTTTTGACGAAAAACGCAATCTTTGGCTTTGAACTTGGATAATTCAGGCTCCAAATCTGTCAATTGCTTCAGTATGACCGTCACATCCTCCAGTAATTCCTCTTTGGTTTCCAAATACCATTTCTTGTTTGAATCCATCCATTCTTTGTGGTTGTTTTCTGAGAGAGCGGAGAGAAACTTGAGATAGGGGCGCATGGAAAGAGGGGAGTGAGAAAGCTAAAGATAGAAATAGGATTGTTTAACTGATTGGAGCTTCTTGAGGTTTGAAGGTTCGAGAAAATACCAAGTCCTGTATTGACGAGATAGAAACTTTTTGATTAACTTACACGTGTAAGGTTATAACAATCCACACGTGTCATGAATACGAAATTAACACTTACGCTCGAAAAAGACGTGATCGAAAAGGCCAAAGAATATGCTGCCCGACAAGGTCAAAGTTTGTCGTCTTTGGTGGAAAATTATTTTAAGCATCTCACATTTGAAAAAAAAGAAGAACCAAAGAAAGGCGAGCTAAAGCCGCTTCCAGAAAGTTTTCTCCGTTTTGAAGGAATCTTAAAAAAGGAAGGCGAAGAGTTTGATTACAAAGAAGAACTTACCAAGGCCTTGATGGAAAAATATGGCCTCTAGCTATTTTTTGGATTCTGATGTCATTTTGGACTTCTTGTTAAAAAGACTTCCTTTTAATATCGGAGCTAAACAAATTTTTCAATTGTCTTTTAATCATAGGGTAAAAATCTTTGTCTCGTCCCTGGCAATTACTAACGTGCATTATATTTGTACCAAGGCTGTTGGAAAAGAAGAAAGTCTTTTATTACTCGAGGAATTGGCAGATTTGGTAAAAATCCTTTCAGTAGGAGAGAAAGAAATCTTCTCCGCAATGAAAAGTGGTTTTCCAGATTTTGAAGATGCCATTCAACATTTCACCGCCTTGCAGGATTCACAAATCGAAGGTATTATCACCCGAAACACCGCTGATTTCCGCAAGTCTAAATTGCCGATTTATTCCCCGGAATCTTTTCTGGCACTTTTCAAATAAAATCCACCAAAGTTTCCAGCTTCATTCCCCTGCTTCCTTTGATCAGAATCAGATAATCTTCCAGCTTACTGTCTTCCAGCCAATTTCTCAATGAGAAAGGATCAGGGAAATACAGTGATTTGGGAGCCTTTTCCAAGGCAGAAACCATCAACTTTCCGGTAAAGCAAACCTTGTCAATCGGGTATTCGCTCACGATCTCACCTATCCTTCGATGCTCGGTTTTGGCGTGGTCTCCGAGTTCAAACATATCGCCAAGAATGATCATTTTCCTTTTGCCCGTCATCTGACCAAACGTCCGAATCGCAACCTCCATACTGGAAGGATTGGCATTGTATGCATCCAAAATGATGGTATTGCTGCGCTTTTCAATCAGTTGGGATCGCATGTTTTCCGGCCGATAGTTGACTACCGCCTCCACGGCTTTTTCCATCGGAACTCCAAAAAACTTCCCAATTGTCAATGCCGTGGCGATATTTCCAAAATTATAGCCACCGATTAGGTTGGTTTGAAACACCTGATCCGAGCCTTCCACTGTGAACTTTACGAAAGGATCAGCTCCCAGAAATTCCACCTCGCAAAAATCTCCATTAGCCGGATAAAGAACAGGATTCTCGAATCGCTTGGCCATATTGGATAAAATCGGATCCTGAGAATTGATAAAAACCGTTCCTTTGGTTTCTCTCAAATGCTGGAAAAGCTCGGTTTTGGTTTTCAATACTCCCTCAGGTCCACCCATCCCTTCCAAATGTGCTCGACCAATATTGGTGATAAACCCATGGGTTGGTTCAGCGATATCGCAGAGCTCTTTGATGTCACCTGGTTTGTTAGCCCCCATTTCCACGATTGCAATTTCGGCTTCTGATCCGACCGATAGCAAAGTCAGCGGCACACCGATGTGGTTGTTGAGATTACCGATAGTCGCGACAGTTTTAAACTTCTGCTTCAGTACAGCATTCAAAAGCTCTTTGGAGGTCGTCTTCCCGTTTGACCCGGTCAATCCGATAATGGGAATCTTGAGTTGATGACGATGGTGATTGGCCAATTTCTGCAAAGTCGCCAACACATCCTCACAGATGAAATACCGCTCATCGTCCTCCACCCAGTAGGCTGGATCATCAATCACGACAGTAGAGGCTCCCATTTCGAGGGCTTTCGGAGCAAACTCATTTGCATTGAAATTGGGCCCCTTCAGCGCAAAAAACAGATTTCCCTGCCCGATTTTCCGGGTATCGGTGCTGACACCGGTGCTTTTCAAATACAGTTCGTAGAGAATGGAGAGATTCATTATTGGAAAGAATTAATTGCCAAAATAACGCAATGATTCACATCTTTGGGGAGGCTCTTTCGTTTTATTTTAGAGTTTACATTTTCCTATTTCATGCAAAAACCCCTGATTTTTCTTTTCGCTTTACTCAGTTTCAATTCCTTTTCACAGGTAGTTTTTGAATTTGACCAAGAAAAATCAATTCGGAAAAACGATGCCCAAGTTCCTGTCCCTTTTTCGCAGGGAATCAATTCCGCACAGATTCAAACCATGGATTTGACGGGAGATGGAAAAGAAGAATGGGTTATCTGGGATATTAATTCCCGACAGCTTCAGGTTTTTGAAAAAAACGATGAAAGTTTCAGAATCCTGCCACATTCAGCCTACTTTTTTCCACAAGACATTTCAGGTTTCTTGGTTTTGGCTGACTTTGACGGAGACGGAAAAAAAGACCTTTTCACCTCTACAGCTTTAGGAATTAAAGCCTATCGAAATACTTCGCAGGGCTCACAAATCTCCTGGACGATGGCCCAAAATTTCCTCAGGCTAGATGGTTCTGGCAATATTCAGGCAAATAATCTGGACACTCCTTTAATTAAAGATCTGGACGGAGACGGAGACTTGGATCTGGTGATATTCAATTTTGCCTCGGGAGATTTCCTTGAATATTATAAAAACTCTTCGATCGAGAGAAAAGGAATCGCTGACATCGATGGCTTTGCTTTTCCCCAAAGCTTTTGGGGGAATTTCGTTTTCTGTGGCTGTTCGGATTTCTCTTTTGGGGAAAAGTGTGATGGAAGGCCAATTATTCCCTCCGAAAGAACTGACGAAAACGCACGAATCCAACATGCCGGCGGCCACAGCATTTTGTATCGAGACTTTTCCGGAGATGGGATTGCAGACCTGGTTTTAGGGAGGGATGAGTGTAACACCTTGTATTATTTACCCAATTTCGGTACCGATGCGGCTCCGCTTTTCACAAGTTTTTTAAAAGAAATTCCCGGCTTTGGCAGCCTCCCGGAGTTCCCGATTTTCCATATCGGTCAATTTATCGAGGAGGAATTGATCATCAGTCTCAATACCAATGAGGCCTCCTTTGACTACAAAATCGACTTTGCCAAATCCATCGTCAAACTGGATGAAAGCGGGACACAAGACCCGAATTTCCTCCAATCTCAACTCTTTGATTTGGGAGAAAATGCCCGTCCGTTTTTCAGAGGCAACAAATTTGGAGGAGAACTTTGGCTCACTGCAAATGTAAAAACAGACCAAACAGTCTCAGGACAGGCATTTCGAATGGCATACAGCGGTTCAGAGTTCGAGTTGCTGGAGAGTGATTGGATGGAGCTTTCTGAGCAAAATCTTCTGGATCTCCAATTGATCGAATACACCGACATTCAAAACAGGGATTACTTTTTGATCTCCGGAACGCGAATCATCAACTCAGTCCCAACCCAGCTTTTACTTAGATCAGAAGGCAGCGGATTTGTAGATTTCAATCTGAGTGGATGGACGCCTCGTCGCGGAGATCAGCTTACATTTTTTCCATTTGAGGGAAAAGACTATCTCCTGATTGCCGGCCAAAATGGAGCTTTGGATCTTTACGAAGTCAATTTTGCTGGCAATTCAGTGACCTTGCGTGAAGAGGATTTTTTGGGATTTGTCGACAATCCAGCCAATCGAAATTTGAGTGTAGGAGTCCATTTCAAAACTAATCCTGATCTTTTCACCGCGGATCAAACCGGTAAACTGATCCGAATCCGTGATTTCATGAATTCGGAGATTCGGGAAGAAGTTTTGCTGAAAATAGGGAATGAAAATCTACCAACCCGACTGGGCAGAAACACCTGGATTTCGGTACTCAACCCTGCTTTCGAGGAAGGACCAGATTTGATTTTAGGTAGTCGGGGCGGTGGAATCACTTATCTAAAATCCTTGGAAAGCCAAAATCCGGGAGAAGGTGATTTTCTAGTCAAGGTCTATCCCAATCCAACCAATGGCCCTTTTAAAGTCATCAGCAATACATCCGCCACCGCAAAACTGATTTCCAGTTTTGGTCAGGTTATTTTGGATGAAATCAACATTCCAGCCAATCGTGAGGTTGAAATTCAAACCCAAGTGCTCAATCCCGGTCTTTATTTTCTGCAATTAGAAGCTGAGGATCGCCAAGTTTTGACAAAAAAGATTCTGATCCGCTGATTACAGGACTGGTTTTGTAGCTCTGGATCAAAACATCTAGTTTCGTTTCAGAATTATAAATCCATGAAAAACTTATACACCCTCCTTTTTCTCGCCCTATTTGCTTGGGCTTGTAAATCCGGTCCCGAAAATCCCGCAGACAAAGTATTTACAAATGGCATCATCTACACCGTAAACGAAGCCCACCCCAAAGCCGAAGCAGTGGCAGTAAAAGACGGACTAATCCTCGCAGTTGGAACGGTTGAAGAAATCCAAACCTACGTGGGCGAAGCCACCGAAGTGATCGATTTGCAAGGCAAAACCATGACTCCCGGGCTGATCGAATCGCACGCACACCTCATGGGTATCGGCTACAACAAGCTGGAAATAGATCTGATGTACGTCAAAACTTACGACGAACTCATCCAAAAAGTAGCTGAAGCTGCCGCCAAAGCCGAACCCGGTGACTGGATCACAGGACGTGGTTGGCATCAAGACAAGTGGCTCCAAATGCCGGACAAGACTGTCAAAGGTTTCCAAACCCACGACGCTTTGAGCGCTGTCACGCCAAACAATCCCGTGTACCTCGCACACGCCTCCGGCCATGCTTCTTTTGTGAACAAAAAGGCGATGGAACTTGCCGGAATTACACAGCTAAGAAGCGAAAAACCGACTCAGGAAGTCGAAGGTGGAGAAGTTCTCCGTGACGAATTGGGAAATCCAACCGGAGTTTTGGTGGAGCGGGCTTCCGCTTTGGTGAGCAAATTGATTCCAGAAGAGACTCCTGAGCGGGCGGAAGAAGCTTTGACTTTGGCCTTAAAGGAACTTGCAGAAAAGGGCATCACTTCCTTTCATGACGCAGGCTCAGGTCAGGATGTAATCGATCTGTTGCAAAAGTTCAAAAACGAAGGCAAACTCACTGCCCGGATGTACATTATGCTGAGTGGACGCCAGCCAGAACTTTTGGACGCTTGGTACCAAAAAGGTCCTATGATCGATCCGGATCATTTTGTAACTGTACGATCCATCAAATTGAATTGTGATGGAGCACTTGGTCCTTGGGGAGCTTGGCTATTGGAAGATTATTCAGATAAGCCTGGCCATCGAGGTCATGAGACTTTGCCGATGGCTGTAGTGACGGAAGTTTCTGAGAAAGCCATTCCACTCGGTTTCCAAGTTTGCGCGCATGCCATTGGCGACCGCGCTAATCAGGAGATTTTGGACAGATTTGAAGCAGCTTTGGCTAAAAACCCGGAAGCCAAAGATCACCGCTTCCGCATCGAGCATGCACAGCATTTGCATCCGGACGACATTCCAAGATTCGGAAAACTTGGCGTGATAGCAGCCATGCAGGCGATTCACTTGAGTTCGGATAGGCCTTGGGCGATCGATCGCTTGGGAGAAAAGCGCATCATCGACGGAGCGTATGTGTGGCAATCTCTGATAAAAACCGGAGCCGTCGTGACGAATGGAACGGACGCTCCTGTGGAACCTGTTGATCCGATTCCTTCTTTCTTTGCTTCGGTATCGAGAAAAACACTACAAGGGCTTCCCGATGGTGGCTATGAAGGGGAGCAAAAAATGACCCGTGTGCAGGCTTTGAAGTCCTACACTCTGGACGGGGCTTATGCCGAGTTTGAGGAAGATTTCAAAGGTTCTATTGAAGTTGGAAAGGCTGCAGATTTCACCGTATATGACAAAGACATTATGGAAATCCCTGAGAATGATATTCTGAATGCGAAAGTGGAGTTGACTGTGGTCGGGGGAAAAATTGTGTTCAGCCGGCAGTAATTTCAACTAAAGCCTGCAAAATCCCCAAATCATTTGATTTAGGGATTTTTTTTGGCACCTCCTTTTTTCAGGAATCAACAATACAATGAAACCCTCTATTGTCGATGGACAGTAGACATCAATAATTTTCCCTAATTTCAAAATCCACATAATTTTTACCCCATGAGAAAAATAGTTCTACTCTTTTGGTTTCTCAGCCTGGCATCAACATTTGTCAGTGCGCAGGAGACCAAACCCATGTCCTGGAAGGACGTCGCCACCTGGAAATACATGCCCAACAGTGCCTTCAAACTTTCCCCGGACGGACAGTGGATGGCTTACGCCCTGATCGGCATCGAAGCTGACGGAGAATTGATCCTTCAAAAAGTCTCCGATCCGGCTACCAAAAAAACGTTCCCGATCGGAAACACCAGCTTCCCAAGCTTTGACTTCAGCGAAAACAGCCAATGGATCGCCTTCAGGGAGTATCCAAAAAACTCCGAAAAGCTTGCCAATGAAAAAGCCAAAGGCAAACCCCTCAAGGAAAAACTCCACCTGATCAAACTCGGGACCGAAGACAAAAAGACATTTGAAGGAATCGGCGGATACAGCTTCAACAATGACGCTTCCTCTCACTTATTGATCAGTTTCCCAAAAGAAGGTAACGGCGAGGCCAAAGGCTCCGATTTGCTGATTTACCACCTCAATTCCGGCAAATCCCAGAACCTCGGAAATGTGCGTGAACATGCCTCAAACAAAACAGGAACTCATTTGGCTTATTCTGTTGATGCAGCCAACTCTCAAGGAAACGGCTTGTATCTCTTGACACTTTCCAACAATTCTATCCAAGTCCTAGACTCGGACGAAGCCGGATATCAAAGCATCAACTGGACCGAAAAAGGAGAAGCCTTTGCAGCACTCAAGCTTAAAAAAGACAAAAAATACAAGCAGGAGCGTGGGACAGTTTTGGGGGTAAAAAACCTTTCCGGCCCACAAGTCACGCTTTACGAACCCGCAAAAGATTCGACAGGATTTGATCAAAAATACACCATTAGCCAAAACCGCCGTCCGATGTGGTCGGACGATTTGACTCGACTTTTCTACGGAATTCACCCTTTGGTTTTAGCAGAAAAAGAAAGTCCCAAGAAGGAGGAGAACAAGGACTCTCTAGCGGCAGCTGAGTCAGTGAAAATCGCCAAAATCATGGCAGACACTACGATCAAATCCATCGCTGATCTCCAAAAAGCCATTGCCAAACTCGATTCCGGAAAGACTAATGGCAAAAAAACGAATGATTCCAAAAAACCGGAAATGACCATTTGGCATTGGCAAGATGACCGGCTTCAATCCCGCCAGCAGGTGATGGAGTCCATGGACAAAAACTACAGCTTTTGGGCGATGTATGATGTCACTGCCAAAAAGCACATCGCTCTGCAGGACAGCAGCATGCGGGACTTGAATATTCTTCCTCAAGAACATTTTGCGCTAGGTTCTGACCGTCAAAAATACGAATTGGACATCAACTTGAATGGCCAAAGCTATCAGGATTTCTACTTGGTAGACTTGAAAACTGGTGCAAAAACACCTCTTTTCGAAAACTTCTACATGCCTTCTTTTGCCTCCATGCCGCGCCCATCGACTGATGGCAAAAAGCTGCTTTACGGTAAAGACGGACATTTCTACGTCTATGACATCCTGGCTAAAACCCATACCAACATCACTGAGAAGCTTCCTGTATCCTTGATCAATACCGAGGATGATCACAATGTGAAGGATCCTTTGCAAAATCCACTCGGCTGGAGCAGCGACAGCAAATATGTACTTGTTCGGGATGGTTGGGACATTTGGCAAATCCCTATGGGTGCCAAAGAAAGCGCCATCAACCTGACCCAAAACGGCAAAAAGGACAAAATCCGCTACCAGTATCGATTTGTGCTTGATCCTGAGGAAAAAGGAATTGATCTGACCAAAACTGTATATTTCCGCACTTATGGTGAAATGACCAAGAAAAGCGGAGTGGCCAGCCTCTCTCCAGCTAAAACCGGATTGGCAGCAGGACCAAAAGTTCTTCTCTGGGAAGATGCCAACATCAGCGGAATCGCAAAAGCAGAAAAGTCTGGGGTATTCACTTACTCCAAAGAGAAATTCAATGAACCAACTCAGATTTTCCTGACTGATGCCACCCTGGCAAATGGAAAAAAAGTCTCTGAAAGTGCTCCGGATGCCGGCAAATTTGCCTGGTCCAAGGGTGCCCAACTGATCGATTATATCTCTGCAAAAGGAGATACCCTTCAGGCGGCCCTTTTCCTTCCTGCAGATTATGTTGAGGGGCAAAAGTATCCGACGGTAATCTATTATTACGAGAAGCTTTCCCAGACTTTGCACAACTGGTCCAATCCAGGCTACAGCGGTACAGGCTGGAGTCCAAGCATCTACACCAGTAACGGATATGCAGTTCTGATTCCGGATATCGTTTACAAAATGGATGATCCGGGAATGTCGGCAGTTTGGTGCGTTTTACCAGCCGTGGATGCAGCTCTGAAAACCGGCGTGATTGACGAAACCAAAATGGGCCTCCACGGACACAGCTGGGGAGGGTACCAGACTTCTTTCCTGATCACCCAGACCAACCGTTTCAAAGCTGCTGCTGCCGGTGCGCCTTTGACTAATATGATCTCGATGTATGATTTGATCTACTGGAATTCCGGTGGAGGAAACATGTCAATTTTCGAGGCTTCTCAGGGAAGATTTTTAGGCGGACCTTGGGAAAACTGGGATGCTTACGAGCGAAACAGTCCGATTTACCATGTGAAAAATGTGCAGACTCCCCTCCTTTTACTACACAATGACAAAGACGGCGCAGTCGACTTCACTCAAGGCGTAGAATACTACAATGCCCTTCGCAGGTTGAAAAAACCGGTCATTATGGTTCAGTACCTGGGTGAAAATCACGGTTTGGGAAAACTCGAAAACCGAAAAGATTATAGTGTGAGAATGATGGAATTCTTTGACCATCACCTCAAAGGCCTTCCTGCACCTGAATGGATGACCAAGGGTGTGCCGAGACTTCAGCTTGGAGATCACTTGGACGACAGGGCGTTTTGAAATACTGAATTGTGAATTCGGATTTCGGAAAAAATCTCCTTTAGCCAACCAAATTCCCATAAGTCCTCCAATGAAAAATTGGAGGACTTTTTTGTGCTATCCTAGGTTTGCAATGCCTCTTGGAGTTTTTTGATTTCCCTTTTCCTCAAAAAATAAAATACGGAAATGAAAAAATAATCCTTCGTGATGGTCCAGTTTTCCACAATTACGGATAAGAAAAAATAAACAGTTGCAATTGATAGGATACCAAAAGAACTATTTACCTTAAAAATCTGTCTTGATTAAGCCTGTGGTTTTTTGTAGGTCAATCTTTATCTAAACAAACAAGTTGAATATGAAAAAAATAGGCGTTTTAGGTTCAGGAGTAGTCGGTAGAACTCTGGCAGAAGGATTTGTAAAGCGAGGCTATGAGGTCATGCTGGGGACTGGCCATCCCAACAAACTATCGGATTGGCAATCGGGTGCCAATGGGAAAGTGGGTAGTTTCGAAAAAGCAGCGAATTTTGGGGACTTGATTGTATTTGCCATCAAAGGCACCGCTGCCCTGGAAATTGCCCAATTGGTTAAAGTTGGGATCAGCGAAAAGACCGTTTTGGATGTCACCAATCCTATTTCGGACAAAAGTCCCAAAGACGGTACTCGTACTTTTTTCACCTCAGAAGATGAATCGTTGATGGAAAAACTCCAGGAACTCATCCCCGAAGCTCATTTTGTCAAAGCCTTCAACTATTTCGACAGTAAGGCAATGGTCAATTCTTCTAAATCAAAAGCTCAGACCATGAATATTTGTGGCAATGAGGAATCTGCAAAAATTGAAGCCAAAGAGGTACTTTCCCAATTCGGCTTTAAAACCAAAGACATGGGAAAAGCGGATGCAGCACGGGAAATTGAGCTTTTGGCGATATCCATTTAACAATCATTGTTAGCCTTTCTGGCTCTAAACCTAAAAAATCCAAACTGAATTCAGTTTGGATTTTTTATTTCCCTTCTTTTCATTGAAGGCACATTCTCATAAGAGCTAAAAATAAAATCATATTTTTGGTCTGAATTGAAAATCCTAGTGGTCCAGATGGGTATAAAATTCAACAACTGAAAATCAATTGGCCATTCACGTTTTTTTCAAAAAGTGATCAGCTTATAAATTTTAGCTTTACGTAATTTTCAAATTGATAATTTTATGAAACCCTATTTTACTCTAAATAGAATATGATTTTACAAATTGCACTTCTTGTTGTTGGTCTTTTATTGTTAGTCAAAGGCGCAGACTGGCTTGTGGATGGAGCCTCAGTTTTAGCCAAAAAACACAATATTTCGGATCTCGCTATCGGACTTACCATTGTAGCTTTTGGGACATCAGCACCCGAATTAGTAGTGAATGTAGTGGCAGCTTCAGGGAATTACCCGGACATCGTTTTCGGAAACATCATCGGCTCAAACAATTTCAACCTGTTTGCAATCCTGGGAATCGCCGGAATAATCACTCCTTTGGCAGTTCAATCCAGTACAGTTTGGAAAGAAATTCCCTTTTCCCTGCTTGCGGCAATTACTTTTTTCTTCCTCGCCAATAATTACTTTCTGTCAGACCAACCTTTTGTATCAAGATATGATGGAATTATCCTTTTGGCCTTGTTTGCAGGATTTCTTTATTATGTAGCGACCCAACTCAAAACTGATCCAAATGCAGAGGTGATTGCTAACAAGAGCTATTCAAACCTAAAAATATGGTTGCTGATTATTGGCGGGTTGGCCGGCCTGGTTGGTGGAGGTAAATTGGTAGTGGACAATGCAGTCGCAATGGCACAATCATTAGGGGTAAGTGAAAAAATCATTGGCCTGACTATAGTTGCTGCTGGAACTTCACTTCCTGAATTGGCAACTTCTGTGGTTGCAGCCATGAAAAAAAATGCGGATATCGCTATAGGCAACATTGTAGGTTCCAACATTTTCAATATTTTCTTCATAATCGGAGTGAGCGTGATGATCAGACCATTGAATTACAACGATGCGTTCAACACAGATATTTATCTCCTTCTTGGAGGAACAGTTTTCCTGTTTTTCACCATGTTTACCGGTAAAAGACGCCGATTGGACCGTTGGGAAGCCACCATCCTGCTATCGGTTTACCTTCTTTATACAGGCTATTTAGTTGGGATGGAATTTTGATTCTTTGCTTGAGGATCATTTGGAAAGGTTTCCCTGGGGAAACCTTTTTTTTTTGCCATTTGTCAAATTTAGACTGCTCCGAAACCAGTTTCATTCTAAATTTCGATAAGAGATTCTGAATAAATTTTAGAATTGCCCCCAATAACCAAACCTATGAAGCTCATTTTCTCAAAATACCTACTGATTCTTTGGACACTGCTCCTGGTAGTTGCGACCCAATCGGTTGCGCAACAAAACCCGGGAAAAGTCCGGGGCGTAATTCTCGATAAAACCAATTCCGAGCCACTTCCCTTTTCGACAATCGGGGTTTACACTGATAAAGACAGCTTGGTTGGCGGGGGTATTTCCGATGAAAATGGAAAATTTTCTGTTGATCTTCCCTTTGGAAAATTCTATGCCTTGATCGAATTCATGGGTTATGAAGCCCATAAAACGAATGGATTTACACTTACCCGAGAAAATCAAAACCAGGACTTTGGTGAAATCGGACTGGCTACTACTGCCTCAGATCTCAATGAAGTGGTGGTCCAGGGAGAAAAGACCGTCATGGAGCTTTCGCTGGACAAACGCATCTTCAATGTTGGGAAGGACCTGGCAAATGCAGGCGGAAATGCCTCAGACATTCTGATGAATCTGCCCTCAGTGGCAGTAGATCCTGATGGGAATGTCCGACTTCGCGGGTCTTCCAATGTGCGGATTCTGATCGATGGAAAGCCCTCCGGGCTAGTCAGCTTCAAAGGAAGCAGCGGACTTCGCCAACTTCCTGCAAGTATGGTGGAACGAGTGGAGGTCATCACCAATCCATCTGCTCGATATGAAGCAGAAGGCATGGCCGGGGTCATCAATATCATTCTGAAAAAAGACAGCAAGCAGGGATTTAACGGTTCATTTGAAGTGATCGCAGGATATCCTCTGAATACCGGCTTCACCGCAAACCTCAATTACAGACACAACCGGATCAACTGGTTTGTCAATTACGGCCTCACTTACAGGGAACAACCCGGAGTCAGCAATCTTTACCAGGAGGTGTACAATGAGAACGGGACGACTTCGATTTTGAACCAGAATAACGCCTCCACTGTCACCGGACTGAACAATAACCTTAGGGGCGGTTTGGACTATTATTTCAATGAAAACAGCGTTTTGACGCTATCTTATCTTTGGAGAAGGAGTGATGCTCATCGCATCACAGACATCCGCTATGAAGATTACTTGGACAGTTTCGACAACTACCTCGGCTATTCTCTCCGTCGTCAGGACGAAACAGAAGATGAACCCAACAAGGAAGCCATCGTCAATTACAAGCGGACCTTTGCTCAAAAAGGCCACGAATTCATCGCTTCATTCACCTATCTCAACTATTGGGAAAGATCAGACCAGCTTTTCACAGAGAATGAATTCACACCCCAAGGTGTGGAAATTCCAGAAGGAGAACTGGTTCAGACTTCACTAAATGATGAATATGAAAACCAATATTTGCTTCAAATGGATTATGTGAAGCCATTCGCTACCAAAGGAAAATTTGAATCTGGAATCCGGACCAGTTTTCGGGAAATGAAGAACGACTATCTGGTTCAGGAACAAAATGAATCCGGCGACTTTGTTACACTTCCCGGATTGGACAATATCTTTCTTTACAATGAAAACATCTTGGCAGCTTATGGGATTATCGGCAACGAAACCGGAAAATGGAGCTATCAAGGTGGACTTCGAGCCGAACATACAGATGTAGAGACAATCCTGGTGGAGACGAATGAGAGCAATCCCAGGGATTACACAAATTTCTTTCCCTCGGCTCACTTGACTTATAACATTTCGGAGGAAAATGCCTTTCAACTCAGCTATAGCCGGAGAATCAAGCGGCCGGTTTACAACGATTTGAGTCCGTATGTGACTTTTTCCGACCAGCGGAATTTCTTCAGCGGAAATCCCGATCTGAATCCAGAATATACTGATGCGTTTGAATTGGGTCACATCAAATACTATGAAAAGGCGACTCTTTTTTCCACCGTTTACTTCAGAAAAACCACGGACAAAATCGAGCGAATCCGTCAGGTTAATGACGACGGTTTTTCGGTGACTGCCCCATATAACCTAACCGGAGAAAAATCCTTCGGAGTGGAATTCAGCGGTGATTATCGGGTGAAGGACTGGTGGAAACTGGACTTTAATGCCAACTTCTTCCACGCCAGAATCGACGCAAGCAACATCGGACAGACAGAATTGAGAAAGACCTACTCGTGGTTATTCCGTCAGACTTCCAGATTTACATTTGGTGAGGGTTGGGACATTCAGGTGAGAGCAAACTATGAAGCTAAACAGAAAACTGCACAAGGATATAGAAAAGGAATTTTCTTTATGGACTTGTCGGCGAGTAAGCGAATATTGGAAGAAAGGGGCACACTGACTCTAAATGTAACGGACATTTTCAACACCCGAATTAACCGATTTATCTCTGAAGGCTACAACTTCTACACTGAAGGAGAATCCCAAATGATGAGAAGACAAACCAACCTTACATTTGCCTACCGGATCAAGCAATAGACCAATTTTAGTGGGCCCGGAAAACTGACGAGATCGATAGCTTTGAACCTGTGACCCAATCCATGAGACTCTTGTTCTTTTTCATTTTGGTATGCCTTGGGCTGCCAAACTACCTTTCTGCTCAAAAAATCAATGCAGATTATCGGCTTGGAATCCAAAAAGCAAGCTCGCCAATCCTCATTGACGGAGTCATGGACGAAAAAGCCTGGGAAGATGCAGCAGTTGCAACTGATTTTTTCATGATCACGCCCATGGACACCAGTTTTGCCCAGGTAAAAACGGATGTTAGGATGAGCTACGATACCGACCATTTGTATCTAATCGTGGTCAATCATCACGCTGTCGAAGGTCCTTATATGGTTGAGTCCTTGAGAAGGGATTTTGCTTTTGGGAAAAATGACAATTTCCTCCTCTTCATGGACCCATTTGACGATCTGACCAACGGATTTTCCTTCGGTGCAAATGCCGCTGGAGCGCAGTGGGACGGGCAGATGTACAACGGTGGCGCAGTCGATCTCAGCTGGGATAACAAGTGGGTTTCCAAAGTCAAAAACTACGAGGACAAATGGATCTTTGAGGCTGCGATTCCTTTCAAATCCATCCGTTACAAAAAAGGGATCACCGAATGGGGGATCAACTTCAGCCGACTGGATCTGAAGACCACCGAGAAATCCGGCTGGGCACCTGTTCCGCGACAGTTTCCCTCTGCTTCCTTAGCATACACTGGCACCCTTGTTTGGGATAATCCTCCACCCGATGCCGGAGCCAATGTCTCCATCATCCCCTACGCACTTGGAGGTGTAAGCAAAGATTTTCAAAATGAAGGCAGTTCTGAAACCAGAGGTGAAGTAGGTCTAGATGCCAAGATTTCCCTTACTTCTTCGCTCAATCTCGACCTGACCGTGAATCCCGATTTTTCCCAAGTGGAAGTAGATCGGCAGGTCACAAATCTGGATCGGTTCGAGCTTTTCTTCCCAGAACGGAGGCAGTTCTTTTTAGAGAATGGAGACTTGTTTGCAGGTTTTGGGTACACCACCATTCGCCCTTTTTTCTCCCGGAGAATCGGGCTCAATGCTCCTATTCAGTTTGGGGCAAGATTTAGTGGGAAAATCAACAAAGATTGGCGGATCGGAGCAATGAACATGCAGACCGGAGCTGTGGAAGAAACTGATTTGCCTTCCCAAAACTTCACCGTGATGGCGCTTCAACGGCAAGTTGGTGCAAGGTCCAACATCGGCGCAATATTCGTCAATAAGCAATCCCTTAATTACAACCCGGATTCGACTTCTGAAAATCCTGTCTATTCCCAATTCAACCGAACTGCAGGCTTGGAGTACAACCTTGCCTCAGCCAACAACATCTGGACGGGGAAAGCCATTGTACTCCAAAGCTTTGGCCCCGACAATGCTGGAAATGGATTTGTCCATGCAGCTAACCTCAAGTATGCGGGGGGAAATCTGACCTGGAGTTGGCAGCACGAGTATGTGTCTGAAAACTACACAGCGGAGGTGGGTTATGTACCCAGACGGGGATATTACAAGGTCAATCCATTTGTTGGGTACCGGTGGTTTCCCAAAAGCCAAAAAATCCTGAGCCATGGTCCGGATGCAAGTTCGACGCTGTTTTACAACACAAAGGGCGTCCATACCGACAACAATTCCTTTGTGTCCTACAATGTGCGGTTCAGAAGCCAAAGCAATCTAGCAACCTACCTGATCTATGATTTTGTGAAACTTCAGGCACCCTTTGACCCGACTAACTCCGGAAATGAAAAATTGCCGGTGGGCTCTGATCACTATGCCTTCAGCTGGAGAACCGAGTACGTTTCAAAACCCCAAAATCTCTTCACCTATGGCTTTTCTACTCGGTTCGGAGGGTATTATGCAGATGGGGAATTGTACACGCTCACCACGGATCTGGGTTATCGCTTTCAGCCTTATGTGAGCTTGGCCTTAAGCACCACCTACAATAAAATTGTGCTTTCGGAGCCATGGGGCACGACGGATTATTTGCTCGTCGGCCCGAGGATAGATGTGACGATGACGAACACGCTGTTTTTCACGGCATTCATTCAATACAACGAGCAAATCGACAACATCAACTTAAATACCCGATTTCAGTGGAGATTCAAGCCTGCCTCAGATTTATTTATCGTCTATACGGACAACTACCTGCCGGATCCATTTAATGTAAAAAACAGGTCGATCGTCCTGAAATTCACCTATTGGTGGAATTTGTAGGCAGGTCAACCGAAACCGGATCAAATTGTTGTTTTGACCAAACCCTCCTTATCAACTGACTCAATTGATAGAAATTGCGTCAATCAACTGACGGAATTAACATTAATTCCGTCAGTTGCACTGTCAACAAAAGCTCCAGGGGCATGGGCCAAAGGCCTACCCTGATACCAGCTTTGAAATGATTCATTCAGGAAATTACCAGAATTGGATCGGGGGTGATTTTTCTCGAAAAGAAATCGTTGAATATCAATACGTGGAATAAATTTCAATTATTATTAACTAAGAAAATGATTTTCCGTAAAAGATTGAAATGAGCCCACAAATTCAACTTCCTGTCCCCTGTTCTCAAGACCCAAAAAGTTTTACACCAACTGGAAATGGAGGTTTTTGCCAATCCTGCCGAAAAGAAGTGGTTGATTTTCGCAATATGAGCCAGGAAGAAGTTTGGAATTTTATCAGTAAAAACCCCCAGAACAGCTGCGGAATTTTCAGAAAAGATCATCTTAAATCGCATGAAGTTCCCTTTCGTAAAGTCAAATTCCACGGCATTTTGGCATTGAGTCTAGCTGGATTGATCGGAATTTCTCTACCGGTAATAGCTCAAACCCCGGCCAATACTCCTACAGAGAAGACCCAAAAAGAAAGCTCAAATTTCCCTTTGCTTCAGCCCACTTTTAGTCAAAACAAAATCATTAAAGGTCGGATTATAGGAAAAGAAGATTCAATGGAGATACCCGGGGCAAGCATAATCCTGAAGGGATTTAAAATTGGCGCTACAGCAAACGAGCATGGGGAGTTTGAATTACTTGTTCCCGATGAAATAACCAAAAACCCGATTACTGTGGTTTTTTCCATGATAGGATATAAATCATTGGAAACTAACTACTATCAATCTCAATTCCCTCTTAATGTGGAAGAAGTCTTTTTGGAATCAGATAATTCTGTGATGGGAGAATACATCGTGCTGCTCGCTAAAAAAACCCTTTGGCAGCAATTCAAAGGGATATTCAAAAAAGAAGAGGTAATCTACTGCGCTGACACCAAACACAATCACACCTAAAAAAAGCCCCTGAAAGTTTTCCTCCAGGGGCTGCTGTTACTGTTTGGTGCTGAAGGTGTCAGGCTATTACCTCTGCTTCAATATTCTTGAAATAAACCTGCTTATCAGCATCCAAGTCAACCAAGACTGCTGAGTCATTTTTGATATATCCGGAGAGGATCTGCTTCGAAAGTTCATTCAAAACCAACCTTTGCATGGTTCGCTTAAGCGGTCTGGCCCCAAAGTTCGGATCAAAACCAACCTCTCCTAAATAATCCAAAACCTCGGTCGTAGCGTCTATTTCAATATTGGCTTCTGAAAGTCGCTTCTGAATTTCTCTCCATTGAATATCCACGATTTTCCGGATAATGTCTTTGCTCAATGGCTCAAACATGATCGTTTCATCGATCCGGTTCAGGAACTCAGGCCGCACGGCTTTCTTCAACATTTCATAAACCTCGGTTTTGGTTTTCTCCAAAATCTCCTCCTTATTCCATTCTTCCATTTCAGCAAATCGCTCCTGAATCAGGTGCGAACCGATATTGGTAGTCAAGATGATAATCGTATTCTTGAAATTGGCCAGCCGACCTTTGTTGTCAGTCAGTCTACCATCATCCAATACTTGAAGCAAGATATTAAAGACGTCTGGGTGTGCTTTTTCAATCTCATCCAGAAGGATCACGGAATAAGGTTTTCTTCGCACCGCTTCAGTCAACTGTCCACCTTCATCGTACCCAACATAGCCTGGAGGCGCTCCCACAAGTCTGCTGACCGCATGGCGTTCCTGATACTCAGACATGTCGATACGGACCATGGCATTATCGTCATTGAAGAGGTATTCTGCCAAAGCTTTCGCTAACTCAGTTTTACCAACTCCGGTCGTTCCCATGAAGATAAAGCTACCGATCGGACGCTTTGGATCCTGAAGACCGGCACGGCTTCTACGCACTGCATCCGAAAGCGCTGTGATCGCTTCCTTTTGGCCGGCGACTCTTTTTCCCAGCTCTTCCTCCAGGTGAAGTAACTTTTCACGCTCAGACTGGATCATTTTAGAAACCGGAATTCCTGTCCATTTAGAAACTACCGAAGCGATGTCTTCTTGATCCACTTCCTCCTTTAGAAGCGGGGAACCAGCCTGCATTACTTCCAATTGGCTTTTGAACGACTCCAGTTTTTTCTCCGCTTCGACGATTTTGCCATATCGGATCTCGGCTACTTTGCCGAAATCACCAGCTCGTTCAGCTTGTTCGGCTTCCATCTTCAGCTTGTCAATCGCTTCTTTTTCTCGGCGAATCCCCATGATGACCGCTTTTTCGCTTTCCCATTTGGCTTTCACACTTTGACGCTTTTCAGAAAGTTCGGCGATTTCCTTACTTAGAACGGTTTCCTTGTCGCGGTTATTTTCCCGACGGATTGCTTCACGCTCAATCTCCAGCTGCATGATTCTTCGGTTGAGCTCGTCCAGTTCTTGAGGCAATGAATCAATTTCCATCCTCAGTTTGGCGGCTGCTTCATCCATCAAATCAATTGCTTTGTCAGGCAAGAAACGGTCTGAAATATATCGCTGCGAAAGTTCAACAGCAGCAATCACTGCATCATCCTTGATTCGGACTCCGTGGTGGAGTTCGTATTTATCCTTAATGCCCCGAAGGATGGAAATCGCATCGGCAGCATCAGGCTCGTCCACTATGACTGCTTGGAATCTTCTCTCCAAAGCCTTATCCTTTTCAATGTATTTCTGGTATTCCTTCAGTGTAGTTGCGCCGATTGCATGGAGTTCACCTCTTGCCAAAGCCGGTTTGAGCAGGTTGGCGGCGTCCATGGCTCCTTCGCCTCCACCACCTGCACCGATTAGAGTGTGGATCTCATCGATAAAGAGGATAATTTCTCCTTCGGCGTCGGTTACTTCTTTGATTACAGCTTTTAATCGCTCTTCGAATTCACCTTTGTACTTTGCCCCTGCCACGAGCAAGCCCATGTCCAAAGAGATCAAAGTTTTAGATTTGAGGTTTTCGGGAACGTCACCAGAGACGATTCGCTGGGCTAGACCTTCAACAATCGCTGTCTTTCCGACACCGGGTTCTCCGAGTAGAATCGGGTTGTTTTTGGTTCTTCGGGCGAGGATTTGAAGCACCCTTCGGATTTCTTCATCACGACCGATGACGGGGTCGATTTTGCCCTTTTTGGCCAAATCGTTCAGGTTTTTGGAATATTTTTCAAGAGCCCTGTATTTGCTTTCTGCGTTTGGATCGGTCACTTTATTTCCTTTTCTAAGTTCTTTGATTGCTTCTATCAGGGGCTTTTCAGTCAAACCCTGATTTTTGAGTAGTTGAGCGGTGGTGTCGCTTCCCGCCAGAATAGCCAACAGCAAATGCTCAATGGCTACATATTCATCCCCAAAAGTCTTGAGGTAATCTTTTGCCTTGGTCAGCACCTGATTGGCAGAACCAGATAAGTGGGGCTGCTGATTGGCTCCACTCACTTTTGGCAGTTTTGCCAATTCCTGATCCAGCTTTTGCGTGATTAACTGCTTATTTGTACCAAGTTTTTTGAACAGAAAATCAGCCACATTCTCATCTTCAGTCAGGATTCCTTGGAGTAAGTGAGAAGTCTCAATTGTCGGTGTGCTTGCATTCGCAGCAAGTTCAGCAGCTTTTTGAATTGCTTCCTGGGATTTTATGGTGAATTGATTGAAGTCCATAGTGATTTAGTTAGCGGGTTAGTTTCACCACATTGATCAAATGTTTCGCCAAGCCATCCACTCGGCCAAAATGACTCAAAATCAGCAAGTTTTAGAATAAAAATGGAAAATTTGACAGAAAAAAGACTTTGATTTCAATTTTATCAAGCCATTATTTCAGTTAACTGATCTTAGAATTTCAGAAGAATCCAAGAGTTTCAAGAACCAGAAATTATCAGAAAAAAGGAAGTCCAGAAGTCCAGTTCTACAGGTTGGATTAAAATAGGATTCAAAAAATAACCCCGACTTTTTAGGCCGGGGTATGATTCAATTATTGTCTTTAAGCAACTCATTCGCAGGAGGGGCTTTTCGATTTACACCTGAATTTTTATTGATAAATCCAGGGAAAAACATCTGCACCTGATAGCCTTGTTGACTCAAAAACATTTTGCTCATCCCTCCATTGATTTCATAAAGAGTGTTTGGGTCTTGTTTCGCATACCACTCCTGGTTAAAATCTTTGAAAATAGTAGCCAGTGTAGCATAGGACATGTCATCTTTTTGAATCATAACAGGCGCTACAAATTTTCCATCCTTAACGGTCACTTTGCCGATATAGCACTCACTCATATTTTGGTATAAGACCGAAATCACCACTTCATGCTCCCCATCAGTAACATCACTTGCTCCTTTGTTAGCAAATGCAGTGTAATAATCTATGTAGCAGCCTTCAACACCCCTAAGATGAATGCTAAACCCTTCCTGGGAAAAAGCCTGGGTCATAATGCCCAGAAAAAACAAAATACTGAGTTTGATTTTCATAAATAGTCTACAATTATAGTCTCTTAGGTCATCGAATTCAAATAACCTGCACAAGGATATTATTAAATCGACTTCAATTTTATGAGAAAAGTCAGTTGTCGAAAATTAAATGAGCTGAATCTGTTTTTCCTTAAAAACCAAAACCTCCGGATAGGCTATTTTGATCCCGCAGCAAAATCTTCAACCGCCTTCCACACCCGGAAGATATTCTTGTAACAGATCTTTTCAATATCCTCACGGCTGTATCCGCGTTTCAGCAGTTCCGCTATCAAGTTAGGGTACATGGAAACGTCCTTCAAGCCGGTCGGCAAGGAATCTCCAACCCCGTCAAAATCCGACCCAAGCCCGACATAATCTATTCCCACCAATTTTTTTACATGGTCAATATGGTCAGCCACTCTTTGTACAGTCGGAAATGGATTGTTGGCAGCGTTGTATTCGGCAGCATATGCACGATAGGCCGAATCGCCGCTGGAAAGGTTATTTTCAGCCATATAGTTCACCAAATGCTCTCTAACTTTTGTCGAACCAGCCGCATAGGCTGAATCAATGAAGCTACCGCCAAAATTGATCATCATCACCCCTCCATTTTTTGCCATAGCCTGAATCAGCTCATCACTCATATTCCGTTCAAATCCCGGCGTGAATTTCCTTACAGAAGAATGAGAAGCAATCACAGGAACTTTGGAAATGGCCAATGCATCTTTAAAAGTATTGTCCGAAACGTGGCTCAAATCAACCATGATTCCCACCCTGTTCATCTCAGCCACCACTTTTTCCCCAAATTCACTCAATCCCTGGTGGGTACCGGTAGTATCATAACTTGCATCTCCGATCAGGTTGTCCGTCCCGTGAGTCAAGGTGATGTACCGGATTCCCCTGTTGTGAAAATAGGCCACATTGGCCAAATCATCTTCGATTCCTGCACCATTCTCCATTCCCATTGGAAGGGAAATGAGACCTTTTGAAAAGTTTGTCTCGATATCAGCGGGGCTATATGCCATAGCAAACTTATCCGGAAAAGTCTCGGCCAACCGCTCTGTCATCAGGATCAGGGAATCAGCCAAGGCTTTGGATGCTCCGGGAGTTTTTTGGTTTCCGGCTGGAATATAGATTGACATAAATGGGGCATCCAATCCTCCTTCTTTGGATCGTGGATAGTCAAAATTCCCATCCGGAGTGCGAACAGAAACATCCAAAACCTCCCGCTGCAAGGTAAATCCACCGACTTTCATCCGATACGGAAGGTCCACGTGACCATCCACCATGATGGTAGATTGGGCGATTTCAGTAGCTGCTTTCAGCCGCTCCTCATCTGTCATTTTAGTGTAATCGATTGCTTCTTCTTTCGGTGTGCATGAGAAAATTGAACCTGAAAGAACGATTAGGTAAAGGAGTCTTTTCATGCAATTTTTTTGGTTGGGGAAATGGAAGATAATTGAATTTTCAAAGTTGAGAATTGAAAAATCCACCAATGGCTGAAAGAATTGAGCAATTTTTGAGTTCTGCCTTTCAAAAGATTCATCAAAATCCCAAGAATCATTCGGATTATTTACTCTGAAAACCTGAACAAAACGATCACTTTCAGGATTTTATTTTGAAAAGTAAAATCGCGAAATTTGAAATGAACAACCTCATATTTTAACCAATCCACATTTCTTATGAAATCAATTATGAAACTATCCTTGATGGGTCTTGCAGCTACCTTGATTTTGGTTAGCTGTTCACCGCCAAAAACCGAAGAAGTCGTGGAGGAAGTAGTCGAGGTAAAAATCCCCTCTCTTACTTTGCTTTGGGAAACGGCCGATTCCCTTATGACCAATGAATCTGTCCTTTTCGATGAGGCAAGCGGAACAATCTACGTAGCCAATATCGAAGGCCAGGACCCATCCGAAAAAGACGGAAAAGGATCGATTGCAACTCTTTCCAAAGATGGAAAAATTATCAATCCAGCATGGATATCAGGATTGAATGCCCCAAAAGGAATGGCGATTTCCAACGGAAAGTTCTACGTGACTGACATTGACGAATTGGTGGAAATTGACATTGCCACATCCAAAATTTCAAAAAAATGGAAAGTGGATGGTGCCCAGTTTTTGAATGATGCGGCTTCTCACAATGGGACCGTTTATTTCACTGATATGGCCACCGGAAAAGTGCATTCCTTTTTGGATGGTACGATTGCAACAGTTTCGGAGGGGAATAAATCTATCAATGGTATTGCGGTTGGAGCCGATGGCACAATTTACGGCCTGGATGAATCAGGTCTGAAAATGTGGAATGCTGACGGAACTGCCACCGTGGTGAATGCAAATGTATCCGGAGGCGACGGTTTGGTTATTTTGGGCGATGGCAATTTTGTAGCTTCCAAATGGCCTGGAGAAATCTGGTTTGCCAACGATTCCACTCAAACTCTGATGCTGGACACCAAAGCTGCTGAGTCAAATACCGCAGATATCGGGTACAATGCTGCCGAAAAAATCATTTATGTCCCTACCTTCTTCAAAAACAAAGTAGCGGCTTATAAGCTGGATTATTAATATGCAGAATTGTTTTAAACAGAAAAGCCTCCGTTTTGGAGGCTTTTCTCGTATAATGGGAAGAGGGAAAAATCATAGGTTATTTCTTCCATTTATGGAATCCTAAATCCGAAATAGAGGATTTCTATCACAAATCAGCAGATTTGTCCGTAACTTGCCGATCATAATTCATAAACACTTCGGGGCTAACCCACCCGGATAAATCAGTTTCCCAATGAAATCAGGTGAAATCAATTACGAATTAGAAAAGAATATAGAGGTCATCTCCCAATTGGATGAGTTGGTCGGCGATGCAGTCGATAACATACTGGTCGATCCCGACAAATGCTGGCAGCCTTCGGATTTTCTCCCGGATTTTGGCAATCCAGACATTCACGAAGAAATCAAGCTCCTCCAAAAAAGAGCCGAAGGGATTCCCGATACAGTGTTGACTTCCCTGATAGGCAATATGATCACTGAGGAGGCACTTCCCAGCTATCAAACCTATTTCAATATGCTGGAGGGAATCAATCCTGAGGGAAACCTCCTATCTCCAAGAGGATGGGTAAGGTGGTCCAAGACCTGGACTGCCGAAGAAAACCGGCACGGAGATCTGCTCAACAAATACCTTTACATGACCGGAAGAGTCGATATGAAGGCTGTGGAGCGGACGATTCACAGATTACTGATGAACGGATTTGATCCAAACTCAGGCGGAGATCCTTACCAGGCGATCGTCTATACTTCCTTTCAGGAGAGAGCTACAAAAATCTCACACGTAAACACCGGGAAACTGGCAGATATCGCAGGCGACTCTGTCCTGGGAAGAATCTGCAAACAAATCGCCGGAGACGAAGCCAGACACGAAAAGGCCTACAAGTCTTTTATGTCAAGAATATTTGAGATCGATCCAAATGGCGGGATCATCGCTTTTGAAAAATTGATGAGAAAGCAGATCGTCATGCCGGCAGTCATGATGGGAGAAGGTAGCTCAAACCCATCTCTTTTTACCCAATTCTCTGAAATCACTCAAAAAGTGGGCATTTATACCAGCTGGGACTATGCCAGAATCATCGAGCACTTGGTGAAACTCTGGAAAATTGAGGGCCTCACCGGCCTAGACGCGGCAGCTGCAAAAGCCCAAGACTACCTTGTAAAGCTGGCCGATCGATACATGAGAGTAGCAGATCGGATGAAAGCTCCCGATGAGGTACAGCTAGCCTGGCTCAAATAAGCACTCAAGTCCTTCTGAAAAGAGGGACTTTTTTTGTGTTAACTTGGTTCAAAATGAATTTTAAGACCATGAGAAAACCTCTTTTCTGCCTCACCCTCTTGCTGATTTTTCTGTCTAAATCGGGGTTTGCCCAAGACCTTTCTATCGATTCGGAAAGACTCCATCAAAGCCTGATAAAGCTTTCAACTTTTGGAAAAAATGCTGCCGGAGGTACAGACCGGGTGGCTTACAGTCAATATGATATTGAGGCAAGGGAATATATCAAAGGATTGATGAAGGCGGCGGGATTGAAAGTTTCGACAGATTTTGCAGGAAATATTATCGGCAGAAAATCCGGTAAAAACCCCAACCTCAAGCCCATCGCTTTTGGGTCCCACATCGATGAAGTCCCAAATGGAGGAGACTATGATGGCCCTGTGGGATCAATGGGGGCAATTGAAGTAGCAAGTACTTTGAACGAAAAAGGAATCGAAACCGAGCATCCACTTGAGGTCATCATTTTCACCAATGAAGAAGGAGGAGTTGTTGGAAGCAGAGCCTTGGTTGGAGCTTTGAGTAAGGAAGCCCTCCAGGTAAAATCAAATGCCGGAATCACCCAGGCGGAAGGAATCAAGCTTTTGGGAGGAGATCCGGAAAGAATTCCTGAACTCAAAAGAAATCCCGGCGACCTTGCTGCATTTCTTGAACTACATATCGAGCAAGGCGGTAATCTTGATACTGAAAAACTCGATATCGGAGTAGTCGAAGGGATTGTGGCAATAGAATGGTGGGAATTTACTTTTCTCGGAAAAGCAAACCATGCCGGAACCACTCCGATGGATATGCGCAAGGATCCCATGCTACCGGCGGCGAGGTTTGTGCTTGCTGTAAACGAAATTGTCAACAGCTACGAAGGAAAGCAAGTGGGTACAGTAGGTAAAATTCAGGCATTTCCGGGTGCAGGAAATGTGATTCCTGGAGAAGTAAAAGTGAATGTGGAACTGAGGGACCTTTCTTCTGATAAAATCTGGAAAATCTATGCCGACATCGAGGCTAAAGCCAAACTACTGGCAGCTGAAAGCCAGACAGAACTGAATGTTAAACACATTGAAGTTGCCAGCAAACCTGCTTTAGCCGACCCAATGGTCCGAGAGATCATCCAAACCCAAGCTGAAAAGTTGGGTTTTACCACCAAAAGCCTTCCGAGTGGAGCCGGACATGATGCACAGGAAATGGCCCGAATTGCACCGATGGGGATGATTTTCATACCAAGCAAAGACGGAATCAGTCATGCTCCGGCTGAGTATTCGACCAAAGCCGATATCGCAAATGGAGCAAATGTCCTGCTTCAAACCATCCTTGAATTGGACAAAAGGCTGAAATAAACTGAAATAAATCGGAAGATTTAAAACTTTTTCTCCGGCCAACCTCTTGAATTCATAGACATAAATATTCCATGAGACCCATCAAAAAAATCCATAAAGCAGAATACCGGCCCATCGCCGATTTGGTGACTTATAGCCCAATGCCAACTCGAAGTCTCCAGCAGATCGATCCGTTTATTTTTCTCAATCATCACGGCTTCCAAACCTATCCTGAACGAAACCAAGGACTTCCATTTGGTCCTCATCCACATCGAGGGATGGAAACGGTGACTTTTATTTTGGAAGGAGATATCATGCATAAGGACTCTTCGGGCCATGAATCTGTGATTGGTCCCGGAGGAGTTCAATACATGACGGCGGGAAGTGGGTTGATTCACGCAGAAGTTTCCAGCAAGGAGTTCAAGCTAAAAGGGGGTGACCTGGAGATTTTGCAGCTTTGGCTCAATTTGCCTGCGGCAAAAAAGATGATCAAGCCAAATTACGTCGGTCTGCAAAAAGACGAGATTCCGACTTTGGAACTTGATGAAGGAAAGGTGAAAGCTCAGCAGCTTTTTGGAGAATGGAATGGAGTAAAAGGCGCTTTTGCAGGGACTTTCCCTATGACGATGAGTACGATTTATCTTGAAAAAGGCGGAAAAATTGAAAAAGAAATCCCTGCTGAGGAAAACATCTTTTTCTATATCGTGCGAGGCGAACTTACGGTAAACGGAACCGAAGTAATGTTTCGCAATTTGGTTGAATTCGGAATTTCTGAGGAAAAAATTGAAGTGGAAGCGCTGGAAGATTCAATTTTAATTCTTGGTCATGCAGCTCCTTTTAATGAGCCAATGGTTGCCCAAGGCCCTTTTGTAATGAATACACAACAGCAAATTCAAGAAGCCTATCAGGATTACCAAGCCGGAAAATTTGGTTCTTGGAACCACTGATCAGCTGTCAATAATATCCTGGGAGATCAGTTTGTAGATTTCAGCGATCGATTCGTTAAAGCTCAGGAATTGGTGATGATCTTCCAGGGTTTCGTAATCTTCCCGGATTGCCGGTCCGGTTTGGGCATTTTTTGCGCCCATTTGCAAGCTTTTCGAAATAGTCTCGATGATCAGAGGTTTTAGCATTTCAAAATCCAAGCCTTGCCTCCTCATGATTTCCTCCGAAATGCGAAGCATATGATTGGTAAAGTTGCTGGCAAAAACTGCTGCCACGTGAATAGCTTTTCGGTCTTTGGAGCGAATCTGATAGACCAGAGGAGAAATGCTTTTTGCCAGCTTTTTTAGCTTTTGCAACGTTTCTTCGTCTTCAGCTTCTACTAAAAAAGGAACTTCTTCCATGTCCATTTTTCTGCCTTTGGTAAAAGACTGAAGCGGATACAAAATCCCTGTATAACTCGCCGAACTGTAACCTAAAATATCCAGAGTCATTGCCCCAGAAGTGTGCACTAAAATGCTTCCCTCGGGTAAAATTACCTCATCTGCCAGTTCGGTAATGGCTGAATCCTTGACCGCTAAAATGAAAATCCCAGCTTTACTTTCTGAAAAATCGAGGTCGTCTTTGGGTTCTGCGGAATAAACCCGCTCGGTAATTTGCTTGGCTTTTTCAAGATCCCTGGCGTAGACTTCTGTGATCTCGTGACCTGCATCTTCCAATGCTGGCGCTAAATGCCAAGCCACATTCCCGGCTCCCAAAATGGCTATTTTGAACTTCATCTCGGAAGTAAACCAATTTTAACAAAAAGAAAAAGCCATCCCAAGTGATCAGGATGGCTTTCGAATTATTCAATTTCTTAAAAATCAAATGTGGAGTGCCCTGTTATCAGTAGCAGCCAAACAGGCTTCTTTGAAAGCTTCTGTATAGGTCGGATGAGCATGAGACATTCTGGCAATGTCTTCTGCTGAAGCCCGGAATTCCATGGCAACAACAGCCTCAGCAATCATGTCAGCGGTTCTTGGTCCGATCATGTGAACACCGAGAATCTCGTCAGTATCTGCATCTGCCAGGACTTTCACAAAACCATCTGTATCCATGGAAGCTCTGGCTCTGCCTGAGGCTATAAATGGAAACTTTCCGGTTTTGAACTTTCGTCCCTGCTCCTTAAGCTGCTCTTCTGTGTATCCGACTGCGGCAACCTCCGGCCAGGTATAAACCACACCTGGGATTAGATTGTAATTAATATGCGGTTTCTGTCCCAAGATCGTTTCAGCTACGAAGACCCCTTCTTCCTCGGCTTTGTGAGCCAGCATGGCGCCTTTCACCACATCACCGATCGCGTAGATATTCGGAACAGAAGTCTGGAGATGATCATTTACTTCGATTTGGCCCCTGTCATTAATTTTTACACCTGCAGCTTCTGCATTAAGGCCATCGGTATAAGGCTTACGCCCGATTGAAACCAAGACATAATCGCCTTTCACTTCGATCACTTCACCTTTGTCATTATCAGCTTTAACAGTTACTTCATTGCCCGAATTCTCTACAGAAGTCACTTTATGCTTCAAGAAGAATTCAAAGCCGATCTTTTTCAGGGATTTCTGAAGCTCTTTGCCCATGGTACGGTCCATTGTAGGAATCAGTGAATCCATGAACTCGATCACAGAAACTTTGGCTCCTAAACGTGCATAAACAGATCCCAATTCCAACCCGATTACACCGCCTCCAATCACAACCAGATGCTTTGGAATTTCTTTCAGATTCAATGCCTCCGTAGAAGTAATGACTCTTGACTTATCCAATTTGATAAAAGGTAAAGACACCGGCTTGGAACCTGTGGCGATGATGATGTTTTTGCCCACAATATCAGACGAAGTGCCGTCCTCTTTGGTGACTTTCACGGTCGTAGCATTCACGAAAGAACCAAGACCTTGATGAACTTCGATCTTGTTTTTCTTCATCAAAAACTGAATCCCATCCACGTTTTGCTTTACAACCTCGTTTTTGCGGGTAATCATCTGACCCAAATCCACTTGGAGATCAGAAAGGTTTATTCCGTGCGTTTTAAAGGTATGTGATGCATTATGGTAATGCTCGGAAGAGTCCAAAAGTGCCTTTGAAGGAATACAGCCCACATTGAGACAGGTCCCTCCCAAGGTGGAGTATTTTTCAACTATGGCGGTTTTCATGCCCAATTGTGCAGCTCTTATTGCTGCCACATATCCTCCCGGGCCAGAACCGATTACTATAACGTCGTACATTTTTATTCAGATTTTAGACGCAAGACACAAGATTCAAGACTTGGCCGTTGCTGGTTAAAAACGGGATTGAAAATGCTCCAGCCCCTCGTAAATCGTATTTCGTAAATCGTAAATCAATCAAACTCCAAACAACAACCTTGTCGGATCTTCAAGCAACTGCTTCACCCGAACCAAGAAACTGACTGACTCACGGCCGTCTATGATTCTGTGGTCATAGGAAAGTGCCAAATACATCATCGGAAGGATTTTCACCTCACCGTTTACGGCCATCGGGCGCTCGACGATGTTGTGCATGCCGAGGATTGCAGACTGCGGGGCATTGATGATCGGCGTGGACATCATGGAACCAAAAATCCCACCGTTGGTCAAGGTAAATGTTCCTCCCGTCATTTCTTCGATCGAAAGTTTGTTGTCTCTAGCCTTGCCAGCCAGTCTCACGATTTCTTTCTCAATCTGGTCAAAGGTCATTGACTCAGCATTTCTGATCACTGGAACAACCAAGCCTTTTGGAGCGGAAACCGCCACAGAAATATCACAGAAATCATTGTAAACAATTTCATTCCCGTCAATCTGGGCATTTACAGCCGGCCACTCTTTGAGGGCAACACAGACTGCTTTGGTAAAGAAGGACATAAAACCCAAACCTACACCATGCTTTTCCTTGAACTGGTCTTTAAACTTTGACCTCAAATCCATGATCGGCTTCATGTTTACCTCATTGAATGTGGTCAACATCGCTGTTTCATTTTTTACTGCAACCAAGCGACGGGAAACAGTTTTTCTCAAAGAAGACATTTTCTCTCTTCTCACATTTCTTGAACCCGGGATTACAGGTGCCAAAGCAGATTCTGCGGATTTTGGAGCAGATGCTGCTGCCTGGGCAGCTGCAGCTGGTTTTTGAGCAGTCATTGCGTCTTCTTTGGTGATTCTTCCGTCCTTACCTGATCCAGCAACAGCAGCAGGAGCGATTCCTTTTTCTGACAAAATCTTGGATGCAGCTGGGGAAGCATGTCCGGAAGCATAGGTAGCAGATGAAGCAACAGAGCTGGCGGTAGCTGGTGCTGAAGTCCCAGATGCAGATGCCGGAGTGGCAGCAGGAGCTCCTTCTGTCACTTCAATTTTACAAATGAGGCCTCCAATTTCCAGCACATCACCTTCTTTGGCGACATGTCTCAAAATACCAGTAGCCTCGGCGGGAAGTTCAAAAGTTGCTTTGTCCGAATCTACCTCTGCGATGATCTCGTCCAAGGTGACAAAATCGCCGTCTTTTTTTATCCAATTGGCCAAAGTCACCTCGGTGATGGACTCACCCACTGTGGGTACGATCATTTCCTTCACTTCACCACTTGCTGAGGCTTTAGCAATAGGAGCTGGTGAAGAAGTGGCTGCTATAGGTGTAGACGCTGCCGGACTATAGGCATCCTCGATCACGCAGATCAAGCCGCCAATTTCGACAGTATCGCCTTCCTGCGCTTTAATTCTCAGGATTCCTGTGGCTTCTGCAGGAAATTCAAAAGTTGCTTTGTCCGACTCCAACTCGCAGAGTATTTCGTCCAACTGCACGGTATCTCCGTCTTTTTTAAACCATTGCCCAACAGTAACTTCAGAGATGGATTCTCCAACTGTGGGTACTTTCATTTCTTTGCTCATGGTTCTATATTTTTCCCTTCAGGTTATTTTGGAAGGAGGTTAAGAAATAGTTGTATTCAAAAACAACCCCGGAAAGACCGGGGCTTTGATCAAGTTTAGATTTTTAGCGCTTGGGAAACAATGTTTTTCTGCTCCTCTACGTGGACTTTGTTATATCCGGTAGCAGGAGAAGCACTAGGTTTCCTTGCTATGAGTTCCATTGGAAGTTCTTTGTATAGTAACCTTAGCAGGTAGTTCCAATAGCCCATGTTTTCAGGTTCTTCTTGTACCCAAACCACCTCAGCTCCCTTGTACGACTTCAACACTTCAAGTATTTGGGTTTTAGGCAAAGGATGAAGCTGCTCTATTCTTACAATCGCCACGTTTTTGATTTTTTCCTTTTCTCTGGCTTCCTCGAGGTCGTAAAACACCTTTCCGGTACAAAGGATCACACGTTTCACGTCTTGTGCAACGACTGTCGTGTCTGGAAGCACTTCTCTGAAATTTCCTGAAGTAAACTCGGAAATTGGAGAAACCACTTTCGGATGTCTCAGAAGTGACTTTGGAGACATCACGACACAGGGCTTTCTGAATTCCCAAGTCAGCTGTCTTCTCAGCAGGTGGAAAAAGTTTGAAGGCTCCGTAATATTTGCCACGACCATGTTGTATTCTGCAGAAAGCTGTAGAAACCGTTCCGGACGGGCATTGGAATGCTCTGGACCCTGACCCTCGTATCCATGAGGAAGCAACATGACCAACCCATTCATTTTTTGCCATTTGGATTCACCTGAAGAAATGAACTGGTCAATCATCGTCTGAGCTCCGTTGGCAAAGTCCCCAAACTGCCCTTCCC
The DNA here is from genome assembly GCF_002002735.1 of Algoriphagus sp. A40. Taxonomy (GTDB): domain Bacteria; phylum Bacteroidota; class Bacteroidia; order Cytophagales; family Cyclobacteriaceae; genus Algoriphagus. The sequence continues at coordinate 345,108 of NZ_MUNY01000078.1, read as the reverse complement.
AAATCGTCAAGGCATTTGGATTAGCTATCGCATAACCGTATTCAAAGCCAAGAACAGCGTATTCGGAAAGCAGAGAATTGTAAATGTGGAATTGCCCTTTTCTGTCTTTCATCTCTTTGAGAGAGTTGAAAGGCTGATTGGAGTTGGCGTCGTGAATCACAGCATGTCGGTGTGAAAATGTCCCGCGCTGCACATCCTGGCCGGTTAACCTTACGGTCTTTCCTTCCAAAAGAAGAGAGCCATACGCAAGCAATTCAGCAGAAGCCCAGTTCAGCTCTTTGGTTTCAAAGAACATGTCCTTTCTCTGCTTCATCTGTGCTTCGATCTGTTTGATCGGTTTGAAGCCTTTGGGGATAAAAGTTATGGCATTGGCCACTTTCTCAATGACTTCAGGAGAAATGCCTGTATTAGGTGATTTCTCAAAATCTTCCGGCTTGGATCTCCTGAGGTTTGCCCATTCTCTTTCAAACTTCGTTGCTTGATATGGAAGTGGCTTTTCCTTCACCATGTTCAGACGATCCTGGAGCAATTGACGGAATTCCTCATCCATCTGAGCTGCAATTTTGGCATCAAAATCACCTCTCTCAGTCAGTTTTTTGATATAAATCTCTCTTGGATTCGGATGCTTGGAGATGATATTGTAGAGTTCAGGCTGAGTGAATTTAGGCTCGTCAGACTCGTTGTGCCCATGTCTTCTATAACAGACCATGTCTACGAAGATGTCTTTGCTAAACTTCTGACGGAATTCGGCGGCAAGTCTGGAAGCAAAAACTACGGCTTCGGCATTGTCACCGTTGACGTGAATGACCGGAGCATCGATGATTTTGGCCACATCTGTACAGTAAATTGAAGTTCTGGCGTCGTCAAAATCAGTAGTAAATCCAACCTGATTGTTGATCACGAAATGGATTGTTCCACCAGTATGATAGCCTTTCAATCCTGCCATTTGAGTGACTTCATATACAATCCCCTGCCCTGCAACTGCAGCATCACCGTGGATCAGAATTGGAAGTGCTTTTTTGACGTCATTTTTGTGGGCATGATCGATTTTTGCCCTGATAAACCCTTCAACTACAGGATTGACAGCTTCCAAATGAGATGGGTTTGGAGCAAGTTTTAGGTGAACTTTATTGTTTTCAGGAGTCACAATGTCAGATGAGTATCCCATGTGATATTTCACATCTCCATCTCCCATCGTCAGGTCAGGCTTGGCAGTACCTTCAAATTCAGAGAAAATCTGCTCATAAGTCTTGCCCATGATATTTGCCAGGACATTCAATCGACCGCGGTGAGCCATCCCGATCATTACTTCCTGCACGCCATGCTGCGCCGCAGTATTGATTACCGCATCTAAAAATGGAATAGTACTTTCTCCTCCTTCAAGTGAAAAACGCTTTTGACCCAGATATTTGGTATGAAGGAAATTTTCGAAAACAACAGCCTGATTCAGTTTGAAAAGAATGCGCTTTTTCTCGTCATGGGAAGGATTAAATGCCAAAGCCTCTTTTTCCACCTTGGTTTTAAACCAATCCAGAATTTCTGCATCCCTGATATATAAAAATTCAAAGCCAATTGGCCCTTCATAAATCGTCTTTAATGCAGAAATAATATCAGTAAGGGTTGCATTTCCTATTCCTATTTCATTTCCTGCTTGGAAAACAGTTACCATGTCTTCCTGACCAAGTCCGAAATTTTCAGGATCGATCATCGGTTTACGATCTCTTCTTTCCCTGACCGGATTGGTTTTGGATCTTAAGTGGGCTCTGGAACGATATGCGTGGATCATTGCCCGCACTTTGATCTCTTTTGGAAGAAGATCCATGTCCATGATTGTACCCGGAGATGCAACAGTTCCACTTTTTTCAGTGGAAATAACGGTACGGGTTTCAGCAGAATTGCCATTTTCTGCCTGTCCATAATTGGCCAACGCGAAATCAAATCCGTCAAAAAATTCTTTCCAACTAGGGTCTATTGAGGAAGGTTCGTTTTTGTAAGATGCGTATAGCTCATCGATATAGGAGACGTGCGCATTTGCAATAAAGGAGAATTTATCCATGGTGAGTTTATGAGAACATGGCAAATCTAGGCCCTAATACCCACATTCAAAAATTGCTTATTTGCTTTACCAAATATTTATTTGAATTTAACTGTTTAAACAAAAAAAGCAGCGCCTTTCGACGCTGCTTTTTAAATTAAGAGAAATGTTATTATCTCAAAGTTGAAGGCCAAGGCTTTCCAGCATTGGATTTAACTTTTACAATCATGAAATCTCCATAACCATTTGTAACGCTGAATGTCAACAACTCAGGAGTCACACTAATAAATTTCATAGAATATGGAGAACTATATTGATCTACACCATTGATACTCAATACACCACAGGCATCATTTATACCGACATCACCTTTGTATGTATCGCCTTGACATCCATACAATCCAAATGTTCCATCGGAAATTAGGTATCGAGTAGAAGTACCTACTTTTGTCCATGTGGTCTTACCTGTATAGGTATTACCGGGGCAAGTTCCATATTCAGATTTCTGATCAGTAGCCGTGAAATCAAACGTACCCGCCAAATCAGATGGACAGATTACACTCACGTTATACTGGAATGGAGACGCGTAGAAAGGAGCACCAGCCACGTTAGTTGTAACGTTGTTAGTAGAAAACACACGACCAAACTTGTCATTCAATACCAGTCTGAATTCGAAAACATCTCCTCCCGCAATATCCGCTGGAGTCAATCCCACAGCAGCAATTGCCTCTGCAGAAGAAATTTCAAATGCAGCTCTTAGGAATCTGGTATCATCATTTGGACCAAAATCTGAAGCCTGAAGAGTTTTAACCAATACGTCAGTCGCAGGAGTATATTTCAAACCTACTCCCGGTATCAATCTTCTGTGACGGACACGAATTTCCACAGTTTCCACTGTAGCCCCATCTTCCTTATCAACTGCTTCAAGTGTCAAAGCAAACTTGGAAGCTGCTAGGTTGAAGAAGTTGAATGTTGTACTTGTGCTGGCGACAGTTCTCAAATAAGCACCGTTGTCGAAAGTACTGTAAGGAACGTTTGGTTCCACAGAGTCTCTACAGGAGCTCAATAAGATGAGTGCAGTTGCCAATAAGCCGAAACTATATTTTAGAATTTTCATTTTTTCTAATTTTTTTGGTTAATAAATCCAAGGTGATCCAGGGTTCTTATCCCAGAACACCTGAACCGCGTTGTCAGGCTTTTGGACAGCATTCGTATTCGTAACCATGTAGTTATTTGGATACAAGAACGATCTAATAAATGGACCCGGATTGGCTTCCAATCCCGGCTGCATGTTTGCCGGCTTTCCTGTTCTTCTATACAAATTGTAGGATTCAGTTCCGTTACCGTATAGCGCCAACCAATATTCCAGTCCTATCAAATTCATTCGCGCATCCGCTGAGGCAGCAGCATCATATTTACCATTAACATAGGCCACATAATTATCTCTTTGACGAGCGTGTTCTGTGTCGTTAATGATTGCATTGATTGCTACACTTTCACTTGTAGCAACTGAAAACGCTCTGACATAGTTGATATGCTTAGTAATTCCAGACGCAAGAAGAGCTTTTGGATCTCCTGTAGTACCCAAGGTAAGTGCTGCCTCAGCCAACATAAAGTCCACATAAGCAGCCAACATGATAGGGTGAATACCTGCGCCTTTCGCACCCAAGGCAGGGTTGGAAACTACCGCACCGGAGTTATTGTCAAAACGACCTCCAGCTGGAAATACTCCATAAGCAGTTCTTTTCAAACCATCTGGTGGAATCCCGTCCGGATCCAAGTGATCTCTACCCCAATAACCTTTGTTACCGGCTGGATTACAATATGGGAAGTTACCAACCAGGTAGTGTGAAGGAGCTAGTTGAGATATACATTCTTGCTCATCCACATTGGTAGTATTGGTCAAAACCTGACGATACATGTAGTACCTGACACGCGGATCATCAAATCCCTTTTCTACAGTCAAGTGATGCATGTAGTAAGTGGATTGATAATCACCCCCACCCGCAGTATATTGACCTGCAAATTTAGGATGTCTGGAATCTGGATCAGCCGCAGTAGTACCGAACAGGAAAACAAAATTGTCGGTAGTACCCAACATGTTATTCTCTGCAATCAAAGCATTAATTCCGGCCTTTGAAGCAGCAGCATCTACCAATTTAGTGTTTAGATAATACCTCAATTTCAAAGTATTCACCAACTTAATCCAACGAGTATAATTTCTATTGTAATAATAATCGTTTGGTGTACCCGCCGAAGTGGCTGTGAAGTGCCCCTTAGCCTCATCCAATAGCGCAAGGGCAGCGGTATAGATGGTTTGACCGCTATCAGTCTTTGGATTGAAATTGGCAGGATCAAGAGCCTCTAAATATGGAACATCTCCATAAGTATCCACCAAATCAAAGAGAACCATTGCCTTTATTGTCTTAGCAATACCCAAGTGTCTTTGGAAGTTGGACGCTTCAGCTAAAGGCTCCAAAAACTTGATATCAGCCAACAAATTTGCGTAGCCATTGGACCAAGTTCCGTTTGTATCAACAGCCCTGTATGCATTGATATACAAGGAAGAACCCTGGTTGATTTGACGGGTAAGTCTCGCTCCTCTATCGGAAATCCCATACCACAAATCTTTGTAATCCAACTGGATCCTGTTTAAAAGAAAATCCGGAGATGCAGTTTGTGCGTTTACTGCATTTGGATTCTCTAACAATTCGTCCAATTTTTCATCGCAAGACGTCGCAAAAACCAAGCTGGTAGCAACCGTCAGGCCGTATATAAATCTTTTCATTGTCATTTCCATTTAGGGTTAGAAAGTAAGAGTTAACGTTCCACCCACTCTTTTCGAGCTAGGACCAGTCACGAAATCGAATCCAAGACCGTTACCAACACCTGTACCCAACACATCCACATCAAAGTTCATGTTTGGAGGAAAGTTAAGTGCCTCAAACCAAAGGTTTGTACCGCTTAACGCAATCGAAGCTCTCTTGAAAGGAGTCTTAGCCATCAAGTTGTTTGGCAACTGGTAAGCAAGAGATACTTCTCTCAAGCGGATCATGGAACCGTCAAACATATTTGGCTCATCGGTAGCACCCTGGTAGCCAGAGAAGAAGTAGTCAGAAGCAGAGATTTGGTAGTCGTTTGGTATGTATTTAGGAGTTCCATCTGAATTGGTACCGTCCTGTCTAACACCAGGCATGATAAAGGTCAACTCACGGTCAGCAACCGGATCCGTGGTTACACCTCGGGCAAGGGTAGCTGTCACGGTGTTGGAGTAAATCATCCCTTTATGTCTGTATTCCAACATAAAATTGAAAGTTAATCCTTTGTAGGAGAAGGAGTTGATCCAAGATCCGGTCCATGCTGGGTTCGGATCACCCAAAACGACTAATTCAGCTGTCGGCTTGTGTACACCAGTGGATAGGATGATTGGCTGGCCAGTTGCCGGATCACGGTCAAAGCCCACACCTTTGATCACGTTAAACGGCTGACCTGGAATGGCGAAATTTGCTACGTCATTGGAATAACCTGCAATAATCACTTCTTCTAAGCCACCACCCAGCTCAATTACTTCGGTTTGGTACGTAGACCAGTTTAAGGTTGAATTCCACTCAAATCCTGAGGCCGTAGAAATCGGAGTTACAGTTGCCTGAATTTCAGCACCTCGGGTTCTGATCTTTCCAATATTGATAGCTGTTGAAGTAAAACCTGTAGCAGGATCAATTGGAGACTGTGTAATCAAATCCTGCGTGTTTTTCTCGTAAACAGAGATATCAAATCTCAACTTGTTGTTGAACATGACACCTTCCACACCGAATTCCAATTCACCATGAAGCTCTGGCTTCAAGTTAGGGTTACCCAGGGTATTGGAAACAGCATGTGTAGTAGTTACAGCACCATTCACATCAAAAGCTCTTGCATTCTGCGCCAGTACATTTCGAGTGCTGTATGGAGAAGGATAACCTGCAGATGTTCCATATCCCAATCTCAGTTTCAAGTCGTTCAAAACAGCTGAGCTCCAGTCAAATGCCGTTGTTGGTATGAAGGAAACCGAAGCACCTGGATACAGAATACTTCTGTTCTCTGCCTCTACAGTTGAAGTCCAATCATTTCTTGCAGACAAGTTAAAGAACAAGTAATCAGAATAATCCACAGTAACGTTGGCATAGACTCCATACCTTCTTTGTTCCTCTTCATAATTTAACTGACCACCACTATAGGCATCAGTATTGGCAGAAGTTCGGAAGTTAGAATGTCTGAACAAGCCGAACGCCAACTGGCCTTGAGAAGCGATTCCATTCTGTGTATAATAATCATATCTGGAGTTCCCACCAAGAAGAGCGCTCATTCCGATTTTGTCAGAGAATTCCTTTTTCCAATTCAAAATCAAATCCTGATTCCAGATCGTATTATTGATGTTGATCGATCTGTAGTAACCGTTCTTTGTCGCCAAGTTTGCGGTTGCACCACCTTTGTTATACTTCACTTCCTGCAATTCTGAATAGGTATCAAGACCCAATCTGTAAGTCACAGAGAAGTCGTCGTTGATATCGTAGTTCAAAGAAGTGGAGTTGAAGAATCTATTTACTTTGGAGGTGTTGGAGTAATATTTCACCAACCAGTTAGGGTTGGTAATATCATTACCGCCTCGGAAATAAACGGAGCTCTTATCGGATGGGAGTTCATAAGGAAGATTTTCCAAATCCACAGAACGTGGAGTGAACAAGACGTGACCAAAAACTGATGGAATATCACTTCCAGAGCCAGAAGAGGCATTCGTAGGCGGAGATACCAAATCCGTGATGGCGAAAGTGAAGGAAGAGTTAACAGACAACTTATCCGTGATCGCAGAGTTCATACCAAGTCCAAAGTTGAATTTTTCCAATTCATTGCCTGGTACATATCCTTCTTCGTCAGTGTAACCAAAGCTGGCATTAAATCCGGTTCTGTCGGAACCTCCGGCTATCTGAACTGAGGTATTGGATACCAAACCTTGTCTGAAGAATACCTCAGATGGATCTTTGTAAGCTTTGTACTCATACTGTACTGGAGTTCCGCCCACAACACCATCTACCCAAAATTGAGGGAATTCGTTTCTGATGGCTGCTACAGATGAGGTAGCATACGGGTGATTGATGGTCAGACCCTGATCCATTCTCGGTCCGAAGTTAGAGAAGAAGAACCCAGGAGCCTGCTGGAAACCATTACCATAAATCTGACCATAATCTGGCAATGAAGCTGCCTCGTTGGTGAACAGAGATTGGTTGATGGTTACTTCAGCAGCTTTTCTTTTGGAAGCACCAGATTTGGTAGTGATCAGGATTACCCCGTTTCTACCCTGGTCACCATAAAGAACCGTTGCAGACAAACCTTTCAGTACAGACATGCTCTCGATGTTATTTGGATCGATATCCAAGAATCGGGAAGATGTAGATCCGCCACCGGTGGTGAAACCGTTTTGCGCATTGGTGCTGGTGTTGAAAGGCACACCATCCACTACGAAGAGTGGTTGGTTAGAACCGGTAGCTGAGGAATAGCCCCGGATTACCATGTTGGTACCGGACCCAGACATACCGTTGGTAGAGGTGATGCTCACCCCTGGCACTTTGCCCTGAAGTACTCGGGCTACGTCAGATTCTGGACGGTTCTCCAGCTGCGTATTGTCCACTGAGGTTACCGCGTAACCCAGCGCTTTCTTTTCTCTTTCGATACCGATCGCAGTTACTACCACTTCGGATAGTTGCGATGCGTCGGTCGTCAGAGTGACATTCACCACGGCTCGGTTGCCAATTGCCTCTTCCATGGTCTTTAGACCCACAAAAGAGAAAATCAAGACATCAGATCCCGCCGGTACGTTGATAGAGTAATTACCATCCAAATCGGTGGTAGTACCTACTGTCGTACCTTTCACGAGAACTGTTGCCCCTGGCAAGCCCAAACCGTCTTCCTCGGAAATTACCGTTCCGGTAATTACCCGTTGCTGCGCCGCGACCTCATAGCTGAGGGTCAAGGTGAAAAGCGCAACAACAAAGAGTAAAGCTTTTCTCATAAGGTATTTAGTTTAGTTGATTCGTAAATAAAATTTATTCTGGCATAATTTCAAAAGCGGTAAAAAATTCATTTGAACGGGTAGAAAAGCGAATTATTTGGTCCTTTCCAGTATTGTTAACATTTATTAACTGAATTGAACAAATTTCTTAACGTTAACAGAATATTATTTCGCCAAAGTGCCAAAATAATTAAAAACAAAAATAATTTTCAACTGCAAAAAATATTTTTTCAAGCCTGAAAAGGTGCTTTTTCCTCATTTTTAAGAATAAAATATACCCTTTATCCATTTTTTTTTAATAAAATTTCAATTCTTGAGAAAAAGCCTAAGCTAAAAATTGAAATATTTAAAAAATCGAAATTTCCTGTTCATTTTTTTCATTTTTTCTACTCATTTCTTACAGAAATTAAAAAAACCGGTTCATTTTCTAACCGGTTTTTCATTTTCAAAAGGAATATCTAAGTGTAAAGGCTGCTTCGTCCCACCAAAGCTTTGTGAAGTCAACAAAATTATATGCTGGTTTCCAATCCAAACTCAGATAAATATTTGTATTGTAAAAATTGTATTCCAAACCAGCTATAAAATCAATTCCATAAGCTTTGTAATCCTCTGTTCCTTTGTAGACCCATGGCGGTTCTGCCTTTGGCTCTTTCCATATTCCGTAGTGTCCCCCACCTCCCAGATACCATTCCATACCGCGCAATTCCCGAATATCCATGTGCACTTCATAAAGTAGGGCTGCATTCCAACCTTTCCACCTGTTGAACACCATAAGCTCAACAGCTGAATTGTCCGTGACAAATCGCTTAACCGAACCGCCAATGGAAGTCCCAGCTCGAAAACCGACCATGGTATTGTAATACCCTTGCTGGGCAATGGTCTGGGGAATGAAGGAAAATATCGCCATCGAGCAAATGGCGATTGAGAGTAAAAGTGTTTTTTTCAAGGGGTGACAGGTTAATTCCTGTCAAAAAGTAAAAACTTTTTCGGGAGTAATACAAAGATCCAACTTCACATCGTGCGATTCAGGTTGAATTTTTTCCTCAGGATCATAAAAACTGAGTCCAATCTTGAGCACCTCAGGTTTTAATTTACTCAGGTAGGAATCATAGAATCCCTTTCCAAATCCAACCCGGTTGCCAAACTGATCATAAGCCAATAGCGGCACAAAAACCACTTCAATTTTATTGGATGATACCATGATAGATTCCTGCGGAACGGGGATTCCCCATTCATCCAAAAAGAAAGCCGCATCCTTGGGAAGTTTTAAGGTTTCCAATTCGGTATCTCCTCTATTAACCTGAGAAGTGTACAGGGTTTTGTCCATCTCCTCAAGTGAATCCTTTATATAAAAGGTGTTGACTTCATTAAATTGGTCGATCGGGAAAAACAGATGAAAATGCTGAAGGTGGCCTTTATCTTCGAGCCAATTTAGAAATTGGGCTTTAATTGCCTGTGATTTGGATTCAACCTCGGAAGGTTGAAGTTTTTTTCTCAGCTGTCTGTAAGCTGATCGGAGTTCTTTTTTGCTTTTCATTTGTATTCCAGCACCATCATATTAAAGTCGAGCGGATCAAAACAAGCCATCAAATCTTCTACCAAAGCCGGATTGGAAAGATAAAACTGCATCATGTTTACCACCCGTTCCTGTGGACTTCCTCCCGGAGCGGTAAAATCCAAGACCGCTTTAGCCCTGTTGATATCCAGTTGCAATCTTCGCTCCTCTGCTTTTCTCAGTTTTGAACTCATCTGATCCAGAATCTTCAAGCTGCGGACCTTACCAGCCTGAAATGCCGATTCCAAACTCTTCTCCAAAGTTGCGGCTTCTTTTCCTTTTTTATCGAAAAGCCCGGAAATAATCTGGCTCTCCTCATTCAGATTGAAATCAACCTGCGCCAGCTGCTCGACATAGCCCTTTTTCCAAATCTCAAAATCCACAAAAACGTCACTCCAATTCCAGCCCAGTTTTTCCATTTTTTGCAAAACAGGACCATTGAGAATCAAGGCGAAATTCCTTGGCAAAAGAACAGGAAAAGGAACTCCGAAATGATCAAAAATTCCCTTCAACTGCAACCAATAAACCACTTCGGCAGGCCCGCCCAAATAGGCGAGATTTGGCAAAATCATTTCCTGATACAAAGGTCTCAAAACCACGTTTGGACTGAATCGCTCTGGATTAGAATCAATAAGTGACTTCAGCTCATCGGGAGAAAATCTGATTTCCGAATTCAAAACCTGAAACCCTTCACCCGAACGCTCAATTCGCTCCCGAATGCCCTTGTCTAGGTAAAAGTGATTGATTTCCCTGGGGAAAATCTGGCTTTTATAACCCAACTCCTCCAAGGCCTGAGTCGTCTTTTGAGCCTCCTCAAATGGAGTATGGTCAAAAAGATCGCTTGTGATCACCGGTTTGAAAATCGATTTGAGTCCAGAATCATTTCCATCGACGACAATTAGCCCTTCTTCCCCAAACAATTGATTGACATATTTCCGAACTGCCTCGCCCAGTGTTTTGCTGCTCTGGTAGGCTTTTTTGAATACTTCGGGGGCAAAATGTACTTCTTTCAAAAATGTCTTGAAAGTTTCATCTAACACAAAATCCCCAACCGCACCCTTTTGACCGCAGGTCCATTGATACTTTTTGCCATCCAGCTTGAAATAATTGATCTCGTCAAAGTCATGGTCCTCAGTGGCCATCCAATACACCGGCACAAAATGAAATTCCGGATAGGCTGATTTCAGCTTTTTGGCAAGGTTGATTGTGGATACGAGCTTATATATAAAGTAGAGGGGTCCGGTGAAAAGATTCAGTTGATGCCCAGTGGTAACAGTGAAGGTTTTTTCGCTTAGTAATGATTCCAGGTTCTTGGAAACCACTTCTCCTATCCCCACTCCGGAATACTGATTTTGCAAAGCATTATGAAGGATTTCTCTGTTTTTGGCAGAAAAGTTTTTAGCCTCAACCGCCTCCCGGAAACTTTCCAACTTGGGCAAATGAGCATAAAATGGCCTTAGTGTTTCTTTTCCTTCGATGTAGTCCAAAAAAAATCTTGAAAACTGTCCCGTCTTATTCAGATCTACGCAGTGTTTTTTCATCGGAATGGGTGAAGTATGTTTGGGAACTCTAACTTAGCGATCCGAACCAAAGTTCGGTTTTTTTTGTAAAAAACGGGACATCTTACATCAATGGCGGAGAGACCGGTCAAAAAAAGAAAAAACATCTGATTTTGATGCTTATTCTCAAAACTATCCATCCATTTTTGACTTACTAAAAAAGAAAATTCAACCTGAATGTTTCCTTACCACAGATTTTTCCTGAACAATGGCCTTGAAGTGATCGTCCATGAAGATCACAGCAGCAAGATCGCCGTTTTCAATCTACTCTACAAGGTTGGATCCCGATTTGAACTGCCTGGAAAGACCGGTTTGGCGCATTTCTTCGAGCATTTGATGTTCGGAAGTTCGGCCAACGTCCCGGTTTTCGACAGGGAATTGGAGCGGGTCGGTGGATCATGCAATGCCTTCACCAGCCCCGATATCACCAATTATTATATGACTTTGCCTGCGGCAAATATCGAAACGGCATTTTGGTTGGAGTCTGACCGCATGCTTCAGCTCTCCTTGAGCGAAAAAACAATTGAAACCCAGCGAAAGGTGGTCATGGAGGAGTACAAGCAGCGGTACCTGAATCAACCTTATGGTGATGTCTGGCATCACATGCGGGATCTTGCTTTTGAAAAACACCCCTACCGTTGGCCTACCATTGGGAAAAGCCTAAGTGATATCGAAGGCTATACCCGAGCGGATGTCTGGGATTTCTATAGGACTCACTATCATCCTGGCAATGCCATTCTTGTAGTGGCGGGTGATGTCACCCTGGCTCAAATAGAGAAATTGGCGGAAAAATGGTTTGGACCGATTCCTTCCAACTCAGCAGGGAAGAATGTAATCCTATCCGAACCTTCCCAAACAGAAAAAAAATCAAAGGTCCATCAGGCAAAAGTCCCTACCGACGCCTTATATAAGGCCTATAAAATGCCTGCAAAAGGCGAGGCGGGCTACCTCGAAGCCGACTTGATCAGCGATATTCTGGGTTCGGGAAAATCAGCTTTGCTGGAGCAACGATTGGTCAAAAACGGAAAAATCTTTGCTTCGATCGGTGGTTATATCACTGGTTCGGTGGATCCCGGTCTGCTGGTTTTTTCCGGAAAAATGGAATCCGGAATCACTGCCCAAGTGGCTGAAAAGGCCCTCAACGAAGTGATTGAGGAATTTTTGGACAGCGAAATCTCGGAAAGGGAACTCCAGAAAATCAAAAACCAAGGGGAAGCAATGAAGACCTACGAGTCGATTCAGGTTCTCAACCGGGCAATGAATCTGGCCTACTTTGCCCATTTGGGTAATCCTGATTTATATTGGAGGGAATTTGAAGAAAAATCAAAAATCGAAGCCCCACAAATCAATTCCTGGGCAAGCCAATTGCTCAAGGAGGATCAGGCTTCGGTGCTTTATTACCAAGCAATAAATCAATGACTCCATTCAGAATAGGATTCGGATACGATGTCCATCAGCTTCAGCCAGGCTACGACTTTTGGCTGGGCGGCATCAAGGTGGATCATGAAAAAGGTGCCGTCGGGCACTCCGATGCCGATGTGCTCATTCACGTGATCTGCGATGCGCTGCTCGGTGCCGCCAACATGCGAAATATCGGCTATCACTTTTCGGACAAAGACCCCAAATTCAAAGGCATTGACAGCAAAATCCTGCTCAAAGAAGTGATGAAAATGATCCGGGAAGCAGGTTACGAAATCGGAAATCTCGACACCACAGTCTGCCTCCAAGTCCCGAAATTGAATCCTCTGATTCCGGAAATGAAAACCTGCCTCGCTCAGGTAATGCATGTGGATGAGTCAGCCATCTCCATCAAAGCCACCACATCTGAGCATTTGGGTTTCGTAGGAAGAGAGGAAGGGATATCTGCATATTGCACTGCATTGATTTATAAAGTATGAGTGAAAAGCTAAAAATCATCACCACAGAAGACGGTTCACATTCTTTGTACAATGAGGAGCTTCAGGAAACCTACCACAGTTTTCATGGTGCCTACAGGGAATCAATCCATGTATTTATGATTTATGGACTGGATTCCTGGCTGGCCAGAAATCCCAGAAAATACCCGATCCGGATTTTTGAAGTAGGTTTTGGAACTGGTCTGAATGCCTGGTTGACTTTGGTATGGGCAGAGCAAAACCAGATCCCGGTACTTTACCACACCATTGAGCCTTTTCCACTTGGTGAGGAAATTTACTCCCAGCTTAATTATATCGAGCATGATCACGGTATCTGGCATTTTCATAAATATTTCGAGGCCCTTCACAAAGCCCCCTTGAATGAAGGCGGACCAGTTTCAGAATATTTCAATTTCAAAAAAGACAAAGTCACTTTGGAAGAAGCGCAGCTTTACCCTTCTGACGTGGTCTTTTTCGACGCTTTCGCTCCAAGCAAACAACCTGAACTTTGGAAAAAGGAAGCTTTGGAAAAAGTGACAGATGCCATGCGCCCCGGAGGTTTATTTACGACCTATTCCGCAACTGGACAATTAAAGCGGGATTTGAAAGAATTAGGATTGGAAGTCGAAATTCTTCCCGGTCCTCCTGGCAAGAAAGAAATGACACGAGCCTGGAAAGGCAGTGATCAGTGATCAGTTTTCAGAGGTAAGAGGGCAGTTTGGTGAGTGGTGAGTAGTAAGTAGTGAGTAGTCAACGCACTACTCACCACTCACTATTTACTACTTACAAAATCAGAAAACTGCGACTGCCTACTGATCACTAAAACTGGCTTGTATTTTGTTTTTAAAAAGTGAATATCAAACTTGAAAACCATGCTCAACCTCATTGTTGCACTTTTATTTTTCCTTCAGCAGGCACCACAATTTGATGGGGCAAAGCTTGAAAGAATGGTTCAGGAGCGAGATCAACTTCATGCAGAATGGAGGACCTCAGAAAGCAAGAAATCCGGGATTTTTGGCAACCGAACCAAAAAGGACATGATCGAAACCAATGAATGGCTGGAGCGGATTATCCAAAAAGACAATCAGATCATGGATGAACTCCGGATGATCGGTTCGATCGAAACTACCACCATATCACAGGAAAAGGAAGATTACAAATCCATCACCCTGAAATTGGAGCAGGATGTCCAAGCGCTGAAAAGAGCTGTGGCGGAAAGGGAAAAAGAAATCGAAAACAAACTTCTTGAGCGAAGGGCATTTGAATGGATGACTTTGATATTTTTCCTCAGCTCCTTGGGATTAGGATATTGGGTTTACCGCTTGAAAAAAGCCTAAAAGAAAAAGCCTTCCGAAAAATTCAGAAGGCTTTTGATTTATGGTTTGTGGTTAATGAATTACACGTAATTGTTGAGCATCACTGGCATGACCAGCATCAGGATGTCTTCGTTTGCATCCTGCTCGGCAGGAAGAATCAGACCCGCTCTGTTTGGCGCACTGAATCTCAAACTCACTTCCTTACAGCCCAGGTTATTGAGCATTTCTACAAGGAATTTAGCATTGAATCCGATTTCGATGTCCTCACCTTCATGATCGCAGGAAAGTCTTTCATTCGCTTCGTTTGAAAAATCAAGATCTTCAGCCGAAATCATCAATTCGCTTCCGGTCAGTTTCAATCTTACCTGATGGGTGGTCTTGTTTGCATAGATCGCGATCCGGCGAAGTGATCCTAGCAATTCCAAACGATCGATGTTCATGCGATTTGGATTGTCCACAGGGATTACATTTTCATAGTCAGGATATCTCTCGTCAATCAGACGACAGATCATCTTGATGTTATTGAACTTGAAATACGCGTTCGACTGATTGAATTCTACAGTTACCGGTACGTTTTCGTTTGGCAAAGTAGATTTCAGCAGGTTCAAAGCTTTTCTTGGGATGATCAGGCTTGCACCGTTTGGCGAGGCCACATCCACTCGTCTGTAACGGATCAATCGGTGACCGTCTGTGGCTACAAAAGTGGTGTTGGTTGCGCTTAGGTTGATATAAACACCTGTCATTGCAGGTCTGAGTTCGTCAGAGCTGGTCGCAAAAATAGTGTTGGAAATGGCCGAAGAAAGTACTTCGGTGGACATATCCACCGTCGTTGCGTTATTTACGGTTGGGATTTTTGGAAAATCGGTAGCATTCTCACCAGCCAATCGGTAGCGACCGTTGTCTGAACTGATCTCTACAGCGTAGGTATCGTGGTCGATACTGAAAGTCACCGGTTGTTCTGGTAAGTTTTTCAGCGTCTCGATCAAAATGCGGGCAGGCACTGCAATATTTCCATCCTCTTTTGCCTCCACATGAAGCTGGGTCATCATTGAGGTCTGCAAATCGGAGGCAGTGATGGTCAAAACAGAATCCTTGATTTCAAACAAGAAGTTCTCCAAAATGGGAACGACCGGATTGGTAGTCACGACTCCGTTGATGGCCGAAAGCTGCTTCAGCAAAGCAGAAGAGGAAACAATAAATTTCATATGGTTATAATTTTTTTTCAAAGGGGAACGGATGGAATCCAGCAGGGTCGAATATTATCCCTCTTTGTGAGGTTCTTCGCCAGTCTCGATCTCAAATCGTAGGGCTTAGTGTTTAGTTTAACTCCAATGGGGTAAATTTATAAATAAAATGCTAATTCGATTGGTCGGAAGAATCTTTCCCGGAAAATTTTTGACCTAATTATTTGAGCCTTATCCTATTGTTTTTGGGAGTACCTGAGCTTTCGCAGAAAAAGGATCACACCGCCCAAAATGCTCAAAATCACAACTGGCAGCACCACATTCACTCCTTGCCAAAAAGCTTTCTGCTCGACAATTTTGACCTTATTCAATGGCCTGATTTGTAGCGTACGCGTCCGTGCTGCAATGATCCCCTCCGGATCGCTAAGGTATTGCACCAGATTTTGAAGCAGTTGCTTGTTGGCGTAGGTGGTTTGGGCAAAGGGATCTTCCCCCAAAGCCATGGGCTGATTTCCCTGCAAACTCATCTGACTTTGGAACACCGAGCCATCCCCAAAAACAACCACTTTCCCTTTTCCGCTTTCTTTGAATTCTGATTTTTCAAAACCTTCAGGCACAAACCGATTTTTGAAAAGTGAAGTAAATTCCCCCTCCAGCAAGTAGGCCAAAGGCAAATTCTTCAGTGAAAACTCTGCCACATTGGGCTCCTGCTCAATATCTGAAAAAGCCACCCGGGACGGTGCCGGAATGATTTTGGCATTATCCGAACCGAAAATGAGCGGTGTCTTTTTCACGCCATCAGCTTTTACGGTATCCAAACTGCTGGCAAACCGGAAATTCAACTGATCCAGCGCCTTGGTGATCGGATGTGTTTGAACCCTCCCAGCATTGAAGTAAAATGGCCAAGGCAATGGTACCATCTGCTCTTGATTACCAAAATTCCCACCCATCACCGGAATATAGCTGAAGTTGAGATCTTGGATCAGGTCTTTGTTGATCCGGATGCCGTATCGGAATAGCAGTCTGTCCAGTTCATTTTCCAGGGGAAAAGAAAAAGTGCCCTCCCCTCCGGCTTCTGCAATGTTTACTTCTACACCTTCCGCAGCCACTACCAGATTTCCACCCAGCATCACGTATTGATCCAACAGATAAAGCTCACGCTCCGTGTAAGTTTGCTTTGGCCCAAGAATAAAAATCGTCCCAAAAGAACTCAAATCCTGCACTGATTTGGCCTGATCTAAGGGAACTTTGAAAACCTCATACTGGCCGTCAAGTGCCTCCACCATACCAAATCCATCGTCTTCGGAGAGTTCACCGTGCCCGATAATCATGGCAATCGCGCCTTTCTCAGGATCAACTAGTTTTCGGATCGCATTACTGAGTTCGAATTCCAGATTTTCGATAGAAGTATTCAAAATCTGGTCGGGAGACATTCCCCGCTCCCCTTTCAGGATCAATGCCCCGGTTTCATACTCGGCATCACTGACCAAGATTCCTGGGAAAATTAATTGAGCCTGTTGACCTGAATTTTGGTTGACAAAAAGATTGGTGGGATTGATCCCGTAATCAGCCAAAGTATAAATGAAATCTTCCTGAAGGGAATCAGTGACTGTCAGAGGATCAAAATAAGAAACCGAGATATTTTCCGACGAGTAAGCATTAAAAGTACGGACAGTTTCCTCCATTGATTTTTGAAGTCGGCGCATTCCACCCGGCAGATTTTCACCTGTCAAAAGGATATCCACGTGAAGCGGCCGGTCCAAATTTTCGAGCAATTCTTTGGTGGCAGGGTGAAGGGAAAAGCGCTTTTCCTCGGTCAGATCGATCCGAAACCGCAGAAATTGCCCCAACAAAATCAGGATCAAAATTCCTCCCAAAAGGATCAAAAACGGTCTGCCAGTATGGATTCCTGATTTCTTCATTTGTTTCTCAAAACCAAAACTGAAGCTCCCAAAAACACCCAAATCATCCCAAAAAGGAAAATCACATCCCGGCTATCCACTACCCCGCGACTGAGACTGATGTAGTGATAGCTCAGACTCAACTCCTCCACCCAATAGGCGACTTCTCCTGTCAGCATTTCCGCCAAAGCAGTAAATCCAAAGTAAAGTACAAAGCAAAGAAATACCCCAAGTACAAATGCAACGACCTGCTGGGAAGTCAGCGAACTGGCAAAAAGCCCCACTGCGGCAAAGGTCGCTCCGATCATCAAAAGCCCGATCCAGCTTCCAAAAAAGCCCGCCTGATCAAGATTTCCAACCGGATCTCCCAGTTGGATAATACTGAATGCATAGAGTAGCGTAGGTAAAACTGCCAGGAAAACCAAAGCCAATAAAGCCAGGTATTTTGCCAAAATAATCTGAACCAAGGAAAGTGGAGAAGTCCGCAAAAGCTCCCAAGTGCCGCTTTTCCGTTCTTCGGAAATCGCCCGCATTGACAGGGCTGGAATCAAAAAAGTAAAAACGTAAGGTGTATATGAAAAGAGCGATTCAAGATCAGCAAAGCCATAATCCAAAACCGAACTTTCAGGGAAAACCCAAACGATCAGGCCCAATGCTATAAGAAATAGAGCCAAAACCAGGTACCCGGTCAGGCTCCCGAAAAAAGCATTAATTTCTTTCAAAAACAGGCTTTGCATCAGGCGTTGGTGATTTCTCTGAAAAGTGTCTCCAAGTTTTTCTTGCTCTGGTTTAGGCTATTCAGGTTCAGTGATCTCTCAGCCACAAGCTGCATCAGTACTTTTCTGGTTTCTATGGGATCAGTGGTTTCTATTACCAATTCCCTTTTCCCTTTCCCACCAAATCTGACTTTCCCCAACTTTTCAAACCATTCCAGTTCCATTTCTTCCTCGGTCACCAAAATCAATTCAGTTTTTCCGGAGCCTGCTTTTAGGTCGGCAAGCGGACTGGCCGCCAGGATTTTTCCTTTGTTGATGATGACCACATCCTGACAGATCGCCTCCACTTCCTGCATGATATGAGTGGAAAAAATCAGGGTTTTTTCGGCTGCTATTTCACTGATGAGGATTCGGATTTCTACCAGTTGATTGGGATCAAGGCCGGTGGTGGGCTCATCCAAAATGACCACCTGGGGATCGTGAATCAGCGATCTCGCCAATCCAACCCGCTGACGAAAGCCTTTTGAAAGCTGTCCGATTTTCTTGTGCTGTTCTGAGTTAAGACCTGTTTTTTTGACGAGCTCATTGACTCGCTCGCGGACTTGGGCTGACTTCATGCCATAAAGCCCACCGGAAAATTCCAGAAATTCCCTGACATACAGATCCAGATAAAGCGGATTGTGCTCGGGCAAATAGCCAATTTTCGAGCTGATATTCTTTGGGTTTTGCAGGGCGTTTTCTCCCAAAATCTTCACTTCTCCCGAGTCCGCCTGCAGGTATCCGGTAATGATTTTCATCGTAGTGGATTTCCCCGCACCGTTCGGACCAAGAAAACCAAGAATTCTCCCAGGCGCAGCCGAAAAACTCACGTTATCCAGTGCCTTTTGCGTACCGTAAAGTTTATTGAGTTGGGAGACTTCGAGTGACATGGATGATTTTAAGCCTCTCAAAAGTAAGGAAAAAATGCAGTTTTAAGTAGTTACTCGAAGTGATCAGTAGGCAGTCTCAGTATTCAGTAGGCATCACCCTGTATACTGAGTACTGCCTACTGCGACTGATCACTGATCACTTTTTCCCTTTCGGTCTCAGCGGTCGACATTCCACATCCGCCACAAAGTAATTCGGGTGGGTTTCCAGGGTTTGCACGATCGTTTGGGCCACATCGATTGGGCGCATCATGTGTTCATGGGCTTGCATTCCTTCGATTTTATCAAAAAAGTTGGTCTGAATAGAGCCCGGATAGATCGTGGAGACTTTGATTCCAAAATCTCTCAGTTCCATGTACATCGAGTGGGAAATGCCCCTCACTGCATGCTTTGTCCCAGCATAGCCAGCAAAATTCGCGACACCGTTGAGTCCGGCGATAGAGGCTACATTAATGATATGGCCTTCGTCTGCAGCTTTCATTCCGGGAATCAGCCTTTTGCTTACATAGAAAATACCGTGAACATTGGTGTCAAACATGGATTTCCAAACCTCAGAGGACATTGTTTCAAATGTCCCTGCAACTCCAAAACCAGCATTATTCACCAAAATCCGGATGTCAAATCCCAATTTGGAGACTGTGGCCATGTAGGCCTTTTCCACCTGATCCTCTACGGACACATCGCAAGTGAAAAAATGAAAATTCTCATGGGCAAATTCAGGTTGGGTTCTCCCCCATCCTGCCACAATTACCCCTTTTTCGATCAGTTGCCTGACCAATTCAAGACCGATTCCTTTGCTTACTCCGGTGACAACGGCAATTTTATTGTTGAGGTTCATAGCTTATTATTTATCCTAAAAAGTCAAATCGGAAGGAAAAGTTCTGCTTTCCCTGATATAACCCAAAAGAGAAAAGAAATTTAATGACTTCTCTTCTTATTTTAACCGAACCAAATAACCGCTACCCTGAACATCAACCTTATATTCTTATGAAGAAATTAATTCTGCCACTAGTTCTGCTAAGTGGAGTAGCCGTAGGCCAAACAAACCTCCGTCCCGAAATCGACAAAAAAGCAACCTCCATTGAGGCCAAAGTAATCGAATGGAGACGGGACATCCACAAAAATCCGGAACTCGGAAACAATGAAGTCCGAACCGCAAAAATGGTCGCAGATCACCTGCGTGCCCTAGGAATCGAAGTGCAAGAAGGTGTTGCTGTGACCGGGGTTGTTGGAATATTGAAAGGCGGAAAGCCGGGACCAACAGTTGCCCTTCGTGCTGATATGGATGCTTTGCCAGTGACTGAGCGTGTTGATTTGCCATTCAAATCTACAGTGACCGCAACTTACAACGATCAGGAAACAGGCGTAATGCATGCATGCGGACACGATACCCACGTCGCGATTCTGATGGGCGTTGCTGAAGTCTTGGCCGGGATGAAAAATGAGCTTCAGGGAACTGTAAAATTCATCTTTCAACCTGCCGAAGAAGGAATCTATCAGGAAGGCGTAACCACTTGGGGTGCCAAGCAAATGGTGGAGCAGGGCGTGATGAAAGACGTGGACGCGGTTTTTGGACTGCATATTGGTTCGCAGATGGAAGTCGGCAAGATCGGCTATCGCTCAGGACCGGCCTTGGCTGGAGTTGATAATCTCGAAATCACCGTTCACGGCACACAAGCACATGGTGCTTCACCCTGGTCAGGCGTGGATCCAATCGTCACTTCCGCTCAGATCATCAATGGCCTTCAAACCATTATTTCCAGAAATGTAAACATCACCACAGCACCAGCAATCGTAACCGTAGGAGCTATTCATGGTGGAATCCGCCACAATATCATTCCAGAAAAAGTCGAAATGATCGGTACAATCCGCACATTCGGAGACGACCAACAAATCCTCGTACACAAAAGAATCACCGAAATCGCCACCAATATCGCTGAAAGCGCTGGAGGCAAAGCCGATGTCACCATCACCAAACTTTACCCAGCTACGGTCAATGATCCTGCCCTCACGGAACTCATGGGACCGACTGTACTGGCTGCTGCTGGCGAAGGAAATGTCCTTACCAATCCATTGATCACTGGAGCGGAGGATTTCAGCTTTTTCCAGCGTGAAAAGCCCGGATTTTTTATCTCCTTGGGAGGCATGAAAAAAGGCGGAGATCCCACCAAAACTCCATCCCACCATACTCCTGACTTCTACATCGACGAAGGCGGATTTGTATTGGGCATGCGTGTGATGAGCTACTTTGTGGTGGATTATATGGGAATGAAAAAATAGATGTTAGACGTAAGACGTTAGATAGTAGACTTTAGATATTAGAAGGCCCTTCTCCGGTCTGATCGGAGAGGGTTGCTTTTTTTTTACCATCCCTAGCAAATTCTGCAAAAATCCAAAACTATTTTAAAAAACGGATTATAAAGAACAGCCAAAAGAAAAAATGAAAATGCAAATAATAGAATTAACAATGTTATCGCATTTTTTGGGGGCCTCCCAGGCCAAGGTATCCATACGGAATTCTTTCCTACACGAATTTGTCCTTTATCTTTTAGCTTTTCTCCATCCTTAAAAAACCCGGCTTTTTTTGGTTCAAATTTCTTTGCTTCATTAATTCTTAACAAATAAAATGAATGATTGTATTGGAAAGTTGTCCACCAAGCTATAGAAATAATAAAACCAAAAAGACTAAATAGAAATACCAAACCTTGTTGTAAGTCCTTAATCAATGATAAAACACCGCTTAACACCACTGTTTCAGTAATTAAAAAAGCTGTCGAAACAAGCCAAAATAGCTGCACTTGATGTTGAATCAAAGTTATTGCTCTATCGTAGTTCTTACCTTTTTTCATGGATTCCTTTTTGAGATCAATAACATTTAGTCAGTTTTATTCGAAAACCTAATCAGGCTTTTAAAAATCAAATCCCGGCCACCAACTCCCGCATAATCAAACTCATCACCGGTTCAGCTTTGGCGGCGGCTGCGAGTACGTAAGCAATGTCCACTTTGTGGATCCGACCTTCTACTCCCAAGTCAGTAATTGCTGAGATCCCGAAAACCTCCATTCCGGAATGCCTCGCCACCAAAACTTCCGGGACAGTGCTCATCCCGACCGCGTCGCCTCCGATTGTCCGAAGGTATTTGTATTCGGCTGGTGTCTCCAGATTTGGCCCTTCCACTCCGGCATAGACTCCCTGATGAAGTTTGATCCCATGCTTTTCGGCGATTTTCATCGCTTTATTAACCAAATCAGCCGAATAGGTATCGCTCATATCTGGAAATCTCGGTCCGAGTTCATCGTAGTTTTTACCTCTCAGTGGGTTTTCTGGAAATAAATTTATGTGGTCGGTGATAATCATGACTTCGCCCACTTCCTGGGTGGGATTCAATCCCCCGCAAGCATTCGAAACAAGCAGGGTAGTGACGCCGAGCTTTTTCATGACCCGAACCGGAAAAGTCACTTCCTTCATCGAATAGCCTTCGTAATAATGGAATCGGCCTTTCATGGCGACTACTTTTTTCCCGGACAGGGTTCCAAAAATCAACTTCCCTGAGTGGCTTTCTACGGTAGAAACCGGAAAGTGCGGAATGTCTTTGTAATCAATTTCAAGTTCAACCTCGATTTGATTACCCAGACAGCCCAGGCCGGTCCCTAAAATAATTCCAACCGGAACAGGAGAAGGATGTAACTTTTGGATAAATGAAAAAGCGTCCTGAATTTGCTTGAGGTAGTCCATAATTTTTGGCTGATTTACGGGCAAATATAGGATTTTGGTTCAGCCTGAGAACTTTTCACCGCACTTGCTTGTATAGGAGACAGAAATTCCACCCCCATGATCAAAATCATCGTAGGCACCAACCGTAAAAACTCGGTTTCTAAAGTCATCGCAGAACTTTACCAGACAATTCTGAAAGAAAGAGGGGCAGAATCAGAAATATTGGAACTGGATCATTTGCCGGCGGATTTTATCTCAACGGCTTTGTATGAAAACAACGGCAAAAATGAAGGCTACAATGCCTTCCACAGCCGGGTCAAAGAAGGGAAAAAGTTTGTGTTCATCGTACCGGAGTACAACGGTTCTTTTCCCGGAATTCTCAAAACATTCATCGACGGAATGACCTATCCGAATACGTTTCGGAATAAAAAATGTGCTTTGGTGGGAATATCATCAGGAATAGGCGGGGGTGGCATCGCTTTGAGCCACCTCACCGACATCTTCCATTATCTGGGTATGAACGTCCTCGCTCTCAAGCCTAAGCTTGCTAAAATCGAGCAAAATATGTCAGATAACCTGCTCACCAACAGGCTTTATGTGGACTTACTCCATACCCAGGCAGACATGCTGCTTGAGTTTTAGGACTTAGTCCACATTGTCATGCAGGAATCTGTTGTTGCCAAGAATCTCGTTCTCATCATTCAGATTGTACTTACTGATTGCAGGCTCTGAACTATGCTGAGGCTCATTGAGCACCACATTCTTGCGCTGATACGCAGGTACATTCATTTTTTCCTTCAATTCATCCGGGCTAGGATTGTAAACTCGATTTCCCTTTAGTTTTTCAAATCGCTCATGCGCACGTTGAATGGCTTTTTGCTTCATGGTCTCATAGTAATCATTGGCAAAAACCTGTGGCATGGGCTCAGACTCTTTGGGAAGTTCAACAGTACTCTTTGAAGGCTCCTCATAGAGCTCATGAACGATCTTCTCCGGCTCTGCCGCTTCAAACTTAGGCTCTTCTTTTTCTTCCTGAATTGGTGTGAATCTGAAAACAAACTCTTCTTTTTCTTCTTCAACTGGCTTGGCAGGAGCAACAGGAGCTTTTGGCATGTTGAACGTAAAAGTTGATCCACCTGAAATCGGTTCTTCTTTCACTTGTTGGCTTTTTCCTGAGTCCAGATTGATGACAGTTTTTACCACTTCAGGTGCAGGTACCGGAGTGCTTGCAATCGGATTGGCAAATGCAGAAATAGGAGCAACAAACTCTTTTCTAGGCTTGTCTGTCAACTTATCCATTTCGAAACCTGTCGCAATGACTGTTACTCGGATGGCTTTGCCAAGTTCGGGATCGATACCCTGACCGAAGATCACCTCAGCATTGTCGCCGGCCTTCTCCTGGATGTATTCCGTGATTTCGCTGAGTTCGTCCATTGACAACTCCTCTTCCTCGCCGGACATGATGGAAAGGAGGATCTTCTGAGCACCTTTGATGTCCACATTGTTGAGCAATGGTGAAGAGATCGCTGCTCCGGCAGCGCGGATCGCACGACCTTCGCCATCTTCAGTCGAGGAGCCCATTACTGCAGCACCTGCGTCTTTCATCACTGTCTTCACATCTTCAAAATCGACGTTTACATCCTGATGGATTGTGATGATTTCGGCGATTGACTTGGCTGCCGTAGTCAGGATGTTATCTGCTTTGCTGAAGGCAGTGCGGATCGCCAAGTTGCCATAGATTTCTCTAAGCTTGTCATTCAGGATGACGAGGACGGTGTCGCAGTTTTCGCGTAGAGCTTCGATTCCTTGTTGCGCGACCGACATTTTCTTTTTGCCTTCGAACATGAACGGAGCTGTCACGATACCGACAGTCAGGATGTTCAGTTCTTTGGCGATACGAGCTACGACAGGTGCTGCACCGGTGCCGGTACCGCCGCCCATTCCCGCAGTGATAAACACCATTTTGGTGTTGTCAGCCAGCAACTCGCGGATCTCATCTTCCGATTCGATGGCTGCATTTCGGCCTTGTTCAGGATTGGCACCTGCACCGAGACCTTCGGTCAGGTTTGCTCCCAATTGTAGTCTCAATGGCACCGGACTGGATTTCAGTGCCTGTGCATCTGTATTGACTACCACAAACTCCACATCTTTGATGCCTTGGGCATACATGTGGTTCACGGCGTTGCTACCGCCTCCTCCCACACCAATTACCTTGATAATTGATTTTTGATTTTTGGGGAGGTCAAATCTGTAATCTTTCATGTTATCTGACATATTTTATGGTTTGGTGAAAATTTTCTGTTGATAGTTGTTTTGAAAAAAGGGTAAAGAAGGAAGTAATCTGCAGGGCTGATTACCTCCCCAATCATAAGCCCTAGTAATTATTTGTTTCGCCGATATCATCGGAGATAAATGTTTTCAGTTTGTCGGTGATTCCCTTGAAGAAATTGTTGGCAATGGCTTCCCGCTTTATCATGATTTTAGGCTTCACGCCTGTGTTGGCTTTTCTTTTCAGATAGCCATCTTCCCTGTTGTCTAGTGATTTGAATCCTGCCAAAACCAATCCCACGGAAGTGGCATACATCGGGCTCTTTACATCCTCGATCACAGACTTACCCAGGTGCTCATTTGGAAATCCGATTCGTGTATCCAATCCGGTCTGGTATTCAAACAACTGGGAAATGCACTGGAGTTGGGCACCACCACCGGTCAGAACAATACCTCCTGCCAGTTTTTTGTAATAGCCGCTCTGCATGATTTCGTTTTGGACGATCTCGATAATCTCATCCATACGGGCCTGAATAATCGAAGCCAGGTTGCGAATCGAGATTTCTTTGGGATGTCTATTTCTGAGTCCTGGAATGGACACGATTTCATTTGGATTGGCTTCCTCCGCAATGGCTTTTCCAAAGCGGGTTTTCAGCAACTCTGCCTGATTGTGCATCAGCATGCAGCCCTCCTTGATATCAGCCGTGATTATATTTCCTCCCAGAGGAATCACCGCGGTATGGCGGATGATGTTTTCGTAGAAAATAGCAATGTCCGTAGTTCCTCCTCCGATATCCACCAAGCACACCCCGGCTTCTTTTTCATCGTCGCTCAGAACAGAAAGTGAACTCGCCAATGGCTCAAGGATCAGTTGCTTAGATTCGAGATTGGCTCGCTTGACGCATTTGTTGATGTTGTGAATCGCGGTAGTCTGGGCGGTGATGATATGGAAATCCGCCTCCAAACGAGTACCTGCCATCCCCACTGGATCTTTGATCCCTCCTTCGTAATCCACAGTATAATCCTGTGGCATCACGTGGATGATACTGTTGCCCGCAGGGACGACGATGTTGTGCATGTCGGCAGAAAGCCGCTGCACATCTTCAACGGTGATTTCGTCCTCAGATGGTTGGCGCATGATGCTGCCGTGCATGATTTTGCTTTGGATATGCTGACCGGCTATCCCGACAATGACTTCGGCAATGTCTACATCGGCCATGTTGGAGCAGTCTTCGACGGCTTTTTGAATGGCATGAATAGTCTTCTCGATGTTGGTCACGATGCCGCGATCTACCCCGTCAGAGACGGCCTTGCCCATTCCAAGAACCTCGAGTTTTCCAAACTCATTTTTCCGTCCGATGATCGCACAGATTTTGGTGGTTCCAATATCCAGCCCTACAATTAGTTTGTCGTTTTCCATATCCAAGCGTTATTCACAAACAATTTGATTTTTATACTTCACGCTGATCCGCTCGTAAGCATTCCAGCCTTTCCTCGGTAAAATCTCTTTATACAGGATTTCGATTCGTTTGAATTTGCTCTCGAAATCCAGGGCATCACCAAATTCAATCACCTGCTTACCAACCTGCTGATGAAGTCGGATATCGTCTTTTTTGTTGATTTCCAACTCGGTCACCTGGGCACTCCAGAATTCATCCTGGGTGACAAATCGGACCAAAGGCATCAGTTCGGGCATAGCGTCCACACTTCCCTGATCCATTAACCTCTCTGCAAAGTCCCCTTCCAAAATCAGAACCCGACTGGTGTAAGTTGGCGAGGTGGGAATGATCAATCCCTCTGTGGTGATGTACCCATCCGCACCCATCGGTCGGGCGATCCTTGCGATCGGCTCATGCTGATTGATTTTCACTTTCAGAATTCCCTTTTGTTCGATCGAAGCCTGAACAGATTTGATGAAAGGATGTCCGGAAAGCCGTTTTTCAATTGCGGCCAAAGGCACCTCATTGATTGGAAGACCTGCTTTCAATTCAGGAAAACCTGAAGTGACAATCTCCCCGATCTCTTTTTCCTCAACAAAATAAACTCCGCTCACCGCCTCCAAATCAATCTCCAAGCCTCCATAGGTTTTCAGCTGGGATTGCTTTTCCACAAATCCTATAAACCCAACCAATACCAGGCAAAGGGTCAAAAATCCAAGCGGCTTTTTCAGTCTGGCGAACGTCATGCTTCCTGTGATTTTGTTCTTGAATTCATCCAGGCGGTAATGCCTGGCACCAATCGATCTATATCTCCAGCACCCATGGTCACAAGGACTTCAGGTTGGGATTCCTCCAGGTAATTCATCACCTGGGCCTTATTTATCAAAGTCTTTTTCCCTGCCTTAATTCCATCCAAAAGCATCTCGGATGTCACTCCAGGGATAGGCAATTCCCGGGCAGGGTATATGTCAAGGAGCACCACTTCATCAGCCAGAGAAAGGCTTTCAGAAAATCCAGGGGCAAAATCTCTGGTCCTGGTAAAAAGATGTGGCTGGAAGATCACAGTCAGTCTTTGTGATGGATACATTGCCCTTACCGAACTCAAACAAGCTTTGATCTCCTCTGGGTGGTGGGCATAATCATCGATATAAATATGTCCAGGCACAGCAGAATGAATCTCAAATCTGCGTTTCACTCCGCGGAAGGATTTGATTCCTGCTCTTATT
Organism: Algoriphagus sp. A40; assembly: GCF_002002735.1. GTDB lineage: Bacteria > Bacteroidota > Bacteroidia > Cytophagales > Cyclobacteriaceae > Algoriphagus. The sequence goes on along the minus strand of NZ_MUNY01000078.1, from coordinate 317,328 downwards.
TGCTCCTCAGTCACACCATGGTCCACGGCGATTGCAATCGCTGCCAAAGCGTTTTCCACATTGTGGAAGCCGGGGATTCGCAGCTCCAATCCTTTGATCTGCACTTTGGTACCGATGTAGTCGAAAAGGAAAATCCCAGGCTTTGCAATGATATTTTCAGCATGTATCCCGGATGATCTCAGTCCATATTCCCGGATTCCGGCGCTAATTCCAAGGTTTTCACCCAAGCGATACCAGGCATGGGATTGGATGTAGAGCTTGCCTTTCTTATCCAACAATTTGATGAAGTCTCGGAATCCATTCAGAATCGTAGCCTCGTCTCCATAGATGTCCAGGTGATCAGGATCAGCACTGGTGAGTACCGCTTCATTTGGATGAAGTCGGAGGAAAGAACGGTCAAACTCATCCGCTTCCACCACGACAAGTGTTGCTTCTTTGGACTTACCAGGCAAAATCAGATTGCTGTTGTAATTCTGGGTAATCCCGCCAAGGAAAGCAGCTACAGGTTTTCCAGCTGATTTTAGCAGATGCGCCACCAAAGAGGATGTGCTGGTTTTTCCGTGAGTACCGGCAACAGCAATGGTGTAGAAATCCTTAGTGATCATCCCCAGGACTTCAGAGCGCTTTTTCAATTGATAGTGGGCCTGGAAGAAATTTAACAGCACACTGTCTTTTGGAATAGCCGGAGTCCATACTACTAACACTTCATCCGGATTGGTAGTGAATTCAAATGGAACATCCGCTGCGGAATCGGTGAAACTGATCACCATGCCTTCTTTTTCCAACTCTTCGGTCAAAGGAGAAGGAGTCTTGTCGTATCCCGCTACAGGATAGCCCTCATGACGGAACCATCGGGCCAAGGCACTCATGCCTATGCCACCGATTCCGAGGAAGTACACCTTATTTACACCTTTGAATGTCATTTGACCAGTTTTTCCAGTTCATTCACAATGGCATTGGCCGCATCTGGCTTAGCCATCTTTTTCATATTTTTCCCCAATGCATCCCCCAATTCAGGGTTCTGCATCAATCCTTCAACTTTACTTTTCAATTGTCCCACAGCTTCAGAATCCTTCAGGAGTAAAGCGGCCTGATGATTCACATATGCCATGGCATTTTTGGTTTGGTGATCTTCGGCCACATTTGGAGATGGGATGAAAATCACCGGCTTGCCAACCAGACTGAGTTCAGATACAGAAAGCGCTCCTGCTCTCGACACAATCACATCTGCTGCCGCATAAGCCAAATCCATTTCTCGGATGAATTCTCTCAAGTGAATGTGCTTCAATCCTGACTCCTCAAGCTTGGTCAGCATGTCTTTGAAATAGAATTTCCCACACTGCCAAAGGACTTGGAAACCTGCTGCTTCCAAGCTTTCCATGTCTTTCAAAACCGCTTGATTCAGAGTTCTAGCTCCCAATGAGCCTCCCAAAACCAGAATGGTTTTTCGCTCTGCAGTCAGTCCAAAATGTTCGATGGCCTTTTCCTTTTTCCCTGACAAATCCAGAATGTCTTTTCTCACAGGATTTCCTGTGATTCTAATTTTGGATGCAGGAAAGAACTTCTCCATCTCCGGATAAGCCACGCAGATGGCTTTAGCCTTTTTGGCCAAAAGTTTATTGGTAAGCCCTGCGTAAGAGTTTTGCTCCTGCACCAGGGTTGGAATTCCTTTATTTTGTGCAGCATAAAGCACCGGTCCGCTGGCATAGCCGCCTACTCCGACTACGGCATCGGGACGGAAGTCCTTTACAATTCCGGATGCGATCCTCAGGCTTTTCAAAAGCTTAAAAGGAAAGCTCAGGTTGTCCAAAGTCAGGCTGCGCTGAAGACCTGCCACCGGCAGACCTTTGATTTCGTAGCCAGCCTCAGGGACTTTTTGCATTTCCATTTTTCCCAAAGCACCCACAAATAGAATCTCACTGGCAGGATGCTTTTCCTTCCAGGCATTGGCGATGGCGATGGCAGGATAGATGTGCCCGCCGGTGCCTCCACCGCTAATGAGAATTCGATATGTTGACTGAGCGTTAATAGCTTTTTGGGTTTATGCTGTACGTAATCTGTTACTCACTTTCATTTCAGGAGCCGCTGCACTCACTTCGTCTGAATGATCCCCACGGCTCACACTCAGGATAATTCCCAGAGCAGTTCCGGTGAAAACCAGAGAAGTCCCCCCCATACTCAGAAGCGGAAGCGGCAAACCTGTAATCGGCCCCAATCCTACCGCCACGGCCATATTGACCAAAGCCTGTATGACCAGGGCAAAACTCAAACCTGCAGAAAGCAAGCCTCCGAAGGCTTTATTGGAATTGGCTACGATTCGCATTCCACGATAAAGAAGTGCGAGGTAGAGGAAGAGTACTGTAGCTCCACCCACCATGCCGTATTCCTCGATGATGATGGCGTAGATGAAATCCGAATAAGGATGTGGCAGGGAATTACGCTGCTCACTGTTGCCTGGACCTTTGCCGGTGATTCCTCCGGTCGCAATGGCGATGTAAGATTGCTCTGCCTGAAAAGGAATTTTGCTTTCGTCGTCTTTGGACTCCCAGAAAGCTTCGATTCGGGACCAGAAAGTCTCACCTCTTTGACCTGTAAAAACCGCAACTGTCAAGCCCATCACCCCGACCATGACGACCAAGGCCAAGTATTTGACAGGAACCCGACCGATAAACATGATCAGCAGACAAGTGGCCAAAAGCAGGATCGCTGTGGACATATTAGCCATTCCGATCAGTGCACTGATCAATCCAATGGAAAGGATAACCGGTAGGAAAGTACCGGTAAAATCATGGATGTTATTTTGACGCTTTGCCAACATCGCCGCCAAGGCAGCAATGAGCGAAAGCTTCGCCAAATCGGAAGGTTGGAAAGCCTGATTGATCACCGGGATGGTTAGCCAACGGTTTGCATCATTGATATTGGATCCAAAGAAATAAGTGAATGCCAGCAATGGAATGGACAAATACATGAAGAGACGCGCGTAAAGCGCGTACTTTCGGTAAGGCATCTTATGAGCCAGCCACATCACAAACAGGGAAATGAACACCAAAAAGGAATGACGGAACAAGTACAGTTCGGTATTCCCTCCCGCTGTTTTATAGGCCAAAGTGCCCGTGGCAGAATACACCACCAGAATGCTGAACAAAGACAGCAAAATCACGATCGCCCAGATGATGGGATCGCCTTTAAACTGCTCGTCTATCCATGCCTTCAGCTGAATCATGCTTTTTGCTTTTCTTTTAATCCCAAAACCGCCGCTCTAAACTGCTCTCCACGGTCCTCATAATTCTTAAATAAATCGAAGCTGGCACAGGCCGGAGAAAGCAAAACCACTTCTCCTGATTTGGCCAAATCCTGCCCCCAGGTCACCGCTTCGCGGATATCCTGCGTTTCTCTGATCTCCGGGATGATTCCTGAGAAAGCCTTTTTCAGTTTCTCATTGTCTATACCCAGACAGATCAATACTTTCACTTTCCCATCATCCACCAAGCTGTTCAACACAGTATAGTCATTGCCTTTGTCCACTCCTCCGGCAATCCAAATCATCGGGTCAGTATAGCTTCCCAAAGCGTAATAGGTGGATTCCACATTGGTGCCTTTGCTGTCATTGACAAACCGTACCCCATCCACCTCGCGGATAAGCTCCATTCGGTGAGGTGCATTTTTGAAAGTTTTGAATCCGGCAGTCAATTGCTCCTCGGTCAGTCCTGCAATCAGTGCAGCAGTTCCCGCGCAGAGTGCATTCAGAATATTGTGTTTTCCTTTGATCGGAAGACTTGAAACCGGAATCTTAACTGACTCTCCAACTGCTGAGATCTCAAACAATTCGCCATCGCTAAAGCCTCCTTTTTCCTGCTTTTCAGAAAGAGAAATCCAATGGATATCTGCCTTTACTTTTTTTAATTCCAGTCCTTTCTTTGTCAAAGGATCCTCCAGAAATGCAATTGCCTTTTCGCGCTGAGCCATGTTTTTGAACAGACTCATTTTGGAAAGGATATAGTTTTCGATTTTGTATTCGTAGCGATCCAAATGATCCGGAGTGATGTTGGTCAAAATCCCGATAGTCGGCCTGAAACACTGGAAACCATCGATCTGGAAACTTGACACTTCAATCACCCACCAGTCATGGTCTTGGTCGACCAATTGACCAGCCCAACTTTGGCCGACATTTCCTGCCAAACCGACGTCGTATCCGGCTTCCTTGAGCAAGTGATAGGTCAAAAGCGTTGTTGTTGTTTTTCCGTTGGTTCCGGAAATGGCAATCACCTTTCCTGCGCTGAATCGATAGGCAAATTCCAATTCGTCAATGACCGGAATTCCCTGATCCATGGCTTTTTTCACTAGAGGAGCCTTAGTGGGAATTCCCGGACTTTTGATGATCAAGTCGCTGGAAAGGATTTTCGCTTCATCATGCCCGCCTTCTTCAAAGCTGATTCCGGCTTCCTGAAGAGCATTTTTTCTTTCGGCTGAAATAACCCCTGAATCAGATACCCAAACCCCATAGCCTTCCCGCTTGGCGAGCAATGCTGCTCCCAATCCACTTTCTCCGGCTCCAAGGATGGCAATCTGTTTCATATTTTATCTAAGCTTCAAAGTGGCCAAAGTGAATACTGCAAGCAGGATTCCGACAATCCAAAATCGGGTGACGATTTTGGCTTCATGAATTCCTTTTTTCTGGTAATGATGGTGCAGAGGAGACATCAGGAAAATCCTGCGTCCTTCTCCGTATTTTTTTCGGGTGTATTTGAAATAGCTCACTTGTAGCATTACGCTGACATTTTCCACCAGGAAAATCCCGCACATGATCGGGATCAACAGTTCTTTGCGAAGCGTCAAAGCCAAAACCGCTATCACTCCACCCAACATCAATGAACCTGTGTCCCCCATGAAAACCTGGGCGGGGTAGGCATTGTACCAAAGGAAACCGATACAGGCACCGATAAAGGCAGAGGCGAAAATCACCAGCTCCCCGGAATTGGGGATGTACATGATATTCAGGTATTGGGAAAAAATGGCATTACCGCTCAGGTAGGCGAAAATCGCAATGGCAAGCCCGATGATGGCAGATGTCCCGGCAGCTAGGCCGTCTATTCCGTCGGTGATGTTTGCGCCATTTGAAACCGCTGTAATGATGAAAATTGCAACCAGAATGTAGAGCACCGGTACCATGGATTCACCCATAAATCCCAAAACCCGCTCATAGTCCAATTCATTGTTTTTGACAAAAGGAATAGTGGTCTTCAGTGCCTTCACATCCTGGAAAGATGGTGTTTCTACAACGCCTTCTTCAATGGAAACAGGTGTGGAAAACTCTCGGATTACCACATCGTCATTGTAATAGAGCGTAGAACCCACGATGATCCCGATCCCGATCTGTCCAACTATCTTGAATCGACCTTTGAGACCTTCTTTGTTTTTGCGGAATACTTTGATGTAATCATCCAAAAACCCGATCAATCCCAGCCAAACCGTGGAGATCAGCAAAAGGATGATGTAGACATTGTTTAAGTTGGCAAATAGCAGAGTTGGAATCAGGATGGCAGCAATCATCATCAGACCACCCATGGTTGGAGTTCCTTTTTTCTGATTTTGTCCTTCAAGACCCAAATCACGAACTGTCTCCCCGATCTGTCTGTTTCGGATCCATTCGATGATTTTGTGTCCAAAAGTGATGGTAATGATCAGTGAAAAAACCGCTGCCATTCCCGCACGGAACGAGATATAGCGGAACACGCCCGTTCCCGGGATGTCCAGCACTCGATCTAGGTAGTCAAAAATGGGATAAAGCATATCAGTTTTTTGTCAGTTGTTCTAAGATTTCGGTCACGACTTCGGCATCATCAAAGTGGTGTTTCACCCCTTTGATTTCTTGGTAATCTTCATGGCCTTTGCCAGCGATCAGGATGATATCCCCTTTTTTGGAAAGCATCACCGCTGTCTTGATTGCTTCTCTTCGGTCTTCGATTGTCAGGGTTTTTCGGACTTCTGAAGGACCGATTCCAGCCTGCATGTCACGAAGGATATCCATGGGCTCCTCAAATCGGGGATTGTCGGAAGTGAGAATGACCTTGGTGCTTTCACTCACAGCCATTTTGGCCATGATTGGCCGTTTGGTTTTGTCCCGGTTTCCACCGCAGCCTACCACTGTGATGAGTTGTTCGTTGCCTGTTCGGACTCCATTGATGGTTTTGAGGACATTGTCCAGCGCGTCCGGAGTATGTGCATAATCCACGATCGCTATGATTCCGCCGATGGCTATCCGGTCAAATCTTCCCTTTGCACCACGGATGGCAGAAAGCATCCGAAGCACTTCATCCTCATCTTCACCCAGTAGAACCGCCACTCCCAAGACTCCCAGGAGATTGTAGGCATTGAATGCTCCGATCATCCTAAACCAGATCAGCTTGCCGTTGATTTCCAGTTCAAGACCTTCGAGGGTATTGGAAATGATTTTTCCTTTGAAATCCGCTGAAGATTTAAGTGCAAAAGTCTGATGAGTTCCTTTGCAATTTTGAACCATCACAGCAGCCCGCTTATCGTCACCGTTTACAAGTGCAAAAGCATCTTTAGGCAACTCGTCAAACAGTTTTTTCTTGGCCTTAATATACTCGTCAAACGTCCCGTGATAGTCGAGGTGATCGTGGGTGATATTGGTGAAAACAGCTCCAGTCAACTTTAATCCTGCAATCCGCTCCTGGACGATGGCATGGGAACTGGCTTCCATAAAGCAATGCGTACAGCCTTCCTCGACCATTTTGCGGAGCAAAGCCTGCACACTTACCGCATCCGGGGTGGTATGGGTAGCTGGAATGACTTCGGAATTGATTTTGTTTTCCACTGTGGAAAGCAAACCGGTGCTGTAACCCATGGAAACAAACAACTGGTGCAAAAGTGTCACCGTAGTGGTTTTACCATTGGTCCCGGTCACAGCAACAACTTTGATTTTTTCCGAAGGATTATCGTAGAAGTTGGAAGCGATAATGCCCAAAGCCTTGGCAGAATTTATGACTTGCACATAGGTAATTCCTTCCTTGATGACTTCTGGTAGTTTCTCACAGATGATGACCGTGGCTCCTTTTTCAAGCGCAGTGGCAATGAATTCGTGCCCGTCTACCTGAGTTCCGGGCACAGCGACAAATGCACTGTTCTCCACCACTTGTCTGCTGTCAAAGACAATACCACTCACCCTACGCTCCATGTCTCCGATGGTCGAGGTCAGCGATACTTTGTACAATATGTCCTTGAGAACTTTCATTTATCCTAAAACCAGATTTATCGTCGCATTTGGGGTAAGCGGAGCACCAGGATTCAAGGATTGCTCCATCACCCGGCCTTTGCCGCTGTAGTTAACTTTGAGTCCTTTATTCTCCAGGATAAAAAGCGCATCCCGGAGGGGCATTCCCGAAACATTCGGTACAACCGGCTTTTCGGTATCATTGATTTTCAATTCAATTTTCTCCATCAATTGAGATGAAATGACCCACTCTTCACTGCTAGGAATTTTGGAAGCGAGGCCCAATTGTTCAAAAATCCCCTGGAGCTCCTCCCCTTTGCCAGCCTTGATATAAGGCAACTTGCTTTGCTGATTTTCAGCAAGGAAAATTTTGGACTGATCAACTGGATTGAGTTCCATATCCAAGGCATAAATCCGGTCTGCGATTTCTTTGAAAACCGGAGCGGACACATCACCTCCATACGCAGCGAAGCCATTGGGACTGTCGATCACCACAATCATGCTGTACTTGGGACGATCAGCTGGAAAATAGCCCGCAAAGCTGGTGTAATAAGTCTCGGTATATCTGCCGTTGACGATCTTTTGAGCAGTGCCGGTTTTACCTGCAATCGGATAGTTTTCGTTGAGTATATTTCTGGCTGTACCTCTCAAAACCACCCCTTCCAATAGCTCCTGAAGCTGCTTTACTGTTTTTTCCGAGGCGATTTGCTTGCGCAAAACCTGAGGTTCGTAAGTCTCCACAAGCGAATTTCCTCTACCCACCCCTTTCACAAAAAGCGGCTTCATCATGACTCCGTTATTTGCAACAGCATTGTAAAATGCCAGGGTATGGATCGGATTTAGTTTGGATTCATATCCGATCGAAATCCAAGGAAGTGAGGTTCCGTACCAGGTTTTTGATCCGGGCTTTTTGAAAAAAGGTTTCCCTTCACCTGCCAACTGGAGATCTAATGGCTCCGCTAAACCTACCTTGTCCATGTATGCCATAAACTTGGAAGGACTTGATCCAAAATGCATGTCTACCAATTTGGAGATTGCCACATTGGAGGACTTTTCAAAAGCTTCCCTAATAGTTATGGTGCCAAATCCGCCATTTTTGGCGTCATACATCGTTTGGTTGTAAAATCTATGAGCCCCGTTTCCGGTTTCGATCTTTTCATTCAGACTGATCTTATTTTCTTCCAAAAGTGCCAGCATGGACAGCAATTTGAACGTCGACCCTGGCTCTGTATTTCCGATGTCCCCGACCGCATAGTTGTAGCTTTCGGAATAACCGACCCCATTTTTGTTTCGCTGCAGGTTGGCCATTGCCTTGATATGTCCCGTCTTTACCTCCATCACAATGACAGATCCAAAAGCAGCTTCCCGATCCGTCAATTGTCTTCTTAGGGCCGTTTCTGCAACATCCTGGATATTGACATCCAAAGTGGTAAACACGTCGTAACCGTTGTCCGGCTTAATGTCTTCTGCATCAAATACCGGCTTCCAGCTTCCGCCTGCCAATCTTTGGAAAAGCGCCTTTCCGTCTTTGCCTTTGAGGTAATTGTTAAAGCTGTATTCGATACCGGCCCCTTGATCCTTTTCGTTTACTGTACCGACTGTCCGGCTTGCCAGAGAATTGAATGGCAGGTAGCGTTTTTCCACCTTCTCAAAAATCACTCCGCCGCCAAGTCTTCCTTCTCTGAAAATTGGCCAGGAGGTCATTTTTTGCATATCCTGATAGCCGATTTGCTTTCTGTTCAGGATGAGGAAACGCTTTTTATCTCCCCTTGCATCCTGGATCATTCGTTTGTAGGCTGTAGCAGATTTGTCCTTGTAAAAGCCTGAAAGCTTACGCGCCAAAGAATCGATACCCGATTTGAATTTGCCGTCTTTTGCCACTGTCGGGTCAATGGCGACCCTGTAAAAAGGCAGACTGGTAGCCAAAAGGCTGCCGTCTGTCGCATAGATATTTCCACGAGTAGCGGGAACTTCACGGTACTGAAAGTTGACCTGCTCTGCTTTTGCTCTCCACTTGTCTCCCTCCTTCACCTGCACCACGGCGATCTTGTATGGTATCGCACAGGCAGCCAAAGCCACCAGGATGAAAACCACCCTCACTCGGAGCACTATGGAGCGTTTTATATTCACTTTTCTACCTCGATTTTGATCGGCGGTTGATTCAATTCATAGATTTCAAGCTTGGCTACACGCTTGGCCACTTCGGACTGCATGCTGCTTTGCATATACTCTGCCTCCAGAGTGGTGACGTCCGCATGCAGGTCCTCCACTTCCTGTTGGGCTTTTTCGATTTTTCGGGTCATGCTTTCTGCCCTATGATTGCTGTAGATATAGATCAGTGCGAGCACAACCAAAAAGCCCACCGGGGGCACAAACTGGACAGGAACCCCTTCGCCAAGAATTCCCTTGACGTCTAGTTTTTCTTCGATCCAAGTAAAAATGGTCTTTCCGGAACCTCCTTTTGGAGCATTCCCGGCCTTCAGTTTTTTCTTAAAGGTGTTTTGACTCATTTTCCTAATTTTTTAGCTACTCTCAACTTGGCACTTCTAGCACGTGGATTGGCGGCAATCTCTTCCTCATCGGGCACGATCGCACCTCTTGTAATCGGTTCCAGAGGTCTGATCAGATTTCCGTAGAAATCCTTCTCCACCTCTCCCTGGAATTTTCCTTTTGCAATCAGGTTTTTGACCAATCTGTCTTCCAGGCTATGATAGCTCATCACGACCAGTCTTCCCTTCGGCTTCAACAGCTCTAAGGCACTGAGAAGCATTTCTTCCAAAGCCCCCATTTCGTCGTTTACTTCGATTCTCAAAGCCTGAAAAACCTGAGCGTAGTATTTGAAATCCTTTCCCCTAGGGGCGAATTTTTTCAGAAATGCGGTAAATCCTTCTGTCGTTTCAAAAGGCTTTTGGGCCCGTTCGGCTACAATAGACTGAGCCAACGTCTTTGCGTTTTTCACTTCTCCGAAGATTCCGAAAATCTTGTGAAGCTTCCCCTCATCGTAGGTATTCAGAACTTCTTTGGCACTGATCTCCGCCGACTGGTTCATCCGCATGTCCAGATTTCCGCTAAAACGGGTAGAAAAACCCCGTCCCGGTTCATCAATCTGGTGGGATGAAATCCCCAAATCCGCTAAAATCCCATCGACTTGCTTTATCCCATACAGTCTTAGATATCGCTTGATATCCCGGAAATTGGCCTGCACAAAAGTGAACCGGTCATCCTGGGGGGCATTGGCCAAGGCATCTTCATCTTGATCAAATCCATACAAATGGCCTTTATCCAAATGCTTTAGGATCTCTTTGGAATGCCCTCCCCCACCAAAAGTCACATCGACATAGATCCCGTTGGGATCAATAGCCAAGCCTTCAGTGCATTGGGCGAGCATCACTGGGATATGGTAAACAGCCGATGTCATAGCTTCAGGAGAGATGTTTTTCCATCTGTTGCGACATTTCTATATCGTCATCGATGACATTTCCTTTGATTCGGTCCGCACTCCACATTTCGATTTTGCTTCCCACGCCAATTAGAATCACATCTTTGTCAAGACCCGCAAACTCCTGAAAGGATTTAGGGATCAAAAAACGACCCGCACTGTCTAGTTCTACCTCGGTGATCCGGGTGAAAAAAGACCGCTTCAATCGACGAGTCTCTTCGTTGTGATCCGACAATGCATTGACCTGACTCTCAAGTTTTCGAAACTCAACCATGGGATAGAGTTTTAGACATCTGTCAGCGGCCATCTGAAGCATAAGCGCGGCACCATTAGACTCCGGAATTGCCCCCTTTATTTTGGAAGGCAAAACCAGACGCCCTTTGGGATCTAGCTTCAAATCATATCGACCGTTAAACATTGCTTGACTCTTCTGAATGTTGAGTTTGTGGTAAAGACAAAAGTAGCAAAATGGAACTCACTTTCTCCCACTTTCTCCCACTTTTTACCACTTTCAATTAAAAGTAGCCAAAAGTTTCATCCAAGCCAATATTTTCACTAAAAAATCAAAGAAATTTTTATTGATACTCAAGACCTTAACCCCTTCCACAAAGTGCAGGAAAAAGCCCTAAAATTCCGTCAAAAATGGGTTTTTATGTCCAAAATCGCTTTTAAAAAAGTTATTGATTCCATGATTTTTTTAAAAAGTGGGAGAAAATCCCATGCATTTTCATCTGAAAAATAAAAGTGGGAGATTTTCCCAGATCAAATACCCAAAAAAGAAAAAAGACCCGCCCAAGAGGCAGGTCTTTTTCATAGCATCAACACACAATTAATTATTTGTTATTGTCTTTTTTCAATTCTTCCTGGATCAACTTTTCAAACTCCTGAAGTTTGGCTTGGTGCTCCTTTTGCCATAGCTCCATCTTTCGCTGAAACTCTTCCATTTTGGGCTTTTGCGCAACTTCCCATTCTTTCATTTTCAGCTCAAACTCCTCCATTTTGGGGCCCTGAGCCTCTTGCCAAGCCTTCATCTTTTCTTCGAATTCCTTCATCTTCGGACCGTTGGCAGCTTGCCATTCTTCCATTTTTGCTTCAAATTCCTCCATTTTTGGGCCATGGGCTGCCTGCCACTCTTCCATCTTAGCTTCAAATTCCTTCATTTTGGGTGCATTGGCAGCTTCCCATTCTTTCATTTTATTTTCAAACTCCTTGATCTTTGGCTCAAAGTCTTTTTCGAATTTCTCCTCCCATTCTTTGGCTTTTAGCTCCATTTCTTTAGCCCATTTTTCCTTCTCTTCTTTTGTCATTTTGGTGGTATCAGTAGAGAAATGAAATGGTGCTAAATTCTGATCAAATTCAAAATCAAATGACATGTCCATCTCAGGCATTGCAAATGAAAAATCAGCCATGTCCATCGGTGGCATCGGAGGAATAGCCGCCATCACCGGCATATCCATTGTAAATTCGAAGGGAGGCATAGGTGCCATAGGAAAATCAGCTGGAAAAACAGGCGTCATCGGAACGTCGAGGTGGGGCATGTTCTCATAATCGAAGGTTCGAAGTTGATCCAATGCCGCCTTGGTCTTGGCACTCATGACCACCGTGTCACCGTCAGATATCAGCAATTCCCCATTGATCTGGTAGGTTTTTCCGTGTTCATTGGTGAAGAAATGGTCACCATAACTGTAGGAAGGGGCTGTTGCTTCCGGTTTCGAAGCCTTTTTAAGGGTGTCCTGAACAGCCGGAAAAGCCGGTGCTAAACTTTGAATGGTTCCATTCGGCTCGCTGGAAGCAATTGGGCCAGTTTTGCTGGGTGCGTCCTGCTGGGCACTCGCCATCAGTCCGACGCTTAGAAATAGGGTAAGTAACATAGGGATAGAAATAATAGGGTTTTGTGGATAGTTTTGAGCCGGATAACCAAGTATTCTCTTGATCCGCTGTAGGGTTGGGTTTCTTCTTTTTCCGGCTGCCAGAGCCAGTTCAGGTGGGTTTTGCTTGGCGAAATTGAGTACCTCGGCCAGGCTTGTTGCCAAGTTTTTTGGTTCGATACCCACTTTCATCACCAGATCATCCGCTGCATTTTCACGAAGTTCTTTTATGGTAGTATTCATCCACCAATAGCAAGGATGAAAGAAGAAGATCACTTCCAAGCCTGACAGAAGGAGGTTGACGATGTAGTCATTTCGCTTTACATGCGCCAGTTCATGGGCAATGATGGCTTCCAACTGGGCGGGTGAAAGCTGGAAAAGCAGACCAGCCGGAAGGAGGATAATAGGTTTGAAAGTACCAAAGGTCAAAGGTGAAACACCGAAAGAACTGATTCTCAATTGCACTTCGGTATTAATTCCCATTTTACCAGCCATTCGGTAAACGATTTTCTCTAGCTGAAAATCAGAGACGGAAGTGGAAGATTTTCGGAGACTTCGGATTTCTGAAAGGCTATTGACCAATCGGAATAAAAAAAGAAGCGCACCAAGAAACCAGAAATTAACCAATAAAGGAATGTTTTGCTCAATCCAGAAAGTGGCTTGATTGATTCCTGATTCAAGCCCTACTTCGGCCTGAATGATAGACGGGTCGCTAAGGATAAGCTGAAGATCTTTACTTGTCAGAAATGGTTTTGATGTTTCTTCTGGACCATACTGATAAATAAAAGTACCAATTGAAACTGCCAAAGAAAGGACCATTGCCCCGACTGCCAATCCATATTTTACAGCAGGTTTAGCGCGGTGGGCAAGTTTCAATACAAGCCAAAGCACTCCAGCAATCAGAATGAGCTGCCAGAGCGAGTGAACCAAGGTCCAGCCTATGGCTTTGAGCAGACTTTCGGAAATCAAGTCGTTTAAAAGTTTCATTTTGGATTATTTTCGAGTTGGTCTAAAAACGCCCTGATTTCATCAATTTCATCCTTGGAAGGATTGTCCTGTCCAAGAGCCTGCATTACCAGAACTTTGGAAGAACCTCCAAATGCTGTACTCATCAGATTTTTCAAAAGGGATTTTTGGGTCTCCTTTTGGTTTGTCGCAGGTCGGTAAATGTGGGTTCGATTTTCTTCATCCCGGATGACCATTCCTTTAGCATGCATGATCTGCATAATCTTCAAAGTAGTGGTATAACCGGTTTCTTTGGTCTCCGCCAATCGCTCGTGTATTTGGCGAACACTAGCCTCTTTCAATTCCCATAACAGGGACAAAATTTCTAATTCTGCTTCAGTAGGTTTGCTCATGGAGATAGTTACGATGACTTTCGTATCAAAGTTATACGAAGCCAATCGTAATTTCAAAATAAGTACGATAATAATCGTATTAAAAAATGTTAAGCGCTGGTTTTCTAGGTTTTAAAGATTCATTAAATAAGAATCCCTTTCCTTTTGGGTAAAATCTACTTTGAAAATGGGAAGGATATGTACCTTTAATCTATGTGTCTTGTCGCTTTTTCCTGGAAAGTAAATCCTGAATACCCATTGCTTATTTCAGCAAATCGGGATGAGTTTTTTGATCGGCCCAGTGCTCCCTTACACCAATGGGAGAATGGAATCTTTGCAGGAAAAGACCTCAAAGGTGGCGGCACTTGGATGGGTTTTCATCCCGATGGAAGGTGGGCTTTGGTCACAAACTTCCGGGATTTTACCAAAAAACAAAACGGAATAATCAGCCGGGGAAAACTTGTCCTGGACTTTTTGGTGACCAATATTTCCCCTCAGGATTATTTGGATCAATTGATGGCGTATAGGGACCAATTCGATGGTTATAACCTTTTGGCATCGGATGGAGACCAGCTTTTTTATTATAGCAACTATGGAAAAGATCCGGTTGAAATCCCACCTGGTATCCATGGGCTTTCCAACGGACTGATCAACGACCCTTGGCCAAAAACTGAACTGGCAAAAATCCAACTGCAGGGACTGGAATCGGGGAATATTTCCCCCGACCAACTCATCCAATTCCTCAAATCCACAGAAACCCATTCGCTGGACAAGCTTCCAAAAACCGGAGTCAGCCCTGAAATGGAAATCCAACTTTCGGCCCAATTGATCCGAATGGAACCCAATTATGGAACTGTTTCGGCTGCTGGGGTTTTAAGGGATAAAACCGGATTTACCCAGTTTAAAGAGCGAAGCTTCGACTGGGATTTCCAATCTTACCATGACAAAAGCATAAGCTTTCAACCTTGACCTATGGAAAAAACTTACGATCTGATCATCATCGGAGGAGGGCCAATTGGTCTGGCCTGTGGGATCGAAGCGCAAAAAGCTGGATTGGATTACCAGATAATTGAAAAGGGTGCCCTGACCAATTCGATTTATAATTATCCGGTAAATATGACTTTTTTCTCTACTTCGGATCGGCTGGAAATGGCCAATATTCCATTTATGTCTGTAGGAGTAAAACCCACACGAACCGAGGCCCTGGAGTATTACAGGAGGATTTTCTTCCATTTCAAATTGAAAGTCAACCTGTATGAGGCGGTCCAAACTTTAGGAAAAAGCGAAGGCGGATTTTCAGTAAAAACCTCAAAAGGACTTTACCAGACCAGAAAGCTTGTCCTGGCAACAGGATTTTATGACCTGCCCAATCTCATGAATGTACCCGGGGAGGAATTGCCAAAAGTCCTCCACTATTATAAAGAGCCTTGGCCGTTTATCAATCAAAAAGTAGTAGTGGTTGGCGGAGCCAACTCGGCTGTGGATGCTGCTCTGGAAACTTGGAGAAAAGGCGCTGAGGTGAGTATGGTTTTACTCGGTGACGAAATAGACGACAATGTGAAATATTGGGTAAGACCGGATATTATGAACCGGATCAAGGAGGGATCCATCAAGGCATTTACCCAATCCAAAATCAAAGAAATCAGGGAACAAGAAATAATCATTTCCACACCGGAAGGCGAGGTGATGCTGGAAAATGACTGGGTTTTGGCCATGACAGGCTACAAACCAAACTTCTCACTTTTGGACCAATTGGGTGTGGAGATGAGCCTTGATGAAAAACGTCAGCCTTGCTATGACCAAACCAACCAAGAATCCAACGTCCCAGGAGTTTACCTTGCGGGAGTCGTCTGTGGTGGACTAAATACCAGAGAATTTTTTATTGAAAACAGTATTGTACATGCTGAGTCAATTGTAAAAGACATTCTTTTAAAATTATCTCAAAAAGGAGTTTGAATACTTGCAAATCAAAGTAAAATTTGTAACTTCCTAAAAATTAAAACGGAAGATATGAGCCAGACTTGGAGAATCCGGTTTTCAGCAAGTAATCCTGAGGTCATTGAGACAGGTATTCGACCTTACCATTTTTTTCAGGATTCACCAT
The DNA here is from genome assembly GCF_002002735.1 of Algoriphagus sp. A40. Lineage (GTDB taxonomy): Bacteria > Bacteroidota > Bacteroidia > Cytophagales > Cyclobacteriaceae > Algoriphagus. The sequence goes on along the minus strand of NZ_MUNY01000078.1, from coordinate 301,346 downwards.
CTTTGGTCAATGAGCCGAGGGAGACCTATGGAGCCGTACTGGATTTTCATGAGACTGGGCAGTTTTTTGAGTTTTTGGACTTCACCACCCATGATATAGCAGAGGTGATGGAGATAGATCCGAGTACTCTTTTCCGTTGGAAAAAGGAAGATCGCAAGCTCAGTAAGTCACTTACCAAAAATCTATTAGAGATGGACCAGATAATCGCCAAAGGCATCCGGATTTTCGGCTCTGAAGCACTCCTTTCCCAGTGGCTTCACACACCCAATTCCTCCCTTGGGGATCAAAAGCCTGCAAATCTTCTCAAGAACCCATACCAGATTTCGTTGATAGATCAGGCCTTGGAAGCAATCTCCTGGGGCAATATCCTTTGATATGAGATACTTCCGGCTTTACGAAGCTATCGAAGGGAGAAATGGATTGGGTTATTCCTTGGGTCCGGCCAGATGGAATCAATTCGGAACACCTATTATCTATGCCTGCTCGGCAACTGCTTTGAATTTTCTCGAATTACTCAGTATCAAAGGACCTGTGGTGACGCAAAGCAAATGGAAGCTTTCGGTTCTTGAAATTTCAGGTGAAATCCCCGAACTGGATCCGGATTTCCTTCCAACAGACTGGAAAAACCGCCCCTATCCACGGTCTACTCAGGAGTTTGGAACAACTTGGGCAAAAGGCATGGTTTCACCTGTTTTGAAAATTCCATCCATTCGAATTCCAAAAAATAGCTATCCAAGCGAGCACAACCTATTAATCAATCCGCTTCACAAAGAATTCACTGACAAAGTTCGTTTAATGGAAGAATTGGATGTGACTTTTGAAGTAAACAGCTGAAATGACCAAAAAATAAAGGCTGGTTTCGAATTGAACCCAGCCTTTATTTTCTTACGATTTCAAGCTATAGTTTGGAGCTTCCCGCGTCACACTGACATCGTGCGGATGGGATTCTTTCACACCAGCTGTCGTGATCTTCACAAACTTGCCGTCTTTCTGGAGATCCTCGATGGTTCTTGTGCCGCAATAACCCATACCGGCCTGCAAGCCCCCCACCAACTGGTATAAAACTTCTGAAACCAGTCCTTTGTAAGGCACTCTTCCAACAATTCCCTCAGGAACAAGTTTTTTGATATTGTCTTCAGCATCCTGAAAATAACGGTCTTTGGAACCGGATTCCATGGCCTCCAATGAACCCATTCCACGGTAAGACTTAAATTTTCTTCCTTCAAAAATGATCATTTCACCCGGCGCTTCCTCTGTACCGGCCAATAATGACCCGATCATGATCGAACTTCCACCTGCTGCGATAGCTTTTACCAAATCTCCTGAATAACGAATCCCACCATCAGCAATTACCGGCACTCCTCTGTCCTTCATTGCTTCTGCACATTCAAAAACTGCGGAAAGCTGAGGAACTCCAACACCTGCAATCACACGAGTCGTACAAATTGAGCCTGGACCAACTCCAACTTTCACCGCATCAGCACCTGCATCAGCCAAGGCGATAGCGGCCTCAGGGGTCGCGATATTTCCTACAATCACTTCCAATTCCGGGAAAGCTGCTTTGATTCTCTTGCAGGTTTCGATCACTCCTTTGGAATGACCATGGGCGGTATCGATAGAGACGACATCAACTCCGGCATGTATTAGTGCCTCGACCCGCTCCACAATATCAGCCGTCACCCCAACAGCCGCACCCACTCGGAGTCGACCGTATTCGTCTTTGCAAGCATAGGGCTTGTCTCTTCTTTTCAGAATATCCTTATAAGTGATCAGCCCTGTGAGCTTGTTTTCATCGTCTACGATCGGAAGTTTCTCGATCTTATACTCCTGAAGGATTTCCTCCGCCTGCTCCAAGGAAATCCCGGATTTGGCTGTGATCAGGTTATCCTTGGTCATGATTTCACGAATCAAGCGATTTTGATCTTTGATAAAACGCAGGTCACGGTTGGTGATAATTCCCTTCAGAACCTTGTCTCCGTCCACTACAGGAATCCCACCGATATGGTATTCACGCATGATGGTTTCCGCATCACGAACTTTGGAATCAATGTGAAGGGTAATCGGATCGAGAATCATCCCTGCTTGAGAACGCTTTACTTTGCGAACTTGAGCAGCCTGCTTCTCAATGGACATATTTTTGTGAATAAATCCAAGTCCACCTTCAAGAGCAATAGCAATTGCCAATTCAGCTTCAGTTACGGTGTCCATTGCAGCGGATACCAACGGAATATTCAATCTGATTTTTTTGGTGAGTTGGGTTGAAGTGTTGGTCTCGCGAGGGAGGACTTCAGAATAACCCGGGACAAGAAGCACGTCGTCGTAGGTGAGTGCTTCGTAGAGGAACTTCGAGGAGTTTCGATTCATGGCAAATATTGGTTGTAGGTAACCCTATTTGCCCGTCAAAGGTACAAACAAAAACCAATGCCAAGCCAGAGAAAAACAAAAATTAATGTGGAATTAGCGTTAAATGGATGTTGGTTTTAAAATATGTTTTGGTAAGTAATCTTAAAACCAACCCAAAATCCCCTTCCCCTGCAAAGCCATCCAGAGGGTTCCAAAACTGAATAAAAAGTAAAGTAACCCAACTAGAAGTACCTTACCTGGATGGTTTTTCAAGAAAAACCAGCTTTGCAAAGGCAAAATCTGTAATCCATGAAGTCCCAGGAAGTGAAAAATCCTCAGGTCTCCATATGCTTTTGCCCATCCCAAAAAGGGAAGCCCAGCTTGCCCGTCCTCTGCTCCTACCGTGTGTTTTAATTGCCCAACCATGACGAAACCTTCAAATCCGGCAATCAAAAAAATTACCAATCCAATCCTGATGCCCATTAAATACCCTTTAGGTAAATCGATTTTTTGGAAGAATTTCAATAAGACTAAAAAAACCAAAGCGGAATTTAACGTGATGGCAATCCCCATTATTTGAAATAGCACTGCATCCCAAACAGAAGAAATATTATAATGAGAAAGCTTGCCCTGAGAGGCTTGAAAAGTAATGATCACCAATTCAATTAGCATCAATACCCAAATGCCCCAGCTAATCCACTTGACGAATTTTTCGCTTTTCAGGTAATCCATCAGCCAGCCCATCGTCCAGAAGAAAATACCTATGGAAATGAAAAATTTGGCAGGTTTGATCCAAATACTAAATCCCTGTAGCTCTCTGGGATCAGCCAATGGAATAAAGACGATAAAAAATCCCAGGAGAAAGCAAAACCCACCCGATTTGGCTAATAGCGGATTCCGAAGCCAAAGCTCATTGAACCAACTTTTCATCATAAGGGTTTTGGGGAAATTTCTTCAAATGAATCACTCGGATAATGAAATAAAGTAAAAGACCTGTCGGTCCGAGCATAAAAGTCAAAAACAAACACGGCAATAAAATCCAGCGGTTGATCCCTTTCCTATCCCCATCCTGACATATCCACATTCCAACAAAAAGGTCGAATACCAGATAATGAATCCAGCCTGCCAAAACAGCCTCATCTTGAGTAAACAGCAATTTGACATTGGCCAAGGAATCAAATCCTCCAACTGAATCTGCACCCATTCCTTTCAAAATAAAAATGAGATAGACCACTGCCATGGCTGTAAACACAAAAGAAAAAAGCGCCCGGTAAACCCAGCGCTTTTGGTATAAGGCAAACAGCAAAATCCAACAAACAAATGCTGTACTACTTGCGATTGAGAAAATAAGCTCGAGGTTCATTCCAGATTTTTTCTGAAATTAAAAATAACAAGCTGTATTTTAGACTACTGCGATACTTTTTGCTTCTGATTTAATTGGCTTTTTTCATCAATCGGGCGATATAAAAACCGTCAAAGCCACTTTCCTGAGCCAATACTTTCTTGTCTTCGATCAACTCAAACTGCTTTCCGGCTTCACTTTCCAGAAATTTTTGCACCTGAAGTTCATTTTCTGAAGGAAGGATACTGCAAGTTGCGTAAACCATTTGCCCACCTGGCTTCAGCATGGACGGATAACTCTGAAGAATTTCTTGCTGTGTTTCCTGGACTTTTTGAATGGAATCCAGACTAAGTTTCCATTTGGTATCAGGGTTTCTTCTCAGTACACCCAGTCCAGAACACGGCACATCAAGTAATAGTCGATCCGCAGATTCTTTAAGCCGCTTGATGGTTTTGGTCCCTTCAATTGCCTTAGGTTCGATGATAGAAACTCCATCTCTGCGAGCTCGAAGTTTGGCTTGTTGAAGTTTCCAATCTTCCACATCCATGGCGAGGATCTTTCCTTTGTTTTCCATCAAGGCTGCCAAATGAAGTGCTTTCCCTCCTGCTCCGGCGCAGGCATCGATGACACGCATTCCTGGCTCCACTGCCAAAGCTGCAGCTACCAATTGGGAACTGGCATCCTGAACTTCAAATAGTCCCTCCTTAAATGCAGGATGACGAAAAACATTTTGCCTTTCCTCCAGAATCAAAGCATCAGGATATCCTTTGACGATGTAGGTATTAATCCCGTCGGCTGCCAGTTGGTTTTTAAGTTTTTCACGGGTAGTTTTTAGCGTGTTTACACGAAGGACCACTTCCGCTTCCTCATTGAGTGCGTGAATTTCCGCAGACCACTTTTCACCCAATTCGCTCATTCCGAGTTTTTGCAACCATTCAGGAATGGATTCCAGCATTGCCGGATCTTCGATTGACTCATATTTGCCTTTCAATTTATCGGGGTTGATTCTGGCAAATTCCTCCCACTCTGGAAGTGGATTGCCCTGCATCAACCAGTAAGTCCCAAACAAATCCCAATAATCTTTGGACGGACTCAGATGACCGATAAGTCTCCACCAACGAACCATTTCATAGGTTGTCTCAGCAATAAAAGAGCGATCCCGCGCTCCCCATTTTGGATTGGATTTCAGGGTCCGTTCGATGACTTTGTCGGCGTATTGGCCTTCTTCGAAAATGGCTTGAAGTGCGGTATGTACTCCGCGGATGGTGTTGTTATGTAGCTTCATGGGAGGAAATTCTCTTTGCAAAGGTAAGGGAATTGTCTAAGAATAGCCTTGAATCGGAAAGCTGCCTCCAACCCGGCCGAAAAACGAATCTCCTGCTTACCTTTGGCCATGCCGATTTCTTACCAGCAACTTGTCAATAATTGGTCTGTCCAATTGACCCAATACGAGTCAAATGAGGCCCAAAATCTTGTAAATTGGCTTCTGGAGCATCATTTGGGGTTGAGACGGGTGGATATGATGCATTTTTTGGAGGAAAATAATCTGCCCCAGGTACTGAAGGCCGATTTTGAAAAACTGAAATCCGGAATGCCTATTCAATACATCTTGGGACATGGTCCATTTTACGGCAGAGAATTTTTGGTCACAACTGACACTTTGATTCCACGAAATGAAACCGAAGAGTTGGTCCATTTGATAATTAAAGAAAATCCGAAGCCAGGTCTAAAAATTTTGGATGTAGGTACTGGAACGGGTTGCATTCCGATTTCGCTTGCACTGGATATGAATTCCCCAGAAGTTTATGCTTTAGACATTTCTGAAAAAGCACTGAAAATAGCCTCCGAGAATGCGAAAAATCTACATGCAAAAGTGATTTTCTCGAAATGCGACATTCTAAAAAAAATACCTCAAGTCAAGGAACTTGACATTTTGGTCAGCAATCCCCCCTACATTCCTATCGAAGAAAAAGGACAAATGCATTCTAATGTTCTTGATCATGAGCCAGACTTAGCCCTATTTGTGAGCGATGAGGATCCGCTGATTTTTTATCGGATTATTTCTGAAAAAGGGAAAAAGCTCCTCAAACCAACAGGAAAAATTTACTTTGAAATCAATGAACGGTTCGGAAAGGCTGTCTCCGAGCTTCTTTTGGCACTTGGTTATCAAAAGGTCCGAATCATCAAAGACCTGAACGGAAAAGACCGCATGGTAGCAGGCCAGATCTCCCTTTGACCCGAAAGGAATGCTTTTCATGTAAAATTTATTTCCCCCTCAAAGTCAATCCTTTATTTTCAGCAAAGAACTAACCCAAAGACTATGAAAAACTCATATTGGAATGATTTGGCCCTTTTGGTAATTCGGCTTGGCGCTGGAGGCATGATGCTGACACACGGAATCCCAAAGATCGGACGGCTGTTCGGTGAAGGCCCAGTGAAGTTTTCTGATCCATTTGGCTTAGGTCCGGAAATCTCCCTAGGCTTGGCCATTATCGCTGAAGTTTTCTGCACCATCTTGGTCATGGTCGGGTTCAAAACCAGACTCGCGACGATTCCATTGATTCTCACGATGCTGACCGCGGCATTTTATGCGCATTGGAATGATCCCTTCGGAAAGAAAGAACTTCCCTTGCTCTTTGCCTGCGTATTTTTGGGGATTCTGGCATTTGGTGCCGGGAAATACGCCATTGACGGAATGCGAAAAAAATAAACAAAAATGGCAACCAAATTGGGTTGCCATTTTTGCTATGCCTCCATCAAGGCTTCAATATTGAACTTTTTCATCTTCAGAAATGCCTGGATTACCCGTTCTGAGCGATCGGGATCAGCCATGAGCTTATTTAAAATAGCCGGTACAATCTGCCAGGAAACACCAAATTGATCCTTGAGCCACCCACATTGACTTTCCTCCCCTCCTTTTGTCAGCTTTTCCCAGAAAAAATCGATTTCAGCCTGATCTTCACATTCCACGACAAAGGAAATCCCTTCTGAAAAAGAAAATTGATGATCCAAATTGCTGTCCATAGCTATGAATAAATGGCCATTGAGCATAAACTGTGCATGGTTAATTTTCCCTGCTTGTGTTCCCTGATTGTCTCCATATCGGGAAACAAAACGAAGCGAAGCATGCTCAAAAATCGACAAGTAAAAATTGATCGCATGCTCAGCCTTTCCAAACTGAGGACCAGTAAACATCAAGGCAGGACTAAACCGATCAATTATCCCATCCGGCTTATCCATAGTCAGTTGCCAACTCACTCCATATTGATCCTCCAGCCATCCGTAATTTGAAGACCAAGGATAAGAACCCAAAGGCATCAGCGCTTTGCCGTTTTGGATCAATCTGTCCCAAACCTCTTTGATCTCAGCCTCAGAGTCCAAAACAGTATAAAAAGAAATCGAAGGGTTGGGCGTGAAAATTGGTCCACCGTTTAATAGCATGAATTTTTGGCCAGAGGAACTCCAGGTAGTGACCATCGGATTGGACTCAAGAATTTTGGAATCCGGGAAAACAGAAACATAAAACTCTGCAGCTTCATTGGCCTTGTCTTCAAACCAGATACATGGATAAATCGGGGTTTTCATGATATTCGGGACTTAGTATTCACAGATTTCTTTGAGTCGTTGGAGCGCATTAGGCCACATTTTCTCAAACATTTCCTTGTATTCTCCACCGCTCTCCATGTCAACTTTGAGCAAAGTTTTGCCTCCTAAATCCACGAAACTGTAATTCTCTGTGACACCCGCAAAACTCTCCACCATAGGGCCTGAAGTGATCTCCTGTCCATCTCCATAAAGGCCCAGATGCTCAATGGAAACATATTTGTTTTTCACGTGTTCCGCAATTCTGGCGACCATTCCGCCTTCCTTTCCATCTGGTCCTGGGCCAAGGAAAAGGATCTTGGATCCCTTAGTCCAGTCCCCTTTATAATATGATCCTGGGTGAAAGGCCGTAGTCCAATCCCGATAGGATTCACCCGCAAGCATCAGCTCAAAAACTTTGGACACAGGAGCGTTGATCTCTATTTCAAAATGCATTGAATCATGCTGAAAACCCTCGACGTGTTTCTTGAAATTGTCGAGAATTGCTTGCCATCCATCTCGCTGCAATTCTTCGGAATTCATCTCTTCGGCATCGAACGTTACGGTCACGAGTGTTTTTTCACCAAGATCCTCAAACTCCACGACTGCCTCACGCCCATCTGCCATCACATAGCTAACCAATTCATTTGGCTGCACTTTTTGAAATACTCCCTCAAAATCAAAACCCATCGATCCGTCTTTGGCTTCCATACGATAGGAAAAACTTCCTCCGGGCTCCAATTCATTTGTGGCAGATGGAGAATGCCAGTCCGGCGAGGCGCAATTCCACTTGACAATGTGCCTTGGTGAATTGTAGGCTGTCCATACTTGGTTGACTGGGGCGGCGATCTCTGCCGAGACCGTGATTTTTGTTTTAGGTTTAGTAGCCATAGTGCTTAAGATGAAATAATGATATGTCAAATCTACAATCCTTTTCATTTGTAGTTCCTGTACAATTCTGACAATGAAGGGGTGAATTGCGACAGGATTTTTTATTTTTATCCATGAAAATCATTTACATCCTCGCAATGGAGCACTCTGTTCTCCAGGCTATTGCCGGTACCCAGTATTGTTTTAACACTGTGAACTTTTTCCTTGAACAAAGTGGAAAACCAGCGGCATTCGGAACGCATTTGGTCGGATTGAAGGAGCAAATCCAGCCGGGATCTCCTGGTTTTTCTGTAAATCCGGACCTGTTACTGGAAAAATCCGGAAAACCGGATTTGATTATCATTCCACCGCTGTTTGGAGATTTTGACCAGGCGATTTCAGTAAATGCACCTTTCCTTCCCTGGATCAAACACCACTATGAATCAGGTACCGAGATCGCTTCCCTTTGTGTAGGAGCATTTTTTTTGGCCGCAACCGGGATTGTGAATGGTAAAAAATGCTCCACTCACTGGGGGTTTATCGATCGGTTTAAATCTCAATTTCCGGAAGTAGAGGTTTTGGATGGAAACATTGTCACAGAGGAAGCCGGGATATATTCCAGCGGCGGGGCAAATTCCTATTGGAATCTGCTTTTGCATTTGGTGGAAAAATATGTGGACCGGGAAATGGCCATTTTGCTTTCCAAATATTTCGCAATTGACATTGACCGGACCAATCAATCTTCATTTGCCATTTTCCAGGGACAAAAAGAACATCCTGATTCAGAAATCAGGAAAGCCCAAGAAATCATCGAACATCGGTTTGGAGAACGGATTTCGGTCGACGAATTGGCAGACGAAGTAGCTATTGGGAGAAGGAGTTTTGAGAGGAGATTTAAACGGGTGACCAATAATTCAGTGCTGGAATATATCCAGCGGGTAAAAATTGAAGCCGCAAAAAGAAGCTTTGAAAGCAGCCTGAAAAATATAAGCGAGGTGATGTTTGACGTAGGTTACACCGATTCAAAGGCGTTCCGGACGACTTTCAAAAAAGTAACAGGCCTCACACCCATTGAGTATCGCAACAAATACAACAAGCTGGTGAGGGCGAATTAGGATATTGAATTAAATCTTGCTGAAAAAGAAAAAACCGATCATTTCTGATCGGTTTTTTTTGTAGCGGGAACAGGACTCTTATAAATATTTGATTTATTGTTATTTATATGTTAAAGGGGACAAATTGGGGGACATGTTCATTTTCATTTATAAATATTAAATTCATTTGAATTGATTTTAATCATGAGCCTAAATTTTCCCGAAAACCTTGGTTTATGAATCGTATGACGGGCCAAATTTTCAAGATTTTTTTCTTTTTGATCAAAAATCTTAAAAGCCTCTCAGACTTCAGATGCGGTCTCAAAGATTCAAAACTTAATTTTTCCTCTGTCTTTCCTAATTAGTGGAAAATCTCAGCTTCGAAAATTCAAATTCATTTCGATGATTTCGAATTTCAACCCTCGAAAAATTCGTACGCTACGAGGTGTGCGATGTGTACGAACTGTACGAGTAAAACTCCTACTTTTTCTTTTTGCTGTAAGTTGGTTTTCAAGGACACTTGCACCTGGCTAATTTTCTTTATCTCATTCTGGATTGTAAAAATTATAATACTAAAGCAATTGTCTCCAACTGTCAGTTAGAACTTATTTGGCTACTGGTGTCATTGCGGATATACATAAATCAAAATCAAGGAATTGTGTTCCTATTTCCTTTTTTTCAAGGTCATGAAAAACAGGGTAAATCCGGAAGCAATTGTAACCATTCCAAACAGGGAAAAAGCCCTCAACAGTAGGTTGTTGAAATTGTCCCGTCCGGCATAGTCCATGGTGTGAAACATCCAAAGAGTGTCAAACCATCTCCAACTCAGGTGGCGAACCCGTTCAAAATTGCCGCTCTTTGCATCGATGTAGGCAGTCAATTTTTCGGGATGATTGAAGTGAATAGCCCAGGCGGGAAGTGGACGACCACGATATTCGTGGTGAGAACCTGTCTCAGTCAAGTATTCGGCTGACTCGATATCATAATCCCCTTTGATGTAGATTTTGGCGATTTGCCTGGCTTCTTCCTCTGTGATTTCTCCTGTTTCCTCACCAGTTTGGGCGTTAAACAGCTTTTCTTCATTTACCCAATAATAGGGCTGATGATTGACGAATCGAAGTTCCAAACTGGCTACTTCCAACGTTGAATCCAGGCTAAACGGATCAATCAGATTTTTGGCAGTCATATGCATCATGTGCTCCTGATGAAAATGATCCCCATGAATCTCATCGATATCCGTCCAGGAAAAATAGAGGCCTGATATCGTCCAAAAAAGGAATTGGATGCCGATAAATACTCCAAGAAATCGGTGGATTCTCCGGATGTAGTATTGGTTATTTTTTCTCATAAGGCTGGGTGGGTCGGGGTAACTTAGATGCTTTTTACTTCAAATGTGATTTTTGTTTTATCCCAGGCCACTGAGATTTCAGCGGTTCCTTTTGAAGTTTCATTCACCGTGTAGGTAAGGGACTCCACCGTGTCCAGTAACTTCTCAGGGGCAACTGAGATGCGCACCAAATCTTTACCGGCATCATAATCGTCAGCCAAGTGCATGTCCCAAACCTGATTGAGAATCACTGTCCATTCATTTTCTCCTGGAATGGTAAAGAGGCCATACTTTCCGGCGGGAATTTCCTTCTCTCCGATTTTCACAGCCTTGTCAAATTGGATCGATGTAGCCTTATGAGCACCGGTCACCCAAACATCCCCAAAAGCTACAAGGCCTCCGAAAATATGTCTTCCTCTCACACTGGGCGAAGAATAATCGATATGAATATGGTTCCCATCCACCATGGCCATGGCCGAAGTTCGAGGGCTTTTGGATGGTGTGGCTGGAGCTTCTGCAGCTTGGTGCTGGCTATGGTCCTCTGGAGCGGAAGCTTGATTTTCGGTTTTTCCCGCACATGCAGCAGTAAAAAGCAGAATCAGAACTGGATAAATTAAATTTTTCATGATTAAATGATGTTATTGGATTTGGTGAAATTTCAATTGAAGGGGTATCTCGGTTTCATAATACAGATGATAGTGCTTTCTGTAACCGGGGTTAAAACCGGTTTTGCAATGCTGCCAGGTATTGTTGAAAGCCTTATAATCCTTGTTGCTCAATTCATAGGCGCAGAATTCGCAGTGGATGGCCTTTTGATCGAATTCGGCTTTTTGCCAAACCAGTGGGCTCTTGGTCAGCTTGTTCTTCTTGGCAGAAAAAGCAGAGATAATATTTGTCACTGCATTTGAACTTAATAGAAATGGTGTCGAGTTGGAAGTGCGAATTCGCGCAATGTGTTTGATTGTCCACCGGCTTGCCTAGACAATGATGTCACGATCTGTGAAAATTTGAGTGGCTCCAAGACTTTTTCCTGTGCCAAGGAATTTGCTGAGAAACGCAACATCAAGAAGAGGGTGATCAGTAGGTTTTAACTCATTGGGTTTTAATACAGAAGGCGGGCTCAAGTTAATTCCCGCCTGTGAAATGGTATCAGTTCACTGCAAAAGTTTCCTCGACTCGACCGCAGGTCAGCATAGAACTTCCAAACAGCGGATTTTTGATATCCTCATTGGCGCTGAGCCACATGCCACCGGTATTTCCTTTGTACATCGGGCAATATTGACGGTAAAGGGTTCGGTCAGTTCCTGCGATTTTCAGCATGTCTTTCAGTACAACGCTCAGTGCCTGGAAGCTTTCTCGTTGAGCTGCGATATCGGCTTTGCCCAGTTTCTCGGCAATGCCTGTTCCCTCGACTTGAAGTCTTTCCAATTCTTCGGGGTCATTAGCTTGAGAACCTGCAATGTCATAGTTTTTCAAAGTAGAAACCAAGTCAGCACTTTTTGCTGCTGCAGAGGCGGAGTCATCCGCGACTAAGGCATCTTTCACTGCCAAGTAAGCATCGATAATGGATGTAGTTGTTTTGGTGCTTGTCACTGCAACCGAATTTGCTGAAGTTGCATCGCCTGAGGCATGGGTTACTTCCTGAGATTCTGAATTGCTTGGTTTTTCACCGCAGGAGATGAGTGTGAGAGAGATCAGGGAAGCGAATAAAAGGGTCTTTTTCATTTTTATAAATCGGCTATTAATTGTTTTTTATTGGTTGAGCCCTCTCCGGTTTTGAAAACCGGAGAGGTTTGATAAGGGTCAAAATCAATGCTTATGGCCCACAGGAGCTGAAGGAGTTCCTGAAAGGTTCAACACCGGCTGGCCTTTTAGATAGGTTTGCTTGACTTCCCCACAGCTGAGCATGGAAGCTCCAAAATAAGGATTGGTGATATCTTTTTGTTCACTCAGCCAATAAGCACCCTGATCTCCGAATGCCATCGGGCAATAGTCTTTGTACACAACCTCTTTGTTGATTCCAAAGGTCTCGGTCATTTCAAGAATATGAAAGGAAAGCATGGAGAAGTGTTTCCGAGCTTCTTCGATTTCTTTTGCTGAGCCCATTTTGGACCGTGAATCTTTGATCCCTTTCATCATTTCCATCCATTTGTCATGTGCCTGGTCTTTCACCAAACTCATATTTACTTTAGAAAGGCTTTGATCTATCAAAGCAAGTGACTTCTGAGCATCAGGCAAATTATCCTTTACAAGTCCATTTTTCACCTGAAAGTATGCATCGGCCACGGCAGTAATCTGATTTCTGAATTCCTCCGAAACCTCAATCGACTTAGTTTCCGGCCGCTTCATCATACTGAATTGCCCAGAAAGCTGTGAAGCAGCATCGATGGCAAAAACTCCGTTGGTCACGATCTCTTCACCTGCCTGAAGGCCTGACTCTATCAGGTAATTTTCACCCATCCGGTTGCCCAAAGTCACCTCTCGCATTTCAAATCCAGGGGTTTCAGAATTTGGAACTTTGACATAAACTACAGACCGCTTTCCCGACCACAAGAGGGCTGTCCGCGGTATAGTGACTCCTGCAGAGCTTGGCTTTTTGGCAGTTTGGATCTTGGCCGTCACAAACATTTCCGGTTTGAGTTTTCCTCCCGCATTGGTGATCTCGGCCCTTACGGAAGCTGCCCGAGTGTTGGAGTTTAACATCGGATCGATAAAGGAAATTCTGGCCTGAAAGGCCTCCTCCGGAATACCGGCAACCGTAAAACTGAATTCGTTTCCAGAAGAAAGCAATGGTAAGTCAGACTCATAGGCATCCAACAACACCCAAAGCTTGTTCAAGTTCACCACATTGAACAGGGCCGAACCGGTGCTTACATAATCTCCCACGGCGATATTCCGCTGAGTTACCACTCCGGATTGGTCGGAAAGAATGTCAAACAGTTCCCGTACGGTACCGCTTTGTTCAATTTCTGCAATTTGAGTTTCGGTCAGTTTCCAGAGTTTGAGTTTTTCCTTGGCTGCGCTGTAGAGTTGAGGGAAATTGCCTTTGCTTTTTGCTGCTTCCAGCAATTCGCGCTGTGCCGTAAGCAATTCAGGGGAATAGATCGTAGCAAGTCTCTGACCCGCTTTGACTTGTTCACCGGTGAAGGTTACGTACAGTTTTTCTATCCTTCCGGGGAATTTGGCTGTAATGGCGGCATTTTCTCGTTCATCCGCCTGGATTTTTCCGGTGAGGAAAAGTTCTCCAGAAGCATTGGTTCCACTGATTTTGGTGGTGTGGATTTGTGCTAAGGCTACCGCCTCGGGAGTCATTTCGAATACCATGGGATTATCACCTCCCGAACTTGCCTGTGCGACAGGAATCAGATCCATACCACAAATCGGACAGTCACCGGGTTCACCCAGCTTGATCTGCGGATGCATGGAACAGGTCCAAAGAGAAGCTGCTCCGGATTCAGTTTCATGCTCATGGCCTTCATGTGATTCAGAGGCGGATGGTTTGAGAATCCAGCCTATCAATCCTCCGATCACCAAGGTGACCAGGATCAGGGTAAGTTTATTTTCAAGTAGATGTTTCATAGTAAATCACTGTTGAAAGGTGAGTGAAGTAGCAGCCAGAGCTTCCAGTTGCGCTAAGCTTTGCTGCTGTTGATTGAGTGCATTGATTCGCTTTTGCTGGTATTCCAAAAGCTGCTGGTTTGCCCGAAGGACTTCTTCAAGCCCGGTCGCATTGATGGTAAAAGAAGTTACCAAAAGCTGAATTTGCTGGTTGACCAGTAGGATTTGATCCTCATAAAGCCGAAGATTTCGCTCGCTTTCTTCCCAGCTTCTAAAAGCATTGGCCCATTCCATGGCAAGCAAATTCTCGGTTTTTTGGCGATCGAGTTGGGCGGATTCTTTCAAGAATTCAGTCTCCTTGATTTTGGAGTTGATCTTCTTGCGGTAAATCGGAAGTGTCATAGTGACCATAGGCATGACCATATTTTCACCGCCCATCGGCATGTCATTTTCCAGTCTGGGAGCAAAAGTCATGTAATTGACTCCTGCACCCAGCATGGGCCGGCCCTCTAGTTTTGCCATTTTGGCCTGCTGATCGTAGGCACCGATTTCGGCTTGATACATGGCGAGCATAGGGTTATTTTGGCGGATGCTGTCCAAAATCTCCTGTTTTTCCAAGCTTAACACTGCTTTTTCCAAATGAACCGGAAGATTGATTTCTGCCCGAATTTCCCGATTGAGCAGCTGGTTAAATTTGATATGCAGGGGTTCCAAATTGGCCTGAAGTTGCTCAATGGTGTTTTCCAACTCCCGGATTTGAAGTCGGATTTGCAGTACCGCATTCATCCCTGAAGCTGAACTTCCCATCGGAGCCGAGCTCATGGCCGGATTCATCGTACTGGTATTGGTCTTGGAACTTGATTCATTTCCACTCATTCCGCCCATCCCGCCAGTACTTCCTGCAGTAGTCGAGGAAATCGCAGGAGGTGGCATGGGTGGCGCAGGAGCCGATGCCGGAGAGGACGTACCGGCCTGAAACCGGATCAAGGCCAATTCCTCGTATTTTTTGAGGTATTCGAGATTTTCCTGAGAGATTTTGATTTCTTCTTTCAAGCTTATCAAGTCATACCAAGTGGATTTGACTTGAAAGAAAAGCTGATTTTTTTCCTCCAGGAAAAGCTGGTACTGGGCCTTGGACATTTGATTGGCTTCCTCCTTTTGGGTCCCAATCATCCCAAACCATGGGAACATCTGCATCAGGCGAAAATCAGCTGTCTGATTTCCCATAAAACGCTCCATAGGCTCGAAGAAAAACCCAGCCTGAAGCTCAGGATCAGGCAAACCAGGCTGATTCACCAGCTCTGCAGTTGCCTGATAGCGGGCATAGGATGCTTTCAGTCCCGGATTGTTTTCAGCAGCTTGGATGAGGTAGTCATCCAAGGTTTGAGCCTTAAGGGAGATGCTAAGCAGAAAAAATAGAAATCCCCCTAGCCCCCTTAAGAAGGGGGAATTGGTTCCGAGGACCTTTGAATCTTTAGTTTCCATAGTTGGATGAGTTTGATTCCCCGGAGAAAACCTGAGAATTGTTTTTCAATTTGCGCTCTGCCCACCAGCAGTATAGGGTAGGCACAATAAATACCGCTGTAATTTCCAAGATCATCCCACCCAATGATGGTATCGCCATGGGAACCATGATATCTGAACCCCGTCCTGTCGAAGTAAATACCGGAACCAAAGCCAACAAGGTGGTGGCTGTGGTCATCATACAGGGCAGTACCCGTCTTTTTCCTGCTTCCAGTACTGCAGTCCTAATCTCCTGTACGGTTGAAGGTTTGTTTTCCTGGAAGCTTTGATCCAAATAGGAGGCTACCACCACACCGTCATCTGTAGCGAGTCCAAACAAGGCAATAAAGCCCACCCAAACCGCCACGCTGAGATTGTACACCTTCATTTGGAAAAGATCACGAACATTGGTCCCAAAGAGACTGAAGTCCATAAACCAGTCCTGCCCGTAAAACCAAATCATCAGGAATCCACCGGAAAATGCCATGGCGATTCCTGTAAAGACAAATAGGGTAGTTGAAACCGCCTTAAACTGAAAATACAGAATCAGGAAAATCAGGATCAAACAAAGCGGAACTACGATAGCCAGGCGTTGTTCTGCCCGGACTTGGTTTTCGTAGGAACCTGAAAACTCAAATCGCACGCCGTTTGGAACTGTCAATTCACCGGAATCGATCTTTTCCTGGATGTAGCGCTTGGCATCCTCGACTACCGTCACTTCCGCAAAACCCGGCATTTTATCCAACAGCACATACCCAACCAAGAAAGTGTTTTCTCCCCGAATCATATCCGGTCCAGGTCGATAGGTGATGTTGGCCACTTGACCCAAGGGAATGTAATTGCCCATCGGGGTGGGGATCTGGAGATTTTGGATGGCCTCCGGGTCGTCCCGATACTCCCTCGCATAGCGCACCCGGATCGGAAAACGCTCCCGTCCTTCAACTGTGGTGCTGAGTTTCATCCCTCCTATGGCTGTTTCGATAAAGTCCTGGACATCGACCACATTCATACCATAGCGGGAGATTTGATCCCGGTCAATGTCGAGTTCGAGGTAAGGTTTTCCCACAATTCGGTCGGCAAAAACAGCTTCTTTTTTAACCGAAGGAACTTCCTTCAGGTATTTTTCCAGCTGTAATCCAAAGCTTTCAATAGTTTGTAGATCAGGCCCATATACTTTTATTCCCATCGGCGCACGCATGCCGGTTTGAAGCATCACGAGCCGGGTTTCGATGGGTTGAAGTTTGGGAGAGGAGGTGACTCCAGGCAGATTGATTACGCTGACAATCTCATTCCAGATATCATCGGGAGTCCGGATATGATCTCTCCACTGTCGGAAATACTCCCCGTCCTCATCTTCGATCAGATCAGCGACTTTGATCTGATTGGGAGTCATAGTAGCAGGGTCGTAGAAGCTTCCGTCTTTCAACTCATACTTTTCATCCAAGACCTTGAAGCGAAGCCGATTGCCGTTGATATCGGTGGCGTATTCCGACTTGTAATTGATCGTGTTTTCAAACATGGAAATTGGCGCCGGATCAATGGCGGTTTCGGCTCGACCAGCCTTCCCTACGATCATATCCACTTCAGGAATCGCGGTTACGAGCATGTCAAGCTTCTGCAAAACCTCCTTGTTTTCCTGAATTCCCGAATGCGGCATGGTCGTAGGCATCAAGAGAAAAGACCCCTCATTGAGTGAAGGCATGAATTCCTTGCCCAAACCCGGAAAAGTATGCGTCGCCCCAGACCAAAATCCGGTGCTTCGGATATTAACACCGACCAAGTCAAATGCTTTGGGCACAATGCCAAATACACGACCAAAGCCTAGCCAAACGCTGATTCCAAGTAGAATGACGACTAGTGGAAAAAGGAGAAAAGTGCCTTTATTAGCCAAACACCAGTTGAGGATTCGAGGATAGATTTTGATAAATCCCGAAAATCCTCCCAGGACTAATGCCAGCAGGAGAGCGATAAAGATAAAGTTGGTCAAGGTGCTTACCGAAACGCCCAATGGCATCCATTGCTCGGTGAGCAGCCAGGCCACAAAAACCAGCGTGACGGCAATAATCAGCAGGCTTTTTCGCTTTTCAACTTGATCTGGGAAATGGTAGGCCAGTGTATGCACCAGCCCATAGCTAAACAGCAACCAGCCCGCCCAACCCCAAAGGGTAAAGGCCACGATCGGACCCAAAATCACCAAGCCATAATTCAAAAAGCGGCCAATTTTCCCTTTGGCTTCCTTGATACTGAAAATCCAGTGGGAAAATGCCGGCATGATCAGCAAGGTGAAAATCACTGCAGCTACCAGTGCAAATGTTTTGGTGTAGGCCAGGGGCCCAAAGAGCTTTCCTTCTGCAGCCTGCAGGGTAAACACAGGTAAAAAGCTGATAATAGTGGTGCTGACAGCGGTCAAGATGGCTCCGGAAACTTCGGCTGAGGCTAGATAGACGGTTTTGAGTTTGGATTGCCCCTTTGGAGCGATTTCCAGGTGCCGAAGGATATTTTCATTCAAAATAATCCCCAAATCCACCATCGTTCCGATCGCAATCGCAATCCCGGAAAGTGCCACAATATTTGCATCCACGCCAAACTGCTTCATAAAGATGAAGCACATCAGTACCGCCATCGGAAGCAAAGCAGAGATCAACAAGGAAGCACGGAGATTGTACACCATCACAATGATGACTAGGATGGTAATTAAAATCTGCTGGTTGATCGCTTCGTACAGCGTGCCAAGTGTCTCGTAAATCAGTCCTGTACGGTCATAAAAAGGAACCAAGGTAACTTTGGAAACCGTGCCATCGGCCAATGTTTTGGTGGGAAGTCCCTGAGAAAGTTTTTCGATTTCGGCTTTGACTCCCTCGATCACTTTCAAGGGATTGTCTCCATATCGGGCGATGACAACGCCGCCAACCGCTTCAGCACCGCTTTTATCCAAAATCCCGGACATGTTTCGAGGCTGAGGGCCGATATTGACCTTGGCCACATCCTGGATACGGATGGGTACGTTGTTGGTGACTTTGACTACGGCTTTATCCAAGTCGGAAAGTTCCTCAACGTACCCTAAGCCCCGGATAAAGTAATCGACCCGGTTGACTTCGATGGTATTTGCCGACACGTCCAGATTGGATTTTCGCACCGCTTCCATCACATCCATGAGGGTCACTCCATGCGCTTTGAGTGCTGCAGGATCCACATCCACCTGGTATTCTTTTACATAGCCACCTACAGAAGCTACTTCGGCAACGCCTTCCACTGCGGTTAGGGCGTAGCGCACATAGTAATCCTGTATCGTTCGGAGTTCATGTAGGTCCCAGCCTCCAGTGGGATTGCCGTTTTCATCCCGACCTTCCAAGGTGTACCAAAAGACTTGTCCCAAAGCCGTAGCATCTGGGCCCAATTTGGGTTGGACGCCTTCTGGTAAAAGTCCTGAAGGAAGGGAATTGAGTTTTTCTAGGACTCGGGAACGGCTCCAGTAAAACTCGATGTCTTCCTCGAAAATGATGTAAATGCTTGAAAATCCGAAAGCAGAACTGGAACGAACGCTTTTTACTCCAGGAAGTCCAAGGAGCGAAGTAGTAAGCGGATAGGTGATTTGATCTTCGACATCCTGAGGAGATCTTCCCATCCATTCAGTAAAGACGATTTGTTGATTTTCCCCGATATCGGGAATGGCGTCAACAGGCACAGGATCACGTGGGAGAAATCCCACGTTCCAGTTGAAAGGTGCGGTGACTATTCCCCAGCCAATGATCAGGAGGAGGAAAAGAACCGTAACCAGTTTGTTTTCAAGAAAGTACTTGAGGATTCGGTTAATCATGATTCCAAGGTTTTAAACAGAAATTAATCCCTAAGCCTTTTGGCAAAGGGTTTACTATGGGCAAAATCGGATTTGCCCAAACCTTGGATTTAGATCAGATAGGTCTCGTAGAGGACATGAAGATCCTCAAAAGGTGGGGGAGAGTTGTAAAGGGGAAATTCCGGATTTTCCTGTTGTGAAACATCCATTCCAAAAATAAATACCTGAACAAGTGCCATTGCAAAGTTCAGGTCAAGTTTGATTTCAAACTTCTTCTGCTGAAAATCTTCGTCGACCTGAAGGTGTTCGGTGATGTTTTCGCAGCAGGAATTGGGGTCTTTCTGATTGTCCTGTCCTTTTTCACTGTGGTCCATGGGCATGGCCATTCCACAGTCAAGGTGTTTTTCACCGAATCCAAGCTCCGACTTCATCGCATGCCCCATGCAAAAATGCGTAGTCTTAGCCATCCCGACGGTGGAGAAGAGTACGAAGAAAGCAAGCAATATGGAAACGAAAGTTTTCACCGAGTCAAAGTACGGGATTTTGATTGATAAGTTCAAATTTGGAATTAAGACACAAGACAAAAGATTTGATTTCCATCATCTTGCGTCTTAGGTCTTGCAATTGCACATTCGCAATAAGCCCTGCTATCAACACCGCTTTCTTGATGTCTTAGGGTTCAAGAGTCTCTGTTTCAACTGTAAGCCTCAGCTCCTGACCTAGGATATCCATCCCCGATCTTCATGCAATAAAAAGGAGAAATCGTTTCGTAGTTTTTGAGATAAAAGGGTTTTCCTTGATCTTTCTCGATGGTGTAGCCGGTAGTTTTTACTTTTTCAATGACCTCAGCTTCGGATAAGTTCTCGCCTTCCACAGTTAAGATCTTGTTTGGATTGGCTGTGTCCACCGACCAGTTGGAGACTGTTTCGGCAGCGTTCAAGTGTGGAGTCACTGCAGCAATACAGCCACCGCATTTGATGTTGGTTTTGAATTATAGCGTTTTCATAGTTTATCTGTTTGGTGTCCAACGTCGGATGTGCGATATTTTAGATTTGATTAATTTTTCAATTTTTTAAATGGTTCAATTTTTCAAATCCTTTTGAAACCTTCCCACTTTACAACTTTCTTCTTTTCAGATTAGCCGTCACCGCATCAGCCAGAGGATGCTCGGATTTGGATTTGGGGGGCCGATGGAAAGAGTCCGCCATTAAGTCCTTTATAATTATCGGATCCAAAATCTGATCCTGGACATATTTTATATAAAAACATATTTACTTATTTACACCACAAACCCAAACCACTTTGATTCAAAACCGTAAAGTAGAAAGTTGAGTATCAAAGTATCAGATTATGTGGCCGACAATAAAATTTCTAGGAACAGTATTCATCAGCTTCATTGCAATGATTGGAGCATTGGGAGCAGAAAATCCATTTCCACTTTTTGCGGTTGCTTGGGGGATTTGGATAATTTATATCGTTAGCCTAAGGACAAAAAGAAAAAAGGAATTGGACAGAGAGCGGCTAATCCGGGAAATTTTGGATAAGCTTTAAAAGTCGTAAAATTTCAAATAGGTATTCCCTTTTCTCTTAATTCCCTCAAGCACGCTGCTAACTTCATTTCGTCTCCCTCGTCGAGTGATGAAATCGCCAACAAACACAATTCCTTTAGGCGGCATCCAGCTGCAAGTCGCTCATAGGGCAACTTCAAATTAGTGGCACAAATTCTCCGAATCTTCATTCGGATACGCCTTTCCAACGTCACCAACTCCTCCCTAAGACGCTCTTCTTCTAGTGTTAATTTTCTTGACAATTTCAAATCAATATTTTAAACAACTGATATCGCTATTGCAAGACCCCTTCTCTTTTTAAAAGTGACTAGATTTTCTAGGTTGAAGCAATGGAGATTTCTGATCAAAACTGAAAGCCTGTTAGTTTTCTAGATTCCACATCCATCTTTTGGCAGCCAATGTCCAATCTCCAATTCGATCACCATACTGCGAACGCCAATTAGTTGATCGGTGAAAATAAAAGAAAACATCTCCTTCTTCTATGCCGAACCTGTTGGTTAAGAAATACAGCCTGACTTGATTTAGAGTAGGTATCCCGCAACCTGATTTTTTTCGTTTTTTTGCTCCATTACTCATGGTCTTTCTGTTTTAGTGGAGCAATAAACTTCCTGTAAGAATTTCTCAATTTCTCAGAAGTACCACCGAAGGTGGTCAATTTTTAGAGGGTAGGTCAAATGAAAAAATGAGCAAAAAAGGGGGATTATTCCTCCCCCTCTAGATCAATTCCAAGGATGTAATTGGCTGCTTGATGTGCCTTTTGAGCAGCATAGATCAGCATTTTTGGATCTTCCTTTAGTGGCTTAAACCAGCCTTTCAAGTAGGCCAAAGAATTTTTGAAATTGGCATCCTTGATTCCGGCAAGAGCATTCAAAAAACTGGCTCCCATTTCGGCAATCAGTTCCTCTTTTGAATATTCTACTGAACCAAAGCCAACCAAAGCCGGTCTTTCTGCAAATCTTCCTAACCTGATCGAATGGCCTGTGCTATGTATCATTTCATGAAATAGAACAGAATAATATTGCTCGTCTCCTTTGAAGGATTCCTTTTCCGGCATATTGATAAAATCTCTGGAAGGGCTATAAAATGCCTCGTTTCCTTCATGGACAATATTCGGACAGGTGGCATAGCCTGAAATGATGGATTCGCAAGTTTCGATTGGGGAAAAAACCCTTTCCTCGGCACCTTCTAGGGTAAAATCAATTCCTTCTATTTGATCGATATTGAAAACCGTCCAGATAAAGGGGGTAAACTTTCTTCCAAAAAGGTCCTCGTTTTCTCCTTCTTCATTGGTTGCCTTCCCTTTTACAAACTTGGAAATCTTCCAGAATACGACTTTAGAACCTTTTTCATCCTTCTTGACATTTCCGCCGAGGTGTTTTGCCTGATTGTAGGTTAGGAAGTAGGGACTTTTGAATTTCTTGGAGATGGTGACCCAGGCCAGCCAAAGTGCATTGAATCCCAAATAAGGACGTTTCGAAGCATAATTCTTCGGAGAGTTTTTAGAACTCCAAACTTGTTCCCAAGTAAGGTTTTCATTTTGGATACCTTCGATGATTTCGTTGGTAACAGTATCCGCTAATTGGTTGAAATTTTCCCAAGCTTTCATGGTCGTAGAGTTTTAAAGTGTGACAGAAAAGGATTGATAAAGAGATTATTCAGTTGTTTATCAGCCACATAAAGCCCACTTATATCCAAGGATATTAGGAAGATCGACCCGACACTTATACCGAGATTTTTCCCGAGTTCAAAGGGTATTTTTTTGGAAGTGAAGGGCGATATGTGGGCGTGAAGTGACATTTTTTTTATCCACTGGTATTGAGGTTCTGACCGACATGCAAGCCAAGGAGTGTGGTTCTGCATAAGGCAAAAGCCTGGGATAAAAAACTGGGAGGCAGTCCGTAGGAGACCCTGTTTTTTAGATCAGGGCGGAGCGTAATTTTGACTGGTGCAGGTTCGCACTCAACCTTTGCATTGTCGTGTCATACACTGAAGACCGGGGGATTGAGAAGGAAAAAATGGAACGGAGCGCTCACCGACCGAAACGGACAAAAATCCCTATGTGCTCGGAAGAAAAATCGGAAAAGGCTTGCCCCCCCCTAAAACGAGGCTCAGGCTACGGCTTCACGAAACGGCCTTCCCGAGTCCCAGGCTTGCCGGGACTTAGGAGAAGGGTAAGTAGAGTGAAGCGGTAGCTGTGGGGAGTGAAAGCCCTTTCCTAGAGTAAAGAGAAAAGAGCTGTCATTTGAAAAATGGCGTGAATGAATCGAAACGAAAAGAGTGGGCGAAACGGGGAAAATGACTTATTGATGGAATTGAAAATCCATTTGAAAACGAGTCTTTAATTTCAACCGGTTGAAAAGGTAACCCAACCTTAGGAATACCAACCTTCAGCTAAAGAAAAATAGGATTGCAAGTACACCTGATTGAACTTTGGGTTAAGAGCGCTGTATTCTTACAGCGTTCAAAATTGCCAACAATGCCACTCCAACGTCGGCAAAGACTGCTTCCCACATGGTGGCCAGGCCTCCGGCTCCCAGAGCCAGCACAATGAGCTTAACTCCAAAAGCCAGGCTGATATTTTGCCATACGATTCGTTTTGTCTGTTTGCCCAACTGAATGGCAGTTGCAATTTTTGAGGGCTGGTCAGTCTGAATAACCACATCGGCTGTCTCAATGGCTGCATCACTACCCAAACCACCCATTGCAATTCCCACATCGGCCAGGGCAAGGACAGGAGCATCGTTGATGCCATCACCCACAAAAGCAATGACCCGGCTGGCATCTTTTTTCAGTTCTTCTACCTTTTCCACCTTTTGCTCAGGCAGCAGATCACCAAAGGCTTTATCTATTCCGAGTGATTTTGCCACTTGCTGTGTCACTGCATCCTTGTCTCCTGACAGCATGATCAGTTCCCGAACTCCTAATTTGTGTAGTTCATTGATGGCCTGAGCAGCATCTTCTTTGAGTTCATCCGCGATCACCAGATATCCTGCATATTTTTGGTCTACTGCTACATGGATAACAGTATTGACTTCTCCGGCTGCATCGGCATGGGTAACAATCCCTTCCTTATCCAGCAGTTTTTGATTGCCGATCAGCACATGCTTGCCATTTACAATTCCTTTCAGTCCGTGCCCGGCAATTTCCTCCTGTTGTTCGGGTTCTGAAATTTCTCCTCCTTGCTTTTTAGCATACTCTGTAATGGCTTTTGCGATGGGATGGGTGGATTTGCTTTCCATTGCTGCTGTCAGACTAAGCCAATCTAGGGTAATTCCCTCCATGGTCACGGCTTTCTGAACTTCAAACACTCCCTTGGTAAGTGTGCCTGTTTTGTCCATCACCACGGTAGTAACGCTGGTCATGAGGTCAAGAAAATTGGAACCTTTGAACAGTATGCCTTTTCGGGAGGCTGCACCAATCCCTCCGAAATAACCCAGTGGGATAGAAACGACCAACGCACAGGGGCATGAGATCACCAAAAAGATCAAGGCCCGGTAAAGCCATGCTTCAAACACATAGTCTTCCACAAAAAAATAAGGCAGGAAGGCCAAGCCTATGGCCAGAAAGGTGACAATGGGTGTATAGACCCGCGCAAACTTTCGGATGAACTGTTCAGTTTTTGCCTTGCGTGAGGTGGCGTTCTGGACTAGTTCAAGGATTCGTGCAATTGAACTTTCATTGAACCGTCTGATAACTTTCAATTCAATCAGCCTATCGAGATTCACCATTCCAGCCAGTACATTTTCTCCTTTGTTGAAGGTCGCAGGTTTGCTTTCGCCGGTCAAGGCGGAGGTATTGAAACTGCCTTTTTCACTGATCATTTCCCCATCGAGGGGTACTTTTTCTCCAGGTTTAACCTGGATGGTTTCCCCAATTTGTACTTCCTCGGGGTGTAAGACCACAGTTTGGCCACCTCTAAAAACCGAAGCCGAATCGGGGCGGATGTCTAACAGGGCTTTGATGTTTCGCTTGGCCCGGTTCACAGCCGCATCCTGAAACAACTCACCGATGGCATAGAAAAGCATCACCGCCACCGCCTCGGGATATTCGCCTATGGCAAACGCCCCCAATGTGGCAATGCCCATTAGGAAAAATTCAGTAAACACATCACCTTTTATGATGGACTTCCAGCCTTTGACCAACACCGGCCATCCCACGGGCAAATAGGCCAGCACATACCAGCCAATGCGGATACCTCCCTGGAAAATTGCAGGCTGTCCCAACTGGTCAGCGGCAATTCCAGCAAGTAGCATGACAAAGCTCAGCATACCACTACCCCACGTCTGCAGGAAAGTTGGTGAGGTTTTTTCCTCTTCCTTTTTTGGTTTGCCTGGATGCTGGTTAGTGCTGCAGCAGGCTTTATCGTCTAAGTGATTTGTATTTGTCATCGTCTAATCTGTTTTAATCTGTGAAAAAGGAAATGATGCCAGTGAGAATAAGTATGCCACCGGAAATCAGTCCTGCATTATGTTCCAATTTGTGCCAGTTGAATCGGTGCAGCCCTTTTTGGGCCAGGTAAACCCAAAAAGTAATCCCTAACACGGAAACAATGGTGTAGAGCAGTCCCACAGCTAGGATCATTGGAAAGCCATGAGTTCCTGCCATAAGGAAGTAGGCTTCAATTTCCAGGCAGGGCGAAAGAAACATGGTAAATACCAGCAAAGTCACAACCTGCGCTGCTCCTGCTTTTTCCAGCTTTTGTTTTTCAGCAATGTGAAAGTGGTGGTGACGGTGGTGTTGAATGACAAAATATAAGCCGATGGCTATAAGCAATCCAGGAATGACCCAACGGGTGTAAGTGTGTAGGTTTTCAGAAAGTGACAAGCTGAATAAACCCAAAAACACTCCTAACAAAAAGGTACTCAGCGAGTGAGCCAAAGCTGCCATCGCCGCAATGCGAACCGTCTTGATTCCCTCCCATCCAAATTTTTCTTTCAGGGCCAGCACCGGCAGCCAATGGCTGGGAATCAGTCCGTGAAGGAGACTGAGCATAATGGTACCGGTGAGTAGAGCGGTCATTGTTTAGGACTTTTTTATTTTTTAAACTGATTTATTATTCCCTTCAGATCTGCTGGTATTTCCATAGGCAAGAGAGGCGGAACATTGGCGTCCCCAGTATTACCTACATGTATTTTCCCTACAAAGGATTTTACTCCACCTACAAAGTGCCGGAGAATCTGACCCCGTATTTCCTTCCAGTCTTTGATTTTTTAACCAAACCGAAGCATGAGCCAATGCACTTCAGACTGCCGGTAAGGATAGGGCTGACCAAGGATGTGTGCCCTTTCAAGATGCTGCCAAGCTTCCTGTAAAAACCACTTCCCCAGTTTATCCCGATATGCATCCAGTTATTTTTGATATTGTGGCTTTAAGCCTTTTGGCATGGTGGTATTAAATTTCATATGATCCTATTCATCCTAAATTGTGAGGTTTTCCATGTTGCATGGTTTCATTTCATTGGATGTTTGACTTAAAATTACTCTTAAACCCAATGCATAGTACTTGTAATATTCATCCTGCACATTTCCCACAAATCCCCTTTACTACCAAGTTGGCTTCTTCTCCTTTGAACATGCTTGGCAGTTCAATTTCCGGGATTTTATACTTGGGCAAACAGAAGGTTTCGCTACACACCCGACAATGAAAATGCACATGCAGGTCCCTTTCGATATTACACTCGCATCCCTCTTCGCATAGGGCGTATTTAGGAGCTCCCGTACCGTCATCGATACTGTGTACCAGTCTATTTTCCTGAAAGGTTTTCAGGGTACGGAATAGCGTCACCCGGTCTGACTTTTCAAATGCCTTTTCCAAGTCGGAAAGGCTGATGGCCGTCTCTTGACCTGCCAGTGCTTCCAACACCAACAGCCTCATGGCTGTTGGTCGGATGTCTTTCTGATTGAGTCTATCTTCGAGTTCTTTGATCATAAGGATGATTCATTTTAATGTCCGTGTCCTTCTCCTTCTTCTTCGGTATTTTTGGCTTTAGCCAACAAGGTGAAAGCACCTTTGGTGACCACTTGAAGGGCACTTAGGTCCTTTGCTGCATCGGCCAAAGAAATCTGGGTATAGCCATCTTCTGTATATCCTTTGATGACTTCCATCATTTCAAAATCATGAACGGTTGCACCGTTTTCTGTTTTTTCTCCCGTATAGGCAAAGACATATTGTTTTCCACCAAACCGAACGATTCCTTCCTCTTTGATAGCCAATACTTCGTTGCTGTCGGTTTCGATCCTTGCAGCTATATACATTCCCGGTTTCAGATCTTCGTGCATCTTTTCTAAGTGGCCATGTACAGTCACCGATCGGTCTTCCCGCACTCCGCTACCTATCAGAAATACTTCTGCTTCCCGCCATTCTTCAGGAGAATTCGCCAATGCAAAGCGGATTCGTTGTCCTTCCTGCACTCTGGGGATGTCGTTTTCATACACGGTAAGTTCCACATGCAGGTCTTCGGCATTAGTAATGTCCATGATCACATCTTGTGGGTTGATGTATTTGCCTACATTGGTATAAATCTCCCGAACGGCACCGTTAACCGGAGCGAAAATATTTACAGAAGCCGAGATATTTCCTTCACGGATTTTTGCCGGATTGAAGCCAATGAGCTTCAATCGTTCTTCCATAGTTTTTATCCGGGCTTCATTAGCCAGAAAGTCACTTTTGGCTTGCTGAAATGTTTTACCAGAGGCTACTTTTTCATCAAACAGCTCCTTCTGACGGTCAAATTCGGCTTTCAGAAATTCCTGTTTGGCCAGACTCTCCAGGTATTCCTGTTGAAACTGGATGAACTCCGGATTTTCAATGACCACCAATAACTGGCCTTTTTTCACCTTGGTACCAGGCAGCATTTCGGTATATTTCACAAAGCCTCCATAGGGCATATTGATAGAAATGTTGCTCTGTGGTGGTACGTCAATCATCCCATTCACCCGCAATTCTGAACCGATTACTTTCTTTTCGGCAGTTCCAATTTCAATCTTCGCTTGGTCATATTGCGCTTGGGTAAGTTCCACTGTGTTCTCACTTTCTATATGATTCACCTCAATGGCTTCCTCATTTTGTAGTCCGCAAGACGCAATGGTCAGTCCCAAAAGAACCGCCATTGATATTATTTTGATGTAATTGAATATATTTTTCATAGTTGATTTCCTTTTATTGAACACCTGAAATGAACTCGATCTGGATAATGGTTTGGTTGTATTGGTTGAGAATCTCCAGGTAATTAAACTGGACTGTCAATGCCCGGTTAAGTCCCTGAATGTATTCCACGTAGCCGATTTCCCCGTTTTCAAATCCTTTTTGAGCCTGTTTGAGAATTAGCTCTGCCTGCGGCAGGGCGTTTTGCTCGTAGTAATCAAGGCTGGTCTGAAATTTTTGGTACTGCTGAATGAGTGAACTTAGCCTGCCTTGCAGTTGGTTAGTCACTGCTTGCAGCCGCGCTTCGCTTTCCTGCTTTTTCAATTCGGCCGCTTTGATGGCCGATGCTTGGGACTTTGCCCCAAAAATGGGGATGGCCATTCCCACTTGAAAACCGGTAAACCGGTCGCTGGAGGTGAAATTGACCGGGTTGCCATCCAAATCCTGATTGGGTCCATTGAGGGACTGGTTGAAATACCCTGCCGAAAGGTCGGGTAAGAACTTTGCCTTCTCCACCGATTTTTCTTTTTCGGCTACTTCCATCTGTTGGCGAAACCAGGCAAGTGTAGGGTTGTTGGCAATTCCTTGTGTATCGAGAAGTACATTGCTTTCCCTTGCTTCCAGATAACCCATGGCGATATCCCCTATGCTATCCAGATTAAGCAAGGTTTGAAGCTGTGTCCGGTGGATTTCGATATCCGACTGGTTTTGCTGAAGCATGGCCTTGAGTTCTGCTACTTGGGACTCCGCAGTTGCTTTTTCCAGCAAGTTCGTTTCTCCGGTTTGATAACGAAGATCTGCTGCCCGTACGAATCGCTGGTAAATTCTGTCCTGTTCTAACAATAACTGCCTTTTGCTTTTTTCCAACCACATCAAATACCAGGAAACCTTTACTTGCTGAACCAGTTCGTTTTGGGTAGCCGAACGCATCCATTCACTCGCTTCAATCCGAGCTTTGGCCAATTTCTTTTGATTGGCATAAACCGTAGGAAACTCCATGGATTGGGAGATGTTGAACTGGTTGTCATTGTTGTAAATGCTGTTGTACTGTCCGTGAGTGAGGCTAAAATTGGTTTTAGCCATATTCCAGCTGGCTCCTTTCAGCTCCCTTTCCTGCTGGGTTTGCAAGTCTGCTGCTTTCAGGGTTGGATTGTTTTGGATAGCAACTTGTATGGCTTTATCCAATGATTGATAACTAACTAGAGAATCCTGCGCATTGGCTTTAGGTATCTGAATACAAAGCAAGCCGATAACCAAAAGTGGAACTACTGCCCCGGGTTTCACCTTTATCCCTCTTTCAAAATAATAGTACAGGATAGGCAGCACAACCAAGGTCAGGAAGGTAGCCGTAATCAAACCCCCGATCACCACAGTAGCCAATGGACGCTGTACTTCTGCTCCACCGGATTGGGAAAGCGCCATCGGCAGAAAACCCAAAGAAGCCACGGCAGCCGTCATGATTACAGGTCGCAAACGCACACTCGTGCCTTTGTAAATCCGTTCGAAAATATCTGAGACGCCTTCCTTTTTCAGGTGATTGAACTCACTGATGAGCACAATCCCATTCAAAACAGCTACGCCAAATAACGCAATGAACCCAACCCCGGCAGAAATACTGAAAGGCAAATCTCTCAGCCACAAGGCAAAGATGCCCCCGATGGAAGAAAGTGGGATTGCTGTAAAAATGAGAATACCCTGCTTAAATGAGCCAAAAGTGAAATAAAGTAAGACGAAAATCAGAAGCAAAGCCAAAGGAACCGCAAAAGAGAGTCTTTCTCGAGCTTCTATCAAATTTTCAAACTGCCCACCGTAAGAAACGGTGTAGCCGGGTGCAAATACGACTGTCTCTTCAATTTTCTGCTGAAGCTCTGTTACTATGCTTTCGACATCCCGGTTACGTACATTGAATGCTACAATGATCCGTCTGCGGGTGTCGTCTCGCTGGATTTGGTAGGGACCTTCCTGAATTTCCACTTCGGCCACCTGATATAGCGGTATTTGGTGTCCATCCTTCCTAGCGATGTAAAGGTTCTGAACAGACTCTACATCTTCCCGATTGGTCTTATCCAATCGGACCACCAGATCAAAGCGTCTTTCGTTTTCATAAACCAGCCCTGCAGACGCTCCGGCAAAGGCAGCCTGTACCGAGCGGTTTACATCCCGGATGGTCAGACCGTATTTGGCCAATTGATCACGTTTGTAATTAATGACAATTTGCGGAACACCGGTTACCTCTTCTATATACAAATCCTGAGCTCCTTCCACACTGGATGCCAGCCGTCCAATCTGTTCGGCATATTCCGAAAGCTCATTGAGATCCTCTCCGTATATCTTAACCGCTACATCCTGCCGAACCCCAGTCATGAGTTCGTTAAAGCGCATCTGGATGGGTTGCTGAAATCCGAAAGTAACTCCCGGAATGACCTCCAGAGCTTCGGCCATTTTATTGGCCAGCTCTTCCCGGTTGGTGGCTGAGACCCATTCACTTTTGTCTTTTAAGATCACCATCATATCGGCTGCTTCCACTGGCATGGGATCGGTAGGGATTTCACCCGCACCAATTTTTGATACCACTTGATTCACTTCAGGAAATTGTTCAAGAAGGATTTTTTCTGCCTGAGTAGTAGCTTGAATCGTGTTTTGCAAAGAACTTCCCGTAATTACCCTGGTTTCTACGGCAAAGTCCCCTTCCTCCAAAGTCGGAATAAACTCACCTCCCATATTGGAAAATACCCAAAGTGAAACCAAGAAAAACCCCAATGCAAGGCTTAGTATCAAAGGTCTTTTGTGCATAGTCCAGCGAATGGCCGGATCATACAAACGGTGAAAGAAAGCCATGATCTTGTCCGAAATATTCGGTTTGTATTCGGTCTTTTTACTCAGAAAAAGAGCTGACATCATTGGTATATAAGTCAGCGAAAGAATAAAAGCTCCAAGAATTGCAAAGCTGACCGTCTTTGCCATGGGGCCAAACATTTTACCTTCCACACCAACTAAAGCCAGGATTGGGAGGTACACGATTAGGATGATGATTTCCCCAAATGCAGCTGAATTTCTGATTTTACTGGCCGACTGATAAACTTCCTCATCCATTTCATTCTGCGTTAGTTTTCTTCCAAGCTTTAATAAACCTAGGTGATGCAATGTGGCTTCCACAATGATCACAGCCCCATCTACGATGAGTCCGAAGTCAATAGCCCCAAGACTCATTAGATTACCCGAAACGCCAAAGAGGTTCATCATCCCAAAGGCAAAAACCAAGGCAAGTGGAATAACAGAGGCTACAATTAATCCAGCTCGGAGATTTCCCAAGAGAAGTAGAAGGACGAAAATCACGATCAAAGCCCCTTCAGTTAGGTTTGTAGTCACTGTACCAATAGCAGTATTGATCAATTTCGTCCGATCTAGAAAAGGCTCGATGGTAATTCCTTCAGGTAAAGTTTTGCTTATCTCTGCGATTCGCTTTTTTACATTTTCAACGACCTCTGCAGAATTTTCCCCTTTCAGCATCATCACGATTGCACTCACCACTTCCCCTTCACCATCACGAGTAGTTGCTCCATACCGAACAGCACTACCTAGTTGAACTTTGGCTACATCTTTTATGAGGACTGGAATTCCATCTTCATTGCTATTGACAAGCATGTTTCTGATGTCGTCCAAGTCGCCCACCAGGCCTTCACTTCGGATAAAATAGGCGCTGAGGTTTTTTTCAATGTAAGCTCCTCCGGTATTCTCGTTGTTTTCTTCCAATGCCCGGAAAATATCGGCAATGGAAACGTTCATGGCCTTGAGCCTATCCGGGTCTATGGCGATTTCATATTGTTTAAGGTAACCGCCAAAGCTGCTTACATCAGCAACCCCCGGAGTACCGAGTAATTGCCTTCGGACAATCCAGTCCTGTATCGTACGAAGTTCACGGGCATCGTATTGATCTTCGTAACCCTTTTCTGTTCCCACCACATATTGATAAATTTCTCCCAGCCCGGTAGTGATGGGAGCCATGCCCGGCTGACCTACTCCCGGAGGGATTTGGGCTTGTACATCGGTCAGCCTTTCACTTACCTGCTGACGAGCCCAATACACATCCACATTTTCTTTAAAAACGATGGTCACCACAGACAAACCGAAGCGGGAAAAGGAACGAATCTCCTCCAACTCCGGGATGGTGGCCATGGTAATTTCGATGGGGAATGTAATTAAACGTTCCACCTCCTCAGCTGCCAGAGATGGGGAGGTAGTGATGACCTGAACCTGATTGTTTGTGATATCCGGTACGGCATCAATGGGAAGTCTCGAAAGGGAGTAGCCTCCCCAAATGAACAAACCAAGCGTAAGCAGGCCTATGATCAGTTTGTTTTTGACTGAAAATTGAATGATTTTATCCAGCATTTTTTAGCATTTATTAATCTGATTTTTTGGATAGACAGGGCAGAAAATGCCCTTGAATTTGGAGCTAGGGGAGTAAATTGAAAATGCAAGATCACTTCCAAGCGACCGCTTGGAAATAATAACTACTTCAACTTAAATGTCCGGAAAATCAGGCCTTGGGCGGCTGGAATGGGGATTCGGGGTGTTCAGAACAGAGCGAGAAGCTGTAAAAACCTGTCTGAGTAAGAGTGAAAAAGGATTGGGTGGGTATCTCCACTTTTTCCATTAAAGGGGTAATAAAAATGGAGCCATGGGAACACTGATGCTGGTCATGGAAGGGTAAGTTCTTGTCATGCTCGTCATCATGGTGGTGGTCTTCTTCATTTTGACCGTCTCCATAATGGAAATCAAGAAATTCCAGAAATGAAGTTCCATCGTGTTCAGACTGCTCCTCGTAGTGTTCAAAAAGTACTGGAAGCTTTGGCAACTCACAGCATACATCCATAGTAGGCCCCAATGCCTGCATCAGGAACAGAAAACCTAACGATATGGAAAGAATGAATTTCATTTGCCTGCAAAGGAACACAATAATAGGACGCAAGGGTATTGCAAATCGAACAAGATTTTAGCAGCAGCTACCGGCATTTTCCTGTATTGGCGGACATTTGACCGTTCCATAACTGCAATACACACAACAATCTCCTTCTTTTGGTTTTAGCACCTTGAGGCAGTTTTCACATTCATAGAAATACTGACAGGCGTCAGTGGGCATGGTTTCTTCCTTCTGATGGCCACAATTAGGGCAGGTGATGGTTGATTCTAATATGATTTCCATTTATTTCTCTGTTTTATTGGTCACGGAATATCCCGTTGAGTTGATGGCTTGTTGTATTTCCTGAATACCTGTTTTTGTATTGTCAAATTCTACAACGGCATTGCCCAATTCATAAGAAGCAGCTACTCTTAGGATACCATCGAGCTTATTTACTTCGTGCTCGACATGAGTTGCACAGCCCTGACATGTCATTCCTTTGATTTCAAAATTTACGGTCTGTATATCGGACTTCTCTACGATGACCAGTTGCTTGTCGGCTTTGGGGTAGAAAATGTGAGCATAGAGCGGAAATGTTAACATCAGGGCTGCAAAAACCGTGATTATTGATAAGAACTTTTTTGTCTGCCAAAAGCTTGGTTTCTCATCATCTTCACATGCACATTCGATGTCTTCTGCTTTCCTGGCTTTAAGCTTCTGGTACCAGGCAAATCCCAACACAATCACGGTGATACTTACAAAAAAAGGCCGTGCTGGATCCAGCCAGGAGAAAGTGGACGCGATCCCGCTCGCACCGGCCACTAGAGCAAGCACCGGGGTGATACAGCAAAGGGAACTCACTAAAGCGGCTATAAGGCCGCTGGTTAAAAGGGACTTTTTCATAGCGTGGTAATTGAATTTGGGAGGTTAAACAAATCGAGCACTGAAGAAATGATTCGCTGACTTTGCGCTTCTACTGAATAAAAAATGGTTTGTCCCGATTTTTTAGTAGTCACGATTCCTGCATCCTTCAGCTTTTTCAAATGCTGGGAGACGGCCGGAACTGTCATACCCAAAATGTCTGATAAGTCGCACGGACAAAGTTCATTTTCCTGATTCAGGAGGTACAGGATTTTGATGCGAACCGCATTACCGGCAAGATTCAGTACAACTGCCAGTTCTAAAAAACCTTCCCCCTTGCTTTTCAAGTCTTCCCTGCACCTATTGATCTGGTCGCTATCGGCAAAGACACGGATGCATGTATTCATAACTTTGTATTTAAGCATTTGCTTAACAAAGGTATGGAGTGGAACTTATTTAAGCAAAGCCTTAAATACTTAAATTACCCCTTTGGAATACAATGCAGTTAAAAGTAGCTTGACAACCCAAATTGCACTCCCCCGATTTTAGCCGGTGGATTTCCCAAGATATCCTGTTGTTGCATGTACCGGTAGTTAAGTCGGATGACGGTTTGTGATACCGGTCTGAAACTGATTGCCGGAACTACTGCCCACAAATCATCAGAAATATTTCCTCCGGTTTCCTCGAAACTTCCCACGTTCCAGTCAACATATTCCAGTCGGCAGGCCAGACTGAATACTGCTTTATCAAAACCAGCCAGTTTTCCTCTCAGGATAGGTTGTACAATGTCTACGAACCCTCCCTTTTGCCGTTCACCAAATTGCTGACTATAAGTCT
Organism: Algoriphagus sp. A40; assembly: GCF_002002735.1. GTDB lineage: Bacteria > Bacteroidota > Bacteroidia > Cytophagales > Cyclobacteriaceae > Algoriphagus. The sequence continues at coordinate 266,619 of NZ_MUNY01000078.1, read as the reverse complement.
CAGGTACATCAACCATTACCCAGGCCCATTCGCCAACCAAATAGGTTTTTGTAGCCGAAATGGTAGTGTTGAAATCCACGGCTAATACATCCAGGCGTCTTTTGGCATCCAGAACGAGACCATCTGTCTCAAATCGGTTATAAATCTCGCCCATGTAGGAAAGTCCTAATTCTCCCACCTTGTTGTTTCTGACTGCTATTTTGCCCGTGAACAGGGGTTGCCCATTGCTGCTTTCTTCAAAGCGCAGGGCATTTTCTTTTGCTGCCGGAAGGAAAGTTTTGTTTTGATTATTACTGATGATGCTGTCGTCGAAGCCATTGGTCAGGTAGGCTTCATACCCAAAAGCCCAGGCCTTTGAATAATACTTGCCATATAGACCAAAACCAACATTGCTCCAGGTGGCTGGAAGCATTTCAGTCATGGCAATTGGCCGATCCACAAATTCCCATTTTGGACCATCATGATTTTGGTTGAACGCACCGATGGGATTCATTACTACTCCACCTCGGAGGTTAATTAGAGGATGGAAAATTAAATCCAATGCAGCAAATTCGATGGATATTTGTTTTCCGCCTTCCTCCAACTCAATCTCAGAGAGAAACTTGATTTTCCTGTGAATCGAAGAGGCCACAAAAAGAGTAAAGCGGGGGATACGAAAACTGTGGCCCTCAGTGATTCCATCTTGGCCCATGTATTGATAATCGGCCTCAACGTACCCGCCAATGGAAGCCGGTAAATTTCCTAATTGAAGAAAAGGACGATTGTATACTGCATCCATGTTCATGGTTTGGGTACCTGAAGTATCGACCGGTATTCTTTTTAACAGGGTACTGTCGATCTGGGCATTTGCAACCATGGCAAACAAGAAGACAGGAAGGAATAAATATTTTTTCATTTCAAGTCGATCTTTAAGATGTTTGCTTCAATTTGAACCGGAAAGGTTCGCAAGGGGTCGTCTGCCGGGCCATTTTGCACCATACCGGTATTAGTGAATTCACTACCATGGGCAGGACATTGGAGCCGGTCGCCAAACACCTGAAGTTCTGTGCCTTGATGGGTACACCTCATCCATAATGCTTGGTAGGCAGTCTCAGACAGCCGGAAAACCGCAATCGGGTATTGAAGTGATTCGTGATGCGCTATCACACTTGGCCGGAAGCTGGATTGATCATCCTTCGAATTCACGAAAGCATCCAGCGGAACTACCATATAATCTCCCTCAAGGCTAGCCTGAAAATACTTGGTACCGGCACACGAGGATAAACCGGAAATTCCCGCCATGATGCCAAAGCACCCCCATCCACAGGTTTTGATAAACTCATTTCTATTCATGGATTTGGAAGGTTATAAGGATTCAAGAAAACGGATCAAAGCAGCTTTATCATCGGCAGAGAGCGACTCAAACTTGGCACGGCTTGAATTTGCCTCACCTCCGTGCAGTAAAATTGCCTCCTCAATGCTGCTGGCCCGGCCATCGTGCATGAGAAAGTAGCTGCCTCCTTGGGAATTTGGAGAAAGACCCAAACCCCAAAGGGGAGGTGTCCGCCATTCGAAAGTTTCAGCAGAGCCTTCGGTTACACCGTCATCCAATCCCGGCCCCATATCATGCAACAACAGGTCTGTATAGGGAAAAAAGGTTTTATTGGACAAAGCTACAATATCAGAGGTTGGGGTGGTCCATTCTGGGGTGTGGCAATCCCCACATTGGATTTGGGAAAACAAAGTCTTACCCTGAATTATTTGTTGGTCATTTTGTGAGCGCTGGATAGGTGCTTTTAGTGTACGGAGGTAAAAAACCACATCCCTGACGGTCTGGTCGCTCACTTCCTGATCCACTTCCAATCCTGAAAAAGGGTCAACTGGTTCAAATGTAGAAGTGATGCCCATGTCCTGGTTGTACGCTGATACGGTCTGCTGGAGCAGATCGATGGTAGCTGCCTTTTTGCCAAAGCGCCCCATATAGCGCCCATTTGCATCTTGATGAAACCACTTAGGAACAAAATAAGCGGGAGGATTTACATAGTTGGGCACCCCGGAAATTCCGTCTCCATCAAGATCATAAGGGTCTGCATTAGTCAGGATCTGCTCATCTGTAAGGGCTGACAGCAAACCCAAGCCCGTGACGGCAGGTGGGGTTAGCTTCATAAATGGTGTTCCTTCCGGAAGTATTTCCGGTGTGTATCCTGGTATAGCTCTATTTTGGAGTTGAGGACCTCCGATAAGCAGGTTGGGAGGCGTATTTGGAGCCGTCTGACCAAAGCGTGTCAGTGTAGTAAACGGATGGCCTTTTCCATCACCAGCATGGCAACTACCACAGGAAGTAGCCACAAATGTAGGCCCCAGACCTGTTCCGGAGGAAAATACCTCATCATTGAAGGCAAAATCCCCGGCCAGAAATCGGGCTTGCTCGCTTGAGTTTAGCCCATCAATTGGGCCGTCTAGAATTTCATCCACTGCCGGTGGCTCGGGAATGATATTTTCACAGGCGAAGGCCAGACAGCCTAGTAGTATCAGAATCAGCTTCTTCACATTCTTATTATTAGAATGGTAAAAGTAATAAGTTAGACTGATCTAACATATATCTTTTATGATAAAAACTTTATTTTCTGAGTAGAATTTTTCCCAGGTTCTTGTGTGACAGTCAGTTGTTTTGATGGTGCGCAGTTATCTGTCCGATAACTTGACGGCTTTATTGGTTAATCGCTTGCACTTGGGGAGGAGGCTCATGCTACGGCTTCACAAAACGGCCTTCCCGAGTCCCAGGCTTGCCGGGACTCGGGAGAAGGGTAAGTGGAATGAAGCGGTAGCCGTGGGGAGTGAAAGCCCTTTCCTAGAGTGGAGAGAAAAGAGCTGTCATTTGGAAAATGGCACGAATGAATCGGAACGAAAGGAGTGGGCGAAACGGGGGGGGAATTTTTTGGTAATCCTTATTCTTAAGTTTACCACCAATAGAAAACATCTTAAAAAACGAGATAATTAAGATTTTCAGGCTATTTTGAACTTCTAATTTTATGCGGATATGAACCGAATAAAGGAAGTACTTGAGGAGAAAGGAATTAAGCAGGTCTGGTTGGCAGAGAAGCTCGGGAAGAGCTACAACATGGTCAATAGTTACGTCCAAAATCGTCAGCAGCCCAGACTAGAAGTACTTTTTGAAATCGCCAGAATTTTGGAAGTGAAACCCAAAGATTTATTGAAGGAGGATCTGAATGACTAAAGAAAATCAAATAGAATTGGATCTGATCAGGCAGCTGATCGATCTAAAATACGTCCACCGTCCAGACATTATCGACCGGAAAAGCCTGGAAAAGAACTTCAAAATCAAGTTTGAAGCACTCAATCGAATCCAACTTACCGACAGTGAATTTTTAAGATTACGAGAGGAAATTATCCAGCCGGATGTGTTTTCGGCTTCCAAACTTCTTCGTGAAAGACAGTATTTCCAAAGGGAAGATGGTACCGGACTTCACTACACCTTGGTCAACATCAAAGACTGGTGTAAAAATGATTTCGAGGTAGTCAGTCAGCTTCGGATCAATACCGAAAACAGCCAGCATCGCTATGATGTGATTTTGCTGATCAACGGCCTCCCGATTGTCCAGATAGAATTGAAAAAGCTGGACATTTCTCCACGAAAAGCCATGCAGCAAATCGTCGAATATAAAACTGAGCCTGGAAGTGGCTACAGCAATTCGTTGATGTGTTTTATGCAGCTGTTTATCGTCAGTAACCGCAGCAATACCTACTATTTTGCAAACAACAAAAACCAACATTTCGCCTTCAATGCGGACGAGCAATTTTTGCCTATCTATCAGCTTGCCGATGAAAACAACAAGAAAATCACCCACCTCCAGGATTTCACGGCAAAGTTTCTGACCAAATGCACCTTGGCTGAGATGATCAGCAAATACATGGTATTGGTAGAAAGTGAAAAGAAAATGCTGGTCATGAGACCCTACCAGATTTATGCGGTCAAAGCCATCATGGATTGTATTCAGCAGAATCGAGGAAATGGCTATGTCTGGCACACCACCGGAAGTGGTAAAACACTGACTTCTTTCAAAACTTCTACCCTACTCAAGGACAATCCGGATATTGAAAAGTGTCTGTTTGTGGTGGATCGAAAGGATCTTGATCGGCAGACAAGGGAAGAATTCAACAAATTCCAGGAAGGAAGTGTAGAAGAAAACACCAACACCGAAACCTTAGTGTCAAGGTTGCTATCTACTAACTATTCGGACAAAGTCATTGTAACTACGATTCAGAAACTTGGACTTGCCTTAGACGGCACCTACAAACGAAACTACAAGGAACGGCTGGAACCCCTCAGGGAAAAGCGGATCGCGTTTATTTTTGATGAGTGCCATCGCTCCCAGTTCGGAGAAAATCACAAAGCCATCAAGGATTTCTTTCCTAATTCTCAGCTTTTCGGATTTACGGGTACTCCAATTTTTGATCAAAATGCGACTTATAAAGTCAGGGAAGATCAATACGAATCCTACAAAACGACCGAGTCAATCTTTGAAAAGCAGCTTCACGCCTATACCATAACCCACGCCATAGACGATAGGAATGTCCTGCGATTTCATATCGACTATTTCAAGGGAAAAGGAGATCAAAATCCCAAGCCAGGGGAAGCGATATCCCAACAGAAAATTGTCGAGGCCATCCTTGACAAACACGATGCAGCCACTAATCAGCGGAAATTCAATGCGGTTTTTGCCACAGCATCCATTAATAACGCCATCGAATACTTTCATTTATTTAAAGAGATTCAGAAAAAAAGGACTGCTGCAGATCCGAATTTTGCCCCGCTGAATATTGCATGTGTTTTCTCTCCTCCTGCACAGCTTTTGGCTCAAAACGGAGATCAAAAAAATGCCGCCGATATCCGACAGCTCCAAGAAGATCTTGCTCAGGAAAAGGAAGACAATCAGCAGAATCCGGAGGAGAAAAAAGCTGCTCTGATGGAAATCATTGCCGACTACAATAAGCAATTTGGCACAAATCATAAGATCACCGAGTTTGATTTGTACTATCAGGATGTGCAGAGCCGAATCAAAAATCAGAAATACAGCAACAAGGATTTCCCGCACAAAAACAAGATCGACATCACCATTGTCGTGGATATGTTGCTCACAGGTTTTGACTCCAAGTATCTCAATACCCTGTATGTGGACAAAAACCTAAAGCACCATGGTTTGATTCAGGCATTTTCCCGAACCAACCGAGTGTTGAATGATACCAAGCCTTACGGGAATGTGCTGGATTTTCGGTCCCAGCAGGAAGCAGTCAACCAAGCCATTACCCTTTTCTGCGGGGAAGACGTAGGCAAAGCCAAAGAAATCTGGATGGTAGATCCTGCTCCGGTTGTCATTGATCATTACCAAAAAGCGGTAGAAGCCTTGGGCGACTTTATGCAAGAACACGATCTGGTCAACGAGCCTAAGGAAGTGTACAACCTTCGGGGGGATGCGGCCAAGATTGCCTTTGTCAAAAACTTCAAAGAAGTACAGCGACTCAAAACCCAACTCGATCAATATACCGATCTGGATGAGGAACAAAAAGCAACCATAGAGGCCATTCTTCCCAAGGATTACTTGCAGGAATTCAGAAGCTCCTACCTGGAGACTGCCAAGCAGCTCCGGGAAATCCAGCAAAAAGAAGGAGAGGATGCACCGGAGGATATCCAGCAACTGGACTTTGAATTTGTGCTGTTTGCCTCGGCCGTGATTGATTATGATTACATCATGGGGCTGATCGCGGAAAGCACCCAGCAGAAGCCTTCCAAGCAGAAAATGACCAAGTCCCAGGTGATCAGTTTGCTCCGATCCAATTCCAATTTGATGGATGAGGAGGAAGACTTAACAGACTATATCGAAAATCAGGTGGATTGGAGTACTGGACAAACTACCGATGAACTCAAGCAAAACTTTGAGAAATTCAAAGTAGAAAAGTACCACAAGGAATTGGCTGCCATAGCCCAAACTCACGGTTTGCAGACTGCTGACTTGAAAGCCTTTGTGGAACAGATCATGAACCGGATGATTTTTGATGGGGAAAAACTCACCGATTTACTGGAACCGCTGGAACTGGGTTGGAAACAGCGAAGCAAAGCCGAGGCTGCTTTGATGAACGACTTGGTGCCCCAATTAAAAAAACTGGCCGAAGGCCGTGAAATATCAGGACTGGCAGCTTATGAGTAAAGAAATTTCTACACCCCAAGGAAACTCAGACCTTCTCTTTGGCGAAATCAAACTGCTCATTGATCAGAGCCGGAGACAGGTGGCCCAAACGGTCAATTCAGCCATAAGTGTGCTTTACTGGCAGGTAGGTAAGCGACTTCAAAAAGAGGTCCTTCAGCATCAACGGGCAGAATACGGAAAAGAAATCATCAACTCCTTGTCACATCAATTGGTACAAGAATATGGAAAAGGATGGAGCAAGCGACAAATCCACTATTGCCTACGCTTTGCTGAAGTTTTCCCGGAGGAGGAGATTGTGCACACAGTGTGTGCACAATTGAGCTGGTCACATATCCGGCAGATCATTCCCATGGACACCGACGTGAAACGCATGTTTTACATCGAAATCTGCAAACTGGAACGATGGAGCGTGCGCGACCTACAGGAAAAGATAGACTCCATGCTCTATGAGCGAACAGCCATCAGTAAAAAACCGGAGGAAACAATCAAATCCTCTTTGGAAAAACTGAAAAATCAGGACCCGATCAATCCGGATTTAGTCTTTCGGGATCCATACTTTCTTGACTTTCTGGGATTGAGTGACACGTATTCCGAAAAGGACCTGGAAGACTCCATTCTAAGTGAACTTCAAAAATTCATTGGAGAATTGGGTTCAGATTTTGCATTTCTAGCCCGCCAAAAGCGAATCAGCATCGATCAGGTCGATTATTATATCGACCTTCTGTTTTACCATCGAAGGCTAAAAAGCCTCGTGGCCATAGATCTTAAGCTTGGCCACTTCAAGGCCGAATACAAAGGACAGATGGAGCTGTACCTTCGCTGGCTGGAAAAACATGAAACCCTGGAAGGCGAAAATCCACCCATAGGTCTGATTCTCTGCGCCTCCAAAAATCAGGAACATATCGAGCTGCTACAGCTGGACAGAGGAAATATCAAGGTCGCAGAATACCTGGTTCACTTACCCCCTATCAAAGTCCTCGAACAGAAACTGCACCAAGCCATAGAAATCGCCCAGAATAAACTGAATAAAGAAGATGAGTGATAGCTTAATTAATTCTGTGGAAACCAAACCGAAACTGGCACCAAAACTTCGTTTTCCTGAGTTTGAGAAGGATGGGGATTGGGAAGAAAAAACTTTAGGAGAAGTTGCAGAGCGTATAGAAGATAAAGTCAATGGTAAACAGCTAACTACTGCTAGTATTAGTGCGGGAATAGGCTTCGTGTCTCAAGCTGAAAAATTTAGCCGCGATATATCTGGAGATCAGTACAAAAATTACATTGTCCTAAACGAAGGTGAATTTTCATATAACAAAGGAAATTCAAAAAGATTTCCACAAGGTTGTATATATAAATTGAAAGAGTTCAAACAAGTAGCTGTTCCAAATGCATTTATCAGCTTTAGGTTTAAGCCAAATTTCATTGGGGATTTCTTTCAAGGTTATTTTGACAATAACTATCACGGTAGGCAACTTCAACAGTTCATTACAAGTGGTGCAAGAATGGATGGGCTTCTGAATATTAGGGCGAAAGATTTCTTCAGTATTGTTTTACCAACTCCCTCCAAACCCGAACAAGAAAAAATTGCTGGTTGCCTTTCTTCCCTGGATGAAATGATTAATGCCAACAAAGAGAAGTTGGAAGCCCTCAAAGCCCACAAAAAAGGGTTGATGCAAAATCTTTTTCCACAGGAAGGACAAACCATTCCGACCTATCGGTTTCCAGAATTTGAAAATTATGGGGAGTGGATGGAGAAAAAGTTAGGAGAATTATTAGAATTCAAGAACGGTATTAATGCTTCAAAAGAGCAATACGGCAAAGGCATTAAGTTTATAAACGTAATGGATATTTTAAGTAATGAACTTATCACCTATGAAAAGATTATTGGTTCAGTAGATGTCAGTAAGGAAATAGTGGAAAAGTTTTCCGTAGAATATGGAGATATACTCTTTCAAAGAAGTTCCGAAACTCAAGAAGAAGTAGGATCCGCTAACGTCTATATTGATAACAATAAAACTGCAACTTTCGGTGGATTTGTAATCCGAGGAAAAAAGATTGGACATTATGACCCATTATTTTTAAACGTCCTCCTAAAAACCAAAGAAGTTAGAAATAGCATTTCTTCAAGAGCAGGTGGTAGTACTCGTTATAATGTAGGCCAGGAAGTATTATCTACCACCAAAATCTTGATTCCTCTTATAGAGGAACAAAATAGAATCGCTTCTTGTCTTTCATCTTTGGATGATTTGATAAAATCCCAGACTAAGAAAATTGAGCAATTGCATAACCACAAAAAAGGCTTGATGCAGGGGTTATTTCCAAAAAATTTAGATTAATGACACAAAAAGAACAACAGCAACTGGGGCAAACCCTTTGGAAAATAGCAGACGACCTGAGAGGTTCCATGAATGCGGATGACTTCCGGGATTACATGCTTTCCTTTTTGTTTTTGAGATACCTCTCCCACAACTATTCTGAATCAGCCAAAAAAGAACTCGGATCAGACTATCCCATCTTGTCGGAGGAAGACAAGCGAACTCCCCTATCCGTTTGGTACGAATCCAATGAGGAGGACATTCCCGACTTTGAAAAACAAATGCGGAAAAAAATCCACTATGTGATCAAGCCGGAGCACCTTTGGAGCAATATCACGGAACTCGCCCGTACGCATTCCGGAGATTTGTTAGTGACTCTTGAGAATGGATTCCGCTATATCGAAAATGAATCCTTTGACAATTCATTCCAGGGATTGTTTTCGGAGATCAATCTGAATTCCGAAAAGCTGGGAAAAACTCCGACAGAGCGAAATAAAAAACTGTGCAGCATCATCCAGAAAATCGCTGAAGGAATTGCGGACTTTTCTACCGATTCCGATGCGTTGGGAGATGCCTATGAATATCTGATCGGTCAGTTTGCAGCAGGTTCGGGTAAAAAGGCTGGGGAGTTCTATACCCCTCAGCAGATCTCCACGATTCTTTCGGAGATCGTCGCATTAGATAGCCAAGAACCGGCTACAGGAAAAAAGCAAAAATTAGATAAGGTGCTGGATTTCGCCTGTGGCTCTGGCTCGCTTCTATTGAATGTCAGAAAACGAATCAAAGAAAATGGCGGAACTGTAGGCAAGATCTACGGGCAGGAAAACAATATCACCACCTACAACTTGGCCCGAATGAACATGCTTCTTCATGGCATGAAGGACACCGAGTTTGAGATTTTCCACGGGGACACCCTGATCAATCAATGGGATGTCCTAAACGAGGTAAATCCGGCGAAAAAGACGGAATTCGATGCCATCGTTGCTAATCCACCCTTTAGCTTGCGATGGGAACCCAATGATACTTTGGCAGAGGATTTCAGATTTAAGAGTCACGGCTTGGCTCCCAAGTCAGCAGCGGATTTTTCTTTTTTGTTGCATGGGTTTCATTTTCTGTCCAAAGAAGGAACCATGGCTATAATCCTTCCTCACGGGGTACTGTTCCGGGGAGGAGCTGAAGAGCGGATCCGAACCAAACTGCTTCAGGATAATCATATCGATGCTGTCATTGGTTTGCCTTCCAATCTCTTTTACTCGACGGGAATCCCGGTTTGTATCCTGGTACTGAAAAAATGTAAGAAGCAAGATGATGTATTATTTATCAATGCAGCAGATCATTTTGAAAAAGGAAAACGCCAAAACTCCCTGAATGAAAAGCATATCCAAGACATTATTGAAACCTACAAATTCAGAAAAGAGAAAGACCGATACTCAAGAAAAGTCTCCATGAAGGAGATTGAGCAAAACGGCTTCAATCTCAATATTTCCAGATATGTAAGCACCTCTCAGGAAGAGGAGCAGATTGATCTGCGGGCCGTTCACGCCAAATTGGCCCAACTCGACAAGAAAATCGAAGCCGCACAAAAAGCCCACAATGAGTTTTTGAGGGAATTGGGGTTGGCGGGGATATGATTTTCCACCTGACTATAATCACGGTATTTTAAAAAAGATTAAAACCAATAAAAATCCAGGATCTAATTCAATCCTTTCTAAATATATTAAGATCAATATCTTGCCTAAGAAAAAAGGACCTTATGAAACCACTAATACTAAAATTTGCTGAAAACAATGGTGAAGCAGATCTTGATTACTCTATTATCGAGTATTCAAAAACCCAAAATCTTTCTGTATTAACTGGCACTAATATTCCCGCTATTTCTCAAGTAGCACTGGGAACCCAAACTCACACAAGAGTTTCAAGTGAAGGTACTGACAATGACTATGATGGTCACCGGGGATTAAATTCCTTGCTCGAAACAAGTACTAAAAGCCTGTCAAACTCTGAAACCACTGACAGTGATTTTGACTTGGGCAACCTTAGGAACCTATTGGACACTAACACCCTAACAAAAATGTCTGAATCCAGCGACTCAGACAGATGATCCTCATAATTACACATAAGGAAGACTACACAGCTGACTTTTTAATTGAAAAGCTCAATAGAAAGAAAATTGAGTACTACAGATTAAATTGTGAAGACATTTTTTCTACACTATACTCCATAAATCCTCTTTCAAGCAATCCCTTGAATATTGTTGGGAATTCGAAATTTGATTCAGTGTGGTTCAGACGATTTAAGCTTCCTGCATTTGACGAGATCAACTCACAAGAACGATTATACTTACTTAAAGATTTTGAAACACTATTCAGTAATATTTTTGAAATTCTTTCTCCTAAAGTTTGGATTAGTAAACCAGAAAAAATTTATAGGGCAGAAAACAAATTACTTCAATTAACTGAAGCTCGAAATACCGGGTTTCATATTCCTGAGACACTAGTCACCAACAATCATCTCGAATTTCTAAATTTTTACAACAATCACGAAAAAAAGCTAATAATAAAGCCAATACGTCAAGGCAGAATAGAAATGACCGATGGATTTAAAAACATTTTCACAAATATTATCCAACCCGAAATAATTGAAAATATTCATGATTTTGACCTAACCCCGTGCATATTCCAAAAGCAAATCAAAAAACAGTATGAATTAAGAATTACAGTAGTAAAAAATAAACTATTTACGGTAAAAATAGACTCTCAGTCTAATCAAAACACTTCAATTGACTGGAGAAAAGAAAAGGTTCCGCTAATCCCGTTTACACTACCAACTGAAATAGGACTAAAATGTATCGAGCTTGTTGAAAAATTAGGACTTTCGTTTGGTGCTATTGATATGATTTACGATATAGATGGCAGATACGTCTTTTTAGAAGTTAATCCAAACGGTCAATGGGCTTGGATTGAATTGGAAACTGGTTTACCAATTTCAGACGCCATAATTTCACTTCTTTCTGGTAATGAAAATGATTAAAGACTATTTAAAGTATATAGGGTTTTGGAAAGTGCCTCAGGAATCTCCTCCAACTAAAGAGGAGTTCAAAAAGGAGAAAAAAATATCAATTGCTGAAAGGAAACTGGCGTATCTTAAGGAAATGGAGGCCAATCACATTGAGAGAAGAAATACAATTGAAACAAAAAATTCACAACTGATTGGACAAGCCAGTATTGTATCATCAGTTTTTTTCTTATTCATATCTCTACTTATAGACAGTTTCTCAGAAGTAAACTTGCTGGGTAGGATTATTCTATCTGTCATTTTCCTCGTAGTGCTGATACACTATTTATATGCTGTGATCCAAGCTACAAAGACCCTTGAAATAAACAGATATCAGTACCCAAACAGAAGCACTTCTACAATATCAAACAATAAAAAAGAAATAGATTTCATCAATGAAGAAATTCACGACCTAATATATATTGTAAATAAATCATCTGAACTTGACAACCAAAAAGGAGACAATTTACTATTTGCAGCAAGATGCTTTCAGATAGCAAATATCGGTTTTGGAATTTTGACGATCTGTATAATTATTATGACGTTTTTCATTCCGAATTCCTCAAAACAATCCAACGAAAAACCAAAAGTGGATGATCAAGTTTGTGCCACAACCACTAAACAATAAGCACTGGATCTTTCCTAATAGCGAATGCAAAATGGTGCTAAAGGAGAGCCCAAATCAAAAGTGTCCCTCTCGAAAACACTCCGGGTAGAGGGGTTCAATCTGCTCCAGATTTCCCACCGTCTAGCGATCATAAAAAAAAGCCCCGAAGGGCTTTTCTCAAGATTCTTCCGAATCCGATTCTTTGACAGAAACGTAAACTGTGTGGGTTTTTCCGTACTGATCCGGTTCTTTTAGCTTGGCGACATTGAACTTGACGAAGGTTTCGCCTTCGTACTCGAAGGTGTGGTTTTGAAGCTCGGCCATATTCAGGCTCACTTCCACAATGTCCATGTTTTCGACTTGCTTTCCTTTACCGATGTACTTTTTTGAGAATGCCATAGTATTTTGGTTTTAGTTAAAATTTATGCAGGTCATTTAGGATGGCCGGGAAAGTGAGAAAAAATTAGAATTTAAAAACTGGGAGGTAGTCCGTAGGAAACCCTGTTTTTAGGGAATTCTGCTGAAAGCCCCAATTTTTTGAAACCGACAGGCCGTCCGACCTTTGTGCATACAATTGGATAAAACCGGAATAGGGCATGTTAATACTTCGAGGATAAGGCAAGATGAAAAGACGGAATTAGCCAGAATCAATTGAGAGTAATCTCCTCAGCAAGTGGTACAGAAACCTCTCCTGGAGGTAAAGCTTCATAGTCAAATTGTCGATAGACTTCCCCATCAGCCAAAACATTCACGGTAGCCGAAAGTGGCTGGAAAGAATCATCGGTTTCTCCTCCCAAGTGAACGGCATTAAAAACTAAGCCCAGGCTATGGATCGGGGCTGAGGAGGTGGCTGAAATGGTTGGGACTTCTGGCTCAAAAGAAATCGTATAGGTATTGCCTTGTTCGATCACCTAGGTCCAGTTGAGCTCAGTCGGCTGATCCAACACTGGAGCGACAAAAGTAGATGTGCCGCTCAGCATTCTATGAACCGAAAAGGTCACCAAATTCCAGAGCAACTTTGTCAACCACTTACACACTTATCGGGACGCTACCGTATTTGTCCGTTTACAGCAATGGCCCGTTTCTCTTTGACTGAAAAATTGACAAGGGTATCCTTTACATACAAGTCGTATCGAACTACTTTTTGTGCGAAAAGCGAGTTGGTTACCAATAGCACAACAGGTATTAACAACAACTTCATATAAATAATACTTTTTATCATTTCAGGAATTTGATTTATTTAGTTTTAATAGGCTTGCATTAACAGCTACTACAATGGTACTGGCACTCATTAACACTGCACCCAAAGCAGGGCTTAATACAAAGTTTGGATAGAGCACACCTGCGGCAAGGGGTATAGCGATAATATTATATCCTACCGCCCAAATAAGGTTCTGTATCATTTTCTGATAAGTGCGTTTTCCAAAATCTATCATTTTTGCGACATCTCTTGGGTCGCTATTTACCAGAATGATATCAGCAGTTTCAGCGGCCACATCGGTACCAGAACCCACAGCTATTCCCACATCTGCCTGTGCCAATGCAGGGGCATCATTTACCCCATCTCCCGTCATTGCTACAATTTCACCTTTGGTTTGGAATTCCTTGATCTTCTCTTGTTTAGTGTGGGGTAGCACATTGGCAAAATAACCGTCCATTCCCAACTCATTACTTACTGCCGCTGCTATCTTTTCGTTATCGCCAGTAAGCAAAAACGATTTGATGTTCATTGTCTTTAATTTATTGATCGCTTGTTGCGACCCTTCCCGTATGGTATCCGCGAGGGTAATAATGCCAACGACTTCCTCGTCAATTAGCAAAAAGTTCACTGTTTCGGCATCTTGATTGATATCCTTTGGGATTTCAGGATAGGCTAAGCTCTTATCTTTGAAATAATTTGGTCCGGCCGCTACCACAGACTTACCCTTAACGGTTCCAGATACACCAATTCCCTGCATCAACTGGAAATTCTCAGATTTCCACAACTCGAGATTTTTGTCTTTTAGAGTTTGGAGTACACCTTTTGCAATATGGTGTTCTGAATTTTGCTGGACTGCTGCTGCGTATTGGATGATATCATCCCCAGTATATTTATCTGTCAGCGGAATCGTTTTTTGGACCCTGTGAGATCCTTGCGTCAGGGTTCCTGTCTTGTCAAAAATGATTACGGATAATTTCCTGGTGGTTTCAAAAGCAGTCCTGTTTCTGATCAAGAGACCATTTGTGGCAGAAAGGGTTGTAGAGATAGCAACTACTAATGGGATAGCAACCCCCAAAGCATGTGGGCAAGCGGTAACCATTACCGTTACCATTCTTTCTAATGCAAAGGCTAAATCGCCACTGTTGCTATACCAAAAAACAAAAGTCCCGACTCCAACAGCGATTGCAATAAAGGTCAGCCATTTGGCAACCCGATCTGCAAGATTTTGGGTGTTGGATTTTGCTGCCTGCGCATCCTGCACCAAACTGATTACCTTATTGAGATAGCTGTCTTTTCCGACTCCCGTAGCTTTGATCTTTAAAACGCCATCACCATTTATGGAGCCTGCAATTACTTTCGCTTCCACTTGTTTTTTCACAGGGACACTTTCGCCGGTGAGCATACTTTCGTTCACAGATGAAGAGCCTTCAATTACCAATCCATCAGCGGCAATTTTTTCTCCCGGCTTTATGATTACCGTATCGCCATTAACAAGTTCATCCAACTTTATTTTAACCGCTTCACCATTGCGTTCAATAGTCACATCATTGGGCAGTAATGCCACCAAAGACTGTAATGCTTTTGAGGCGGCCATTTGGGAACGCATCTCCAGCCAATGTCCCAGGAGCATAATGACAATCAAAGTGGCAAGCTCCCAAAAGAAATCCATGCCGGGAAATCCAAGAGCCACAGCCATACTGTAGAAATATGCCACCGAAATAGCCAGAGCGACCAAGGTCATCATCCCGATGGCTTTGGATTTTATTTCGCCAACCATTCCTTTTAAAAATGGCATCCCGCCATAAATATAAATGGCGGTACCCAATGCCATTAATACGTACCTATCTCCTGGGAAGGCAATGCTGAATCCTAGCCATTGCTGTATCATATGAGATAGCAGCAAGATGGGAATGGTAAGAATTAAACTTACCCAGAACCGTTTGATGAAATCACTTGTTTGATGCCCTTCGTGTTTGTTATAGTCTTTTTGGGAATGGTTTGAATGGTTTTGGGCTGCATTTTCATGATGGGAATGTTCTGAATTATTTCCTAAAGGCACCAAATCCATCCCACAAATAGGGCATTTGCCGGGTTCGTCTTTAAGCACCTGAAGGTGCATCGGACACGTATATTTTCTCACTTCTCAGCGTTTTTGAAATCAAACGAAACGCTCACAAACTCCCAACTTATCTCTATTTTGCCTTGGTTTTCATTTGTTTTAACTACCTGATATTGTAAGGATTCAGTGAGATTATCATTCTTTTTTGGTTGGACTTTTATCCTCATCAGATCGTTCTCCGAATTGTAATCATCCGCCAAATGCATATCCCAATCTTTACTAAGTATAAGTATCCACTCCTCCTCATTTGGAATTGTGAAAAACCCATACTTTCCTTTAGCAATTAGTTGATTGTTGATTGTTACATCTTCCGAAAATTCAATCCACGTAGCTTTGTGAGCACCAGTTGCCCAAACTTGTCCATAAGCGACCAGACCATTCCATATAACTCGCCCTCTTACGCTTGGCGAACCATAGTCTATATGAATATGGTTATCTCCAATCATTGCCATAGTTGATGTACGTGGACTTTTGGATTTTACAGTAGTATCTTTCTCTGTCTGATGATGTTCGTGTTGAGCTACCGCTATTAATGGTGAGAAAGCGATTAGGAATAGTATGAATAAGTTTTTCATTTATATTTTAGTTTAATTTTTCAAGGTTATACCATTTATTATCCTCTAGGGAACCTAAATAGATTTTCAATTATTTTAATAATACAGGTTTGGATTGATTTTCAAGAAAGTCAATTAGCATTTAATTTTGACGTCAAAATTTGTGTTTTATATGACTTCAAAGTTTAGCATCATTCCATCATCCTCATGTTCCAGATTATGACAATGAACCACAAACTTACCTTTATGCTCAAATTTCAGAATTACTAGTACCTTTTCCTTTGGTGCTACCAGAACAGTATCCTTCCATCCACTTTCCTGAGGCAAAATCGTGTTCCTGCCTCCTTTACGTGACAATATTTGAAAATGAACACCATGGACGTGCATAGGATGGGCTTCATCACCGGCAGTATTATCAAATTCCCAAATCTCAGTGGAGCCTAAATTCACGATTTCATCAATCCTGTCAGAGTCAAACACTTTTCCGTTGATTTGATGCATACCTAGACTGTTGTGGCCCATTCTCATGGTAATTTTAAAAGGTCTCGTTTTAGTCGATCCTGATAGTTTAGTAAAAGGCAAAAGTGTAGTGGGTAAAATAAAATCGTCATTTTCAATACCAGTCACATTGAAGCTCAAAATTTTGTAGGCCTGATCTCCCTGTGCTTCACCCATTCCTGAGAATTCCTCATTTTCGAGGTATATCATTTCACCCAATTTTACACCGGAAAAATCGACCAAAACATCAGCTCTTTCACCCGGGCCAAGCAATAGATTTTTCATGCTTTCAGGTTGTGGTAGCATGCTACCGTCTGAACCTATCACACAAAAATCCGATCCATTACTTAAAACTAGATTGTAAATTCTGGCGGTGGAACCGTTGAGAATTCTAAATCGGTAAAAGCGCGTTGAGACCTCCAGGAAAGGCTTGTTGGTTCCGTTTACCAAAATTGTCTCGCCCAGGAAACCTGTCATTACCTCTCCCATAGTTGGGTTATAGGTTATGCCACCGCTGGAATTAAGACGCTTGTCCTGGATTATTAACGGAACTTCATAAGTACCACTGGGGAGATTGAGTGCTTTTTCTTCTTCGCTTTCTACGATAAACAAGCCGGCCAATCCTTCGGTGACTTGCTTGCCTGTAAGGCCATGCAGATGCGGATGGTACCAGTTTGTCCCGGCCTGTTGGTTTACCCTAAATTGAAAATTAAAGGAGCCGTTGGGCATTATCCTATGATCCGGGTGACCATCCATAGCGGCTGGGATCACTAAACCATGCCAATGAATATTGGTGTGTTCTGACAGTTTATTTGTAAAATTAAGGTTTACATTCTGACCTTTTTGGACTCTAATCGTAGGCCCCAACAGTCCAAATCCGTATCCCAATACCGGTACTTCCCCACCATTTGCCAAGGTTTCCATACCAACTTGAGCACTCAGAGCTGAAGTAGCGTTGATTGTCTGAGGAACCTTCAATAGATTATTAAATACTCCGTCCAAAACATTTGGAGCTTCTCCTTCCATACCATGATCCATGCATGAAGTCAAAAGACTTGATCCTGCCGCAATGGCAACTGTACCCAATCCCATTCTTTTTAGAAATTCACTTCTGTTCATATCGGCTCCAAGATTGGGATTAATTAATTTTTTCAACTGTACTTCCAAAAGTCATCATAATTGACCCATAATATGGATTCTTGATAGAGCTTTCTTTACTAAGCCAGTTTGCACCTTTCCCACTGTTGTACATGAGACATTTTTGGTAATAAATGGTTGGTCCAGTTGTAGAAAGCTTCATCAACTCATACATCGGTTGTGAAAGACCTGAAGAATAAATGCGTTGATCATTAGCATGGGTGGACTCGCTCCATTTCAAACCAATTGAAAATTGAGGATTGGTAATCAATGGCGGAATAGGACTATTGGAAGTACAATGGCAAGCGTACTCCGAACATTTTCCGTTACACCCTTCTGAATCTTTTTCAGAATGACCCATAGCGCGGCAATTCTTGGTTTCAGAATCATATTTGCTGTCACAAGACTCGGTCTTGGAGCTATCGGCTTTTTCGCTGACAAATATTTCGTAAGGATTCTTGCAACATTCATCAATTTTTATCCGACTCCAAAGTTTGAAATCCTTACTAACTATGACGTCATGAAATTGATAGTCGTAGGTAATTGAAATGTTGTTGCACCCTAAATTTTTACAGACCAACATATCCTTTACCAAACTATTGAAAATTAATTTCCTCAGCAAGTGGCACAGAAACCTCTCCGGGAGACAAGGACTCATACTCAAACTGTCGATAGGCTTCCCCATCAGCCAAAACATTAACGGTCGCTGAAAGTGGCTGGAAAGAATCATCGGTTTCTCCTCCCAAGTGAACAGCATTGAAAACTAAGCCTAAGCTATGGATCGGCGCTGAAGATGTGGCTAAAATGGTTGGGACTTCTGGCTCAAAAGAAAGTGTGTAGGTATTGCCTTGTTCGATCACTTGAGTCCAGGTGAGTTCGGTCGGCTGATCCAACACAGGAGGGACAAAAGTAGATGTGCCGCTCAGCATACTGTGAACTGAAAAGGTCACCAGATAGTCGGTGTAATTCCCCTCCATTTCTACTTCAATGGTGACATTTTTCTCAACTAATTTAGGCTCTTCATCCTCCGAAGAACAGCTAAAAGAAAAAACAGCTACAGCGAGTACAAAGAGGTAATTCAAATTTCTCATGGCGTAAAATGGTTTAGTTTAAAGATTAGGAATTCACAAAAGCAAAAGATCATTAATGAGTAAGGCAAGGGTTTTTGTTGGCATCCTCACCTACCCATTTCCTGAGTCTGTGAAGGTAAAACGTTCAATTTCTTGAAATCCATGTCATAAAACTGGATTTTCTTAAACTGAGGAACGGCATCAATCAATACCGGCTGCCCGGTCTCCAAAGTGGCCATTTGGGTATTTCCCCTGCCTAGGCTGGAAATAAGGATTTCCTTTTCCAGAGGATTTACCAGCTCTTTGATCGGGAATCTGCTCAGTTCAGATTCCAAGTTGAAGCCATAGTTCTGGAAGAATTTTTTGAAGGCATAATTTCCATCCTCGGTCATTTGTTCAAAATCCAGCTTGATCCAAATGTTCTCATTTCTCTTTGGGGCTTCCACCGATACTTCATTGCCTTCCCGATCAAACTCAAAAATGGTATGGGACTTGGATTCGTGGAGAATCTTGAAGCCTTTGATATCCTGCTCTGGATTAGGATTTTTTAGAATAGCCTCTTTTGCTTCCAAGGCTAGGTTTAAATTGTCATATAGATTATGGGATGCTTCATGCTGATTGGTTGATCTATCAAAGTAGGAGTAGGAAAGATACACTTTGCCTTCAGGAATGGAGGAAAAGTCCTTGCCGGTTGCCCCATCATAGGATCTCAACAAATAGCCTTTTGCATAGAGGTCGTATGAACCGTGGACATTGACCTTATTTTTCACATTCTCGGCGATGATCTTGGAAGCTTCCTCTGTGCTGGATACCATCATTTCCTTCCCCCTTATTCCCGCATCGTCAATAAAGCTCAAATTAAACTTGTCTGTCAGGATGGCCTTCTTCAAAACAGAAGCTCCTCTGAGCAAATTATAGGCTTCCTTTGCTGTCACGTCATTTCCCTTTCCATACGAAAATGTGTTCTGGATCTGGTCGTTTAGGGTGACTTTTACGCTATCCAAAAAATAATGGTAGGGCTTAGAAGATCTCGAAAAATTCAGCTCATAATTAACCTTGTCCTTTCCCAGGCTGCCATCCTTTTGCCTGGTATTAAAATCGGCTGAAACTCCGATTTTAAAGAACTCCTGTCGCTCAGAAACTTTAGCTTCCAAGGCAGCATTTAACGAAGTGCCAAAGCCAAGGAATTTCAGATTCTTTTTGAGGAATTCAAGATTATTATTCTCCATAATTTTGAGTGACAAGTCTTTAAATATAGCAAAACCGTATTAATCGAGGTCTTTCCAATGCAGTTGGTTTAACTGATAAAAGGACTCAACTCCATTTTTCTTAGGTTTAAATGTCCGGACGGTTTGAACGATCGCTTGCGAAATGCAGTAGGTTCGAAGTGAAAAGGTGAAAATCGATTCAGTCGAGACTTTATTCCTTTTTTGGTCTTTAAGCTGAACCCATTCATCAGACAAATAATACCTGCATTCACGACCATAAACTAGATCCTGAGCCTTACAATCCATCACCCTTCCCAAAATCGAGGCACTAAAAACCGTATTAATCTTGGCCTTTTTTGAGACCTTTTTGAATGCTTGGTTCAATAAGCTTAAGTCAAACTCAGCCCCAGCGATCACAAAGCCAGCTTCATCAAATGAAATTCTGGCTTTGAATTGATTGGCAAAGCAGATCAGGGAAGCATAAGAGTCAGAGACAAAAATTGACCGAGAATCTTCTGAAAGATTAAGGACAGAGATTCCTCTGGATGCCTGTCTATTTCGGTAAAGACTCAGTATTTCACAATCCACTTTCCTGCTTTGCTCATCAAAGAAGTCAAATACGATCTGGCCCGATTTATCCTGTTTGGCAAATTTGGAAAAAAGACCTTGGATAGCCTTATCCACCCCTTTGTAGCTCAAAATATCAAAGGTCTCTGTCAAAGCCATTGTCTTGTTCGGAGCGTTTTCTTGGGTTCTTTCCTTCTTCCGTATCGAAGCTGTTTTGTCGTTTGATGGCATTGATATCGAATTCATCCCTAAGGGCTTTTGGGAGTGAGGAATCAGCCGAAATCTTGGAATATTCCTCCTTGATGTTGTTCAAATCACGGATTGCATCCCTGTCATTTGGATTTCTAGCAATCCGTCGCTCTACCTGCTTTTGAACCTCCTTGATAGCCTGAAGGTATCCTTCGCTATAGGCTTTTTCTTCCTTACTTTCCTTTCCGAGCAATTTCTGAACACCGGTAATCAGCAGGTAGGACAAGCCTCCATCCAGCAAAACCGAAAGGACTAAACCGGATTTATTTGATCTGAGGCCTTTTGGAGCAGCCGGTGAAAGTTGAAACGCTGTTCCATCTTCCAACAGTACCGTTTCCCCTTCCTTGTATTTCTTTTTTTGCTGTGGATCGAGTTCCAGCCCATTGACCGATTGAGGGGCTTTGATGTCTCGGGGATTGTAGGATAGAAATTGTTTGGTTCGCTTATCGTACTCGATGATTTCAGTCTGAATGTTACCTTCTTTGTCCACATAGCTTTTCTTGATGTTGGCCAATTCTTTCCGGACCAGCTGATTCCGCTCAGTTTCATTCAAATTGGGATGTCGGTTCGGTTCCATGTAAACCGGATCAATCCGCAAGGCAGGATTCCCATCATCACCCCTTACAATGGAAAGTCTAGCCGGTAATTTATCGATGTAAATATCCTTCCCTTTCAGGTCGGTCAATTCCACGATATCGGTCATTCCTCCATTTTTCAAGGCGTTTACTTCCTTTTCAGGAATTGTAAATTTCCCGTTTCTGATGACTCCAAAAATCTCCAGATCCTTCATCGGTAATCCATTTTGGCTTTTCATGTTGCTTGCTTTATGGTTTTGATAAATAAGTGATTGCCTCTTCTTTGGTCGATAGTCTTGAGATCAATTGAATGAATAAGACTGGATTGACATATTCATTTCCCTTTTTGATGGTCAGGTGTAGATGATCTCCCGTAGCTCTTCCCGTTTTTCCGGAAATCCCTAGGATCGTGCCCGGTAGGACACCCTCGCCCTCATCTACATATGATTGAGAAAGGTGACCGTAGATCGATTCATAGTTACCATGTTGGACTTTGACAAAAATTCCCAAAAGTGGATCGTTGCCCACCGACACAACAGTTCCATGGAGCATGGAAAGAACCTTTGAACGCATGGTTTTTAGATCGATTCCCCGATGAAATTTCGTTTGTCCGGAAAATGGATCGGAGCGGTAGCCAAACTCTGAAGTCAGAAAAAAATCCTCTAAGGGAAGGGACGCCAATACAATCTCCTCCCCTTTTTCAATTGGAAGTTCTTGTTTGGAAAAAGAATGAATTTCAGACCTCTTAGCCTCCTCCTTGAATTCAGCGGACTTTATCACGTTCACTGAAGCCAGTTCCTTTCGAAATTCTATGGAATTGAATTGGGAAAATGCCTGATGAGCGACAAAAAGAAGAAGTATGATCGATAGGTTCCTTTGCATGATTCCAATGACTTAATCTAGGATTGCCATTTCCCGGTGCTTTTCTATAATCTCGGTAACCTGGCGGTGGATTTTCTCAAAGTGCTTTGTCAGGATCTCTTCTTTCTTGCCTTGGAAATCATAGAATTTCGGAGTGGCTCGATAGGAATTTTCTTCCTGACTGATCTCCCTCATATCCAAATTGACTCGACAATGAACATTGGAGGTTTTGTATTTCCCGTCAAACTGAGTCCCTTCCGTTGCGATAATTCCAGCTATTTCCCCGGTGTGCATGGACGCTATTTTACCCGCAGGAATCAGTGGATCATATCGCTCACTATACGAAATCGAAGTTTTATCCCGATCAATCGAAACACTCTGCCCCAATTGCTTTCGCTTTCCAAACATCATCTCCAACCAAGAAAGCGTGTCCTTATGGCGGACTGAGCCACATAAGACATTCCCTATCACCGAGGTCATGGTCGAAGCGGTATCCTTTCCCTGAAGCTGGTTTAATTGGGGCAGTTCCTGCAAGCCGAGCAAAACCGCTACTTTATTGCTTCGGGCTGTAGAAATCAGGTTTTCGATTTTATGGATGTAAAAAGTCGGCGCTTCATCCGCTATCAATGCGGTTGGCAGATTCCCTTTGGTATTGATCAATCGGGTCAGCCGATTGATGATCACCGAATAGCAAGTACCTGTGATACTCTGAGTTTCGGTACTGTTGGCAAGGACTAGAATGGATGGAGAATTGGGATCCGAGATTTTAAGGTCGAAATCATCCCCGCTGAAGACCCAAGCAGTTTCTTTCGTATTCAGTCTGGAAAGAAAAATCTTCAAGGTTCCGACCTGTCCTTCCAACTGTTTATAAACCTTCTTTTCAAAGGCACTTCGGAAGGGAGACACCATGGATCTGAGTTCGGGATATTTGGTCAGACAGTTAAAAATATCCTCATAGTCTCTGTTGAGAAAATCCAGCACATGGGCGAATGTGGAATATTTGCCTTCCTCATATCGAGACACAAAAAAGATACAGGCGGAGAGAAAGTTGATGGCCGATTGCTCGAAAAACTTATCTGCTCCTCCTGTGGAATCGGATTTTTGAAGGGATTGAAAAATAGCTTCTGCTGTTTCCGAAGCATTGGCCACCGTCTTCAAATACCTTCTGTTGATCGGATTGATCCTCCTGGAATATTCTACCTCATCCAGATTGATCACATGGAATTTGAAATTGGGGTTTTTCTTTTTGTCCTGAGCTTTCAGGTAGTGGAAGAAGGCAATCTGTGCCAAGTCGGGAAACTTAAAATCGTACAGACACATGGTGAATCCCTTTCCAATCATCTGCCGAATAAAAGGATTGATCACCCCAAATGACTTCCCCGAACCTGGGGTTCCGATCACGAAAGTCCCTCTGAAAGGATTGACCAAGTTGATCCAACCTTTTCGGACTTTCCCCCTGAAATAGAACTTCATGGGAATGTTGACCGAATAGGGGGTTTCGATTTTTTTGGTGTCTTGCATGAAGGACTCCCCTTCGATATTCCACTCATCCTTTCCCAGACCTGATTTGATCAGTTTCGACACATTGTCCAATGAGGTATGAATTAAAACAGCCCCTATAAATAAACACAGACTGTATCCGAGGTCTTGAATGGAAGTGAAGTCCATCACCAAAAATGAATCTTCCAGCGTGTAGAGATGGATCGAACCAAAGAATAGCATCAACCCGGTAGCCAAAGGAATAATGATCTGATTTCTCGGATTTAAATCCAGGTTCTTTCTGGCAACTGTACCGATGGCTGAAAGGCAAATGGCTATCAAAATGGCCACTTTGCCAAGAAGCACATTACTGTAAATCTTCAGGTTTTGCAGCTTTTCAAAAAGAGGAAAAAGAAACCTTCCCATCCCATCCATGGCCAACAACTGTGGGGCATAGACAAACATCAGAATGTCCATAAACACCATCAGGTAAACAATGAATTGAAAGGTTGCGTGAAGGCTTTTTAATTCTCTTTTCTCATTCATGGCATGGACTTAGTTGAGCGGAAAAATCATTTTTATAAGGTGTCTGCCGCCAAAAGGTCCGCGTACTTGATCTCCAAGGAAAGCGTCCTTCCGCTGATTTGGGATTCGGAAAGCTCGATGGTGAACACCTTGGAATTGGGGAAGGTGAACTTTTTGAACACGTAGATATTACGGTATTTCTTTTCAAAGCTCTCCGGGGTGAAAAGCTGGTATTCCGGCTCTATATCAATGGATTGGACATTGGTTGCTTTGGTGATTCGCTTATCCTCGATCTTAAATCTCAGTTGGTCCAGGTCAAATTTGAGATTGGTCTTGTTGATAAAGGAGATGTCCAAAAAGATATAATCGTCCACCGTGTAAATACTGTTCACCTGACCGGAAACCCCATACTGGCTGCTTTTGGTGATGTTGTCCTTCTCCTTCCTTTTAAATGCCTCTATTGAAAAATACCGAAGCTCTTGGTCGCTCATGGGTATTTTACCGACCTCCAAGGGACTGGTATTGATAGGAAGAATTTCGATTTGAGTCTTCAGCTGGCGCTCATCATGGGCATACCATAAATCGTACTGCGCGATAAACTTCTGCCCGATAATAGTAACCACTCCCAAAGACTTATTGTATCCATTGAGGTTGGAAACACTGTCTCGGATAGCTTTTACCCGAAACACATTCTCCAATGGAATATCCCCAATCATATTGTCGGTCGAGATATCCACGTATTGGATGGGTTCGGGAGAAAGAAAGTGAAGGGAGATTTCCTCGTCGATATAGATCTTGGGAAGTTGGCTTTTCAACAGCGTGCCGTTCTGCTGGGCATAGGCCGAAATGGATACTGCCCAAAGGATAAGAGTTAATATTTTCCGTGTCATGTCAGATCAGTTTTGTTTTTGGATCATTTTTCCGTTTTCCTGCAATTCGTGGGTATCGATCAGATAGACAGAGGTTCCATATTTGATATTGGCCTTGTTCTTTTTGATGGATTTTGAAACGGCTTGGGAAGTTGAGGTGAACATTCGTTGGAGTGCAGACATGTACAGTTGGCTCAATTCGTCTGAGTTTGGCTGCATCGTCAGATTCATTCCTCCTGTGGTATTTCCTCCGAGTTCTTTGGAAAATTCCCGGAAGGCACTGGCTGGAACATAAAGCCCTTCCATCCCATCCACGTCATAGATGGAGAGTTTAATCGGGAAGATTTGATCATTGATCATAATCGAAGAAATGGTCAGCTTCACTCGCTGAGCTTCATATCCGGAAATCAATGCATAGAGGTAAGTTCCTCTGCCCACAATGGCATTTCCGATCAGGATATCATCTAAAAGTCGGATTCTCAATCTGGCCCCAAGGGTACCACTCTTGATATCCTGATCAATGATTGCTTCGATGAACTTTCCTTTTTTTTCTCTGGTGACGGTATTGAATAAAGTAGCGGCACCCTCTGACTTCTGAACTCGATAAACTTCGTTTTCGGTCTCATTTGCTACTTGCTGGCTTTCCATTTCTTTTTGCTGTAGCTCTTGATAGGCCGGATCATTTGCTTTGGAAATGGAGTCTATCACAGCCATCTGCGCTTTGAAAAGATCCATGGGATCTTCGTATCTGTTGGCGGGAACTTGGGTCTTTTTCCCTTCCAGCTGATTGATGGCATTCAACAATTCTTCATCTTCCTTGGAAAAGCTTTGCCGTCTGGAAGGTTGTGGCAAAACAGATGGGAAACCATTGGCGGCATCGGGTTTTCCCGAATACAGACCTGCGCTTTTTAAAGCGTTGTCTATTGAATCCAGCAGCCTTTTTTCCTCCTCGTTATATAGCGTTTTGATTTGGCTAGATTCTTCTACCTCGAGTTCCAAGCCTTTGATAGCCGTATATCCATCATTTGCCCTTTTATAGGTTTCTCTCGAAGCATCCAGTTTGGAATCAAGCGGTTTTTTCTGGATCTGTTCCGACACTTTGCCGATCTCGGATTGGATTCCACTGATACCCTGAACAGGATCAGCCGGATTGTCTTTGCTGAAGGATTTATACCCGTAAAACAGCAAACACAAAAACGGGAGCATGATAATCGGCAGGATGTATCTGGGTTGTTTGAAGTCAATTTTCATTGGAGTGGTTATTAAAGTATTTCAGTTGCTCACTTGCTTTTTCCAGATAGGTGGAATCTGTTTTGGAGATGGAATCCTGAGCGATAATCCGCTCTATATCAGACTTTAACTCCGACATTTTCGCAGCTCTAAGGGTCAGATCCTGCAATGCTGAAAATTCGTCTGATAGCTCTCCCGGAATGGCCTTTAGCTCTTTTTTGAAATTTCCAGCCTGATTCTCTGGGTTAGGCTTCAGTACAAAAAAGGTGAGTATGAAAGAGGCTACGATGAAAAGGAGCAGGACACAAAAAATGATTTTGGCATGTCGATCCATCAACCGCTTCAACTGGCCATTTACCCCTGCCAGGTGAGGATAAAGCTCATTTTTAAGCTCTTGGAATAGGGTAGTATCCCGATCCTTAGAAGGTGTTTTTCGAAACATTGCTCAGGTCTTTATTTTCAATGGTTTTCCAGTTTGTGATCAATACCCCATGGCTGTTATTTTCACTTCTAGGGATATCGATCAGTTCCCCCTCTGTGATAATCGATCGGGTGATCGTGGCACTTCTTCGATCAATCTTTTGCTTGCCGTAATACCGGAATCTATTCTGATCCAA
Source organism: Algoriphagus sp. A40 (assembly GCF_002002735.1). Lineage (GTDB taxonomy): Bacteria > Bacteroidota > Bacteroidia > Cytophagales > Cyclobacteriaceae > Algoriphagus. The sequence goes on along the minus strand of NZ_MUNY01000078.1, from coordinate 239,681 downwards.
GACAATCGAATCCGTCTGGATAGAAAGCACCGAACTTGAGGAAAGAATGGAATTGAAGTAGCCCTTTTCTTTCAGGTTATTGTATTGGCCAACTCCGGTCTCATCCACGAAATACATAGCACGGCTCATTTGATATTCTATGTGCTTATCGTCGGGAGTCAGGTTGAAAAAAAGGCTATGGAACAAGTCCACGGCTGCTTTGTACTCAGCGGGCCTGTTCATTTGCATATTAGCCTGCTTCGCTAAAATGGGTATATCATTGTCAAGGATATAAATGGACTGCCTAGCATTGACTACCTGTTTATAGGCGTAAACCGAAACAAAACCGGAGATAAGGATTGAGGTAATCAGGCTTCCCAAGGAAAGAACTGTTGCCAATCTGATTTTGGATTCAATGTTTTGGATGATCATAGTTAGATTAGTTTAGCTCTTGAAATGGATTTTGAAGCAGAAGATCCCATCCTTCCGGCGGTGGTTGCTGCTGAGGAGATTCCTGAAGTAGAAATGATCCAAGTGGAAATCGAGGGCACTGTAGTGATGGCAATGGCGCTGACAAAAAATGCTACAATCACCAGCCCAAAACTCAAAAAACCATTGGACGCCAGCCAAGCCATTTTTTCAAGCCGATCTGCTCCCCCACCTGTTGAAAGCAAATACTCGTATTTATCAATCTCTACCTCCAAGGCATATTGCTGAAGTCTTCCTGTGATGTAAAGGATCAAATAGGCTACTCCTACATAGAGGTTGACAGAAACAAACCTGGCTATCCAAGTCGTAAACGCATCCCGAAAGGCTGGAAGAATACTCACCACCACTGAAAAGGGGCCGAGTATTACCAATACCGTCGAGTAGATGATCTGTAACATGAAAATGATATAGACACAAACCCTCAGAATCCAGATGGCCAACAATTCAATGATTTGGGTAGCGAGCAGTTGAAGGCTGGTTTGCATCCTAATCCGCATTTGGACAATAGGAGCTAGGATCTGATCGGAGAAAAATCCTTTTACCCCATCCACAATCACCGTCCCCAAATCTTTATCGGATTCTTGCGCCTGTTCTGATGCCATCTCGGTTACTGCCTGATATTCCACCAGCTGATCGGCCATTTCGATCATATAGGCCGCCCGGTCAAGTCGCAAGGCATTGTTGGTGTCATTTTGAGTTCCAAAAAGCGCTTCCGTTTTGGCGGCGATCAAATCGGTAGGAAAAGCGATGATCTGACAGAAAATTGGCCACCACATCAAAAGAATTACCAAAGCAAATGGCCTCAGGAGGGGCATAATTTCAAGCTTCTTGTCCCCTGCCATCATTTCGTAGCATTTCAGACTGAAAAAAATCAGCATGAAAATACAGGCCAAGGTCTGAGCGTCTCTCATGAAAGGGTCGGAGTGAGCAAAGCCATAATCCCTCATTTCTTCAAAGAAGGTCATCACTCCCCGGTCGTAAATGCTGTTTCCCTGCAAATAGCTTATGGTCTCCTTGTACTGGTCATGGTTGGCCGATTGTGCAAATCCGGAGATTGATACCCCAAGGAAAATAGAAAGTCCTGTGATCAGTCTTTTCATCTTATCACTTGGGTTTGGTTAGCAATTTTCTTGGCTCTGTCCTCCTCGTTTTTTGGATCTGAAAGGATAATCTCTCCGCTGATTTTCCGCTGGCTCAACTTTCGGAAGGCAAGCATATTGGAAGACATATCCAGCTTGTATTGCCACTTTTTAAGGACATCCCTCATTTCAAGCATGATTCTGTGGTACATCAGAATCCGTTGCCCTCTTTCCATATCCAAAGTTTTTGCGAAATCATATCGCTCCGAAAGCGAAGCCATGTTGTCTAAATACCATTGGAAAGCACCATGATCAGTCATGTACTGGATTACTTCTGTAGGAACGCCCTGAAAAGCTGTGGCTTCAGGATTTTCCAAAGGCTTCAGCTCTCGCTTATAATAAAATTGGTATAGCGGATCTGTTGATGAAAAAGCACCTGAAATACGGGCCATTTCAGCTGTTGCCAAGTTCTTGACCGTATCAGAGTGCTGCTTGTAGTAGTTCGATGAAATCTGCATGGCCGCTGCCAACCCTAGCCTTTGAGTCTGTTCTCCCCTTGGAGATAAAGGCCTTCTGTCCAAATCCGGGTAATTGGGATGCAAGCCCCAGGTGATATACCAAATCGGATTGGTTGGAATTCCGAGCAATCTGTTGGGTTCAGGATAGAATTTATCCTCATCCCATTGCTTAAAGACCATCCGTTCCTGCTGAGCGACAATCGCTCTATCATGAATTGGAGTCTGTCCGTAGCTGTGGATACAAACAGAAAAAAGGATCAAAAATGAGAGAGCACGCTTCATCGGGTAAGGATTTTCTGTTTGATGATGATTTCATTGATCAATCCCAAATCACGATTGATATAAGCTTGGTAGGGATTGAGAGATCGGATTATCCCATTGGTCTTGGCCCAATAGATGCTGTTCTTTGCAGCCAGTACCAAGGCAAGAATTACCTGTAATTCCTTCTGAACTGAATCGAGAAGCTCATCCCGGACATTGTAATTCATCAGGAGATTATCGCCTTCTTTGAGAATCAGGGAAGAAACTTCCGTGGCCAGATTGAGACTTCGTTTTTTCGCCTGAACCGTATACTCTTCCACAAAAAGAAAAAGGATGGGATTATCGCCCGCAAACTGGAAAGCCTCTGCGGAAATGGAACTGATATCCAAGACCGTTTCAGCGATCATCCTCACCTGAATTGCATCCTTGAACCCTTCATTAATTTGGGTCAGGGAGTTGACAATCATGGTTTGAACCAGTGCCAGGCTGGATGAATTGAGAATGATATCATCGGTGTTTTGCCTGATGATATTCAAGGTTTGGTGATACCCTATTTCACTTGCATTTCGTACCGCAGCATTGGCATTGACTATCGAAAAATGGGCCTTGTCGAATACCACGGTCTGGGCATAAGATTCAACAGCCACAATACACATGAAAAGAAAAAGGAGATTTTTCATCGGGTTAGGGTTTTGGCGTTTTGAATAATTTCTTCTACCAAAGCCATTTCCGTTGCCACATACTGTAGGTAAGGATTGACTCCTCGCTTCCTTTCCAGATAATGTTGAAGTGATTTGGAAACGGTGTAGGAAAGTCCATTGATCTCTCTCAGCTCGTCCAGAATGTGCTGGAAAAGGATTCTTCTTTCCGAAACTTTCATCTGGTTGACCACTCCGATACTTGCCGAAAGGCCAAAGAGGTAATTCAAAAGTGAATAGGATCTTTCGACGAAAACCTTTTCAGACTCTACCGCAAAAAGTACCAGTTCCGGATTTTGACTACAGTAGAAAACGATTTGCTGTTGGTTATCAATAATAGAGTTGACTAAAGGATCAGCCGCTGCACCGATTCCAAAAGCATCGATAACTATCGAGAGTTTGGCGAATCTGTCTTGAACGGCTCGGTATTTCTCCTTTACCGACTTGAGCAAATTGGTATTGACCTCCTCATTGACCGCGTTCCTCCCTTGATTCTCTTTCGCCTCTTTTTGAAGGTTGTATTCAGACTTGGATTCCTCGACTAGCTGGTGGAGAAGGGCCACATTGGTTTGGGCAAAACTTATCCCAAGAGTTGCCAAAAAAACGAAAGGTAAAAGCCAAAAATATTTCATGGTTGCAGGGTTTTGGCTTTTCTGGCTATATCCTGCGCAAGCTGGATATCCACGTTGATGTAACTTTGAAAAGGATTTAAGACCCGCACAAACCCTTTCATCTGAGCGAAATACATGGCTCGATACATCCCATAAGAGTAGGATCGCAGGATTACCATTTCAGTCAAAATCTGATTGATCAGCTTTGATCGTTCTCCTGCATCCATGAGGTTATTTTCTCCTCCCTTCAACACAAAAGAACTAACCTCCAAAGCCAAAGAAGTTGCCCTTTGCTGAAATAGGGTAGCATTCCGTTCGGCAAACAGGAGTAAAGCTGGATTCTCTCCGGCCAAGTCCACCACTTGGCTGAGGTCACTTGAAATCCCGGTGGCTATTCGCGCAATTTCCTGCACATTGGAAAGGTTGGTCAAAATCGAACTGACCTCAGAAAGTCCCTTGTAGATTTTGTCCTGCATAGTGTTGACAATGGTCAGGTTTCCGGTAATCGCCAGCTGTCCCCGTTCAATCAAAGTCAGCCTTTCATTGGTGGCATTAAGCTGAGAATTGATCACCGCAGAATGTGCAGCCGTTGCTCCCGCTACCGCAGGATCTATATAGACCGTCTGCCCAAAAGCAGATCCCGAGAGGATCACAAATACCAGTATGTTCAAGCTTTTCATCTTTGTTAGGGTTAAAAAGTGGCAATTAGTGTTTCTCTTATCGGGGCCCCTTGCTTGTTGACCTCTCCGAAAAACTCATGGAGTGAAAGCTCAGAAACTTTGAAATCCTCGACAAAAGCGTCCAGTCCCTTTTGGTATCCTCCAAAAGATTGGATATAGGTTTCTATTGCTGATTTTTCGGGCTTCTCCGTAGTATAGGTCAGGTATTGGTACAAGGACACTTCCACCCCATACACCTCACCGGCAGATCCTCGTCGGATATATACTTCCTTGAATCTTCCTCTGCCCTCGTGATTATCCAGCTGATTGATCGTGAAAATCTTTTTCCTTTCATTTTCATTGATGGAAAGCAGGGAGGCGATTTGAGAATAATTGTCTTTGAATTTGGTCTGATCCAAGAGACAAATCGTATCCGAATTGTTGATGATACTGCCTTTGACTACCGGATTTCCGATGATATCTCCCAGCTCCTGAGTTACCACTATAGCTTCACCCCAAAACTTCCGGACTGTTTTATAGAGATATAAAATATAGCCTGCCATGAGCGGGGAGGCTACGGCCTTCCAAGCCTCTTCGATGATGAGTGCTTTCCGGTATTTGGTTCGAAACCTCATTTTCTGGATGAATACATCCATGATTATGAGTGTGACAATCGGGAAAAGAACCTTGTGTTCCTTGATGCTGTCAATCTCGAAAACCACGAAAGATTCGGTAAACAAGGACTGGTCAACTTCCTCATTGAGCAGGTTTTCAAACTCACCTCCTTTGTAAAACTTCTTGAGGACAAAGCGGAACTCCTCGAGCTCAAACCCAATGCTTTCACGCTCTTTGATTTCGGGGATTTTTTCGAGGGCGAATTCATAAAAGCTGTTGAAGCAAAGCCGGTCGATTGTGCTTTCCTTGGAGAAAAAAGAGGAATAATAGGCCGAAATGGTACTGGAAATAACATCTGCTTCAACCTGAGAAACTGTTCCTTCCGCTGTCTTCCACAATAGAGAAATAAGGGTCAGGAGATAGTCTTTCTTCTCGATGTTGTACTCTTCTTCAGTGATGGAAAAAGGGTTGGTGGTTATTGGCTTTTCCTCAGTGTAAGTGATGTATTTCCCTTGGTAGTATTGGCAAAGTCCGGAATAAGAGTGTCCCGTATCGACAATGACCACATCCATCAGCCATTTTGGATTGGGCCGCTTATTCCACATGCAGTACTGTTCGATCAAGGCATTCATAAAGAATGATTTCCCCGAACCGGAAGGCCCAAGTACAAATTTATTTCGATTGTTAATCCGATTGGTTTGCATCGGCAAATCAGCCGGATCAATCTTCAAAGGGACTCCCTGTCTATCTGTAAATCGGATCTGGAAACCGCTTATCTCATCCTTATTCAGGGACTCCTTTAAGAAAAAACATAATGCAGCATCGGAGGTGGTCAGGAAGTAATCGTAAACTTTCAACTCAGCGGTATTACAGGGAAGCAGTGTCCTGAAAAGCTCCAGTTGGTTATAGGAATTCTTGTTGGCCACAATACCTTGTTGAAAAAGCGAGGACTCTACATAATTACAAGCTCCTTGGATATGCTCCTTCTTAGCGGAAACAACCACATTGAAATGACAATTGACCAAAAGCTGATTGTGTCTGGCCACGTCTTCCAATAACCTGTCGATATCTTCCACACAGATGTTGTTGGCTGGATCGAGAATCCCTGAATGACGCTTCCGCTTCAATTCCAACTTGTTCAGTGTGGATCTCTGCTCAATTATTTCAATTACCTGGTTATAAACTATCGTCTGAAAATTAGGGACATCGAAAAGGAAGGCCATATTATCCACCGGAAACCCCTTAAGGCTATCCTTGTCGTTACGCTCCGAATGGGTAGTTACCTTTTCCGGAAGTTCAACCTTGTCGGTATCTACCAAAGTGATCGACCGAAAAGCTCTTTCTCCGCTTTCCACTTGGCTTTCTTCAGCAAGCAGGTTGTCCAGCACAATCTTTTCCTCATGGAAATTCATACTGAGAATCCTTTTCACATAGCGGTCAGTCTCAATTTTTGAGAGTGCTTCTGTCTTGATTCCCCCACGTTCAAAAAGGTCGGTCACCTTTCCCAGTGTCTGAATAAAGTCCATTACTGACTTTTGGCTGTATCTGCCTTTTGCCCGTTTGGTAATAACCAAAAATGTCTTGAGCGAAGTGTATGGCCGCCCTTGGAAATGGTCATCATACTTCTGCTGTAAGTATTCTGTGGAGAATTTTTCGCTGTAGGTCTTTCTGGAAAAAATGTCCTGTTTTTGGATCAGATGCCCTTCACCAAGTATTTTGATCAGGTTGGTGTATAGCTGATGAAAGGAATCGTACTTGGAAGAATCCGCTGAATATTGCAGGACAGGATTGTCCAACCCAAGGATGACACCAAAGTCACCCTTCAGATTGAATAAACAATGAAAACCATGGATCTGATCTTCAATCCCCAGATAGGGAAGCTTAAATTCATTCCGTTTTTTCCCAAACATGATTACTTTGATTTTAAGGATGTAGCGATCTGAAATACCCCTTTGTACCTTGTTTTGCTATGCAGGCCTTTTTTCTGTTGCTGAGAGGTGATGAAAAGTCCGGTTGTCATGACTGATAGGGTAATCACCCCGCCTAAAACCATACTGGTTAAGCTTCCGATTAATCCTCCTGAGACGACAGCGATGACTAAGGAAGCGACTCCCCATCCGATGTATTTTCCCTGAAAGCCCCGATATATAAGAGGCTTTTGAAGCCCCTTATATATCGGAAATTGCTTAGCCATCAGACACCGAAAAACGCTTTGATGATCACACTCACCAAGACTAAAAACAGGCAGGAACCGCCCCATCCCATCAATTCTTTATTGATGTCCTGATCGCCGGAATTCCATTTGATGTAAACTCTTACCCCTCCGATCAGCCCTACTACCGCTCCAATTACCAGACAAAGACTGGCCACGGGATCCACATAGGCGAGTAGAGACGATTCTGCTGCGACAATTCCCTGAACACCTTGGGCTCTGGCGGTTGTAGTTGCAAGCGTCACAAACAATGCGCTTGAGATCATTTTTTTGGTTCTGTTGAACATGATTTTAATAGTTTAAGTGAGAAAATATTGACTGTTGATTTTGCTTCTTCGGGGTGTCAAGTCAGTGGCACAGCATACAATCCGCTGAGAAAAAAGCCCATAGTGGCCAAGAATAGACAGGCTCCGAACCAACTGACTACCTGAACATCGATCTGATGCCTTCCTATTTGCCAGTTGTTGTAAACCCGAAGTCCGCCAAGCAATCCTGAGACTGCGCCCACGACAAATGAGAGTCTGGAAAGAGCGACATAGAAACTTTTCATGTCGGTCTCCACTTCCTGAAATTTTGAGACTCCCGGAGGGGATTGGCCATAAGTCTCCGATCCCGACAAAAAGAGAATGAGGGAAAGGATAGAGAGTATGATTAACCAATTAAATAGCTTCATGAGAACACGACTTTCTTTTTCATTTCAATACTGCCTTCCTTGGCCAGGACAAAGAGGGAATTGAGCGTGGTCACCCCTCCGGTAGATTTGACAGGACTGGGATCATTGATTTCAAATTCGATTTCCTCTGAATCCTCCTCGCTGTTGACCCATACTTCAGTCTGGGAAGCCGATTCTGTTTTGGGCTTCTCAGGATCAATCACCGGATCATTGTCCTCGATCACTGTTGGACTTTCGTCAAACTCATTGAGGTCCGTCTGGAATGTGTAGGCATTCCCTGCCGACACTTCTGAAAGTTGTGGTTTGCGCAAAACATCGATGACGACATTTACCGCATAGTACACCACATAGAAAAGGGATAGATATAGGAAGAAGTCTGTCCAGTTCATGGCTATAGTTTTTGTATGGATTGTTTGATTTCATTGACCAGTTCTGGATTGTTTTCCAGAAAGTCCCAGCACAGGAAATTCACGAAAGAGGTCACGTCCACTCCAAAAGTGGGACTGAGTAGTTTCAGGACTTCTTCTGTTCGAGCGTCCATCCTAATTAGCCTTTTGGAATCTCCATTTATTTCAAAATTCTTTATGACTTCTATCAGCTCTTGGATTCCTGGGCTTACGGTTTTGGCTGTCACTTTTCTTTTGGACTTTACCGAAGGCTTCACCTCATTTTCAGGCAATACCAGATCTGCCCTTACCCCTTGGACAAGTTTGCTTATGTAGTCTCCGTTTGCCATGGCTGATCTGCTTCTATATGGTCATCAAATAATTTGTTGAAAATGGGATCCAGGATAGGCACGAGTGATTCCGGAGTGTAAGAGGTTGTCAGTCTTTGAAAGTCTATCCGATCTGATACCGGGGAGGTCAACTCACCAAATTGACCAAGTGCCTGATTGACGCTTTCCAAGGTTTCGTACTTGACAGATGTTTTGACCCTATTGGGGATCAGGATGATTCGGCTCTCAGGATTCACCTTTTTGACCACGTAGCAAAACTCAAAAGTGCTCGTGACGCTGTATTCATCGTAGCAAAATGGGCAGATGATCAATTCAGATTCCTTGAGTACCGGCACCAGGTTGTCGTCATCCATTCTCCCGGCAAGATCAATGACGGTGAGAATTTTGGGATCCTGGGTGGCTCTTTTCCGAATAGACTTGAATCCCGGAATATTCGATAGCTCGACTTCATACAGCTTCTCATTTTCCAAGAGATCCGAGTTGAGATACTTGTTGTAAAGCGATTGCTGAAAGTCCATATCAAAGACTTTCACCTTTCTTTTCCTTTTCTGGACGGCAAAATTTGAAAACAGCACCGCGAGAGTACTTTTTCCCACTCCGCCTTTTTGGTTTGCGAATAGAATGATCATGGCTATCTCTTTATCTGGTGATTTCATTGTCTCCCTTGCGCTTTTTGCTTCTTTTCCTGCCGTGCACCGCTTCATCATCGATGTCATTGGCGATTTGGAGTACAGGGGCCAAGTCAAAAATCCCTTGGCTCCGTCCCTCTCGATGGGCTTCGCTTTCTTGGAAGTATTGCCGTAATGCCAGCTGCTGCTCGGCAGAAAGAATGTCGGTGGCAGCGATATCTCCTTGGGCTGTTTTCAGGTAAGAATTCCCATCTCTATTTTCCAGCTTCAAAGCTTGGTGCTCCAAGCCTTGCCGAACGGTCGAGAAATCATTGAGGGCAGATTGGAGCTTTACTTTTGCTTCGATCAAATCGATCGGCTTTTCCTTGCTTGGTTGCTGGGATTGATAGGATTTACGCTCACCTTCCTGTTCAAAAAATCGCTGAATCGGAAATACCTCACTTCCCTTAAAAATGATCTTGTTGGCATGATCAATCAGGGAATAACCGTAAGGCCTTTTTCCATTTTTGCCATGAAATACAAGCTGAACTCCAAATTTGTCCCGGATAAAATCTCCTAAATCCGAGCGATACCCGGTTTGGTTTCCTTTTTTTCCACCGGGTTTCGGTTCAAAAAGACTAGTGGGTTGGGTTTGATAAACCTTGGAATACCGATCCAAAATCGCCTTCAGCTGTTTGGCACGATCCTTATCCAATTGATAGGACTGTATCTTTTGGTTGAACTCTGAATCAGGAATCTGACCTTGAACAGAACCATACTTGATCAATTCGATCTGCTCGCCCTTTTCCCGCACTTTGAATCCCAAATTTTCGAGGATTAGGAATCCTTGAGATTTGGTACTGAAGCTATACTCCATCAAACTATCAGCAGCCTTCACTGCTTCATGCTTGGGATTGAGCCTCATGATCTCATTGATTGCTTCTTGTGCCCTTAGCTTTTCAAAAGAATCACTGATCTTTTTGCCTTCCCTGTCGATCCTCGATGACACAATGTGGACATGGTTATTTGCCGTGTCCTTGTGAAAAACGATCAAAAAGGGATTGTTCCCATAGCCCATTTTATCAATCCATTCATGGGCTATATCAGTCAGCTCTTCTTTGGAATACTCTCTGCCCTTGCAGCTGATCATGGCATGAAACTGCTTGTCCTTGACCAGTGTATTTCTGTTCGAATGAGCTATCAGGTAATTTTTCACCTCATTCGGGCCCACATCTTTGGTGTCTTGCAAATACCCGAAATTCCGGAGCCTGGTTAGCTCTCCCTTTTCATTTTGGGTTTTGTTCGTGTTGTAGGTTACCCCATTGAATGAACTTGTGCTGGAAAGAATTTTAACCCTCATTTGATCGCCTGATAAATCTGTTTCAAAAACTTGTTCATGAAATCCCGATGCTCAAGATGCTTGGCCATCTGTATGGTGTGATTCAGAAAAATCTCTGGGGAAATTTTGTCTCGATAGGTATTGGCGTGCTTGGCCAGCTGGTTGATATTATTGTTCACCCTGGCCTGTTCGGCAACCACCTTATCGATTGCATTTAGGATTCCCTTGGTGTCAATGATCTTGACCGTTTCAGAGCTTAGTTTCATTCTGATCAAGTGGCTCAATGACACTCCAAGGGATCTGCTTTCTTCCTTCAATCGGGCAAAAATATCCGGCTTTAATCGGACAGATACCCAAGAGAGATTTTCTCTTTTCTCCTTCATGGCTACATGTTGATGGGAGTAAAGAATTGGATTCCTCAGGCGAAAAAAAATACCTAAAACTGCGTAAATGCGATAAATAGGCATATTTGCGTATAGAGAAATCCCTATACGCAGATATACTTAGTCAAAGGGTAAATACCCTAAAATCAGGATGATGAATAGGAATTCAGGGCGTTGATCAGCTCAACTCGGTTTTTGCTGTCAGCCTTTTTAAAAATCGCCTGAAGGTGTTTGTTGACTGTTCTTTCTGAAATAAAAAGTACCTGGGCTATTTCTTTGCTGGTTAAGCCTTGGGCTACTTTCTCAGCCACTTCGCATTCTCTTTTGGTTAAGCCCAATTCAGCACACCGTTGGCCGAAAAATGCACTGGGATCAACCGGTAGTCTCAGGTCGGAATCATTGAGTTTTGCGAAGACCTTTCTGTTTTCGAAGATCATCTTTCGTATAAACAAAAAGGTAATAATGATGAAGCCAACATTTGTGCAAATCACTTCCACAAATTGGGAAGCATCGACATAGCTAAAAACTGGCAGTAATACCCATGGCACCGCTGCTGAATAAGTAAGAATCGCTTCCAGTGAATTTTGTGATCCTTCAAATTTCTTTTTGATACTCAGAAAAATGATCACGATCAGGTAAATCGCATAAACCAAAGGGATCGCCAAACCATACCAAATGGTTGCCGGAAGATCATCCAGTAATGGAAGACCAATACAAAAGAACAGCAGGAATGGCGCTATCAAGAATATCCAAACGCCAATGCGCGCATTCCACTTCAAATCATCCAGTTCGAAAACCCGATAAAAATAGTATGGGAAATATGCCCCCATCACAAATCCGGTCCCATAGGCAAGATTGATCTGCAAATTGATATCAATCGGAAGCTCGGGATCTGGAAATAAACCTCCGGCAATATTGTAAATGATCAAGAGACCCAGGAGAATCAAATAGTATTGACGATTCTTTTCAGCGGGATTTTGCAGGTACAAAACCAGCTGAGAAACAAAAAATAGCACCTCACATACGACAAAAATAAATGTCGCCAGGTGCATGTCAGTTCCAAACACTGTCATAGCAAATCCTTTCTGTAGAAGTAAAACGGGAAACCAAATTGAGCGAATGATGCATAAACTGAGAACCCGAAATTTTCATACCATTTAAAATTGCGTTCTGTCGAAGTCTCCAAGCAAACCGGGAGCTTCTTGTTTTCAGCTATAGTAAGAACTGACTTGAGCAGCTTGGAACCCTCTCCTTTACCTTGGTTTTCCGGCTCTACACCGATAAACCAAACATAGAGAAATGGCTCTTTGGGCTGGACTGCTTCTATGCTGGATTCCCGTTTGAGGACCCTTGAAATTCTTGAAATTCCGATTCCCTGAAGCGCAAGTTTCAGATCCCAAACCCAAAGATTGAAAGGCTTTCGCTTTCGGTCAGAATACTTGATCAAGACACAAGATTTTCCGCTTTCGGATATATACACCTCTCCGTTTTCCAGACAGTTTGCCAAACTGTATTCCATCAGAATTCTCCTGGAAGCGGCCGATTTCCCGACTACAAAATCCACGGATTTATTGCCTTCAAAAGAATTTACTAAGATGTTAATGATTTTTTCTCGATCCTGTTCAATGAATTTTCTCATGGTTCAGTCATTTTAAATTTTACCGAGTTGCGAGGTTAAATCCCTCCATTTTGGATGATTCTGAGGAGAATCATCGGAATGGCAAGTGCGTGTTTGTGAAAAAAATTCGGCAGAATTTGTGTCACAAATACACAACTTGCAAGGAACACGCAAAAGGTTCTTCAACACATTTTTTCATTTTCACATGCTGAAAAAGCAAGATCAATTCTTCGACATCCCTCAAGGCCATCGATTTCCCACTACCGGGAAAAGGTGCCAAAATTTTTGGCTTTAGATAAAATGTGGCTCATTAATTAAACCAGAAGTAATCCTCACATCAATAGAACAAGGATATCGATATAATCCCTATATCGGTATTGTCCTATATATAGCTATACAGATATGTAGATATATAGAAAACCAATAATCACATTTCAAAATACATTTGTAAGTATATATTTGTAATAAGTGATCTGCATGAAATCGGCAAAAGGGAAAAAGGATTCTATCCAATTTCAAGATAGTTTTTGCTTGTGGTTGGCCCTGTGTTTAAGAAATCAAAGAATGAAGAAGTCTTGTAGATTATCCCAATTGAGCAATCCGAAAAGACCAATGGATAATTCCTTTTGAATATGTCCAAATATAAAAATATATGGTTTTGCTATATTATTGAAAAAATTAATCGTTTTAAAATCAGAATCATTCCGAAATGACTGAAAATCAACGCCTAAAAATCATCAGGAAATTCTTGAAGGAAACCCAAGAAGATTTCGGGGCTTCCTTGGGATTGACTCAGGCTGGATATTCTGACATAGAACGAGGCAAGAACAACGTCTCGGGTAAAATAAAGATCCTTCTCAAAAGGGAACACAACATCAACCTCCGATGGCTAGAGACCGGAGAAGGTGAAATGTTTATTGCGACCATCGAGGATCGTGAAATGGATTCGGACAAACTTGGCAGCGAACAGCACTTCTTTGAGCGGCTCCAAACCGAAATCGAGAGACTTCAAAATGAGGTAAAACGACTCTCTGCTGAAAATAACTCATACAACGAATTGGTAAGATCGAAGAACTTGATCATCGAGAACTTGGAGTCCAGAATCAATCAAAAGTAAATACGTTTTTATATAAATACTTTTTTATGGAAACACATTTTCATATCTTTAGTTAAACCAACTGAGCTATGAAGACTATCTCCATTATGAATCACAAGGGAGGAACGGGCAAAACCACCTCCTCTATCAACATCGGTGCTGGGCTTGCCAAAAAAGGTCTCAAAGTATTGTTATTGGATATCGATTCCCAAGCGAATCTGACTGAGGGATTGGGAAAAGGGGATCCGGAATTATCTGTTTATGATTCCATCCGGGAGAATAAAAAGTTACCGATCCTAAATGTCTCCGAAAACCTGGACTTGGTTCCCTCCTCCATCGATCTGTTGGGTGCTGAAATGGAGATCGTATCCAAAATTGGAAGAGAGCAAATCCTCCATAAACTCATAAAGCCAATCCGCACAGAATACGACTACATCATCATTGACTGTCCACCTTCAGTTGGGCTATTGACCGTCAATGCCATGGTAGCAAGTGACACCATTCTCCTACCACTTCAAGGCGAGTACTTTGCCTACAAAGGAGTGGATCGGCTTCTTGGGATAGTGAAGGAAGTCCGGGACAACCTAAATGACAAATTGGAAATCGGAGGAGTGTTCATTACCCAAATCAATCCAAACCGAATCCTAACCAAAACCATTGTAGAGAAACTCACCGAGGATCTCCAGGATAAAGTGTTCGATACCAAAATCCGGATCAATGTTGCCTTAGCTGAAGCCCAACTCCAAAGTCAAACCATTTTCGACTATGCACCTGAGTCCAATGGGGCCAAGGATTATGAAATGCTGGTCGAGGAAATTCTAAACAGATTAAACTGAGCAACAAATGGCTAAGAAGCTAAATGACCCAAGCAAGGGCAATAAAAACCTCGGCACCAAACAGCGAGGAATCGGAGTGCTGATCAATCCCGAACCAGAAATCCAGCAAAAAGAAAAAGTATCAAGCAAAGAGTTCGACACCGAAGATGTAAAGATCTATTCCCTCCGAATTCCTACCGCCATGTTTGACAAGCTCAAATATGAAATCGGCCGAGAATCAAAATTATCAATGCGAGATATGATTTTAAAGGCGGTGGCTGAGCATTATGGAATTTAGCGAAATGGTATTCAATTCTTCAAAAAAAATACTAGAACCGGATTGTTGGTATCATGTTTTTATTTCATTCCAAACGATTCTATCCAATGCTCTGCACTTCTTATCTAATGTAAAAGAAACTCGTCTTTGAAGTGTCTCTATGTGTTTTATAATCGATTTATGGTTTTTAATAAAGTGTCCTTGAATATGTAGACTTGGAACTTGAAAATTGAATTGATAGGATCGTTTACTTTTCTTCAGAAGGGTTGCTACTACCATATGATGTTCAAAATCATTTTTTCCCCTGTGAGCAAGAAAACTATCGCGGATTGATATTAGTGTGGAGTGAAAAGTCTTCGATCTGTTGCTAACTATATATTTTTCAGGCTCTAGTGAACTGTATCCATCATCTGATTTTTTGAAACATCGTGAATAGCGCATTATAGCTTGAGTCCAAAGTGCTGAAACAATTAAATCATCAAGTTTCTCAAATTTCTCCGTCAGTATCACAGCCTTTTTTATAGAATCAACTGCTATTTGCAGATCATTAATTATCAGCTGGTACGATATGATGGGCATTCTTAATTTTGCATCTTCACCAATAGTCCAAAGTTGCGCATCTGTCTCTGACTTTATAATATCTAGTACCTGTTTCTCAAGCTCTTGGTTCATTTTTTTCAAATTGTTGCCAGCATCTCTATGAATCTCACACTCTTTTTCATTATCGCATTTATCTGCTGTGCTCAAAGCTGATTCTTTGGCTGATCCTTTTGTCAAATTAAGCAATTGGGTGATTTGATCAAGAGGGAAAACCACATTTTAGTTGGAAACTGACAAATAGTGCCTGTGAATTGTTGCTATCCTGACAATTTTAATCCAGCAACAAGAAAAAAGGAAGCTAAAGCTCCCCTTCATCTGCGAAAGAAAAGTATCCTTCTGAACTTAGAATCACATGATCCACAATGGGAAGATCCAAAGCTCGACCGATTTCTACCAGTCTTCGAGTCAGTCTTCTATCCTGTTCGGATGGTTGTAGATTTCCACTGGGATGGTTATGACTTAAGATTAGGGATGATGCGTTCGCTTTCAATCCAGCAGCAAAGACCACTTTAGGATCTACCACAGTTCCAGCAGTTCCACCGGTACTGATAGTGCAAATACCCAATACTCGGTTTCCTCTGCTCAAAAGCATCACTTGAAACTGCTCAATGTACTCCAGCGCGTCAGAATTCCAGAATTTCAACAAGACATCATAAACTTGCCTAGAGCAAGTAACTTTTGGACGTTGGCTTGCTTTGATTTTTGGCCGATATGACAGTGTAATTTCTGCGACTTCATTGAAGTGGAATGATTGAGTTAAGGATTCCATAATTTTTTTGAGTTTTGGTGAAACATGAATTATGGAATGACCTCAGCCCTGTTCCGAGCAAGGCCAAGAGGAAAAGGAATAAACCAGCTGAGAATTGCGGGTGAGCTTTATGCCGGAAGCTCTTGGCCACCCTGAGGATAAAGGGCTAACTTATTCCGGAATTCAGGTTCACCTACTCATCTCTTTGTAAAAAATGAAAAAGGGTTTGGCGATGCCAAGAAACAATTCAGGGAAAAATGGGCATTAGAGAGTTGCTAAAGCAATAACAAAATGACTTTTTGGATGAAAATGAAGATTAGGGAAAGATTTTGAACGCCTCCTTTTCACCGGGCCATTATTCCAACCAAAAACGCATTCAAATCCTCATAATTAGAATAAATCTCCCTTTGGTCGAAAATATCCACCTTCATTTTCAAAATCTCCTCTACTTTTGACTCCTCTATTTTTAGGTTGACTATCAACTGTCCAAGTTTGTCCTTTCGACTTCTCAATGCAGTCAAATCCCAATCAGTAGTCAATCCATTTTGAAGACAATATTGGTACAGTTTAGCAACCTTGATAAAGCCATTAGTATAGGTCTCCCCGGTAGCGTCGTTATCTAAGTAGAGTTCTACTTTCTGTCTTTCCTTCAAAATATCAAGCATTAGCCGCAGACTAAGATTGGCTGTACTGTTTAAAATGATGGCTTTGAAATCTGTAGCTTCGGAATGATTCATATAGCTCAAGAAGTCAAACCAGCCTTCAAAAACTTTGATGCTTTTAGCGGCCCCAAAAATCTGAATCGAAATGCCTCCTCCGAGAATATTTCCCTTAAAAATGGAGGATCGGAGTACCCATCCGCCCGATTCATTCGGAAAACCAACTGCGAAATATCGCTTTCCCTTATTCCGCCAATGCACCTCTTTACCAAAGGGTGCAATATCTTGAAGATCAATTCCCCTTCTTTGAATGTATTGAATCAATGCATCATGGCTGATCTCGCAAACTTTCTCTACCACTATCTTCGGAGCGATCTCTGGTTTTTGTCTTGGAAGAAATTCTCTAACCGGAACGGATCCAGAAAGACTTTCCACTGACTCGAAGAAGGTTTTGTTTTCAAATTCCTGAACCGCAGCGATAATATCTCCCCCTTTTCCAGCGGCATGATCATACCACACATTGGCTTTGTCATCCACTGCAATCGAGCCAGTTCTCTGTTCCATAAAGCCGAAAAAATATTCCTTTCCGTGGATGCCTTCGTACTTAAGAAATCCGGATTTGACCAGGCTATGGAAATAATCGAGCACCGGGAATTCCTGTTTGATCTTGGTAGCGGCTTGTTTTACCTCTGAGTAGTTCATAATATTTACATTTTTATATAAATACATCTATACATAAATAATGCATCTTATTGATTTAAAGGAGTCTTGTCTTTCCTTTTGTCGTGAATTGTCGGACTACCTGCAAAAAGAAAAAGAGGGGGTAAAGGCAAGTGGAAATCGTACTACTCGCACACCTCGTACCCCTCGTACAGTTCGATTTTTACGATTGAGGTTACTCGTCCAACTCAAGTTGCTTGAGCCATTTCCTTACAGCTCCTTCTGACACTCCGAGTTCCTGAGCTATGTTCACATTGGTATGGCCTTCATTTTTGAGTTCCAAGGCCTTGGTCTTCATTTGAGATTTATCGACCGGATTCAACTGCTTTAGATGATCCGACTCTTTTCCAAACTGGAGGAAGCGAAATGAACTGAAATTTGAGTCTTTGCCGATTTTACAGACCAGGACATTTTCGGAGGGATATTTAAAAGCACCATACCTGACTTTAATCTGCTTCAAGTATTTAATGGAAGGGTCTTTTTGACTTTCACCCACAGCGAAACAAGAATCAATCAGATTAATAAAGCTCTTGCTTCCCTGAATGTCGTTTCTACTGATCGGAGCAAACAAATTCCTTTTTGGAGTATGGGCAATGAGCAAAATCGACCACCCGTGAATCTTCTTCAGATTGTTTAGCCTTATTAAAAAAGGAGTGGTGTTTCTGGCCTTCTCATTATCTGAAATCACACAAGACAGATTGTCGATTACGAGGATTTTTGCCCCGGACTTGGAAGCCTGAACCTCTATCTCTTTAAAAAGGAAGCTCTCATATTCTTCAAAAGCCTCATCAAATCCATATGGATTGATTTCTGCTCTCAGGAAAAGGTCACTGAATTCGAAATGATCAAACAGTATATCCCTTTCCTTGTCATACTGAGCATATCTCATTTCAAATTGCTTGGCAGTCAATTCCAGGTCAAAGTAGATGACTTTGGACGCTTTAAGCTCCATCTCCAATCCTAGGGTTGGAACTCCTTTGGATACACTGTCGATGATTTGTACAGCAAGCAAAGACTTACCTTGATTGGTATCAGCGAAGAGTATGCATAGCTCTTCCTCATACCAAAACGGGCCAAAGATCTTTTTGGGAATAGGCTTAGTCTTGGCTTCATCCATCCATTCATTGGCGGATTTGATGATTAGGAAGTCACCGGAACGCGAATCGTTCGTGTTTGTATTGTGATTTATTGAGGTCATATTTTTTAGGCAATAAGGTTTCGATTAGCATTTTGGCGTAAATGCTATTTTTAAATTCTTCGTAAACTTTTAGGATTTATCCGACTAGATATAAGGACTTATCGCGAGCGAAGTCAGGGTATGAAAAGTTCATTAAACCACCTTGCCTTGGTTGATTTTGATCAAAAGAATGTTCAACTTGGAGCATGTTTTTAATTTTGAGACGGTTAAAAGCAAACCAAGGAACTGCCTATTGCGCATTTTCAACAAAAGGAAAGGATGGCCATCCTTTCCTTTTTTAATTCTCAAACTCCCCCGCAAAAAACCTATCCACCTCTCTCTGGTGAATAAACCGTCGTTTCCCTCGGTACATAGAGCGAAACTCCTGGCCTTTGGATTCGGAAACTGACTCCATTTTTGAAATGGAATAATGAGATTTCACCCCCGTTGCCTCCATGAATTCTTGGAGTGACAACCATTCATCTTTAACGGATTTACTAGCTGGATGAATGCTCGAGATTTTCTCTTCCAGATTCTTGAATTTCTCTTCCAGCCATTTTTGGCTAACAGCCGCAAACGGAATAAAAGTGTCTTGATTCATATTGATTTGAGTTTGATTTACTCAAATATAGAGAAAAAATATAATTTCGGTCACTGGTGTCCGTTTTTTTTCAATGATTCAAATCCATTGGATTGAGTCGATAATAATGAAGCATTTCGGAATCAAAGCGATCATCCATCCATTTTTTTAAATCTGCAATATTCTGATTATCATCAATTACCGCCATCCTAAATTGAAGCCTATTTACCTCCGGCCAATTAAATGATTTATAAATCCTGAAAAAATCGAATACCCGTCTGACTTCTTCAATTTCCATGAATCGCTGAAAAAGTGCTAGATCAAGATGCTTTAAACCTGACAAAAACCGGGTAGGACCGGCAGCATTTAACAAATCAATCAAGTCTTGATCAATTTCTGCAAGAATCTCTATCAATTCCTTTTCCTCAAAAACTTGATCAAAATAATCAATGACTTTCTCTAAGGCAGTATTCTCGAAGACCTCATTTACCACCATAGAAGGTGTAAACTCAACCGCCAAGACATCCTCAAAATAGTCTCTAAGCAGTTCAATGTGCTTTACTTCGTCTTCAATTAGACTGATCACATCTCTATTGAAATTGCTAAGGATAGAGGACTCACCACCATTTTCATTCACAAATCGTATTCCCAACCTTGATGCAAATTTGGTTTTCGCATTCTTGTACCTTACCATGACATATAAAGGAAAGCTAGCAGATGATTTTCCAATCTTCTCAAGTTCCTTCCCGTGGTAATGTTTGATTGCCAGTTTAGTTTTCTTTTGCATACTTATCGCTGAATGAAGGAAAGGATTCTCTTATAGGTTTCCAGGGTTCTTCTTTCGGTATAATATTTCTTAAGAACCGAGCCGGGCGAATGCCCAAATATCATTCTAATATCGTTATCATCCATCCCCAGTCGGTCAGTCCAGGTTCCGAAGGTCTTTCTTCCTACCTTATTGGAAAGCACATCCGAGAATTTAATTTTCTCTGCAAGGACTTTCAGGTTTTGGTTAAACTTCTGCTCTGAAATAGCCACGCCTGCAGGAAACAGATAATCTCCACCTTCTTGAAAGTACTTATTTACTATCCGTTTTGCGGTTTCATTGAGAGGGATCCAAAATTCCTCCCCGTTCTTTTTTCTCTCCCCTTGAAGCACCAAGTGTTCTGGATTTTCTTTCAACAAGTTCCAATCAAATCCACTTTCAGAACGAATTGCAATCAAATCATTATAGTATAGTGCTGTATTGCACAACAAAAGAAAAAGATCCCTGGTGATTTCAAGTCTTCTCTCTTCAGGAGAAAATTTCATTTCAGACAGCAGTTCATACTGTTTATCATTAACATAGATGATTTTATCAGGCCTTTTGGTTGACTCGACATCCAGTCTTTCAAATATTCGCTTCTTAAAAAGAATCCCATACTGGTCACAATACTCTCGATAGATCACCTTCAGACGATCCACATATTTGGCAACCGTGGTGTCGGAATTAATATCCGTTGATTCGCTCCGCAAGAAATCAATAAACCCCAAGACAAAAGCCTCATCCAAATCAGCCATCACAGCCTGGCTTTTATAGCTATCAACCAAATTCTTTAAGGTCACATATACCTTTCTCGTTCCTTCAGCTTTCTTTTTGGTTGCTCCAAATTTGAGAGAGTAATCGATATAGGATGAAATTTTATCACTAGCCCCAGGAGCAATTGTTCCATTAACACCTTTAATTCTTTTGCCTTGGTGTTTTACCAGATATATGTTCTTCAGTTTATCAGCGGTCAGAACCTCACTCCGCTTATAAAAATCCTGGATGATTTCTTTGAGATGATGAATTTCCCTTGCAATTACCCGATTGTGAAAATCAGCATACAGATATTGACTATTGACCCATTTTAATGGTTTGCCCGACCAAGCATTTTTTGGAATCTTTTCAAGGTTGAGATTAATGTAGTGTCTCCCTTTACGATTAATGCACAAATAGATCGCTTCACCGTCGGGCGACTTTTTACTTTTCGGATTTAAAACCGCGGAAATTTTGAAATCTATCATGGTTCAAAATATCGAAAAAATTCAAGGCGGACAAGAAGGGGGACAAATTGGGGGACAAAAAGGGGGACAAAAAGGGGGACAAAATCATTAGAATTTATCAGAATAAAATAGATTCGAAATAGTTCTAATTGCCTGAAAAACAAAAAACTCCGAACAATTTTTACATTGTTCGGAGTCTAAAAGTAGCGGGAACAGGACTCGAACCTGTGACCTTCGGGTTATGAGCCCGACGAGCTACCAACTGCTCCATCCCGCGATATTGTGATGCAAAGGTAAGGACAAACTCTCAAAAATCAAGTACCTTTGCAAAAAAAATAAAAAAATGACCGCTCAAAACCATAAAGCTGGCTTCATCAACATCGTGGGTAAACCCAATGTGGGCAAGTCCACTCTTATGAATATCCTTGTGGGTGAGCGGCTTTCCATTGTTTCTTCCAAAGCTCAGACCACCCGCCACCGGATTTTGGGCCTGATAAATACAGATGAATATCAGATCGTTTTTTCTGATACTCCTGGGATGCTTAAGCCAAAGTATGAGCTTCACAAGAATATGATGAGCTTTGTCAACCTATCTCTGGAGGATGCGGATGTGATCGTATTTGTCTCTGATCTCTATGAAACCGACGAAGAAATCGAGGAAATAATCACCAAGATCAACGCCTCCGGAGTCCCGGTTTTGCTTGTAATCAACAAAATTGACCTAGCCAAAGAAGGTCAACTTGAAGAAGTCACAGCCTATTGGACTTCCCGAATAAAATCCGAAACTGTCATCCCAATTTCCGCTCTGGAAAAATTCAATACCGAACGGATTCTCCAGGAAATTGTAGATCGGCTACCAGTTCATCCTCCTTTTTATGACAAAGAGGAACTAACTGACCGCCCTGAGCGGTTCTTTGCCTCTGAGATCATTCGCGAAAAGATTTTCAACAATTACAAAAAAGAAATCCCTTACAGCACGGAAGTGGCCATTGAGGATTTTTATGAAGAAGAGACGATCATCAAAATCCGCGCGACCATTTATTGCGAGAGAGACAGCCAAAAAGGCATTATCATCGGTGATAAAGGTAAAATGCTGAAGAAAGTCGGAATTGAGTCCAGAACGGAACTGGAGAAATTTTTCGGAAAAAAGGTCTTTCTCGAAACCTTTGTAAAGGTGGAGCAGGACTGGAGAAAAAATAAATTGAAACTTAAAAAATTTGGGTACGACCCAACCTGATCATGGCAAATATAGTAGCAATAGTAGGTAGACCTAATGTGGGTAAGTCCACACTTTTCAATCGATTGGTAGAAGAGCGCAAGGCTATCGAAGACAACATGAGCGGGGTCACCCGAGACCGCCATTATGGACATGCCCAATGGGCCGGAAAGTTTTTTTCCGTTATTGATACCGGAGGATATGTGACTGGATCGGATGATGTATTTGAAGCAGAGATCAGAAAGCAGGTGAAACTTGCCATCGAAGAAGCTGATGTCATCCTTTTTGTAGTGGATTGCCTGGACGGATTGACGGATTTGGACACCGAATTCGCCAATGAACTCAGGGGCACCAAAAAACCCATCTTCATTGTTGCAAACAAAGCTGACAACCGCGAAAAGGCCATGATGGCTCATGAATTTTATTCACTGGGGATCAGCGACTTTGAAATTTATCCGATTGCCTCAGCAAGTGGAAGCGGTACCGGCGAACTCCTGGATGAAGTGATCAAGCATTTCGAAGACGAAGGAATCGAAGATCCGGATGCAGGCATTCCAAAAATCTCAATCCTCGGCCGTCCAAATGTTGGTAAGTCTTCATTTTTGAATGCCTTGCTAGGACAGGAGCGCTCCATAGTGACTGATGAAGCCGGGACAACCCGCGATGCAATCCATACCAGGTATAAACTATATGGGCAAGACTTCATCATCACTGACACGGCCGGGATCAGAAAGAAGGCCAAAGTAAAAGAGGACGTGGAGTTTTTCTCCGTGATGCGTTCCCTCAGAACATTGGAGGAATCGGATGTAGTTATCGTCATGATCGATGCCACGCGAGGCCTCGAAGCTCAGGACATCAACCTGATTTCCCTTGCTATCAAAAACAATAAAGGAATCATGATCATGGTGAATAAGTGGGATTTGATCGAAAAAGATCATAAGACCATGAAAACTATCAAGGACGACATGATCGACCGACTGGGAGAAAACAAATGGATACCGATTATTTTCACCTCGGTAATGGACAAACAGCGGATTTTCCAGGCAATTGAATTGGCTGTAAAAGTTTATGAAAATAAGACCCGACGTGTCCCTACTTCCAAATTGAATGATGTCCTCCTCCAGGAAATTGAAAAATATCCGCCACCGGCATGGAAGGGAAAATACATCAAAATCAAATATGTCACTCAATTGCCAACCAAAAACCCTGTATTTGCATTTTTCTGCAACCTCCCTCAATATATCAAGGACCCCTATACCCGATATCTTGAAAACCGTATCCGGGAAAATTTTGATTTCGAGGGAGTTCCGGTCAAAATAGTTTATAAAAACAAATAAAAAATATTTGATCAGTACTTGTGCAAATGCAAATAATACTAGTACCTTTGCACCGTAATTAAGAAAACCATAACAAATGAAAAAGGTATTTGCAATTTTCGCAATCGCTGGCTTGATCGCTACTGCATCTTGCGGTAACAAGACAACTGAAGAAACTACAGTTGAAGAAACTGTTGTAGTTGAAGAAACTCCAGTTGTTGAAACTCCTGCTGTAGACACTACTGCAGTTGCTGCTGACACTACTGCTGCTACTCCAGCTCAGTAATCAATCCCGATTAAAAGGAAAGAAATTAAGAGTCCCGAATTCGGGACTCTTTTTTTATTTTTAGGGCAATGAATCCCACCGATCAACTCAGGAAAATTTTTGAAAAACATTTGCCACTTCCTGCTGTTGCCTATTGCCTAGATCTTTGGCAAAAAATTCCATTCTCCTTTAAAGTCCAAAAACCAAGAATCACCAAACTAGGGGATTTTCGCTATCGCAAAGACCGAAAAATCCAGACCATCACCATCAACTCTGACCTAAATTCCTATCAGTTCCTACTGACATACATTCACGAGGTCGCGCATTTACATGCTTTTGAAAAATATGGATTTGGACTTTCCCCTCATGGCAATGAATGGAAAAAGGAATTCCAAACCCTGATCGGACCAGTTTTAAATGACGATGTTTTCCCGAGGGATATCCTGATTCCTTTAAGGCATCACATGCAGAATCCCTCGGCGAGTTCCTCAAGAGATCTTTTTCTGATGAAAGAAATGAGTAAGTACGATCTGATTTCTGAATCGAGGGAAGAAGAAATCTTTTTGTCAGATTTGATGCCCGGAAGGCAATTCATCCTTTCAGGCAGAAAATTCCAAAAAGGAGAAACACGCAGGACTAGGGTTCTATGTGAGGAAGTAGGATCTGGGAGAAAATACCTAGTCTCAAGATTGGCCAAAGTTAAGCCAGTCTGAAAGGTTATTCCCGCTCCTCCCCGATTTGATTTTCGGGTTGGGAAAAATCCTTGGGTTGAGGCAAATCTTTGATCGAATTAATCCCAAAGTACTCCATGAATTTTTCAGAAGTCCCGTAAATCAAAGGCTTCCCAACACCTTCTGATTTTCCTTTGATTTCAATAAGCTCTTTTTCCAGGAGCTTTTGAACAGAATAATCACTGTTTACACCCCTAATCTGTTCGATTTCACCTTTTGTAATCGGTTGCTTGTAGGCAATAATAGAAAGTGTCTCCAATTGGGCCGTCGACAGCCTTTTTTGAGACTGCTGCCGCAATAAAATACTGATACTGACTTGGTAGGCTGGTTTGGTCAAAAATTGGTATCCACCCCCCAAATGCTCCAAAGAAAAGGCAAAATCCTCTTGATTGAATTTCTTTCTCAAATCATAGATAGCCGATTCGATGTGATCAAGCGGCACCTCAGTACCAAACATTTCATTCAGGCACTTTGAAATCTCCAAAACCGCCAAGGGCTCCGGGGCACAAAAAATCAAAGCTTCAATATGCCGGTGAAGAAATTCCACACTTACTTCTTGGCGAGTTTGGCTTCTATGGAATGCATGGTATGTGGCACGGCTTTAAGTCTCTCCTTTGAAATTAACTTACCGGTATCCACACAGATTCCATAGGTTCCGTTTTTGATCCGTATGAGGGCATTTTCCAGGTTGATCACAAACTTTTGCTGGCGGGCGGCTAGCTGACTCAGACTTTCTCTTTCCAAGGTATCTGCACCGTCTTCAAGAAGCTTGGATGTAGAAGCGGTATAATCCGTACCACTGTCATTTTTCTTACTGAGACTTTCTTTCAATGAGGACAACTCTTCTTTTGCAACAGCAAGTTTCTGAAGGATGATCCCTTCAAATTCTTTCAATTCCTCCTGAGAATATGCGGTTTTTTCTTCCAAGCTCATGATAAATGAAGGGTTAAATTTAGTATTGGGACGGATTTTTAAGGGTTTGGTTCCCTAAAATACGCTGGACTTTGGGATTTGCAAAAATTAAAAAACTTGGTTTTTGAAAAGTCCATATCAAAAAAAGTCAATCATTGATCCCGATATTCACTATTCATTCATAATCAATCAATTATAATCCACCCTTGGTTTACTGATACAGAAAATGGAAAAAGAATTTTCAACTATATCGTTTATGGAATCTTTCCAAAATAAAAAAAAGCCGTCAGGCGACGGCTTTCTCAGTCTGGAGAATTTTTTCCAACCTCCTATTCAAAACCAACTCATCGGCTTCGATGCTATACCGCATTCTCAAATATTGCTGAACTTCTTTCATATTCTTCCCTTCTCGAAGTACTAACTCCTGCAGGGCGATGGTAATAATATCTCGGTTCATGGGTTTAAATAATTGAAACTCAAAATACTGAAAATTTGAGTTTTAACCCATAAAAAAGTGAAATTAAAGACGCGTAGCCACCACAATCGTTTTTTTTATCAAACTGGTTTTGCCACCAGGCTCGTATAGCTCTGCCACAAGCACATAATAACCCGCTCTGACCTGTTTGCCTGAAGCATCTGTTCCCGTCCAAGTCAAAAGTCCACTGGTCCCCAGCAGCTGATTTTGGGCTAAAGTCTGGATCAATTGCCCCCCTGAAGAGTAGATTTTAAATGTGCCGACCCAACCCGACTGATCCAACTGGTAGCTTATGCTGGTAAAAGCCGGCCCAGAACTTCCCTCCGGATCAAAGACTTCAGGCTCAATTCTGATTAATTCTGCTTCAAATTCTCCGGAAATTTCCTGTGAGTTTTTCCGGCCAGGGGTTGCAAACTCTTCATTTCCGGAGGCCGATTGCCAGTTTGATCTCTGTGAAGTAGGAGTTGTGGGAGAAATCCTCTCCAACGAGACTCCTTTTGGATCACTGAGAAGCGGATGATGGAGATCTTCGTCATAAGAAAAGCTTTCCTCTATTTGCCCCTGGGCGGAAATCAAATAAACAGTTCCGCCCGAAATGGGATAGCTTGGCAAAGAGGAGATTGAGAGAAAATTTCCCTGGGAAGATTTGGGATAGGCCAATCGCAGAGAACTGGGGTCAGTCGTAATAGTAAGGTAGCCTTCCGGCTCCAAAATCAATCCCGGAATTCCGAAAACCTTTACCTGGTCTGGATTTTCCCCATCCACTGAATTTGCCAAAGCCCAGCCTTCCAGGCTCAGGTATTTTTGGCTGATGTTTATTATTTCTACAAATTTTGGATCTCCGGTTCGGGGATTAAAAAGCAGCTCATTGATGATCAAGTCACCCTTTTCAGGAATCGAAGGAAGTACAAGATTGATTTCTTGATCCGGAAGTGGATTTCCATGGCAATCAAAAAGCCCATTCATCTTAACGGAATAGACAAGGTTGGATTCAGCTGGGGATTTGAGCAAAATCAGAATATCAATTCCTGTCAAATAAATTAAACTGTCAATTTCCTGATTAGGCGAAATTGAAAGATTCTCTTTTTTCAATTTGGGCAAAATCGGATTGGAAAACAGAAGAATAATCACCGTGGAATCACTGAAAAACGCAGAAACCAATTTCGGCTGAGCAATTTCAGGATCGGGATCAAAAATGGAGTTTTGAGTCCCTGGAGTCCCTCTCAGTGGATTTAGTGAAGGTTTCAACAAACCTGAATTGTCACAGTGGAAATTCGGGTTTGGCACCTCCAAACTATATCCACCATTTGCAAATTCACCTCCTCCCCAAGTCGAGGTGGTAAATGAGACTTGATCAATATTGACACCTTTCGAAGATTTTATGGTAACCTGATCACCGGAATTAAGTAAAGTTGCCCAGTTTTTTACCTGAAGCACCTGCCCGTATTCTATAAACTGTGAAGCTGAGCTCTCGGGAGCCAAAATCAGGTATTCACCTGGTTTAAGCCAAAATTCTCCCAAAGCAGTTTCCAATTTGGAGTTTGAAAGACGGACTCCATCAAGCCTAAATTCATTTTCTCCAGCATGAAAAAGCTCAATGAATTCCACGTTTGGGAGGTCCTGACCGGCTCTTGGCGCTGGCATTAGCTCATTTATTACCAATGCCTTCTCCGAAATCGAGGTGGGATCAAAGAATGTAAAAGTGACCGTGGTGTCCCGTAGAAAATTCCCTTCCAAATCAGGAATCTGGCTAATCGAAATTTGATGATCTTCTCCCTGCTCAAGCAATTCGGAAAAAGTAAGCACAACCAGCGAATCCTTCAGCAATTCAGCTTTTTCCGGATTTTCACCATTCAGACCATAGGCCAAAGGTATTGTCGAAAACACTGGGTCGACCTTTTCTGAAAACCGAATGAGAAGTGAGTTTTCACTATATCCTTTCACTTCATGGACTTTGGGCTGAGTTTCGTCCTTGACTAAATCCCCAAATTGAAAGTCATCCATGATCCACCTTGCGGCACTTCCAGAACCAGGCCCATATCGAATTTCCAAAACTAAAACAGCTTTTGTGGCAGATTTTAAACCTTCGGGAATCTGAATACCAAATTTTCTGAATTCCTGATTTTCATTTGAAAATTCAGCATCAAGGCCAATTTGGACAGGTTCCGAAAACTCTCCATCCAGATTTTCTCCCCAAGAATAAAAAACCAAAACCGGGCGATTTCCACTTCCGATTTGGATCGATTTTGCATAAAACTCCACTTCTGGATTTTGGAAATCACCGGGACTCAAGCGAATCCAAATTTTCCCGTTAAACGTGCTAATAGGCTGCACCGCAAGAGCTTTGCTACCGGCTTTCCCCAATCCTGAAACCTGAAAAACCCGTGAGGATGTGGCGTTGACTTCATTTCCATACCACCCGGGCAGAAACTCAAGCGGATAACTTAAGGACTGAAAATCAGATTCAAAATCCTGATTCTGTGCAAAAATATTTTGGACTCCCCCAAAAAACCAGAGGAGAAAAAGCCAAAATGCCATTTTGAAAAAGTGACTCTTCATTAAAAAATGTTTTAAAAAGTCTTACCTAAATATATAAAAACGGAGACTTTCTGTCTAATCTTTTACTAAAAACAATAGAAAATTTTCAACCACAATCCTGAAAATGAACGCTTAGTCCTTACTTTTGCAGACCAAAATCAATTTAAACCTATTATCCAATGAAACTGGCTGTAGTAGGTGCTACCGGACTGGTTGGTACCGAAATCCTCGAAGTGCTCGCTGAGCACAATTTCCCTTATGACGAATTACTATTGGTGGCTTCCGAGCGATCAGTGGGTAAACAGATCGAGTATAAGGGTAAAAAACACACGGTAATCGGTCTTGCTGATGCCGTAGCAGCCAAACCTGAAATTGCAATTTTCTCAGCAGGTGGAAGTACTTCTCTAGAGTGGGCTCCAAAATTTGCTGAAGCTGGCACTTTCGTCATCGACAATTCTTCTGCCTGGAGAATGGATCCAAGCAAAAAGCTGGTAGTCCCGGAAATCAACGCCAAAGAAATCACTGCAACTGATAAAATCATTGCCAATCCAAATTGCTCCACCATTCAGATGGTGTTGGCATTGGAGCCTCTGCGTCAGCGCTATGGCATCAAGCGAGTTGTAGTCTCTACCTACCAGTCGGTGACCGGAACAGGCAAAGCCGCGGTTGATCAAATGATGGCAGAGCGTGCAGGAACTACTCCTGACATGGTCTATCCTCACAAGATCGATATGAACGTCCTTCCGCACATTGACGTGTTCCAGCCAAACGGCTACACCAAGGAAGAGATGAAAATGATCAACGAAACCAAGAAAATCTTCAGCGACGATACCATTCAAGTGACTTCTACCACTGTGCGAATCCCAACTATGGGCGGTCACTCTGAGGCTGTAAACGTGGAATTCAAACAAGATTTTGATCTGGCCGAAGTTAGAAGTCTTTTGGAATCAGCTCCAGGCGTAATCGTACAGGATGATCCAACCAACTTCATCTATCCAATGCCTATCACAGCACATAAGAAAGACGAAGTATTCGTTGGACGTCTCAGAAGAGATGAATCTCAAGCTAACACCCTAAACATGTGGATTGTGGCTGACAACCTTAGAAAAGGTGCTGCGACCAATGCCGTTCAGATTGCAGAATACCTTTTGGAAAAAGGACTTGTTTAATGGATTTCAGCGAGTTTCATAGCGCTGAATTTAGACAATTTGTGCAGGATCATCTCAGTGAGGATCCTGCACTTTTGCTTTTAAAATATCGGGGAAAGGTCACTTTTGACCTGAAAGAAGCAGCTCAGCAGATTTCTGCCCGGCAAAAAGCCGCCAAAAAACTTCCAGAATGGGTGGCCGATCCCCGCATTATTTTTCCTGCTTCGATTTCCCTAGAACAAAGTTCCTCAGAGGAAACTGCCAGATTCAAAGCAAAGAAGCTATCCGGCAAACTGATGATTGACCTGACAGGAGGATTTGGAGTGGACAGTTTTTACCTGAGTCCAACCTTCGAAAAAGCGATCTATTGTGAGCAAAACGAAGAATTGGCAGCAATTGCCCGGCATAATTTAGAGATCCTTTCTCCAGGAAAATTTGAAATCATCTCCGGTGACGGATTGGAATTTTTGAGAAATACAGATTTGAAATTCGATCTCATCTATGCCGATCCAGCGCGCAGGGGTAGCGGAAATCAAAAGCTTTACAAAATTCAGGATTGCCAGCCCGATGTGGTGGGTTCATGGGATTTGATAAAAAGTAAAGCTGACAAAATTCTTCTCAAGCTTTCCCCAATGCTAGACATTTCACAGGCGTTATCTGAACTGCCTGAAATTCAAAAAATCACCGTCGTTTCAGTTAAAAATGAGGTGAAAGAGGTTTTACTTTTTTGGGAAAGTGACAATTTAACAGGCGGAAAGAAAATTGAAGTCAGGGATTTGGGCAGTGATTTTCCAGCTTTTGGATATCAGTTTGAAGAGGAGGAAAAAGCTATTTCGATCCTAGGAGAAGCTGAAAAATACCTTGTCGAACCCATAAGTGGGATATTGAAAGCAGGGGCTTTTAAGCTTTTTGGCGAACGATTTGGATTGAAAAAACTGGAGAAAAACAGTCACCTCTACACCTCAGATTCCATTCCTTCTGAAATTCCAGGTCGGGTTTTCGAAGTCATCCAAGAAATTTCTCCCAAAAAGCAGGAAATCAAAACACTTTTCCCCTCGGGCAAAGTCAATGTAATCTGCCGAAACTATGTCATCGGAGCCGAAGACCTGAAAAAGAAGCTGGGCTTGAAAGACGGTGGTGAGGATTTTTTGATTGGCACCAAAACAGGAAGTGGGTTTAAGGTTTTTTGGTGCAAAAGAGTAAAATAAAAAAGTGAAGGATTACTCCTTCACTTCTTCGTAATCGACGTATTCGCCGCCTTCAATATTTTTTTTCCTCTTTTCCAGTTCCTCTTTCGGAATAAAATCCACATTCACCGCATCTTTTGGTCTTGAAGCGCGCTGTTGGGCTCTCTGTTGCTCCATAGCGGCTTCGTTGACCTGCTTGGCAAACTTGGCCAGCTTGGATCGGATAAAATAGCGGATGAGTTGACCCAAAAGCCAACCCACCCCTAGAAGTATTACAAGAAATTTTACCAAAGTTTTTCAGATTTAGGGAAATCAGATTATCTACTTAGATAGAGGTTTCGCTCTGAGTAGATCTTCAGGAAATAATCATCCATCAAGTCGTCAATAAAATAAATCGATTCACCGGTGGATTTCATTTCAGGACCGAGTTCCTTGTTGACATTCGGAAATTTGTGGAAAGAAAATACAGGTTCTTTGATTGCATAACCCTTTTTCACGGGTTTGAATTCAAAATCCGTTACCTTTTTCTCACCCAACATCACCTTTACGGCATAATTCACATAAGGTTCCTGATAGGCTTTACATATAAACGGTACAGTTCTGGAAGCGCGTGGATTGGCTTCAATGATGTAAACCTTGTCATTCTTTATCGCAAACTGAATATTGATCAGACCGACCGTCTTCAATGCCAAAGCGATTTTTTGGGTGTGAACCTCAATTTGTCGCATGACCAGGTCGCCCAAGTTGTATGGAGGCAATACCGCGTACGAATCTCCAGAGTGAATACCTGCTGGTTCGATATGCTGCATGATACCGATGATATAGACGTTTTCACCGTCACAAATCGCATCGGCCTCTGCTTCAATCGCATTCTCGAGGAAGTGGTCAAGCAGAATTTCATTGTTTGGAATATCTCTCAGGACATTGACGACATGCTGCTCGAGCTCTTTTTCGTTGATCACAATCTTCATCCCTTGTCCACCGAGCACATAGCTTGGGCGAACCAACAGCGGGAAGCCGATGGTCTTGCAAAGCTCCAAGGCTTCGTCTGTATTGTGGATGGTACCAAACTCAGGATAAGGGATGCCCAAGTCTTTGAGCAGCGTGGAGAATCGACCTCTATCTTCAGCCAAGTCAAGCGCCTCAAAGCTTGTTCCGATGATCTTGATTCCGTATTTATCAAGCTTTTCAGCCAACTTCAAAGCCGTTTGACCGCCTAACTGCACAATAACTCCAATTGGATTTTCCTGTAGGATGATTTCGTAGATATGCTCCCAGAATACCGGTTCGAAGTAAAGTTTGTCGGCAATATCGAAGTCAGTGGATACTGTCTCAGGGTTACAGTTGATCATGATGGTCTCGTAGCCGCATTCTTTTGCAGCCAAGACTCCATGGACGCAAGAGTAGTCAAACTCAATACCTTGGCCGACGCGGTTAGGACCTGAACCCAAGACCACGACTTTCTTCCTGTCGGATCTTACGGATTCATTTTCCTCTCCAAATGTGGAATAATAATAAGGAGTCTGTGCTTCAAACTCAGCAGCGCAAGTATCTACGAGTTTGTACACCCGTTTGATCCCCATTTCGTCGTATCGCTTGTTGAACACTTCACTCTCCAAGCAATCCAGCAGATGTGCAATCTGTCGGTCAGCGTAGCCCATCTTCTTGGCGCGCTCCATCACTTCCTTAGGAATCGTCCCAATCTTATATTTCTCGACTTCCGCTTCGAAATGGATCAGTTCCTCGATCTGTCTCAGGAACCACTTGTCGATCTTGGTCAGGTCGTGGATCGTGCGGAAAGAAATACCCAGCTTGAAGGCGTCATATATGTGGAACAGCCTGTTCCAGCTAGGATTGGCCAGCGAGTATAGAATCTGCGCCTGATCTTTCAGCTCTTTGCCGTCAGCCCCCAGACCGTTTCTTTTGATTTCGAGTGATTGACAGGCTTTCTGAAGTGCTTCTTGGAAGTTGCGGCCGATGCCCATGACTTCACCCACAGCTTTCATCGAAAGTCCCAGGCGACGGTCAGAGCCTTTGAATTTATCAAAGTTCCAGCGAGGCACTTTCACGATCACGTAGTCGATCGCAGGCTCAAAAAATGCCGAGGTTGTCCCGGTAATCGTATTGGTCAGTTCATCCAGATTGTATCCGATGGCCAATTTCGCTGCAACTTTTGCAATAGGATATCCTGTAGCCTTGGATGCCAAAGCTGAGGATCGGGAAACCCGTGGGTTGATCTCGATTCCGATGATGGTCTTATTATCCGGGCTTACCGCAAACTGGACGTTACATCCACCTGCGAAATTCCCGATGCCTTTCATCATCTTGATGGCCTGATTTCGCAGCTCTTGATACACCGTATCAGGAAGTGTCATGGCCGGAGCTACCGTGATGGAGTCGCCTGTGTGTACACCACAAGGGTCAAAGTTTTCGATTGAACAAATCACGATCATGTTTCCAATCGAATCCTGCATCACCTCCAGCTCGTATTCTTTCCAGCCCATGATGCTTTGCTCGATGAGCACTTCGTGGGTTGGTGAAGCCTGCAAACCTACGGTCAGGGCCTTTTCGAAGTCTTCTTCTTTCTCCACAAAACCTCCTCCAGTACCACCTAGGGTATATGAGGGACGGATAACCAACGGAAATCCGATTTCCTGGGCGATTTCTTTGCCTTGCAAAAAGGAAGTAGCCGTATCTCCGATACAGACGCCAACTCCCAACTCCTCCATCAGAGCCTTAAATTTCTCACGGTTTTCAGCAGTCTCGATTGCGTCAATATCCACTCCGATCATTCTTACCCCGAAGTTTTGCCAGATTCCAGCTTTATCACAGTCGATAGCTAGATTCAAAGCCGTTTGTCCACCCATAGTCGGAAGGACAGCATCGATATCCGGATGTTCGGTCAGGATTTTCTTGATGGATTTCTTTTCCAGAGGAAGCAAATACACATTGTCGGCAGTCACAGGATCGGTCATGATCGTGGCCGGATTGGAGTTGATAAGCGTCACGATAACGCCTTCTTCACGAAGTGAGCGAGCTGCCTGAGAGCCTGCATAGTCAAATTCGCAAGCTTGGCCGATGACGATGGGACCTGAACCGATGATGAGAACGTGCTTGATGCTACTGTCTTTTGGCATTTCGAGGTGGGATAGGGAGAGAGAAATTACTTACGTCCAAATTGGCGCAAAATTAGAAAAATAATCCGAAGGGGGAAGGATAAACTCAGAGAAATGGGGAAAGAGATTGGAGAAAAGTGAAATTCACCCATCCGGGTACAGATATCGAAATTATTCTTTTTGAATCTATATTTTCACAGAATGAATTGGATTGATTTTGAGTTTTCACCGATTATGGGCGAAAAGCTCACCGCAAAAAATACCCTAAAACTTGATTTTACTGCCGCAAACAGCGAATTGAAATTCCTAAATCTCGTTGATACTGAAGAATTTGACCGATATGTTTTCGGAAAGCTGAAAGGGAAAAACAAAAAATACGGGATCGGAGGCTATCTGGAAAACCGTGCGATTTACAGTCGAAGTGAAGTTTTTGCCACAACAGAAGCCGATTTTAGAAATATCCACCTAGGAATTGACATTTGGACCAAAGCCGGGGTTTCGGTTTATGCTCCAATGGATGGAAAAGTCCACAGCTTCCAAGACAATGTTGGTTTTGGAAATTACGGCCCAACGATCATATTGGAGCATGACCTTGCAGGGAAAAAGTTGTTTTCGCTGTATGGTCATCTCTTTCGAAGTGATCTGGAAAATTTAGAAATAGGAAAAGAAATTAAATCAGGAGATCTACTCTGCAATGTCGGACCCTACCCGGAAAATGGAGATTGGCCTCCACATTTGCACTTTCAGTTGATGTGGGATTTGGGAGAA
Source organism: Algoriphagus sp. A40 (assembly GCF_002002735.1). Lineage (GTDB taxonomy): Bacteria > Bacteroidota > Bacteroidia > Cytophagales > Cyclobacteriaceae > Algoriphagus. The sequence continues at coordinate 204,834 of NZ_MUNY01000078.1, read as the reverse complement.
AATAGTGGAGATTATCCCGGGGTTGCGGCAGAAAAGGATTTGGAGTTTTATCGAAAAAACTGCCCTGATCCTAACTTGATTCTGAAATTCAATATCGACTCGATTTGAGTATTGGCTGAATTAACATCCGCAGTTCTTTGCCAAAAAGTCAACTCCCTTTCCCACACCTGATCGGATCACGCCCGATATGGACGCAAAATTCCAGTAGTCGGAACCTCCGTCTTTGTCTGATTTGCTGAAGCCAGAGTTTTCGGAAACTACGGTGTTATCAGAAACGATTTCTCCTGTTTTGGTCTCAATCAAGGCTATTCTTAGGATTGCGCTTACCTCCATGTCAGGTTCTGGAGCGAGATCGTATGCCTCCTGGTCGGTCTGATATGACCAGCCTTCTCCCTCCCGAGTAGGCCCCAATGAAAGTCCGAGAAGATAAGTATATCCTAATTCGGATTCGATTTTAGCCCGTTGGCTGGGATCGTTCAGATCTTTGATTCAAGACTTGAGCAATTCATAATCGAGTTGGTCATAAAGCTCAATTTTTGTAAAGCCTTTTCCCCTCAAATCACTTAAAATCTGCCTTTCCAGCTGGTTTTTCTCAGCGACACTAAGCAGCTGAAAGCTGGGTTCCCATGCTAACGGAAGCAATAGAATCCCATCATTTGGATTCAGACAAACCGAGCAAGAGCGAGAAGTATAGATTTTGGAAGTGGTGCAGGAGGCGAAAATGGATAAAGAGACTAAAAAGTGGATAAGCTTTTTCATGCTATGAATTTTAAAATATTAATACGATAAAAGATGTTTTAGGCTCAGTGATTTCCAAGCGGTTAAAATTAGACTTTTAGATTTTCCTTTTTACATTAATATGTACATATATTTGTACATAAATAACAAAACTCATGATTACGACCACATTGTCTGATTTCAGGAACGACATCAAAAAATATTTTGATCGTGTCACTCAAAACTTTGAAACGCTCATCATAAATCGTGGAAAAGACAATGGCGTGGTCATCATGTCTTTAGCAGAATACAATTCCCTTCAAGCCACCCAACACGAATTATCTTCTCGTGAAAATGAAAAAAGATTAGACTCCGCAATTGAAAAACTAAAATCCGGTAAATCATTTACCAAAGATCTGATTGAGGAATGAAGTTGATTTTTGTGGATGAGTCTTGGGAGGACTATCTTTTTTGGCAAAAAACCGACAGGAAAAAACTAAAGCGAATCAATGATTTATTGAAGGATATTTCAAGAAATCCATTTGACGGAATCGGCAAACCTGAGCCTCTTAAGCATAAATATTCTGGATTTTGGTCTAGGAGAATTGACGAGGAGCACCGACTCATTTACCAAGTCAAAGGGGATGAGATTTTGATTGCTAAATGTAGATTTCATTACGATTAGGCAAAAACTTTTATTCGACCATGTGCATTTCGTGTTTTTAAAAATCCGAAATCCAATTTCCGAAATCCGAAATCAAATCATTTCCTCGGATGAAAATCTGTCAGCACCTGCCTTAAATAATCTCGATCCAAATGGGTGTAAATCTCCGTTGTAGTGATGCTTTCATGACCAAGCATTTCCTGCACAGCTCTCAGATCCGCTCCCCCTTCGATCAGGTGTGTTGCAAAGGAATGCCGGAAAGTATGCGGACTAATATTTTTTTTAATCCCGGCTTGCTCAGCCGTCTTTTTGATAATCAGGAAAATCATTACCCGTGTAAGTTTCTGTCCCCGACGGTTTAGGAAAACAAACTCTTCATGGCCTTTGGTTGGCGTCTGATGCACTCGAACTTGCTCCTGATAGATCTTGAGGTACTTCAGTGCATCTTTTCCGATCGGAACCAGTCGCTCCTTGTTTCCTTTTCCCACAATCTTCAGAAAGCCAATTTCCGAGAAGATTTGGCTCTTTTTCAGCTCGGTCAATTCAGATACCCGAAGTCCGGAACTGTAAAGCATTTCCAGCATGGCCCGGTTGCGATGGCCTTCGGTTTCTCCAAGCGGAATCGCTTCCAGCAGTTTTTCGATTTCCTGAAAGCTGAGCGTGTCCGGAAGTTTCCGCCCAAGCTTTGGCGCTTCGAGTAGTTGGGCCGGATCCTCTTTGATCTTGTCCTCATACATCAAAAAGCGATAAAAAGCTTTGATTCCCGAAATAATCCGGGCTTGTGAAAAAGCCGAAATCTCCAACTTGGCCAAGGCATTGACAAAACGGCGAAGGTGCTCCAATTCCATTTCCAAGGGGCCTTTCCCGGAAAATTCGGCTGCGGCAAAAGCAGCAAGCTTTTCAACGTCTCTGGTGTAAGCTTCGATAGAATTTTCACTAAGAGAACGCTCCAGCTTCAGATGGTGTCGGAATTGGCGGATTAGTTGGGGCCACATAGTAGTCTAAATCAACTCTCCAAGGGTTTCAAAACCCTTGGAGAGTTGGGATCATATTTGTAAGGTTGTAAAGTTGTAAGGTTACTGCAACCTTACAACCTTGTTACCTCACAACTTTCCAACTTTTTTTAATCCTTGTCATATAAATCCTCAGACAATCCGATTAAGTAGTGTAAATGAACCGAACCCAACTCGAAACTTTACTTCGACAGCACCACCGAGAGGCTTACTTATGGGCTCGTCAGTGCTGTGGATTTGATGGAGAATTGGCAAAAGACGTCGTCCAGCAGGTTTATTTGAAAGTTTTGGAAGGAAAGGCAAAGCTGAAAGACGGGCAGTTTCCCAAAACCTGGCTTTTTTCGATCATCCGATTTACAGCGATTGATGAATTGCGAAAAGCCGGAAAGTGGAGCAGTCTTGAAAGTGAGGCAGAGTTGGTCTGGGAGGATGCAGAAGCAGAGGAAGACAACTATGAAAGACTTGTCAGGAGGCTACCAAAAATGCAGCAGGAAGTCATGCTGATGGTCTTTTACCATGACATGACCCTTGACCAAACCGCCGAAGTGATGCAATTGCACATTGGCACAGTGAGAACCCACTACGATCGCGGAAAGAAAAGACTCAAGGAATGGATCGAAAAAACGAGAGTAGAAAAATGAAACGACACGAAGAAGATCAAGAGATACAGGCCTTTTTCCAAGCAATGATCGAAAAAGACCTGGAAATTCAGGAACCTGATTTTCCTGAATTCAAAAAATCAAAATCCATCAATTGGTGGATTCCGATGGGAATTGCCGCATCAATGGTCACAGGATTTTTCCTTTTCGGAGAAAAAGAAACTCCTGCGCCTCCTACCCCGATAGACGAGGTGGTGATCATCACCTTGGAACAAGGTCCCGATCAGGAGATGCAATTCAGCATCGAGCATACCAACGAGATGGACATGTGGGAATCTCCAACTGCCTCCCTCCTCACTGAATACTAGCTAAACCAACTATTCCAATTCAAAAATCCAGAACTATGAAAAAAATACTCTTTATCTACCTGTTTTGCTTGGCCGGATTTGCCCATGGGCAACAGGAAAAAGCATATGTGACAATAGCTGATCCAAACATCTTCAAAGATAAAATCTACACGACCACAAATCTGATGGAAGTGAAAGATGACATCGAGCTGACTGACGCACAAGTGGCCAAGATCAAAAAACTGCACGCGGACAATTCCGGGTCCTTTTCTACGCTAAAATGGGATTTGGATGATGCCACGGCTAAGCTTAAAAAGATACTGGATCAGCCCAAAATCGATCTAGCGGCAGCTTCCAAACAAATGGACGAAGTCCTCAGGCTGGAAAACCAGATGAAAAAGACGCAGCTCAACACCATGGTTTCGATCAAAAACGAGCTGACTCCCGAGCAAATCAGCAAACTGGAAGAACGCAAGGTTTATAAAATTGCAACAGCGTCCTCAATCTCTGGCAACCAAGTCCAAGTGATTTCAGGCACAGGTACTGCCTCAGTCAATGGTTTATCGATCGCATCTTCTCCAAAGATCGCTGTGAGTGTAGCTGGGAATGGAGAGCAACCACTTTACTATATCGAAACCAAATCCGGATTAAAAAAAGTAGTCTCCTTTGAATCTATAAACCCCGATGACATCGAAAGCATGTCAGTTTTCAAAGGAGAACAAGCCATTGAAAAATATGGAAAAGCAGGAGAAAACGGAGTGATCGTGATCAAATTGAAGAACACCCCGGATTGAATCTAATCCTATGAGATACAATAAGGGAGGCGAAAGCTTCCCTTTTTTATTAAGATTTTTTATTCCGGAACTCCCTCCAAGATTTCCAGGAATAATAATATACCAACTAAAAAATCCCCACAATAAATGCCAATTGAACTCCTACAAAAAGTAAATACCCAATAGTTTCTAAGTAATTCATAAAATCAAAATTTGAAAAAAGATAAAACTAATTTTTCATTTCATATGCCTGATGGTTCCAAAATTTAACTCCTCCAAGGGAATGGTCCCCTTGGAGGAGTGACCCCAATTTCAATCCAAAAACCTCCAGCTTGCCTTATGGTTTTTGTCCAAAGGTTTACCGGTAACCTTGGACCTCAGAATCTCGATCGGCATGGCGTTTTGGGTCATGATCAGGTCGTGAAATTCCTTCTCAGGCATTTTGCCGGAGTCGACCATTTCTTTTCTCATCGAATAGATCTCCAAAGCTCCGATCATGTATGCGATTTGATAGAGTGGCCCATAGCTTCCCTCAAATGAACGGCGTACTTCCGCTTCGGCATTGGCATATTCGTGACCTACTTTATCAACCAGTAGATCGATGCATTCCTGCGGAGTCATTTTGCCCAAGTGATAATTCAGTGAGAAAATGATTCTTGCACAGCGGTGCATTCTCCAAAAAAGCATCCCCACTTTGTCTTTGGCATCTCTTGGGAAATTCCGATCCCAAAGCACAAACTCCCAATAAAGCGCCCAGCCTTCGGTCCAAAACGGAGTACCAAACATACGTCGGTGCGTCATGTAGCGCTGGTTCATAAACTGCTGCAAATGGTGGCCTGGGATCAACTCATGCTGGACTGTCGCACGGGAAAAGTGTGGGTTGTTGCCTCGCATGGACATCATTTTTTCCTCATGGCTCATTTCAGAAGTCGGATAAGAAATTTGAATCACTTCTCCTCCTAGGAAAAATGGACTTACCCGCTGTCTTTCGGCCGAAATCATGGTCGTTCTCCAGGTTTCTTTTGCCAAGGATGGAACAGTGATCCAGTCATTCTTTTCCATAATTTCGATCGCTTCCTCCCCCAATCTGGCCACTTCCTCCGGCCAGGCACCAGCAGGCAGGTAAGTGTTTTTCACCATTTCCAAAGCCGCCTTCCAGTCATCTCCGAAACCGAGTTCATTGGAAGCTTCCAACATTTCCTTTTCGCACCAGGCGAACTGCTTTTCTGCTTCGACAATCAACTCTTCCGGAGAATAGGCGATCATTTCGAAGGCAAGCTGCTTTTCCAATGCTTCTCTTCCGATCGGTTTTCCGATGATCCCGCTGCCGTCGTCTTTCACTGAGTTAGTGTAGTGCTCACGCAATCCTTTGGCATAAGCCTTCATGTTTTCGTCCAGTTTTTTCCAAGGCTCAGGCATCCACCAGGTAAATTCCGGATCGTAATCAAAGTAAAAATCATAAGCTTCTTTTGTCGCTTTGCTTAGGCTTTCGACGGCTGAAGCAGCAAGATCTGCCTTCTGCCAGCTGTCGTATTTTGGGGAATTGGCCAAGGATTTAAGTTGAGCATCCACAGATTTTGCAACCTGATTCCAGCTGGCTGCCAATTCCTGTGAATTGGGCTGTTTGGCTCGCCTGCGGGCAATGACGAATTCCTCTAAGAGTTTTCCGAAAGCAACAACCGACTGCACTTCCGTGAACGCTCTTTTGTCTAGGTCCAAAGTGGCCAGCTCCTTTTCAAGGTAATTGCGAAAAAGGACATAGTCGATTTTTCCGTCCTCAGACAATGCTCCATAATTCTGGGCTTGCAAAGAAGAAAGATAATCCTTGTTGAAGGACTCCATTCGAGTGAAATACTCTGTGGAAAGTCGGTTGGTGTAAATTCGGGACAAAGCTCCGCGATCCGCCTGATAGGCTTGGATCATGGATACCAGCTCAGTGGCTTTGGCTAAACCGGCCGAACAAATCAACAAAAGGAAAAGAATAAGTTTTTTCATAGGTGGGGTAGGTTGGCAATACGGAATCTTAGTTAGAGATTTTTTTCTAAAAGCCTGTGACCACCTGAGGAAATTCTGCTTCCAAAACTCATCACCTGCAATTATCCTTTTTTAAGAAATACCTTTTAAATCAAATGCTTATATTCAAAAAGATAAAATTTGGAAATACGCATTTTTCCCGAAATAAACCTCTAGAAGCCCCAATCTAATACACTTCAACCCACGTCCATGGAATTGATCATAAACAACCTCTCCAAAACCTACTCCAACGGAGTAAAAGCACTCAACAACATATCGCTCACAGTTCCTCAAGGCATGTTTGGCCTGCTAGGACCCAATGGCGCAGGTAAATCCACCCTGATGCGAACTATCGCTACACTTCAGGATGCTGACTTTGGCACGATCATGCTCGACGGAATTGATGTCTTGAAAGACAAACAAGCTGTCCGGGAAAGACTCGGTTATTTGCCGCAGGATTTTGGATTGTATCCGAGGATCAGTGCCGAGACCATGCTGGATCATATCGCCCAGATGAAAGGAATCGGAAATAAAACTGAGCGAAAAGATCTGGTTGCGTCGCTTTTGCAGAAAGTAAACCTCTTCAAAGACCGGAAAAAAGGACTGGGAACCTTCTCCGGAGGGATGCGACAGCGTTTTGGAATTGCCCAAGCACTGGTGGGGAATCCTTCCTTGATCATCGTAGATGAACCCACAGCCGGTCTGGATCCATCTGAGCGAAACCGCTTTTACAATCTCCTGTCTGAAATCGGAGAAAATACGATTGTGATCCTATCGACCCACATCGTCGAGGATGTGAACACGCTTTGCTCCAATATGGCCATCATTTGTTTTGGAGAAGTGCTGATGCAGGGCAAACCAAAAGAAGGCCTAGCCATGGTGCAGGGAAAAATCTTCCGCAAGGTCATTGACAAATCGGAACTGGACCAATACCGCAAGGATTTCCATGTGATCTCTACCAAGTTGATCGAGGGAAGACTCAGCTTGAGAATCGAAAGCGAAGAGGCTCCCGGCAATGGTTTTGAGGCAGTCCCAGCAGATCTAGAGGATGTTTATTTCAGTTTTATTTCCAGAAAAGTAGATCCTATAACCATTTAAGCACCGCGCAATGTTTAAGGATATCTTTCTTTTCGAGCTGAAATACAGGTTTGGCCGTCCGGCGACTTGGATTTACTTCGCCCTGCTGCTTGTAGTAGCCCTTCTTTTAATCGGATTTGGGAATACTCCTGCCTCCGAAAAAGTCTATCACAACTCCCCGATCGTCATTGCCAACCTTTTGGTTTTGGTTTCACTGTTCGGGATTTTGATTGCCTCAGCAGTCATGGGAGTTCCGCTTTACCGTGATTTGGAGCATAAAACGGGCACTTTCCTTTTCAGCTACCCGATTTCCAAGTTTGGCTATTTCATGGGCAGGTTTTGGGGTTCCTTCGTGGCACTGCTCTTTATTTCACTGGGTGCACTGATTGGTATTTATCTGGGAAGTTTGCTGGGACCGCTTTTCGGAACGGATGCTGAGCGATATGGCCCCAATTCCCTGATCAATTACCTGCATCCCTGGCTGACTTTGGTGGTGCCCAACCTTTGGCTGGCAGGGTCTATATTCTTTGCCCTAATCATTTTCACACGGAATATCCGCTCAATCTATTCAGGAGGAATTGTGATTTTTATTGGGTATTTGTTGTCCAATTTTCTTGCTCAGGATATTGAAAACAAGGATTTGGTTCAGCTTATTGATCCATTTGCCTTAAATTCATTTGACCTTCAGACCCGCTACCTCACCCCTTTTGAGCAAAACAGTTTTCTCCTTTCGGTAACGGGAAACCTCCTGCTCAACAGGATTATTTGGGTGACAGTCGGAATTATCTTCTTCATTGCATCGTATTTCAGATTCAGTTTCACCTATTTTTTCCAAACCAGTCAAAAGAAACTCAAGGAGAAAAAAGATTCTGAACCTGCTCCAGTTGGCCTTTTGAAGCGCTTGGTTCCGGATTTTTCTTCGGATTACCAGTGGAGAAGCTTCATCACATTGACCAAAATCGAAATTCAAAATGTCTTGAAAGATGTGTATTTCCGGTCGATTTTGTTGGGTGGAATGATCTTTCTCGTATTGGATTTTTGGATCGGAAACACCATTTACAGCGTTTCAAATTTCCCCTCCACCTCCTTCCTGATGGAATATAAAGGGTACGATTACCTGATTTTTGTGTTCATCATTTTGGTGTTTTTCACCGGAGAGGCACTTCACCGGGACAAATCGACTGGATATTCCGTGATCAATGACACGTTTCCAGTCAAAGACGGAGTGGTAATCGCTTCCAAGTTTTTCGGGATGGGATTCATTTGTCTGGTTTTGACCTCACTGCCAATTGTAGTTGGGCTTTTGATCCAAACACTTAAAGGCTATTTCGATTACGATTTACCAGTTTATCTGATCGACAGCTACCTGATCTCTCTTCCGGACTTTCTGCAGATGGTGATGCTGGTTTTTGCAGTTCATCTGGTGGTCAACAACAAATTTGCCGGACATGCCGCCGCGATTGGAATTTGGCTGGTGATGATCATCTTGAGGGACTTTGCAGATTACAATTTCAACCTGTTCTTCTTCAGCTACAAACCCAGCTACACCTGGAGCGATATGAATGGACTCGGGCACTTTGCCGAAGCCCTGATCTGGTTCAACATTTACTGGACAGCTTGGGGAATTTTTCTGGTGCTGTTTTTCAGCATATTCTTCAGCAGGGGTACAGAGGATTCCTGGAAAAGTCGTCTGAAAACTGCCAAATCCAGGTTGAGTGATCCTGCTCCAAAGCTTTCCTTTGCGTTATTGATTCTGGCACTCCTTTCCGGAGGTTATATCTACCAACAAGTTGTGTATGAAAACGGCTACCTGACATCGGATGAAGGCGATGAACGTTTGGTAGCTTACGAGGAGCAATTGAAAAAATACGAGCGGATACCCCAGCCCAAAATCACCAAGGTCAACATCAAAGCCGACCTTTTTCCAATGGAAAGGGAGGCCCACTTTGAAGCAAAGATCCAATTGGTAAATAAAACAGACAGTCCAGTTGATTCGATTCATTTCAACAGCACTGATTTGAGCGATTTCAAAGTCGTACTTGACGGGGACACGCTTCCCTACCGTTTTCCATTAACATACAAGCCTCGAAAGTTTCAGGTTCTTGGGAAAAAGCCTGAACGGGAATGGTATAAAATCACCGCCTTGCCGCAGCCCATGATGCCTGGGGATACCCTCGAATTGGTTATCGTAAGTCAAAAAAACTTTAAGGGATTTCCAAATTCCGGCTTTGGAAGGGATATTGTCTACAACGGGACTTTCTATAGCGGTGGTATTCCTGAAATTGGCTACAGTGAAGGCGCCGAAATGTCAAGCGATGAGGACCGAAAGAAATATGGACTCCCTCCCAAGCCGGAAGATTATCCGGAGCATCGGGATCCCTATGGAGAGAGAACCTTGCTGTTTTCCGATGATGCTGATTTCATCCGGTTTGAAGCGGTGGTGAGTACGATTCCTTCTCAGATTGCGGTGGCACCGGGATATTTGCAAAAGGAATGGGAAGAAAATGGACGGCGTTATTTCCATTACATCCAAGACACCCCGATTCAGTCCTTTTTCACGTTTGTGTCTGCGGAATATGAGGTTTTGAAAGGTGAGGCGGCATTGCCAGACGGACGTAAAGTGAATCTCGAAATCTTTCACGATGAAAAGCACCAATATAACCTGGATCGATTCCTTGGAGCTTACCAGGATGGAATCACCTATTTCTCTGAAACCTATGGGGATTTCCAATTCCGCCAAATGAGATTACTGGAATTCCCCAGATATTCCACCTTTGCACAATCCTTTCCCAACACCGTCCCATTTGCTGAAAGTTTTGGATGGGTGGCAGATTTCAAAGATCCGGATGACTTTGACTACGTCTACTATGTGACCGCGCATGAGTTGGCACACCAGTGGTGGGGGCATCAGATTACCCCAAATTATACCCGTGGATCCAATTTGATTTCTGAAGCATTGGCAGAATATTCCGCTCTGATCCTTACCCAAAGAAGATACGGGAAAGACAACATGAAGCGGTTTCTCAAAGAGGAATTGGACAATTACCTTTCCGGCCGATCCACTGAAGGAAAAAAGGAAAACACCTTCATCAACTGTAACCGGGCTTATCAATGGTATTACAAAGGCAGCTTGATCCTATATGGACTTCAGGATCTCATCGGCCAAGACGCGATGGATTCTGCATTGCGGGCCTTCAATCGGGAATTTGGCTTGAAGGAAACTCCACCCTTCCCTGGAAGTTATGATCTATACCGACATCTCGAAGCTGTAACTCCTGACAGTCTCAAGTATTACTTGGACGATACCTGGAACAAAATCACCCTCTATGACAACAAAGCTGAGGAGGTGCAGGCCAATCGGATCACCGATGGTGAATATGAAATCACCCTGAAAGTGAAATCTCAAAAGCTCTACGCCGATGAAACCGGGAAAGAAGAAAATGCACAGTATGAGGCCGATTTTATTGATATCGGAGTTTTCGCAGCAGAGGATAAAGATGAAAACGGACGAACCCGGGTTAATCCTCTTTATATCCAAAAGCATAAAATCAAGCCCGGAGAGTCCACGATTACATTCAAAGTCAAAGGTGAACCCGTAAAAGCGGGAATCGATCCGTACAATAAATTGATTGACCGATTACCAGATGACAATACGATTTCAGTTACAATCCAATAAAAAGAGCCCCTCGGGGCTCTTTTTGAATATCCTCAGAACATTAGATCAAAAAAATAAAGAGCCGGATCCGAAAATCCGACTCTTACACTTTATCCTATTTTTTTGCCGTTATTCTTCAAAATCGCGACCAGTATAAGGATAAATACTGCGGCACCACCTGCTACGATAAGCCAGGTTTGCTCGTACCAAACCGGTTCAGGATTGAGATCAATTTTGATGTCAAGATCTTTGTCCTGTGCCAAAACTGAATTAATCAGTGCCAACCCGGAAAATAGTGCAGTGGCTAAAAAGCCAAAAGTCTTAGAAGCTTTCATTTTGGGATCGGTAGAAATTATTTAAATCTGATATTATAGGTCATTGCAAGACCGATACTCTGGATATCAATGGTGGTCTCAGGCCTAACAATATGATTGTAGTAAGCAAAAACGTTCCATGTGTAATTGTGGTAACCTAACATCGGTCTCACATAGCCACCGCCTTTATTTTCTGAAGTAACGCCCGAGAGAAAAGTATAGCCTATATCAGTCCCCACAAATATACCCTCGGGTTTTGGATAGTACCGGAGCATCAAACCCAAGGGAATGGCTCCAAAGCCATCATTCATTCCCTGAAATTCAGGGGTATCGGACTTCTCAAAATATTTGGAATACCCAGTGGCAATACCAACACCAAAATTGTTGGTTCTTAAAAACTGGGCGGCAACATCCAACCCAAATACAAATGAGGAATGATCAGCCACAGGACCTGAGGGTGCCGCGATCAGTGCACCTACTTTCAACCAGGAATTGGTTTGATTGATATCCTCAAGATTTCGTTCTGTTTGCGCAACAGCGTTTAAACTTAAAAGCAGAGCAAAAGAGGCGAAGTAAATTTTTTTCATGATTTCTATTGATTTCTATCTAGGAATCCAAACCGAGTGCCTTGATTCAAAAAACCTTTTTTCGCAGAGGAAAAGTCCTGAAAAACACTCAATACTAGTTAGTTGGATAGATTTTATGGAAAATTTTAAAAAAACAATAATCCTCAACCTGCTTCCTGAAAGGGTACACTTTTCCCCAAAAAGGGGAGCTGGAAGTAAAAATAGCTTCCTCTATTTTCGGAATTCCCGGGGTGACTTGCCCAGGATGGCTTTGAATGAGCGGTTGAAATAGGATAAATTTTCAAATCCCACCTTGAACGCAATCTCAGAAATCCCAAGATCTGTTTCCTCAAGCAGCTTTTGGGCTTCATTGATCCGGAGCTGAAGGACATATTGTGTGAAAGTCTTCCGGGTCCGAAGTTTAAAAAAACGGCAAAAAGCCTCCTTACTTAGATTTGCCTTTTCGGCAGTTTCTTCAAGCGTGATCTGTCCAAAGCGGTTTTCCAGCAAAAATTGCATCACTTGATCCATCCTTTTACCATCCCGTTCCGAAAGGCCCCGCATCAGAGTCGGACGATTTAGAGCAAGGAGATTTTCACCTGAGCGGTCCAAAATGGACAACAGCTTTATTGCTAACTGAAACCGGATCAAGCCAGAACTTCCGGGGAAATCCTCAAAAATCTCCAAAATTTCGTTTTTGCTTTCTCCAAAAATCTGAAAGCACGAGCCCGTGAAATCCTTGAATTTGCGGAGAGACTGCAAATCCTCCAATTCGCCAAGAGCCTTGCCCAAAACTGCGAAATCAAAAAAAATCGTATTCCCGGAGGAATTCAGTTCACTTTCCACCTCAAAATATTCCGGATCACTCCGAAAGACATGCGGGGCATTTTCACCCAGAAAGTATACATCTCCTGCCTGAAACCTTCCCACAAAATCCCCGCTGAAAAATTGCCCTTTTCCCTCCAAAATCACTGTCAACTGCAACTGGGGATGCTGGTGAAGCTTGTCGTAAAAATGCCTTCCCCGGTCCTCCTGAAATCGGACAAACTCCTGCTGGGATTTTGGAATCTGGAAGGAAATAACTTTTGCCATGGATCAAAACTAGTATCAAATTATATAATAATAAAAGCTAAAATTTTATAAATGATCAATATAGTATCAATATGTATTAATCCTGTGAAAGATTACCAAAGTAGTCTCTCTTAATTTTGAATCAATAATCATTACTTAAATCCTCAGTCTTCTCTGTGGTTAAATTCAAAAAACTATGAATTGGAAAGGCGTATTCCCGGCTGTTACAACCAAATTTCACGCAGACGGAAGTCTGGACATGGATCTTTTCTTCAAAAATCTGGATTTCCAGTTGGAATCCGGAGTCCACGGAATCATCCTTGGCGGCACGTTGGGTGAAAGCTCAGTATTGTCGCAGGAAGAGAAAATCACCCTCACTGCGGAGACTGTAAAATACATCAAGGGCAAAGTACCTGTGATACTCAATATCGCTGAAGGAGCTACTCAGGATGCACTTTTCTGGGCTAAGAAAGCAGAAGAATTGGGTGCTTCCGGCCTCATGATCTTGCCTCCGATGCGCTATGCCGCAGACGCTAGAGAGGTGGTGACTTACTTCAAAACTGTCGCCAACTCCACCAAACTTCCAATGATGATCTACAACAATCCGGTGGATTACAAGACTTTGGTGACCTTGGATATGTTTGCCGAGCTCGCTGAATGTCCGAATATCCAAGCCGTAAAAGAATCTACCCGAGATATTTCCAACGTCACACGAATGATCAACCGCTTCGGCGATCGGTTTCAGATCCTATGTGGAGTTGATACTTTGGCAATGGAAGAATTGCTGATGGGCGCTGTAGGATGGGTAGCCGGACTGGTTTGTGCTTTTCCAAAGGAAACTGTGACGATCTACAACCTGGTCCAGAAAGGTGAAAATGAAAAAGCTCGGGAAATCTACCGTTGGTTTTTGCCATTGTTGGAACTGGACATTCATCCTAAACTCGTCCAATACATCAAGCTTGCCGAGCAGCATTGTGGCATCGGTTCAGAGCACGTACGAGCCCCAAGATTAACCTTGATCGGGGAAGAAAGAGAAAGAATCGAAGGAATCATTACCGAAGGCTTGGCAAAAAGACCGAAATTGTGAGGAAGACGGAAGAACACTTCGGTCTCCAATCTAATTTTCCAATCTTTCAATTTTCCAATCTTTAAATCTGATGAACTTCGACCCAATCTTCACCGCCGCTCAAGAAGCCTTTCTTTTCTATAAAAATGTACCCGGAAAAGAAAAGGGGGCGTTTTTAGAAACCTTGGCGGAAATACTTGAATCCAATCGCGCTGAGATTGTGCCTTTGGCTGTCAAAGAATCAAACCTCCCTGAGGGCCGGATCAATGGAGAATTAGGCAGAACAACGGGTCAGATCCGGCTTTTTGCCAACATGGTCAAAGAAGGAAGTTGGGTAGAAGCTACAATTGATCCCGCTGATCCAAGTCGGACACCACTTCCAAAAGCGGATATCCGTAGATTTCTGACTCCCCTTGGTCCTGTAATCGTATTTGGTGCAAGCAATTTTCCCCTCGCATTTTCTACAGCAGGCGGAGATACCATTTCAGCATTGGCTGCTGGTTGTCCGGTAATTTATAAGGCACACCCTGCCCATCCTGAAACTTCCAAAAAAGTAGCGGATTGCATCCATCAGGCGATTTTGAAGGCTGGTTTTCCATCTGCCCTTTTCACGCATATTGAAGGCGGAATCGCCGAAGGGCAAGCTTTGGTGAAGCATCCGATTGCAAAAGCTGTGGCATTTACAGGTTCGCATGTAGGAGGCAAGGCACTTTTCGACTTGGCCAATCAGCGTGAAGAACCGATTCCGGTTTATGCAGAAATGGGTTCTGTAAACCCTATTTTCACTTTCCCGAAAAAACTGGAAAAGGAAAATGATGCCTTGGCTAAGGCATTTATCGCTTCCCTCACTTTGGGAGTTGGCCAGTTTTGTACCAACCCGGGTTTGATTTTCGTCCCAGAGGCACAGGCAAAAGAATTTGAAAAAGCCATCACTACCGAGCTTAATGATATCGCCTCTGCTCCGATGCTACATCCGGGAATAGCCCAGGCCTATTACGATTCGATCCAATATTTTCAATCAAGAGAGGAACTTCGTTGGGTGAAAGTTGCTGACCCTAAGCACCTGATCAACGGGAGCACTGCACTGGCTGAAATCAAAGCTTCCAGTTGGCTCAAAGATCCGGTTTTCCAAAAAGAAGTATTCGGAGCCTTTGCCATGATGGTTGTTTACCAAAGCCAGGATGAACTTCTGGAAATCACCAAAAAACTCCATGGCCAACTGACCATCACGGTTTGGGCTGATGCTGAGGAACTTCAAAATCAGCTTTTCCTTCTCAACCTTTTGGAAGAAAAATGTGGCCGTTTGCTCTTTAAAGGCGTACCGACCGGAGTTGAAGTCGGATTTGCGATGCAGCATGGCGGACCTTATCCCTCCACCACCTCAGCCCATGGCACCTCTGTTGGAGCCCATGCAATTAAGCGTTTTGCAAGGCCGATTGCCTTTCAGGATATGCCGCAGGATTTGCTTCCAGATGCTTTGCGGGATGATAATCCGCTTGGGATTTGGAGATTGGTTAACGGCGGATTTACGAAGTAAGAACTTGGATTTTTGATTTACGAATTACGATTTACGAGCAGATGATAAAAAGTGACGCTAATTCCCAATACATAGTTTTCGCTAAAACTTTCCAACCTTAAAACTCAATCTTCCAATTTTAGAATCTTTCAATCTCTTCAATGCCCTCACGTCACACGTTTAGCTGTATCGATGCCCATACCTGCGGTAACCCCGTCCGGGTCGTTTCAGGCGGAGTCCCATTTCTGAAAGGCAACAACATGCTGGAAAAACGCCAGTACTTTCTGGAAAATCTGGACTGGATCCGCACCGGATTGATGTTTGAACCCCGTGGCCATGACATGATGTCTGGCTCCATGCTTTTCCCTCCACACGACCCTGAAAACGACTTCGCGGTACTCTTCATCGAGACTTCGGGCTGTCTTCCCATGTGTGGACACGGGACTATCGGCACAATCACCATTGCCATCGAAGAAGGCTTGATTCATCCGAAAACGCCCGGCTTTCTGAGAATGGAAGCACCAGCCGGACTCGTACTTATTGAGTACAAGCAGGAGGGAAAAAAGGTCAAATCTGTCAAACTGACCAATGTGAAAAGCTTTCTGGCGGCTGAAAATCTGGAAATCGAAATCGAAGAACTTGGCAAATTGAGAGTAGATGTAGCCTATGGTGGAAATTTCTACTGCATTGTCGATCCACAGGAAAATTTCCCCGGTATTGAGAATTACAAAGCGGAGCAATTGATCTCGATGGCAAGAAATCTTCGCCAAAAAATGAACGAGAAATACGAGTTTGTTCATCCTGAACACGATAAGATTCGAGGACTTTCGCATGTTCTTTGGACCGGAAAAACTCTGGATCCAACCAGCACAGCGCGAAATGCAGTTTTCTATGGCGACAAAGCTATTGATCGCTCGCCTTGCGGGACTGGCACCTCAGCCCGAATGGCTCAATGGTTTGCCAAAGGCTGGCTGAAACCGGGTGATGAATTTGTCCACGAAAGCTTCATCGGCTCCAAGTTTATTGGCCGAATCGAGGAAGTAACCGAAATCGCCGGCAAGCCCGCCATCATTCCGAGTATCGAAGGCTGGGCAAAAGTTTTTGGATACAACACCATCATCCTGGACGACGATGACCCATACGTCCATGGATTCCAAGTGATTTGAAAGAGGCAAGATTCAAGAGCCAAGAACCAAGATGGTTTCCAGGCTCAATTTCTTGTCTCTTGGTTCTTTGTTCTTGCTTCTAATAATGAAACCAACTCTCATCATCGGCGGTGGAATCGTCGGTTTGTTTTCAGCCTACTTTCTCAACAAAGAAGGAATCGAAGTTACGGTCATTGACCGAACGGACCTTCGGGAGAATTGCTCCACCGGCAATGCCGGAATGATTGTGCCCAGCCACATCATCCCATTGGCCGCTCCGGGGATGATCAGTAAGGGAATTTCCTGGATGTTTTCTTCCAAAAGTCCCTTTTATATTCATCCTCGCCTAGATATGAAACTGGCCAAGTGGTGTTTTCTTTTCTTCAGAGCCGCCAACGAAACCCAGGTCAAAAAAGCAATCCCTTTCTTAAAAAATCTCAGTCTACTCAGTAAAGCACTCTATCTGGATTTTAAAGTCGAACATCCGGAGGCAGCTTTGGCCTTGCAGGAAAAAGGGTTGATGATGGCCTACCAGACTGAATCTGTAGAAAAGGAAGAAATTGAATTTGCCCACTTGGCAAGGAAATATGGACTGGAAGCCGATATTCTTTCACCTGCCGATATCCGAAAGGTGGAACCCAACCTCGAGCTCAAAGCCCGTGGAGCGGTACTTTTTCCAGGTGACGCGCATTTGGATCCGGGTGCTTTATATGGATTTTTGAAAAAACACCTTGCGGAAAAAGGGGTGAAATTCCTCACCAATTCTCAGGTTTTGGATTTTGAAAAATCAAATTCAAAGGTTCAAGCCGTTATCACTGATCAGGGTAAAATCGAGACAGATAAAATCTTGCTCTGCGGAGGTTCTTGGTCAGGCGAATTAGCAGAAATGCTGGGTTTTTCCCTTCCCATGATGGGAGGAAAAGGATACTCTTTTCTGCAAGAAAACAATCCCGAAATCAAGCAAGCCACCATTTTGACCGAGCAAAAAGTAGCTGTAAGTCCGTATGGAGGAACCATCCGATTCGGCGGCACGATGGAGATAGCCGGAACTGACCAAACCATCAACAAAAATCGAGTGAAGGGAATCTTTGAATCCATCAACCGATACTATCCTGACTTTAAAGCCAAGTTTCCCGAGGAGAGCAAGATTTGGAAAGGTCTCCGCCCCTGCTCTCCGGACGGTTTGCCCTATATCGGTTTTGCACCCGGACATGAAAATGTCCTGGTTGGCAGCGGCCATTCGATGATGGGGATTTCCCTGGCACCTGCCACCGGAAAAATCCTGGCTGAACTTCATCTACAAAAAGACACTTCGATCGAAATCCAAGGCTTCGAAGTGGGCAGATATTCTTAAAATTTTGGATTGGGTCAACTAAACGAAAGGCAGCGGGGAGTCCCGCTGTTTTTTTTTACCAAAAACAATGGGCAACGGAATCAACTCCATTGCCCAATTTCAAAATTTCAGTTCGGATTAAAAGCCCACAAAAGCAGGAGGCTCAACTCCATTGGCACGGAGGTAAGCGATGGCAGAACCTCTGTGATGGGTGCTGTGGTCGATTAGAAGCGCCTCGATTTGTCTCCGGCTCACTGTACTTCCAAAGACTTCGATTTTTTCAGCAGCATCTGCATCACTCAGAGCCTTGACGCTAGCAGCGCCGTAGTCATACGCTTCAGCAACAAATTTAGCCAAATCAGCTCTTGAAGCGGTCTTTACATCCAGTTCCGGGCCATTTGCCGCACCTTTAAGATAGCCTTGGGAAATGCCCACAATGGCCATCCCGATGTGGTGAATTTGTTCCTTGAAGGTCATTGCTCCCGGGTCTGTCCTGTAATCCATGCCTGAATCCGGCATTTTTGCCAATACATCCAAGGTGAACTTTTTGCTGTTTTCCCATTTGGCCAGAAATTCCTCTTTGGTCGTTTGGGCTTGGACCATACTGGCGAAAAGCATCAATGTCACAGAAAAAAAAGCTGCGAAGGTAAGTTTAATTGTCTTTTTCATGGGTAAGTGATTTTGGTTTGTGGTTAAAGTTCCATTATTCCGAATTCAATTCAAATGGAAAGTCTAATTTTGATCCATGAAGAACTTGTTGGCTTTGCCTCTGATCCTGATCGGTTTGACAGCTTGTGAAAACACCTGGCTCCCCAAGCCTACCGGCTACAACAAAATTGACCTCCCCAATCACTCCTTCGAAAAACTCTCCGGAGACTATCCTTATGAGCTGGATTTTTCAGCAGCCAGCCAGGTTGAGCCCGATTCCTTTAACCTGGCGGAAAAAGCTTGGATCAATCTGAATTACAAAGATTTTGGAGCGAAAGTACACCTGACCTACAAAAAAATCGGCGAAGGAAATGCCGAGTTTGAGACCTTATCCAATGACGCCTTTAAGCTCACAGCCAAGCATCAAATCAAGGCATATGGGATAGAAGAAGGAGTTTTAATCACTCCAAATGGATATACCGCAGTAGTGGCTGAACTTTCGGGTGAAGTCCCAACCCAATTCCAATTTTTTGTGACGGATTCTACCCACCACTTTCTTCGTGGCGCTTTGTATTTCAACACAGCAATGAAAAACGACTCATTGGCACCGGTTATTGAATACATCAAAATCGACATGACTCACTTAATGAACTCGGTGAAGTTTATAGACTGAGACCTTGCGAAATTACTTTTAGGGAAATCAAGCCCATTTCCCGGAAAAGAAAAAATCCTGCTCCAAATTGAATCGGGGCAGGATTTTAATTTTTTAGAGAATAAAACCGAAGTGATTATTTCTCAGCTATTTTCCAATCAATGAAGATTTTTCCAAGATTTGATAATAATGCCTCCGCCTAGGAGCGCAATCACTGCCGCAATGGTCCCTCCAACCACATTACCATAGATATAGAACCCCGTGGAAAAAAGTGCTGCATATACCATTACTGTACCTACCAACATCAGTCCGATTTCTTTTGGCAATTGACCTTGTTCCTGCTTTTCAGCCGGATATCTGTCAAGAACCTTCTTCCACCCATAAGCAGCAGGGGTTACTTTTCTATAAAAAGAAAGCAGCACCTCGTCTTTTTCAGGCTTGGTTAGGAACGTAACCAATAGCCAGCCCACAGTGGTGATAGAAACGGAGTAAACCAATTTCAAATACATCTGATTTTCAGGTATTGCGATCCAACCCACCTTTGGGTTGATCACTTCAAAGAAAATAGCAACCACAAAAGAAATAGCCATTGCGGAAATCTCTGTGTAAGCGTTTATTCTCCACCAAAACCAGCGAAGGATGAAGATCATACCTGTTCCCGCACCGATTTGAAGCAAAATATTAAATGCATCCAAAGCCGAAGAAAGGGCCAATGCCAAAATAGCTGACAATACCATCAAACCTACAGTTGAGATTCTACCTACTGCTACTAATTGCTTGTCTGTTGCTTCTGGCTTTACAAATCTCAGGTAAAAGTCATTGACAATGTAGCTGGATCCCCAGTTGAGGTGAGTGGAAAGTGTGGACATCACCGCTGCAATCAATGATGCTAAAACAATACCGACCATCCCTGTGGGAAGAAAACTTAACATCGCTGGATAGGCCAGATCATCACCAATCTTATCCGCCGGAATGTGAGGAAATGCGACTTGCAGGTCAGCTATTGTCGGGAAAACCACCAAAGAAGCCAAAGCAACAATGATCCATGGCCAAGGTCTCAGCGCATAGTGTGCAATGTTGAAAAACAAGGTAGCACCGATGGCATTTTTCTCATCTTTCGCAGAAAGCATCCGCTGTGCGATGTATCCACCTCCTCCAGGCTCGGCGCCCGGATACCAAGTAGCCCACCACTGGATAGCGATTGGCATAAGGAAAAGTGGAATATACATATTTGGATTACTGAAATCCGGCATAAAATCGAGCTTAGTGGCAACCACCTCATGAGATAGAAGTTGACTCAAAGAACCGATTTCCGGAAGGTCAAGGATATAATAGGCAGCTCCGAAGGACCCAATCATCGCAATAAAAAACTGGAAGAAGTCTGTCAACAAAACTCCTTTCAATCCGCCAAAGGAACTGTACACTACCGTCACAATGGAGGCAATCAACAGGGTCTGGACAGGGGAAAGTCCCAACATCACCCCGCCGATTTTAATGGCAGCGAGGGAAACAGTCGCCATAATCACCACATTGAAAAACACACCCAAATAAATTGCACGGAAGGCTCTTAGAAAAGCGGCTCCTTTGCCGGAATAGCGCATTTCATAAAACTCCAAGTCGGTTGTGGCTTCAGATCTTCTCCAAAGCTTGGCATATACAAACACGGTTAACATCCCTGTAAGAAGAAATGCCCACCATGCCCAGTTGCCGGCAACACCGTTTTTTCGAACAATGTCGGTCACCAAGTTTGGAGTGTCCGCCGAAAACGTGGTTGCTACCATGGATACCCCGAGTAGCCACCAGGGCATATTTCGACCAGAAAGGAAAAACTCTTTAGCTGAACTGCCCGCTGTTTTTGCAGAGAATAGTCCAATCACAAGAGAGATAACAAAGAAGGCTGCAATGATGCCCCAATCTAAGGCAGTTACATTCATAGGGTTTGGCTTTAAACTGGCGTACAATTAACGAAATTTTTTCTTAATGGGGTAAAGTCTTTTTTAATATTTTTGAAAAATATGGACGAAAATAGCGTTCCTTTTTCATTTTACTTTTCAAGCAATCAAAATCAGCAAATTTTCTTTTCTTCCCTATTTTCGCATAATGAATTCTGAACTGACCACAACTCTCTCCCGATTTTATTCAATCCTTGAAAATCAGCCAATTACTATCAATCCATTGGGCGAAGGATTGATTCATGAGACTTTATTGGTGGAAAACGGTACAAATAAATGGGTACTTCAGGGATTTAATGAGGCTGTTTTTAATTTCCCTGAGCGGATAGATCATAATCTTTCCTTATTGAGTGAGCATTCCAAAACTCATGCGTTACCATTTTTGCTACCATTACCTATACTCAACCACCAAGGAAATGGGCTAACTGAAATAGATGGGAGAAAATACCGCCTTTTCGATTTTGTCAAAGGGAAGACCCTCCAGCAAATCGAAAATCCCAATCAAGCATACATCGCTGCGCATGCATACGGTGATTTTGCCAGCTGGAGCAGGGATATCAGTGGGGAAAAAATGTTTGAAACTATCCCCAATTTCCACCGGCTTGACCTCCGATACCAGAAGCTTAAAGAAGTTAGCCATGAAATCACTTCTCTTTCAATTGAAGAAATTGAAATCCTTAACTTCTACCTCAATCAATTTCCCCTTATCGAATGGTATCTGGATCAATTGACCAAGCTTTCCATGAGGATCACTCACAACGATACCAAAATCAATAACCTGATTTTCTCTGAGGATTTGTCCAAAGTGGAAGCCTTGATTGATCTGGATACACTGATGGGAGGATTTCTGATGTATGACTTCGGAGATTTGGTCCGCACTGTGGCCTGCAGTTTGCCGGAAACCTCAACCAACTGGGAGGAAATCTGCGTTCTTCCCGGGATTTTCGAAGAATTGCTCAAGGGTTACTGGGAAGGTGTGAAGGAAATTGCTTCACCTGAAGAAACCAAATCCATTCTGTTTGGCGGGGAAATCATGACACTGATTATGGGACTTCGCTTTTTTACCGACCATCTTCAGGGAAATATTTACTACCGGGTCAGCTATCCTGAACAAAACTTCCACCGGGCGAAAAATCAGATGATTTTACTCCAAAGCCAGCAGGAAAATAGAGAAAAGTTAAAGGGGATTTGGGAAATGGTCACTGAATTCAAATTTTGAAAACAGACAATTGATTTCAAACCTTTGGGTTTTGACCTGTCAGGATCTTAATTTGCTTTTTCCAAAAACCAGCACACTTGTCAGGAATTTTTGATACCCGAATCGAATACCTCAAAGGCGTCGGCCCCCAAAAGGCCGAATTGCTGAAAAAAGAGCTGAATATTTTTACCTATGGGGATATGCTTCAGCACTATCCCTTCCGCTACGAAGACCGCACCAAATTCTTTAAAATCAGGGAACAGTCTGAGGAACTGGAAAATGTCCAGGTCATCGCCAGAATCAAAAAGATTGAACTTGTAGGAACCGGAGGAAAGAAACGTCTGGTTGCCCATGTTTTTGACGATACCGGGGAAATGGAAATGACCTGGTTCAAGGGAATTCAATGGGTTCAGAAAAAACTTCTTCCCGGCGCGGCGTACATTTTCTTGGGAAAACCTGCCCAGTATGGGAGAAAATGGAGCATGGCTCATCCCGAAATGGAACCTGTGACTGCTGCCAATGAAAAACGGAACAATTTTCAGCCAGTCTATTCCACGACCGAAAAACTCAGGGTTAGATTTCTTGATTCAAGAGGGATTTCAAGGATTTTGGAGCAATTGGTTCCCCAGGTTTATTCCCAAATACCGGAGACACTTTCACCCGAAATCCTGCATCAATACCAATTGATCGGCAAGCAGGAATCCATCCGACAGATCCATTTTCCTACAGCTCCTGAATTACTTCAGCGAGCGAGAAAGCGCCTGAAATTTGAGGAGTTTTTTTATTTGCAGCTCCGTTTGCTGATGATGAAAGTGACAAGGACCGAAAAATCCAGGGGACAGATTTTAGCAAACACAGAACTGCTGACGGATTTTTACAAAAACCACATTCCCTTTGAACTCACCGGCGCTCAGAAACGGGTAATCCGGGAGGCCTTTGCGGATATGAAATCAGGCAAACAGATGAACCGACTGATTCAGGGTGATGTGGGTAGCGGCAAGACTATGGTGGCTTTTATCTGCATGCTGATTGCCATCAGTTCCGGTGCGCAGGCCTGCCTTATGGCGCCAACCGAGATTTTGGCCAATCAGCATTACGAAGGCCTGAAGAAATTTGCCGACATGATGGGGTTGAAGATCGCATTGCTGACCGGCTCAGCGAAGAAATCTGCCCGAAAAATAATTCACGAGGAATTGCTCAACGGTGATTTGAAAATCCTCATCGGAACCCATGCTTTGCTCGAAGATGTGGTGCAGTTCCAAAACCTCGGCCTGGCCATAGTCGATGAACAACACCGATTTGGCGTAGCACAACGGGCCAAGCTTTGGGCGAAAAATGAAGAATTCCTTCCACATGTCTTGGTGATGACGGCCACGCCAATTCCCAGGACACTGGCCATGACCCTATATGGCGACTTGGATGTGTCAGTCATAGACGAACTACCGGCAGGCCGAAAACCCATTCAAACTGTGCATCGCTACGACAAGGATCGCTTAAAAGTCTTTGGGTTTATCAATGAAGAAGTCAAAAAGGGTAGACAGGTTTATATTGTTTATCCACTCATCGAGGAGTCAGAAACCATGGATTTGAAAAATCTGATGGATGGGTATGAAAGCATTGCGAGAGCTTTTCCACAATATCCTCTCAGCATCGTCCATGGGGGTATGAAATCCGACGCGAAGGATTATGAAATGCAGCGCTTCATCAAAGGCGAAACCAAGATCATGGTCGCGACCACTGTCATAGAAGTAGGTGTAAACGTCCCCAATGCCTCAGTCATGATCATCGAAAATGCCGAACGCTTTGGGCTATCTCAACTTCATCAGCTCAGGGGTCGCGTAGGACGTGGGGCGGAGCAGAGTTATTGTGTATTGATGAGCAAATACGAACTGTCCAAGGATTCAAGAGTTCGATTGGAAACGATGGTAAGGACCAATGATGGGTTCGAAATTGCCGACGTGGATTTGAGGTTGAGGGGACCCGGAGATATGATGGGGACACAGCAGAGCGGGATTACGGACTTGCTGATTGCTGATCTGAGCAAAGATGCGCCGATCCTGACTTTGGCGAGGGATGCCGCCCAACAACTTTTAGCCAATGATCCAGAGTTCCTTCAGCAGGATAATGCCCCAATTCTAAGACAGGTGAAGCAACAGAAGACGACAGCGGTGAATTGGAGTAGGATTTCTTGAATTTTTTACTCGCCTACAAAAACGCTAACTCCCTTCAATTCTTTCGCTAATCGGTGTAGCGTGTCTTCAATTTTTTTTGCCTGCTCAGCCGATGGGCTTTTTACTCCAGAGGAATATTGTCTTAAAAGACTTGGATTCATTCCAGCCTGAATAGCCACTTTACTAATATTTAGGTAGTCAAACTGTTGGAAAAGAGAATACATGTCATACAAATGATTGAATTGAACTGAGGCAGGATCAAGGTTTTCAAAATCCCAAAGTAAAGCTTTGATTTTTTCCTCAAGCTCATTAACGGATTCGGCGACCTCAGTTATTAAATTATCACGGTATTCAACCCTACCCCACAGCTTTTTTTCCGCCTTTTCGATAATCAAATCAATTGTTTCCATACCAGTCTATTTTAGTCCAGCTTGCTTTAGAATTGCATTTAATGTCCCTTTTGGAATATCTCCACCATGTATTGGAACTGTAACTTTACCTTTTTTACTTAGATGCTCAAGTTGTAAATGACTTCCTTTTTGGTTTTTCTCAAACCAGCCATCTTCTTTCAAGATCTTAAGCAAGTCTTTTACTTTCACAATGAAATGTAGCAAAAATGCTACCGAATTACAAGCAAGATAGATTTAGTCTATTTAGAAGGAAATACAAAAAAAAACGCTTTTAGCTGATTACTTTTTCCGGGAAAAAACTCCCGCAATTCTTTTAAAAATTTGCTTTTCCTTTTCCCAGAAAAACTTGAATTGCCCAAAAATAAACCCATAAATCAGCAGGAAAATCTGATAAAGCGGAAGAACCAGCAGCAGGTATAAAACGGTATTCAGGAATCCTTGGCCTCCGCCCCGCTCCACTCCAAAGAAGTTCAGAATTGGGTTTTTGATAAACAAAATGGTAAATCCGGTAAACGCAAATACCACCAAAACCATCACCACTTGGAAAAGGCTTTCCAGTTTCCATTTGGTTTGCAATCGCTGAAGAAATCCGGGAGTCTCGTTCTGTTCTGGCATGTTGCAAAAGTATGCAGAATGATTCTAAAGAAAAGAGCCGGACAAAATATCCGGCTCAAACTTTTGAAATTGAAAATCTCAGATCCATTCACATAAATCTGAAAGGTAATTTGACAATCTTTCAATTATTCCAGGTAAATACTCCATCATTCAGGCTCTTCAAGGCCTGCACTTTGTATTTCGCATCAACCAGAATTGATACATTATGGCGGCTTCCTCCATAAGAAACCATTCTAACAGGAATGTCCACCAAAGAATCCATCACGGATTTAATCGCTCCTTTGGTTTCGGAAACCATATTGCCGACGATACAGATGATGGCTTGATTTTGATCAACTTCCACAGTGCCCAAGGTCTGAAGTTCGGCCATGATCTGATCCAAATGGCTCAAGTCATCGATTGTCACAGAAACCGCCACTTCTGAGGTAGTGATCATGTCGATCGGAGTCTTATACTTTTCAAAAACTTCGAAAATCCTTCTCAAGAAACCGTAAGCCAAAAGCATTCGGCTTGATTTTATCTTTACCGCAGTGATGCCGTCTTTTGCTGCGATTGCTTTGACTCCTGTCGTTTCTACTTTCTCTTTGATAAGAGTTCCGTGAGCACTAGGCTCCATGGTATTGAGCAATCTCACCGGAACATTGTACAATTGAGCTGGCCAGATAGATGCCGGATGGAGGATTTTTGCTCCGAAATAGGCCAACTCAGCAGCTTCATCAAATGAAAGCTCAGCGATCGGACGGGTTCTATCAACGATCCGAGGATCATTGTTGTGCATGCCATCGATGTCTGTCCAAATCTCACAAACCGAAGCCTTGATAGCTGCTGCAATCAGGGACGCAGTGTAATCACTTCCGCCTCGCTTCAGATTATCGACTTCATTTTTATGGTTTTTGCAGATATAGCCTTGGGTGATGAAAAGTCTTCCATCAGGATTTTTTGCCAAAATTGCCGTGAGCTTCTCAGAAATCTTGCCCAATTCAGGTTCGGAATTCTCATCAATGCTCATGAAGTCCAATGCAGGAAGGAAAACCGCAGGGATTTCCAATTCCTCCAGAAGGGTATAAAACAACTTTGTTGAAAGCAATTCTCCCTGTGCAAGGATGTCCCGATTAATGGCCTCATTAAAGGAGATTTTCAGCAGAATATTCAGGAATTCAAAGTGCTCCCGGATGATTTCTTCCGCTTTTGCCTTGGTAAATTCCTTTTTCAGCAATGCCGGATAAAAGGCCAAGTAATGGGCATGAAGCGTATCAATGCGCCCCTTTGCTAGGGCTTTATCCCCAGCTGCCAATGCCTCGCCGATTCCTACCAAGGCATTGGTGGTACCGGAAAGTGCGGACAATACCACAATAGTAGGTTCATCGCCTCGGGTAATCAGGTCTTTCACCTGATGCATTCGCTCAGGGCGGCCCACAGAGGTGCCCCCGAATTTCATGATTTTCATAGGGTCTAATTAATTATAGGAAAATAGGTTTCTGAATTAAAATCCAAGCATTTTGATGGCGGTGATCGCTGCTTCGTCTCCCTTGTTGCCGTGCTTTCCTCCAGCTCTGTCCATCGCCTGCTTTTGGGTATTAGGAGTCAAGACTCCAAAGATCACGGGCTTGTTGTATTTCAAGCTAACATTGGTGATCCCGTGTGCTACTGCATCACAGATAAAGTCAAAGTGGCGCGTTTCGCCCTGAATGACGCAACCCAAACAAAGTACGGCGTCGATGCTTTCATCCTGAGCGCACCACTGGGCACTCAAGGTGAGTTCGAATGAACCCGGTACATTTTTGCGGATGATGTTTTCTTTTTTTGCTCCATGCTGAAGCAAAGTCTGGTAGGCACCTGAATAAAGTGCTTCAGTCACCTCTTCATTCCATTCTGAAACGATTATTGCGAATTTTTTGGAACTGATGTCCTGAATGTTTTTGGAGCTGTGCTCACTTAGGCTTTTGAGGGAAGTTGCCATGAAATTTTAATTTGGGAATGGATTGAACAAAAAAAGAGTAAGACCTCAGGGCCTTACTCTTCTAATTGATGCGGTAAACACCGGCATTACTTAGCGGCAAGGCCTTCTAAGCGAGCTTTGTGTTTTCGTGCAGCGGCATATTCAAATGACTCGTAGTATTTTTCCTCGATCTCAGTGTAGGTAGCAACCGCTTCTGCAACCTTACCTGCCTCTTCCTGAGCCACGGCTAGTTTCGCCAGATATTTAGGAGTAGTGTATTTATTTTCGTTGGTACGGGCTGCTTTGGTGTAGCTTGAAATTGCTTCATCAAGGTTTCCCAGCTCAAGGTTGGCATCACCCACAAGGGAATAAGCTTTGGACTGAACCAGGTAATCATCAGAAGAGAAATCCTCCAAATGAGTCAGTGCATCCTGGAAGTTTTTCTGAGAAAGGTAGATAGAACCTAAGTAGAAGTGTGCCAAATTGGCCGCATCAGTTCTTGGATATTCTTCCACAATGCTCAATAAGCCTTTATTGATGCCGTCACCGTTCAATGCAAAATCGACACTGTCCTGCTCAAAGAAATAGACCGCCTGAAACATTTCAGCCTGAGCCTTTTCATTCTGATTTTGGTTGTTGATCTGGAAGAAAAGAATTCCACCGATCAGGATTACGGCCGCAGCCAATACTCCGCCAAGTACTTTACTATTGTGCTTCAAAAAAGCCTCGCCTCTTCCGATTCGCTCTGCGAGTACTTCCGGGTTTTCAAGTACTTCGTTTTGGTTTGCTTTTTTAGATTGCTTAGTCGCCATGTTACTCAAATTTCGGTCGCAAATATACGGTTTTTATCAAATACACAAGTCCTCACAAAAAAGCCATGAAATCGGAAAGACTTCATGGCTTTCAATAGATTCAAACTTGGTTTTATTCCATTACAAATGGATAATCTTCCTGGACATAGACGTCTTTGAATGCGTCCATTCCATCAGGCAGCGGAGACTCTTCAGCAAATTTTACCGCATCATCCACCTGCTTTTTGACTTTCTTCACAATTGCATCTATTTCCTCTTCAGTGAGGATCTTGTTTTCTCTGATTGTGGCCAACACCTGCTCGATCGGATCACGCTGCTTGTATTCCTCTACCTCCTCTTTGGTACGGTATTTTTGAGGATCTGACATCGAGTGCCCTTTGTATCGGTAGGTTCTAAACTCCAACAAGGTCGGGCCATCGCCTCTTCTTGCTCTTTCCGCAGCTTCAGACACCGCTTCGTGGATCGCCTCCACGTTCATTCCATCTACAGGGAAAGAAGGGATATCGTAAGCCTCACCTATCTTATAGAGCTCAGTTACATTGGAAGTTCTTGCCACAGAAGTCCCCATGGCATATCCGTTGTTTTCGATTACGAAAATCACCGGGGTTTTATACAGCATCGCCAAGTTCAATGATTCGTGAACTGCACCCTGACGGACTGCGCCATCTCCCATGTAGCAGATAGCAAGGTTTTTTGTCCCCTTGTATTTTTCAGCAAAGCCCAGTCCCAAACCCATCGGCACCTGCGCACCTACGATTCCGTGACCCCCTGCAAAATTTCTTTCTTTGTCAAAAATGTGCATCGATCCGCCCTTTCCTTTGGTGGTGCCGGTGGCTTTGCCAAACAATTCTGCCATGATAGCACCCGGATCAGTACCCAATCCAAGTGGGTGAGCATGACATCTGTAGGCGGTAATCCACTTATCATCTTTGGTCAAAGCACTGATTGAACCAGAAGCACATGCCTCCTGGCCGATATACAAGTGACAGAATCCCCGGATTTTTTGCTGACCGTAAAGTTGCCCCGCTTTCTCCTCAAAACGTCTCATTAAGAGCATGCTTTCATACCAAAAGCTGTACGTCTCCTTTGAATATTTTACTTTTGACTTGGTCGCTGCAGTTTTCTTTGCCATATCGTAATGATCAAAATATGCTATTTTAGGCCCCAAATATAGCAATCCCGACCTAAAAATCAGGCCACCGCCAAAATAATTCCCGCTACATGCATCTGGAGTCCATTGATTTAATCCAGTTTAAAAACCACCTCAAAACCAACCTGAAGTTTAGCCCGGAGCTGAATTGCATTACCGGACTGAACGGCAGCGGGAAAACCAATATCCTGGATGCAATCCACTACCTGTCCCTGACCAAAAGTGCAGTGCAGAGCAGTGATACCCTGAACATCTCTCATGGGCAGGACTTTTTTGCGATCAAAGGGAATTTTCAAATCGAAGAAAAGTCACTTGAAGTCCGCTGCACTTTTGAAGCAGGAAAAAAGAAATTGGTCTATCAAAATGGCAAAGCGCTGGACAAAACCAGCGAGCATGTCGGGATGATTCCTTTGGTTTTGATCGCACCGGACGACACCGAACTGATCAAAGGAGGAAGCGAAGGTAGGCGGAAGTTTTTTGACGGATTGATTTCCCAGCTGGATCATCCTTATCTCGATCAACTGATCCGATACCACCACTTTCTCAAGCAGCGGAATGCTTTGCTAAAGCAGTTTGCAGAAACTGGAAGAAGGGATTTGACTTTGCTTGGAAGCTACGACCAAGAGCTTATTCGCCTGAGTATGATTTTGGCAAACCGAAGAGCGGAATTATTAGAACAGATGTCATTCCTTCTTCAGGATCATTACTCTGAGATCTCCAATGGCACCGAAGAAGTTTCCGTAAGCTATCAAACCGAAGCGTTGAGACCCGATTTTTCAGCATATTTTCAGAGTCTGCGGCAAAAGGATCTCGCCACCAAAAACAGCAATGCCGGAATTCACAAAGACGGTTACGACTTCATGATCGGGGAACACTCCATCCGGAAGATTGGAAGCCAAGGTCAGCAAAAGTCCTTTATCATCGCCCTGAAACTGGCGCAGTTTCAGATTTTTGAGGAGTACAAAGGTGAAAAACCGCTGCTCTTACTCGATGATATTTTTGACAAACTGGATGATGAGCGAATCGCCAAACTGATGGAATTGATCTCCAAAGGTACATTTGGGCAGATCTTCCTGACCGATGCGAGACCAGAGCGATCCAAAAAGATCTTGGGAAAACTGGACGCGGAAGTGAAGTTTTTCGAAGTGGAAAAAGGGGAGGTTAAAAAGTAAAAAAGAGGCCTAAGCCTCTTTCCGATTTAATATTCCCTAATCAAGATCTCAGCAGAGATTTTCAGTTTCTCATTGAGCTTGCGGATCATAGCTAGACTCAGTTTTCGCTTTCCGGAGAGGATTTCCGATTTTCTAGACCGTGCGCCAAGAATATCAGAAAGTTCAGACTCAGAGATTCCCAATTGATCCAAGCGAAACTTGATTGCCTCTATTGGGTGAGGTTTTGGAATTGGAAAATGGTCGTTTTCATATTCCTTAATTAAAATCGATAATACTTCCAGTTCATCGGACTTATTAGAATTTGGAACCAGATCTATTTGCAATAGATCGTAAGCACGCTCCAAGGCGTCCTCATACTCGTTGTTATTTTTTATTGGCTTTAGCATATCTGATGATTTTTGAGTCTATTCTGTCGTATACCTGATGAGTTCCAAACCACACGATGAAAACAATTTTCAATCGGTATTCAATGTCCACAATCAATCGAAATGAATTACCGTGGATATTGAAAATCACTCTTTTGTCCGAGAAAATCGAAGCATTTTGAAATTGCGATTTCAATTCATTTGGATTATGCCAATCTGCGGAAACTGCCTCTTCATACCAAGCCAAGAGACTTTGCTTTGCCTTCGGATAGTTAACCCACCATTCCTTTAGAGTCATGACAGCAATAACCCGCATTATCAAATTTACTTAAATGTTACCGTTTTGGTTACGATTTGATTGAAATAAAAAAGAGGCCGAAGCCTCTTTCTCTTATTTCCACATATCTGCTGGATATTCTCCTTCTTGATGCAGTCTTTTCAGTGCCTCGATCACCACTGGCCGGTCCTCGGTATAAGTCACCCCAAACCAAGTCTTTCCTCCCGGAAGAATCTCAAAAGCCGCTTTTTTCGCCTTTATCAGGTTGTTGGCGACTGTTGGGATATAAAATTCGGACTTCAGATTGCTCAGGTTGGCGGGAAGAAATTCATTCCACATCTGCTCGATGTCAGCGAAAACGTCCTGATGGAAGCCCCAAAAATTCATACTTACCGGCGTATTTTCAGCGATTTCCAATACTTCTCCTTCTCCACGGCTCACAATCTTTTCCCCTTCCCGGGCAATGGAAGTTCTCTCAACCATGCCGATAAGTTGACCCTTTTCATTGGTTTCACAGACTCCGCGGCTTACTGTACCGTTTTCAGAAAGGACATTCTGGATCGCATAGCCAACCATGGCGTGAAGGTCAGGGCGAACTTCGCTGGAAAGAAATTTCCCCAAAACCTCAAACGCTTCTTTTCCATAAAAATCATCGGCATTGATGACTGCGAAAGGCTCCTTGATGGCATCTTTTGCACAAAGTACCGCATGTGCTGTTCCGAAAGGTTTCACTCTTTCTGCTTGCTTCAATTCGTCAGGAACAAAACTGTCTAGGGACTGAATCACCCAATCCACTTCAATCTTGCCTTCGAGTTTGGGCATAAATTTTTCTTTGGCCACTTCGAGAATCTCCTGTCTTACGATAAAGACCACCTTGCCAAATCCGGCACGGATGGCATCAAAAATCGAGTATTCCAGGATGGTTTCCCCGCTGGGGCCAAATCCGTCAATTTGTTTGTTTCCTCCGTATCGGCTGCCTATTCCGGCGGCCAATACCAAAAGCGTTGGTTTTTTAGTCATGGGCGTATTTAAAAACGGTCACAAAATTAAGTTTTTATCCTCCGTAGGCAAATCGAATATTTTTAATTCTATTTGGTTCATATTAACCCCTATTGTCCACATTATTTGAATCTTTTTTCAACCTTTAGAATCATTTCAACACCATTTTTGATTTTTAAAACATTTTTTTATTCATAATTGGTTATTTTTTTATCCTGTTTTTTACTTTGGCGC
Organism: Algoriphagus sp. A40; assembly: GCF_002002735.1. Lineage (GTDB taxonomy): Bacteria > Bacteroidota > Bacteroidia > Cytophagales > Cyclobacteriaceae > Algoriphagus. The sequence continues at coordinate 172,371 of NZ_MUNY01000078.1, read as the reverse complement.
AATATTTATCTTACTTTCATGCTGATATCACAAAAAACCACTTAACCTATTGTGAAAATGAAAAAAATAGAAGCGATCATCCGCACCTCTCGCTTTGATCAGATCCACACTTGCATTTCCAAACTGGGAGTCAACTTTCTCTCTTTTTATGAAATCAAGGGGATGGGATTTGAACATGCCCGCCAGGAAATGTACCGTGGGGTGGCCTACGAACCAACTTATATCCCCCGCACGAAACTGGAAATCGTAGTGCCGGACGATCTCTCTCCTGCTGTGATCCAATGCATCCTAACCGAGGGAAAAACAGGAGAGATAGGTGATGGGAAAATCTTTGTCTATGATGTCCAGGAAGCCTATCGAATCCGAAATAACGAAACCGGAGAAGCTGCACTTTAAGATCAATTCCAAACCACCTCACCTAATAAACTTATGGAAGAAATACCTGTAACTGACCTCTTCACGGTCAACAACCTCTGGATGATGATCGCCACCACGATGGTATTCATCATGAACCTCGGATTCGCTACACTTGAGTCTGGACTTACCCGGTCAAAAAACGCCGTCAACATCTTATTTAAAAACACGATTATTCCCGTCATCGGATTACTGACTTACGCTATGGTCGGGTTCAATCTGATGTACCCAGGAGCTGAATTCGCCGGGGGATTCTTCGGGTTTGCCGGATTTGGATTGAGTGCCCCTGAGGGCTGGGATAGCAGCAATTACAATGCTGGCTATACTTATTTCACCGACTTCCTTTTCCAGGCGATGTTTGCAGCCACAGCTGCAACCATTGTATCCGGAGCTGTCGCTGAGCGGGTAAAACTCGGACCATTTATCACCTTTTCGATTTTGTATGTTGCATTCATTTACCCAATCGTGGGTATGTGGAAATGGGGGGGAGGATTCCTGAATACGCTGGAGACTCCATTCTATGATTTCGCAGGGTCCACAATCGTCCACTCTGTGGGTGGTTGGGCAGCATTGGTAGGAGCTTTCCTTTTGGGCCCAAGGATTGGCAAGTATACCCCTCAGGGGATGAAGGCTATCCCGGGACATAATCTTTCCATGGCCACGATCGGGGTGTTTCTTCTTTGGTTTGGCTGGTTTGGATTCAACGGTGGATCTGTACTGAGTGCTAATCCAGGCATCGTTTCCAAAGTTTTTGTCACTACATCCATCTCTGCCGCCTCAGGAGCAGTTGGTGCACTGTTCATCTCTTATCTGAAATTCAAAACCTATGACATCACCATGGTGCTCAATGGCATCCTTGCAGGATTGGTAGGAATCACAGCCGGAGCAGATCAAATGAGCGTGTTGGATTCGGTATTCATCGGCTTGATCGGCGGAGGGCTAGTTGTATTCGGAGTCGTATTCTTTGACAAAATTAAAATCGACGATCCGGTTGGAGCCATTTCTGTCCATTTGGTGGGAGGAGTTTGGGGAACCTTGGCAGTCGGCCTATTTGGAAACCTAGCTGGGATGAATCAAGTGATTTCTCAGCTGATCGGAATTGGTGCAGTAGGCGCATTCTGCTTTGCCACTGCATTTCTGATCTTCTTTGTCCTTAAGAAAACTGTCGGAATCCGTGTTGATGAAAAAGAAGAAATAGAGGGCTTGGATATCAACGAGCACGCCATGCGTGCCTATCCGGACTTTGCAGCAAAAGATTAACCAATAAAAAACAATCAACCACAACAAAAAGCCCTGGAATTCAAAAAATCAGGGCTTTTTCATTTTCACTCATTAATAGGCAGGTCTAAAATACCGGTTGAGGATTGGCTGATGGCTGGGACCAAATGACTCGTAACACCAATCTCTAAACTCCTCAATTTCAGTAGGCATCAAATACCGAATTCCTTTTTTCAATTCCCTTTCAAACAAATACTTACTAAAACTTACTTTTTGCAAAATGGTCTTCACATATTCTAGCATGGCTGTCATGATTTGGGTTTATTAACTGATTTTAAGGAAGCAAACGAGGGCTTTTCCCAAGATGTTACGTTATTTTTGAACCCCTTAAGATTAGAATTATCCCTACTTTCGCGTCCATGTCCACAACGATGCTCCGTCTTGCTTTCGTATGCCTAGCTTTCTTTCTTGTGAAAATTTCACAAGCCCAGAATGTCCAAATAGAATTGGGTCCAGATGAAATAGGCCTTAATGAGACGTTTACCATCAAAGTCACCCTCTCCAACGACAAAATCAAATCCTACGACCAATTTCCCGAAATCCAGGGATTTCAGAAGCAGGGCATTTCACAGTCATCGTCCATGAATATCATCAATGGACAAATGAGCAGCTCCAACAGTATTATTCAATATTACAAGCCAATCCGAAAAGGCCAGTACAGTCTTGAAAATTTCACCGTTTTGATCAATGGGGAATCTTTTTCCTCCCCAGGAAAAACTATCAGCGTTGGAGATCCTGTCAACAATCAGGGATTTGGGGGAAATGCCGTGGATCCTTTTGCAGATTTCTTTGGCCGACCAGCCGAGGAGCCAGAATTTGTCGAACTGGAAGACGATGCGTTCTTTTCTGTATCGGTGGACAAGAAAGAAATATTTGCCGGTGAGGGCTTCAATCTCAATGTGGCATTTTACATGTCTGAACAAAATCAGGCCCCTTTTCAGTTTTATGAGCCTGGTCGGCAACTGGATGCTATCCTGAAAAACCTCAAACCCAACAATGCCTGGGAGGAAAATTTCAACATCACCAACATCGAACCGGAAGTGGTGGATATCCAGGGAAAAAGATGGATGAGATTTAAGGTTTATGAGGCCTCATTTTTTCCTTTTTCCGAAGGCACAATAGAAATTCCCCGAGTTCCATGGGAAATGATCAAATACAGGATTGCCAAAAATCCGACCTTTTTTGGCGCAAGCCGACAGGAAGATTTTAAGACCTTCTATTCCAGTCCCCAAACAATCACAGTAAAACCACTTCCTCCCCATCCGCTGAAAAACGAAGTAAGTGTGGGTGTGTTCCAATTAAGGGAAAATATAAGCTCCTTGGAAGTGGAAACCGGAAAGGGATTTGAATACAATTTTGGAATCAATGGGGTGGGAAACATCAATGCAGTGTCACCTCCAAAACGGCTGACGGGTGGTACCAACCTGGATACCTTCGACCCGAATGTCCGGCAACAAATTAACCGGGGATACAGTCGGGTTTCCGGAATCAAAGAATTCAACTATTACATCACCATCAACGAAGCAGGGAATTACGAACTGGATGATCATTTCCAATGGATATATTTTGATCCCTTGAGAGCCGTCTATGATACGCTCAAACCTCAGGCAAAAATCATTGTCACTGGAGAAAGCAAGGTAAATCAGGCACTTTCGGGACAGAGACTTGGAGGGATATACGACAAGATCGATTCTGAAAGCAATCAGTTTTCAAACGAGCAATATAAATACTATTTTACGACCGTAATCAACGTGCTCCTTTTGGGAGCTGTCGCCCTGCTGGCGGTCCTGATAATCAAGAAAAAATAATGGGAAATTCATTTGGCAAGCTTTTCAGGATCACCACTTTTGGTGAATCACACGGAAAAGCTTTGGGAGCTATTGTGGAAGGATGTCCGGCAGGTCTGGAATTGGATGAGGAGAAAATCCGCCAGGAAATGCAGCGCAGAAAGCCAGGCCAATCCAAAATCACCACTCAGCGCAAGGAAGAAGACGAAATTGAAATTCTATCCGGGGTTTTTGAGGGAAAAACTACCGGCACTCCCATCGGGATTGTGATCCAGAATTCTGATCAAAAAAGTAAAGACTATTCCCATATCGCAGATAAATTCCGCCCTTCTCACGCCGATTACACCTATTTTGAAAAGTACGGAATCAGGGACTATCGTGGCGGAGGTCGCTCCAGCGCACGTGAAACGGCAGCAAGAGTTGCAGGTGGTGCTATCGCAAAGCAATTTTTAGCCGCAAAAGGAATCAGTGTCCAGGCCTTTGTTTCACAGGTCGGAGATTTGACACTGGAAAAAAATTACTCAGAACTTAATCTCGATCTGGCGGAGGAAAATATCGTCCGATGCCCCGATCCGGAAATGGCCGAAAGGATGATATCACTCATCGACACTGTTCGATTAGAGCGAGACACCATCGGAGGAGTAGTCACCTGTGTAATCAAAAACACCCCTCCTGGCCTTGGGGAGCCTGTTTTCGATCGGCTCCATGCCGAATTGGGCAAGGCTATGCTCAGCATCAATGCCGTGAAAGGATTTGAATACGGAAGTGGATTCGAAGGAGTCAAGATGAGAGGCTCCCAGCACAACGACACCTTTGTCATGGAAGGTGAAAAAATTCATACTATAACCAATCACTCAGGAGGCATCCAAGGCGGAATCAGCAACGGAGAAGACATCTACTTTCGGGTAGCTTTCAAGCCTGTTGCCACCATCATGCAGGATCAGGAATCACTCAACGAAGCTGGAGAAACAGTCATTGTCAGTGGGAAAGGCCGTCATGATCCCTGTGTTGTACCTCGTGCAGTACCAATTGTGGAAGCTATGGCAGCATTGGTCATTGCGGACTATCTTCTTTTATCCAAGACCAATAAATTAGACGAAATATAAACCCCGATATACATTGAAAAAATTACCTCTACATACCCAGATTATCATTGGAATGGTGTTGGGTTTGGTTTATGGCCTGCTTACCCTCAAAACCGGAATCCCAAGCTGGATCACCATAGACTTCATCAAACCTATTGGCACAATTTTCATCAATGGTCTAAAGATGATTGCTATGCCTTTGGTATTGGCTTCATTGATAATCGGTGTGGCAAATTTAGGCGACATCTCCAAACTGAGCCGAATCGGTGGTAAGACTTTAATTTCCTTCCTGCTCACCACAGTCATCGCGATAGTTATTGGATTGGTCCTCGTTAATTTTTTTAAGCCAGGGGAAGCGATTCCAGCCTCCACCAAGGATAATTTGATGAAATCCTATGAAGTCGCTGCAGGGACCAGAGCAGATGCAGCTTCAGAACTAAAGGAGCAAGGTCCGCTTCAGCCAATTGTGGACATGGTTCCAGAAAATCTTTTTCAGGCAATGACTGACAATACTGCTATGCTTCAGGTCGTGCTATTCGCGATTTTAGCAGGCATTGCACTGTTGCAAATTCCAAAGTCCAAGGCTGAACCGGTCATAGCTTTTTTTGACGGGCTCAATGAAATAATAATTCAGATCGTGACTTACATCATGATGATTGCTCCCTATGGAGTGTTCGCTTTGATGGCCTCACTGATCGTGGAAATTGCCGGTGACAATCCGGATTCTGCTGTAGAATTGCTGTTGGCACTTTTAAAATATAGCCTGATTGTACTAAGTGGTCTGTTCTTGATGATGCTGGTGATTTATCCTCTTTTTCTCAAATCATTTACCAAAGTCAAGTATTTAGATTTTTTCAAGGCTATTCGCCCTGCCCAGCTTTTAGCATTCACGACTAGCTCCAGCAATGCCACCCTTCCTGTCACAATGAAGCTCACGGAGGAGGAATTGGGTGTATCTGAAAACGTTTCCAGCTTTGTCCTCCCTCTTGGGGCTACTGTCAATATGAACGGTACCAGTCTATACCAGGCTGTGGCTGCTGTATTTATTGCTCAGGCATTGGGAATGGAACTGACGCTCGGAGATCAAGTAATGATTGTATTGACATCCACCCTAGCAGCAATCGGTTCGGCTGGAGTTCCCGGAGCCGGATTGATTATGCTGATCGTGGTATTGGAATCCATCGGAGTCCCAGCTGCGGGAATTGCCTTGATTATGGCACCAGACCGAATCTTGGACATGTTCCGAACTGTGGTCAACATTACCGGTGATGTAGTGGTCGCCACGGTAGTTGCTAGTACCGAGGGTGAATTGCCGGATGGAATGATCCGAAAGAAAAATCCCTTTACGGCGAATGAAAGTGTCCAAGAATTAAACTAAACAGGAAAGCCCGGAATTGACTCCGGGCTTTTTCATTAAATTCTGATCGGTGGAAATTTTCTAATAGTTTTTCAAAAACTCAATCAAGCGATCAAACTCCGCATCGGTAATCGCTGGAAAGTTGGCAATCCTGAAGCTGGTCGGTTTATGTGGCCCATACCCGCTTCCCAACTGCATTCCTTCCTTTTCAGCGGCTTTTTTCACAGCCGAAATCAAGTCTTCTGATCCTGCCACAGCCATCACGGTAGTACTTCTGGTTTCTGCATTGTCCACCAGCATCCTGAATTTCTCTGATTGTGCAATAGTATTCTCAAGCTTGGTCATGCGTGCTCTCAAGCGTGAATCGACGTGCTGGATCTCCTCCAGATCTTTCAAAACCCTATTGAGAAGGTAGATCCCATACACATTTGGGGTATAGTGAGTTTGGTATCCTGCTGCATTTTCCAGCATAAAACTCAAGCTGTTGTACCTTCCCTTTTCACCTTTCCGCTGGGATTTTTCGATCGCTTTTGGAGAAAGGATCAAAATTCCCAATCCAGCCGGAAGGCCAAAACATTTCTGGACTGAGGCATACCAAATGTCAGCCAGGCTGAAGTCCAGCTCAATCCCGCCCATAGAGGAAGTCGTATCCACAGCAATCATTTTCTCGGGAAACTTTTCCCCGATCGCTTCGATGACCGACATCGGAACCTGCGTGGCATTGGCAGTTTCGTTTTGGGTAATCGCAATCAGATCAAAGTCCTCTCCGATCTCCAATCCGGCCACGTCCACTGCCTGATTGGCTTCAAGTTTCAGCGAGCCTGTCGCCGGAATGATGTATTTGGCATATTCAACCCACTTTTTTCCAAATGATCCGGAGTAGAGGTGAAAGCTCGCTTTCTCGACGATTGACTGAGTAATGATCTCCCAGTTTTCTGTCGCCGACGAAGTGAACAACAACTTGTAATCATCCGGCATGTGGAGTTTTTCCCGCATCAATTGCTCAGTCTCCTGATAAAGATGCATAAAAACGCCGCTGCGGTGATTTGCACTCAGGATTCCCTGAGTATAGGCATCCTGCATGTATTGGGGAAGCGCATCGTAAACTTTAGATGGTCCCGGAGCAAAAGTGATCATAGTTCTGGAGTGTGGAGAAAATAAGTAACACCAAGTTCGTAGCCTTTCAATCCTAAACCTGAAATCATACCTATGCAGGACTTGGAGATAATGCTTTTGTGGCGGAATTCCTCGCGCTTATAAATATTGGAAATGTGAACTTCAAGGGTCGGAGTAGTAACACCCGATATGGCATCCGAAATAGCCACCGAAGTGTGAGTATATCCACCGGCGTTGAGCAAAATGGCATCGAAACTGAATCCCACCTCGTGGATTTTATTGATCAGTTCACCTTCCACATTACTCTGGAAGTAATGGAGGTCCACTTGCGGAAAGCGCTTTTGCAAATGCTCAAAGTAATCTTCGAATGTCTCGCTTCCGTAGATTTCCGGCTCCCTTTTTCCAAGCAGATTGAGGTTGGGACCGTTGATGATTTGGATTTTCAAGATAGGTTAGGTTTAAAGCTTTGGCTCAAAGTTAAGTAGTCCCATTAAGCTTACAAGTCCCAGACCATTCCAGTTTACTCCTTCCTTTCTTTTATTCTGAAAAGGTAAGCCAAGGTAAACTCCAGGTTGGTCGAATTCATGTCGTAAATCCGATCCTGCGACTCGGGATTGGTGAAATCATAGGCAAACCTTACTTCCCCGGAAATGGTACTTTTACCAAAAAGCTTGGATATCCCGGCTCCGGCAGTGATTCCGTACATAAACTTGTTCGTATTATCAGATGCACCTCCGAAAGTTGGCAATTCCGGTGGAGTCGCTCCGGAATAATCGCGGGTGATATCCTCTGCTTTCAGCAGATATCCCAGATGAGGACCAACCTTGATCTGAAACCTGCCTGATTTTCCCGCAAAAAAACTTGCCAGCAAAGGGAATTTGAGATAGGTCAATTCCGTATGATTCAATTCCTCCTCGATGCTAAATTGCCTAAAGCCCAAAGTCAATTGCTGGACGTTGAGCTCGATACCTGCATTTTTTGAGTTAAAATACTCCACCACGAAGGCAAAAGTTGGCGCGCCTATTCCATCCACAGAGGCACTTCTGGTGGATGCAGTAGCTTGATAACTATAGGAGGAGGTGGCATAACCGCCCCTGATTCCCACACTCAACTGAGCAAAAGCCCCAAAGGGGAGAACTAGAAGGATCAGGACGAAAAGGATTCGAAACATTTTCAAAAATAAGTGAATTCGCAGGACTCGCCCTATTTCTTATTCAGGATAAAGGTACCACTGACGATTTCTCCATCAATCCCAAGTCCTCTGACTTCAATCACAACCGGACCCGGCGAATCGTTGGTATAGAAAGAAAAGCTCAATTCTCCCTTTTCATCTGCAATCAAATACGGATTCCAATAGAGCGTCTGTCGGTCGTCTTTTTCTACAGGATCGGTCATTTGCTCATAATCCATCACAAAGAAACTGCCGCTTGGTTGGTATCCTTCGACCACAAATTCCTTTAGTCCAGGCTGTCCCGAAAGATCCTGTACAAGTCGATCCTTGAGGTAAACAGCGATCACGCCGTTTTTCCCCTGATCGCCCAGCATCGGTGCCATACGCGTGACGACTTCCACCCGATCAATGTCATACGGATTGACACTTCTCAGATTGTCTGCCGCAGATGCTGCTCCTGAGCTGCCCACGATATTTCCATTGATCATCACAATCGGCTCCATGCTCCCACCAGCCGAAATGGCCCCACCACGTATCCTAATCTGCTGTTGCCCGGTAGCTCCAACCAAAGAGACCCGCATACTTGGGACATGTCCAGCCAAACTGCTGACTAGGTCCGAATTGTTTCCGGTCTTGGTAAGATCCTCTCCTTTTACTACAAAATTCGGAGTGCCATAAATGGCCGGTTTTTCACCTGGGATTTGCTCATTTGTGCTACTCTCTTCTACCTGGGGCTCCTCCGGATTAGGTGTTTTTACAGGAGTTGCCAGGATAATTACTTTTGGGAAAAAAGCATCCGCAGGCAGTGCCACGGGGGCTTTGAGTGTAGCAGGCAATTCAACATTCAAGGGTTTTCCTTTTTTATCCAAGGCGGAAAAAGCCAGTTTCATCGGCCCATAAAATTCCATATCTGTCAGGGAAAATGTCCCGTCACTTCCGGTTTCGAGGTCGATCATTCCCTGGAAATCATTGACAAAGGCGGTCAGAGAGGTGCCCACACCTTTGCCTTTTTCATCTGTGACTTTTCCGGAAATCGAAAGGCTTTTTTCGATCGGATAAGAAAACCGGTCCAAACCTAGGGATTCTGAAACTCCCTGAAGTCCCAACGCTTTTTCCATATCTGTGACCCGGTTCACCGGAACCATCTGAGTCGCATCCCATGCCCCAGCTGATAGGGTAGCAGGAATGGCGTTTCCTTTCTGATCGGTGATTTTCAGGGAAATTTCCACTTTTTCCCGGGCGCCAAATTGGCTCTTGTCAGCTTTCAACTGCACTCCCTGAACCTCCCAAGTCCCCACAGCCTCATCCGGAGCAATTCTTTTGTAGGGATCCAAAATGCTGATGGGTTGCACAAAATACTGGTTGGGGCCATAGTTTCTCATCCAGTTGGTATAGGATCGCAAAAAGTACTTTTCCCCTGCCATTGAATCCGGTAAATAAAAATCGCCAACCACAATTCCATCACGGATCTGGAATTTCTTTTCTATTAAAATGTCCCGTTCGGTACTGATCAATTCCACATAAAGTACCTTGCTGAGCTCAGCCCTTAGGTAGGGGTTGCCATAGGCCAAATATCCCTTGAAAAAGACCTGGTCACCGGCATAGTAATAGGGCTTGTCGGTGTGGAGGTAAACTTTCTCCTGGTAGTTTTTGGCGGTTTTGGCCAAGTCCTGGAGCATAATTGCCTTTTCGGCATTGTAATCCAAAGGCAATAAATTGGAAATCCGTTTCCTATCCATGTCCCCGGAAAAAACCAAATCCTGAGGATTCATGACCGTGCCGTTTTCCTTTACTTTCACCTTTCCCCCTGCCACTTCCAGCCATGAGACTGGATAGGGTGCATCTTTGTAGGTATTGGCCTGAGCAAAACCTTTCTGGTAATGGATCTCGATCCGGCCTTTGAGGTTGATGAAAAACTGCCCCGGAGGACTGGTGGGGGTGACCAAAGGGTCAGCTTTATACGGAACCACTGACTTGCCTAATTCATTGGCGAATACGTCCGAGCGCATGTTCATACTGGCTGAGCCACCGGCCTTGTCACCATAGAGATAAAAACCCTCCCGCTCCTGACTCCCATTGAGCATCGACCGAAACATATTCATGGGTGATTTGCGGTAAACCTCAGCCCGGTTCTTTTCCCAGGTCGATTTTTGTGTCTCGGAATCGGCGTTCAACTCCTCAAACCTGGCAGCTCCGGAAATCCGGTAATTAGTCGGGGAATCAAAAAACTCCTGGAGGTTGAACGTGATTTTGTAGCCCAAATACCGGTTTTCGATCTCGATCGGCAGGTCAGCTTTGGCAGTAAAAGCCCCTTTGTCAGAGGCAGGAGGAAAATCAATCACCCAAGAGTTCAGAATCTGAGTCTGGGCAGCAGCATCGTCGATCCCGATAAACAGGTTTTGGAATTTACGCAGGTCCCTTTCCCAATTTTTGTCTCTGGAAGCTTTGATCTCCACGTCGCTTAGATCCTGGGCAAAGGGCTTCATATCCAGGTTGAGCGTCAAGGTGCCACCAGGATTCAAGGTTATTTTTCTCGTCTCAGCCACATATCCCATAAAGGAAAACCCAAGCTCCAAGGGACCTGCTTCCAGTCCCGTGAGCGTGAACTTTCCCTCCAGATCCGTAGCAGTGGAGATCGTGGTGTTGTTGACAAAGACATTGCAAAATGGTAGCGTTTCACCAGTTTCGGCGTCTTTGACTACGCCGGTGATTGTGCCTGATTGTGCAAAAAGTTGTGAGGAAAAAACCGAAAAACTAAAAAGCCAAAGCAGAGTCTTTTTCATTGACGTAGTTGAATTGAAAATTGAAACTCAAGTATATAAAAAAAGCTCCAATCAGGAGCTTTTAGTTTTATTTTTTAACATTCGAAGGCATTAATCTTCCTTGCTTTGATCATCCCTATCCTTTAGTTTTTTGTCCTCTACATTTTTGTTGAGAAACTCGTTGATCTTGTCAATGGAAAAACTGGACGAAATTTCACCAAAGGAATTTATTTCCATTTTGAAGCCCTTGAGCTCTTCATGAACCCGGGGCTCTTCTTCTTTTTTCTTCTTCTTGGTCATCTTATGCTACAACGGTCAAAGTGCTTAACGCAAATCGAATTCTTTTGGCCACTTCCATGGTACCCAAGATAGCAAAAACCTCCATCAAGTCTGGACCAGCACCGGAACCAGTGACTGCAAGACGAACTGCTTGCATTACTTTGCCCAGCTTAATTCCTTCGGTTTCGGCTGTGCTTTCGAGCAAAGCCTTGGCAGTCCCCGCATCAAAAGGACCACTAAATCCCTCCAATGTGACAGCATAGGCTCCCAGGACTTTAACTGCATCAGCGTTCCATTTTTTTGAGGCAATTTCCTGATCAAATTCAGTAGGTGCACTTACGATAAATTTACTTTCCTTCCACAAGTCAGCAGGAAATGTGACTCTCCCTTTGACAAGATTCACGATAGCTTCGGTCTTATCGGCGGGCACTTCAAAACCCTCCGCATTTGCATCAGCTATGAAAAAAGCCGCGAGTTCATCAATTGGTTTCACCTTCAGGTATTGCTCGTTGTACCATTTGGCTTTGGCAATGTCAAACTTGGTACCGGACTTACCGATTCTCTCCACAGAGAAGGCTTCCACCAGTTCCTCAATTGTAAAGAGTTCTCGTTCGTCGCCGGGATTCCAACCCAGAAAGGCCAGGAAGTTCAAGAAAGCATCCGGCAAATAGCCTTGCTCACGGAATCCGGAGGACTTTTCTCCAGTGAATGGATCTGTCCAATTCAAAGGGAAAACCGGGAAACCCAACTTGTCACCATCCCGCTTGGAGAGCTTGCCATTTCCGTCTGGCTTGAGCAAAAGCGGAAGGTGCGCAAATTGCGGCATGGAATCCGCCCATCCAAAATAGCGATAAAGCAACACGTGAAGCGGTGCTGAAGGAAGCCATTCTTCTCCCCGAATCACATGGGTAATATTCATCAGATGGTCATCCACAATATTGGCTAGGTGGTAAGTTGGCATCCCGTCAGATTTCATCAACACCTTATCATCCAGCGTACTGGAATTCACCATCACCCATCCCCGGATCATGTCATTCAGGCGGACCTCTTCATTTCTTGGGATTTTGATACGAATCACATAGGGTTCACCGGATGCATGACGCGCTTTTACTTCCTCAGCGGTGAGCGTGAGGGAATTTTTCATCTGAGTCCTTGTGATGCTGTTGTACTGAGGCTGTACGACCCGGGCAGCGGTGAGTCGTTCACGCATCGCCTCGAGTTCTTCAGAAGTATCGAATGCGTAATAGGCATGCCCTTTCTCGACCAAATCAAGCGCATACTGCATGTACATAGGCTTACGCTCTGACTGTCGGTAGGGACCGCAGCCTCCGGGATTCCAAGGGCTTTCGACAGGGGAAATCCCCAGCCATTCCAGCGATTCCTTGATGTAATCCTCTGCTCCGGGTACGAAGCGTGTTTGGTCGGTATCTTCGATCCGGAGGAGAAATTTCCCTCCCATTTTTTTGGCAAAAAGGTAATTGTATAGGGCGGTGCGGACGCCGCCGATATGCAATGCTCCGGTAGGAGACGGGGCAAAACGTACGCGGACTTCTTTGTTCATGGGTGTAGTTTTCTCAGCTTTAAACCCGAAAAACGGGGCGTGGTTTCGTGAAAATCAGGGGGCAAAGATAGAAAAATGTTCCTGAATGGGTGTTGAATAATGGGAAAGTTGGAAGGTTGAAGCCTTCAAAAAAGATAAATCTAGCTTGTCCTAAAAGAGACTATTCAATTTACAGTTTTCAAAAAGGCAACTTCCCCAAATCCACATTTCCTCCAGAAAGAATTATCCCGACTTTTTTGCCTGCAAACCGCTCCTTATTTGCCAACAAGGCTGCCAAAGTAACTGCACCGGAGGGTTCGACTACGATCTTCATCCGCTCATAGAGCAGGCGCATGGCTTCGATCGTCTGAGGGTCAGTAGCCAGAAGGATATCGGTCACATAGGCTTGAATCAGCTGGAAGTTGAGTTTCCCCACCGTGGTGAGCAGCCCGTCGGAGATGGTATTAGTCTTTTCCAGAGAAATAATGTGACCTGCATGAAAAGAGCGATAGGCATCATCCGCACCAGTCGGTTCCCCTGCAATCACTTTCACCTTGGGATTCAGATAGTGAGTTGTCAAAGCGGTGCCTCCCAACAAACCTCCACCTCCAACCGGAGCCATCAGAAAATCCAAATCAGGCTGGTCTTCCAGCATTTCCAGTGCACATGTGGCTTGGCCCTCGATCACATCTAAGTAGTCAAAAGGTGGGATGAAAACAGCACCAGTTCGCTCCACGACCGCTTCCAGGGTAGTTTCCCGGGCTTTGAGAGTAGGTTCGCACTCGATGATTTCTCCGCCGTAACCTTTGACCGCTTTCTTTTTGATCTCAGGAGCGTTGGACGGCATGACGATGTAGGAAGGTATTCCAGCTACACTTGCTGCACGCGCAAGTGCGGCGGCATGATTACCAGAACTATGAGTCGCTACGCCTTTGGCCCGTTGCTCGGGAGTAAGTTTCATGACCGCATTGGCTGCACCTCGTGCTTTGAATGCGCCCACCTTTTGGAAGTTTTCGCATTTGAAAAAAATCTCACAACCTGCGATTTCATTGATCGCAGAGGAAGTCAGGATTGGAGTTCGGTGGATAAAAGGCTGGATGCGGGTGTGAGCAGAGCGGATATCGGAGAGGGTGGGGAAATTCATTTTGTAAAGATATGAGAAGGGAAATACAATGGAAATACCGTTGAAATACACTTTGCTTCGTGAAATAACCAAGCTGAAATACGATGGAAATAAACTCCGGTGCGCTGCGTGAAATAAAACCAAATTGAAGGCTTATAGTCTGATTCGGCTCAAAAACCTCCAAAAACGAGGTAAATACGGCTCAATTTCACCATGATTTGAGCCGTATTTTCTTTTAAAATGAGCCAATTAGGAAACGATCTGAAATTCCCATCCGTCTAGAAAAAAGTATTTCTATCGTATTTCTCCCTTATCTCTATTTTATTTCCAAAGTATTTCAACCTATTCTTTCCACTTAAAACTCTTCTCATCAATAGCTCGCATCGTACACAGAATTCCGTCCAAGTGATCATATTCATGCTGAATCAATTCTGAAATGGCCCCGTCAACGATCCAAGTCTGCTTTTGCCAGTTTTCATCCGTGTATTTCAAAGTCAAAGATTGGTAGCGTTTGACTTTGACCAGAAGATTGGGAAAACTCATGCAGTCGTCCCAAAGTTCGAATTTTTCATCGCTCAAGTTTTTCAATTCGGGATTCAAAATGATGTAAGGTCGATCCAAGTTCAGGTAAAACATCCGCTTCATGATCCCCATCTGCGGCGCAGCAATTCCCCTCCCAAATCCATATACCCGCCTGATATCCTCCATTGCTTCGTGAAGTTGCTTAGTCCATTCGGGAACCAAAGGAAGGTCAGCTCTCGAGACGGGTTCACAGACTTCATACAATCTTGGGTCGCCGAGTTTGAGGATGTCTTGGAGCGTTTTCATTTCGAAAGATAAGTTGTACGGTTGCCTGCAGCAAGCAGGAGAAAAAATGGGAACATGCTGCAGGAAATTGGCCAGTGGCAAAATATTCTTTGCAAATAGAAGCTCCTACATTCCTGCGCAAATTTTCTTAAAATTTTTATTCGGCTCATTAATCCAACAAACTGGAATAAATTCGGCTCAATACCAGGCAAATTTGAGCTGTATTCGATTGGAATTTGAGCTTTAAAAATCATCTGATAGGCACACAACAGCTTAATGTTCAAAGTGAGAAAGGTTCCCAGTCTACTTTTTCATACTTTTGCGGCATGAATTACCTTTCAGTTGAAAATCTCAGTAAGGCTTTCGGAGAACGGAAGCTTTTTTCAAATATATCCTTTGGAATTTCCCAAGGACAAAAAATAGCTCTCGTTGGTATTAACGGCGCTGGAAAGTCCACTTTGATGAAAATCATCATGGGTCAGGAAATCGCTGACACCGGCCAAGTCGGAATCAACCAGTCCGTCAAGATCGCCTATGTCCATCAAAACCCGGTTTTTGAAGGCTCACTGAGCATCTACCAAACCATCTTTGACCAGAGCAACAGTGAAATCCTGAAGGTAATTGAGGATTATCACAAGGCGCTTTTGGACTCGGAGCGTGGGATTGACAACTCGGATAAGATGTCTGATCTTTTTGAGAAAATGGATGCGTTTCAGGCTTGGGATTTTGAATATCAGGTAAAGGAAGTGCTGGGAAAACTCGGGCTTCACGATACCGATTTGCCTGTTGGGACGCTCTCCGGTGGGCAGCGCAAGCGAGTCGCGTTAGCAAAAGCCATCCTTGAGAAACCTGATTTGCTTTTGCTTGACGAACCAACCAACCATTTGGATTTGGAGACGATTGAATGGCTCGAGGACTATTTGGCAAAAGCCAACCTTTCACTTTTCATGGTGACTCACGATCGTTACTTTTTGGAGAAAGTCACCAACGAAATACTTGAATTAGATCAGGGAAAAATTCACCGCTACCAAGGCAACTACGGCTACTTTTTGGACAAGAAAGCCGAGCGAATGCAAAACGAAGACATCGAAATCGAAAAAGCCAAAAGCCTCTACAAAAAGGAATTGGACTGGATTCGACGTCAACCAAAAGCCCGTGGCACCAAGGCCAAATACCGAGTAGATGCTTTTGAGGAAACCAAAGAAAAAGCCTTCACTAAGCGAGAAGAGCGTGATATTGAGCTTACGGTTTCTACTCAGCGACTTGGAAATAAGATTCTGGAAATCGACAAAATCTCGAAAGCTTACGGAGAAAAAACGCTTGTCACGGACTTTTCATACGTCTTCAAAAAGAAAGACCGAGTAGGAATTGTCGGACCAAACGGGGCAGGAAAAACGACTTTCCTCCAAATGATCACCGGATTGAATCAACCTGATTCAGGCAAAATTTCTGTGGGTCAAACGACGGCTTATGGCTATTACCGTCAGGAAGAAGACCGATTTGATGAGGAAAAGAGACTGATCGATGTGGTGAAGGAAGTGGCAGAAATCGTGACTTTGGACAAAGGTCAGACGATCACCGTAAGCCAGTTTTTGACCCAATTCGGTTTTCCACC
This sequence comes from Algoriphagus sp. A40, assembly GCF_002002735.1. Classification (GTDB taxonomy): domain Bacteria; phylum Bacteroidota; class Bacteroidia; order Cytophagales; family Cyclobacteriaceae; genus Algoriphagus. Next base: position 156,037 of record NZ_MUNY01000078.1, on the reverse strand, counting down.
AAAGCAGCAATTCACTCCTATTGCAAAAATGAGTGGTGGAGAGCGTCGACGTCTTCAACTTTTGATGGTATTAATAAAGAATCCAAACTTCCTGATTCTTGATGAACCGACGAATGATCTGGATTTGATGACTTTGAATATCCTGGAGGAATTTTTGGACACTTTTCCTGGCTGTCTGATCATCGTTTCCCACGACCGATACTTTATGGACCGATTGGTGGAACACTTGTTTGTGTTTGAAGGAGAAGGCCAAATCCGTGATTTCCCGGGGAATTACACGGATTTCAGGGAATGGGAGAAAGAGAATCAGTCGGAGGACCGAAGACCGAAGACGGAAGAGCCTAAGGTCGAGAAGCAAGAGGCAAGAATTGAGAAGCAAGAATCTGCTCCAAAGATCAAGGCCAGCTACAAGCAGAAACAGGAGTTTAAGAAAACCAACGAAACGATTGCCAAACTGGAAGGCGAAAAGCTCCAATTAAACGATCAAATCGCGGCCGGGACTTCCGACATGAACAAGTTGATGACTTGGACTAGTCGACTTCAGGCAATCGACTCTGAATTGGAGGAATTGGAACTGGCTTGGCTGGAATTGAGTGAATTGGAGGGGATAGAATAAAAAGATTAGCCACTAAGACACTAAGGCGCAAATAAATTTTACTTTGTGCCTTCGCGCCTTCGTGGCAAAATTCAAATTTTCCCCTTCAAAAAATCCTGACGTAACTCCTCCGGAAACTTCTCAATCGCATAGCGCAAAGCAGTTCGGGGCATCGTCTGATAGTGGGTTTTTAGGAATTGAAATTCTGTGTCAAAATCCCGATTTCCAATTTCCCGAAGCATCCAACCGACAGCCTTATGCATCAGGTCGTGAGGATGGTTTTTCAGGATTTCCGCCAAAGCAAGGGCATCGGCAAAGTCTCCCTTTTTGATCCAAAAATAGCTGCTGATCATGGCGACCCGCTGCCGCCAGAGATCGTGCGAACCAGCCAGGTGGTAAAACAGACTTTTGTCCTTTTTCCAATAATAATGACCCAAGATCGCATGGCTGGATGTATCCACCAAATCCCAGTTGTTGACCCAGTCCAGATGATGGAGATAGAACTCAACGAGCTCATGGTGATCAGCTTCTGATTTTAGCTGTTTATAGAGATAAACCAGTATCATCAAAGCCGTAAGCCGAACTTCATGAAAGGGATTTTGAAGTAATTCCGAAACTTCGTCCAATGAAATATCCCGGAAGCAGGCCTTGGCAATCTTTCTTTGCTCCGGCACCGTCACACCTAAAAACTGATCTCCTTCTCCATAACCACCGGGGAATGCTTTGAAGAATTTAGGTAAAAAGGCAGCTTTCTCAGGAATAGCTTTATCACGCAGGGATTCGATGATTTGTTCGGTCAACAGGCTCATGCTTAAATGTAAAAAAGGTCAGCCAATTGCCCAGTTTTTCTTCTAAAAATCAACTCCTCCGAAATCGTCTCCGCCTTCCCTTCTGCTATCGCGGTCCTCTCTATTTTCCTTGAAACCACCGAAACGATAAGTGAATGAAAGTGTCCCGATTCTGGTTTCTCTCTGGAATGTACGGGTCTGGGTAAATCTCGGATCCTGAGTTGTGATCCTGAAATTCCTCGTATTGAAAATATCTGTGACATTGAGACTGACTGTCCCTTTGCCGGAAAGCACCTCGCGTTTCGCTCCGAGATTGATGCTCCATTGGGGCTCGATCTGGCCTTGTGGCTGCACAATCGGGCCGCGGTAATTGCCCTGTAACTGCATGCTAAACCATTTTGGGATGATAACATTGCTCAAAAGAGAGATTGTCCAGCTGAAATTTTCATTGCTGAATCCTTCTTCGATGTTTTCCCCGTTGACTTTGGAGTAAAAGAAATTCCCGGTCAGGGTTGCATCCATATTTTTGGAAACCTGAAACTGATTGATCAACTCAAAACCGGAGCTGGACCGAGTGTCCGCATTCTCCCGGGTTTGGACGGCCACGTTGTTTTCGGTCAGATAAGTGATTCGTGTCTCCACATCGGTGGAATACCGATGGTAAACCGTCGCATTGAGTAGGTAACGCTCCCAGCCTTTCATATACCCAAACTCATAGCTGTCGGTGTATTCCGGCTGCAAATACGGATTACCAATGCTCACATTGTATTGGTCATTGACTTGGTATATCGGTGCCAGTCCCCAAATGCCCGGCCTGGAAATTCTTCTCGAATAATTCACACTTAATTCGTTTTCCTCTCCCAGGCTATAGGTCAGATAGGCACTTGGAAAAATATCGAAGTAATTATTGGGAATTTCCTGGTTGCGCTTTTCTGTTACACCCAAGGTTTCGGTGTATTCAGCTCTCAGTCCTAGCTGATAACCAAGTTTATTTTTTTTGTTTTTGAAAATAAGATAAGCCGCATAGACATTCTCTGTGTAGTCATAGCTTTCTGTCAGGCTATCTACCTCCACCGGCTCAAAATCTGTCGAAAGGTCTCCCTGAGCAAAAACCTGCCCCGAATTCCAGTTGCCAAAAGTCCCTTTAAGTCCAGTTTCTATAGTACCGCTTTTTCCAACAGGTTTTTCATAATCCAACTGTGTCACATAAAGTCCGCTGGTTCGAGGGCGATTATTGGTCTGAACTATTCTTTTTGAAGGATCCTCCTCCCCGTCTCCGTAGTAAAACTGCTGCTCATAAAACTCATCCTGACTTCGCTCGTCTTTGGAATAAGTAAAGGAAGTGAAAAGCTTTTGTCCCAGGGAATCAATCTCCCAATTGTATGTCAGTCCACCCTCGTAATTGGATGAAACGCTGTATTCTTCATTCCTTCGGAAAAATGTGGAATCCAGTGTTCCGCTTGAACTGATATTTCGCTGATTGATATCAGCCAACTCACTCTCATCATCAAAATTTCCCTGAAAATAGAAGCCCAGCGTTTTACCCGGATTTAAAGTGAAATCAACACCTCCACGCACCAAGTGGGTTTTTTCAAGTTCCAATCCATCTTGATCCTGGTCCAAAACGGGAGAAAATCCCTCCAGAGAGGTAGTCCGTGTTCCGCTACCGGATTCGATTTCCCGGCGATCCTGCCAGTTGTAGGAGAAAAAGTAATTCGCCTTTTCCCTCCCGTAATTCAGGTTTACTCCTGCCTGATATTTTTCACGGGTTCCGATCGAAGCATTGAGCTGGCCATTGAATCCTGTTGCTGTATTTTTTTTCAAAATGATGTTTATAATCCCTCCAACTCCTGCTGCATCGTATCGAGAGGAGGGATTGGTGATCAGCTCAACTTCTTTGATGCTGCTGGCCGGAAACTGCGAAAGAATGCTTTCCACATCATCTCCTGACAGGTTGGATGGGCGGCCATTAATATAAATCAGGATATTCCCGCTGCCCCGCATGCTGATTCCGCCTTCGTCATCGACCTGAATGGAAGGCAAAGTCGCCAATAATTCAGCTGCGGTGGCACCTTCGGCAACAATGCTGTTTTCTACATTATAGGTTCTTTTATCGATATCAGACTCGAACATAGAAGTCACACCTTCTACAACTATTTCGTCCAGATTTTGGGATTCCGGTTCCAGTTTGATGGTTCCAAAATTCAAAGTTGGACGATCACCCAATCTGATTTTTTCAAAAAAATCCCTATACCCGATGAATCCAACTCTAAACAGATAATCACCTGGTTTCCCAACAAAAGAAAATGTTCCATCCAGGTCACTCATTCCCCCAGTGACAAGGGTGGAGTCCACAGGATTGAGTAAAGCAATATTTGCAAATTCCAAAGGTTGCTCATTGCTTCCATCAGCAATTTTTCCCTTCAAACTGATTCCCTGAGCCTGGGAGAAATGCACAAGGCCTAAAAAAAACAATAGCAATGAAAATTGTCGGCAGTAGTTCATGTTGTAGTTGAAAATCCAATTCCGGGCTCTTTCAAATAAAATGAAAGGCATTAACAATCAATTATTTATCGGAAACTCCTACTTGTTAAACCTGAAAAATGGGTTGAGGTTTAATTTATAAGACACATAAATTTTCAAGGGTAAAAAATCAATTTCTGAAGTATTTTGGCTTGATAAGCGGATCGAAAATAGGTTTCATCGGTCTTGATTGAATCAAAAGCCAATGCCGATAAGGCGAGAAATCAGGAAATATCAGGACAGAATTTTGTGAAAATATCCAAGGCTGAACGAATCATTTTTTTTACAGTCTCTTCCGCGCTGGGATCAAATACTTTCAAAGGTCGGTTGGCAACGATGGCATTGAGACTGAGGGTACGATGACCCTTCAGTTCTGCCAATGCATAATATCCGGCAGTTTCCATTTCAAAATTTGTCAGTCGGACACCGCCAACCGACATCGCCGCAAGTCGCTCGATCATCGAATCAAACCTCGGCTTTAGCCTTACTTCCCTTCCTTGAGGGGCATAAAATCCCGGACAGGTCAATGTGACACCTCTGATATATTGATTGTCAAGGTAGGAAAGAAGCTCAGGATCGGCCATTGCCTGATAGGGGGTAAAGGAAAGCCCCAACTCCTTCTGTATCGCCAAGGCTATGGATTGATCTCCTGTAGGATGAGGATAAAACTGCATCAGGGAATCCAAGCCTATCCCGATCTCCGATGCCAACAAAGTGCCCACAGGAATGTCTTCCTGCATACTGCCGGAAGTGCCAAGCCGGATGATATTTAGGCTGGTTTTTTCCGGTTTGACCGTACGGGTCTTCAAGTCCACATTGACCAAGGCATCCAACTCGGTCAGAAGTATTTCGATATTGCTTGTGCCCATACCGGTACTCATGGCGGTGACTTTTTTGCCATTGAGCCAGCCCGTGTGAGTGACAAACTCCCGCTTTTTGATCTTGAAATCTATCCGGTCAAAATGCTCAGAAACCAGCCCTACCCGATCCGGATCACCGACAGTAAAAATAAGTGAAGCCAGATTTTCTGGCTTCAAATGTAAGTGATAGATACTTCCATCACGGTTGAGAATCAGTTCGGACTCAGGAATTTGCCGGTTCTCCATGGAGCTTTTGGATCAGTTCTTTACTGGGCATTCGGTGAAGACCTTTGTATGGATTGTACCCGTTGGTGTTTTTTTGGTAATAGCCAGTTCCGTCATATTCGCGCCTTTCCGGGTTTTCCTTACACTCAACCGAGCAAGTTCCCTCCAATTCCCAGCCACATTTTTCGCAAATTGGCAGGTGCTCGTTACAAGTAGGATTTGCGCAGTTCACCATACGGTCGGAGTTAGTCCCGCAGACATAACAAGTAGAGATGACGGTGGGGTTGACTTTGTTGACATCAACTGCGATTCGATTGTCAAAGACGTAGCATTTCCCCTCAAAATCTTCCCCTCCGGCTTCCATGCCGTATTTGATGATGCCGCCGTGAAGTTGATACACATCTTCAAAACCTTGCTCCAAGAGGAAAGCAGAAGCTTTTTCGCACTTGATTCCACCGGTGCAATAAGTCAGCACTTTCTTGTTTTTCAGATGCTCCAGCTCCTTTACTTTTTCAGGAAAATCCCGGAAGTTGTCGATATCGAGAGTAATGGCATTTTTGAATCGACCAAGCTCATGTTCGTAATTGGAGCGCACGTCAAGAATCACCACATCTTCTTGATCTTTTAGGGCTTTGAATTCCTCAGGAGCCAGGTGCTTCCCGGTTTTCACATTTGGATCCAGGTGGCGAAGGGCAGAATGCACAATTTCCGGCTTATAACGGACATGGATTTTGGCAAATGCATGCTTGTCGAAGTAATCGATTTTGAATTCTGTTTTGGAAAATCTCGGATCAGCATGGATGTAGGCCATATATTTTTCGCAGTCGTCAATCAATCCGGAAACAGTTCCGTTCAGCCCCTCGTCAGAGATAATGATTCGGCCTCGGATGTTGTTTTCGACGCAGAACAGATGATGTTCTTCCCGATACTCCTCGGGATTTTCGATTTTTGCGTAGCAATAATACAGTAGGATGCTGTAGGGTTTGTTTTGTGTGTTTTCCATAACTGGAGCCCTGTTTCGGCAGGGTGTTTGGGGACATTTTGATTTTCGATTTCGGATTTACGATGCTTTACATCATCATTTGATATTCAGTATTCGGTGTTCGACATTCCTAATTCTATATTCAATATTCAATATTTATTGATTTCAAAATTACCCGAGCAAATGCTTTAAAATTAGGATTACCCTCGTAATTCGTAAATCTAAAATCCTAAATATTTAATAGTACTTACTTTATCTTCGCCGCCGGGTTACCGAAGACCGTTTCATTTTTACCAACGGAAGCAATCACAACAGATCCCGCTCCGACTCTGGCTCCTTTGCCAACGGTAACCCCAGCCACGATCGTAACTCCTGAACCGATAAAGGCTCCCTCCTCGATGGTCACTTCCGCATTAACAATAGATCCGGCACCGATCTGGACGAAGTCACCGATCACAGCTTTGTGATCAATGATCGCACCGGTATGGAAGATGCAGTGGCTTCCCACTTTAGTTCCGGCACCTATAGTGACATTGGCATTGATGAAGTTACCATGACCCAAGCTGGCATCAGTGGAAATATAAGCTCTATCATGAATTGCGTTTACTGGCTGAACCTTGCGGACTTCAATCAACATTTCCACTAAATACTTGCGATGTTTGACGTCATCCACAGCCACAAAAGCTTCGGTTTTCTTTCCGATCAACTTCAGAAATCCTTCGTCTTCAGGATTTCCCAAAACGGGGATATTGTTAATTTCAGTGCCGTAAAGGCTCTGGTCCTCATCCAAAAAGCCATATACGATGACCTGGTTACTGTTGAAAATCTCAAGCGCGGGATGAGCAATACCTTTTGCTCCCAGAATAATCACCGGTTTGTCCATGAATTCGTTGGTTTTGGCCTGCAAAAATACAGGAAATGACTCGCTTGCGCAAAGTTTCATTTGGATTGACCTTTGAGCAGACTTTGGCCGATTTTACAATTCAGGCATTTCTGAGGCTGGCAAAAGCTCCTAAAAAGTCCAATCATTCCCTGTGAATCAAAAGAATTTTCAGCTTTCCAGCCCTTCTCTCCATACTTACGAATGATGAAATTATTCTCTGCTGGAATGGACTGCATCAAGTCAAAACAACGCTCTTGCCAGTCCGACTGCTCAAAATATCGACCATAAGCAAACCACAAAGGGATCACAAAATTGATAATCAAAAGTTCCAAAGTGCTGCCTGAAATACCCTTTGAAGCAACTTTTTCAGTCGGCTTGCCAAAAGAATAATGATACTTCCAATAATCCGAGGGAGGTATTTGAAGCAGTTTTTTGAATGCCGAAAACTCCTTTCTTTCTTCCATCACAGCCTGAAGCAGATTGGGTGCTTTGGAAAGAATTGCAGCCAATTGAGCGATCCGGATCGTTGGAAAATTGGTCGGACGAGCTCCCATAAAAGTCCAGTGTTGTCTCATCAGAGCCGAATTCCAGCCTAACTTTTTCTGATAAAAATCATGCTCAGCAATCAGGTGCTGGACGTAAGGCTCGTCGGATTTTTCAGGCAAAAGCCCTGCCTGACCAAGCAGCATCGCTTCCAAGGCAGAAACCTGAGTCCGGTGTTTTTGGAGGGTTTTGTAAGGAACCAAGGCTGCCAATTCTCCCATTGGCCGACTGTTAATTTTGAATCCAAAACAGGTGAAAAGCCAACGATAGGCTGTCTCTTCCCAGTCTCCTTTGGTTTTGTCCAAAATCTCAAGAATCAGGTCAGATTTCTCTTGGAGTCTCTCCACCAATGATTTTTCCAGGGCAGAAAAGCGGATAATTTCAGGAACGGTCTGTAAGGCGTGGGAACAGGGAAGATCGGATTTGAAGTCGAGCAGCTGCTCGTAGTTTCTCCAGATTTCAAGAAAAATCTTGCCTTTGAGTTCGATGGTAGGAAGCTGGGTTCCGTCATTTCGCAAGACTTCCCGGTCATTTTCCCAAACCACATGAAGAATCACCGAATTATAAGCCGGATCACCTCCGTGTGCATGTTGCTTCCACTCTGAGGCCAAACGGTGGACTTCCACATGCCCGTAGAGTGTCACCCCGTCGAGTACAACTGTAGCATCCCGAAAGTCCGGACCTTCGCTTTGGTTGTGAAAGCCGACATTCAAGATTTGGACGGATTGACCGTCAATGGTCTTTAGATTTTTCCGGTCGAAGTACTGATACTTCCAGACCAGCTGTAAAAAGTCTTCTCTGAAATTCATAAAAAATTGAGGACTAAAAGTTTATGGAATTTAGTGAAACAGAAAATAAAATTCAACCCCAGAAAAGGTTTGATCCCCTTTCGGTGAAAATAAGCTGTTTCCTTTTTTACTTTATATCCAACAAATCGGATGTATGGAATCCGAACTTTTTTTAAGATTTTTATGTACCAAAAAGGTACAAATCATTTGAATTATGCTAGTAATTAGTTCCAAAGAATTCCGAGACAATCAGAAAAAATACTTTGACCTAGTGGATCAAAATCAACAAGTTATTGTCCAAAGAGGAAAAGATAAATCCTACGTTTTAGTGCCTATCAGTGAGGAAGATCGATTCTTCCTGGATCCAAAAGTAATTGAGGAGGTACAGGAGGGAATGGCTGAGTATAAAACTGGGAAAGTAACCAAAGTGAAGAAAACCGACTTGGATCAACTTCTAGGCGTATGAGTTATGAGTTAGCTTTCACTCAAAAGGCCCTAGATGGAATAGAAAGACTTAAAAAATCAGGGAATACGCCTTTGCTAAAGAAATTGAAAGTTCTTCTTTTTGAATTATGTGACCATCCATTTATTGGGACAGGCCAACCTGAACAATTGAAGCATGACCTGACAGGCCTTTGGTCAAGAAGATTGAACAGAGAGCATCGAATTGTATATTCTGTTGATCAAAGAATTGTAACGGTTACAGTAATTTCAGTGATTGGGCATTACAAATGACCTAAATTCATTGTAATCAAAATCAAAGATACATCTCTAGTAATCCCTTCATCTCTGCCTGCAATTTTTCGGCTTCCTTTCTGGCCACCTTCGCAAAGTCTCTTTCCCCGGAAGCATAAATAATCCCCCGGCTGGAATTGACCAAAAGTCCGCAGGTGGAATTCATTCCGAACTTAGCGACATCTGCAAGACTCCCGCCTTGAGCTCCTACTCCTGGAACCAAAAAGAAGTTTTCGGGAACTACCTTTCTTACTTCCCCAATCAATTCGCCTCGGGTAGCGCCGACCACATACATCAGGTTTTCAGGACTGCCCCATTCCTGACTTTTTTCCAGCACGGATTGATAAAGAGGCTTGCCGTCTTCACCTTTAATCAGCTGAAAATCCAAGGAGCCCACATTCGAAGTCAAAGCCAAGAGGATCACCCACTTGTTTTCAAATTCCAAAAACGGCGTCACCGAATCCTTTCCCATGTATGGAGCAACCGTAATCGAGTCGAAATTCATGGACTCAAAAAATGCCTTTGCGTAGAGCTTGGATGTATTTCCGATATCCCCGCGCTTGGCATCAGCGATGGTGAAAATATCTTTTGGAATGAGCTCGGCTACTTTGGCCAGTGTCTCCCAACCTTTTGCTCCCAAGGCCTCGAAAAACGCAATATTGGGTTTGTAGGCTACTGCAAAGTCTGCCGTCTCTTCGATAATGGCCTTGCAAAAGGAGAAAATCGGATCAGGTTCAGAAAGTAAATGAGCAGGAATCTTCTCCAAATCCGGATCAAGGCCAACGCAGAGAAAGGATGATTTTTGTTGGATTTGGGCGAAAAGCTCGGCTCGGTTCATGGATTTTAGGATTTGGACAAAGGTAGAGATTTAAAAAATTTAGACCAGCCTTGATCCTTGCAGAATTAAAATCCGAATTTAAATCTGCAAGGTTGAAAGAATAGTAAAAATCAGAAAATCTTATGTTTATGATTTTCCAGCCAAATCAGCTTTTACAAAGGCTCCGACCAAAGAAACCGCCGCAGAAATCAGGAAAAACAGTAGACTGAAAGCCACCGCAGCAGTCTCCTCGATCCCCGCATAAGCATGGGCGTAGACAAAAACCAATTCCCGCGCTCCGACTCCTCCTATCGTCAGCGGAAGAACTGCCACAATGGAGGAAAGCAGGAAGACCAACTGATAGGCGAGGATATTTTCATCGATTCCCAGAGCCATCAGGATAAACCAGGCACAAATCAGCTGAGCGATCTGTCCGGCAAAAGACCAAACGTTTGCCGGCCAAAAGGAGGGCAGGAAGTCTTTGAAAAACAACTTTTGCGCAAGCCAAAAAGCAGGAATAGTCACCACCAAACCGGCAATCATCAATCCGTTCCACAACTGACTCTCTAGAAAATCTAACTGAATGTCTACGATCAAAAACAAGCCAAAAAGCAGGAAAACGATCGCAACCAAACCTCCCAATCGGTCTAATAAGGCCGATTGGATCAATTTTTTCACTGGAGTTTTAAATTCCTTGTTCAGCAAATAAACTTTGTAGCCATCACCGCCGATCCCTCCGGGAAGGAAAAGATTGTAAAACATACCGATCAGGTAAAGTCTCCAGTTTTGACTTTCTGAAAGGTTAAGCCCAATATTCTTAAAATAAAGATTGAGGCGAAAAGCAGTAAAAACTTTGCTCCCCACAAATAAAAGAATGGCCGGAATCAACCAAAGCCAATGAATAGATTTTGTGAGTTGGAGAAGTTGGGTGGTGTCGATTTTCCGAAAAACCAGATACAAGGCCAAGCCTGTCAGCAAAAGCTTCAGGGCTGTTTTGAGCTGGTTTTTGAATCGGGACAAGAGAGTTGGAAAGAGTTAAGTGTTAATTGTTAAGCGTTAAGGGTTCTTGGCGCTGCTCCTGGAAAAGCAGCACAACCGGGAGTTCTATTTGATTGCTGCTTCTGGAGAAGCAGCATAACAGTAGATTTTCACTTCACTGCTTACTTTTCACTACTTACCTTGATAGGGTCAGATTCTTGAATTAAATCAGGCTTTGTGGCGCTTCCTACAAAAATCGACTTGACCGAATACGTCTTTTTATTCTGGGATTCAAAATAGGTCCGGACAATGATCTCAGCGATGATACCAGTGGTGATCAATTGGATTCCTCCCAAGACCAAAATAAATCCAACAATCATGATAGGTCGGCCCCAGATGTCCTCTCCCATGATTTTGACAATCAAAAGGTAGAAATTGATAATTACACCGAGTACAAAAGCCATCAAGCCCAAGCCTCCAAAGAGGTGAATCGGACGCTGGAAATACTTTTGGAAAAACAGCATTAAGATCAAATCGGCCATCACTTTGAAGGTCCGACTCAACCCGTATTTTGACTCTCCGTGGATTCTGGGATGATGCTTTACATCCACCTCAGTCATTTTTGCACCCTGTTGCTTTGCCAAAACAGGAATGAAGCGGTGCAATTCCCCATACAAACCCATATTCTGGGCTATTTCAGCTTTATAGACCCGAAGTGTACATCCATAATCTTTAAGGTACACTTTAGTCGTATTTCGGATCACCCAATTGGCAATCTTCGAGGGGATTTTACGGAGCACGAAACCATCCTTCCTGTCAGCACGTCGGCCAGCCACCACATCCCATTCCTCATCGATTGCCTTTTGAAGCATGGCAGGAATGTCAGTCGGATCATTTTGCAAGTCACCGTCCATTGTGGCTATGTATTCACCGGAAGCCATATCGATACCTGCTGCCAGTGCGGTAGTCTGCCCGAAATTTCGATTGAAAATTATCAGCTTGGTGCGTTCATTTGCGTACTTTTTGACTTCTGCTACTGTCCTGTCCGTGGAACCATCTTCGATCAGAATCACTTCATAGTCGACCTCAGACAAGGCCGAATAGGTGGCTTCCAAAAGTGGTTTGATGTTGTCTTCCTCGTTGTAAACGGTGATGACAACTGAAATTAGCGGCTTGGTCATTTACTGAAATTTGGTCAAAAATAGCTGATTTTACCTTGGGGGACAAAAAACCATCCTTCAAAGCCCGGCAATCGACATCTATCAATAGGAGTCCGGAACAAAAGGCTGATAGGATTTAAGGTTTTTCCAAATCTGGATTTTCACCTTTCGGATGGGAATCTCTTTATAATTTGGAATAAAAATTTCCTCATAGATCAAAGTCTCAAACCCTGCCCGGTTGTCCATTGTCTGGTGGTTCATACTTACAAAAACTCCTGTTTTAGCCGTATTCAAAAACTGGGACATATCCGGCCAGAGGTCAAATTGGTTCTTCCGGGACCCCATATTCATCACAAAGCTTTGAGGATTATCATCCAGATAAAATGAAAGCTCTGAAGCCATATGATAAGAGTCCGAGAAGTAAAACTCATTGTCCAAAGCCAGACTATCCTTCAAAAAGTCTAGCCTTTGCGCCAGCGCATCATGTCCGCTAAGCCTGCTCAGCGCCTTTTGCTCCCCTTTCACAACTGGTCCAATGGACTTGAGCCCTGTAAAATCGGGAAGGAGGAAAAGTACCGGAATAAGGATACTCAACGCGATCCCTACCATGGTGAATCGCCTCCAAAACTTGGATTGTTGTACGATCCAACTCCCAAGCACGACCGCAAAACCCGTGTAGGCAAATATTGGCCAGTTGACTTCTGTGCGTTTGATAAAACTGAGTGCCGCAAACGCCAAAAATGTCAAAACCCCAGGCAAGAGCAGGAAAACCGAAGCCTTTTCTCTTGATTTCATCACATCCCTAAAACAAAGCCACCATACCGGTAACAAGAATACCGACACGATCGCCAGCTGACCGGAAAAATACTCCAAAAACCATTTCACAGAATTGCCAAAATCCAAGGACTTGGACTCCGCTCCTCCTGCACCTCCCAGTGTAGCCAAATGCTTAAAAGTATCAAAGTTGTTCTCCCAGTTCCAAATCAAAGCCGGCACAAACCCAAGCAAACTTATCAAGACAAAAAGGACAAAATTCTTTCGATGAGGTCTAAAAGCTTTGGTGTAAACCAGAAAAATCAGAACTGTAGGCATGATCAGAAGCATAACTACTTTTGCCATCAAGCCTAAAGCTGTAGCGATCCCGGCCCAAATCCACCAAGTCGTTTTTCCTTCCCGAATTCCCCTATAAGCCAGATAAACACCCAAAGTCCAAAAAAAAGTGAGCGAGGAATCGGTCATGTGAAAAGTCGAGGCAAGCCACCAAACCGGCATGGCCTGAACCACCAATGCGGACCAAAATCCAGCTTTGGGACCGGAGAGGTAGCTGGCGAACAGGTAGGTCACCCAAGAAATCCCAACACCACAGACAATCGCATTAATCCGGACACCGAGTTCCGTATTTCCGAGAATTCCGGTACTGAGGTAATTCAGGACTGCGACCAAGGGCGGCTTGGAGTAATAATGCCAAGCCATATTCTGTGACCAAAGCCAATATTGCGCCTCCTCAGTAAACAGGTCAATCTCCGGACGAAGGGTGAAAATGATCTTGACGGCGGCAAGGGCAATCGTGATTACCCAAAAGCGCAAGTGATAGTTAGGCTCTGTTTCCATTTGACAAAGGGCAAAAATAAAAAACCCCCGGGAAACCGGGGGTTTAAACCTATTTATTTGTCAAGATCACTGTTTGACCAGGACCACTTTCTCCTTGTACTTTTTGATTTGCCTTCTCAAACCTTCTATTGCCTCATCTGCAGCTGCTTCAAAAGAGTCGTCTTGGTGCTTGGCAAAAAACTGCTTTCCGGGCACATTCAGCTTGATTTCGACTATTTTATTTTCATTCTTCTCATTTTTATCCAGTCTCATAAAAACCTCCCCATCAATGATTCGATCAAAGTAGGTGTCCAGTTTGTCCGCCTTTTTCTGAATAAAGTCGATCAATTTGCTATCCGCGTCAAAGTGGATGGAGTGCATCTGCAGTTTCATAACGATTTGCATTTAAGTGGTTGAACAATTGATTTATTTACGCTTTAGGATGTGCCTGTTCGAACACAGCCTTCAGTTTTTCCATTGAATTGTGAGTGTAGACCTGCGTAGCGGCCAGACTTGAATGGCCCAACAGGTCTTTGACAGCATTGAGATCGGCTCCTTTATTGAGCAGGTGAGTGGCAAAAGTATGCCTGAGCAAATGGGGACTGCGGCGCGTATTTTGCGCAAAAAGGTCCAAATAATGTCTGACTATCCGATAAATCATCATAGGGTAGCTTTGTTCGCCCCGATTGCTCACAATAAAGTACTCATTCCCCTCAATTTTTGAAAACCTTTCTTCAAATTCTTTCTTATACAAAATGATATTCTGTTTAAGCATTTTTGTAAAGGGAATTATTCTTTCTTTTTTGCGTTTTCCCAAAACTTTCACCTGGTCTTCAATCAGATTCAAGTCTTTCCATTTGAGTGCAGTCAGTTCCGAAAGCCGGACACCGGTGAGGTACAAAAACTCCATCACCATCCTGTCCCGCTGGCCTTCAAAGCTTGGCTCATAGACGCTTTCTTCTAATACGGACTCAATGGTCGTTTCTTGTAAAAACTCCGGAAGTTTTTTAGGGTTTTTAAGGGATTTTAACTTGTAAGTCGGGTCTTGGGAAATCATTCGGGACCGGAGAAGGAATTTGAAAAACGACCTCAGCGTGGCAATTTTCCGATTGACTGAAGTGGTGCTTAGCCCCTGCTCCACAAGCTCGATCACCCAAGCTCGCAATTCTGAGTGGGTGCATAGACTCAGCTCTTTGAGTTCAAAAGAAAGCTCCACAAACTCCGCCACCTGCTCCAAATCTTTTCGATAAGCCAGCACTGTGTGAGGGCTACTACGCTTTTCGTACTCGAGGTAATTGATGAATGAGTCAATCATTACCCAAAAGTTAACAGAAAATCGGAATGTGCAAGCTGACTATTGTCACCGTATAAAACAAAAACGCACTTGCCTGAGGGGCAAGTGCGTCTGTATTTGGAATCAAATCCGATTACTTCATTTCTTCGTTGCGAAGTTGTTGCTTGTAAGCAGCTTTGATGACCTGTGCTCTTCTTACGATAGAAGGCTTCGTGAAAGCCTGACGGGCTCTGAGTTCACGAACCGCACCGGTTTTGTCAAACTTCTTTTTGAAGCGCTTCAGCGCTTTTTCGATGGATTCGTTCTCTTTTACGTTTACAATGATCATAGTATACACCCCCTTTCGTGGCTGCAAAAGTAAGAAATTATTCTTTTATTCCACCCACCCCTCCATTATTTGTTTAACAGGTTGATGGGATAGTTGGGCGGACAAACCGGTTTTAGCTCCTTTTTTCAGTTTTATCCGCTAAACAGGCAAATTGATCAGCAATTCAGATCAAAACCGATCGCTTATTTTTTTAAACATCTGAGGCTGCCTTATCCTTTATTTGAACATGCAACAATTTATTTATTCCTTTAACCATGAAATATTTTATGTGTATCCGCAATCTCGCACGTGTCCTAAAAAATAGGGGTATGTTGATGGTTTGAGGCAAATTCCCTGAAGCGATTCTGGGAGAACTATAATTTGACCCGGAAACAAAAAAGTCCAACCCTTGCGAGTTGGACTTTTATTTTATTATTCTGTAGTAGGTTAGCCGATGACTTTTTCGGCCAAAACCACAATCACATTGTCTTTGACCTCCACTACTCCGCCATCTACGATCAAGGATTGCTTACCGCCTTCCTTTGTTGTAAAGGACACTGTTCCTTTTGCCAAGGCCGACACGATCGGAGCGTGGTTATTCAATACCTGAAAAGATCCGGATGCTCCCGGAAAGCTCGCTTCGGTAACTTCCCCTTGGAACACTTTCTTTTCTGGTGTGACGATTTCTAATTGCATGCTATTTTCGTTATTAGATGTTGGTTATTGAGTTATTAGCATCTCCGTTATGCCGAGACCAGTAACTAATAATCATTAACTTTTCCTCTTATTTTACTTCAGCAAGCATTTTCTCACCTTTGGCGATCGCATCTTCGATGCTTCCCACCAAGTTGAATGCTCCTTCAGGAAGGTGATCCAACTCACCGTCCATGATCATGGTAAAGCCTTTGATTGTGTCTTTGATATCTACCAACACTCCTTTCAAGCCTGTAAACTGCTCAGCTACGTGGAAAGGCTGAGAAAGGAAACGCTGCACACGTCTTGCTCTGTGTACGACCTGCTTATCCTCTTCGGAAAGTTCTTCCATACCAAGGATGGCAATGATATCCTGAAGTTCTTTGTATCGCTGAAGAATCTCTTTCACTCTTTGAGCGCAACCGTAGTGCTCTTCTCCAAGAATATCCGGAGAAAGGATCCGGGATGTAGAATCCAATGGATCCACCGCTGGGTAGATACCCAATTCGGCAATCTTTCTTGACAATACCGTAGTGGCATCCAAGTGCGCGAAAGTCGTCGCAGGAGCCGGGTCAGTCAAGTCATCTGCAGGTACGTAAACCGCCTGAACCGAAGTGATTGAACCGTTTTTGGTAGAGGTAATTCTTTCTTGCATGGTACCCATTTCGGTAGCCAATGTAGGCTGGTAACCTACCGCAGACGGCATACGTCCCAAAAGTGCAGACACTTCAGATCCCGCCTGAGTAAATCGGAAGATGTTGTCGATAAAGAACAGGATGTCTTTTCCCTGTCCGCTTCCGTCACCATCTCTATAGTATTCTGCCAAAGTCAAACCAGTCAAGGCTACACGCGCACGTGCTCCAGGAGGCTCGTTCATTTGTCCAAACACGAAGGTTGCTTTGGAATCTTCCAGTTTCTTAAGATCCACTTTAGACAGATCCCATCCGCCTTCAGTTTCCAAGCTATGTAAAAAGTCCTCACCGTAAGTCACGATACCAGACTCGATCATTTCTCTCAAAAGGTCATTTCCTTCACGGGTTCTCTCACCCACACCTGCAAATACTGACAAACCGGAATAAGCCTTGGCGATGTTGTTGATCAATTCCTGAATCAATACAGTCTTACCAACACCAGCACCACCAAAAAGACCAATCTTACCGCCTTTTGCATAAGGCTCGATCAAGTCGATAACTTTAATACCTGTATAAAGAACCTCTGTAGAGGTGGAAAGATCTTCAAACTTAGGAGCAGATCTGTGGATCGGAAGTCTCTTGCCTGCAGGAACCTGAGGAAGACCGTCGATCGCTTGACCCACTACATTGAAAAGACGGCCTTTGATCGCCTCACCGGTAGGTACTGAGATAGGCTCACCCAAGTCTCTTACTTCCATACCGCGGACCATCCCTTCGGAAGCGTCCATCGCAATCGTACGTACTCTGTCTTCGCCTAAGTGCTGCTGAACTTCCATAACGACCACTTGGCCGTCTTCTTTGGTTACTTCCACCGCGTCAAGGATGTTCGGCAGTTTACCGCCTTCAAAGGAAACGTCCACAACCGGGCCGATTACCTGTGTTATCTTTCCAATATTTGCCATTTGTAGAATGAAATGTAAAAAGGATACGCTTTTTTAATTCGAGCGAAAAATTAAGCAGAAAAGCCTAATCCCAAAGGATATTTGGAAAATTAATCCAAGCAGAATTCCCTAATGCCCAGCAAGATTAATTCTGGGCCATTTCTCCGATATTTTATTACTCAAGAATCCGCTTCGCAAAGAGAAAAGTCCCAGACCAATACTTGTTGCTCAGGTAATCTTCTGTCACACCCAGCGAGGTGGAGGCATGGATAAAACGGATATCAACTTTTGTCGCTTCGGTGACAATGCCCGAATGGGTCACCTGGTTTTTCTTTTTTCCTGTGGCAAAAAACAACAAGTCTCCTGGCTGCACCTGTGACAGATTGACCTTTTGGCCAAGTTTGCTTTGATCCTCGGACCTGCGTGGCAAATTGACCCCAATGGCATAATAGGAATGAAATACCAAAGCCGAACAGTCCATGCCGGCTCGCGTGGTTCCGCCGTATTTGTAAGGTGTACCGCGATAGGTTTTGGCAGTTTCTATGACCGTGAATGCCGGAGATTCTTTGGAAACCTTTTTTGATTTACAGCCCGAAGCCAAAAAAAGACCTACTAATAACAAGAGGGAAAGAACAGGCAAAAATCGGGAATTGGGGTTCAAAGCGACTTGAAGTTGGTTTGCCAATTTTACATTCGACTGTGCAGGAAACCAACTTTTTTGGAAAACCATTTTTGAGTTTCTCGGAAAATATCATCTCGCCCTGACACCTTTCTCTTTGTTCATCCCGGTTTGCAGACCATTTTCCTTAAATTGGGATATCCGAAACACAGCGACACCAGATGAGCCGGGAAGATTTCCATAGTTTGCCTTTGCATCAAAAGATAAAGACCCTCTACATCGAGGGTACTTTTGTGGTGGGCATTCGGTACTACCGGCATAAGATCAACCTCTACTTGTTGGAAGATGAATACGTGGAGGTTTTTTACAATCACAAGCTGGACAAAATCGACAAAATTGACTTTTTACAAAGAGACCACAGCCGGATGAAATTTTACCTGGACCAGATTAAGATTGCCTGAGATCTACTGTTCAAATTCTCCTTGATAAAAGTCCTCCCGATAACGGAATTGCCCTGTTCCTTTTAGTTTTCCTTCTTGGGCAGCTATGGTTGGATCAGAGGCTTTCATTGGAAGATCAAATTCTACCACTACCTCAATTTTGCGTACATCTTCGCCCGAAAGGCTTTTTACAATTCCCTCTTGTATAGCCAAAACACGGATTACCCCTCCACGTGAAGGAGAAAAGTTTTCGGGTAAATAGGAAAAGTATTTTTCCTGATTTGCCAATTGAATCCGAAACTTGCTGAAGCTGGTGTAATTCGGATCCGAATCGGCCTTGGACTTTTCAGTCAAAAAAACTTCCAATAACTCCTCATATGGGTAATAGGTGTTAAACAAGTCATTGAAGACCTGAGCAGGTACATTTTCGCCCGTTGGGGTATCATCCGGCAAAGGTCTTGAGGGAGATTCCAGGTTTAGGGACCATTTATGATCGAATGTTCTGATTCCCAAAAAATGACTGCCTTGGTATTTTCCATTTACTCCGATGGTTCCAATTCCATTTCCGGACCGAATACCCGTTGTTCCAAAAGTGCTGCCATCCGGCAAAGTTCCTTCAAATCCCACTCCTCCTGCAAGTTCCAGAGGATCTAATACATCTTCCTCTCCGCATGAAAAAATGGAAATTATTAAAAGCAATGCTGGCAAAATCTTCAAAGCGTTTTTCATTTTTGGGTCAGTTTTGTTTCAAAAAAGATTACGGATTGGAAACGATTTGAGAATGGAAAACGCTACAACAAAAAACCGCAGAATTTTCATCCTGCGGTTTTTTATTCGGCGATTATTGGGAATTACAATTTTCTCTTCAAGAAATCGGTCATCTGAGTGTAAAGATGCCAGGTGGTATTGCCTCCGTAGATCCCGTGATTTTTGTTGGGATAATAGAAAGTTTCAAATTGCTTGTCAGCCGAGATCAGGGCATTGACCAGGTCCACGGAATTTTGGAAGTGGACGTTGTCATCGCCCGTGCCGTGAATCAGAAGAAAGTTGCCTTTCAGCTTGTTCACATGTGTAATCGGGCTGTTGTCGTCATAACCGGCGGCGTTGAGTTGTGGTGTTTGCAGGTAGCGCTCTGTATAGATCGTGTCGTAATATCTCCAGGTGGTCACCGGCGCCACAGCGATTGCGGTTTTGAAGACGTCATTTCCAATCATCAGGGCAAGGGATGACATGTAACCGCCGTAAGACCAGCCCCAGATGCCGATTCGGGCAGGATCTACGAAGGGCATTTTTGCAAAGTATTTTGCCCCTTCGATCTGATCAATTGTTTCGAGCTTGCCGAGATTAGCATAAGTCGAATGCTTGAAATCACGTCCTTTGGCACCGGTACCGCGGTTGTCCACACAGGCAACGATAATCCCTTCGGCTGCCAGCTGCTGATGCCAAAAGTCACGGGTTCCACCCCATGAGTTCAGGACATTTTGAGAGCCCGGGCCACCATAGACATACATCAACACCGGATATTTTTTGGTCGGGTCAAAGTCCGACGGCTTGATAATGTAGCCGTTCAGCTCGGTGCCATCCACCGTTGGGAAGGTGAAAAACTCCTTTTTCCCCATGGCAAAACCCGCCAGACGATCCTTCAGAACCTGATTGTCTTCCAGGACTTTGATTTCTTTTCCGGAGGCATCATTCAGCGTAACTTTGACGGGAGTATCGGCAGTGGAATAGTAATCGATGTAGAATTTCCGGTCTGGACTCATGTTAATTGTATGTGTCCCCTTAGCCGGAGAAAGAACTTTTTTGCCCTTTCCGTCCAGATTAATCACATAGAAATTTCGCTCCAGTGGCGAAGCTTCTGTGGAGATGTAGTAGAGCTTCTTGGCTTTTTCGTCCACTCCGACCATAGCGCTCACTTCCCAAGATCCAGAAGTGATCTGTCGAATCAGACTTCCGTCCATGTTGTGATGGTAGATGTGCTTGAATCCATCTTGCTCCGAAGTGCGGATAAATGTTTTGCCGTCACTGAGGTATTGCAGATCATCGTTGTAGTCCAGATCCACGTAAGTCTTGGAAGTCTCGGAAATGATGAGTTTGCTGGCTCCGGTGCTGGCATCCGCGTGAAAAAGATCAAGCTGGTTTTGCAGGCGGTTTAGGCGAATGAAGGCTAACTGATTGGCGTCTTGGGTCCAGTAGATTCTTGGAAGGTAGATGTCAGTTTCGTTTCCTGAATCCACTTTTTGAGTTTTGCCCGAGGCCAGATCAAAGACATAAATGCTGACAGTTGAGTTTTTCTCACCTGCTTTTGGATATTTGAATTTGTAGTCTTTGGGATAAAGTGGTCCCCAAAGCTGCATGTTGAACTCGGGAACCTGGCTTTCGTCAAATCGGATGAAGGCGATTTTCTTGCCGTCTGGCGACCATTTGAACGCCTGTGCCATGGAAAATTCCTCTTCATACACCCAATCAGCAGAGCCGTTGATGATCTTGTTCCATTCTCCGTCCCAAGTGATTTGAGTTGTTTTGTTTGTTACCAGATCGACCAGGTAAAGATTGTTTTCTTTGACAAAAGCTACTTTGTCATTGCCTGGGGAGAGCGTGGCATAGGAGATTTTCTCCCCGTTCATGAGTTGTTGCTTTTGGCCGGAGGCCATATCGACAACATAAAAAATGCCTTTTGAAGAGCGTCTGTAGATGGATTCCACATCAGTAGCGATCAGGGCCTTGGATTCATCGGCATTGAATGAGTAGGAGGAAAAACTCACTCCCAAAGCACTTCCATCCAGCAAAACCCCTGCTTCTTCGCCTGTAGACACATTCCTTTTGACTACCGCAGGAGCTCCGTTCTTTTCTACCAAAGCACTGTAAAACTGTCCATCATTCATCCAGTTGATTCCGGAAACTGACTTTTGGGTGAATGTGCCTTTTTTGAAAACATCCTCCAGAGTTACTTTTTTCAGGTTCTGGGCCTGAGTGTTAAGTGCCAAGCCAACTGAGAAAATCAGGGCAAGGGTCCACACGTTCCACTTTTTAATCATACTAATTGTATTTGGGTAAAAACACTTGAATTTCAGCTGGCGAATATAGGAAACCTCCGGAAATGCCACCAAGGGTTTTAAACAAGCGGAGGGTTTTGGTGAAAACCTTGGTGGGTAAAGAGAAATTGCCCTATTTCGCAATAGAAATTTTTCGAGCCATGAAGAAAACAATTGCCCTAGTCACCGGTGGTTTTACCGGAGAATCTGTCATCTCACTGAAAAGTGCTGCCGTGGTCGAAAAGACCATCGACCGGGAAAAATATGAGGTGTATAAAATCTTCATTTATCCGGGAGACTGGCATTATCTCAATTCTGGCGGGGAAAAAATCCCGGTGAATCTGAATGATTTCAGCATCAGTCTGGGTGATGAGAAAATCACTTTTGACGGCGTATTCAACATCCTCCACGGCTCTCCGGGAGAAGACGGCAAACTGGCCGGATACTTTGATATGCTTGGCATCCCCTATACCACCTGCGACCAATTGACCTCGGCAATCACCATGAACAAGGGCTACACTAAGGCAATTGCGCAGGATATTCCGGAACTAAACGTGGCGAGATCGATACAGCTTTTCGAAAATGTGGCCGAAAATGTCTCAAAAATCCAGGCAGACTTGACATTGCCGCTTTTTATCAAACCCAATAACGGCGGTAGCTCTATTGGCATGAGTAAGGTGAAAACTTGGGAAGAATTGCCTGAGGCTTTGGAAAAAGCATTTGCCGAGGACACCCAAGTCCTCGTGGAGGAGTTTGTGTCTGGCCGGGAATTTTCTGTTGGAATTTTCAAGGGTAAAGGTAAAATCACGGTTTTACCCGCTACGGAAATCGTGAGCAGCAAGGAATTTTTTGACTATGAAGCCAAATATGTCCCCGGAGTCTGTGAGGAAATTACTCCAGGAAGGATGATCGAAGAGGAAGTGGAGCGAGTAGGTCGGATCGTGACCAAAGTCTATGAAAAACTAAACTGCAAAGGTGCCGTGCGGATCGATTACTTCCTTCAACATGAGACTGGCAAATTCTTTTTTATCGAGATCAACACTGTGCCGGGACAGACTGAAACCAGTCTGATTTCCCAACAAGTACGGGCCACAGGAATGGAAGTACGGGAGTTCTATACTCAGTTGATTGAGGAGATGTTTTCCTAAGAGGCAAGAGCCAAGAAGTAAGAAAGCCCGGATTAGAAGTCCGGGCTTTCTTCTGATTTGTATATTTGGTGATTATAATTCCCAAAAACACGTATTCCTGGGAATTAAGATCGCTAAAAATACATTATTCCTGATTTTTCAGCTTTTCGTTTAAATCTTTAGGGTCTTGACGATTGTCCCAAATCAGCAATATTTTTATTTGAGTTGATTTGGAAACATAAAACAGAGAAATATTCGGGTGAACCAAAATCCTTCTGATTTGGGAATTCTTTACTTTAAAGCCAATGTTTGGATTATCTTGGACTCTATCGATCTTCTGATCAACCAAATCATAGAATTTGTCGACAATCCCATCGTTCCAACTGTTTCTCAAAAAATTGACCGTTTCCTGTAAAGTCTGTATCGCAATCGGAGTCCAAAAATTTCAATATGACTCATTTTTTACCAAAAATGTCTCTTGTTTTGGTATGCCGAATTAGATGATCATCTGCTGTTTGATTGGAAATTTCCAATAATTCAGATATTTCAAGAGGAAGCACCTCACCGTCCAATTGCTTTTTCAACTCTTCCAAACTCCCGAGCAATTGCTCGTTTTCAATTTGAACGATCCATTTGATAAGATTCACTTTTCTTTTCTCCAATTCCATACCCCTAATTTAAAGATATTTAGACACTAACTCCCCACCACCAGATACAAACCTGCTGCTAATGCACACCCGATGATCGGGCCTACGATCGGTACCCAGGCATATCCCCAATCCGAACTTCCTTTTCCTTTGATCGGTAGAATCTGATGCATAATTCTTGGTCCCAGATCACGGGCAGGATTGATCGCATAGCCAGACGTGCCTCCCAAAGCTAAGCCAATCACCCAAACCAAAAAGGCTACGGGTATCCCGCCCACAGACCCCAAACCGATCGGTGTTGCTTCAGTACTTTCCAATTTTGCTCCTGAGATATACAGGATTACAAAAATCAAAACAAATGTCCCAAGGATTTCTGAAGTCAAACTGGTGTTGAAATTTCGAATTGCGGGATCTGTGCAAAATGGAGCCCGCTTCAATCCAGGATCATCCGCGAGGTCAAAATGATCACGATACATCAGCCAAGCCAAAAATGAACCCAACATCGCTCCACCAATCTGAGCCAAAATATATCCCGGGGCCAAAGCCCAGTCAAATTTTCCGGCAATTCCCAATCCGACCGTCACCGCGGGATTGAGGTGGGCGCCGCTGTAAGGACCAGCGACCACAACGCCGCAAAATACCGCCAAAGCCCAAGCGGTGGTGATGGCGATCAGCCCACCTCCATTTCCTTTTGTTTGCGGCAAAACGACATTAGCCACTACGCCGGATCCCAATAAAAGTAGGACCCCGGTCCCGATAAATTCTGCGATATACGGATTCATATTATTCTACCCAGTGTTTGGAGCGTTCTACTGCTTTGTGCCAAAAATGTATCAATTTTTCCTGCTTTTCTGCAGGCATTTCCGGTTTGAAACTTTTGTCGGCTTGCCAAAGCGACTGAAGTTCTTCCTGATTTTTCCAAAAACCAACAGCCAGCCCAGCCAGAAAAGCAGCTCCAATAGCAGTGGTTTCAATGATTTTTGGCCGTTTGATTTCGCAACCTAACAAGTCTGCCTGGAATTGCATCAGAAAATTGTTTGCCGTGGCGCCTCCGTCCACCCGGAGTTCCTGAGTCGGCTTTCCACTGTCCTTCTCCATCGCTTTGAGTACATCATACACTTGGTAAGCAATGGCTTCAAGCGCCGCCCTTGTCATGTGAGCGATGGTTGTCCCTCGTGTGATTCCAAAAAATGCACCTCTTGCCTCCTGATCCCAATGCGGCGCTCCCAATCCGGAAAGGGCCGGAACAAAGTAAACTCCGTCGTTGTCCTCCAAGCTCATTGCTAGCTTTTCGGTTTCTGATGCTTTTTTGAAAAGCTCAAGTCCGTCACGAAGCCACTGCACTGCCGCCCCGCCAATGAAAACAGAGCCTTCCAAGGCATAATTTATTTCATCTCCGATCTTCCAGGCGACGGTGGTCAAAAGTTGATTTTGGGAGCGTACGGCTTCTTTTCCGGTATTCATAACCAGAAAACAGCCCGTGCCATAGGTCGTCTTTGCCATGCCCGGTTCGGTACAAAGCTGGCCGAAAAGTGCCGCCTGCTGATCTCCTGCTACCCCTGCTATGGGGATTTTGGCGCTCAAAACATCACCAATCGTTTCACAAAAAACTTCACTGCAAGACTTTACTTCGGGAAGCATGGCCTTGGGAATTTCAAAAAGATCCAGCAGTTCTTTATCCCATTCCTGAGTATGAATATTGAAAAGCATGGTTCGACTGGCATTGGTGATGTCGGTCAAGTGGGCTTTTCCGGAGCTCAACTTCCAGATCAGCCACGAGTCCACGGTGCCAAAAGCAAGCTCTCCGGCTTCCGCCCTTTCTCTGGCTCCTTTCACGTTTTCTAGAATCCACCTTACTTTGGTTGCTGAAAAATAGGCATCGATGATCAGGCCCGTTTTGGCTGCAATTTTTTCAGCGAGTCCTTTTTCTTTCAGTTCATTGCAAAAAGCCGCCGTCCGTCTGTCCTGCCACACAATGGCTTTATGGATGGGCTTTCCCGTTTTCTTTTCCCAAACTATGGTAGTTTCGCGCTGATTGGTGATGCCGATCGCTGCGATCTCATCTGCTCGGATATCCTTGTTGACCAAGGCCTCGATCATCACCGAAGACTGGCTGGTCCAGATTTCGTTGGCATCGTGCTCGACCCAACCTTGTTTGGGAAAAAATTGCTTGAATTCCTTTTGGGCGACAGAAACTATCTGGCCTTGTTTATCAAAAATGATGGCTCTCGAACTGGTTGTCCCTTGGTCCAAGGCCATGAGGTAGGGTTTGTTTTGGGTCATTGTTTTGGGTTGAATCTTTAATTGTTAATCTTTTGACCAGGATGGGTCACAAAATGTATTTCCAATTTCAATTACTTAATCAAATACTTTTCTCCGGTGATTTTAAAATCAGCCAGCTCCATTTCGATCCAAGCGGAGTCTTTTCCAAGTTCCGAAGCCATGATTTTTGCTACTTTTTCCGCTGAATCCAATGCTGCCTGTGCATCCAGGATCAACATCCGGATTCTTCGGGAAAGGACATCTTCAATTTTGAGGGCCATTTCATGTCTGACTGCCCAAACAACTTCGGCCAGAATATTCGGAAAGTCAGGATGGATTTTTTCGGAAAGTTTTGGGTCCGCTTTTACCAAATCCTGAATCAAGGCTGCGTCCGAACCGTACACTCCCCAATGTCCATCTGGTATCGCTTTGGTAAATCCATGCAACAAAACATCCTTTGATCTGGATGGGGCCAGTGAAATCCCTGTGATTTTTGGAAAATAATCTACGGTATCCTCCCCCATCTTTCGGAAAGTTGTCCACTTACCTCCGGTGAGCGAAACCAGGCCGCTTTCCGAGACAATCACTTTGTGCGAACGGGAAATTTCTTTGGTTTTTGTGCTGCCTTCCTTGGGTCTGGCCAATGGTCTAAGTCCTGCAAATACTGCCTTAACATCCGCTCGGGTTGGCTTTCGGGTTAGGTATCCGGCTGCTGTTTCCAAGACAAAATCAATTTCCTTTTGTAGGGCTTCTGGCTCGAGTTTGGCTTTTTCGCGAAGGGTATCGGTGGTTCCGACCACGAGTTTGCCATGCCAAGGGACTGCGAAAAGCACCCGGCCATCCCGTGTCTTTGGGATCATGAGTGCATCATCTCCACCCAAAAATTCACGATCCAAAACCAGATGAATCCCCTGGCTGGGTTGAATGGTCTTTGGAGCTTCCGGATTGTCCATCTGGAGGATTTTGTCGGCGAAAACCCCTGTAGCATTCACCACCATCCTTGCATTTATCTCGTACTTTTTTTTAGATAAAAGATCCTGTACGACAAGCCCGTCAATTTTCCCAGAGGGACCTTTCGAAAGTGCGGTTACCTTGGTGTAGTTGAGAATGCAGGCTCCTGCGTGGTCAGCAGTCTGGGCAATAGACAGCGCCAGTCTGGCATCGTCAAACTGCCCGTCATGATAAACAATACCTCCGAAAAGCCCATTGGAATTGATGCCGGGCATCCGGCGGAGGGTTTCTTCCCTGGAAATGTATCGAGAAGAACCAAGACTCAAATTGGCAGCCATATAGTCATACATCTTGAGGCCGGCGCTGAATTGAATCCGATCCCAAAGCGTGTACACCGGGATGATAAAAGCCTGGTTTCTGGTAAGATGAGGCGCATTTTTGAGCAATCGACCACGCTCTCTGAGAGCCTCAAGCACCAAAAGAACGTCGCCTTGGGCTAGGTAGCGTACTCCTCCATGGAGCAACTTGGTGCTGCGGCTGGAGGTGCCTTTGGCAAAATCCGCCTTTTCGAAAAGTGCTACAGAAAGTCCTCTGGAAACAGCATCGAGTGCAACCCCAAGCCCTGAGGAACCTCCCCCGATCACGGCGATGTCCCAGATTTTATCCGAATTTTGGAGTTGCTTTAAATTTTCGTTTCGGTCCATTTTTCCCCCTGCTTGATTTTTCAAGATAGAGGAATTGGACCATCAAAAGAATATCCGTCCTAAAAATCCTTATAAACTTTTCGGCTGACCGAGGATGAATTGGGCTCGAGTGTGACGATATAGATATAGTCGTATTCCAAATCGGTCAAATCATCGAATTTTGGACTTTCTCCGACGAAATAATTTGCCAATTGACTGACCGTATTGCTGTGTCCCACAACCAACACATTCCCCTCCAACTTTCTGAGTTGCTCTACCAAAGCATCGTTATTTTTGGGATCGTAGGTTTGGATTTCAAGGCCAGCACCAGATGCGGTGGGCTCTGCGGTAAGTTTGGTTCGCTTGTAATCTGTCGAAAAAACATGCTTGATCTCCTGATCCTGCAGGATCTGAGCAAGCTTTTGAGCTCTGACTCCTCCTACATAGGCCAATTCAGGATCATTACCTTCCAATTGCTTTTCGGCATGGCGAACGATGTAGATGGTTTTGGGTTGGTTTTGGGAGGTGCAAGAGAAAAATAGGGCTGCAATGGCAACCAACAAAGTCAATTTTTTCATGAGTTAATATTTTGACTTGAGAATTAATTCCACAAATTCTTTTGGGGGAAGAATTTTGGTGTTTCGGAATGAAGGGAATTTAAAATCTTGGGAGTTTCCAGTAATCAAGTAATCGGCTTTGGATTCTAAACAAAGTTCAAGGAATTTATTGTCGCTTTTGTCCTGAAGCAGTTCTACCTTTTCTATTGGTTCGAAATTAAGGGCATGATTTTTCAAAAAATGTAAAACCATTGTCACATTTTCGGAAAATGCTGGAAACCTTGAGAATTTAGGCCTTGCCAAAACTGCCTTATATTCCTCAAATACCAGATTTGACAGGCAAATTTCCATGTTCTCACTCTCAATTACTCTTTCTAAAATGATTGAAGGGTAGCCTTTGGAAATTAGCGCAGAAACCAAAATATTAGTATCAAGAATGACTTTCATCCCTAATAGCTTTGATTTCCAAATCAATCTCCTCGGGAGAAAGATTTGATAAACCAGTCTTCTTTGCGATAGTTTGAGCGTTTTTAAGAGCCTGTTTGGCAAAGTCCTGGGTGATTTTATCCACCAAATCACCAAAATCCATACTGGATGTTTTCTCTAGATTGTACCTGGAAACATCCTTTGAATCCACTTTTATAGTTATCGTCTTCATTACTCCAATATTTAACCTCAAATTAATCAATCAGGTTTATAAATTGGTTATGCACCGATATTTTGTCCCAATCATGAGAAGAAGAGAAGGAACAATCAACCTGAATAGGTATTGTCCAAATGCTGGTCTTTCGCTCTGATTTCTTCAAATTCCAGGAATTGCTCCCAAAATTCAGACTCTGGCAAAGCCGCTCTCATGTAGAGCTTTTCCTTGCGGATCGGATGGACAAAAATCAGGTGAAAGGCATGCAAGTTGATGCTTGCGTCCGGGTTTGGTTTGGCAAAACCATACTTCACATCTCCCCGGATCGGGCAACCCATTGATGCAAGCTGCACCCGAATCTGGTGCGGACGCCCCGAAATAGGACGGACTTCCAGCAACCAGTGGTCATTCATATAGCCAAGGGTTTTATAATTCAGCTCAGCCTTTTGAGATCCCGGGACTTCCTGATCATGAGCCGTGACGACATTTTTAAATTCGTCCTTGGTCAACCAATGTGTCAATTTTCCCTGCTCTTCTTTTGGCCGTCTTTTGACAATTGCCCAATAAACTTTATGAATGTCCCGCTTGCGGAAAAGCTCCATCATGCGCTCCAGGCCTTTGGAAGTGCGGGCAAAAGCCACCAATCCGCTTACCGGACGGTCTAGTCGATGCACAGGATGAAGAAACACATCCCCGGGCTTGTTATATTTTGACGCGATATAATCTTTGCAATAATCTGTCAGGGTTTTGTCGCCAGTTTTGTCACCCTGTACCAGGATGCCCGCGGCCTTATTGACGATCAGGAGGTGGTTGTCCTCATAGACAACGGTAAATGGCTTCTTTCTCATAATGAATCACAAAGGTAGGCTTTATTTTGGGACCGAAGACCGAAGACGGGAGACCGAAAATTTCTTCCGTCTCCCGTCTTCGGACCTCCAGCCCATTTGGGGCTATTTTTTCAAAAGCTCCTTAATCTCGTAATCCTGCAGATGCGCATTGAGCCAGCCTGCTTCGAGTACTGCACCGTATTTTTTGTAAAAATTGATTGCAGGCTCATTCCAATCTAGCACTTGCCACATCATCCCCGTGCAGTTGGCTTGCAGGGATTTGGCCATCACTCGGTCAAAAAGCAGTTTTCCGGCCCCATTGCCTCTCTCGGACTCCGTCACCACGATGTCTTCCAGATAAAGTCTTTTGCCCTTCCAGGTGCTATAGCGGTAGTAGTAGATGGCGATTCCGATGATTTCTCCAGTGCTGTTTTTTTCGCAGACAAAAATCCCATAGACTGGGTTTGGCCCAAAACCATCTTCCTTCATCAATTCCAGGGTATTGGTGACCTGCTCGGGGGCTTTTTCATACAATGCCAGTTCTTTAATTAGTTCGAGGACTCTGGGTAGGTCTTCAATCTTGCCTTCGCGGAGGGAATACATAAGCGGAAAGTGAATAGAGATTTGGTAATTACTTTTGTGAAGGCCTAAATTAGTCAAAACCTGAGAAAGAATGTTTTTAGCCATCGATGCCGGCAATTCCAATGTTGTATTTGCACTTTTTGATCAAAAGAGCGGAAAATGGACCAATCAATTCCGGCTGGAAACCCAAACTCCAAAGTTGATTTCTCAATTGGGAAAGAAAGTACCGGTCTATTTTTTAGAGCATGGAATTCTGCCGCAACAGATCGAGAAAATCGGATTCAGCTCCGTAGTTCCAGAGATCAATTCGATCATTGACCAATTCTGCCAAAGCTATTTCGGCCTTTCACCCTATCAGATTTCTCCGAAAAGCTACGGCAAACTTCCTATCAAATCCCTTCGACCAAATGAAATCGGAACTGATCTGATGTGCAATGTGATGGCTGCTTTTTCAAAACACTTCAAACCAGTGATCGTGGTGGATTTTGGGACTGCGCTGACCTTCACGGCAGTGAATTCTACTGGAGAAATTCTTGGGGTAAACATTGTCCCCGGCCTAAAAACCGCTATCAAGGCGCTTTTCATGAACACCTCAAAATTGCCGGAGGTAGATCTAAAACTTCCGGAATCAGTTCTGGGCAAAAACACCATCCATGCCATTCAGGCTGGCATTCTCTACGGATACACCGGTTTGGTCAAAGGAATGATTGAGGCAATTGAATCTGAAACCAAGCTGAAATTCACAATAATCGCAACCGGTGGCCTTGCAGCCATCCTTACGACTTTGGAAAAAACCTTTGACGAGATTGATCGCAACTTGACTTTGGAAGGTCTCAGGATGATAACAGAAGCGAACTCAGACTGAGGGGAAAACCTTGGCATTCGATCGGCATTTTCTGGGATCAATTCCTAACTTTGGCAATCAAACCCCAGCCTAAACCTGTGTACAAATCCCTGCTTAAGCCGCTCTTTTTTCTCAAAAAACCCGAAGACGCGCATCATTTCACCTTTGACCTGACCAAGCTGACTTTCAATCTACCGATTGTAAATTCGATCGTAAAGTCAACTTTTGAACTAGAAGATCCGAGGCTGGAGAGGGAAGTTTTTGGGCTGAAATTCAAAAATCCGGTGGGATTGGCGGCAGGTTTCGACAAAGACGCCAAACTCATCGACGAAATGGCGATGCTCGGTTTTGGGTTTATCGAAATCGGCACCCTAACCCCAAAGCCGCAGGAAGGAAATCCCCTTCCGCGATTGTTCAGACTTCCTCAGGACGAAGCACTGATCAACCGAATGGGCTTCAACAACGGTGGGGTTTTGAATGCTGTGGAGCGTTTGAAAAACCGCAAATCCAACGTGATTGTCGGTGGAAACATCGGCAAAAACAAGGTCACTCCAAATGAAAATGCCGTAGAAGACTACTTGTTTTGCCTGGAAGCCCTGCATCCTTATGTCGACTATTTTGTAGTAAATGTCAGTTCGCCAAACACCCCAAATCTTAGGGATCTGCAGGAAAAAGAACCCCTAAAGCAATTGTTGCAGGCTGTAAAATCTGCAAACGACAAGAAACCGAACCCCAAGCCAATCCTATTGAAAATAGCTCCTGATCTCACGGATGGACAGTTGGACGACATCGTGGATATCGTAAGGGAAACCGGAATCGCTGGTGTGATCGCGACCAATACTACCATCGACCGTTCGGAATTGAGCACTCCTAAAAGTGAGGTGGAAGCCATCGGTGCCGGCGGGGTAAGTGGCAGGATTTTGGCAAAAAGAAGTACAGAAGTCATCCGATATCTGCATCAGAAATCCCAAGGAGCATTTCCTATTGTTGGTGTTGGGGGGATTTTCTCAGCAGAAGATGCTATCGAAAAGCTGGAAGCGGGAGCTAGCCTTATTCAGGTCTACTCGGGCATGATTTATGAGGGACCAGGTTTGATTAAAAAGATCAAAAAAGGACTTCTGGCATATTTTTCCCGGTAAGTTGTCTTTGATTGGCCTTTTGGCTAAAATTAAAATTGTACTTTCAAGCTTAGATGGCATCAGAATCTCCCGGCAAAAATACCTTTCGAAAGAAATCCGAAAATACCAAAAAGGCGCCTCCGCAACCCAAAGGGCCTGGTTTTTCTTTTGGTAAAGTCCAATTCAAGCAACTTCCGCTGACCTTGGGAATCATTCTGATTTCTGCCTCCATCTTTTTGTTCATTGCCTTTATCAGCTATCTAATCAACGGTCCGGCTGACCAAAGTCTGGTCATGAACAATCCGGATCAGGCCATCCGAGATTCTGCCCGTGAATCCCAAAACTGGGTAGGCTACCTTGGTGCGCAGGCTTCCCATTGGCTGATTTACCGCTGGTTTGGGATCGCAGCATTTCTGATTCCGCCATTTCTTTTTCTGGTTGGCTTTCGCTGGACTTTTAAGTTTTCTCTGATTCCACTGACCCGCTATTCCATTTTCGCGCTGTTTTTTACAGCCTGGTTGGGGCTTATGCTGGGCTACATCGTGATTTTGGTGGAGGGATATTCGTATTGGAGTTTCCTTTCTGGAGGCTTTGGATACGAATTGGCCAAGCTTTCCAGTGATTTTCTGGGCATGGGAACTTTCATCCTGATTTTCGGAGCCTTTCTGATTTTCGTTGTCCTTTTCTTTGGCTTGGAGCAATTGAATTGGTTTTCCCCAAAAACATCCTCCGAGGAGGAAATTGAGCTCTCTTCCGCTATAAATGGGCGAAGCAAAAAGGCTAATCCTTTCCTGAATGAGGAAGAGGAAGAGGAAGATTTCCCAGAGCCAGAGGAGGAAATAGATGACGATGGAAGTGCTTGGGAAGTGAAAAGCGCCTTGCCCGAAGAACCGGAATTACCATTTGACCTGCCTGATCTCGATGAGGAAGAGGAGGATATTTTCGATGTTCCCCAAGTAAATTTATTGGAAGAACCAATTGGGAAAAGTAGTACCATCAAGGATGGGAATTTCTCCATCAAAAAAGCCCCCGAAGAGGAAAAAACCGCTCAGGAAGTCGAAAATCTCGACCCCTACGACCCGACCCTTGACCTGCCTAGATACAAATATCCTACCCTCGATTTGCTGAATGAGTACGACATCAAAAAGGTGACCGTAACCATGCAGGAACTACAGGAAAACAAGGACAAAATCGTCACCACACTGAAAAACTTCCAGATTGGAATCCAGGGAATTCAGGCGACGATCGGGCCTACTGTGACCCTCTATGAAATAGTGCCTGATCCGGGAGTAAAGATCTCCAAAATCAAAAATCTCGAAGACGACATCGCTTTGAGTTTGGCGGCATTGGGGATACGGATCATCGCTCCAATTCCCGGAAAAGGCACCATCGGTATCGAAGTACCCAACAAAAACCGTGAACTGGTTCCTGCAAGGGCTGTTTTGGGAACTGAAAAATTCCTGAAATCCGACAAGGATCTACCGATTGCTTTAGGAAAAACAATCTCCAATGAGGTCTTTGTAGCGGATCTTGCCAAAATGCCTCACCTTCTGATGGCCGGGGCAACTGGTCAGGGGAAATCCGTTGGATTGAATATGATCCTTGCTTCCCTGATTTACAAAAAACATCCATCACAGTTGAAGTTTGTCCTTGTCGATCCTAAAAAAGTGGAATTGACGCTGTTCAACAAGATTGAACGCCATTTCCTGGCCAAGCTGCCGGGATCGGAAGAAGCGATCATCACCGATACCAAAAAGGTCATTTATACGCTCAATTCCCTTTGTATCGAAATGGATAATCGGTACAACCTGCTGAAAGATGCTGGCTGCCGAAATCTGAAAGAATACAATGCGAAATTCATTGCCCGCAAACTCAATCCGGAAAAGGGCCACTATTTCATGCCCTACATTGTCCTTGTAATAGATGAATTGGCGGATTTGATGATGACTGCCGGAAAAGAAATCGAGGCACCAATTGCCCGCTTGGCCCAGCTTGCACGTGCTATCGGGATTCACCTGGTCGTAGCCACCCAAAGACCTTCTGTAAACGTGATCACCGGTATTATTAAAGCCAATTTCCCTGCCCGGCTTTCCTTCCGTGTGACATCCAAGATTGATTCCCGAACGATCCTCGATGCCGGAGGCGCTGACCAATTGATCGGTCAGGGAGATATGTTGCTTTCCTTAGGTTCTGAGATGACCCGAATCCAGTGTGCATTCTTGGATACACCAGAAGTCGATGCGATCTGCGATTGGATCGGTGAACAGAAGGGTTATTCAGACGCTTACCTTTTGCCTGAATTTGTCGGGGAAGACGGCGAGGGCTCACTTTCCAGTGTCGACCTTTCCGACCGAGATCCCCTTTTCGATGAAGCAGCACGATTGATTGTTTTGCATCAGCAAGGCAGTACTTCCCTGATTCAGCGCAAGCTAAAGCTCGGTTACAATCGCGCAGGAAGAATTGTCGATCAACTGGAGGCTGCAGGGATTGTGGGTTCGTTTGAAGGATCAAAAGCCCGTGAGGTGTTGATTCAGGATGAAGCTAGTTTGGAACGGTTATTGAATAGCTTGTAAACGCTGTTTTATCAGTTCCATCAGCCCTTATTCATGAAGTTCCATTCCCAAATTCTTCTTCTTTTTTTACTCGTTTTAACGGGTTTTGAGTCTTTTGCCCAAAAAGATCCAAAAGCCAAAGCAGTACTCGATGGCATGAGCCAAAAGTACCAAAGCATGAAAGGCTTCACTGCAGGCTTTGATTACACTTATCAGGATGAGGCAGGCACCGGAGATCGCCAATCCGGGGAAATCGCTGTTAACGGAGATAAATACCGGCTTAAACTTCCCGACCAGGAAATTTACAACGATGGCAAAACCGTCTGGACTTTTATCCAAACTTCCACCTACAAGGAAGTCACCATCAACGATGCCTCTCAAATGGAAGGCGAGCTCACACCCTCAAACGTTTACAAAATGTACCAGTCCGGCTTTAACTACAAGCTATTAGCCGACAAGACCTATCAGGGAAAAACAGCGAATGTGGTCGAACTGACGGCACAGAAATCCAATGCTCCTTTCAAACAGGTGAAGTTAATGGTAGACAAAACGACCAAGGATTTGCTGGGTTGGGAAATGTTTGACGGGCAGGGCGGCATGTTTTCCTATTCTTTCAAAAACCTAAAAGCTGCGCCTAGCCTGCCGGCTGA
Organism: Algoriphagus sp. A40; assembly: GCF_002002735.1. Taxonomy (GTDB): domain Bacteria; phylum Bacteroidota; class Bacteroidia; order Cytophagales; family Cyclobacteriaceae; genus Algoriphagus. Next base: position 121,169 of record NZ_MUNY01000078.1, on the reverse strand, counting down.
TTATTTCACTTTCGATCCCAAAAAATATCCGGGGATAGAGGTGATTGACCTGAGATAATTGCGTCCAGTGTGGAAAATCGAAGATTTGGATCACCTTCCAAGTCTTTAACCCGAAGTCTTCCAGCTCCTCAGCCAATCCAAAATCAATTCCAAGCCGTGCTCCGTTAGGTAAGCCTCAGGATGATATTGAATTCCCAAAATCGGCAGGGAACGATGGGCAATTCCCATGATTTCTCCCGAGTCTGTTTCCAAAATTGGCTCCAGGCAATCAGGTAAATTCTTTAACTGAAGGGAATGATACCGGGTCACCTGAAATTTTTCAGGAAGATTTTGGGTGAAAAAATGCGATTGGGTCTTATGGATTTCATGAACTTTACCATGAGTTGGAACTGCATTTTTGACCAGCTCAGCTCCGAAAAACTCCCCGATTGCCTGATGGCCCAGGCAGACTCCAAGTACTGGAACCTTATCATAGTATTTTTCCAAAATCGACATCAGGTGACCGGAATTGGAAGGAATTCCCGGCCCTGGAGAAAGAATAAGTCCCTGGAATTCGATCCTTTCGATTTCCTCAGGACTCACATCATTTCTTAAAATGGTCAACTCCGCTCCGGTTTGCCTGATCAGATCGGCGAGGATATGACTGAAGGAATCAAAGTTGTCAATCAGCAGCAGCATCCTTGAATCCGTCCACAATCTCTGCGACTGTCTTTTCCATCTCCTTGATTTTTGGAACCAGGGGTTCGAGAACCCAAATCACCCCCGGAGCTAAGGGTTCAATGTATTGGAGGGATTCGCTTTTTGCACTCCATTCCTTGGGCATTTTTAGGTCAAAGAGATTGGCCAGCCAGAGAAACAGACTGATGAAAAATGCAGCTTTGACAATCCCCAAAATCGCTCCGCCGATGCTGTCCAGTCCACCCAGCAGGATTAGGTTCATCATTTTTTTCAAAATCCAGCCGGCAATACCAACGATTGCCAGGGTGATACAGAACACAATCAAAAAAGCAATGATCGGAAAAGCAAAGGTCAAACTGTCTGAATGCTCTGCCAGATATTTACTCACAGGCTCCATGAAATAAACCCCAAGAATAATTGCCAAAACAAATCCTATGAGGCCTACAATACTCATCAATAGACCTTTCTTGTAACCTTCGTAGGCTCCAAGGAAAATTAAAAAAAGAATGACAATATCTATCGTCTCCAACTCAGCTGTTCAAAAGGGCTTTTACTTTATCAGCAATCGCTTTGCCATCAGCTTTCCCAGCCAGGGCTTTGGTAGCACCCATTACCTTACCCATATCTTTCGGCCCGGATGCACCAACCTCAGCGATGATATTTTGAATGGCAGCGGTCAATTCTTCATCAGTCAGTGCTTTTGGCAAAAACTCCTGGATCACGGCCAATTCCGCCAGCTCTACCTCAAGCAAATCGGCGCGATTTTGTTGCTGATAGATGTCTGCTGAGTCCTTGCGCTGTTTGGCGGCTTTGGTCAAAAGTTTCATTTCTTCGTCTTCTGTGATTTCCCCTTTGAAGCCTTCTTTGGTTTCTTCCAAAAGGATCATGGATTTGATCGCACGCAGGGCAATCAGTCGCACCTTATCTTTAGCAATCATTGCCGATTTAATTTCTCCTTCTATTTTCTGCTTTAAAGCCATTAGTCCTAAGTTTGTGTTTCCTCGAAAATTTCGGGTAAAAATACCCTTTTTTCCCAGCTGAAATGACGAAACTGAGTGTAAATATCAACAAGATCGCCACCCTGCGGAATGCCCGGGGAGCAAATAATCCTGATGTAGTCAAAGTAGCTCTGGACTGTGAGCGTTTTGGATCCCAGGGGATTACCGTACATCCCCGACCCGATGAGCGCCATATCCGTTATCAGGATGTGCTGAATTTGGCAAAAGTCGTGACCACTGAATTCAACATCGAAGGCTATCCGGATCAGCGATTTATGCAATTGATCCGAGCGGTCAAACCTGCCCAAGCCACACTCGTACCCGATCCGCCGGATGCAATTACTTCCAATTCGGGTTGGGATACGATTACCCATCAAAGCATGCTTCGGGATATCGTGGCAGAATTGCATGAGATCGGTACCCGGGTATCCATTTTCATCGATCCCGTGGCGAAATTCTTTGAACCCGCCAAACTCACCGGCACGGATCGGGTAGAATTGTACACCGAACCTTATGCCGCCCACTATCACCAAAATCGCAAAAAGGCCGTTGCTCCCTATGTAGAAGTTGCAAAAATCGCCAAGGAATTGGGCCTCGGTTTGAATGCTGGGCATGATTTGGATCTGCACAACTTGGCATTTTTGGCACAAAGTATTCCTCATTTGGAAGAAGTCTCCATTGGCCATGCCTTGGTTTGTGATGCGCTTTACTTTGGCTTGGAAAACACGATTCAGATGTATCGGAGGCAGTTGGAGGTTTAGTTTTTGGTCAACAGTCCACTGACGACGGTCAACGGCCCGTGTTAGTGAACTGCAATCCCTAAAGCAACTTTTAAACATTCACTTATGGCTTTCAAATTTGAAGAATTGAGGGTTTGGGAATTGGCGATTAATCTGTCTGCAGAAGTCAGCAAATTGGTTAAATCATTTCCCGGGGAAGAAAAGTTTGTACTCGCTTCCCAGATTCAGCGAGCAGCCGATTCGGTGGCATTAAATATTGCAGAAGGTTCTACTGGTCAGTCCAACGCTGAATTCAAAAAGTTTCTCGGATATGCGATTCGATCTGCGATAGAGGTGGTAAGCTGTTTATATCTGGGAAAGAAAAGAAGCCTTATAAATGAGGAAGATTTCTCCCGATTATATTCCAACTATGAAACCTTGATCATTAAAATTCAAGCATTACGAAATTCTTTCTAGAGTTGGAAATTCGATTTTAATACTACTCGGCTGTCGTCTGTGGACTATGGACCGTTGACAAAATAAACTATGAAGCTTAACTATAAAAAATCCGGCACCGGCCCCCCACTCGTCATCCTACACGGCCTATTCGGTTCGCTGGACAATTGGTTTTCGATCGCCAAGGAACTGGTGGAGCATTACACGCTTTACCTCGTCGATCAGCGAAACCACGGTGATTCTCCACACGCTAAAGAGTGGAATTACGCCGTGATGGTGGAGGATTTGAAAGAGCTCTTTGATGCCGAGGGATTGGAAAAAGTCTATCTCATGGGTCACTCGATGGGTGGAAAAACGGTGATGAATTTTGCAGTGAAATATCCTGATCGAGTCGAGAAACTCATCGTAGCCGACATTGCCCCGCGCTATTATCCGATCCATCATCAGACGATCTTGGAAGGACTGAATTCTTTGGATCTAAAGAAAATTCAATCCCGGAAAGATGCCGATGAGCAGTTGGCAGAGCATATTCCCGAACTCGGAGTCCGTCAGTTTTTGTTGAAAAGTTTAACCAGAGACAGTGATGGTTTTGGTTGGAAAATCAACCTTCCGGTGATCACCAAAAACATCGAAAATGTCGGGGAAGCTTTGGCCAAAGGAACTGTTTTTGAAGGACCAACCCTATTCCTCGCCGGAGCAAATTCCAACTACATCCAGCAAAAAGACCTGCCTGACTTGGAGGCTCATTTTCCGAATTATCAACTTGAATTTGTCGCCAACGCAGGCCATTGGCTTCACGCCGAACAGCCGCATGCGGTAGTACTGGAGATTCGGAGGTTTTTAAAATAAAAATGGGGACTTTTACATCCCCTTTTTAGGTAAAAACTAATTTTTCAATCTGAAGGAATAACCCAGGTCCAAGGCCCAGTAACTCAGGCTCGTCGAATGGGTGACTTGATATTCCTCAGACTCGAGGATAACTTCAGGAAAATCCCTGACGATCACGTCTTCTATCAAAGAAATCCCAAGAGTCCCCTTCACGAACAAAGTCGATCTTTCACCGACCGCGTAGTGAAGCTCAACATTCGGCTTTAGCAAGGGAAAAATACGACTTTTGACTTCTTGGGAACCAGAAAAGGTGAGGTCATGGAGTGGTATGCCATAACTCGTGTACCTAGTTTGAAATGATTTATCATTTTCGTAGTAACGATTGTCGCTCGGTACTATTCCAATCCCAAAAGCCAAATTCAATCGGACAGAGAATTTAGAATCGCGCGGACGATGGTCATAGCCGATGAGAAGCATAATCGAAAAATGATGGATCTCGCCAATTCCGGGGCGGCTATTTTCAAACTGGAAGCCGTTTCCATATCGGTTCACCCCGAGATCGATTCCATAAATCAATCCATTTTCTTTGATTTTCAGTCCAGAAGCGGTAATGGACCAGCCCCCAGTATTTACAGTTCTCAATCCATCAAAGTTGCCACTGTAGTCCCAATTGATACTCGGGAAACCAAAGGAAAGATTGAGAGTCTTTTGGGCTAAAACTTCGGATTGAGCGGCGATAAGTAATAAAAGAGCCGTTATGATTGTTTTGAACATGGTCTAAAACCCTTTGTCAATTGTGTATAGATCATAGATCCAGCAGGAAAGCCTTTCGGTTTTCTGAAGTCCTAATCAAATGAAAAAAATGAACTATACAATGGGTGTAATTAAAAATTGAAACAATAAAACCCTAGATAGTTGATTTTCCAATATGTTATATCTGAGAGTAAAAGGAAGCTTTTGCGATAAAAGTTAAAAGGAGTGAATCTAAATCGGACTTCACCCCTTCTCTGTTTTGTCTGCCAACTGCGACTGATCACTGTAAACGGAGACCTATTTCACCCTTTTCCCGTGCTTCACCACCAGATCCACATCCTGAAGTAGGTTGATATACCGTAGGACGTCTCCGCGCACGGCGATGATATCTGCGTACTTCCCTTCGGAAATCGTACCATAGTCTTTGTCCACCTTCATGGCTACTGCGGGCCAATAAGTCGCGGCTTTGATGGTCAGGAGAGGATCCATTCCGAAGTGATTCACCCAGACATCGAGTTCGTTCCATGTACTTTGGCTGTGAAATTTCATTGGAATCCCGCTGTCCGTCCCCACCAGCATCACCACGCCGCTTTCTTTGAGTTGGGCAAATTTGCGGTCCAAAGTTGGCTTTCTCACCGGAGTCAATTGGAAATAAGACATCCTGCCCGGAAAGCGTAACGAAGCCCGGATATCCCGAACTATCGAATCCGGCAAACCCAGATGCCAGGAGGTGTCGTCCAGTTTCTCGGGATTGTCCCGCACGGATTCATAATTGTAAAGACCTTCTACGGTTGGAGTCCAGAAAAGCGGCCCTACATTCATCTTGGCTGCCCTTTCTTTCAACAGAAGAATGATGTCCTCGGGATATTCCGGAGCTGAACTCAATCCGGTATGTTCAAAATTGTCCACGCCGATCTTTATCCCAACCCGGATTTCGTCGGGGCGGTGGGAATGGCCAACAACCATTTTCCCATACTTGTGCGCTTCATCCACCACAGCTTGGGCTTCTTCCAAAGTCATTTGATCCTGATCGATCAGTTTAATCACATCGACTCCGGCATCAATCAATTTTTTGACTTTAGCCCGTGCATCGGCTGCCCCATTTACTCCCCAACGGAATGCTTCGGTATTTGGATAAGGAGCTTTTTGGATAAAAGGACCTGACACATAAATCGTCGGACCGGGGATTTCACCTTTGTTGATTCGGTCACGAACTTTGATACTTGCTTCCAAAGGAGCGCCCAAATCCCTGGCACTGGTCACTCCTGCCATCAGCAATTGATGTGCGGAAGATGGCATGATCACGGATTCAAACACATCGATGTAGGTGCTGTCCCAATGGGTGTAGTCACTGTGTCCATTGAGCATCAGGTGCACATGCATATCCCAAAGTCCAGGTAAGACACTCATCCCTTCGGTGGAAATGATCTCCGCCCCTTCTGGAATTCCCAGACTTCCCACTTGACCAATGGCCTTAATTCGCTCATTTTCGATAATTATCACCGAGTTTCGAATTGGTGTTCCTCCAAAACCATCGATTAATGTCCCTCCCACAAGGGCTTTGAGTTGCTGGGCGGATATTGAAAAACTAAAAAGGACGAATAGAATAAGAAAGCTGAATTTTTTAATCAGATGCATAAATAGTGTATTGGATGAATCTTTAAAAGTTAATGATTTTGGGCATTAAATTTTATCTTTCGCCCCCAATCCTGAAATACCAAAATGCCCAAAGGAAAGCTCTTCTTAATTCCCAATGTTTTGGCCGAAAACACAGCCCATTGGGTCATTTCCCCCCAGGTGCTGGAAGTCATTGCTCACACCAAAATTTTCCTGGTCGAGAATCCCCGCTCTGCCCGACGCTACATTTCCAGCCTGAAATTGGGAGTCAATCTGGAAGAAATCCACATGGAGGTACTGGATAAGGGAACTCCTCCGGAGTCGATCAATCGCCTGATGCAACCACTGATGAACGGTGCGGATATCGGAGTGATTTCGGAGGCAGGCTGTCCGGGAATCGCCGATCCAGGGGCCTTGGCCGTAGCCTATGCCCATCAAAAAGACATTCAAGTTGTCCCGATTTCCGGACCTAGTTCCATGTTTTTGGCGCTGATGGGATCCGGATTTTCCGGCCAGTCATTCGCTTTTCACGGGTATTTGCCCATTGATAAAAAAGAAAGGTCCGCCGCTTTGAAAAAACTAGAAGCCGAATCTTTGCGCGAAAAACGCAGCCAGATTTTCATGGAGACTCCCTTCCGAAACAACCAGCTGCTGGAGGACTTGTTGGCAACTTTGGCCCCACAGACCAAGCTTTGCATCGCAAAAAATCTGACGGCAGCCGATGAATTTATCCAAACAAAAACGATTGCTGATTGGAAGAAATTTCCAATCGACCTCCATAAAATCCCTACAGTTTTTATCCTTCAAAGTTTCTAAGCCATGTTTACAATCGATGCTCATCTGGACCTGAGTATGAATGCTCTGGAGTGGAACCGGGACCTCACCAGGCCTGTCTCCGAGATCAATGCCCGGGAAAAAGGCCTGACCGATAAGCCTGACCGCGGAAATGGGACCGTTTCCCTGCCTGAGCTGCGCAAAGGCAACATCGGCTTAGTCGTCGCTACTCAAATCGGTCGCTATGTCGCTCCCGACAATCCGCTGCCCGGCTGGCATTCTGCCGAGCAGGCCTGGGCTCAAACCCAGGGTCAGCTAGCTTGGTATCAAGCGATGGTGGAAAAAGGCGAAATGGCCCAAATCCGAAATCTGGGGGAATTGGACAATCATTTGACTTTTTGGAATGACGGAAAAGATGTCGGCGAAAAGCCGGTAGGATTTATTCTTTCACTCGAAGGTGCAGATTCAATTGTAAATCTGAATTATTTGGAAAAAGCCTATGAAAGCGGACTTCGGGCTTTAGGCCCGGCTCATTATGGTCCCGGACGATATGCATTCGGAACTGATTCTTCAGCTCCGCTTAGTCAACAAGGTAAAGAGCTGGTCAAAAAAATGGACGAACTGGGGATCATTCTCGATACGACTCACCTTTGCGATTTGGCTTTTTGGGATGCTTTGGAAATTTATCAGGGTCCAGTTTGGGCAAGTCATAACAATGTGAGGGCGCTAGTCGATCACAACCGACAGTTTTCCGATGAAATGATAAAAGCTTTGGTGGACCGAGGTGCGGTGATCGGCGGGGCTTTTGACGCATGGATGTTAAGTCCAGGATGGGTAAGAGGAAAGTCTACCCCCAAAGAACGAAACGTGACTATTTCAACGGTTCTGGATCACATGGATCACATTTGCCAGATCGCCGGAAATGCCAACCATATCGGGATCGGTTCGGATTTGGATGGAGCCTTTGGTACAGAACAAAGCCCATCTGACCTGGAATCCATTGCTGATCTTCAAAAAATCCCTGATCTACTCCGCAAAAGAGGATACTCTGAATCAGACGTAGAAAAGGTCTTGCACGGGAATTGGTTGAACTTCTTGAAGAAAGCTTGGTCATGAACAAAGAATAATTGAATTTTATTGACACGATTGGTTTGCATAAATAATTCTAATTGAATTATTTGCCCCTCTCAATTACCCAAACAAAAGAATATGCAATACAAACAATTACCTCTTTTCATCTTTTTCACCCTTTTTGCTTTCTCGTCCTTCTCCCAAAAATTGATGCTTACCGCGGATCATTCCGATGCAAAATTTATTTTGCTGAATGACTATGATGATTCTGATATGCAGGAATTGGGGACCGGCACCGTAGAGCTAAAACTTGAAAAGGATTCCAAAAATCGTGTAAAAATCACCAAACCAGGCTACCAGCCGGTCATTAAGGAGTACAACAAAGACCTCAAATGGGACAAAGAGCAGCGAATCGCTCTTGACACCAGACAAGTGGATGTCACCGCTGAGCCTTTTGATGCCGAAATCTTAGTGGACGGCCGGGTAATCGGCACCAAAGCCATTTACCTCTATATCCAGAAGGATCGCTTTTTGACAGTTGAAGTAAAAAAGCCGGGATTTGTCACTGCCACTAAAGTTTATTACAATCAGGCTGACAAGGAAACCCCGCCCATGAAGGATCACTTTACCCTGAAGGATCGACAGGTAAGACTTGAAGTCTCCCCTGCGGATGCTGTGGTGGCAGCCAACGGAATTTCAATGGGCAGAGGAAATCAGGACATCAATATTCCATTGGGTGATTGTGTTACCATCACTGTCACCAAGGATGGCTATGTCAATTACGAAAAAGTAATCTGTAACAAAGAAGGTGATCCTGAACCTCCGGTGAGAGACAAAGCACTTCTTGAAGACAGATTGGTGAAAATCACAACTGCACCAAATGACGCAGCAATTGAAATCGGCGGAAAGCGTGTCGGCAATGGATCTTATGACTTGAAAGTCCCAAAAAATGCCTGCGTGGAGGTAAGAATCACCAAAGACGGATTTATCCGGTACATGAAAAACTACTGCAACCAGGCCAACATGCAGGAACCACCGGCTTCGGATTTTCTGGAAATGGCAGTGGATGAGGCCTATACTTCTTCGGTTTCTTCAGATTTGGCAAACGTAAGGATCACCGTTCCTGTAAAAGCAGGAATCACACCGGAGGAATCCTGGAAAATCCTAAGCTCGATTATCACTGGCTATTTCGACATTCTCGAAACTGTTGACTACAACACCGGCTACCTGACTACCTCCTGGCAGGTTCAAAACTTCCAGTCCAGCATCATCCGGACCCGTGTCATCGTCTCCACAGGAGGTAATACCGACCAGATTGCCTATGCTGTCAAACTAATCAGTCAGGAAGCATTCCTCGACGGACAAAATGCTGTCACAGTGAAGGACGATGAGAAATTCCAGGATTGGGCCCGAATTTTGAAAAAATACGATGGGTTGATCCAAGAGATTCAGGCACGTCTTCAGTAATTTTAGGAGAATTTAAAATTCATTTTGAACCCTGAGTTGAATTTAACTCAGGGTTTTTTTTGCCCTATTTACAAAGTTTTTCCCATCCAAGCTCCCTGAAATGCGGTCCAATGGCAGCCTCTGAAAATACAATTCCGGGTTCGTCTGTGTTCCATTCCATGATTTTCACCTCACCGCTTTGTTCGATGGACACATCCCAACCAATCAGTTCAAAGTGGGCAAACCTGTCATGCAACTGTTCACAAAGCCTCACTGCCTTGGCAAATTCAGGTATGGTCCTTCCCTCAAATGGAACCTGAGTATCGGGATGAACTTCCAAAACCGTCCAGTCCGGACTGATTGCCTGATGATAAAAACTCCCATCGTTTGAGTAAACCGGAACGCGAATACAATCTGAAGTATAGATATACTCCATTCCCAGCCTACCTACTCTCAAGGTTGTGAGCCGGTTTACAGCAGGCTTGCTGGCAAGTTTTACCGTCGTAATTCGGAGTGTGGCTACACTTCCCGGACTGATTTCTTCGAAAAAAGCATGCTGCCGAATGGGAGCCTGAATCACAAAATCTCCCGCAGATTTGAAATCAAATTCGGAGAATTTATCTGAGTCAAGCTTCACGACCCCGTTTCCCTGCAGGGAGTAGTCCTTTTTGAGAAAAACGACCGGGTATTGGTCAAACAAGAAAGTCTTGATCCGGGCAAAGTCCAGCGTCTCCCCTATTACTGTGATCCAGCTTCCTCTGATGCAATAAACCAAATCAGGAAGTGCCTCTGCCTGCAGAATCCTGCGCGAAAGGGTTTTCAGGCGCCCGATATCCCGGAAATTCCCATTGATCGCCGGGCAAACCACCCTGCCCAGGTAGTTATCCGGAATCCAGCCTTCCAGAAATTCCCCCCGGAATGCAGTGTATAACTTCAGCCAGGGAGCAAAATCCGCCGATCCCAACACAGTTATCGCATATTCCTCGGCTTTTTTTTCATTGGTCACGGAAAGGGTCCGCCCTTGCTTGGCTAGGACCTGCAGGCCCATATCGACTCGACTGATATGACTTTGGTCATAGAGGCGATTCCACCTTCTTTTCCTTGATTTTCTGAATTTATTTTTTAAAAACTGGCTGACTGACATAAGCTGGGAGAAGGCTCGAATTTCAATTTTTATTTCTCCTGAAAAAACCCACTACTCAAAAAAATGAGAGATAAGCAAAAACAGCTGGCATCAGAAAAAAAAACATTTCAACAAAAAATTAAGCTTGGAAGTGTCTCTTGTGGAATAGTCCTTTCAGGATAGTTCGGGGTATTATCTGACGGAATAATCCATAAATTAAGCACCGGCTAATTAATTCAAACCCATAGAAAATATGAAACCTATTGTACAGATTTCCCTGGATCTGACGAATATCGATGAGGCCCTGGAAACCGCCGCTTTGGCAATGAGAGCCGGAGTGGACTGGCTCGAGGCCGGCACACCACTAATTTTGGCAGAAGGCCTTCATGGAGTAAGAAAGCTGAGAGAAGCATTCCCGGGTGTACCCATTGTGGCTGATCTCAAAACCATGGACGGAGGATACTTGGAAGCTGAAATGATGGCAAAAGCCGGAGCAACTCACGTCGTGGTGATGGCAAGAGCCCATGCAGAAACCATCAAATGTGTGGTCAAAGCAGGCAAAGACTTTGGTGTCAAAGTAATGGGCGACAATATGATTTGCCCGGATATGATCGAAGGAGCGAAATTTTTGGAAGACCTCGGTTGCGATTTTGTAATTCACCACATCGGATATGATGAGCGCAGGGGACTAGCAGCTGCCGGTCATCGCATGCCAAGTCCATTGGACCAACTTCGTGAAGTGGTAGCAGCAGTGAATATCCCAGTTCAGGCTGTTGGAGGACTTTCCCTGGAGCAGGCGATCAAATGCCCGCAATACGGAGCACCACTGGTGGTACTCGGTGCGCCTTTGACCATCGATGCTGATTCTTTCAAAACTGCCGACGGAAATTTGGAAGCTTCACTTCGAATGATCTGTGAAGCAATTCATGCCCAACAAACTATTTTTCCACTAAAAGCCTAATCCCATGTCCAGCTCAAAAAACGCGGCAGTAGTAAATTACTCCGAACAAAAATATTCTGTTGAAATCCGAGAAATCCCAGTCCCTGAGATCGGAGACGAAGATATCCTCTTGGAGGTAGAAAACGTCGGCGTATGCGGAAGTGACCTCCACCAGTGGACCTCTGACCATAGCTGGCCAGTAAATTACCCTGTTGTTTTGGGTCATGAGTTTGGCGGAAAAATCGCCGCCTTAGGTTCCAGGGTATCCGGCTGGAAAGTCGGTGACCGGGTGGTCTCTGAGACTGCCGCTGTGATCGATACCCAAAACCCGATGAGCAAAGTCGGACTTTATAACCTGGACCCAACCCGAAAAGGATTTGGATATGGTGTAAACGGAGCAATGACCCGCTTTGTCCGGGTGCCTGCAAGATGCCTGCACAACGTGCCTGCAAATCTTTCATTTGAGGAGGCTTGCCTGACCGAACCTTGTTGTGTTGCCTACAATTCAGTGGTAGGAAATTCCAGCATCAAACCCGGAGATCGGGTGATAGTCATTGGACCGGGGACAATCGGTATTCTTTGCGCAGCAATGGCTCGACTTTGCGGAGCTGAGGTTGGACTCCTTGGTTTGGAAGGTGATCGGGCTAGATTGGAGATCGCCAAGCAGGCTTATGGTTGTGAGCCTCTGATCGGTGAAGATGCAGCTGAGGCTTGGGCAAAAAAACGTGACGGATTGGGCGCTGACCTGATTATCGACGCAGCTGGCCACAGCATCACGCTAAAAATCGCCATGAAAATTGTCCGTCCAAACGGTCAGATTACCAAAGTGGGATGGGGTCCTCAGCCGCTCAATTTTTCCATTGATCCAATCGTGCAGAAAAACATCCGTCTTCAGGGAAGTTTCAGCCACAACTGGCCGATTTGGGAGAGAGTTATCGCCCTTCTTGCGAGCGGTGCTTTGAATGTGAAACCAATCATCGGAGGCGTTTGGCCGATTACCGAATGGCATGAGGCTTTTGAAAAAATGCATTCAGGACAAGTTGTAAAATCAGTTCTCAAACCGGTCTGATATGAGACTTAAGGGCAAAGTCATTATTGTCACCGGCAGTACGACTGGGATCGGCAAAGCCATCGCAAAACGTTGTGTGGCCGAAGGTGCCAAAGTCGTGCTTCATGGTCTGGAGGAGTTTTTAGGCTTGGAAGTCCTGGAAGAGATCGGAGCTGAAAATGCAGTTTTTCACCACGAAGATATTTCCGCAGAAGGATGTCCAGAGCGCTTGGTTCAGCTTGCCGTAAACACTTTTGGCAAACTGGATGCAGTGGTCAACAATGCCGCTTGGGTCATTACCTCCAATGTGGAAAACACCGATCGGGCTTTTCTCCAAAAAATCCTGGACATCAATACGATTTCTCCTTTTCTCCTGATTCAGGAAGCACTTCCTGAACTCACAAAAAATAAGGGCTGTGTCCTCAACATTGGATCAGTCAATGCCTGGAGCGGTGAACCCAATTTGCTTGCCTATTCTATTTCAAAAGGTGGCTTGATGACTATGACCCGTAATCTCGGGGATGCTTTGATCCGGGAATATGGTGTCCGGGTGAATCAGATCAACCCGGGGTGGGTTCTAACCGAGCGCGAACGCGAGCGAAAGAAAGATCACGGACTTTCCGAAACCTGGTACGAAGGTCTGCCAGACATCTATGCCCCGGCTGGAAGAATTCTCTGGCCGGAGGAGATTGCCGCAGCGGTCATTTATTGGCTTTCGGACGAAAGCGGCCCAATCAGCGGTCAGGTAGTAGATCTCGAGCAATACCCGATGATCGGCAGAAATGCCCCCAAAGACACCAGCACAATCAAGTAATTACCAGAAAAACAGACATTCAAAATGCCAAAATTAGCAGCATTTCCCAAGGCCTTTATGCAGGCCCTTTGCAAAGACGGAAGTATGAAAATCGCCGACTGGGTCAAACTGGCGGCACCTTTGGAAATCGACGGGCTGGAATGGTACGCCGGATTTCTGGAAATGGAAAATGAGAAAAACTGGCCTCAATTCCGCCGAATGGTAGAAAATGAGGGCATGGTCATCCCGATGATGTGCTGCTCGCCGGACTTTACCCATCGCGACAAAGCCTTCCGTGAGAAAGAAATTGAAAAGCAGAAACGCTGGATCGAAATGACCGACGTCCTCGGCGGAAAATACTGCCGCGTGCTTTCGGGCCAATATCGTCCGGAATTGTCCATTGACGAAGGAATCAATTTGGCAAAAGATTGCATTGAGGCATGTTTGCCTTATGCTCAATCCTTGGGTATCACGCTGATCATCGAAAATCACTACAAGGATGACTTCTGGGAATATCCGGAATTTGCACAAAAGCGAGCCATTTTCACCAAATTGGTCAACAGCATTCACCATCCCAACTTCGGGGTCAATTACGATCCGAGCAATACTTTCCTTGCTGGCGAAGATCCGCTGGATTTGTTGTATGATGTTTCGGAAAGAGTAGTGACGATGCATGCCAGCGACCGTTTCCTCAAGTACGGGTCGATAGAGGACCTTCGAAAGGTGGAAGGAGGAGCGGTGGGCTATGCAAAAATGCTCAGTCACGGAGAAATCGGCAAAGGAATGAATGACTACGATGCCATTTTCACTGAATTGAAAAGAGTTGGCTTTGACAATTGGATCAGCATCGAAGACGGAGTGGATGGTATGGATCAACTTGAGCGAAGCGTTGCCTTTTTGAAGAAAAAGATCGCGCAATACTGGCATTAATAGTCTACAGATTACAGTCGACTTGTTTAAGGATTACTAGGACAAAATCTTTTCTTTTAAGTCAAAATTTATACCTTAAGTTTAGAAATTTCTCTGACCTTGATGAAGCACCAAGTCGATAGACTGTTGACAAAAAATGAAAGCAAATCACCTTTTCCCATCCCAATGCTTCCTAGGTGAAGGCCCTTATTGGCATTCCGAAAGAGGAAGCTTTTATTGGGTCGATATCGAAAACGGAAAACTTTTCGAGCACCAATTAGCGACTGGATCAACCCGAAATTGGAATTTCTCTGACCGACTGACGGTAGTTTTGGAAGGTCAAAACCATAAACTTATTCTAGGAATAGGCCGTAAATTGGCACGTTTTGATCCAAAAACTGAGGAATTGGAATGGATAAGTGAGGTTGAACATGACTTGGAATTGCACCGATTCAACGACGGAAAAGTTGACCCTGCCGGCAGAATCTGGATCGGCACCCTGAGCACAAAATTCACTCAGGGTGCAGGTTCACTCTATCGAATCGGAACGGATTTAGCCCCTTCCAAAATGCTTTCCGATCTGACCATTTCCAACGGAATGGCCTGGACTGAGGACAACCGGACATTCTATTTTATTGACAGTCCCACGCAGCAGATCAATGAATTTGATTATGATCTGGAGTCAGGGGAAATCAGATTCAGGAGACTTGCAGTCGAGGTACCCAAATCTCTTGGAACTCCAGACGGGATGTGTATCGACCGGGAGGGGATGCTTTGGGTCGCTCATTATGGTGGTTCGGGTGTTTATCGCTGGAATCCCAATTCAGGTCAACTCTTGGAAAAAATCGAGGTTCCAGTACCTCATGTGACATCCTGCTGTTTTGGAGGAGAAAATTTGGACCACTTGCTCATAACCACTGCCCAGGAAAATCTTTCTCCGGAGGATTTGATAAAGTATCACATCAGCGGAGATGTGTTTTTGGTAAAAACTGAGGCAAAGGGATATTTACCCCATAAGGCTTTGGTGTAAAAACCCCTCAAAAGTCCCATTTTCTGGGGATTTTTTGGGATTCACCACCAAGAATTCACTGGTATTTAAATTCCAAAGGATCCGGAAACTCAAACTCAAAACCTGTTTTCAAAAGCTTGGCAGAAGAAATCAACCGGTCCATTCCATCAGGTTCATTCTGATAGCTTGCAGGTGGAGCGATGCCCAAATCAGCAGCATTTTTCTCATAGATATTCCTTCGAAGCGGATGAACCGGAGCTACTCCGTTAAAAGTCTCATTCCAAAGCTCTTTCTCAATAATCCAGGCAAGCATCCGAACTGCATCTTGCTTGTGAATGAAATTCACCCGGGTATGGCCGGCTACATTTTCCTTCCCTGAAAAATACTTTCCGGGAATCCGGTCATCCCCAAGTAAGCCTCCAAAACGGACGATTGTCAGGTCGTAATTCCTATCAGAGTTCATCCTTTGCTCCGCCCGAAACAGGGTATCGTTCCCGGTATTTTCCACACTGATTGGAAAATCTTCCATGTATTCCTCTGCAGAATCCACTTCGGGATATACCCCGGTGCTGGAGACAAAGATGACTTTTCGGACAGGAGAGCGGTCCAAAAGACTTCTGAGATATTTGAGTTGCTCGAGATGAAAAATTCCGTCTCCGCTCCTGGTTCGAGGAGGAATGTTGAGTACCAAAATCTCCGACTGAAAGAGCGCATTGAATCCTATTCCTTCAGGATGTGGATTAAGTGAAAAGCGAATGGAATCAATTCCTTTGGCTATCAACTTTTCCTGTTTTTCAGCACTGGTGGTGGACCCTTTGACTTGGTGTCCTTTTTCTTTGAAGTTGGCGGCCAAAGGCTCCCCGATCCAGCCCAGGCCAATGATGGAAATAGTAGTCATGGGCTGAAATTAACCAACAACAGCCATCCTGAAATCCGGACTGCATAAAAAAAATTCGAATAAGTGCCCCTTTGGAATTCCTCATAAAAAAACCTCCTGTCGAGGAGGTTTTCTTCAATCTTTTTTCGGCATGGTCCCCAATAGGTAGTCCCAAAGTGGAGAACTCACCCCAAAGGAGGTATCAGGATCTTTGTAGTGGTGAATAGCATGATTTACCCAAAGCACCTTCAGGAAATTCTTGGGAGGATTGAAGGCATGAACGATGTAATGAACTCCCAGATAGGTAGAATAACCTATCAAAAAACCTGGAAGAAAATAAAGTGCATAATCTCCCATCACCAAACTGAAGACTAAATAGAATATCGCCGCATAGGCAGCACTGACAAACGGGGGCATGGCCAGCCTGTCTTTATCTCTTGGGTAATCATGGTGGACTCCATGTACACTGTATTGCAATTTGTCTTTGATTGGCGTATCAGGTTCCATGTGAAAAAAATGCCTGTGCATCATGTATTCCACAAATGTGAAGGCAAAAATTCCCAAAATCAAAACCAAAACTCCCAACCCAAATCCAATCTCTGAAGCTGTAATCGCATAATAAAGCGAAACAGAAGAGATCAGCGCAAATAAGGTAATCGGCACCAAAATGTGGGTTCTGGAAATCTTCTCCAAAAATGGATTAGAAAACATCTTGGCAGAGCCGAAATTATCGGGTTTGTCCAATCTTCCAATCTTTTTCATCTGATTATAATTTGATTTTCAAAGGTCCTCCCCCGATAACAATAGGGGCTATCAGGAGGATTCTCGCATGGTAGAAAATCATCACTCTGTGTGACGCTTAAGTCATGCTCGATTTTATAGCTCAATAGTAAATTAAGGCAGTAGATGAAATACGAGTCCTCATCGGCTTGCCATATATGCAAAGGTAAGGTATTTGAAGTTTGAGTATGCCAAATAAAAAATGATTTACATCAATATTTATCCTACAGCACTCAGGGTAGAAGCTATTGTCTTCTCATAATAAGCCACATACATGGGGAGAATTTGGTCAATGTCAAATTCCTTGGCTCGGGCGAGGGCCCTTTCTTTGAACCCTGGAAGATTCACATCGTCCAAAATAATCTTAGCCTTTGCTGTCATATCCTCCACGTCGCCAATGTTACAGACAAAGCCAGTCACACCATCCACATTCAATTCTGGGATTCCTCCCGCGTTGGATGACAAAACCGGTACCTCACAAGCCATCGCCTCAAGCGCAGCAAGACCAAAACTTTCTTTTTCGGAAGGCATTAGAAACAAATCAGCGACAGACAACACTTCTTCTACTGCATCGAGTTTCCCCAAAAACCGGATATCGTCGCAAGTTCCCAGAGTACGGCAAAGGCGCTCCATCCGATCTCGCTCAGGTCCATCCCCTACAAGCAGCAACTTGACAGGCATAGATTTTCTCACCTCGTAGAATACATGGATGACATCCTCCACGCGCTTCACCTTTCGGAAGTTGGAAGTATGAACAAGTAATTTTTCTCCATTTGGACAAATAGCCATTTTGAAGTGCTCTTTGCGCTGTCTCTTGAAGCGTTCCAGATCGATAAAGTTGGGGATCACTTCGATCTCTCTTTTGATATCGAAATGCTCGTAAGTCTCTCTTCTCAGATCTGCAGATACAGCAGTAACTCCGTCTGATTGGTTGATTGAAAAGGTGACTACGGGCTCGTAGCTAGGATCTTTACCAACCAAAGTAATATCTGTTCCGTGAAGGGTTGTCACCACCGGAATCTGGATGCCTTCTGTTTTCAGGATTTGTTTGGCCATATAAGCCGCCGAAGCATGAGGAATCGCATAATGCACATGCAGTAAATCCAGGTTTTCATACTTGACCACACTGACCATTTTACTGGCAAGAGCAAGCTCGTATGGAGCAAATTCGAAAAGCGGATAACTTTTGATATCTACCTCGTGGTAAAAGAGATTTTCGCTGAAAAAATCCAGCCTCATCGGCTGCTTGTAGGTGATGAAATGAACTTCGTGACCTACTTTGGCCAGGCCTTTACCCAGTTCGGTGGCTACCACACCACTTCCCCCAAAGGTGGGGTAACAGACAATTCCTATTTTCATTGGATTCCGACTCTCGGATTTAAGGGGATTTGGTCTTAAACACGATTCTGTACTTGTTTTGTTCAAATTAACATTAATTAATCCCGCCAGTACTGATTGTTAAGAACTTGGGGTAAAAAAAAATACTTTTTCCAGACAAAAATTCCTTCCTATTTTCACGAGAACCAAATTTCACCATGAAAATTAATCTGTTGCTTTTTTCCCTTTTGGGAGTCATCTGGGCCTGTCAACCTACCCAAAAGACAGAACCCCAGGAAGAGAAAGTCATTCCTGCCAACTATTGGGGAGAAAATCCCTGGCCGGAAATCCGCAAAAAACGAATCAATCAACTCCTTCCTGATGCATTGAAAAATGCCGGAGTTGACTCTTGGCTGGTTATCTGCCGGGAAAATCACAATGATCCGATCGCAACCCATGTCGGTGGCGAAAACGCTAGCGGATCTGCTGCATTCCTTTTTTACCAGGATGAATCAGGCTTCCATTCCCTGGTTTTTTCGCCGGATGGAGAAGCCACTGCACTGGATGAACTCGATATTCATGAAAAAGTAGAACGGGTACCCAGAGGAGAATCAGCTCTCGCAAAAGCAGTCGCCTTTGTGAAAGAGAAAGGTTTTAAAACCATCGCGGTAAACACCTCTGAAAGCAATGAAATGGCAGACGGAATTTCTCACAGCCAATACCTGGAATTGGCCGAATTGATGGGCCCGGATGCATCCAAACTCGTTTCATCCACTAACTTGGTATATGAATGGCTATCTATTAAGCTTCCCGAAGAAGTGGAAGTGATGAAAAAAGCAGCCCAGCTTGCTGCTGACTTTCAGGTCGAAGCCTATGCCATGATCGAACCCGGAAAAACCACCGATGCCGATGTGGCTAAATTTCTCAAGGCCAAAATGGCAGAATACGGAGTGACCGATGCATGGCATCCGGATCAAAACCCCAATGTCAATTCGGGTCCGGATCGTGGCCATTCCCATGCCACGGACAAAGTGATCATGCCCGGAGATGTAATTCAGACTGATTTTGGGGTCAAACTCTATGGAATCTGGGTGAGCGATATCCAGAGATTTGCCTATGTACTCAAAGATGGAGAAACTGAAGCTCCGGCGGATATTCAGAAATACTGGGAAAATGGTAAAGCCGGAAGTCGAATCGCACTTGCTGCGATGAAACCGGGAGTCAAAGGTGAAGATGTTGACCGCGCCCAACGCGACTTGATGGACGCCAATGGTTCTCTATATGTCCCTTGGAGCACCGGACACCCGGTTGGTTATGTGGCCCATGATGTGGGTCCAAATCTCGGGGGTGCAAGGATTCCCACTCCAAGACCTGCCGCTCAAAAATTGTTGAAGAAAGGGATGACATTCGCTTTCGATGGATTTCATTGCTGGAAGCAGGCTGACGGAACCGAAAAAACTATCTCAGTGGAGGAAATGGCTGTCGTTACTGACACCGGAGCGGAATACTTGATCGCCCCTCAGGAGGAGTTGATTTTGGTTGGGAAAAAGTGAAAGAGATGATTATTCTGAGTTTTGGAAAAGGCCTTTTTTAGGGCCTTTTTCTTTGTAAAGGTTTTTTGAAATTATGATTTCCGAATTTTGATTTACAGCACAAACCCGAGTCTTACCCGTATTTTTTGAATTTAGAAGTCAGGTTTTAAAAAATGGACTTTAGCCCCAGATGCTCCACAAAAGGCTCAAAATCTTTGTCAGACTGCAATAAGGGGAGTCTTTTTTCTATGCAAAAAGTAGCTATGAAGCAATCGATGGTCTTACGGATAGTGATTCCTTTCTTCCGCAGAAACCGATAATTCTGAGCGGATTTGAGTGATAATTCTTTATTCACCAGCAAAAGGAAAGGAATATCCTCAAAAAAATCGTGACCAATCTGAAAGTCACGATCAGCTTTAAAACCCTGCATTACTTCCCCATAAATTAAGTCTCCAATTGCAAATTCAACAGCGCCAATCTCTTGGTAGACAAAATTTGTCTGTTTGGTTTCCACACCGTTGAAATAGTCAATCCAAACCGAGCTATCAACCAAAATCACGGCCTTCTCTCATTTCGTCCAGATTTCCTTCCCATTTCAATTTTCCCCTCAAATCTTTTAGCCGCTCCTGCTTTTTCAGGGAAACCATCTGCTTGAGTGCTGTCTCTACAGCTGCCTTTTTGGTGGTGATTCCGGTCAGCTTCATTGCCTCCTTGATCAACTCATCGTCTATCTCAATATTCGTTCTCATGTGTATGTTTTTTATAAATATACACACTTCACTGGAAAAGGTTTTTCTTATCACTTTAAAACCGCCCGTCTGGCGGTCAGAGGTTTTTAAATCATCTGCCTTGGGTGAGTAATTTTCCAATCTTCCAATTTTTCAATCTTCCAATCCTTACCTTTGCCCCAACCAAATCTTTCCCCGCCATGAACGAGCGCTACATGCAGCGCGGAGTTTCCGCATCCAAAGAAGACGTCCATAATGCCATTTCCAAGTTGGATAAAGGGCTTTTTCCAAAAGCTTTCTGCAAAATAGTAGAAGACACACTTGGCAATGACCCGCTCTTCTGCAACATCATGCATGCGGACGGGGCCGGCACCAAGTCTTCCTTGGCCTATCTCTATTGGAAAGAAACGGGAGATCTGAGCGTTTGGAAAGGGATTGCTCAGGACGCCATCATCATGAATACCGACGACCTCCTCTGCGTGGGTGCGATCAATAACATTTTGGTTTCCTCCACAATCGGGAGAAACAAAAATCTGGTTCCGGGAGAGGTGATCTCGGCCATCATTCAGGGAACAGAGGAAGTGCTGCAGATGCTCCGTGACAACGGCGTCAACGTCGTACTGACTGGCGGAGAAACTGCTGATGTGGGAGACCTGGTCCGAACTATCATCGTGGACAGCACGGTGACCTGCCGGATGCGCCGCGATGAAGTCATCTCCAATGACAAAATTCAAGGCGGAGACGTGATCGTCGGCTTGTCTTCTTTCGGTCAGGCAAATTATGAAACCGAATACAACGGAGGCATGGGAAGCAACGGCCTGACTTCGGCCAGACACGATGTCTTTAACAAAGTCCTGAAAACAAAATATCCCGAAAGTTTCGATCCTGCAGTTCCTGACAGTTTGGTTTACAGCGGAAAATACAACCTCACCGATGCCGCTCCCGGTGCCACGGTGAATATGGGCAAGCTGGTACTTTCTCCTACCCGAACTTACGCGCCAATTATGGTCGATGTGCTCAACTACCTTCGACCCCATATCCATGGACTGGTTCATTGCAGTGGTGGCGCCCAGACCAAAGTCCTGCATTTTGTGGACAATGTGCATGTGGTCAAGGATAATTTGTTTGAAACTCCCCCATTGTTTAAGATCATTCAGGAGGAAAGCGGGACGGATTGGAAAGAAATGTACAAGGTCTTCAACATGGGTCACCGCATGGAAATCTACGTCGATGAGCGCTATGCCGAAGAAATCATTGACATCTCAGAATCCTATGGAGTGGAGGCCCAAATCATCGGTCGCGTGGAACCTCATGAAGGCAAAAAGGTCACGATTCAAAGTCAATATGGAACCTTTGAGTATTGATTTATTCGATATTCGATATTCGATATTCGATATTCGATATTCGATATTCGATATTTAATTGAAATTCATTCTTTTTGAATAGCCAAACATGCAAAAAGACTCCCGTTCATTTTTATCCAAAACACTGAAAAAAGCCCTCCAGATCACCTTGGGGGCTTTTCTTATTTTCTTACTCATCGGATTGGCCCTTTTCACAACAGTAGACCGTTCTCCAATTGAGTCACAGGATTTTTACCGGGAAACTTTTGAAAGATTGGAAAATACCCCCTGGCAGGGTTCGGAAGGGGATTTTTGGCTGGCTGGCTGGGGAAAAGCCAATGTCACTCCGGAAAATCCCGTGGATCTGGTCGGCTATGCCCCCCGCGGTCCATACGAATTTGTCCAAGACAGCAGTTTTGTGAAAGCAATCACCCTGAGCAATGGAAAAACCCGGATCGCATGGCTTAATTTCGAGTTGCTGATCGTCCATCCAGCCTTGGCAAAAGCAGTCGAAAAAGGAATTAACGAGGCTGGGATTACACCCGATCAACTGATTTTCACCGCCACACACACACACTCCGGTATGGGAGGCTATATGCCAGGCCCTTTGGGTGAAATGGCTTTTGGCGGCTATGACCAACAGGTGGTGGATCTATTGGTGGAAAAAAGCATCACCGCACTCCAAGCCTCGATCACATCGCTTGATACGGTGTCATTGAGCTATCGAAAAATTGACGCAGGAAAGTATGTCGCCAACCGCTTTATCAAAGATGGTCCTTTCGACCCCTTTGTCAGACAACTTATTTTCACCAAAAAAGACGGAAAAAAAGCGACCATTTTCACCTATTCTGCCCATGCCACCTGCCTGAGTTCAAAGTTCATGGGATTGTCTGGAGATTATCCCAAATTCCTTAACCAAGCGATGGAAGAACGGGAATACGAATTTGCCCTCTTTGCCGCAGGGACTGTCGGCAGTCACCGCCCGATTGCTCCGGGAAACACTCCTGATAACGTGAAGCAATATGCTGCCAGCCTGGATTCGGCCATTTGGCTGCGAATGACCCAATTTTCTACTTTGAAGAACCCAAGGATTACCCATTCCCGTCTGGAATTAAGCCTTCGTGCGCCACACCTGAGAATTTCCGATAACCTGCGAATCCGACCTTGGTTATTCAACTACCTCTTGGGAGAAACAAACCCCCACCTTGACATCACCAAAATTGGCAATCTCTTATTGATCTCGTCAAGTGGAGAACTTTCCGGAGTTTTCTATGAAAAATGGGATAAGTTGGCCAAAGAAAACAACCTTCAGCTGATCATCACAACCTTCAACGGTGGCTATATTGGCTACATCACGCCAGATGAACTCTACGACGAGCGCTTTCATGAGGTCCGGGAAATGAACTGGTACGGTCCGGGAAACGGAAACTACTTTGACAAACTGATCAGACGAAGTATCGAAATGGCAAACTGAAACAGGAAACTTTTGTCCTGTTGAATGTAATTTTCGTCCTAAAGTACAGCTTCGATTTGCGCTACTTTTGTCCAAAATCTGAAACCATGGAGAGCAGTCCTTCAGTCCTGACCAGTGTCCTCACCTGTAAGTGCCCCAAATGCCGTAAGGGACAAATGTTTCCAAAAGGTAACCTGATGCATCCGCTAAGGTTTCACAAGATGAACGAAAGCTGTGCCGTCTGCGGGCAAAGCTTCGAGCCTGAACCGGGATTTTACTTTGGAGCCATGTTTGTCAGCTACGGTTTGAATACCGTGATTTTCATTGCAGTATGGGTGCTGTTGGCCCTCTTGGTTGAAAATTACAGCTTGAGCACTTTGCTCATTTTGCTGGGATTGACAGTAGTTGTTTTTCTGCCGATTTCCTTTCGACTGAGCCGCTCCATCTGGATTGCCCTCTTTGTCCGGTTTCAAAAAGCAGCGGCATAAGGAGGAGGCTCCTGCTCGCCTTGCAATTTTTACTGAAATTGGCCACTTTCGGCCATGTCCAAGGAAAGTCTTCCCATTTATCAGATCCCGGATTTCAACAGGGAAAACATTGACTCCTCGACCTTCTATTATTCCAGGTTGGGAAGGCACCTGAAAACCCATAAGTTTATCCAAAAGCCACACAAACACGGCTTTTACATCTTGCTGCTCTTCACTGCCGGTTCGGGAAGTCATTCTATTGATTTTCGAAATTATAATGTCGGTCCGGGTGTGTTTTTTTTCCTTTCACCGGGACAAGTTCACTCCTGGCAGCTTTCTGAGGACAGTGAAGGGCATATTCTATTCTTCAGCGCCGAGTTTTATGGTTCTGCTTTTCCCATGAAAAACCTCTCCGGCTTCCCCTTTTTTGGCACAACGAGTCGTCCATCCAATTTGATTTTGGACTCTGGACAAACCTCAAAAGTCGACCTACTTTTTTCAGAAATTGAAAAAGAAACTGAAGCTCAGGACTGGTCGAAAAAGGAAATGCTCCTTGCCTACACCGAGATCCTATTGGTGAAACTGGGTCGGATATATCAAGCTAGCTACGGAACGGGAAGTACTGTTCCTGCGGCAGAGGATCGGTTCAAACTTCTGGAAACTGCGATTGAAAGCCATTTCCGCTCAGCCCGCAATGCCTCATTTTATGCTGACCAACTTCACCTCAGCCTGAGGCAGCTTAACCGGCTGACCAAAACTTCGGTGGGCAAAACCATCTCCGAGCTTTTGCTTGATCGGGTGAATTTGGAAGCTCAGCGCCTGCTTACCTACTCCGGAAGTACCGTAGCAGAAATTGCTTCCCAGCTCGGATTTGATGACCCTTCCTACTTCAGCAGGCTTTTCCGGAAAAGAACAGGAAGCACTCCCGAGCAATTTCGCAAGTCAGTCCATTGAATCATTGATTTTCTCGTAAACGCGAGCCTGAATCCAGCCTTTTCTCCAAGTTTTTTGAGTGACAAGTCTCCAAATCTTTGGGTCAAAGAAGGATGCCAGACCAGGCAAATCGCTTCGCTGATGTCGGGCTACTAGCTGAAATCCGGTAATCATCAGTTGCTGAAGTGCTTTTTGGATAAAAGTAGCAGGAGGAAAGAAATCCGAAAGAACCACCAGGTCACCGGGATTCAGGGACTTGTAGATCTGAAGGATCAATTCAGAAATTTCCGCATCGGGAATGGAATCCAAAATAAATGGCAAGAAAACGACGTCGAATTTCCCTTTACCTGACCAACTCCCACAGTTCACTTCGATACCGCTTTTCCTAAGATTCCGCGTCGCGATTTTTGCCATCGCAGGTGAGGTGTCCCAATACTCTCCGATGAAATTCCTGTCCCAATCCCGATAAGCAAGACCATCTCCCCCGCCGAGAATCAGGGACTTTTTTCCCATACTCAAATCCAGGAAAGCCCGATTGGCATTCAGCAAATCCGGGCCAAAAACCAGTCTGGAAAGTGGTTGATAGATAGGGGCTAGGAAACCATAGGCGTCTGACATCAGTTAAAAATGAGGATAACAATAAACCAAAGCCAATTTTTATGAGAAATCTCCTGAATAAAATTTCCGGTATCCGTCAATTGCTGAGCGCAGTGGACTTGGATCAGATCTCCAAACTTTCCCAAAAAGTCGATCTCCCAAAGATGGTTGGTCTGGTGTCCAAGATGAGTGAGGAAGACCTATCCAAGATGATGGGCATGCTCAAAGGCGGTGGGAAACCCAAGGTTATCCCGCCTGTGAACGGAGATTTTTATGAATTGGGGAAAACACTCAATCCCGAAGAGCGGAAAATCCAGCTCAAAGTCCGGGAATTTATGGAGCAGGAGATCAAACCCATCGCCAACGACTACTGGAACCGAGGGGAATTTCCCATGCAGATCATCCCCAAGATGGCCGAACTCAACATCGCCGGACTGACTTACCAGGGCTATGGCTGTCCGGGGCATTCGGCCTTACTTGAGGGTTTCATAGCTATGGAGATGGCTCGGGTGGATACTTCCATTTCTACTTTTTTTGGGGTTCAAAGCGGTCTGGCCATGGGCTCCGTCTATCTCTGCGGCTCAGAAGCCCAAAAACAGGAATGGCTTCCATCGATGCAAAAGCTTGAAAAAATCGGGGCTTTCGGACTCACCGAACCAGAAGTCGGTTCGGGAGTGGCGGGAGGATTGACCACCACCTGCAAGCAGCAAGGAGATACCTGGGTGATCAACGGCCAAAAGAAATGGATCGGAAATGCGACATTTTCAGATATCACAGTCATCTGGGCCAGGGATTTGGCAGATCAGCAGGTCAAAGGATTCATCGTGCGAAAAGGCAATTCGGGGTTTTTGGCGGAAAAGCTGGAGGACAAGATGGCGTTTCGAACCGTGCAAAACGCCCTGATCAATTTGACCGATTGTGAAGTACCGGAGAGCGATCGGCTTCAAAATGCCAATTCTTTCAAGGACACTGCCAAGATCCTCCGCATGACCCGGGCCGGTGTAGCCTGGCAGGCCGTCGGCTGCGCCAGAGGTGCCTATGAATTGGCACTGGCTTACACCAACGAGCGGAAGCAATTTGGCCGACCAATTGCCTCCTTCCAACTGGTTCAGGACTTGCTCGTGACCATGCTTGGTGACCTCACCGCCATGCAGACGATGGTCTTCCGCCTTTCCCAGATGCAGGACGAGGGGGAATTGCTGGACGAGCATGCCTCATTGGCCAAGGTATTCTGTACCCTTCGGATGCGGTCCATCGTGGATCATTCCCGGGAACTTTTCGGTGGAAATGGAATTCTGCTTCGCCACGATATCGCGCGCTTTGTGGCTGATGCCGAAGCCGTCTATTCGTACGAAGGCACTAAGGAGATCAATTCATTGATCGTCGGCCGAGCGATTACGGGGCACAGTGCTTTTGTCTGAACTAGAGAAAAAGGAGCAGCGAGGGGAGTACAAAACTGATTTCCATTCGCATTCTTTTTTGCTCGGGAGATAATCCTGAGTGGAAAAAAGTCAGGTAATGAATCAAAGCCATGAGCAACAAAACACAGGCAAATGGCCGGTAAAACGAAGAAAGCAATACAAAACCCGCAAGAGAGATAAAGATCAGAGCAAAGGCCAAATTTCGGATGGACTGAATCAATAGCAAGGGCGACAAAGTCCATGCAGCGGAGAAAAAGCCTGCTTGCTGATCCTCATCCTGATCCAAAAATGAAAGCATCAACAGGTTTAAAAAAGCCAAACCGATATACGCCGGTAGAAAGACCAGATCTTGCCAGAGCAGATCGAGTCCGTTTGCCCGAAGCAGCGGGAGCCAGACAATTCCCACCACATAAAACATCGCAATGGAAAGTTCCTTCATCCAGCCGGGACCGGCTCTTCGAATCAGGAGTTTGCTCCCCAAAATCAGCAGGACCAGGCACAATGTCAGCTGAAGTTCTTTTCCCCAGCCAAACCACCAAAATGCCCCAATCATTCCCAGAAGGACTGCAATGCCAAGAGAAATTCCCAACGTTTTCCAATAGGCCAGGTGAAAAGCCCTTCGTGGTGAAAGCGGCAGGTATTTACCTCTGACATCCAGCAAGTGGTCCAGCGTATAAATGCTCCAGACAGCAAGTCCCAGAAGCAGATAGGCCGGCCAATGTAATTGGGCATGAAGCAGCTTTTCAAAAAAAAACATACCTGCCATTGCTCCCAAAGCCACGTCGATGGAGAGCCAGGACATCAATTGGAGAGCCTTTCGGAAAATTGACATAGCCGAAAATAAGTTGGATTTTTCTTTTTAAACCGCCAAGTCCGCAAAGAATCACAAAGGTTTTTTGTTCTTTTCTACCGCAGAGAAATTGGAGAAAAAAAATTCCACAATTTATCCTCGGACCAGCAACAATCATTCAAGCTTGAATCGAACTTTTTCAAGAGCACAGAGGAAAAGCTGACGCTTTTCATGCCAAACCGTCCCTAATGGTCAAAATGGAGCGTCGATGGAAAGCCAAGAATTTCTGAGCAACTTTTTCTATTTTGAGGAAAAATAAACCCTCATTCCCAAATGGCTGTCGTCGGTGGACTGTGGTCCGTTGACAAAAAATGATACTATGAAAAAACTCTCACTCCAATTCGCCGCACTATTTGTAACTATTTGCACTTTTGCCCAAAGCCCTATTAGGATCGCTTTTGTAGGCAACAGCATCACCCAAGGCCCGGGCCGAGACAATCCGGACAGCTATCCCCTTCAAGTCGGAGCATTACTAGGCGATGCTTATGATGTAAAAAACTTCGGAGTCAGCGGACGAACGCTCTTGAAAAAAGGAGATTACCCCTATTGGAATGAGCCCCAATTTCAGCAGGCCAAGGATTTCCAACCGGATGTGGTGTTGATCAAGCTTGGTACAAATGACTCCAAACCCCAAAACTGGGCACATAAAGCCGATTTTGTGAACGACTATCTGGATTTGATTGCTGAATTTCGAGCAAATATGCCTGCCGACGGAAAGGTCTATGTGATTTTCCCTGTCCCGGTAACCCGGGAAAACTTCGGAATCAATCCTGAAATAATGAACAATGAGCAGCGACTTATGCTTTTCGAAATCGTGCAAAAGTCCGGAGCAGAGGTGATCGATCTTTACACGCCGCTTCAGGACAAACCCGAATTACTTCCGGACGGTGTACACCCCAATAAAGAAGGCCTGACGATCATGGCAAATGTGATTGCAAGGAGGATTAGGTTGTAGGGCTAATTGGAAGATTTGAATTACTTGTCCGCCGTGGCGGATTGAAAAATTGAAAGATTAACCAGGATCAGCCGATTTTATTGGTATCCTGCTTCCGGAGAAGCAGGATATTTTTTTAGCTCTGGTTTTTCCTTGCTCCACCAGGCTTGATGTCCCCACAAACCGGAACCCAATTTCATCTTTTATAATTTACTTTTTGTAATTTACTAAAAGTAAATTACCTTTAGTAAAATGCTTGCTTGCGAAATCCAATGTCCAAAAAATTCAAAACCCCGACCAATCCCTTTCCTACTACTGGATACTATGGCCCGGAGTATTTTTGTGACCGTGAGCAAGAAAGTAAAAAAATCATCCAACTCCTTCAAAACGGCCAATCCTGCCTGCTTATGGGCAATAGGCGCTTGGGGAAAACCGCATTGATCTACCACATCCGGGAGCTCTTGCCCAAGGACTGGAGGTATATCTACCTCGATATACTTCCTACCGAAAACGAGCAACAGTTCTTGGATTCACTTGCGGCCGCGCTACTTCAAAATTTTTCTGAGGAGGACACCATCGGCAAAAAAGTCTGGGGATTTGTAAAAAGTTTACGCCCAATCATTTCATTTGACCAATTGAGCGGACTTCCTCAGGTGAGTTTCCAAACCAGCCAAACGGAAAAGCCCATTCGGGACATTCTTTCTTTTTTGGCAGCTTTGGAAAAGCCAACCGTGATTGCCATCGACGAGTTTCAGCAGATTCACACCTACCCCGAACAAAACACAGACGCATGGCTCAGGTCCGCCATCCAGCAATTGCAGAATGTTTTTTTCCTCTTTTCAGGAAGCCGACAAACTTTGCTGACGGAAATGTTTACAGACCCATCCCGCCCATTTTACAAAAGTGCAAGTCCAATTAAGTTGGAAAAAATCACAAAGGAAGAATATAAAAGCTTTATCATAAACACCTTTTCTTCACATGGAAAAACCCTAGGAGAGGAGCTAGCCGAACAAGTGCTTGAATGGACCAAATGCCATACTTACTACGTCCAAGTACTTTGCAATAACTTATTCCAAGTACCAAAAATGAACTATGAACAAGAGGATTGGCACACTTGCGCAAACAACATTCTAAAGGAAAATGAGACATTCTTCCTCTATTATCGAACACTCCTCAGCACCCAACAATGGAAACTTTTGGTAGCTATAGCCAAAACCGGATCGGCCTATGCCCCAACCTCAAAGGACTTTATTGCAAAAAACCAATTGGGAAGTGCCGCCACGGTCTTCAAGTCCATTGATTCCCTGCTGGACAAAGAATTGATTTTCAAAGAATACGACAAGAATGGTTCACTTTACTATGAAGTTTATGATGTCTTTTTTGAACGGTGGATTCAGCGAACCTATTAGCCCTTTCTTTTGCAAAGTAAAATCAAAGAATAAGACCCAAATTAAATCCCGAACTTGAGGCTTTCATGAAGCAGTTTATCCCCGTCTTTGTCTTTCTAGTGGTACTTTTCTCCTGCACGGGCGGAAAAGAGACTGAAACCGCTCCCATTCTCGAGTTGACAGAAAGCAACCTCTCAGGCAAAGAACTCGCTGCCACCCATTGCACCAGATGCCATTCTCTGGTCGAACCAGGTCTGCTGCCCCGATCCAGTTGGGAGGAGGACGTCCTGCCATCCATGGGACACCGGATGGGTATTTATAAGGGTGAGCATCAACCTGACAGTCTGTTTGATCCCCGCACGGGTGGGGAAATTGTCAGGCAGGCAAACATCTATCCCGAGCAGCCGGTACTTGCACGGGAGGATTGGAATAAGATTGTGGCCTATTACCTCGAAAACTCTCCCGATTCCCTCCCTACACCCACACGAGAAAATCCGATCACAAAAGGTCTAAAGCATTTCCGCTACAAAGAAGCAACCTATTCCCAGCGTCCTACTATGACCACGATGGTGAAAATCCTGCCGGATCGGCGCGGGCTAGTCTTCAGTGACGGAAAGCGAAGCCAAAGCGTACTGACCTTTCTCAATTCCGGACTTGAATTGGACTACGAACTTTTTTTTAACAGAACTCCGGTAGATTTTTATGAGAGAAAAGACACCCTCTTTCTGACCATTGCCGGAGACGGAGTATTCCCCAACGACCTTCCTGCGGGCTCGCTCCAAAAAATCACCAAGACGGGAAATTCAGGCCGCTACGACAATGCCAAAGAAATCATCAGCGGGATGCAGCGTCCGGTGCAATTGGCCTTTGGCGACCTCAACAACGACGGGCTCGAAGACCTCGTCGCCTGTGAATACGGCGACCTGACTGGGAAGCTGGTCTGGTTTGAAAACCAAGGCAAGGACCGCTACACCAAAAAAATCCTCCGGGCCAAACCGGGAGCAATCACTGCCTTGGTCCGCGATGTCAATTGCGATGGACTGAAGGATATCCTGGTTCTGATGGCGCAGGGTGATGAGGGGGTGTTTTTGTATACCAACCAGGGAAAAGGCAATTTCACCGAGAAAAAACTGCTTTCCTTTTCCCCCCTTCATGGTTCACTCTACCTCGAACTGGCGGATTTCAACGGGGACGGGTTAGAGGATCTGATCTATGTAAGCGGTGACAATGCTGACCGGACTCCCTTTCTGAAAAGCTACCACGGCATCTATATTTTCGAAAACGACGGGAAGTTCAATTTTTCCCAAACCTGGTTTTACCAGCTCAACGGAGCCTACAAGGCAATCCCGCGGGATTTTGATCTGGACGGGGATTTGGATATTGCCGCCATTTCCTTCTTTCCTGACTACATCCGGTATCCGGAAGAGAGCTTTGTCTATCTGGAAAATCTGGGAAACCTGAAGTTTACGGACTATACCTTTCCCCAATCCACCAATGGACGATGGTTTGTGATGGATTCAGGCGATTTGGATGGGGATGGAGATATCGATTTGGTTCTGGGCTCTTTTGTCTATTTCTTACCTATGGGTGATACCACCGGATTGGGCCAAAAGTGGATCAAGCAAGGGCCCTCTGTGGTGGTGCTGGAGAATACAATTCGGTAAGGATGGCTTAAATTCCTTTAAAATCAGAAAATGGTTTGGGAATTTCCTCAGCTGTCAATTGAAGGTTCAGGCGAACTGGCTCCTAGCTACTTTTGGTCTACTACTGAAAAGATCCAATTTGGTTATACTTTGTTACAAGAAATCTTGAATTTTGGTTATTCTTTGTTACAAAGAGACACCATCTAGGTGGTTGTACCCCACTAGATACAGTTTCTTCCCAGCTCCCTCCTAGGTGTAGTTTCTTCTCAGCATCCATGAAGTTCAATTGTATGCTGGGTGAAGTTTGCAACTTCACCCAAATATTCTTAACAATTTTCAATTGGCTTATATTAGTAAAACATATTCTCATAATCCAAAGCATATTACAAAATTGGATTTATATGAAGGTGTAGATGCAATCTCACCTATCATAATCGTGATACTACTCCCAGGTGGAGTTTTTAAAGCGTTTTAAGATCAATCTCTATCAAACTATATACATATCTACCCAAATCTTTTTTCTTAGCAAGAAAATATATCTTGTCTTCCTCATCATCCCAATGAGAATCAATTTCTGCATGTTTTAGCCCTTTTGTTCTTTTCAAGCTAGCTAGAAAACTTGTCCTGACTTCTCCAAAGTCATTTACTGTTGAAAATTTTATATCGTACTTATTCGAATCCAAAAAAAGTATACCGTTGGAATTGCCAATTTGATCAAAAACAGGGACGTTGGGCATTAACGAAGTCACTCCGAAGTAATTCCTTTGGACGCTATGAATAGACAAGTTCCTTGAGTCAGACAAACTCATGACGTACATATCCCCTCCATGTTCCATTGTATAATTTAAAGACCCGGTTCTAACATTCATCAAAGCCGAAGATGTGCCGAACAATGTTATTGTTTCATCCTGTTCTAAACGAGAAGAGTTTAACCCAAAAGCAGGAGCTCCAATAGCCAGTCGCTTTTTGGTGTATTTTTTACGTATAGCTTTTCCCAAATACTGGCCTTTTTTAGTCTGAAGTTGGGCAATTTGCTCGGTCGAAAAAGGGATAAAGGAATAACTGGGGTCTCCAAAATTTCTTGGATCAATAGTATATACAGCGACACCTAGAGTAGCGGGGAAAATATACCCACTCTCATCTATGTAGGTTCCAACACAAATCAGATTCCCTGAATCTCCTTCATGTATAAAAACATCCGCCAAATTCTTGTCGTCTGCATTTCCAAGTATAGACTGTTTGTATTCTCCTGACACATCAGAAACCTGAAAAACATGGTAGTAGTAATCTTTATAACCGTTCTTCCTTGCTTTCCTTAGACCGATTTTCATCAAAAAAACAAAATCTCCTTTAGTACTCAGCAAAACAAATTTTTTCGATGAATCCATTTCGCCCTCCAAATTCAATTTAATAGGAAGTGTAACATGATTACTCTTTATTGGCTTAAAGTCCTTATTAAAAACTATCATAAATAATGATGATTCAAATTTCTCACTGGGCGTAGGGAGCAATGAATAAACACCAAAAAAAATCTCATTTTTATCTTCCACAAAAGCGAAAGTATTCTTTCGATTTATTCCTTTTTCAGAATAAACCAATCTTGAATCGGAAATAAGACCTGAATTAGTATCGATATCCACGAAATACAAGCTAGAAACATAATCCTTGTACGTAGTAAAAGCCAAAATCAATTTCTCTCTTTCCTTATCAATAAAGAAAAACTCTATATTCCTTTCATTTGGACCATCTGCATTATAGTTATATCCATCCAAAGAAATTGATCTAGTTAGGTTAAAATCAAGATCAAAAAACTCAATAAAAGCATTAGAATTTCGAAATCCTGAGACATAAACTCCATTTCTGTCAGAACCAATAATCGAGCGAACATCGTCCTTAGTATCTGATTTTATCTCCTTCGTTTTAAAAGGGAGAGAACTATTCTGTGAGTATCCTGACCACGAAAAAGTGCAGATAATAATTACTAGTAGTAATAGTTTTTTCATTATTTTTCTCTTTTTTAAAAATACATTTTCCAAATGATTTCTTTCATTAAGGCGGGCAAGTTCAACTAAAAAAATATCTAACCTATTAGATCTCAACTAGAAAAATATTTAGGAATCCAAAATTCAATCAAACTCCCTGAGTGGTAAAACTTCTTCTTGTTCGACTCATGGCTTTTGGAAACGGTACAGGTTCTTTTTATCCAATCAGGGCAGACTCATCAATTCACCTTTTTTAATTTACTTTTGGTAAATCAATCCTAAAACAAAAAACCACAACCCTTGCGAGCTGTGGTTCCACTTTGGGATCTATTGTAATTACTTTCCTCCGAGGGCTTCGGCACCGGCAACGATCTCGAGGATCTCGTTTGTGATGGCGGCCTGACGGGTTCTGTTATACATCAGTTTCAATTCTTTGAGCAGGTCTCCGGCGTTTTCGGTAGCCTTGTCCATCGCTGTCATACGCGCTCCATGCTCGGAAGCGTTGCTTTCCAAGATTGCTTTGTAAAACTGTACTCTCAGCGCTTTTGGCACCAATTCCTCGATGATAAACTCACGCGAAGGCTCCAAAATGTAATCGGTTTCGACAGTGTTTGCAGCTGAAGTTTCAGCTGGTGCCATTGGCAAAAACTGCTCGGTACGGATAATCTGAGTGGCAACGTTTTTGAATTCGTTGAACACCAAAAACACCTGATCAAATTCTCCTGCCACAAAAGCATCCATCGCATGATTGGCTGCTATTCGGATATTTTCGATAGACAAGTCATGAAACAAGGTCGAATACTGATCAATCAGAGCAAATTTGGTCTTCTTGTAATACTCGAATGACTTCTTACCGATTGGCATTACAGTCACTTCAGCACCTACAAGCTGCTCTCTGATCGCAAGATTGGTTGCCTTGATCACGTTGGTATTGAAAGCTCCGCAAAGACCTTTGTCCGAAGTGATCGGCACCAGAAGCACCTTTTTCACCTCACGCTTTTCGGCGTAAACAAGGTCTGTATTGCCTTCGGAGGCAGCAGACACGTTGTTCAGAATAGCTGTCAACTTCTGAGAGAAAGGACGCATCTGAATGATTTTGTCCTGAGCTCTTCTCAGCTTGGCGGCGGATACCATTTTCATGGCCTTGGTGATCTGCTGTGTCGAGATTACCGAGTTGATCCTTTGCTTTACTTCCTTAAGGTTAGCCATCAGTGATTTGAACTTATAGAAATCCGGTGAGTGTGACCTCACCGGGGATTTTTACTTATTTAGCGTATTTCGGTGCCAATTCAGCAGCCGCGGTCGCAAGAATTTTTCCTGCACCATCCACGTCACCTTTCAGGATCAGTTGCAATGCCTCAGGATAGGTGGAATCAAGCAAATGATAGAATTCCTTCTCAAATGCTCTTGCCTTATCTACAGGGACACTGTCCATAAGACCCTTGGTAGAAGCATAGATGATCGCCACCTGATGCGCTACAGATACCGGAGCATACTGTGGCTGCTTCAGGATTTCCTGGTTGCGACGGCCCCTTTCGATGGTACGCTTGGTAGAAGCATCCAGGTCAGAACCGAATTTGGAGAAAGCTTCAAGTTCACGGAACTGAGCCTGATCCAACTTCAAAGTACCTGCAACCTTCTTCATGGATTTGATCTGTGCGTTACCACCAACTCGGGATACAGAGATACCTACGTTGATCGCAGGACGGATACCGGAGTTGAAAAGGTTGGTTTCCAAGAAGATCTGACCGTCAGTAATGGAGATCACGTTAGTCGGGATGTAAGCAGAAACGTCACCAGCCTGAGTTTCGATGATCGGAAGAGCAGTCAAAGATCCACCACCTTTTACCAAATGCTTGATCGATTCAGGAAGGTCGTTCATGTCCTGAGCGATTTTGTCTGATTTGTTGATTTTGGCAGCTCTTTCCAACAATCTGGAGTGAAGGTAGAATACGTCACCTGGATAAGCTTCACGTCCCGGAGGTCTTCTCAACAATAGGGAAACTTCACGGTAAGCAACAGCCTGCTTGGAAAGGTCATCATAAACCACTAAGGCTGGACGACCGGTGTCACGGAAAAATTCACCGATTGCAGCACCGGCAAATGGCGCGAAGAACTGCATCGGAGCTGGATCAGAAGCCGGAGCGGCTACGATCACGGTATATGGAAGTGCGCCGCCTTTTTCCAAAGCAGCTACGATACCTGCTACTGTAGAAGCTTTCTGTCCGATCGCTACATAAATACAGAATACAGGCTCGCCTTTTTCGTAAAATTCTTTTTGGTTGATGATGGCATCGATTACCACGGCAGTCTTTCCAGTCTGACGGTCACCGATTACCAGTTCACGCTGACCACGTCCGATTGGAATCATGGCATCGATAGACTTAATACCAGTCTGAAGCGGTTCGTTTACCGGCTGACGGTAGATTACACCGGGAGCTTTACGCTCCAGAGGCATTTCATAGAGTTCGCCGGAAATAGGACCTTTTCCGTCAATTGGGTTACCCAGAGTATCGACTACTCTTCCGAGCATGCCTTCACCTACGTGGATAGCAGCAATTTTCTTGGTTCTTTTTACGGTATCGCCTTCTTTGATTTCTTTGGAATCCCCAAACAATACAGCACCTACGTTGTCCTCTTCGAGGTTCAGTACCATCGCTTTCATTCCGTTGTCGAATTCCAGCAATTCACCGGCCTGAGCTTTGGAAAGTCCATAGATTCGGGCTACACCGTCCCCTACCTGGAGGACTGTACCTACTTCTTCAAGTTCGGCTGCAGTTCTGACACCCGCGAGCTGTTCTCTCAGGATTGCCGAAACTTCATCAGGTCTTACTTCTGCCATGTTATCGTCTATTATGCTTTTTAGATTTTACTTTGGTAATGGTTTTGGGAAAACTCCACACGCAGTTCTCTCAATTTGCTGCTCAGAGATTCATCCAGCTGTCGGTCATTGACTCTCAGGATAAATCCTCCAATCAGGTCCGGGTTGACTTTTTCGGTCAGCTTCACCTCTTTCATTCCGGAGATTTCCAGAACAATCTTGGTGAATTCGGCTCGGAGCTTTTCATCCAAGGGAAAAGTCGTAGTCACTTCCGCTACCTGAATGGAATTGTGAAGTTGGTACTGTACCTGAAATTCCCTTGCGATATCAGCCAGAACTTCTGCTCTTCCTTTTCTGCAGATGATCTCAAAGAAAGCCAAAGTTGCTTTTGTAGCTCCTCTTTCCTTGTAAAGCGCATTCAGAATGTTCAGCTTTTTATCCGTACTCACGATGGGATTTTTCATCACAAGTTCCAGCTCTCTGTTGGAGCGGGCCAGTTTGGCCAAATAAAGAAAATCCTGATACACCTCTTCCAACTGGCCTCTTTCGATGGCAAGCTCCATCAGAGATTTGGCATAAGCGTATGCAACTCTTTGGTTTGACATGAGGGCTTAGTTAAGCTTTATATCTTTTACGAATTCGTCGACAAGCGCCTTTTGGGCTTTTTCGTCAGACAAGGTCTTTCTCAACAGTTTCTCGGTTACTTCGAGCGTCAAAATCGCCACCTGGTTTTTCACTTCGGTAAGCGCAGCTCTTTTTTCAGTTTCGATTACGGCCTTGGCATTTTCGATCTGCTGAGCGGCAACTTTAGAAGCTTCGTTTTTGGCATCTTCGATCATTTTGACAGATGCTTCCTGGGCTTTCTTCAAAATGTTATCGCGCTCCAAACGAGTTTCCTGAAGCAGTTTTTCATTGTCAGCTTTCAGATTTGCCATTTCATTTCGAGCGGATTCTGCCGCTTTCAACGAATTCTCAATGCTGGTTTCTCTTTCCTCCAAAGCGGCAAGCATTGGCTTCCACGCAAATTTGATCAGGATGAAAAGCAAACCTAGGAAGCCTATCAGCTGCCAGAAAATAAGACCGGAACCTGGGGTTATTAAATCCATGAATTGATGTGATTTATTTCAGATTGTTCAATAGAAAATAAAGAAAAGGGAAAGGCCTAGCGCCAATCCCTTTCCGTTTTTGTTTATTGGATGCCCGCGATGTTAAGCGCGATCAACAAACAGATTACTGCTGCAAACAGGGAAACCACCTCGATCAAAGCAGCAATGATCAACATTGCACCCTGGATCTTACCGGCAGCTTCTGGCTGGCGAGCAATGGATTCCATTGCCTGACCACCGATACGACCGATACCTAGGCCTGCGCCAATCGCAACAATACCTGCACCGATACCAGCTCCCATAAGAGCATAACCAGCAGTCAACAAGATAGACATTAACATAAGTGTAGAATTTATAAATTGAACAAAGAAATTTCTAATTAATGGTGATCGTCATGCGCATGTTCTGCCACTGCTCCGCCGATGTACATTGCTGTAAACAGCGTAAATACATATGCCTGAATTGTGGCCACGAGCAATTCGATGATATTGATAAAAGTCACCATCACAGTACTCACCAAACCAATCGCATACGATTCGAAAATGAATGCTAAGGCGATGAAACCGAGGATTACAATGTGGCCTGCTGTGATGGCGACAAAAAGTCGGACCATCAAGGCAAATGGCTTGGTAAACAACCCGATAATCTCTACCGGCACAATGATCAACAACATTGGGATCGGAACGCCGGGAGTTGCAAACACGTGCTTCCAATAGTCCTTATTTCCACTGACATTGGTGATGATGAAGGTCAATACTGCCAGCGTCATAGTAACAGCAATATTTCCGGTCATGTTTGCCGCACCTGGCATCAAGCCCAGCAGGTTACCAACCCAGATGAAAAGGAAAAGGGTAATCAAATAGGGAACGTACTTCTTGTATTTGGGACCGATAGATTTGTGGGCAATCTCGTCACGGACAAAGATCACAATCGGCTCAATGAGCGCTGCGGCACCTTTTGGAGCTACTGCCCCGTTTTTCTTGTAGTGAGAGGCTGCAGAAAGAGAAACATATCCGACGATGAATATCACAATAAACATCATCACCACATTTTTGGTGATCGACAGCTCAGTGAAGCTTGCACCGTCAACTCGACCCAAGTGGTCGTGGTCATCGATGAAATAGCCTTCGTGGGCAAATTCTTTCCCAAACTTGTGAGTTTCGTGATTTTGGAAGTCAGAAGATTTGAAAAATTCCAATCCACGATCTCCGGAATATACAATCACCGGAAGAGGAAGCGTCACATGTGTATGGCCAAAAGTCGCAAAGTGCCACTCATGGGAATCCACTACGTGATGCATTATAAAACTCGTCTTATCTTCTTCTGATTCAGCTGCGAAAGTGGAGCTGGAAAAACCCAGCAAAAATGCTGATAATAAAAGACTTAGGGCCAGCAGTTTACGCGTCATCAACTCTTATTTTTGAGGGCTACTTCGAAATCGGCCGCAAGTTAGACAGAAAGGCGTAGATATCAAAAACTAAGTAGAACAAAAAAACTATGAAGAAATCGGCTATAAACAGAATAATATTCTCCATTTGGAGCCAAACTTCGATCCCAATGAATACCAAAGAGGCAATAAATCTAAGAATCATTGCCAAAACCATGATTTGGAAAAAATTATCTTCAAAGTTTTTAAGCAAAAAGGAGTTGAGTAAGCTGATCAAATATGACAGAATTACCATAAAGCCCAAGATTTCCCAAATCTTGTGATGAATAACTACAGGCAGGACAAATTGAAGAACCAATACCAAAACCACCAGTGTCGCGGTGGCTATCAGAAAGCGGAAGTGGATGTTTTTGGGAAGTGTCATCTTTGACTTTTTGCGCAAAATTACCCCAATTTTTTATCCAATTCGGTAATAAACAGAAGATCATTAGATCACGATTGAACTGACAATCCCACTGCGACTGATCCCTGAGACTGCCTACTGATCACTGACCACTACTTATCCCTCTTCATCGAAACCCAAAGCTGATAAAAGGCGACAAAGACAGAAAAAAAACAAAACACAAGAATCCAGATCGGAAATTTCATTTCAGATCGCTGCTGCAGCCACCAACCAAAATAAGTCCCGGCCCCGATAATGCCGAACAACTGAAACGAAAGCCCGATGTACTTGACATAGACTGGTGGGCCACTTTCTCTTTCCTTTTTTTTCTCATCCATCTTGTCCATGATAAGTGAAAGTATCTAAAATTTTCAGCAAGCGGAAGCTCAAATTAAGGAGATGGCACGATTTGCGCTTTTTATGCGTTCGCTTAGTAAGGTAAAAAGGCTATTTTGGCACTTAAATTAGGTTAATTCTGAAATGAAAAAGTTTTCCGGTCTGGCGGTTGTATTATTTATAATTATCGGAGCCTGTTCCTCTGAGAAAAACACCTTTACCAACAGGACTTTCCACAACCTGACCTCCCATTTCAATGCGTATTACCTAGCTGATGCTAAAATCAAAGAAGTAGAAAATCAGGTTTTGACCAACTACAAAGAAGATTTTACACAGATATTGCCTGTCTTCATCCCGATTGATTCGGGCACCGTCAAAACATATAAAGCTAAACTGGATTCAGCCCACGAACTTTCCTCCAAAGCAATTGACTGGCACAGGATTTCCAAATGGGTGGACGACAGCTATTACTTGTTGGGGAAAATAGACTACCTCCAAGGACAACAGGACGATGCCCTGAATGCCTTCAAATACGTCAACAGTAACAGTAAAGACAAAGAACTTCGGCACAAATCTCTTATTAGCCTGCTCAGACTCTATGTAGACAAGCGGGAATATGAAAACGCCAACTTCACAATAGACTATCTTTCCAAGGAGACTGAAATCAGTGACGAAAACCGATTTGCCCTTTTCCGGACTTTGGCCTATTACTATGAGACAAGAATAGACCAAAACGGGGTAATTGGCGCGCTGGACAGGGCTGTGGAATACGCACCGGACAAAAAAGAAGAATCGCGGATCAATTTCATCCTTGCCCAGCGCTATCAGAAGGAAGGCTTGGACGCCTTGGCTTATGACTATTACCGAAAGTCGCTGGATGGAAATCCTCCCTACGAAAGAAGCTTTTTTGCCACACTCTATGCGCAGCAAGTCGCCGAACTGAACGCAAGCAAGGATCTCAAAAAAGTCCGAAACTATTACGAGGAACTTTATAAGGATCCCAAAAACAAGGACCTTAAAGATGTGGTGATCTACGAGAGAGCCCTATTTGAGGAAAAACAGGGGGACATTCCTCTCACCATTGATCTCCTCCATCAGGCTGCCAAAGAGCCGGGAAGTAATCCCCGTCTCAAAGGCTATATCTACCAGAAGCTTGCAGCGATCAATTTTGAGGAGTTCAAAGACTTCCGCGCCAGCAAATATTACCTGGACAGTGCGCTCACCTTTATAAAAGCTGATGACCCGGTAGCCATCGAAATCCAAGACCAAAAAGCAACCCTGGATCAATATGTATTCCATGTGGAGCGGATTCAATTAAATGACAGTCTGAAAACAATTGCCGGATTGAGTACGAAGGAGCAGACTGCGCTTGCAGAGCGTTTCATCTTAGCAGAACAGGAAAGACTGATCCAAGAAGCACAGGCAAAAGATCAACCCAAGAACTCCAATATTTTCAACAACCTGCTGGCATTTAGCGGCAAGGATCCGGGTGCCAGTTTTTACTTCGACAACGGTGCTGCCATGCAGCAAGGTGTGATTGAATTTAACAGGACTTGGGGAAACCGTCCATTGCAGGACAATTGGAGGAGGCGGGCGGCTATATTTCAGACCACCACCCAACCTGACTTGATGCCTATCAATACGGATTCCCTTGCACCAGCAGAAAATCCGATTTTGGCAGGATTGCCTACTTTGGAAAGCCTTTTGGATAAAATCCCCAACAATCCGGAGCAATTGGCTTTGATCAACGGGGAACTGGAAGAATCCTACTTTGAACTTGGTAAACTGCTTTACTTTGACCTGAAGGAAATCGAACCGAGCATTGACAACCTGGAAACGCTGATCCGGGATTTTCCTAATACGGCCCGAAAACCCGAAGCCTATTACCTGCTTTACTTGGGACAAAAAGATTCGGGAGGGAATTTTGAGCAATACGTAGGGCGGCTCAACAGGGAATTTCCCGAATCCCAATACACCTTTTCGGTCAACAATCCGGATGCCGCATCCGGAAATCTGGCAGCTTTGGAATCATCCAAGGGTTACGAGGAAGCCTACAACGCCTATTATTCCGGTCAGTATCAAAAGGCTCGACAAGTGGTAAAATCCACTCTTGAAGAATATCCCCTGACCCGCAATACAGAGAAGCTTCTCCTGCTCGATATTATGGTGACCGGCAAGCTGGAAAGCCGCGACAGGTTTAAGTCAAGACTGGAATCCTATATCGAGAACACGAAAGATCAGGCTCTGGTCAGTTTGGCAAGAAATATGCTCAGACCACTGCTGAGCAGTGAAGAATTAGCGGCAATGGCTCCCAAGGACAGTGTTGCGGTAGATTCCTCCCAGCTCTTGGCAAATCTGGAGGCTGAAAATCAGGCTAAAGAAATTCCGGCTGACTCACCTTATAAACTGAACGAATCACAAACTCATATCTTTGTGATTGCGTTGACCCGTACAGAAGCCGAGGTAGCAAAAAATCTACTTGGCGATCTTGAAAATTACCATGCTTCTGCTTTCCCAAATGCCAGGCTTCGCACCGGAAATATGAACATGAGCCCGGAGAATGCGATATATATAATCAGTCCATTTGCAAACGCAGAGAAAGCGAAAGCCTATTACGAGAAGTTTTCAAAGGAATTCAAATCGGATGGGTTTCCTGAGGAAGCAAGGAATAATTCCTTCTTCATCTCGATCGAAAACTTTCAGACTTTAAATAAATCCAAAAACCTGGAAGAATACCGAACCTTCTTCCGTACCATATATCAGTAAAATCCTATGTCAAAATCTGCCAAACCCACAATTCCTGATTGGGCCGGTAAAACAATAAAATACCTCTGGATCGCTTTCATTGGGGGGGTGCTTTTCTTCATCCTTTTTGTCTGGATGGTCAGCATCAATTTTCTGGGCTTGTTTGGTTCACTACCGGACTTTAAGGCTCTTGAAAACCCGGAGAGTGAACTGGCCTCTGAGCTTTATTCAGCTGATGGGTTTCTCCTGGGAACATACGCACGTGAAAACAGGAGCCCGGTAAAATTTGAGGACCTTTCTCCAAATTTGGTTCAGGCACTCGTAGCTACCGAAGATGTGAGGTTTGAAGAACATTCCGGGATCGACATGATCGCCATGATGCGGGTTTTTGTCAAGTCTATTTTGCTTGGACAGGATGCAGGCGGGGGATCAACACTTAGCCAGCAAACCGCCAAAAATCTTTTCAAAACCCGTACTGATGCCTCTCAAGGTGTTTTAAGCTCTATCCCAGGACTTCGGATGCTGATCATCAAGACCAAAGAATGGATCGTGGCTACGCAACTGGAAAAGGCTTATACCAAAAACGAGATCCTGACTTTGTATCTCAACACCTCAGAGTTTGGATCCAATGCTTATGGGATCAAAACCGCAGCAGGAACGTTTTTCAACAAACTCCCTTCCGAACTGAACGTCCAAGAATCTGCTGTCCTGGTGGGACTTTTCAAAGCACCGACCTATTATAGCCCGGTTTTCAATCCGGAAAATTCCCTCAGAAGGAGAAATACGGTTCTTTCCCAAATGGAAAAAAACGGCATTCTGTCCGAGACAGAATTCGATTCCATCTCAAATCTGCCGATTGAACTTGACTACAGGGTCCGAAATCAAAACCATGGTCTGGCCACCTATTTCAGAGAAATCGTCAAAGCAGATCTAATAAAATGGACCAAAGAAAACCTAAAATCCGACGGTTCGGCTTATGACCTTTTTGGTGACGGGCTG
Source organism: Algoriphagus sp. A40 (assembly GCF_002002735.1). GTDB lineage: Bacteria > Bacteroidota > Bacteroidia > Cytophagales > Cyclobacteriaceae > Algoriphagus. Next base: position 77,926 of record NZ_MUNY01000078.1, on the reverse strand, counting down.
AAAATTTATGTCACCATAGACAGCAGGATGCAGCGCTATGCAGAGGAAGCCGTCAATGAGCACATGACCGATTTGCAGAAGGCATTCTTCAAGGAAATGGGAAACAGAGATCCCTGGATCGATGAAAACTGGCAGGTCATCCCCAATTTCATTGAAAGTGCAGTAAAAAGAACAGAAGCTTATCGTCTCCTCAAAGTGAGATATGGAGATGACACGGACTCTATCGACCTCAAGCTGAACGAGAAAAAGAAAATGCGGGTCTTCTCTTGGGAAGGCGAGATCGACACCCTGATGAGTACTATGGACTCGATGAGGTATTACAAAAAATTCCTCCAGGCCGGATTCATGAGCATGGATCCGCACACCGGGCATATCAAGGCTTGGGTGGGCGGCATCGATCACAAATACTTCAAGTTTGACCACGTAAAGCAAGGCAAGAGGCAACCCGGGTCTACGTTCAAACCATTCGTCTATGCAGCGGCAATCGAAAACGGATACAGCCCTTGCTATTCCGTAATTGACCAGCCAGTGGAAGTTTACATCCCTGGTCAGCCGGCATGGAGTCCATCCAATGCAGACGGAAAGTTTAGCTACGAAAAAATGACCATCAGACAAGCAATGGCTGAATCTGTCAACTCCGTCACCGCATACATGATGAAGAAACTAAGTCCAAAGATTGTCATGGAAACTGCCAGAAGACTTGGAGTCACCAGCGACTTGGAAGAAGTGCCGTCCTTGGCATTGGGGGTAAATGATGTTTCAGTTTTTGAAATGACTGGAGCCTTTGGCACGTTTGTAAACAAAGGAGAGCATACGACCCCGTATTACATCGACAGAATTGAGGATAAAAACGGAAATGTTATTCAACAATTCACCCCAAGAAAAAAACCGGCGATGAGCGAAGAGCATGCTTATTTGATGCTGTATATGCTTCGAGGTGGATTTGAAGAGCGAGGGGGAACGAGTCAAGGTGTCCCATATACGTTGCGCGAAGGAAATGAGCTAGGTGGAAAGACAGGTACGACCCAAAATGCCTCCGATGGATGGTACATGGGAGTCAGCAAAGATCTTGTCTCCGGGACTTGGGTAGGCGGTGATGACCGAGCGATCCACTTTCGAAGCTGGACAGCCGGACAAGGGGGAAGGACAGCCAGGCCTATTTGGGTGAAATTTATGTCCAAAGTCTATGCAGATAATAGCCTCGGATATACCAAAGGGCCATTCCCAAGACCTGAACGTCCGCTGAGCATCGAAATAAACTGCGATAAATACGAGCAGGACAGTCAGCGTTTTGCCGATTTTGATTACGATGCCAAAAAGAACGATTTCTAATTCATTGATCTGAACATTTAAACACAGAGAAAAACAGCCTGAATCCCGGGCTGTTTTTTAATTTTATTCCATGCAGTCATCCTCTTTTTTACCAGAAGAACATCTTCATCTGCCCGATCATCCGGGAGTATATAAATATTTCAATGAAGAAGATGAACTGGTCTATGTCGGCAAAGCAAAAAGTCTGAAAAAACGGGTAAGCAGCTATTTCAACAAAAACACCGGAGTCAATCTGAAGACCAGAAGAATGGTCAAGGAAATCCGAAGGATTGAAATCATCTTGGTCAACAGCGAACTGGATGCTTTGCTATTGGAAAACAACCTGATCAAAAAGATCCAGCCCCGATACAATATCCTATTGAGGGATGACAAGACTTACCCCTATCTGCTGGTTACTAAGGAGAATTTCCCCCGCATCTTCCAGACCCGAAAAATGATTCCGAAAAGAGGGACTTACTTCGGCCCATTTGCCAGTGTTAAGGCCATGAACAACGTGCTGGAGCTGATCCGGGAGTTGTTTACAATCAGGACCTGTAAGCTTGACCTCAGCCCTTACAAAATTGACGAAGGGAAATACAAAGTGTGCCTGGAATATCATATTGGCAACTGCCAAGGACCTTGTGAAGGATTACAAAAAGAACCAGCATACCTCAAAGATCTGGAACAGGCGAAACACATTCTTAAGGGAAACTTGGGTGTACCTAAAACCTATTTTAAGCAAGAAATGCAGGCTTTTGCAGAAAATCTGGAATTCGAAAAAGCCCAGCGGATGAAGGACAAACTGGAGCTATTGGAAAAATACCAGTCAAAATCCCTGATCACAAGTCCCAGCATTCAAAATCTGGATGTCTGCACCTTGGTCTCTGATGACAAAAATGCCTACGTCAACTTTATGCGGGTCAAAAACGGAGCCATGATCACCTCCAAAAACGTGGAATTGAAAAAGCGCTTAGATGAAAGTGATGAGGAACTGTTGATCACAGCACTTGTCCGGCTCCAGGACCAGTTCCAAAGCGATGCCGAGGAGGTTTTGATCAACATCGAACCGGAAAATCCTATTGAGGGTCTCAATCTTACAGTCCCAAAAATCGGAGATAAGAGGAAACTCATCGAGCTTTCCTTGAAAAATGCCTTGTTTTACAAAAAAGAAAAAGCACTTCTCCAAGGGCTCAATCAAGACAAAAAGGACCGTGTGATCCGAAAATTGCAGCAGGATCTAAGCCTTCCGGAAATCCCCGATCACATCGAATGTTTTGACAATTCGAATATTCAAGGCACCAGTCCTGTGGCGAGTATGGTTTGCTTTTTGGGAGGAAAACCTGCGATCAAGGAGTATCGGCATTTTCATATAAAGACAGTAGAGGGTCCAAATGACTTTGCAAGTATGAAGGAAATAGTCACCCGCCGATACAAAAGACTTTTGGAAGAAGGAAAACCATTTCCAAAACTGGTGGTAATTGACGGAGGAAAGGGACAGCTCTCTTCGGCAGTAGAAGCTTTACAGGAATTGGGCGTTTATGGCAAAATGCCCATCATCGGGATTGCAAAAAGACTGGAGGAAATTTATTTTCCAGGAGATTCCTACCCTATCCACATTGACAAAAAATCAGAAAGTCTAAAATTACTGCAGAGAATCAGGGACGAAGCTCACCGTTTTGCAATTACTTTCCATAGGAAGGTAAGGAGTAAAAATGCTTTTGGAACCCAATTGACAGAAATTCCGGGAATCGGAGAAAACACGACTGATAAATTGCTGAAGCACTTTAAATCGGTCAAAAAAATAAAATCGGCAAGCGAGGCTGAATTGACTGAAGTGATCGGTAGCAGTCGGGCAAAAGCAATACTGGAATGGATGGAAAAAGAAAAAGGGGCCTGAGCCCCTTTTCTATTTTACCACTCCCAGAGGGAGTTTTCAAATTCAAGCAGTTTGTATTCAAAAGCCAGAGAATTCAGGTAGGCCTGCATTTCCGGACTAGGATGATCGGCATTGACCAAATCTGCGATCAAGGCATCATCCGGATTGGTAAACCTCCTTACTACTGACCTAAAGAGTCTTGATTCAAAGGCCTCATCATAAGTCAGACTTTTTGAAATATTCTGGAAATTGATCCAACGTGCGGTAGGATGGTTTTTGAAATAATTGACAAAATCCTTATATCGGATAAATGCAACTGTTTTCTGACCAGCATTGGCATTAGTCTGCGATGGCATCACCAATTCAATGTATTTGATATCGAATACCAAGTCAGAATGATGTCTGTCGAAAACAAAGTCTTCCTTGAAATCAAGGTAGTACAACTGCTTGGAGAAGATAGAGTCTCCGTTTGCAGAGATCCAGAAGTTATCTTGGAATTCAGCAATTGAAAGCGGTTTGGTAAATTCTGCATCTGCAAAAACCTCCAGGGAATTTTCCTCCACCACAGCTTTATAAATGTGATTTACAATTCCGTTTGCTTTGTTGTCCCCAGACCCATAGAGTGAAAGGTTATACTTTTCTCTCAAATCGATTCTTCTCCAGACAGAGATTTGATACATCTTATCATCATCCCTGATCCGCTTCGCAGAATAGATGGTATCCATGGAAAACTGGCGATCACCAAAGCCGGAAGGATTGACGCTTGTCGCCACTTGGGCGGAAGTATTAATCGGAACCAGCCCAACAGCTACCAAAAGAGCCAGGAAGATGTGTTGCACAAATCGTTTCATAATTTTCTTTGTTTAATTCGAACTCCGATTACTTTACAGCCAATCGGATGATCTGTCTTAACTCAGAGTTGATTTTATTTCCTCTGAAATTTGTTCGGGTTACTTGTGTTACCCGGATTACGATATCGTCACCCGGTCTTGCACTTTCAAGTAAGGTTCTCATACTTCCACCAATTGGAACTGTACCTCTGGGAACTTCACTCCTTAAAAGAATCAATTCCCCACCTGTCACTTCAAAATTGGAGTCTTTTGCCATTGTTCTGGCAAAAGTTGGTTCTGCAACAGCGGCAACTTTCATTCCACTGAAAACATTCACCGCGTGGGCAACTGAACCATCCATTTCGCTTCCATTTGAAGCCAAAGCTTTGATTGTTGGCAAAGGAACCGGTTTGATATCAAACGCAACGTCTCCGATTTTATTTCCTCCACTGCTGACACCGATAGTCACTTTACCGGATCCGCCAGGGATCACAGTAAGTTGTCCAGGCTTATTTCCTTTGATGGACTGGCCATTGTTGACATTAAATTCAGGGGAATAGGTATTACCCAATGCCGGAACTTCAATCAACAACTCATTTGCACAATCCGCATAAAGCTGCTGCACTACCTCTGAAGACACTTTGATGATCGGCTGAGCGACGAAATATTCATATTCAACCGGAATAACCTGATCTTCTCCTCCTACATTGGTAATGATTTCACCTTTGAGAAGCTGTCTGGAAAGACCCTTGTCATCGTAGCTTCCTGCAGGAGGAACAGTAAATTCAACTTTTCCGAATCCGTTTTCCACAGGAACAGATCTGCCTCCCAAAGTCATGGTCGGTGCTGCGGAAGAAGATGCAGAAGCGATAAACATATCGCCCTGAAACTTAGTACCTGCAGCAACTACATTAGAAACCGCAGCGATTTTGCCTTCAAGGATATCGGCTTTGAAATAGAACGTACCGATTGATTTGGTGATTTCACTCAAAGCATCACTTTCAATGTTCAGCACCTCATTTTGATACTGTGAGATCAATGCCAAGACTGCTCCTACAGGAGACTTCACAAATGTCAAATTGACAAAACTCTTGTTTCTAGCCTCTCTGTCATTTGCAAACAGATCAATGTCCTTTGCGTCTCTTGCAATCGGCTGAAATTTCATTCCGGTGATCCCTATTCCGTCCAAAATTGCTGAAACCTGAGTAGGAAAGGCATTAAGTTTCTCTTTCAGTTCCTCTCCTTTGCCACTGTTGGCAAACAGATTGCCCGGAACTTCAGTATTTTTCAAAGCCGAATTGACGAAGTTACCTTCCTCATTTTTGGCATTAGCCTGCGTGATAAGTTGCTGCTTCAAGTCTTCGAGATAGGCGAAAATTTCTTTTGTCGCGTTTCTGACCTCCTGCGCTGCTCCTACTTTTGGAACATCTTTGGGATTGTTTCCCTGCTCTTCGACTGCGCCTTTGATATTGGCAACAGAGGATTCATTTTTAGAAATGTAATTTCTGGACGTCCGCTCCATCCCATCATTGATGAGGACGAACTTCTGAAGGATCTGATTACTTACCTGGAGGGCCAATAGGGCCGTCAGTACCAGGTACATCATCCCGATCATCCTTTGTCTAGGTGTTTCTTTTGCTCCTGCCATCTTTCTAGCTTTCGGTTCTTTAGATGTTTAGGACAGATTAACCTTTCATAGCGGAAAGCATTCCACCATAGATTTTGTTGAGTGAGCTTACGTTTTGGTTCAGCTTAGCCAGTTCGTTTTTGAAAGCTTCGGTTTCTTTTCCGGCTTCGCTCAAACCCTGCATGGCAGCAGTCATATTGCTGTAGAACTTGTTCAATGTCTTCACATGGCTGTTGGCATCCTGCAATTCAAGTTCATAGACAGAATTCAGTGCAGAAAGATTTTTGGTGACCGTCACCACTTGCGCATGGTAAGCCTTAGCATCTTGAGAGGCAGCAGACATTTCAGTAAGGGCAGCGGCAGTTTTGCTGTAAGAGACATTCATGTCTACCAAAGTTTTGGCGGCAGACTTTACATTGGTGGCGTATTCGTTTGTGGCAACTGCAGCATCAGAAAGGTTGCCCATTTTTTCTGCAGAAGTAGCCAGATTTTGCATTCCTTTTCCAAGGCTATCGATCAATTCAGGTCCGATTTTAGCTTTGGAAAGCATATCATCCAACTTGGCAGAGACATCGTCCCCTTTGGATTTCTTGGGTGCACCATCGGCTAGCTCAGGATAGATTTTGCTCCAATCCATATCTTCTTGTCTTGGTTCGAAAGAAGAAAGGAAGAAGATAACTGCCTCTGTGGACAATCCGACCCCGATCATGATGTTGGCGAATTGCCAATCGAGGATTTTGAACATCGCACCGAGGATTACGACAGCGGCACCAATACCATAAATTTTTGGCATAATGTTGCTGTAGAAATTAGCTTTAAAGGATTTGCTGTTGCTAGCCATTTGGAAATTGTAAATTAAGGTTAAGGTTTTTTCTTTTTTGGTGAGGTTTATCTTTTTGTTCTTTTGCTTGATTTCACATCCATAGAGCCGGATCTTCCCATGAAGGTCATGGCAGTTCGGAATCCAATGTGTGCTTGAGCGACTTCCTGATATTCATAGGTACGGGTGGAAGTCTCCAAGTAATGAGCGATATCCTTCCAGCTACCGCCTCTAACGATTTTTCTTGGTTCATTGGGATCATCATAAACTGGATCCAAATCCCAAGTGTCTACTCTGGAAGTAGCTTTGTAGGCATCCATTACCCACTCTGCAACATTCCCGGACATGTTATATAGTCCAAAGCCATTTGGCGCAAATACATCTACAGGAGCTGTGTAGGCAAATCCGTCATCAATGTAATTACCTCTTCCCGGCTTAAAATTGGCCATCAGACAGCCTCTTTTATTTTTAAGGTAAGGTCCTCCCCAAGGATATTTGGCTACATCTTTTCCGCCTTTCGCAGCATACTCCCATTCTGCTTCAGAAGGAAGTCTAAAGGAAGGCGCGTCAAAATCAGATTCGTCATTGGCTCTCTGGTGGTAGGTTCTCCACTCACAATACTTTTGGGCTTGATCCCAAGAAATCCCGACCACAGGGTAGTTGTCAAAGGCAGGATGGTCATAATAAAATTCCATCAAAGGATCTCCGTAGTGGTAAGAAAAACTGGTTGACCAAACTGTGGTGTCCGGTCTAAGTTCATCGTAGTTAAAGGTTGGCGGTTCTTTTAAAGTAGTCGGCGTACCGGTTGCCAATTCTCCATTTTTCACCGCTTCTAAAAACTGTCTGTATTTATTATTAGACACTTCGTATTTGTCCATAAAAAATTCAGAAATGGTGATCTGCTTGTTCATGGCAGATTGGGTATAGGCGATGTCTTCGTCAGATTGTCCCATCCAAAAAGTCCCGGCTTTGACAGGAACCATATCTATTGGTAAGTTTTGTTGCCAACTGGCCCGTTTTGCTACCCCGGTTACTTCCCCACGTCTGTTGGACTTATCACTTGCCGAACCCTTCTTATTAAACAGCCCGCAACCCGGTAAAAGTGTTGCCACGGCAAGGCCTAATGTAATAGGCACTAAGCGGAGTTTCATTTTTTTATACATAAATGACGTTTTTGAAATCATCAAATTTTTACCCAATCTAAAACCTTCTTGGAAATCGAAATTTAGCTGAATTAGCCGCAATAATGCAAATAACCTGCCAATTTTAAACCTATTTGTAAACCAACCGTAACAGTCTTTCCGAAATGTTATGGCTTGAATTCAAAGGGTTTAAAATCTATATCTCGGTGTCCGTTGAATTACCCGCTCCAGCTGCCTAGTGGAGGTAGGGAGCACATACCTTAACATCAATTCATGACTGGTTGGGGATTTTGCTTCTAATCCACCTGTCACCAAGTCAAAGGCATAGCCCAATTTCAGAGAATTATCCCTAAGCATGCTATATCCCAAAATCAAAGACAAAGATTCTTCACCGCGGTAGGCAATCCCTCCATTGATTTTGTTTTGATGTGTTGCCATAACGCTCACATCATAGGAAAAATTATTGAAGGACACGGTTTTGATAAGCAAACTAGGCTCGATTCTCAGTTGGCCGATCGGACGGATTCTGTAGCCGAAAAGAAAATAGGAGTGGTTTTTTAGTTGATTTTCATAAGAGCCATCTCCAAAATCAAAGGAAGGCTGATTGAGATGCTTGGAGCTCAATCCCAGGTAATAATTTCCCCTGTCATACAATATCCCGGCACCAAAATCCAAAGCCATTTGACTTTCCTTACCGGATTGGGGCAAATTTGACTCGGGGTTGACAACGACGATTTCACCATAATCCAAGGAACTGGAGAACATGCCAAAATACGCGCCAAAGCTTAGTGTAGCCCTGTTGATCTTTTTGTGGTAACTCCCCTTTAGGTTAAGTTCGAGGTTGCCAGTAGCTCCGATTTGGTCATTGACAATAGACAGTCCGTACCCTATATTTTTAGCATCTAACCTGCCCTCGGCCGTAATTAACTGGGTAACCGGAGCACCACCTTGTCCTGAGCTTGTGGTATAGTTCATCCACTGTGAACGATGTAGTGCAGAAAATCGATACCCACTTTCCTTACCGGCAAAGGCAGGATTGTAAAACATGCCATTATACATGTATTGGGTAAATTGTGCGTCCTGTTGTGCCTGAACCAATCCCGCGCAAAACAGCAGAATTCCTAAAAATCCAAGCTTTAAAAAATTATCCAATCGGCTTTTGGTAGTCATTTGGCTGAGGTATTTCCAATTTTAAACTAGTGTATGAATTTAAACTGAAAAACCACAGAAAATGATTTTAAGATTTACAAATTATTGGCCTTTTTGATATAAAGTTCCAAAGCACCGGTCATACTCGGAGCATTGGGCATGGGTGCTTCAATGTCCAAAATCAACCCGATGTCCCTCACTGCCTGGGCTGTCGTGGGTCCAAATGCAGCAATTCTGGTATTGCCTTGAACAAAATCCGGAAAGTTGCTTTTGAGAGATTTGATTCCTGAAGGGCTGAAAAAAGCCAAAATATCATATTTCACATCCGCCAGGTCTGACAGATCAGCTGCTACAGTATGGTAAATGATCGCTTCAGTAAAAGCAATTCCGTGCTTTTCCATATAACCCGGAATATCCTCTTTGCGGATATCTGAGCAAGGGAAAAGATATTTTTCACTCTTGTGCTTTTTGAAATAATCAAAAAGATCCTCAGCAGTTTTTTGCCCTACAAAGAGCTTGCGCTTGCGGATGACAATATATTTCTGGAGGTAATGCGCTGTTTGATCTGAAATACAGAAATATTTCATTTCTGCCGGCATTTCAATTTTAAAATCCTTACAGATCGCAAAAAAATGATCTATCGCATTCCGGCTGGTAAAAATAATAGCCGTATGCTTCAGTATATCTATTTTTTGCTTTCTGAATTCTTTGGGAGGGACTGGCTCTACCTTGATAAACTGCCTGAAATCTATCTTCAACTTATACTTCTCTGCCAACAACAGATAGGGAGAACTGGCATCAGTAGGTTTTGGCTGGGAAACTAGGATACTCTTTACGGGCTTAAAGCGATCTTTTGGAGCTGCACTCATGCTAGTTTGTTCCTTATTTTATTGTTCAATGACGTCACTGACCTAGACCCATAATCCATTTTGCTAGGATTAGAAAAGGGACTAATTCCGCGATGCAAAGGTATGTAAATAAATGGTATTTCTTAAAACTCAGTCTACTCATCATAATCAGGAACAATCCCAATACCCCGAAAATGTAAAACCAGAAAAAGCCGCTAAACAAAACAGAAAATGCTGGTTCAAGACCCGAAAAATTGTTTACGACGAAGTATGCTCCCACTAGTAGCACCACTGAGCTGCCAAATACAATCAGCCTCAGCAAATAAAAAAAATGGGAAAACTCCGCTTTGCCCAAATCAAACAAATATGAAATCAATCGGATTCCAATAAACTTGACAATAGTCAATACCAAAATTCCAAAGGCCCCAACCAGCCATATCAACAATAGGGAAGAATAATCCAGCCCTATCCAGGTATCTAACCATTCCTTTCTGAATACAACCAAGCCGGTGACTGCACCCTGTGAAATCATCATAGCCACGATCAGGATGTAGAAAATGATGTCGAAGGAAAAGAATTTTTGGAGGTTCCCACTGTCAGTAAAATCCTCTGCGCTGATCACCGAAAGGGGCTTCAGCATCATGGCCAGCAAATAGGGATAGGCCAGTTTGTATAAAGCCACAAAAAATAAAATGATAAATAACCCTGTAAAATAAAAATCCCTGACCGGTTGGGGCACAAATCGTCCGACCAACGGTATTCCTTCCGGACTGAGGACGACATCATCGAGATTTTCCCTGCCGATCACTTTTTTGATGCTCGCCTTCCTGGGGGCCAAATCAGGACTTACGACAGTAAAATTCAGCGAGTCCTTTCCAAATTCTGCCTGCAACTCCCCTATAGATCTAAAAAAAACCGTGTCGCCAGTAGTCAGCTGCCAGAGTTTCCCGTCAACAAAAACCGTGGATTTGGAGGGTAATTTGATTCGGATCTCTGATTCGGGAAAATTTGTCAGATCCACCGTCAGTTCTACCTGGTTATTTATCCCCAACCAGGATTCCTGACGGGCAGATTTCCAAAGTCCGTCATAATTTTCCAAAACCTGGGCATTCAAACCCAGACTGAGGAAACAAGAAAAAAAGACCAGCAAACGAACCTTAACCATAGAAATTTTACCCTCTAAAACCTGGCCAGATATCCAAAATGAATCCTGGAATAGGAAAAAGACAAAGGCTGTGAATTTGATTTCCCCAATGCAAATACAAAACTGAATAATCCTCCGTCAGTGTCCAAATTGATTCCGGTTCCAAATGAAACAGGATGGTCAATTTTTTGAACTTCGTATGGATTTTCGATTATACCCAAATCAGCAAAAACTACCAAAAAGGAATTTTGGTCAAAAAACAGGCGCTGCTCTAGATTGAAATATCCAAAACTCCTGGCGTAAAAATTCTTCTCATTAAATCCACGGATACTTTTCAGACCGCCTAGACGATAAAGTTCATTCAAAAACAAATTTTCATTTTCCATGAACCCGGCAACCCCTCGCAGCCACATACCCCAGGCAGACCTTAGGTACAAGTGCTTTTCCCCGGAAAACCAGCCCTGGTACTGTGCCGAAGACTCCTCAAGTCCGGTATACAACTCCTCAGGCAGTCCGGTATTTTGGATAATGCGTTTGTTGCCGAGTGAAAACCGGCTTTGGATTCGGCTTCCTTTTCGAGGATTGACTGGAGAATCCAGCTTGTTCCAATCGATCCCTATCCCGTACTGATTCCATCGGTAATCGATCGCCGATGGCAAAACCTCCGAATTCCCCATCCCATCAGATGAGATCAAGTCCCCTGCCTGCCTTTTTGTGAAAAAATCCAGATACCCTGAATCTGAAATACGATAGCCAAAATCGAGTTCAAAATTCCGGTTCACAAAGTTCGAATCTTGCTTAAGCAGGGAAAATCCAAATTGAAAATCCAAAGGAGAACCAAAAACAAAAGCCTCATTTGCCTTGATTTCCAAAAACTGGGACTGGATGTTCAACCTTTGCCAATTCACTGAAAAATCCCTCCCCTTACCTCCCAAATGATACAACCGCAGGTCAACTTCCCCGGTGATCAGCATTTTTCCGGGTTTATTTTCGTTGGGTAAAAGACCAACAACTCCGTCAAAAACATTGACTCTCCTATCCTGAATTGTAAAAACGGGCTGTGCATGTTGGGTTTGAAAAGAAATTTCAGGTGCTCCGACCAACGTAAAATAGGGTGATCTTCGGATGGTCTGTGCTGCTTTATTCAGTTGCTTTTGGGAAAATAGCTCACCTGGCACCAAGCCGGAAATCCGCTGCAAGTACCTTGGTTTGGTTTTGCTGGCACCCGATACCTCCAAACTATCCCAGGTGATCCTAGGACCAAAACTGAAATTTAACACACCTGAAATACTATGATCCTTTATCTCAAGGCTGTCCATTTTCAGTTCGGCAAATGGGAAGCCGCTGTTTTCAGCAAGTTCAAGCGCTTCATCAATCCAGAGATAAGGGGCCGGATATTCCGATCCCGGCTGACCCAGTTCCCTGAGATAGTACACTGGCATCATCTCAGTGTTGATATCTTTCCAACTGAAAAGTTCTCCAGAAACCCATGTTAAAGTCAGTGTATCCTCACGAAATGTTTCGGCAAAACTTCCTTCCAAAAAGCCTTGATTCTGAATGGCCCTGGCAAGGGAATCTGAAAAGTGTCGTGCTAGGACCTCATTTCCATAATCTTTGATTTTAGATTCACCAGATTCAGCCCAGGAGATACGGAAAACCTGCTGCCCCAAGCACAGCATCTGTCCAAAAGTCAGCAAAAGCAAAACCGTTAAAATCCGTGACTTCAAGGGGAAATTGGGATTGATTATATTCGCAAGTTAAACGAATTCACTTGGCAGGCATCTACATCCACATTCCATTTTGCAGGCAGGCTTGCCACTATTGTGACTTCCATTTCAGCACCAATTTGGACCGATTAGATCAACTGGTAGCAGCCATCGGCAAGGAAACCGAAATGCGAAAGGATTACCTCCAGGGCCAAACAGTCGAAACCGTTTATTTTGGAGGAGGTACTCCATCACTTTTGGCCAAAAACCATCTGGAATATATTCTGGATTTAATCCGGAAAAATTATACTTCGGACTTCAAAGAAGTAACTCTTGAGGCTAATCCAGACGACCTTTCGGATGAAAATCTGAAAACTTGGAAATCTCTCGAGATCGACCGACTGAGTCTGGGGATTCAAAGTTTTCAAGAGCATGTCCTCCAATTTTACAACCGGGCCCATACCGCAAAGGAAGCCAGGGAAGCCATTTCCAAAGGGAGAAATGCCGGCTTTGAAAAGTTCTCCATCGATCTGATTTATGGCTTTCCCCACCCAGATCATTCTATCTGGAAAAATGACCTGTCTGAGGCAATCCGTCAGGATCCCGGACATATTTCGGCATACTCTCTGACCGTAGAACCCAAAACTGCTCTTGGAAAATGGACGGAAAAAGGTCGGTTTCGACCTGCTGAGGAGGATTTTGTGGCAGAACAGTTTGAATGGCTGCAGGAGCAAAGTGAGCATGCAGGCTACATTCAATATGAAATTTCCAATTTTGGAAAACCATCCAATTTTGCCCTTCACAACACTAATTATTGGAAAGGTGTCCCCTATCTCGGCCTTGGACCAAGTGCCCATTCCTTTAACGGAAAAAACCGTGGCTTCAATCCATCTTCCAATCCGGGTTATCTTAAATCTTTGGAGGCAGGAAAAATCCCATTTCAAATCGAACCCAGCACCCCACAAGATCAGGTCAACGATCGGATTTTGACCGGTTTACGGACCATTTGGGGGCTTTCTCTTTCGGAAATTTCCGGGGAATTTGGAATCGATCTGGCTCAGAGCAAAGCCAAGGAGATTGAGAAATTAGAAAAGCAGGGTTGGCTGATTTGGGATGGTAAAATCCTATCTTTGACCAAAAGGGGAATGTTACTGGCTGACAGTATCGCAGCCGAACTATTCATCTGAATCCATGAAAGAAAACCCATATCCAGGAAGAAAAAAAGATGCTGCCCCACTTGAAGCGGCATTCAATGAACTCCTGAAAGCTTATCGGCTCGAAGACAAATTCAAAGAAAAACAACTGATCAGCAGCTGGGGAGAAATCGTCGGCAGAACAATTTCAGACCGGACCACTTCGGTATTTATTAAGGACAAAAAACTTTTTGTTAAACTGAGTTCTGGTCCTGTCAAAAAAGAACTGATGCTCAACAGATCCAAAGTTTTGGCCCTGATTGAAGAAAAAGTGGGAAAAGGAGTAGTAGAAGAATTGATTTGCCTCTGAACTGCTGTTTACAATTTTTAACAGGTCAAAACTGACTGAAATCGGCCGTCCCTATCAGGATTAGTTCAGTTTCAGTATTATTGCGAAAGCATTCCGATGGTCAAGCTCCCCTCCATTCATATCGGTAAACTCAGCCTCCTGCTCTCCGTTTTGGTGTGGCTTGCTTTGCTGTTTGTGGATTTGGTCAGGCTTTTTGGCATTATCAACGAGATAGAATCGGGCATTTCAGATGAATTCACCTGGATTCTTGAGATCATTTTCTTTTTTACCCTGTATGGCTTTTACAGCTATTCGATTGGCAAAAACATTCAGAGTGATTTTCTTCAACTGCTTTGGAGGGCGGCATCCACAGGAATTTTTGCCAGTGGCGTGGCACTGATTACCGAGCTTTTTTACTTCTCCATGGGAGATAGCAAACTTGCAACTGAGCCCTTTCTGAAAAACTTCTTTTACCATGTGAATTTTGCCCTTACAACCATTTTTCTGATTTCCTCGGCCTTGCTTTGGAAGCATTTGATCCTATATCAGAAAAACAAACAGGTAGTCAAACAGTGGCAGGCTTTCGAATTTGCCATGCTATTGGCCATGTTTTTTGTGTTTTTCAACAAGAATAATTTCGATTACAGTTTCCTTTTTGGGATGGTCATCATCTTGGTGATTTCCATCGTGCTTTCCGGCAATCTGAAATGGATTCCCTACCTCACCTTTAAGGAAAAATGGAAATCACTGCTATTTCTTTTCCTTATCCTCCTGAGTACAGGTTACCTATTCAGTAGGCTTTTGGTCTATACTCAGGCGAAAAACTACATGGTCAATCTCACAGACAATTTGTTTTTGATGGCCTTGTTTGGATTTATTTTTATCTATGCGATTTTCAGTTTTTTGGTGACGCTATTTAACCTGCCGACCTCTTCAGTTTTCGAACAAAAGCTGACCGAGGCCATCAATTTTCAGCGGCTGAGCCAATCAATTCAGCCGGAAGACAATGAAGAACAGGTTTTGGACATTCTCCTGGACAGCTGCATGAGTGCCTCTTATTCCGATGGGGCTTGGATTGAAATCAATCCAGAAGAACAAAATGCAGGAATCAACCAGCTAAGATTCTTGGACGAAGCGACCAAGGAGGACCTTTCAGAATTGATCAAAACCCAAAAATCAGCAACCGAATGGGCCTCGACTGATCGGCCCGAAATGCTTCAGCCTCTCCTGATCCGCCTGGAACATCCCCGATACGAATCCATCCTGCTGATACCCTTGGTTATCAACAAAACCGCCATTGGCCGGATGGTGCTGTGTAAGGAAGTCCGGGATGGATTTAACAAGGAGATGATCAACATCATCAGCACCTTTGTACGGCAGGCCTGTATTGCAGTGGAAAACCACCGGCTCATGAACCAGGCCATACAAAACGAGCGATACCAGGAAGAACTCAAGATTGCCCAAAGGGTGCAAAAGGCACTGCTTCCTGCCAAACTGGACCATCCGGACTCATTCGAAATCTGCGCATTCTCCAATGCCGCAGATGAGGTAGGAGGTGATTACTATGACACCTATAAGTTGGATGACAACCGGTATGTCTTGATCATTGGAGACGTCTCCGGCAAGGGAACTTCGGCGGCATTCCATATGTCACAGATGAAAGGAGTCTTCCACAGTCTGATCCAGCTTAACCTGAGTCCGGTGCAGTTTATGATCTGGGCTAATTCCGCCTTAAGCAAATGCCTGGAAAGGAACCATTTTATCACGGCTTCGATTTTCCAGATCAATATCAAGGAACAAAAAATCTGTCATTCAAGAGCCGGACATATCCCCACCCTGTTTTACAAAGCCAAAGAGGCCAAATCAGAGTTTTTGTTTTTCGACGGCTTGGGTTTGGGAATTTTAAGAAACAAGCAGTATGAAAATCACGTTCAGGAGAAAACCTTCACCTATGAGCCTGAAGACATTCTGGTGTTGATCACAGATGGTATCGTGGAAGCCAAAAATCAAAAAGGCAATCAATTCGGATTTGAGCGAATCCGAAGTTTGGTGGAAATCCACCACTCAAAAAGTGCACGTCAAATCCAAAACCAATTGATAGATTCCCTCCACCTATTTGTAGGTGGGGATGGGATGATAGATGATGATTACTCAATGATGGTGGTCAAGTTTCAACATTCCCCTGTTTAAAACATATAGTATTAAGAATCCGTAAGTCATGCTTCGTCTGGAAAAAACAAAAGAAAAACAAAATGACATCCTCAGTCTGTTCGGAGAGGTCGACGCCAGCAACTCAGTCATTCTGGATGAAGCCATTCAGGAAATAATTGCATCCGGGGCCAAATCCATCCTGATAGACGGCCAAAACCTGGAGTACATTTCCTCTGCAGGATTGGGCGTTTTTATGTCTTATTTGGAGGATTTTCAAGAACAGGCCATCAGCATGAAAATCTGCGGCCTGACACCAAGGGTTTATGAGGTTTTCCGGATTTTGGGATTGGACCAGCTGATTCCTATCTACCAGGACAGAGCAGCAGCTTTCGCAGATTAAAAAATGAAGCACATACTTAATATCTCCTGCCAAACTTCGGCCCTCTCAGATCTGAGAGCTTTCCTTCAGCAAGCGCTGGGCAGCTCCCTTTTAACTGAAATCGAAAAACACCAGGTCACCCTGGCGGTAGAGGAGGTATGTGCCAATCTGATCATCCATTCACACGGCTGCAATCCTCAAGATTCCATCCAATTGGAAGTCAAAGACTCCGCTGAGAAATTAATTTTTGAAATCTCTGACCAGGGAGAAGCCTTCAATATTTTAGATTACGAGGTACCGGACCTCAAAAAAGTCATGATTGAAAAGCGAAAAGGAGGACTAGGCATCATTTTGGTTAAAAAGATTATGGACGAGATCGAGTTTGAATCCAAAAACGGCACCAATACCTGCCGACTGATCAAATGGTTTCGATCCTAATTTTGGTTAAATGCCCCTGCGATAAGGCTTTCAACTCGAATTCCTGATAAATTTGTAACATTGCATTGTAAATCGGCTAGCCAGTACATGAATCACCGAACCATTTCGGCATTTGTAGTTCCCCTTCAAGTTGCATTCCTGCTTTTCCTAAGTTCAAAGGCCACTGCTCAGGACTCCAGTGAGGCCTTGTTGACAGTGGGCGGAACGCCCGTGGACAAGGATGAATTGGTGTACCTGATTTCCAAAGGAAAAAGCAACGATACCCAAGTGTCTGGTGTCAGCCGGGAGGAATTTGAGGAAAATCTGGATTTA
The DNA here is from genome assembly GCF_002002735.1 of Algoriphagus sp. A40. GTDB lineage: Bacteria > Bacteroidota > Bacteroidia > Cytophagales > Cyclobacteriaceae > Algoriphagus. The sequence continues at coordinate 60,711 of NZ_MUNY01000078.1, read as the reverse complement.
TTTATTAATTACAAACTGAAAGTCCGGGAAGCCGAGGCTTTGGGATTGGATAAATCAGAGGAATTCTCCAGAGAATTCAATTCTTTCAAAGAAACTTTAATTTATCCCTACCTGATAAAAAATTCTCTGGAAGAAGGTGAGCTTCGCAAAGCCTATTCCAGGATGCAGGAGGTGGTCCGTGCCAGTCACATTCTTTTCCAATTTCCTCCAAATGCAAGCACTGAGGACAGTTTGATTGTCTTGAAAATGGCATTGAAAGTCAAAGGTGAAATCGAAAATGGAGGAAATATCAATGAACTTGCAGTCCTATATTCCGATGATCCCTCTGCCAAAATCAACAAAGGGGATCTGGGGTATTTTACCAGTCTTCAGATGGTACAGCCATTTGAAGATGCCGCCTATACCCTTCAACCAGGGCAGGTTTCTGATCCTGTTTTGACCAATTTTGGCTATCACATCATCAAGGTCCAAGATCGCCAGCCCAATCCGGGCCAAGTGAGAGTGTCCCATATTTTGGTACGTTTTGATGCAGAAGACCCTACCCAGGAAGAGAATGCCCGAAGGAAAATCTCTGATATCTATGCGGAAATTCAAAAGGAAAATACCGTTTGGGAAGACATTGTAAAGACTTTCTCCGAAGATCCTGCCACAAGCCAAAGAGGGGGATTGCTCCCATGGTTTGGTATTGGAAGCATGATTCCGGAATTTGAAATGGCGGCCTTTTCTCTTACTGAAACCGGCGAAGTATCCCCACCTCTCAAGTCTCAATACGGGTATCATATTCTTCGCCTTGAGGAAAAAAAGCCCATTGATTCTTTCGAGGATATGGAAGAAAATATTCGCTCAAAAATTTTGAGAGATTCCCGATCCGGAATGATCCAATCCCAGGTTGTCGCAATCCAAAAAGCCCGGTATGGTTTTGAAGAAGACGAAGCCTCTGTCAACAATTTGTCCCAAGTTCTCAATCCGGTTGCGAAAGCAGATTTCAGTTCACCACTTGCCAGCAAATCACTTGGCAAGTCACCTTTGTTTAAACTTCAGGGAAAAACCTACCTTGCCTCTGACCTATCCACTTTCATGGAAAGTGAAGAAGTCAGCCCAAAAATCAATGGAGGAACTTTTGACATTTGGTATGAGCGATTTGTGGCTGAAACTTTGTCCAAAACAGAGGAAAAAGACCTGGAAGCAAACAACAAAGAGTACCAAATGCTGCTCAAGGAATACCGTGATGGAATTCTGCTGTTTTCGCTTATGAATCAGGAAGTTTGGGAAAAGGGCATTCAGGATTCTCTGGGACAAGTGGAGTTTTTCCGAAAAAACATCGACCAATACCAGTGGAAAAACAGATTGGAAGCCTTTGTCGTCAAGGTACTGGATACTTCCCAATTGGAAAATGCCCGAAATGCTATTCAGGGAAAAGGGTACAATGAACCCATGATACGTGAATTTGAAGCAGCTTACAAGGCCAATTCAACTCTGGCTTTTCAGACAGAATCCGGCCTTTTCGAATATGCTGACCATCCTGTTTTATCCCAAATTGACACCCAGCTTGCCTATCAGGAAATCCAGGTGGATGGGATTCTTTATTTGGTCGTGACAGGCCAAAAACTCCCTGCCGAACCCCGGAAATTTGAAGAATCCAGAGGTTTGGTCATCAGGGATTATCAGGAGTACCTGGACAAAACCCTGATTGAATCTTTAAAAAGTAAATACCCGATCCAGATCAACTCCCAGGTTAAAGAGGAAGCTTTTCTGGCGTTGAATCAATAAAGTAAATGATCCCCGACACCGGGAAAAAAAGATCACCAAATCCCATGAAATTTCTAAACCGACTTATTCTCAGCCTTTTTGGAGCGATGGCTCTGAGTCAGACTTTTGCTCAGGAAGCCCCGCCTACCGGACAAGTCTTAGATAAAATCGTCGCCAAAGTGGACAACAACATTGTCCTGGAATCAGATGTGCAACAAACCTACATCGAAGCATTGGCTCAGGCCCAACAGGGGATCGAGGCACCTACGCGCTGTAATGTTTTTGAAAGTCTCATGATCAACAAGCTCATGGTAGCCAAAGCCGAAATTGACTCGGTTTTGGTGACAGAGCCTGAAGTAATGCTCCAGGTAGACAACAGATTCAATGCCGTGTTGCAACAGTTTGGCGGAGACGAAGCTGCCCTGATCCAAATGTATGGGAAAACAGCCGAGCAGTTGAAAAGCGAACTTGAAGATGTGATCCGTGAACAGATGATCGTGTCCAAAATGCGGGCAAAAATCACCGAAGGACTGACGGTCTCTCCGGCGGAAGTCAGGACCTTCTTCAACAGCATTCCTACGGATTCCCTTCCCCTGTTCACTTCTGAGGCTACTGTAGGGCAAATCGTAAAAAAACCTGTCGTAAATGCCAAAGTCAGGGAAGAAATCATTGCTCAACTTCGGCAGTTCAAGCAAGACATATTAGACGGCAAAGCTGACTTTGCAGATTTGGCCAAAAGGCACTCAGAAGATCCAGGTTCAGGGGCCCAAGGAGGCGATTTGGGCTTTTTCCGCAGAGGCGAATTAGCTCCGGAATATGAATCAACAGCATTGGGACTCCGTCAGGGTGAGATCAGCGATCCCGTAGAAACCCAATTTGGCTTTCACATGATCCAACTGCTCGAAATCAAAGGAAGCACTTTCAACACCCGTCATATTCTCAGAATACCAAAAGCTACTGAGGAGGACATCCTTAAGGCAGAACGATACCTGGACAGCTTGAAAAAACAAATCTTAGCTGAGAAAATTGACTTTGCAAAAGCCGCTAAAGAATATTCCGAAGACCGAGGCACTTCTGACAATGGCGGGTATTTTACTGATCCTTCCACCAACTCAAACCGCCTTTCTCTCAGAACTTTGGAAGATCCCGTACTCTATTTCACCATTGACACCATGGCCGTGGGGAATATTACCAATCCCATCCGATTCGAAGATCCCAGAGAAGGCACCAAGGTGAGAATCTTGTATTACCATGCCAAATACCCAGCACACCGGGCCAATTTGAATGATGATTATGAAAAAATGAAGGCAGCAACCCTTCGCAGAAAAGAAGAGGATGTGCTTAGCAAATGGTTTATTACCGCCAAAGAAGATGTGTTTATAGACATCGATCCGGCCTATGACCGATGCAATGTCCTGCAGGGGAAATAGAAAATTCCCTGGACAAAAAATGAAATGCCCCCAAGAAGTTAAAAAATTCTTGGGGGCATTTTTCTTGTGATTTACGGGAGAAAATCAGTTTGGGGTTAATGGGCACTTCCCACATCAATCTTCCAGGAACCGTGTTTTGACCATTAGGCTACTGGCAAGATTACGGTTAGGGCCTGTTATTTTTTACCAAAAAGCGCCTTTATTCCCAATCCAATCTGCCGGAATCCTTCTTTCAAAAAACCTTTGGACTCCTGAATCTTGGGCTCCAGCTCTTCCTTTTTTTCTTTGAATTCCCGCTCCAACAACTCCTTTCCTTTCCTCAGTTCTTCTTCCAGAGTTGTTTTGTTCTCCTTCAGATCCTTAATTTTTTGCTCAATTTCTTCCTTCACTTCGGTGCCGGCTTCCGCACCTTTTTGAATAAGCTCTTCTATTTTGCTTCCAATTTCCTGTAGGACTTCTTCAATATCCTGAGTTGTTGATTTCTTGTTTTCCATGGCTAAAAGTGAAAGGTTGGACATACAAGTTAGGGGAAAATCCTGAAAACCAGTGGGCTCCACCCAAAATCAACCCTCGATTGGCTCCCCGGATTGAGTCTGCTTTTCAAACAGCTCGGCATAAACTCCCTTTTGGCTCATTAAAGATTCATGATCACCGCGCTCAATGATTTTCCCGTCATCCAGCACAATGATGTGGTCGGCCAGCTTGGCAGAGGAAACCCGATGGGAAATGATCACAGAGGTGCGGTTTTCCATAATTTTCCGCAGTGCGGTCAGGATTGAGTTTTCTGTTTTTGTATCCACTGCAGATAGACAATCGTCCAAAATCAGGATTTTGGGCTCCTTTGCGATTGCCCTGGCAATGGAAACCCGCTGTTTTTGTCCCCCGGAAAGTGTGATCCCACGCTCTCCGAGCATCGTTTCAAAACCCTTTGGAAAATCGATGATGTTTTGGTAAACATCCGCATCCTTTGCTGCTTTCTCGATCAACGTCTGATCTGCTTGGTCCAATCCAAATGCAATATTATTGGAGATGGTGTCAGAAAAGAGGAACACATCCTGCGGCACAAAACCGATTTGCCTTCTTAATCCCGAAATATTATACCGGCGAATATTTTTCCCATCAACCAGAATTTCCCCTTCAGCAGGGTCATACATCCGCATCAACAGGTTGGCGATAGTGGATTTGCCCGAACCTGTCGTCCCGATGATCCCCAAAGTCTGGCCTGCTTTGATTTCAAACGAAACTTGGTCAAGCGCTTTGATTCCCGATTCGGGATAAACAAAAGTCAGATTTTTCACCTGAATCTCCCCGTGAATATCCGCTTCCAGGTTTTCGGTACTGACCAAATCGTTTTGAATATCAAGAAACTCATTGATTCTGGTCTGGGACGCAGCGGCCCGCTGCACAATACTGGTAACCCAACCGAGGGAAGTCACCGGCCATGTCAGGATGTTAACATACAGGATAAACTCTGCGATTACCCCATAGCCAATCTCACCCTCTATCACCATTATCCCTCCCACATAAACTGTAATGATCGTAGAAATGCCCACCAAGGCCATAATCAAAGGGAAAAACAAGGCATTCACCCGAGTCAATTCGATGGATTTGTGCTTGTACTCCTCACTGGCTATGGCAAATTCTCTTGCCGAATCCTCTTCCCGAACAAATGCTTTCAAAACCCGGATACCCGAAAACGCCTCCTGAACAAAAGTGCTCAACTCTGATAGACTTCTTTGGATTTTCTCAGACCGCTCATTGATCAGATTGTTTACAAAATAAATACTCACTGACAGGATCGGGAGCGGCAAGAGGGAATAAAGCGTCAACTCTGGATTGACCGATATCATGTAAAAAATCACCATCGGAAATAGCGTAAGCAAACTTACCCCATACATAATGGCTGGACCGAGATACATCCTTACGCGGCTTACATCTTCGGTAATCCTGGCCATCAGGTCCCCAGTGCTGTTTTTCCGGTAAAAACTCAAGGGAAGATTTTGGTAATGCACAAAGAGTTCATTCTTCATGTCATATTCCACCTTTCGCGACATGATGATAATGGTTTGCCGGACGAGGAAAAGAAAAAAACCTCTCAACAAAGCCATGACTAAGATTAAAATCCCGAAAATAAATACGTACTGTAAAAAATTTTCACGGGCGATTTCCCCCATTCCACCCTGCATCAAAGGGCGGTAAAGTGCAAAACTCTCCACCACATAATCTATCGCTATTCTCACCAGTTGCGCAGGGATAATTACGAAGATGTTTGAGATCACGGTAAATAGTATCCCCAACAGAATTAAACCCTTGTATTTGTATAAATACTTATTGATTCTCCAAAGTGGCTTCACCAAATAAAAACTTTAAAATTGAATATTAGCTTACAGAAACTACTGATACATTTCCTTTGTTGGCTGATAAAAGTATTTAATTTTGTATCAGCCTTTTTACGGAGGCAACAACCCAAATATAACATATTCTAAAAAGCTAAGTTCACATGTTAGAGATTAATGCAACCGAAACGGTGCGGGAAGGATCCATATTTGGACAAATCAGCACCATGGATCACGAGCAACTCGTGATATGTCATGACCAGGCAACAGGCCTAAAAGCACTCATCGGCATTCATAATACGGTTCTTGGCCCAGCTTTGGGCGGTACCCGCATGTGGCCTTACGCCTCAGAAGAAGAGGCAATCACCGATGTACTGAGACTTTCCCGGGGAATGACTTTCAAAAATGCACTTGCCGGACTTAATCTGGGTGGAGGAAAAGCTGTCATCATCGGAGATCCAAAACTGAAAAATGAAGCCTTCCTGAGAAGATTCGGAAGATTTGTTGAAAGCTTGGGCGGACGCTATGTGACTGCCGAAGATGTAAACATGAAAACTTCCGACATGGAATACATTTCCATGGAAACCCGCCATGTAACCGGACTTCCCAAAATCAAAGGAGGAGCCGGCGATCCGTCACCCGTGACTGCGTTCGGAGTGTATATGGGAATGAAAGCTGCTGCAAAAAAAGCCTTTGGTTCGGACTCCTTGACCGGAAAGAAAATCGGTGTCCAAGGTGTGGGTCAGGTTGGAAAATACCTGATCGAATACCTCGTAAAAGAAGGAGCTGAGATTCTGATCACAGACATTTTTGAAGGCAAGCTCAAAGAAATAGCCAGGGCCACGGGTGCCACGGTCGTGGATCCAAATGTGATCTATGACCTGCCAATGGACATTTATGCACCATGTGCACTTGGTGCCACGATCAACGATCAGTCAATTGATCGCCTGAAGTGCGCTGTAGTAGCAGGTGGGGCCAACAATCAACTGAAAGATGAGGCCAAGCATGGCAAAATCCTTTTGGAAAAAGGGATCATCTACGCTCCTGACTTCTTGATCAATGCCGGTGGGGTGATCAATGTCGGGGCTGAATACTACGGAGATTACCATGAGGAGACTGTTTTTTCTCAGACGGAAAAAATATATGACACCTGTTTGACCATTTTGGATAAATCCGAAAAGGAAAACATTCCGGCCCAGCAGGCAGCTATTGAGGCTGCAAAAGCCCGAATTGAATCAATCGGAAGAATTAAACTTCCTTTCTAAAATCAATCTCTCAATTCCATAAAACCACCGGAGGCTTACTTTCGGTGGTTTTTTTGTCCAATAACGGATGGCTTACCCCGTCCAAAATTCTCTATATTTACGGCTCTTTTAAAACCTATATGCTAAACAGAAGAATCCTCAGAGTCAAGGCATTTCAGAATCTATATGCCTATGAACAATGCAAAGGATCTAATCTCAATATTGCCAGAGACTTTATCAGGGAGTCTTTTCTGCCGGACCTCAACAGTATGGAAGTGCAGGACAAACCTGCCTTGACCAAGGACGCTGAGGAGGCGGTGAAGCTTTTTGACCAAAACCTGGAAAATGAAAGTTTGCTGAAAGCATCTGAATCCAAGGCAAAAATCAAACAGGTGGTACTTCAGGCATTGAAGCAATACCATGCAGCAAATGAAAAAGACCATCAGTTTATGCTGAAAAACATGGTCACCTCTGCGGAACGAATCCCGCAGCTATATCTGTTGGCAATTGAGTTGCTACAGGCATTTGCCAAGCATGTCGAAAAAGAAATCGAAAAAAAGAAAAAACTGGCAGGAGACAACCCGATTGCCTTTGCCAATGAACTGAATTTGGCCAACAATCAGGTGCTGAAAACCATCAGAGAATCTCCTATCTATCAGGCTGCTTTGGCCAGAAACAACGTCAATCTCGATGATATCGAGCTTGAGATCAAAGAGTGGTTTAGGGATTACATCAAAACTTCCGAGCCTTATCAGGAATATTTGAAGATTGCCGAGCCAACGCTTGAGCAAGACTATGAGGCGGCAGATGACCTTCTGAAAAAAGTGATTTTCAAAAACGAAGTCATACTCAACTTCTTTTCTGAAAAAGATCTAAACTGGACCGAAAACAAATCCGTGGTCAGAAGTCTGGCTTCCAAAGTATTGAAAAACGCTTCCGGATCTGAAGAATCAGAAGGAGATCAAATGCCGGAGATTGCAATGAACTGGGATGAGGATAAAGAGTTTTTTCAAAATATCTTTAACTTCACCATCGAAAATGATGCAATGAGTAAAGCCCTGATTGCCCAAAAAACCAAAAACTGGGACATTGAGCGACTGGCCTATACTGATAAAATCATCATTTCGATGGCAATTGCCGAGATGAAGCATTTTCCAAGCATCCCGGTAAAAGTCAGTATCAACGAGTATATTGACATATCCAAAACCTACAGCACACCCAAAAGCAAGCAATTTGTAAACGGCTTGCTGGATGTTTTGGCAAAAGAACTAACCGACAGCGGACTAATCCGTAAGAGTGGTCGGGGACTTTTAGATAATAAATAATAATACTATGAGCAAGAGCACAAATACACTATTCGCATTTGCAGTCGGAGCAGGCGTTGGCGCAGCTTTGGGCATATTGTTTGCCCCTGACACAGGTTCCAACACCCGTGACAAACTTTCTTTCAAACTGTCGAAGTACAAAAAAGAATTGGAAGAACTGATCAGCGAACTTGTGGAGGGCAAAGAACTCCACCTGAATGAAGCAAAAACTGAAGGAAAACGGGTGATTTCCGAAGCAAAAAATAAAGCAGAAAATCTGCTTCAGGATGTCAATAAATTAATCGATCAAATTAACCAAGGTAAAAACTAATATGAAAATCAAATTGCTTAGCGCTTTCGCACTGGCGTTGGTTTTGGCCAGCTCCTGTGCACAAAAGGATGATCAGGCTGCTAAAATCCAGGCTTTAGAAGACAAAATCGCTCAACTGGAAACCAGCAACACAGCTGTGACTCCCGTCAATGCTCAATCGGCAACTACTGCAGATCCTAGCAGTTTAGGCGAATTCCAATTTCCTGAAATGGAATATGACTTCGGAACAATCAATGAGGGACAGGTAATTGAACACATTTTCAACTTCACCAACAACGGTCAGTCCCCTTTGGTGATTTCCAACATTACAGCTTCCTGCGGATGTACCAGCCCTGAGTGGACCAAAACCCCGGTCAATCCAGGCGAAAAAGGTTTTGTAAAAGTTGTATTCAACTCTACAGCAAAATCCGGTGCCCAGGCTCCTACCGTTACTATTCAAGCAAACACCAACCCTACTGTGACCCGATTGAGAATGAAGGGATCAGTAACTCCTAAGTTGGCCGGTGCAGCAGCTCCTGCTGGCCCATTGAAAAAATAATCATGATAAATACAGTTTTAGCACAAGCCGCAGCAGGTGGCGGAGGTATCCTTGGACAGGTGTTTCTGTTTGGTTCGATCATTTTAATCATGTATTTCTTCATGATCCGACCTCAGCAGAAGAAACAGAAAGAAACCAAGAAATTCATTGAAGAAATTAAAAAGGGAGATGATGTGGTCACTATCGGAGGACTTCATGGTAAAGTTTACAGCGTGGATGGTGCTACTGTTCAGCTGGAACTTGACCGAGGCCTCAAAGTGACAGTCGAAAAATCCGCCATCTCTCTCGACTTCTCCAAAAAGTCCAACCCTACAAAATAAATTGAGCTTTGCCGGAAACTAAAAAATCCTCCGGAAGGATTTCTTCCAAAAAACTCTCTAATCTGAAAGTGGTAGTCCTCTGCATCACAGCGGCTACCACTTTTTGGATTTTAAATGCCCTCAACAAGGACAATTACACGACTATTGTCGATTATCCTATTTCCTGGGAGTACAATCAGGAAAAATTCATGGCTGTGCAGCCCCTCCCCGAAAGCGTACCCATTCAGATCTCTGGCAATGGCTGGGACCTTCTGAGAAAATATTTCAAGCTCAATGAGCCACCTTTTGTCATCAATCTTGTCGAGCCATCGTCCAAAAACTACATACTCTCCGCAGAACTGAAAAGGCCCCTTGGGGATTTTATCACCCCAACTACCCTGATAGGAATGCTGGAGGATTCGATCCGATTTCAAATAAATCAAATTGAGTCCAGAAAATTGACCCCTGTGGTCGATACTACCAGCTTCACTTTGGCACAAAACGCTGAGATCGGAGGAGAAATCACTTTCAATCCAAGCCAGGTCACTGTCACTGGCCCCTCTTCCTTACTTGATAGCTTTGATGGTAAATTTCCAGTCTCACTGGACGAAAACAGGATAGGGGAAAATTTCCAAAAATCAGTTCCGATCAAGATTGAGAAAAACCTTGCAAAATTCCTCTCGCTTGGTGAGGAATCGATAGAGGTGAATATTCCTGTGACCCTGTTTTTGGAAGGAAATAAGCGGCTCAAGGTGAAAAAAATCAACTTCCCAAAATCCGTCAGCCTCGAAAACGAAGAAATCACCCCCCTGATTACTTATTTGGTGGACGGAAGCAAGGTGACTGAATTGAAGGATGTGGAATTTGACGCCATTTTGGATTATTCAAAAAGGAACCGGGAAGACAGTACGATTACAATTGTAGTCAGACCCTCACCAAATTACATCAAGGAAATAAAAGTCGATCCGGCTTTTGTAAAACTGAAGTATGAATAATCAAAGGCCGCTTTGGGTGGGAATTACCGGAGGGATAGGCTCAGGAAAATCCACGGTTTGCAAGGTCTTTCAGCTTTTGGGGATCCCGGTTTACGCATCAGATGACAGAGCCAAATGGCTCATGGCAAATGATCCAGAACTGAAGTCCCAAATTTCCTCAACTTTTGGACCCGATAGCTACCTGCCTGACGGTGCTGTTAACCGGGCTTTTTTAGCAGATGAAGTATTTTCGGATCCCGAAAAGGTGAAAAAAATCAATTCACTGGTCCACCCGGCAGTTGGAAAGGACTTTCGGAATTGGGGGGAAAGTCAAACCTCTCCTTATGTACTCAAGGAGGCAGCCTTACTTTTTGAAACCGGAGCCTACAAGGAACTCGACAAAGTAATCAATGTGAGTTCACCCCTGAAAATCAGAATGGCCCGAATTCTGATGCGTGATACACACCGTGACGAAGCGCAGGTAAATCGGATCATCGACCAGCAAATGCCTGACGAAGAAAAAAATGAAAAGGCAGATTTTGTAATCAAAAACACTGAAAACAAGCTGCTTATCCCTCAAATTTTAGAGGTTCACAAAAAACTTTGCGAAGGAATTAATTAATTTTTATTCCCGTTGAGAAGTAAATTTAACCCCTTAGATCAGCCAATTTCACAGAATTTTTAACCTGAAAATCCCTAACCTATGAAGGTTTACAACACCAAAGATTGGGCGCAGTTTCTTTTTTCGATTTCCAAATCCGACACGCTGTTTAAGCTTGCCCCTTTGATCGCCTTTATTCTGGTCTATTCAATTGGGGTAGCCTATGTTGAAATCCACTATTTCAAGGTAACGGATGAAAGCTGGGTTAAAAATCTGCCCCAAATGCACAGCTTGCTCAGTTTTGTGATTTCCATGCTGCTGGTGTTTAGAACCAACACCGCCTATGACCGCTGGTGGGAAGGAAGAAAACTTTGGGGTCAACTCGTCAATACCAGCAGAAATCTGGCGATCAAGATCGCTGGAATGCTCGATCCTAAAGAAGAAGAGGCCAGGACCTTTTTCCGCCGGGCAATTCCCATCTACGCATTTACCCTAAAAGATCACCTCCAGTCAAAAGTGACTGAATACAGCCTTCACGAAGGCGAAATCGAGGGCTTACCAACCAAATTGAACGGCCAAATCCATGCTCCAAACCAGATTGCCAAAGGGCTCTTTTCTCGGATCAACCAACTCTATCATTCCAAAAAAATCTCCGGAGATCAGCTGATCGTGCTCAATGGAGAAATCTCAGCGCTGACCGATATCTGCGGTGCCTGTGAGCGGATCAAAAACACCCCGATACCCTACAGCTACAGCTCTTTTATCAAAAAGTTCATCATGCTTTATACCCTTTCGCTTCCGATTGGCTATGCTTATATGCTTGGTTATTTTGCAGCACCGATTGTGGCTTTTGTATTTTATGTTTTGGCGAGTTTGGAACTTATCGCTGAAGAAATCGAAGAGCCCTTCGGTGACGACGAAAATGACCTTCCGATGAAGAAGATGTCGGAAAATATCCAAAGGCATGTGGGTGAGATTCTGGAATGATGCAGGCAGCCATGCCGATCGACTTAAACTTTCCTTAGTTAAATATCAGGAATCCTATTTTCAGGAAAAGGGCAAAAAAAAGGAACTCCGATTGAAGTTCCTTTTCCCAATAACAATAAACCCAATATTATCTATCAATTGATCCGAGCACTTTTTTCATAAAAGCATTTCCGGCATCCTTTTCCGACATTCCATCGGCAATCATTTCATGTACTTCCAAAGCCCCGCAGAGATTGGAAATCAGTTCTCCGATCACATCGACCTCCGGTTCCTTCAGTGAAGGAGCCTCAGAGATGCTTTCCAACACTGCCAAAGCAGTCTCGATTTGCTCTGGAGTGCAGGTACGCTGGATGGTCTTAATTACCGGCAACTTCATGAATGAGTGCTTTAAGTTGGTCTTCCTTATTGGTCTGAATTTGGCTGAGCAATTGTCCTCCTTTGAAAGCTGCAAAAGTGGGCAGGTTGTTTACCTGAGCCAGTTTTCTGGAATTGGGAAACTTCTCGGCATCGACCATTACAAAAACCGCAGCAGTATTTTCACCGGCAAGTCTCTTAAACTTTGGTTTCATGATCCGGCAATTGCCGCACCAACCGGCAGAGTACTGAACGACCACTTGGTCATGCTGTGCCACCAGATCGTGAAGGGTATCTTCCGTCAGTTCGATCATGATCAATTGTTGGATAGGTAGTTGGCCACTCCCTCGTTGGTTGCCTGCATGGCAGCCTTGCCTTCTTCCCAGTTTGCTGGACATACTTCACCGAATTTCTCTACATGAAGCTGGGCGTCGATCAGCCTGAGGTATTCGTCGATATTTCTTCCCAAAGGAAAATCATTCACAGACTCGTGACGTACGATTCCTTCTTTGTCGATAAGGAACGTGCCTCTGTAAGCTATCGGAGCCCCGGAGAAAGACCAGGTGCGAGTCGCAGCGTCGAAGGAATATTCACCTCCCAGTACCCCATAGTTCAAGGAGATGGTCTTGGCCACATCAGCAAGGATGGTATAGGTCACCCCTTCGATACCACCATTGTCTTTGGCAGTCATCAACCAAGCCAGATGAGTTTCCTCAGTATCTGTGGAGCAACCAATCACTACAGTGTCTCTTTTTTCGAATTCGGCTAGTTTTGCCTGAAAAGCGTGAAGTTCAGTAGGACATACAAAAGTGAAATCCTTTGGATAGAAGAACAGGATGACATTTTTCTTTCCCAGGTACTGATCCAGGCTGAAATTGTCCACGATTTCTTCACCATTGATTACTGCTCCGACTGAGAATGCGGGAGCCTTTTTACCGACTAATGCCATTTTGTTGTTTTTTTGATGATTTGTTAATCAAAGGTATTCCGGAAAACACATTTTTTAACCGATCTGCGATTTTTCTACAGATTTCATATTTTATCACAATAGGCAATAATTCTATGGATACCTTATAAAGCCAAACAATCATTCAGAAGGCCGTTATTTTCTATCCAAAAAGTTACCGGCAAAGGATTGCGAACAGAAGAAAAAATTCCGATTGAAATAATCTATCGAGGGTTTACAAAAAGCAATGCCCCCAAAAAGCATCCAACTTCTTGGGGGCACTCAGCCTCAAATTTTATTTTTTGATCAGATGGTTTCAAAGCCCAAGTACTGGTGCAGTACCTTCGGCATCCGGATGCCATCGGGGGTTTGGTTATTTTCAAGAATGGATGCAACTATCCTCGGCAAAGCCAGGGCACTTCCATTGAGTGAATGGGCAAGCTGGGTCTTTTTGTCCTCTCCCTTAAACCTGAGTTTAAGCCGGTTGGTTTGATAGGTCTCAAAGTTGGAAACAGAACTCACTTCCAGCCATCGCTCCTGCGCTGCTGAATACACTTCCATATCATAGGTCAGTGCTGAGGTGAAACCCATGTCGCCTCCACAGAGTCTGAGTACACGATACGGCAGCTCCAGCTTTTGCAAAAGCCCCTGGACATATGCGCTCATACTTTCCAGAGTCTCATAAGATTTATCAGGATGAGTAATTTGGACCACTTCAACCTTGTCAAACTGATGCAGACGATTAAGTCCTCTCACGTGTGCACCCCAGCTGCCAGCCTCCCTACGAAAACATGGCGTGTAGCCGACATTTTTGATGGGCAAGCTCTCTTCCGTCACGATCAAATCCCGGTACAAATTGGTGATTGGGACCTCTGCGGTAGGGATCAGGTAGAGCTGATCTGCTGTCGCAAAATACATTTGACCCTCTTTGTCAGGAAGCTGACCTGTCCCATAGCCTGAGTCTTCATTGACCAGGATCGGCGGCTGGATTTCAGTGTAGCCTGCGGCCAAAGCCTCATCCAAAAAGAAGTTAATCAAAGCCCGTTGAAGTCTTGCTCCTTTTCCCTTGTAAACAGGAAAACCCGCTCCGGTGATTTTCACTCCGAGGTCAAAGTCAATGATGTCGTACTTTTTGATCAGTTCCCAATGGGGAAGTTTACCTTCGAAAAGTGTTGGAATCCTACCATGCTCCAAGACCACTTCATTGTCCTCGGCGGATTTCCCGGCAGGAACTGAGGTGTGAGGCACATTTGGAATGGTATAAAGCAGGGTTTTCAGTTCCTCTTCAGTTTTGGAATAAAGCTCCTCCAAGTCTTTGATCTGCTCTTTGATCTGTGAGGTACGGTCACGGATAGCTACCGCTTCCTCCGCTCGGCCTTCTTTCATCAATAGGCCAATTTGCTTGGATATGGTATTAGCCTCAGCCTGAATCTGATCCCGCTGTGTCTGTGTGGACTTTCTAGAGTCGTCCAAAGCAATGACCTGATCGAGAATGGAAGAAGCGTTGGAAACATTTCTCTTTTGAAGACCGGCTAGTATCCCGGCATAATTTTCCCGGATTTGATTAACTAAAAGCATGAAGAATTCTTGAATTTGTGCCCAAAGATAAGGACTTATCGGACATAGATAGTTTTGGTCACCGTGGAGAATGGCCCTTCCAGTTCCTTACCATCACTTCGGACCAGTTTTACTCTTACCTGATAGTCTCCTATCGGAAGGTTGCTGACCCTGATCGGCTGCATGTGGTCTATTTCGTAGGCAAATTCATTGACTTTAATCTGCACTTTCAGTCCGTCCAGTTTCATATCTCCTCCCAACACCAGAAAATCAACGACCAATTCTTCTCCAAAAGGAAGGGTCTGCGCATTGCGGGGGTAGTTCAATGCTAGGTAAGGCTCAGCTGAATAGGGAAAGGGCCTGGATTCTCCAACCATAAAATCCCGGTCCACATAATTGCCAAAACTTTTCAAGGAATGACCATACTCATCCACGAGGAAAGCAACCACTCGGTAAGTACCCATGGTCAACTCCCGTTGGAAAATAGGAGAAAAAAAACCGATGGGGTCACTCCCATTGAGAATCAAGAAAAGCCGGGGATTATCGGCCACTCCCTCCTCGAAGGGAAAATTTTTGATGTTGAATTCAAAGGGAACTTTTCCCGGTCGAAAAACTTGGTTGCCCAAAGGGGTATAAAGCTCCAAAATTGCATCAGGATAACTGGACGAATCTTCATATTGGTAAAAGGTTACCTTGGGAATGGATTCGTTACCTTTCAATGAATCAGCGGCATGCTCCAATACAGATTCATTGATTTTTCTTCTGTCCTCAGAACAAGACAAAAGAAACATACCAAATACAGGTAGGAAAAAGAGGATTTTCTTCATAGAGGAACCCGGATTGAGGTTAAAGATATTTATTTTTGAAGAATTACACTGGTACATCAACTAAACATTAAACTAAATGGACATCCTTTTCGATGAAATTCCAAGTTTGGATCTTGCTGACTTCACCTCGGGAACTCCCGAACAAAAGAAAGCTTTTGTACAGAAATTAGGAGAGGCCTATCAGAATATCGGCTTTGTTGCGATCAAAAACCATGGACTGTCTAAGGATCTCCAAGATCGCCTTTACCATTCGATAAAAGCTTTTTTTTCTTTGCCTGATGATGTAAAAAAGAAATACGAAAAACCTGAAATCGGGTACCAACGCGGCTACACCGGCAAGGGGAAAGAGCATGCAAAAGGCCGAAATACAGGCGATTTGAAGGAATTCTATCATGTGGGACAGGAATTGGACCTGATCCCGGATTCAGATCCTGTCAAAGGAGAATATCCGGAAAATCTCTGGCCATCTGAAATCCGAGCTTTTCAAACGGATGCCATCGAAGCATACCAAACCCTTGAAAATGCGGGAAAAGCGATGCTACGTGCCATTGCCTTGAATTTAAACCTTCCTGAAGATTATTTTGAGGACAAGGTGGCGTATGGCAATTCCATACTCCGTCAGATTCACTATTTCCCGATCGAAAATCCCGATGAAGTACCTGCAGATGCAGTGCGCGCAGCCGAGCATGGAGACATCAACCTGATCACCCTGCTCATGGGCGCAAGTGCAGATGGACTCCAAGTACTGAGAAAAGACGGAAAGTGGATTCCAATTACTGCTCTTCCTGATCAGTTGGTAGTGAATGTAGGGGATATGCTGGAAAGGCTGACCAATAAAAAACTAAAGTCCACCATCCATCGGGTGGTCAATCCTCCGAGGGAATTGATGCATACCAGCAGGTATTCAATTCCATTCTTCATGCATCCCAGATCGGAAATGGACCTGACCTGTCTGGAAAGTTGCATTGATGATCAGCACCCAAAACATTATCCTGATGCCACTGCCGGGGAATTTCTGGATGAAAGATTGCGTGAATTAGGTTTGAAAAAATAAGATGTCGGTCCGGAAAGTCCGATATTATTTATTTCTAAAGGATGTCTTGGCCTTGTCTGTTACTGCATTTGGGGGGCCTCAGGCCTTCCTCGCTATGCTTTTGGAACGAATGGTCAAATCTCGGGCCTACATTTCAGAGGAGGAACTCTGGGAATTAAACGCTCTTTGCAATATTCTACCCGGACCCTCCTCCACTCAATTGATTTCCGCAATTGGTTTTCGGGTTGGGGGTCCAAATTTGGCCTATTTAGCACTTTTAGTTTGGATACTTCCAGCCACACTGCTCATGACAGCTACAGCTGTATTGATCAACTTTTTACAGGAAAATACTCCGGGAGCCTTGAATTTTGCCCGATTTATCCAGCCTATGGCTATTGGATTCATCATTTTTGCAGCGCAAAAGACCATCTCAAAAATGGTCAAAAGCACGGAAGCAATGGTCTTGATGCTGATTTCGGCGTTTGTGTCCTTCTTTTACAGTTCTCCATACATTTTTCCGGTCATGCTGCTACTGGGAGGACTTACTACCTCCATCAAATACAAAACCCAACCCAAAGTGGAGGAAGAAAAAGCTTTGGTAATCAAGTGGGCAAATTTTTACCTCTGGGGAGGGGTTTTGATTTTGGCTGCGGTAGCAGGTGCCATTACCAAATATCAGCCCATCCTGCTATTTGAGAATTTCTATCGAAACGGCAGTTTGATTTTTGGCGGCGGGCAGGTCTTGGTTCCCTACTTATACACTGAATTTGTAGACTTCAAGCATTTTCTGAGTTCGGAGGAATTTCTGACAGGCTATGCCATCTCTCAGGGGATTCCGGGGCCGACCTTTTCGATTTCCTCCTATGTGGGAGCTCTTTCAATGAGAGAGTTCGGCCTAATGGGCTTCCTGATGGGAGGGTTGATTGCAGCTGCAGGAATATTTCTCCCTGGAATATTTCTGATATTTTTTGTGATCCGGTTTTGGGATCAGCTTAAACTATACCGTCCAGTCCGTGCGGCCCTTGAAGGGATCAATGCAGTCTCCTGCGGGATGTTGATTGCGGCCGCCTATTTGCTTTTTGAACCTTTGGAAGCCAATGGGCTTCACATCATTTTCATTTTGGGCACCTATGCTGTATTGCAGTTTACCAGGATTTCATCTCCCCTGATTATTTTGGCGGGTATCGGATTGGGAATGCTAGCCAATTACTTTTTGATTTAATTGTTTCAAAAAGGACTAAAAGGAACAAGAATACTAGGTTAAGCGTTTCATGTTCTGAATTCATTTCCTAACTTTCTTCTATGCAAGCCTACGAATTCATTAACAGTCTGATACCGCCGCTCAAGCTCACCGACCGGGCGGGAATGGCTTTGGCCTGGATGGAAGAAATTCGGACGGACTCTTTGCCTGTAGCTGATCAGGGCAGATTTCTTGGCTTTATCAGCGATGAGGTTATTTTTGAACTGAACAATCCCGATCAGTTGATCGGGAAAATTGAGCTGGAAGCTGGGCCTTGTTGGGTTTACTCTGACAAGCATATTTACGACGTACTCCGGGTCGCCTCCGAAAACCAGTCCAATCTCGTGGCTGTCCTGGATAGAGAAAACACCTATCTGGGAGTAGTGACCATGGAAGACGCGATAGCAGCTTTTGCCGACAGTCTTTCGATCAAATCCCAGGGAAGTGTGATGATTCTGTCGATGAACATGTCAGACTATCATTTGTCTGAAATTTCACGGCTTGTGGAATCTGAAAATACCAAAATCCTAAGCTCTTTTATTACCAATGATCCTCTCGACGGCAATAAGATCAAACTGACCTTAAAGCTTGACAAACCGGAACTCAGGCATGTAAAAGCCACGCTGGAGCGATTCGGATATCGGGTGATTGACCATTATCAGGAAGAATCCGGAATCAGCAGTGAAGAGGACCGAATCGGTAACTTGCTGAGATTTTTAGATATTTAATGCATGAAAATTGCCTTGCACGGCCTTGCATTGAAGGTTGAATTCATTTCCGATATCGAAAGACTATTTCAGGAACTTGAAAAACATCAGATTGAAATCCTGGTCACAGAGCCCTTGGATAGGGCTTTGAAAATGGTGGGAAATAAACGCCTGACTTATTGGCTGATAGAAAGCCAGGAAGAACTTGAATCCGTTGATTTTTTGATTTCCATCGGAGGAGACGGAACTCTGTTGGATGCTGTGAGCCTTGTAGGCAGCCTTGAAATCCCCATTCTGGGATTAAATACGGGAAGATTGGGTTTTCTCGCCACCGCAGCAACCGATCGGATCGGGGAGGTAATCGAGTACCTAGCCACAGGGAATTTTCAGATTGAATCCCGTTCTCTAATATCCCTGGAATGCAACCGGAGACTTTTCAATGGGATAAATTTTGCCTTAAATGAATTTACCATCCACAAGCGGGACACCTCCTCCATGATTACGGTACACACCTATATCGATGGGAAATATCTCAATTCTTATTGGGCAGATGGACTGATCGTGTCTACTCCTACTGGTTCGACTGGATATTCCTTGAGCTGTGGAGGCCCATTAATTACTCCTGGAGCTAAGAGTTTTGTGATCACCCCAGTCAGTCCCCATAACCTAAACGTGAGACCAATCATTGTTTCCGACGAATGCGAAATCAGTTTCGAAATCGAAGGGAGAAGCGAAAAATTTCTGCTTTCACTGGATTCCAGATCCACTTCCATTTCTTCAGAGACAAAACTCAGCGTTAAAAAAGCGCACTTTTCAGCAAAATTGGTCAAATTGCCCCACTATCATTTCTTTGACACCCTGAGGCAAAAACTCAATTGGGGTTTTGATATGAGGAATTAAAAAAAAGCCCAAATCGAGCTTAACAATTATTAACCCACCAAATACAGAACGGCGTTTTTTAAACGTTAGGTACTTCATAACTTGCACCGTCTTGAAAAAAGTCAATTTTAAGATTATCAGATACTTACTTGTTTTTTTACCCGTTTTGACCGGATATTTTATTCCGGCCAATGCCCAAAAATATGAGATAGGTGGAGGACTCGGTGTCGGAACATACACTGGGGACATAATCAGAAAAGTTGACGCCCGTCAAATTGGACTTCAAGGCACGTTGTTTGGCAAGAGAAATTTTGACAATGTATGGAGCTTAAGAGTTGCACTCAGCTCCTCCATTCTTCAGGCAGAGGATAGCCTGAGACCTCTGGATATTGCTGCCCAAGTCAGGGACGGCAGATTTAGAGGTGGAGTAATAGAGGGTAGTGCAATTATGGAATTCAATTTCCTGGATTTTCTGAGAAATGATTCTGAATTTAGGTGGTCTCCCTATGCATTCTTCGGATTGGGGTATTCCTATTTCCTCATGAAAGGGAATACCTATCGCTACCTTTACTCAGAAAAGTATAATCTGAGCTCAGTGGTGATTCCATTTGGAGGCGGGGTCAAATACCGGCTCAACGACCGGTGGACTTTAGCTGCAGAACTGGGATTCAGGCCAACCATGACGGACTATTTGGATAAAATAGACAGTTCCCTTCCGGCCATTCCCAGGTATCCTCCACCAGCAGATCCCACAACCGGGCAAATTCCGCCCTATGGAATCAATTATGGTAACCCAAACACGAATGATTGGTATTACTTTCTAGGACTTACAATCAGCTATACCATTGCCAATGTCAAGTGCTACGCCTATTAATAAATTGAGGGCTAGGGCTGATAATTGGAAAAGAAATAGCATTTTTGTACCTCCAAAAATGTAGGTACCCAAGTCGTTGGAATGAAGGAAAAACTAGACCTCACCAAAATCCCCAAACATCTTGCAATAATCATGGACGGCAACGGCCGTTGGGCCAAGAAAAAAGGCGCCATGAGAATCTTCGGACACCGGCATGCCATTCAGGCGGTCAAAGATGCCATCGAAGGTGCAGATAATCTGGGAGTAAAATACCTCACGCTATTTTCATTTTCCACGGAGAATTGGTCACGTCCTCAGGATGAAGTGAAAGCCCTCATGGAGCTTTTGGTCAAAACCATCATAGACGAAATTTCGCTCATGATGAAAAACAACATCCGGCTGATTTCAATCGGGGATATTCAAAGTCTGCCAAAATCCGCCTACGAGAAACTCCTGGAAGCCAAAAGACAAACAGAAAACAATACAGGACTTACCGTCATACTGGCTCTGAGCTACAGTGGACAGTGGGAACTGGCACAAGCTACCAAACGCATTGCTCAAAAAGTCTCTGAAGGAAAATTAAAGCCCGAGGAAATCACCCAGCAGACTATCGCTGACCATCTGGACACGGCTGGAATCCCCGACCCTGAACTGATGATCCGTACCAGTGGTGAATATCGGATCAGTAATTTTCTGCTCTGGCAGCTTGCCTATACCGAATTGTACTTTACGCCGGTTTTATGGCCTGATTTCAGAATAGAGCACCTTTATGCCGCTGTGGAAGATTACCAAAAGAGAGAAAGAAGATTCGGCAAGACCGGTGAGCAAATTAAATCTTAAGTAATTGATGAAATCAAGCATCAGGAAAAATGCCGCACAGAGTAAGGGTAGTAATCCATGCGAGATTTCATATGACCTAATAGGTCAAATAATAATTATATGAAAAGAAGTTTATTAATTCTGTTTTGTTTGATATGGTCTGCTTCGGCTTTTTCCCAAATTCGATTGGGTCAAAGCCGTTATGCTTCGACCAAACCTATCGACATTTTGGAACTGAATTATGCCAAACCCCAGAAATTCAGAATTGCCGAGATCAAAGCCGTGGGCTTGTCCACCCTGGATGAAATAGCGATCATTTCTCTTTCAGGACTAAAAGTTGATGACCGGATAGATGTACCTGGAGATGCCATTTCCAATGCCTTGAAAAAACTTTGGGGACAGGGCATCATCGGGGATGTGAAAATCCTCGTGACCAAAATTGAGGGTGAGGACATTTACCTGTTGCTTGATCTTGCCGAGAGACCTAGATTTTCCAGAGTGGAATTTACCGGAATCAACAAGACCCAGGAAGGCGAACTGAGGGAAAAAGTAAACATCCGGGGTCGGGTAGTACGCGACGACGTACTCAATACCGCCAAAAGAAACATCGAAAAATATTACCTGGACAAAGGCTATCTGAATACTGATGTCAAGATCGTTCAAGACCGTGACACCACCCTACCCAACAGTGTCAAACTCAGATTTGATATCAATATCAACTCCAAGGTAAAGATCAATGAAATCCAATTCTACGGTAATGAGGAAATCAGCGACGGGGCTCTAAAAGGAAAAATGAAGAAAACCAAAGAACACGCCCGTGTGGCTGTGTTCAAGGACGTCTATTCAAGAATTGCGGATGCCGATGCAGCCAGTGTCAAAAACTCCATCATGCACACCGACACTGCCTCCAACGCAGACGTAAAGAACTATATCAACAAAAATTTCAAGCTCAACTTTTTCAGCGGCTCGAAGTATATCCCAAAAGAATACAGAAACGATAAAGATGCAGTCATCAGTTTCTTCAACACCAAGGGCTTCAGGGATGCCAAGATTCTGAATGATTCAGTTTACAACTTCTCCGATGAAAAAATAAACATCGATATTGAAGTTGAAGAAGGCCGAAAATACTACTATCGTAACATTACATTCTCCGGAAATTACATTCACCCAAGCCCTGTTTTACAGGCCAAACTGGGAATTCAAAAAGGGGAAGTTTACGATAAAGAAAAACTGGACAAACGACTCAACTATGATCCTCAAAAAGGAGACGACGTAAGCTCACTGTACCAGGATGACGGATACCTCTTCTTCGCCATCGATCCGGTGGAAGTCAATGTCGTAGGAGACTCTATCGATATGGAAATGAGGATCTTTGAAGGTCCACAGGTAACGGTAAACAGCGTCAATATCAAAGGGAACGAACGTACTTCTGATCACGTGGTTATGAGGGAAATCCGAATCCTTCCCGGACAAAAATTCAACAGAGCGCTTTTGGTAAGAACCATCCGGGAGCTCTCCACTTTGGGCTATTTTGACCCTGAAAAAATCAATCCGGATCTCAGGCCCAACTTCGAAGCTGCAACAGTGGATATTACTTTCGAACTGGAAGAAAGGCCAAACGATCAGATTGAGCTTTCAGGCGGATGGGGTGGCTTCTACGGGTTCGTAGGAACAGTAGGCTTGGTCTTCAACAACTTCTCGGTAAAAAATATCGGCGACTTCAGCAAGTGGGATCCACTTCCTGTCGGAGACGGACAGAAACTTTCCCTCCGGGTTCAGGCCAATGGGCAAACCTTCCAAAATTATTCCATCTCTTTGACCGAACCTTGGTTTGGAGGCAAAAAACCAAATGCCCTCAGCTTCTCATTCAACCATTCGGTTCAGAGACAGGTGGATTTCTACAACCAGGCAAACTTTGGCAACGAGCTTGGATACTTCAAGATCACGGGCGTGACGCTTGGATTAGCCAAGCGTGTAACCTGGCCGGATGATTACTTCAGCATCAGCAATTCGATTCAGTTTCAGAATTATGAATTTGACGAATTCGGGACTTCCTTCGGTCTGAGCTATCCTACCGGTACTTCAAAAAGTATCACCTGGAACACGACCATTGCCAGAACAAACATCGATCAGCAGACATTTCCAAGGATAGGCTCAAATATCATGCTGTCTGCAGCCTTCACTCCTCCTTATGCTTCCCTAAACCAAAACATCAACGATGAGTCCCCGGATCAGGAGAAATACAAATGGCTGGAGTATCACAAGTGGATGTTTGACGCTTCATTCTACACTCCGATTTTCGGGTCAAGTAAGTGGGTAGCAAGCGCCAGAGCACACATGGGCTTCTTGGGATCTTATGGAGACAAAATCGGAATCATTCCTTTGGAGCGCTTTGTAATGGGTGGTGACGGAATGACCTTCAACAACTTTGCCTTGGGCCAGGAAATAATCGGTCTGAGAGGCTACGAAAACCAAAGCATCACCCCGGGTAAAGAGACCAGAGGAACCGCAAATCCAGATCCTTATGGTGGAGTTGTTTACAACAAATTCGTGACAGAGATTAGATTCTTGGTTTCACCAAACCCGTCTGCAACCATATTCCTGTTGGGCTTCGCTGAAGCCGGTAACAACTGGGGCTCTTATAAGGATTACAACCCATACGATCTGAAAAAATCTGCAGGCTTTGGTGCCAGAATTTTCATGCCTGCATTTGGTCTCCTCGGTATAGATTGGGGTTACGGGTTTGACAATATTCCTGGCACTTTGGAGCAGAGCGGACCTCAGTTCCACTTTACAATTGGTCAGCAATTCAGATAATCTTGTTATCAGTGGTTCGTTTAGTTAATTTATGCAAAAAATGAAGCCCAGTTCTGGACATCAAAGCCTACTGAAAACAAGACGAAGACATGGATAAATCACTGAAAATTGTACTTTTGCTGCTCATTCTGCTACAGGCAGGGCCATTAGCTGCCCAAAAGTTCGGATACATTGACTCGGAGTACATTCTGAACAAGCATCCGGACTATAAAGTAGTCCAGGAGGAGCTCACAAAGCTAAGTGCGGATTGGAAGAAAGAGGCACAGAGTTTGGATCAGGAGATCAAGGAACTGACCACTCAACTCAAGGCTGAGGAAGTATTATTGACAGAAGAAATGTACCAGCAGCGGCTGGATGAGATCAAAGCGAAGCAAAAGGCTTCCCAGGAATTTAACAGCAGGATCTTTGGAATTGACGGGATGTACTATCAGAAGCAGGCAGAACTGCTCCAGCCCCTCCAGTCCAAAATCTACGATGCAATAGAGCGGGTTTCGAGACGAAACAACCTGGCCGTTTTGTTTGACAAAGCTGCAGGCCCCTCAGCGATTATCTATACTGATCCAAGACATGACTACTCTGAGTTTGTCCTGGAAGAATTGGGAATTGAAGAAAACAATTAAATACAAACACCAAATGATGAAAGTAAAAGTTATCCTAGCGGCAGTAGCGATGCTATTCGTAGGATTTGCAGCTCAGGCTCAGGAAGTAAAAATCGGCTATACGAGTGTAGAATTTATCATGGATCTGATGCCTGAAATGGAACAAATCGGAGCAGATGTTCAGGATTATCAAACTCAGCTGCAAACCAATATCCAAACCAAAGCGGCAGACTTCCAAAAACAAGTTCAGGCCTATCAGCAGGCAGCTCCAACCATGACCGAAGAGGCAAGAGCCGCAAAAGAAGCTGAATTGACCAAAGTGCAGAATGATCTTCAAAAATATGAGCAAGATGCTCAGGTTTCCTATCAGAGAAAACTTCAGGAATTGCTTGAGCCTGTTCAGACTAAGGTAATCAATGCAATCAATGCTGTAGCTGCTGAAAACAGCTACACCCATATCTTCGCAGAAACTGCAGGTCAGTCTCCTATCCTGCTTTACACCAAAGAAGAAGACAAATTCACTGAACTGGTGTTGGCTAAGCTTGGCCTTCAGATGCCGACTCCACCCGCTGGAGCACCCTCTGGAAGATAATACCCTATTTCTAAGCGCATTTCAAAGGCTGTCTTTCTTGAAAGGCAGCCTTTTTCTTTGTGAAAGGCAAGGTAGTTATTGGTTATTGGGCTAAATGTGTACTCGCTTTTAAACCAGTAACGAGATTAGAATGCTAAAATCTACTATGAAAGACCATAACTCCGCCTCTTCGGTCTTCTGTCCTCGGTCTTCCAGCCCAAATACAAAGTAAATTAGGTTAGTGGTCAATTGCGGACAATAAGATTGGGTTATTTAATATGCTTAACCTTTAACTATTAACCATTAACTTTTTATCCCATGCCTAAAAAGAACCCCAAAGACATCATCAGTCAAAGCCAGGATGCGGTATTGGTTGACTTCTATGCCGATTGGTGTGGGCCATGCCAGACTATGAATCCGGTACTGGAGGAGGTCTTGGCTGAGTTGGGCGGGAAAATAAAGCTGTTGAAGTTGAATGTGGACAAACATCCCCAGCTTAGCCAGCAGTTTGCCATCCGATCCATTCCACATTACATCCTCTTCAAGCGGGGAAAAATACTCTGGAGAAAAAGCGGAGTAATCACCAAACGGGATTTGGTCCAGCAGCTTAAAGGATTTGTATAAAAAAAGGCTCCGATTTGGAGCCTTTCTGATTTCTTAAGTGAAGTATTTCAAGCGGATCACTTCCTGTTCGGTAAGGAAGCGATAGTGACCCCGCTTGAGGTCCTTTTTATCAAGTCCGGCATACATCACCCGGTCCAAGGCAATTACCTCGTAGCCAAGGTGCGCAAAAAGCCTTCTGACAATCCGGTTTCTACCGATGTGGATTTCCAATCCGATAATCGTTCTATCCAAAGAAAGAACCTGCATGTCATCCACTTTGACATCTCCATCTTCGAGGGTCAATCCATCTTCCTTGATTTCTTTCTCATGATTAGAAGTCAATGGCTTGTCCAGGGTGACCTGATATATTTTCTTCACCTCGTTGGAGGGATGGGAAAGCTTGGCTGTCAATTCGCCGTCGTTGGTGAAAAGCAACAGACCGGTGGTGTTTCGGTCCAGTCTTCCTACCGGGAAAATTCGCTCTTCACAAGCATTTTCCACCAGTTTCATGACCGTCTTGCGTTCCATCGGATCATCTGTGGTGGTGATGAAATCCTTCGGTTTGTTCAAAAGCACATAAACGGGCTTTTCAGGATTTACTTTCTTTCCCTGATAGACGACTCT
This sequence comes from Algoriphagus sp. A40, assembly GCF_002002735.1. GTDB lineage: Bacteria > Bacteroidota > Bacteroidia > Cytophagales > Cyclobacteriaceae > Algoriphagus. The sequence goes on along the minus strand of NZ_MUNY01000078.1, from coordinate 34,489 downwards.
ATCTGCTTTTCTGACTTTAAAACCCATTTCGGTAATCACAGTGCCATTCACTGTGATTAAACCTTGAGCTATTAAATCATCCGCTTCTCTGCGTGCACAGATACCGGAATTGGCGATGTATTTATTCAAACGGAGCAGATCCGTTTCTTCATTTCCTTTGGTTTTTCTGGCGGGAAGTGCATCGAAATTGTAATCCGGTCTATCCTGATCCAATTCTTGACGGTTGGGTCTGTTTTTTCCAAAACCTCTCTTTTCGGTCGCCCTATCTTCAGCAGACTTTGGGGCTTCTGTCCCAAAAACAGGCTTTTGGTCACGTCCTCTTCCTTTGTAAACCAGTCTTTCTCCAGGTCCTTTAGAAGATTTATCTTCTGAGAAATCCTTTTTGAAAAATGGCTTTTCGGCTTTTGATTCAGAGTCTTTTCCAAACTTCCTGTTGTCAGAATCCTCTCCTTTGAACCGATCAGGTTTATCTCCAAAGGATTTTTTTGGATAGCCAGATCCTTCTCTTTTCTCGAATTTTTTCCCAGAGGAATCATCCTTTCTAAATCGGTCTGGCTTATCGCCAAAGGATTTTTTAGGATAATCCGAACCTTCTCTTTTCTCGAATTTCTTTCCAGAGGAATCGTCCTTTTTGAATCGATCGGGCTTATCTCCGAAGGACTTTTTAGGAAAATCTCCTCCATCCCGCTTCTCAAATTTCTTTCCTGCAAAGTCGTCTTTCTTGAAACGATCCGGCTTGTCTCCGTAGGATTTCTTCGCAAAACCTGAGTCGTCTCTCTTCTCGAATTTCTTCTTGAAGCCGTCTCCTTTGTTGTCAAAACGCTTGTCTCCGTAGGATTTTCTCTCAGAATCTCCTGAACCAGGTCGTTTTCCGTAGGCTGGCTTATCTGAACCTGCTCCATCGGATTTAAAAAATTTACCTTTTGATTTGTCTCCATATGCCGGCTTGGAATCCGACTTGAAATCAGGCTTTTTGCCGAAAGAAGGTTTGCTGTACGAGTCGTCCTTTTTACCGAAGGAAGGCTTGCTATAGGAATCGTCTTTCTTTCCGAATGATTTTCCCTTTGGAGAAAATTTCCCTTCGCCCTTGTCAGACCGACCGCCTTTGGATGAAAAATCTGATCTACCGGTTGATTTTGAAGAACCGGAATCCTTGCGATCGTCGTTGAAAAAAGGTTTTCTTGAATTGTTCTTTTTCAAAGTATGCAGCATCACTGCTGTAGTTATTGGTGAAGAATAAGCAGCTGACTTTCAAACGCTTATTTGGGCTGCAAAGATACGTTCAAAGCCAGGAATTATCACCATTGAATTCAAAATATTCCTGACGATTACCCCTTGTTTTTGTAATAATATTCTGTGGCATTTCGTACAGAGCCTTGGGAAAGCACCAATTCGTTGGCTACCGCATAGTCCAAACCGGTGGCTTCCATGACCATTTTGGTAGCTCTGTCGACTAGCTTGCTATTAGACAGCTGCATATCCACCATTTTATTTCCTTTGACACGTCCAAGTTTGATCATGACTGTGGTGGAAATCATATTCAAAACCAGTTTTTGAGCAGTTCCGGACTTCATTCGTGTACTTCCCGTGACAAACTCCGGCCCAACTACCACTTCAATCGGATATTCCACAGCCTTAGCCAAAGGAGAATCTGGATTGCAGGTGATGCAAGCGGTAAGCAAACCTTTTTCCCTTGCAGTTTTCACTCCTCCGATCACATAGGGAGTAGTGCCCGAGGCTGCGATTCCTATCACCGTATCCAATTCAGAAAAACCATACCCCAAAATATCCTTCCAAGCCATTTCAGGATCATCTTCCGCATTCTCCACAGCTTTCCGAATGGCTTTGTCTCCCCCTGCAATCAATCCAATCACCCAATCGTGAGGAACACCATAAGTGGGGGGACATTCGGAAGCATCCAAAACCCCAAGCCGACCACTGGTACCGGCTCCGATGTAAAAAAGTCGGCCTCCTTCTCTCATTCTCGGCACAATCTGATCCACAAGTGCAGAAATGGCCGAAATCTTTTCCTTTACAGCTGGGGCCACCTTGTGATCTTCCGCATTGATATGCTGAAGGAGTTCAATGACTTCCATTTTCTCCAAATTCTCATAGTGCGAGCTGGTCTCCGTGATTCTCATAGCAATTCTTGGTGGTAAAGTGTCAATCCCGCAATCGGACTTTCGATAATGATATTAACGTTGATTCCGGAGTCCGCCGCAGCTTTTCTCAAGATGTCGGAGTTGTAGTAGGCGATTGAGCCTACAAAATTTACCGGCTTGTTATGACAGTCCTCATATTTGAAAACATGCTTCGCAAAGAAATCTTTGAAGGAATTGTAATACAAGCCATAGCAATAGGGATCAGCCTTGTTTTCTGAAATAAACCTACAAAAACTGGCCATGTACCTGCTGGGAAATGGCTGCCGGTAAACATGGTCCTGAATTATGTTTTGGGTAATGTGAAACCTTTCGATGGCTGCTTCCCGGATTTTCCCAGGCATTTCTTCATGGATGAAGTCGGTCAAGAATTTTCTCCCCACGTAACATCCACCGCCTTCATCACCCAAAATATATCCTGCAGCAGGTCTGGTCGCTACGATGTTTTTTCCATCGTAATCGCAACTGTTGGATCCCGTACCCAAAATACAGGCGATGCCTGACTTATGGCCACAGGTAGCATGAGCTGCTGCGGCAAGGTCATGATCAACATGGATTTTGGCATGCTTGAAAATGGTGCCCAAAGCGCTGGAAACTTCCGCTTTTCTGTCCGGTGCAGAGCAACCCGCTCCGTAGAAAAAAATTTCTTCGATTTCATTTTCAAGATTGACCAGAAAGTCGTGGCGCATCTGAATGGCCATTTCTTCTGAGGTCATGTAATAGGGATTGAAGCCCACTCCGCGGTGTTGGCTGATTTTGCCATCCCGATGGATTACCCTCCAATCCGTTTTGCTGGAACCACTGTCTGCAATTAATATCATGCTACGCTAGTTGGCCAATGGCCTGAAATTTTTCAAATACTTTTTCAGTGTGTGGAGCATCGGGCAGTTCATCCGTCAAATCCTGGCCCGCCCAATGTTCGTAATGCATTCCCTTTTTCCAAAGTCTGGAATTGCTCACATCATAAATCACTCCTCGATACGCCACCCAAATTTCGGGTTTATCCTGACCATTTCTAAGTGCCAGCTGCTGCTTGGTATAGATCTTCATCAATACAATTTGATCTGGGCATTGATCCAGCGCTCCGGGATTTCGCCTTTTTGAGCCAGCTGGTAATCTGCGTAGCTGCAAGGGACGGTACTGACCCGATCGTATTTTCCGGTTTCATTATGGGGGATTTCCATCCACCACTTGCCACTCCTCTTGCTTTTGTAAAAGACCAAGCTATTGGGCTTAGTATCAAGTGAAACGGTATATTTTATGTAATCGGCACTTTTGAAGGAAAGACTGTCCTTTCGGGAATAAAATCCCTCGATAAAATACCAAATCATCACCGCAGCGACTTTTGCAGTCTTGTTGTTGGCATCGTCGAAATAAGGATCATACCCATAAAGTCCGATTGAACTCAACTTCTCATTCATCCCTGAAAACCAAAATATCTGACAAGCCTCCTCACCGGTCAGCCCAAATGGCTGGGCATCCACTGCTCCCGGTGCATCAGCAGACTGGATCGCACTCAGATCAAAACTCAACAAGTCCGCATCCCGGATCAGGGGTTCGGTTTCTTTGAAATTGTCCCGTACCTGACCAAGTCTGACATGATCGAAATATAATTTCTCCATCACATTGATAAGCGTCGGATCAACGAGGAAGCTTTGATAAGCCAAATGGGTATAGGAAAAAAGGAAGTTTGGCTGGTGCAGGACGATTTCTTGTGTATGCCGGTCATCTTCGGGGCCAGACTCTTCCATATCTACCTTGGAATCGATGGTTACCAAGCTGACAAGCTTTTTCATCTTTTGGTAGGATAGATATTGCCCATAATCCAGGTCATGGGATCCGCCAAAGAATACCGGCAAGATCTGCTGTTTCATCAGCATTTCCCCTACCTGCCGCATATTCTGATAGGTGTCGTTCAGGGTATTTCCGGAAATCAGATCTCCCAAATCTGCCACCCGATAAGGTACAAGTCCTTTTTTTAACTCATAAAGCTTCTCACGGATTTCGGCACTGCCTCTTTCGATGCTCTCAGACTTCTTTGCTCCGCGATTTTCCCTGATCCCCACCAAGGCAATCTGAATCCCTTTGAGGTCGGGGAAGTTCTCGCCATGGACATGAATTTGTTGAAAGAAAGAGTTTTCAGAATACTTTTTCTCAAGGAGAAAATCCGCAACGGGATCAAAAAAGGATTGGATAGTCATAGGGTGGTGATGTGTTTTTAAAAATAATCAAAAATGGCACTAAACTAAAAAATCCCGCCGAAGCGGGATCTTTTGTTAAATTTTATCCTCCGAAGTCATCGAAGCGGACATTTTCTTTAGGAATTCCCAGATCATCCAGCAACTTCAACACGGCGGCATTCATCAAAGGAGGTCCGCAGAGATAATACTCGATTTCATCCGGCTCAGGGTGATTTTTGAGATAGTTTTCAAACAATACCTGATGAATGAATCCAACATATCCGTCACCTTCCCCATCCAGGGACTTCTTCACACTCCAGTTGTCCTCTGGTAGTGGCTCAGAAAGTCCGATGTAGAATTTGAAGTTAGGGAAGTCTTTTTCGATATCTCTGAAATGAGGAACGTAGAACAATTCCTTTTTGGAACGTCCACCGTACCAATAAGACACTTTTCTGTGGGTCTTTTCAGTGTGGAAAAGGTGGAAAATATGTGCTCTCAAAGGAGCCATACCCGCACCACCCCCGATGTAGATCATCTCTCTCTCGGTTGGGTTGATGTGGAATTCACCGTAAGGACCAGAAATGGTCACTTTATCACCAGGCTTTCTTCCAAACACATAGGAAGAACAAACCCCAGGATTGACATCCATCCATCTGTTGTTGGCACGATCCCAAGGCGGAGTCGCGATACGGATAGTCAGCATGACAATGTTACCTTCTGCAGGGTGATTGGCCATGGAATACGCTCTGAATAGCGGCTCGTCATTTTTCATGACCAAGCTCCAAAGACCGAATTTATCCCAATCGCTCTTGTAGACGTCAGCCGGGTGACCCAGTTCTGGATGTGGAGTAATATCCATATCCTTGAAGTTGACCGTAATGGTCGGCACATCGATCTGGATGTATCCACCTGCTTCAAAGTGAAGTGTTTCTCCTTCAGGCAATTTCACTTTGAATTCTTTGATGAAGGTAGAAACGTTGTAATTGGATATGACTTCACATTCCCACTTCTTGATCCCGAAGATTTCTTCCGGAACGCGGATTTTCATGTCCTGCTTTACCTTCACTTGACAAGCCAATCTCACATGACCCTGTTGCTCAGCACGGCTGAGGTGGCCAATTTCGGTAGGTAGCACATCGCCTCCGCCGTCTTCTACAACGCACTTGCACATGGCGCAAGTCCCGCCTCCACCGCAGGCAGAAGGAAGAAAAATCTTCTGGTTACTCAGGGTAGAGAGCAAACTGGATCCGGCTGAGGCCACGATCGGATTTCCGCTGTCACCGTTGATGACAATCTTTACATCTCCGGAGTTGACCAGTTTGGACTGGGCAAAGAGGAGAATAAATACCAGTAGCAGGATGATAATCGTAAATGCTACAATGGAGGTAATAATAACTGAACCCATGAAATTTTGTTTTTACTTTTTCGTCTGGATTGAACCCATTTTGGGAGCACAAATATATTTATTAATCCATAAAACAGGCCAAATGTACTTTCAAATTTGGTCGGATTAAGGAGGGAATTTGATGAGATAACTGATTAATTGTTCAGGAGGTTTAGCAAGGTGGTCAATCTGGCTTTTAACTGCCGGCGATCGATGATGAAATCAAGGAATCCGTGCTCGAGCACAAATTCAGAACTCTGGAATCCTTTGGGAAGATCTTTTCCGATGGTCTCCCGGATTACCCGTGGACCGGCAAAACCGATAAGCGCTTCGGGTTCGGCAATGTTAAAATCTCCCAGCATTGCGTATGAGGCGGTAACACCTCCTGTAGTGGGATCGGTCATCAAAGAAATGTAAGGGATTGCCGCCTTATCAAGCAGGGCAAGTTTTGCAGAAGTTTTAGCCATCTGCATCAGTGAAAAACCTGCCTCCATCATCCGGGCGCCCCCCGATTTGGAAATCATCAGAAAAGGAACCTTGTGCTTAAGGGAATGATCAATTCCCCGGGCGATTTTCTCCCCTACCACTGAACCCATCGATCCTCCGATGAAATTGAAATCCATACAGGCCACCACGATTTCAAGTCCATTCATTTTGCCATATGCTGTTCGAACGGCATCATTGAGTTCTGTTTTCTTAATAGTGGCTTCGATCCGGGAAGAATAGGGTTTGGTATCGGAGAATTTCAGGGGGTCACCGGACTTCATGTCCTTGTCCAACTCGGTGAAAGTATTGTTGTCAAAAAGGATTTCAAAGTATTCTTTGGAACCGATTTTTACATGAAAATCATCGTCAGGACAGACGAAAGCATTGTTTTTGAGCTCCCGGGTGTGGATGATATTACCGTTTGGAGTCTTAAACCAAAGCCCGTCGGGAGCATCTTTTTTCTCAGCTGTTGAGGTTTTGATGCCTTTGTCAGTTCTTTTAAACCAAGCCATATAGAATTGTTAGGTCGTTATTTTGACAAGTCAAAGGACGCAAATTTAGACCTTATATCCATTAAATAAAACCTCCTTTAAATTCCCCAAGAATAATCACCCGGTCCATCTGGAGTTAAAACGAAAGAGAGTAGGTGCAATGGGCAGCTAATTAATGATCTCACTTACTCCTGAAAATCTGCCCTCTCATTCAACCAATGCGCAAGTAACTCTCTCATCCATGGCCTCTACCAGAGCCTGCATTTCATCCAGCAGATAGATCTTTTCCCCGCTTGAAAATGAAAAATCCAGCAATGCTGGCAAGGGCAATCCTCCTTCTCTGCCTATCACCGGCCATTTCGGTGGTGAAGACATCCAATTTCCATTTTCGTCTTTCATATGACTTCTGTCAGAGACAAAAGAGTTGAGGTAATCTATGGATTCAATGGCTTTAAAGCATGGCAGGTCGCTTTCTTTCCAGTTTTCATCTCTCTCAAAGGACTTTTCAAAATATTCTTTAGCCGAAAGCGGAACCGGTAAAGTCGAATCAAAATCGAAAATCAAACTTGAATCGCTGTTTGAAGCCAATAAGATCACATGGTAATTCCACCAGACGAATTCATCTCCATTGATGGATTTTTGAAACCTAAATGGACAATTTCTATTGTTGTTCGAAACAATCAGCACCTTTTTGGAAAAGTGATCCAATTCCGGATTTTGGCAGAGGTGCCAGATGTTTTCTTCGCAGAAGTTGGCGGCGTAGTTGAATTCTTTGATTTCCATTTGTCAGCGCAAAAGTAGGAAGGTTATTTGCCATTGGGTAAACTTCCTAGTTTAATATTTTTGGCTAGGTAAATAGGCTGTTTTTTGGCCTTAATGTCTGGCTTTCCCCTGATTTCTAAACCTGTACTGGAAAATCATCACAATGGTGAGTAGCCACTTTTCTGAATTCAGGGGTTAGAGTAAGGTGGATAGAAATAAAAGGAGAATTCGATCTGAATACCTTTTTAAAGGAATATTCGGAATGTCAACAGTAACCTATGGAAATGAGGATTGAAGTTCCAAATCACCAGCTGTGGAATGTTGACCGTGGTCTGTGGTCGACTATTCGCTTTCCAATTCATCTATTCTTGACCAACTGGCAAAGTAGCGGATAGTCATATTTATTTATCATCCCAGATCGATCCTTTACCATTTTCCTGATCCGTTTTACCTACAGATCTATTTACTTTATATTGAAAATCGTATCATTCCAGATTACTATTCTATCATTTCCACAATCGCCCCAATAAACCTATGAGTCTTGCTTTACTACTCCTGATATCCGCGGTCATTTTATTTGCTGCTTACCGGTTTTACGGAGCATTTGTTTACAAGAAATTTGGCTTGGACGATTCCCGAAAAGCACCATCTCACCTGCTGCGAGACGGAATTGACTATGAACCAAGCAAACCAATTGTGGTTCTGGGCCACCATTTTGCCTCAATTGCTGGAGCTGGTCCGATCGTGGGCCCCATCATCGCAGTAACCTTTGGTTGGATCCCAGCAGTGATTTGGATTTTGGTAGGGGGAATTTTCTTTGGTGCTGTACATGACCTGGGAAGCATGGCTGCCTCGCTGAGAACGGAAGGCAAATCCATCGGGGTCATCATCCGAAATCAAATCGGGGTAAAAGGCAAACAGCTTTTTATTCTATTCAGCTTTTCTACCCTGATTTTGGTGATTGGAGTTTTCTCTGATATTATCGCCAAAACTTTCATTGCAAATCCTGGAGTAGGATCGGCATCCATTTTATTTATTTTCTTGGCGGTTGCTTTTGGATATTTAAACCGTTGGGTAGGAAATGGAAAAATCGCATTTACAGTTATTACAGTAATAGGCGTGATTCTGATGTATTATTTTGTCTATCTGGGCACACAAATACCCTTTGAGTTGGATTACAATTTCTGGATTCTAGGCTTGTTGGGATATGCATTTTTGGCATCGGTGACTCCGGTCAGCCTACTCCTTCAGCCAAGAGATTACCTGAACAGCTACCTTCTTTACGGAATGATGGTCGCCGCGGTAGCGGGTGTGGTGATTGCAAATCCACAGATAGAAATGTCCTCGCAGGTTCAGATGTCCAGTGAAAGTTTGGGCTATGTCTTTCCGGTATTATTCGTAACAATCGCCTGCGGTGCAATTTCCGGATTTCATTCCCTTGTGGCTTCTGGCACAACTTCCAAACAATTGGACAAGGAAAGTGATGCTAAAGTGGTAGGGTTTGGCGGTATGCTCATCGAGTCTTTCCTTGCCATCATTTCAGTTGGCGCTGTGGCAATCCTTTCCCGTGAAGAATATACGACCAGATTGGATTTAGAAGGTCCTGTTGCGCTTTTTTCAAACGGAATCGGTGGGATGATCTCCACTTTGGGAATTTCAGAGCCATTCGCCATCGGGTTTGTGGCGCTGACAGTTTCTGCCTTTGCGCTGACTACGCTAGATACTTGTACCCGTTTAGCGCGATTTACCCTGCAAGAATATTTTGAGGATATGCCTCAGCCTGCAGCTCAGGTGGTTGCCAAAAACAGATACCTATCCACCACAATTGTTGTTATCCTATCAATTTTACTTTTGGCATCGGGAGAATTCAATACGCTTTGGCCAATTTTCGGTTCGGCAAATCAACTATTGGCGGCTTTGGCTCTTTTGACGATTGCAGTTTGGCTGATCCGAAAAAACATCCCTGCCACTTTTGTCATGATTCCGATGTTCTTCATGTTCACAGTCACCTTGGCTTCGCTCGGACTTTTTGCATGGAAGAATTTTCAGGAAAAAGGCTACGTCTTGGCGGTGATTGCGGCCTTGCTGTTTGTGTTAGCCATATCTCTGATTTTCCTTGCCTTCAAGAGTTTGAAAAGTGAGGTAAAAGTAACTTCAGGAGCCTGAAAAAATTCGGGCTCTTGAAGCTTTCCTGAAATTTCAGCTAGTTGATTGGGTTATAATTGGAATAACCCTCTTTGGCCCGCGCCTCTGCTCGGTTTTTATAAAACTCCCGGTCCTGAGGCGCATCCGTCCCCAATCCATCCACATATCGGTTGAACATGCAGAAAGCCGCTGCAATCAAAACGGTGTCGTGAATTTCCCGTTCGGTAGCGCCTTCGCTTTTTGCTCGCTCGATCTGATCCGGCGATACTTGAAGTCCGCCTTTTTGGACACTTCCAGCGATCTTGAGCAAAGCTTTCATTTTAGCTGAAAGCGCTGCTCCTTCCGGATTTGCCTTGACTTCATCCAAGTTTTCAAAATCACATTCGAGGTAATATCCAGCCAGCGCCTGATGTGCGTGTTGGCAGAAAAAACAATCATTAAGATACGAAACATGAGTGGCAATCAATTCCCGTTCGCCACGGGTAAGTGAATTTTCTGATCGGAGCAACTCTTCGGCAAGTTGGTTGAGATGCTTGGCGACATCCGGTCGGTAGGCCATCAATCCTCGTATTCCGGGGAGATTTTCAGGTAGATTTATATATGCCATCGCTTAGGTTGTTGGGTTTGGGAGAAACTTGTATTCATTGGAAATCATCCGGTGGCCCATCTCTTCAAAAGCCGCAGAATCCTCAGGCAGTGAAGTGCCCAAACCATCCACATAGCGATTGAATAGGCAAAAAACAGCCGAGATCAGTACCGCATCGTGAATTTCCAGGTCGGTGGCGCCGCAGCTTTTCGCTTTATCAATATCCTCGGGTCTAACTTCCTTGCCACTCACTTGAACCTTTCCCGCGATCTGGAGCAGGGCATTCATTTTTGGGTTCAACTTTTCTGAACTGCCTTTTTCCAAAACCTCATCGACGACAGAGGATTGGTTTTGGAAGAGAATCCGCGCTGCTGAAGCGTGGCTTTCTGTGCAAAATGTGCATCCATTGCCGCTGGAGACAAAGGCTGCGATCAATTCTCTTTCGCCTTTGCTCAACGTAGAATCACCTGTCAGTAGTACTCTGACCAAAGCATACAAATGCCTTCCCGTTTCGGGTCGGTACTGGACCAAGCTTCTGATTCCGGGAAGGCTATTTTCCAAATTGATATAGGGCATCTTTTATTTTGGGGTTAATTGTTCCGGTGATTTACTCAGTAAGACAAAGAAGAATCCGATCAAAAGGAATCCTGAAAAAAGCAGCAGCGCATTGCCATATCCTCCAAGGAATAAAACCAAGGATCCAAGCGAAAAAACCGCAATCGCGGTGATCACCCTTCCGGCATTAAAGCAAAAACCAGTCGCTCCTGCCCGAATGTCAACTGCAAAAAGCTGCGGAATGTAAAATGATAATAAGCCCTGACTTATTCCGAAGAAAAAAGAAAGACAAATGATGGCGGGATAAATCCAAAATGAGAATTCCCGTGTAAACCCATAAAGAAGAATAGAAATACTAAGCGCTCCCACAAAACAAACCAACATGGACTTCCTGACGCCGATCACTTTGACAATCCAGCCGGATAAAATCCCGCCGATAATTCCCCCAAAACCCAAAATCATCATCACCGATCCCCGCTCTGTTTGACCGGAAGACTCTTGAAGTAAACTTTGGACCCAGGTGGGCATCCAGGAAAACGCAGACCAAAGCGCAATCAACATGGAGCCGAATACCACTGCTCCATGGACTAATCCCGGCGCTTTAAAATGAGAATTTTTCTGTGATTGAGCGCCTGCAATATTCAATTGGGAGACCTTCCACTGCTGGGATTCTTTCAACCGCAAAAATGAAACTCCGGCAAGAAGGAGTGGGATTGCGCCGATCCAAAATGCCTGCCTCCAGTCATTCACCCAAAGGTTGACCAATCCGGAAGAGAAAATGCCCACCGGAAATCCGATGGAAACCACGCCCATCACGATTGACCGCGTTTTGGCGGGCCAAATCTCGGACAACAGCGTCATAGTGATGACCATCACTCCACCGACTGCAATTCCTCCCAGCAACCTGAGCAAAACCACGATTTCCCATGATCCGGCAAATGAAACCCCAATGGTAAATATCCCTACCGAAGCCAGGCACATCGCCAGAGATTTTGCCCTGCCTATTTTATCAGAAATGAGTCCCCAAGTCATTCCCCCAATCGCCCAACCGGCGAGGTAAAGGGCATTGATGTAGGCACTGATTTCATTGATTTCTTCGGAAGTGGTGGTGATGGCCAATTGATCTGCAATCACCGGCAGGTAGACGGAGGCAATGGTAGAGATTGTTCCCGCACTTGCATTTCCCAAAAAACAAATCAGGAAAACACTCCAGAGGTAGGCAGAGATCTTGTCTCTACCCACCTCGGAATTGTCAGCTATGGCTAGGGTCTGGGCCATTATCTAAATAGCTCGTCAAAGGTCAAACTGATATAATACAATCCTCCGACGGTCGGTGAGCCATAGGCTTGATACACCTGATTGTCAAAGAGATTGTTGGCACCAAGCTTTACTACAGATTTCCATTGGGGAAGTCTGTAGCTGAGTTGTGCATCCACCATGGAATATGCGTCAATCCTACCTGGCCTCAACTGGGTCAAAGTTCCACTCCAATCAAAGGCATCTTGCCATCTCCAGGCCACATTGAATCCCAGTCGCTTGGTTAGTTCGGGATTTCCGAAAGTAACTCCGGTACGGAATTCCGGTGTGTTGAAAGCCGGAATATTGTTGGCATCGGCTTCCATCAGGTCAAAAGAAGCCCAAGTCCCATTTACTCCGAGTGAATAACCCCGAGGCAGCAAATAATTCAAACCTAAGGTTGCTCCCTGGGAAGCAACCACATCGGATGCATTGGTATAAAGCTGGAAGGCCTGAATGTTACCCGACAAAATATCCATCGCGGCGGCTGGGTTGTAGTCGCCATTTTCCAACAAAATCTCACTGTCTGGCCTGATCACGACGGTGTTGATGATAAAATCTGTGTAGCGGCTGTAGTAATAATTCAGATCTACGGAGAGGTTATCCATCCAAAGTCCCCGGTATCCGATTTCAAACGTGGAAATTTGCTCGGGCTTAATGTAATCGACATCCGATTTTTCGAGCAGGTTCAGGTTGTTCATCAAAGCTTGTGGAGGAGGAGTGCCAGAACCCACTGCCTGTCCAAAGGCAGATCCAAATGCCCCGACCGATGCTGCGGTATAAGAATTCTCATACACATTCAGCCCTTCACTGTTGCTCGGTACACCGCCCAAAATGATAATCGGGCCCACATTCAGGAAAATATACTGATCACCTGGAGTTGGGTTTCTAAATCCGTTTTGATAGGAGGAACGGAAGCTGTGTCTTTCCGAAGGGGAAAACACACCAGAAATCCTAGGTGTTAATCTGCCCTCGAAGTTTTCATTTTTATCGTAGCGCTCAGAAAAAGTGAATTTCAACTTGTCATTGAGAAACCGCTTTGAAACTTGGACAAATGCGCCGCCTTCTTTAATTGTGACGTCATTGTCAAGATCATCATACAAAGTTCCGTTGGTGAACATGTCGTAAAGTCTGAAATTTCCTCCCACCAAGACATCCACAAACTTGATCTGGTTGCTGAAATCGTACTGTCCTTCGGCATGATAGAACTTGCTTTGGCTTAGGATTCCGGCTCCACTCATTCCTTGAACATGAATTAAGCGCTCCTTTTCAGCATTGTAATTTTCCGAACCGGGGATCATCCTTCCCTCATCTGCAAATGATCGTGCAAGGCCGTGATTTCCTCCCTCCACTGTTGGAATGCCTCCTCCGAATGCCGCTGCATATCGGGTAAACCAAGTATTGTCCGCCTGATCGGGGGAAACTACCTGTCCGTTTAGATCCCGGACCCAAGTGCGGTTGATGTGCTGACCAAGTGCTCTGGTGTTGTAGGAATCATTGGAATTTTCGGTGACCAAATAGCCCCTTAGGAAAAAGTTAGTGCCTTTCAGTTCCAATTTATGCTGCTGCAAAACGAAGTTGTTGAGCATAAATCGGTTGCTGCCTGTGTATGCTGCCCGGCCTTTTCCGGCCTGATAGCCATAGACCAATTCCATATTTTCATTGATACGGTAGTGAAGAGAAGTATTGAATCCCAATCCTTTGGAGTCATAGTTCATCAGGTCCTTTTCCTCATATCCAGTTCTGGAAACCCTTCCTATTCCAGGCAAAGTCCTGGCTACTTCATCTCCATAGATGTTGAGCGCGTCTCTCGCTGGGTTGTTATCTCCTCTTGACTCAATTGGAGTCTGAGCATCGATATCCTCGTAGTTGGTCGCATACCAATCCAAGCCGGTGAAATAGGAAGCGTTCAATTTGAAGGCAAACTTATTGTTGAAAGCCTTGGCATAGCGGATCGAAAAATCGTAAACCCCGCTTGGGTCAGCATAGGAGTCGTTGACGTGATTGATACCGGTTTTTGCCTGGACGCTTAATCCCTGATAAAGAAAGGGATCTTTGGTTCGCATCATCAACACACCATTGAAAGCCACCGGCCCGTAAAGGGCAGAAGCCGCTCCAGGAATCAACTCGACACTTTCCATATCCAGATCATTGGAACCAAAGAGGTTCCCGACAGCAAAGTTCAATCCTGGCGTCTGATTGTCGACCCCATCCACCAATTGGAGCATCCGCGGGTTTCCGATGCTGTTGAAACCCCGTGTATTGATCTGTTTGTAGGTCAGGCCGCTGGTCACCAACTCCACTCCTTTGAGATTTTGGATTCCTTCATAAAAACTCATGGAAGGTGTCTCCCGGATGGTTTTGATGTCCATTTTTTCAATACTCACTGGAGATTCAAAGATGGTTTCTTCGATCTTGGAAGCGGAGAAAACCACCTCGCTGAGCAATTCAGTAGCCTGGATTAACTTCACCTCGATCGGCGAATTGGATTGTACTTCTATGCTGGTCTTTTGGAAGCCCATGTAGGAAATCTCCAAGGTCAGTGGCAATTCCACCCCTGTGTTCAGTTCAAACTTTCCAGAGTTATCAGTCACGGTTCCGGTAAGTTTTCCTTTGATCAGGACAGTGGCTCCGATGATGTTTTCACCGGATTCGGCATCTGTTATTTTGCCTGTGAGTTTTGTTTGGGCAAACAATACCAAACTCGAAAAGCTCAAAATTAAAAGCGTAAGTAGCGTTTTTTTCATTTTGGGTTAGATGTTATTGGCAGTTGCCTTCAGATGATCATATCCGGCGGGGTTTCTGAAGTATCCTTGGGAAGCCAGTCTTTCCGCAAGAGATTTGAAATAGGAATTGTCTTTTGGAAGACTGGTCCCAAGTCCATCCACATAGCGGTTGTACAGGCAAAAAAGAGCAGCAATCAGTACGGTGTCGTGGATTTCCAGATCTGTTGCTCCTGCTTGCTTAGCTCTTTCGATATGGGCGGGCTTTACATTTTTCCCACTTTGCTGCGTCTGTTTTGCAATGATCAACAGGGCTTTCATTTTTTCAGAAACAGGAGCAGACTCCACGTCGTCCAAAACCTGCTGTACGGTATTGGATTCATGAAGCAGCTCATTGACGGTTTCTGCATGGGCCGTGGTGCAAAATTTGCATTCATTCCCATGAGAGACAATGGTGGCTATCAATTCCCGCTCTGCCTCAGACAGAGTGGAAGGACCTCTCAAGAGCAATTGCGTTAAATCTCTGATAGGTTGAGCGGTGTCTTTTCTATATTCGAGCAGTCCTATTATACCGGGCAGATGCTCTTCAAGTTCGATGTAAGGCATGTTTAGATTAGTTAAATTTTTCAGTTTTAGGTCTGAAAGTCCTCCAGCTGTGCCAAAATTCCTGGTAGGCTTTGAGGCGTTTCAGATCTGTTTGATTTGGTTTCAGTGATTTTCCGGTAAATGAATAAGCCGCCGAATCCAGGAAAAGGGTGTCCCCTGTCCAGAGATGGGACTTGATGTCCGAAGGAATTTCAAAAACCACGAAACTCTGGGTATCCTTATTCAAAAGGATCAAAATGTCCTGATTACCTACCCGATCACGGATGGATTCAGTTTCTTTAAGCTTGTTCCAGTCGTAGGCTTTTGCTCCGTTTTCAAGGTCCACTCCAACTACCCAAGATTTTTCATTCCAGGAGAATGGGTCTGTGCCGGTGAGTTTGCTTTCGCTTTTCCCCTTTTCAAATTTTCCAAGGGAATCGTATTTCGAAAGGAAATTCGGATCTGGCGCCATGATTTTCCCATCTGGATAGGCTTTGAAAAAAGCTCCCGCAGTCAGTTGGATGGACTCGATTTCGTCCAGTTTTTTACCCTCCAATTCCCCTGTGATTGCTTCTCCGGTGGCTTGCTGCCACCAACTTCCGGTTTCCGAATCCTCAAACATGGCGTTGAAATGATCCATGCCAACCAATCGGAAATTCTCTGCTTTGCCGTCGACTATCGGCGAAAATACCCTTCCGGTTCGACAAACAGAACAATAGGTCACCATCATCGGCTCCCCGCCCAAGGTATCCCGCACCTGATGGTGGTAGACGATGTAGCGGATCGGATAGGCTTTGGCTTCACCTTGGTTTTCAATGGCAACGACCAGTGTGCTGTCACTTTCCTCAAAAGAATCCCGGGTAAGAAAGCGCAGCTGTTCGGGTTCTTTAAACATGGCATCAGCTGCCATTTTGAAATTGAGGACTCCAATCGCTCCAAAAGCGATCATTATGCAAAGGATTGGAACCCATTTCCTTTTCTCTGAAATCACGGATTTGATACCAATGCTTATAATAATCACCAATGCAATCCGAAATACCCATCGGTACTGGTGTAAGAAATAGGCGAAATCAATGGAATCCCATTGCTGACTTCCCGGAAATGGCATGATGAAGTAAACTTTCAGGAATTCAAACAGAACCAGAAGGATCAAACCCAGGTAAAACAGGATTTTCATACGTGATGGAGATTGATGAAAGTGGAGATAAGAGGAAAAGATCAACCAAGTCCATTAGCGATGTCGTAATTGGACTTGGTTGATTTTAAGGGAATTGCGTCAAGACTGCTGTTTTCTCAGGTTATTTCATACCAAAGAAGCAATCAGACAACTGCTCATAGACTGATCGCCAATCAATCTGCTTGGTCAAGCTGAGCTTTGGCAACTGAATAGGCGCCAACTGCTTTCCCCTGTTTCAAGCCTTCCTCTGCATCGAATCGGTAGTGGATGCCTCCATAGACTCTTGACATTGCGGCTTCATCTGCCCAGTTTTTGAATTTAGCTGCATCAGCTGGGAAGAAATGAGACAAAACTTCGGCAGCAGCAGATGAGAATGTGCTGTGTCCTGAAGTATAAGCTGGGAAGTTTGGAGTACCTAGAATCGTCTTGAAGCCGGGAATTGTCTGAATCGGACGTGGATAGTGATAGTAATATTTCGTATCCCAGCAACTGATCCCCGCATCCACGATGGCCATATTCATGTAGGCAAAAACCCGTGCGGTCCGTACAGGACTCAGGCGATTCTTAACTACTGTTTCTTTGGCAAACCGGTTCCAATGGCCTGGAGGGCTGTAGGTGTTCAGTCCATCATTCCAAAAGTTGGCAATTCTCCGCTGATCCTGGGTCAGGTTGTCTGCATAGCGTTGGAGTTCCTGAGCGTCTTTGTTGAATTCCTCAGAGCCTGGAGTAGGTGGTACTGGAGCCCGGACTACTTCTACATTGGGCACATTCCACATTTTCACTTTTCCGAAAAGCGGAGTCAAGCCCACAGGTCTTTGCGGAGTTTCCTGATTATCCCATTGCCATCCAAATCGCTGAAAGGCAGCATTTTTGATTGAATCCGATTTTGGTTTTGGAGTTTGGGCATTTTTCATCCCATCGTTTGCAGCTCTCGCAAGTGCTTTTTTAGCCACTTCTGTACCGATCAATTTTCCAGCTTCGACATCGCTGGTTACATTGATTCCTGCTATCACAAGTGATTCCAAATGCTCATCCGCCAGTTTGCTTAGGTATTCTTTTTCCAATGGAAACATGGCAGACAGAATCTCACGCGAAGTAATGGCTACAACTGCACCATCCGAAGGATAGGAATTTAACCCGTTGTCCGCATAAGCAGAGACAATTTGAGGATCTAGTACATACGGAGCTGGTCGACCAAATTTCTCCTTGTAATGCCAGGAAGTAATCAAACCGTCATACTGGGCTACGCTCAAGTAAGCCAACATCCGACTGATGTAGGGCGGATGGGCAAAAGGAAAATTAGGAGTAGCCGAAGGATCTGCTGGATTTGGCAGAGTATAGGTTCCATCTGCGTTGGGACCCGGGATCAGATTGTATTTCACTGAAAGTTCCAGTGCGATTTCATTCCAACGGATCAGAGGATTGTTGGTCCAATAGGAGACTGATTTACGCTGTTCGTCGGTAGCATTGGCAATTTTGGTTTTGGAATCCTGCAATTCCTGATTTAAGGCAGCTGAGCCTACTGCTGCGGGTGCGGGAATAACCACCTCTTCATTTCCTGACATCAAGATCAATTTCCATTCCCCTGCACCTTCGTCTAAGTCTGCAAATTCATATCCTTCATATTCCAGCTGTGAAGGCAAATCTTCCATGCACGAGCCGGTAAATGCCAGTATTGTCACTAGAAGGAATAAATATCGTAGTTGTATTTTCATTTTTGAAGTTCTTTAGAAGGCTTTAAACTGATAAGTCAATCCCAGGCCATAGCCTGAAAACTGTCCCATATTTCTACCGGAAAACATGTGGTTGTAATAGGCCAAAAAGCCTAACCCTCCACCTTTCTTCAGGTAATATTGGGCGAATCCACCAACTTGGTCGTATTCCACCTTGTTAGTTGGCTGGGGAGCATTGTAGGCTCGGATATCGTCCCCAGAGGTTGAATTCAATAGGGTTAAGGTAGCCTCAACACGAAGTTTTTTATCCAAAAACCAAGAACCAAGCGCAAGCTGAGCATTCCAAGCATCCGGCACATCCATGGTTGCGGTGTAATAGCTGCCGTCTTGGTAATAGTAATCGCGTTCGGCTTCAGTCGCGCCCCTGTGCAGGTACGCAATTGATCCCCTTAAATAAGGGCCCTTGTTCAATTCATACTGGCCGATTGCTCTCAGCCCCAGTTCATTTGCGCCAAATCCCAAGCTGAAAGGCATGTAATCAGACAAATAATTGGAGGCTGGTGTACTGAAACTGAGGTTGGAAAATACCATGAGCTTGCTTTTCTCCATGGTCTTCTCGACGAGCTGGGCTTTCAGCGAAATCCCAAAATCCTGGAACCCTTCGACTCCTGTCAATTGGCCTGCGGAAGCAGAAGTTTTTACATAAGGCAGACTGACGATCACATTGATTTTGTCAGTGATCCCGCCGACGATCATCGGCATGAGCATTTTCCGGTTGAATGTCCCGATGTTGCCATTGGTACGGAGGTAGGTCCCCTCCCAATAATGATCCCAGTTAGCATCCTCGTAGATGACGGCAATACAGATTTCGCCCTTAGGCATCATCAGTCCATCAGTCGGAGTTTGGGCATAAGTTAATTGCATCAGCCCCAAGCTTGCGAAAAGCAAGCCCAGGAACATTGATTTTAAGTTCATAGGATTAGATAGTGTGATTAGGTAATGGGTATAAACCAAAACAAATGGCACTGCCCCTGATGGAAAATCCACAACAGGGACATGGTGCCGAATGAAACGAAATACACGTCCAACAGATCAACCACTAACTGTTGGGACTAGTATTCGAAAAAAGAAAATCAGGAGAACTGTGGAGGTGGGGAGTCTAAAGTGAAATCCGGACTCATGTAAGGTGAAAAAATAAACCCAATCTTATCTTCAATAGCGTCTTGCGCTACATATTCTATCTGATAAACCTCAGCCTCAATATAATCCTTCACAAACAGCTTTAGCTGAGTTTTCCCATTCTGGTCTTGCGGAAGCTCATCCTCAGTGAGAGATGAAATCCAGCTTTTGACCGTGGTTTCCAATGCTTTTCTGGCGGTATCCGGTACATACACAATTTGCAGTGTATCGTTTTGATAGCGTTGTTTGATTGCACGGAAGAATTTCCCGTCTTTTTCGAATCGTGTATTGGTAGGCTGAAAATCTTCTTGATTGGACATGTAAGGCGCAGCGAGTGGAATCTCCATCAACAGCTCTTCCAAAGCTCCGATCTGTTCCCCGTAGATTTTTTCTTTCCAGTTACTTTCCATGGTGTACTGGTAAGAGTAATAGAATGCGTAGTAGCCAAAATGATAAATGGCGAAGCAAAGTAAAAGTGCTATGGCTACAGCTTTTCTCAAAAGAAACAGGATTGAAATCGAAAAATAGAAAAAATTCTATTCTATAATTCAAAAAACTGATGTTTACCCAAAACAAAAATACTTATTCTATAATTTGACTGAATTACAAAATATTATATTGTGATTTGTTGAATAAATTCCAGAATCCCCCAAATAAGAATTGTAATCAAAAATGATTTCCCATAAAAATTCAAGACTTTTCGTCGATTAAACCGATCCAAAAACCATAAAACAAGTACCGGACGATACATTCCAAGTAGAATACTTAGGAGAAAAAAAGAAGAAAAGATTAATACGAAAACCTGGATTGCTGTTAGCATGGTCTAAAAATAAAAAGGAACGACGAAAGCCGTTCCTTTTTTATGGTCAATCCCTTGAAGGATTATTTTTTACGCTTAATCTCCTTCATTTCGTAGCCTTCGATCGTATCATCGACTTCGATGTTGTTGAAGTTTTTGATGGAGATACCACATTCGTAACCGGCCTTCACTTCAGAAACATCGTCTTTGAATCGCTTCAACTGATCGATCTCTCCTTCGTGGATTACAATACCTCCTCGGATTACGCGGATCTTGTTCTTTCTGGTGATAAATCCATCTGTCACATAAGAACCGGCAACTGTACCGATCTTGGTGATTTTGAAGATCTCTCTTACGATAATGTTACCGGTGATGATTTCTTCAAACTCCGGCTCCAGCATACCTTCGATCGCATCCTTGATCTGATTGATCGCATCGTAAATGATTGAGTAATGACGGATTTCGATTTCTTCCTGCTCGGCAAGTTTTTTGGCATTGGAGGAAGGTCTCACCTGGAAGCCCAGGATAATTGCATCAGAAGCTGAAGCCAACAACACATCCGATTCAGAAATCTGACCCACACCCTTATGGATAATGGATACTTTGACTTCATCTTTGGAAAGTTTCAACAAGGAATCGGAAAGCGCTTCAACCGATCCATCCACGTCACCTTTGATGATGATGTTAAGCTCCTTGAAGCTACCGATTGCCAAACGGCGACCGATTTCATCCAATGTAATATGCTTCTTGGTGCGCAAGCTTTGCTCACGCTGAATCTGCTCCCTTGAATTGGCAATTTCTCTTGCTTCACGTTCGGTGTCGTACACCTTGATCGTATCACCAGCCTGTGGAGCTCCACCGAGACCCAACACCTGAACAGGAGTTGACGGCCCAGCTTCTTTCAATTTTTTACCAGTGTGATCAAACATTGCTTTCACACGGCCATAGTGCTGACCTGCCAACATGATATCTCCGACACGAAGGGTACCTGACTGAACCATGATAGTCGAGACATATCCACGCCCTTTGTCCAAGGAGGCTTCCACAACTGTACCTACCGCATTTTTATTTGGATTGGCTTTCAGTTCCAGGATTTCCGCTTCCAGCAACACTTTTTCAAGGAGTTCATCGATACCCTGACCTGTTTTGGCAGAAATATCCTGAGACTGGTATTTACCACCCCACTCTTCAATGAGGAGGTTCAAATTTGCCAATTCTTCCTTGATTTTAGCTGGATTGGCATTAGGCTTATCCACTTTGTTGATTGCAAAAATCATCGGAACACCTGCTACCTGAGCGTGATTAATCGCTTCTTTGGTTTGAGGCATGATGCTGTCGTCTGCGGCAATTACAATGATTGCAATATCCGTGATTTTAGCACCACGGGCACGCATCGCCGTAAAGGCTTCGTGACCAGGAGTATCCAAGAAGGCGATCTTATGGCCGTCTTTGGTCTTCACGTCATATGCACCGATGTGCTGGGTGATCCCCCCGGCCTCAGCCGCTGTCACTTTGGACATTCTGATGTAATCCAGCAAGGAAGTTTTACCATGATCGACGTGACCCATAATGGTTACAATCGGTGCTCTTTCGATCAGATCTCCTTCCTCATCAGCTGCTTCTTCTACCATTTCATCTTCGATGGATTTGGTAAATTCCACGTCATAGCCGAATTCATCTGCGATTATAGTGATCGCCTCAGCATCCAATCTTTGGTTGATCGAAACGAACATACCCAAAGACATACAAGTTGAAATGATCTGATTAACAGATACGTCCAACAAAGCTGCAAGGTCATTTGCCGAGATAAACTCGGTTACTTTCAATACTTTGGACTCTTCACCCTCTACTTCAGTATCACGGTCTCTTTCAGCGCGTTTATCTCTACGGGTTTGTGTCTTTTTTCCTCCCGGTTTTGATCCCTGAAGGCGAGCCAAAGTCTGCTTGATCTGATCCTGGATTTCCTTAGGAGTAGGTTCGGCCTTTTGTACCCGCTGGGGAGGCTGATTGCCTCCTGGTCTTTGTTGATTGCCACCAGGTCTTTGGCCTGCCGGTCTTGGAGCGCCTCTTTGGTCTTGTGGTGGTCTGTTAGCAGCACCTTGTCCCCCTTGTCCACCTTGACCGCTTTGGCCACCTTGATTGGGTGTTCCTGGTTTATCAATTCTCTTTCGGGGACGTTTTTTATCCCTATTTCGTTCATCTGAAGAGGCCACAGGGCCACTCTTTTTCTTAGGACGATCTACTGGCAACTCAATCTTTCCGAGTACTGTCAATCCTTTAAGAGAATCTGCTTTTGCGGCGATCACCTGATCCTGAACCGGTTCTTCTTTTACAGGCTGGGGGGCCGGTTTTGGAGCTTCCTGAACTGGTGTAGGAGTGGGTGCAGGAGTTGGTGCTTGTGTTGGTTTTGGAGCTTGATGAACAGGCTTATTCTGTTGATTTGGATTTGGTCTCCTTGGATCTTGGGGCTTTTCATACCTCTGAGGAGAACCAGACTTTTGACCTTGTCCAGGCTTTTGTCCTTGATGTTGCTTTTGGCCCTGGCCCTGGTTTTGAGCAGGTGCGGGTTTTGTTCCCAGGTCAATTTTTCCCAGGATTTTGATGCCTTCCAATTTGGGAGCATCGGGCGTAGCTTTTTCCGGTTCCGGTGTTGGTACTGGAGCTGGAGCTGGCGTTGGCGTTGGTGTAGGATCAGGTGCGGCAGATTTTGGTTCTTCCTTATGAACCGGTGCAGGAGCCGGTTCTGGGGCTTTTTCCTGCTTTGGTATTTCAGGTTCGAGCGAAATAGGCTCGTGACGCTTCCCTATTGAAAGGTGGGAAGCTTCCTCTTTTTCAAGGGCTGAGGATTTGAACTCCTTCTCCAGCATAGCCACTTGTTCCATGGTTATTTTGGAATTAGGATTGTTCTCGACCTCAAAGCCCTTTTTAGCCATTGACTCAACGATGGTTGCCGTACCCACGTTGAGCTTTCTGGCTATTTGGCCTAAACGCATCATTTTATCTTCTGACATAAGCAAAAACCTCTTTCGAAATTCTAAGTAAAATTAGGGTATTCTAAGGGGGAAGTCCCCCTTTTTATTGTTCAAATTCTTGTCTGAGGATTCTGAAAATTTCATCGACTGTTTCTTCCTCCAATTCAGTACGACGCGTCAGGTCCTCTTTGGTCAGTGCCAACACACTCTTGGCGGTATCCAAACCTGTCTTTTTCAATTCTTCGATAATCCAAGCATCAATTTCGTCCACGAATTCATTCAGATCTACATCTTCATCATCGTATTCGTTCAATTCACGGAATACATCTATTTCATATCCTACCAATCGGCTTGCCAACTTGATGTTGAACCCGCCTTTTCCGATTGCCAATGAAACCTGATCAGGCTTCAGGAAAACAGAAATCCGCTTTCTGTCCTGGTCCACAGTGATTGAGGATACTTTTGCAGGGCTCAGTGCCCGGGTCACATACAAATCAAGGTTTTCGGTAAAGTTGATCACGTCGATATTTTCGTTCTGCAATTCACGCACCACAGCGTGGATTCGAGAACCTTTCATACCTACGCAAGCACCTACCGGGTCAATCCTGTCATCATAAGATTCTACTGCAACTTTGGCTCTTTCACCTGGTTCACGGACGATTTTCACGATGGTGATCAGGCCGTCGTACACTTCAGGAACTTCATTTTCAAACAATCTTTCCAAGAATACTGGGGAAGTTCTGGACAAAATGATCTTCGGATTTCCGTTGATCATATCTACCCGATGTACGATCGCCTTGACGGTGTCTCCTTTTCTGAATCGGTCTTTGGAAATCTGCTCACCTTTTGGAAGAATCAGTTCATTTCCTTCGCCATCGATCATGAGGATCTCACGACCCAAGATCTGGTAAACTTCCGCAGAGATGATTTCTCCTACCTGCTCCTCGTATTTGTTATATAGAATGTCCTTTTCAAGATCCTTGATCCGCTGGATCAAAGTCTGACGGGCCATCTGCACGGCACGGCGACCAAACTCTTCAAGTTCGATCTTTTCATATACTTCCTCTCCAATTTCAAAATCGGGCTCAATTTTTCTAGCCTCTGTGAAACTGATTTTGTCAAAATCCCAAATATCTTCAGAGTTGTCGTCGACAATTTCACGAATTCGGAAAATCTCCAGGTCACCTTTGTCAGCATTGATCGTGACGTCAAAGTTTTCGTCAGTCTCAAACTTTTTACGGATCATTGCTCTGAACACGTCTTCCAGAATACGGATCATGGTAGGTCGATCCACATTTTTAGATCTCGCAAACTCTGCGAAGGATTCTATTAAGATTTTGGCATCCATTTGAGTTATTTAAAAGATACTTGTACGATAGATTTCTTGATTTCAGCGAAAGGGACAAGGAGCTCCTCTTCGGTGGCTTTTTTCCCCTTTTCCTTCTTCTTCACCAATAACTTTACCCCTTCCGAATCCATTTCGAGTAATTTACCCAAAACATCAGTCCCAGAGGCCAGGGTCAATTTCAGCTCACGGCCGATATTTTTCTGATACTGCCTCCTACTGCTGAGCGGAAAGTCAAGTCCAGGAGAAGAAACTTCAAGCACATAGGCTTCTCCGATCATTTCTTTTGCTTCCAACTCTTCAGACACCGCACGGCTGACCTTTGCACAAGCTTCTATGGTGATCCCCTGATCTGCATCAATGAGAATCAACACCCGGGTTTTGCCCGCTTTTTCTTCCAATTTCACTTCCACTACGAAGTGAGAATCATTGGGAAGATGCTTTTCCACCAATTCTTCGATAGCTTGTCTCAGTTCAGTCATACGTTTGAATAATGAAAGAGGGGACTTGTTGTCCCCTCCAGAAACTTTCGAATACGGTGCAAAAGTAATAGAAAGAATTCCGAAATGCAAAAGGGGACGCTCTAATCCAGTTAAATAGAAATTTTTACCGGAAAATTCCCAAAAATTCCTCCCAAGGCAGCAATCAGTAATTCATTTACACTCAGGAAACAAAAAAATCTTCTTTATCTGAGTTTTGTCGATATAAGATAATAATTTTGCCGACCCGCGTTTAGAAACGGTACTCAGGTACTATCTTAAACATCAAACTCCAATAAAAAGTCAATCAACAAGTATAAAATGGGATTATTTGATTTTTTCTCTAGTGATATAGCCATCGATTTGGGTACTGCAAACACCCTTATCATACACAAAGATAAAATTGTGGTGGATGAGCCATCCATCATTGCAATCGATAAGACAACGAATCGCGTGCTTGCCGTGGGCCGAGAGGCCATGAACATGCACGAAAAAACCCACGAGAACATCAAGACCATCCGTCCCCTCAAAGACGGTGTGATTGCTGACTTCTATGCTGCAGAGCAAATGATCCGTGGGTTGATCAAAATGATCCCGGGTCAGAAAAAGGGGATGTTTCCCCAGTCTCACCGAATGGTAATCTGTATCCCGTCAGGGATTACGGAAGTGGAAAAAAGAGCCGTTCGTGACTCCGCCGAGCATGCCGGGGCAAAGGAAGTGTACATGATCTATGAACCCATTGCTGCTGCAATCGGGATCGGGATCGACATCGAAAAGCCCATGGGCTCCATGATTGTAGATATCGGAGGTGGTACCACTGAGATTGCTTTGATTGCGCTTTCAGGTATTGTCGCAGATCAGTCAATCCGTGTTGCAGGTGATACTTTCACCAAGGACATTTTGGATTACATGCGCCGACAGCACAATTTGTTGATCGGTGAGCGTTCGGCTGAAAAAGTCAAAATCGCAATCGGATCAGCACTTACCGAACTGGACGATGCTCCAGACGATTATGAAATCCGAGGACGTGACTTGATGACCGGTATTCCAAAAGTAATCAAGGTCTCCTATTCTGAAATTGCCTTTGCATTGGACAAATCAGTGTCAAAAATTGAAGAGGCAGTATTGAAAGCTTTGGAGATTGCACCACCGGAACTTTCTGCTGACATTTATGACAACGGGATTCACCTGACCGGTGGTGGAGCACTTCTGAAAGGTCTTGACAAAAGATTGCATCAAAAAACCAAGCTTCCAATCCACATCGCCGAGGATCCTCTGCGAGCCGTGGTAAGAGGCACAGGCACTGCCCTGAAAAATATTCAAAACTTCCGAACCGTCCTGATGACTTAAGTACTGAATGCTACGCATCCTCCAGTTCCTTTACCGAATAAGAGCATTTATCTTGTTCGTTTTTCTTGAAGTGGCGGCAATCTGGATGATTGTCTCCAACAATTCTCCACAGGGTGCAGCTTTCTTCAACAGTTCCAATGACCTGATCGGGTCAGTATTGAAACAACAAGCAGACGTAGTTCAGTTTTTTTCTTTGGCAGAGGACAATGAAGCTTTGACTTCAGAAAACGCCGAAATCCTTCAAAAACTTCTGCTCCTGCAGGTTAAACCTGACAGCGTGTCATTCACTTTGGATTCAGCTTTTGCTGCTACCTATCAGTTCAAGGGAGCGCGGGTGATCGGCAACTCGTTGCGGTTTTCCCAGAATTACCTGACTTTGAACAAAGGCTCCAAGGACGGGATCAAGCCCGGCATGGGGATATTCAATCCTGATGGTGTGGTGGGTCGTGTAAAATCTGTATCAGAAAATTATTCTGTGGCATTTTCCTTGCTGAATACCGGATTGATGGTCTCTTCAAAAATCAAATCCACAGATGTATTTGGTTCTGTCCAATGGGACGGTAAAAGTTCTTCGGAGGCGAGGTTGCTTTTCGTGCCCCGTCACGTGAAAACACAAGAAGGAGACACAATAGTTACCTCGGGATTCAATGCGGTATTTCCGGAAGGAATCCTAATCGGGATAATCTCCAAGGTAGCACCTGACGAAAAAGATCCGAATTACCTGAACCTTACCATCAAACTCAGTACAGATTTCAGCAAGGTAAGCTATGTATATCTTGTTGAAAACACCCAATTCAACGAACTGGATTCGCTTTATCGTCAATCTGAGGTAAGCAATGAATATTAGAAATCTGATTTCCTATCTACTGCTGATCATTTTCCTGGGAGTGGTTCAGATTTTCTTTTTGAAAAACCTGGCCCTTTTTGGAGTGGCATTTGTTTTCATTTACCTGCTCGGAATTTTGATTTTACCAATTTCCATCCGAACAGTGCCTTTACTTCTTATTGCCTTTGGTCTGGGGTTTTTGCTGGATGTTTTCTACGAAACGATCGGGATGCATACTGCCGCAGCTACTTTCCTGGCATTTTCAAGATCGCTTTGGCTTCGGGCCATCAGCCCGACCGGAGGATATGTGGATACGGAAGAACCTTCCCTTTCGGAAATGGGATTTGGCTGGTACCTGAGCTATTCCCTCCCCCTTATTTTCGCCTATTCAGTAGTGTTTTTTACAGCCGATCAGTGGGGAACTGGGGGCTTTTTGGGAGTGCTTAACAAAAGCTTTTTTTCCTCAATTTTCACCTGCCTTTTGGTTATACTTGTACAACTACTGTTCTTCAAACGCAGGAGGGGAATCTGATGAAAGACCAAAGACCTGTAGTCATTCTCATCTTTATTTTCCTGGTGAGCATTATCCTGCTTACCAAACTTTTCCTGATTCAGGTGGTGGATGACAGCTTTATGAAAAGAGCTGAAAGCAATGCCATCCAAAGGATTGTGGATCACCCCTATCGCGGACTGGTGTACGACAGAAATGGAAAGCTGCTCGTGTTCAACAATCCGATTTTTGATGTTATGATCGTGCCCAAAGAGTTCAAAGTGGGTGATACGACCCGCTTTTGCGAACTTTTTAAAATTTCCAAGGAGCAATTGATCGAGTCGTATACCGCTGCGCGGAAATATTCTTCGGTAAAGCCCTCCACCCTGATCAAGCAATTTTCAACAAAAGATTTTGCTCGAATCCAGGACTTCCTTGTGGATTACCCGGGTTTGTTCATTACAACCCGCTCTGTCCGTTCCTATCCTAATTCCACGGCAGCACATGCTTTGGGATATATCGGAGAGATCAGTGCCGGACAACTCGATCGCGACACGGTGAAATACTATGCACAGGGAGACTATGTGGGATTGGCAGGCATGGAGCGGTTTTATGAAAATGAACTCCGCGGCAGAAAAGGTGTCAAATACAAAATGGTCAATGTCCGTGGTGTAGACAAAGGACCTTTCAAAGATGGGGAATATGACACTGCCTCAGTAGCGGGTAGAAATGTCACCTCCACCATTGACATGGATCTTCAATTGTACGGGGAACTATTGATGGCAGGAAAAACAGGTTCCGTGGTGGCAATCGAGCCAAAAACCGGAGAAATTCTGGCCATGATCTCTGCTCCATTCTATGATCCAAACGGGTTGACAGGTGCCGACTTTTCTAAAAGCTATCGCAAACTGAATAACGATCCGAGCAAACCGCTTTTCAACAGGCCCATCATGGCGACCTATCCTCCGGGATCAATTTTCAAGATCGTGCAGAGTTTGATCGGCCTACAGGAGGGCATTCTATTTCCAGAAACTACTTTCCCCTGCAACAAATCATTGGTTGCTTGCCACAATCATCCCAATCCCGTAAATCTCTTTGGGGCCATACGAAATTCATGCAACCCGTATTACCATCAGGCATTCCGTCAAATTATTAACCGGGAAGTTTCCTCCAATACCTTCAAAGACACAGAAATCGGCCTGAATGCCTGGAGAGAAAGTGTTTTGAAGTTTGGATTGGGAGGAACTTTGGGCGTGGATATGACCAATGAAAAAGGCGGATCGATCCCATCAAGCAAGCTTTATGACAGAGTTTATGGAGAGGGGCATTGGAAGTATTCCACGATTTATTCCCTATCGATCGGGCAGGGAGAAATGCTCGTGACTCCGTTACAGATGGCTAATCTTGCGGCCATTTTTGCAAACAAAGGTTATTACTACACGCCTCACTTGATCAAGGAACTGGACGGAGATCCGACTTTGATTCCTGCAAAATACCAGATCAAGAATGACGTGGGAATAGATGCCCACCATTTTGACCTGATACAGGATGCCATGGCTGAAGCACTTTATGGTACGGCAAACCGGGCAGTTATTAAGGATTTGGTGATTGCGGGTAAAACCGGAACAGCTCAAAACCCACACGGTGAGGATCACTCGGTATTCATCGCTTTTGCTCCAAAGGACAATCCCAAAATTGCTATAGCAGTCTATGTGGAAAATGCCGGCTGGGGAGGTAGGGCAGCAGCAAGTACCGCTTCTCTGATGATTGAAAAATATCTGAAAGGTGAAATAACGCGTCCAGCACTTCAGGAATACGTTTTGGCAGGAAACTTTATCAACTGATGCGAGAATCGGATATCAATATCAACCGGGTGGATTGGATCGCAGTTTCGATTTATTTCGCGCTGGTCATGATCGGGTGGTTTAATATCTATGCGGCAGTTTACGACGGTCAGGCCGAAAAAAGTATTTTTGACTTTTCGATCAACTCAGGAAAACAGTTGGTTTGGATAGGGACAGCCATCATGCTGATTACTATCATTATGGTCGCTGATTCGAGATTTTTTGAAAATTTGTCCCTCTTTATCTATCTGGCATTTATTGGGCTGTTGATCATCACCCCTTTTGTGGGTAAAGAGGTAAATGGTCAGATACTTTCAATCGGCTTCGGGGATTTTCGGATTCAGCCGGGAGAGTTTGCAAAATTTGCCACCGGACTGGCCTTGGCAAAGGTAATGGAGCGACCGACCTTTGACCTTTCCAAAAAGAACTACCAAGTCATCGCATTTGGGGTCTTGCTGGTTCCGGTTATTTTGATCCTCCTTCAACCGGATACAGGTACAGCCATGGTTTACTTTGCCATGCTTCTCATGTTTTACCGTGAAGGATTGCCATCGATTTATTATGTTTTGGGATTTGGATTTGCAGCTATAGCTCTATTAGGCTTGGGTGTTGAAAACAACCTCTTCCTTGCAGGGACAATTGTTGTAGTTGTGTTGATTTTGATTTTTCTCGGAAAAAGAACCTGGCAACGGGTTGTTGCTTTTTCCCTGATAGGCTTGGGATTGATAGCATTTATCTATTCACTGGATTTTGTGGTTTCCAAACTCCCCGAGCATCAGCAAAACCGGATCATGGTTTTGTTCAATCCAAATATTGATCCGCTTGGGGTAGGCTGGAACGTGACTCAATCCAAAATTGCTATCGGATCCGGAGGGTTATTCGGAAAAGGCTATCTGGAAGGAACCCAGACCAAGTTTGACTTCGTGCCCGAACAGCACACGGATTTTATCTTCTGTACTCTGGGCGAAGAATTCGGCTGGTTTGGCAGTTTGGTGGTGATCAGCCTATTTGTTGGCTTACTGTATCGTTTGATCATCATGGCCGAACGCCAAAAAACCCGGTTTACCAGAATCTATGGCTATTGTGTAGTTTCGATTCTGCTTTTCCACTTCATGGTCAATATCGCAATGACCATCGGATTGTTTCCTGTGGTCGGGATTCCCCTGCCATTTTTCAGCTATGGAGGGTCTTCACTTTGGTCCTTCACCGTTTTGCTTTTCATCTTTATCAAAATGGATTCCTCACGGGCGACTCAGCTGGGAAGATTGGGGTGAAGGCAGTAGGCAGTGATCAGTAGGCAGTGATCAGTCCCAGTTTGCAGCGGGCAAATTTACATTGCGCTGTGACAGTGGGCAGGATGTAAGTGGTGAACAGTTAGTAGTATGTTGAAGTGATCCAGACCACTTACTTTTTACTTCTCACTACATACAAAACAACAAAAAGGCTTTCTCTCCAAGATTTCAGCTAGACTAGTCCGCGTATTTCCGGTAGACCAGCTGGAGAAATTCCCGAACGGCCTCTGAGTCTGTTTTCCAATCCAATTCCGAAACATACCTGGAATTGATCAAATCCACTGCAGCATCAAAAGATCCAGCCTCATCGATAGACTTCAGTGCATGCCGGAGCAGGTCAGCATTCCCATCAAATAATTCTTTGGTAAACATAAAGCGCTGATTCAGGGCGAGACTTTCCGAAAGCTCACCGATGATCCCTTTCATTCCCCGATAAGATTCCATCGCAAAATGAGCCTTCAGTTTAGAAGCCTCCAAAGAAGCACCTCCACTGATGAATGGCTTTTTCACCGGAGGTGCAATATCTACCGCCTGCTTTGGCTGGATAGGTTCAGCTGGAGGGGGCGAAGCTTGTTGGAAGCTGCGATTCTCCTCTATCTTTTCAAAAAAAGAAGATTGCGTCTCGGGAACACTTACCACATCCGGTTGAACTTCGGAAGTGTCAGGTTTATTTTCCAGGTATAGGTCCATGTCAAAAGCTTTGACATCTCCCAAAGTGGCCAAAAGAAGGTTTACC
The DNA here is from genome assembly GCF_002002735.1 of Algoriphagus sp. A40. Classification (GTDB taxonomy): domain Bacteria; phylum Bacteroidota; class Bacteroidia; order Cytophagales; family Cyclobacteriaceae; genus Algoriphagus. The sequence continues at coordinate 2,975 of NZ_MUNY01000078.1, read as the reverse complement.
GATTCAAAGGAATCTTTCACGACCTGGTAATTGGCTGCAATTGCCCTCAGGTAAGCATCCGAATCATGTCCAAATCCAGTTTTGTCAATCAGGAAAACAACCGCTTTGTCATGCCACTTATAGTATTTTTTATTTTCTCTGAGGAATTCATTGATTTTTCCTGCTGGTGCTTTTCCGATTTCTTTTTGATAAAATGAGACCGGGTCTGTGGCCACTTGAATAGCCTGGCATACGGCTTCTTGGACCAAAGGCTCAAGATTGGTTCTCTCAACCTTAATTCTTCGGGACAGCACATTCATAAACTGGGTGAGCGCTTCATGGACCGCGATATCGCGATAATCAAAATAGGGACTGCTTTTTAGCTTCGCGAGCTCTTCCTGCCAAAGTTCAAACAGCCGTTTAATGATAAAAAAATTGACCTGAGTACTGCTGGTAAGCTGGATGATATCCTGACCTGTGATAAATTGCCGGCTGGAGAAAAATCGCTCACATACCAGACGAGCATAGTCACGGGAATAATTTTCTAAATAATTGCTGTTAATTTGAACTGTCATGAGTGGGTCTTGTTTTCAAAAGCAAACGAACAAATGCCCCGAATAGTCATTCAAAACCTGGGAAATCTTTCAATTGATTCGGAGCGCACTGATCGTAAAGTTATCGAATTAATTCATGAAAACGGTACGGATTGGATGCATGCCTGTGGGAAAAAAGGCCGGTGTACGACCTGCAAAATGATCGTGGTCAAGGGTCTGGAAAACCTGAGTCCGGAGACCGAAGTTGAATTAATATACCGACGCCAACATCGGCTTCGTACCAATGAAAGACTCTCTTGCCAAACCCAACTTTTGGAAGGCGAACTGATCATCCGGGTGGCAGAAATCAACAAATTCCCGCATTTAGCATATACTGAGTAACGATGTTTATTGAACCTTCTCTGAGCAACCGCCGACAAACCGAAAAGAAAGGACAGATCGAAGTGATCTGCGGCTCGATGTTTTCCGGCAAGACAGAAGAACTGATACGGAGGCTTACCCGCGCTAAGTTGGCCAGACTGAAGGTGGAAATCTTCAAGCCTTCCATTGACCGCAGATACCACGAATCGGATGTAGTCTCCCACAATGAAAACTCCATCAGATCCACTCCGGTCCAATTTGCCGGGGACATTCTGTTGCTCAGCGGTGACTGCGATGTGGTCGGTATAGACGAGACACAGTTTTTCGATGAAGAAATCGTCCGGGTAGTTCAGCTATTAGCCAATCAGGGTAAGCGGGTAATTTTGGCAGGTCTGGATATGGATTTCGAGGGGAAACCCTTTGAGCCCATGCCAAGGCTGATGGCGATTGCAGAGTATGTAACCAAAGTCCACGCGATCTGCATGAAATGCGGAGACTTGGCTGCTTTTTCACTGAGACTTTCCAGTGCAAAAGAAAAGGTGGTTTTAGGGGAAAAAGACAGCTATGAGGCGCGGTGTCGCAAATGTTTTTTGGAGGATAAAAGGTGAAGGGATGTCGGATTTCGGATGTGGAATTTCGGATTGAAAAAACAGGAAGGTAGAGACGAAGGTAGGGTTAAGGCCGTAAATCAAAAATCGTAAATGGCTGATTGGAAAAATAGGTTGAATGTGGAGCGACGGAATTTCGAATCTCAAATTTCGAATCTCAAATCACCGTTCCAATGATCCGCAAAACTTCAGGCATTGTGCTCAGTTCGATCCGATACAAGGACACGAGCATCATTGTGAAGATTTTCACCCGGGAGTTGGGACTGAAATCGTATCTGGTCAATGGGGTGAGAAGCATGGGAAAAGGGTCCAAAATGGCGCTTTACCAACCGCTGACCTTACTCGACCTGGTGGTCTATGACAAAGAAAACGCCGGGCTTCAACGGATTTCAGAAGCCAAACTCCAAAGTGCCCATCAGCGGATTCCTTTCGAGTTTTCTCGTACCAGCATTGCTTTGTTTATGACTGAAGTGATCAACCGGAGCATTTATGAAAACTACCAAAATGAGGGATTATTTGATTTCCTCGCCAAAAGTGTGAGTATTCTGGATCTGCCAGATACGCATCTATCCCATTTCCCTTTGGTCTTTTTGATTGAAAAAGCCAAGTTTTTGGGCTTTTCCCCGGAGGAACCTGAAGGATTTATTCTCGAATCTAAAAATCAGCCATTTAGCCCAAACGAACTTTCCCCAATCCTTGAATATCTTCAAAATCTTCAGGATGAAAAGTACCTTTGCCGGGTGAAAATCCCCGTGACACTCAGGCGAAAACTCCTCGATCACCTCCTAAACTTCTATGCCGAACAGATGGATAATCCCAGCCCATTCAAATCCCTGACCATAATTAGACACCTGATGGAGTGACAAATCCAGAACTTTTGCACACTTTGAGCGGAGAGGGTGATTCGTTAATAGTTAATTGGTTAATCGTTAATCGATATTAGTGGACTGCCGAATGTGAATTGTTGGCTATTATCCGCTTTTTTAAAATTAGATTTTAACCTACAGGCTAAGTAGCGGATAATAATGATCTCAAATCTCAAACTTTCAATCTCGAATTCAATTCCCTGACTTTCAAAAAACTGGATCGAAACAAAAAATTTGTTAAATCCAAAAGCATGGGTTAATATTGTGCCATCACCGTGTATGAGCAAGTCAGCCCGCTTTGACTTGAGCTTTTCCTGCAGACCTTTTTTGCTCAGAAAATCATCCACGATCCCAAATACCGCATTTACAACATCATATTTATTTCATACCCTCTTTATGTATAACATAGAAGAACTCAGAATCAGGCTTTTATCTGAACTGAAGGAGATTGCTGAGGAGCTAGGAGTGAAAAACTTCAAAGGCCTCAAGAAAGACGAACTAGTCTACGCAATCCTCGACCAACAGGCCATCACCCCAGAGCAGGCCCTTCCCAAAAAAAAGCCTTCTGTAGTGGAAACCCAGCCCACTGAAGCAGAAAAACCCTCCCC